>NZ_JAOWEQ010000016.1:0-205 GCF_030336505.1 Citrobacter sp. Cf116 | reverse complement strand
GTTATGAACGAACTGCAGTCTGTTGGTCGGCAGACGGGTCGCCCTTCTGGGCGAGCATGTAGCAAATCAGTCGAATGATTACTTCAATGCGATTTAGATGTACGGCCTGACACCGCACTGGTTTACGTGCGAAATCGATCATGGATTTATCCTCTTGCGTTGCCCTTGTCGCCAGGCTGGCGGAACGTTGAACCTGCTGCGTGTT
>NZ_JAOWEQ010000015.1:0-502 GCF_030336505.1 Citrobacter sp. Cf116 | reverse complement strand
ATTTATCTGTTCTTATTACGGAGAACAGACACAGTGTGTCGTTTCAATTTTCAGCTTGATCCAGATTTTTAAAGAGCAAAACTTCGCAGTGAACCTTTTCAGGTACACTCTGAAGTTTTCTTGTGTTTTTGCAGTAAAGATGGTGGAGCTATGCGGGATCGAACCGCAGACCTCCTGCGTGCAAGGCAGGCGCTCTCCCAGCTGAGCTATAGCCCCATCGTAGTTATCTCATTCACCTTAATTCCTGCTGAGACAAGGCGTGGAACGGCGAAGCATACTGAAGTATGCGAGTCGTTTCACAACGCGGTATCAGAAAGAATTTGGTAGGCCTGAGTGGACTTGAACCACCGACCTCACCCTTATCAGGGGTGCGCTCTAACCACCTGAGCTACAAGCCTGCAGAGATTTTCTTACTGCTAATTTTCATCAGACAATCTGTGTGAGCACTACAAAGAACGTTTCTTTAAGGTAAGGAGGTGATCCAACCGCAGGTTCCCCTACG
>NZ_JAOWEQ010000002.1:0-209 GCF_030336505.1 Citrobacter sp. Cf116 | reverse complement strand
CGGGAGAACGCGATGCTGAACGAGCGCGTGTCGGACTTGAGCACGCAGGTGCTGAGTTTAAGCGAGCAGCTGCGCCGCTTGTCCGGGAGCTGAATGCCATCGAGCTCCGGCACAGGGAGCATGAGTATCAGAAAACACTGGAGCTGGAGCACCAGCCGCAGAAAACCTACCGTGGTCCAACGCTGGGCTGACGGCCCGTGACAAACCCC
>NZ_JAOWEQ010000014.1:0-275 GCF_030336505.1 Citrobacter sp. Cf116 | reverse complement strand
TTGTCGAAATCAGGTTTAGCCTGGTGTGGTTTACCGTTGAACTCAGCCCGTTTCTTTTTGCTCCAGCTCGCTGGCATCGGCAGAATGAAGGTGACATGTGAACCGCTTTCCGGCAGCTCAACACCCCGCAGACGAACTTCATCACAGAAAGCCCGGTAACGCAGAACCTCGGGGCGTTTTTTCCATTTGTCAGCACGCGTCATTCTGGGCTTGCCCATTGGGGTGATATCGTAGACTTTCACATTCACCTCCAGATCCGTTGTTGCCAGGTTCTG
>NZ_JAOWEQ010000013.1:0-227 GCF_030336505.1 Citrobacter sp. Cf116 | reverse complement strand
CTGCCCGCCACCCTCCGGGCCGTTGCTGCGCAACGTTCAAATCCGCTCCCGGCGGATTTGTCCTCCTCAGGAGAGCGCTCGCCGACAAACAACAGATAAAACAAAAGGCCCGGTCTTTCGACTGAGCCTTTTGTTTTTATTTGATGTCTGGCAGTTCCCTACTCTCGCATGGGGAGACCCCACACTACCATCGGCGCTACGGCGTTTCACTTCTGAGTTCGGCATGG
>NZ_JAOWEQ010000012.1:0-303 GCF_030336505.1 Citrobacter sp. Cf116 | reverse complement strand
ATAGCTCAGTTGGTAGAGCACGACCTTGCCAAGGTCGGGGTCGCGAGTTCGAGTCTCGTTTCCCGCTCCAAAATTTGAAAGTGCTTATAAGCACAGACCACCAATCGCAGGATTTCGAATTGCGACAAGGCGGCAACTGAATGAGTCCTTAGGAGCTTACTGAAGTAAGTGACTCAGGCGAATGAAGGCAGCCAACGCAGTAGCGGTTCGAAAGACGAAGATTATGCGGGAATAGCTCAGTTGGTAGAGCACGACCTTGCCAAGGTCGGGGTCGCGAGTTCGAGTCTCGTTTCCCGCTCCAAA
>NZ_JAOWEQ010000011.1:0-337 GCF_030336505.1 Citrobacter sp. Cf116 | reverse complement strand
CTGCAGACGAACTTCATCACAGAAAGCCCGGTAACGCAGAACCTCGGGGCGCTTTTTCCATTTGTCAGCGCGCGTCATTCGGGGCTTGCCCATTGGGGTGATATCGTAGACTTTCACATTCACCTCCAGATCCGCTGTTGCCAGGTTCTGTCCTGGCGAGGAGGCTTAGATGCTTCCGGCAAGAACGCGCTGATCGTCCAGTGAATAAAGTCATTATCCAGACTACGCTCGGTCTTAATCTGCTTTGCTTTATAGCTGGCTTCCAGTTCGTCAGCCTGCTCAGTGGTGAGTTGTGTATGTTGAAACCAGCTTTTCTTCATAACGCACCTCTGGATGC
>NZ_JAOWEQ010000010.1:0-259 GCF_030336505.1 Citrobacter sp. Cf116 | reverse complement strand
GCATCCAGAGGTGCGTTATGAAGAAAAGCTGGTTTCAACATACACAACTCACCACTGAGCAGGCTGACGAACTGGAAGCCCGCTATAAAGCAAAGCAGATTAAGACCAAGCGTAGTCTGGATAATGACTTTATTCACTGGACGATCAGCGCGTTCTTGCCGGAAGTATCTAAGCCTCCTCGTCAGGACAGAACCTGGCAACAACGGATCTGGAGGTGAATGTGAAAGTCTACGATATCACCCCAATGGGCAAGCCCAGA
>NZ_JAOWEQ010000001.1:0-154044 GCF_030336505.1 Citrobacter sp. Cf116 | reverse complement strand
ATTATAGGGAGTTTCCTGTGGCCCGCAACCCTTAAATGACAGAAAAATGACTGACTGCTGCATTCCACAGCAAAACCCCGCCTTATACCCATTTACGCACAGAGTTATCCACAATCGTAAGCAAATTATCTGTCAGCGTCCCTGAAAAAGGAGAGAACCGGTATGAAAACTTCTATATAGAAAGAAATTCACTCTACGCTATATAAAGAAGAAGGGCTGACAACTTAAGCTCCATAATCCCTACCACCTTTGAATTACGCCCCCCATCAGGCGATAATACCCGCACAAACCGTGATTCCAGGACCGTGATGAGACACTCACTGCAACGTACTGCTATACGCAAACGCCCGATGAAGCTTGGCACCACCGTGATCCTCATGGTTAGTGCAGTTCTCTTCTCCGTGCTGCTTGTCGTTCATCTGATTTATTTCTCGCAAATTAGCAACATGACGCGCGATGCGTTAGCGAGTAAAGCGCTTGCCGTCGCGCGAACGTTGGCCAACTCTCCGGAGATCCGCCAGGGACTAATGAAAAAGCCCGAGGAAAGCGGTATTCAGGCGATTGCCCAGGCGGTGAATAAGAGCAACGATTTTTTGTTCATCGTCGTCACCGATATGCAAAGCATTCGTTACTCCCATCCCGAAGCACAGCGAATCGGCCAGCCATTTAAAGGCGATGACATTTTGCTGGCCCTGCAAGGTAAAGAGAATGTCGCCATTAATCGCGGATTTCTGGCTAAAGCCCTACGGGTATTCACCCCTATATACGACGAACATCACCAGCAAATTGGCGTGGTGGCGATCGGTCTTGAGCTAAGCAGAGTTGCTGAACAGATCAATAACAGCCGCGGCAGCATCATCTGGTCAATCTTATTTGGCGTGCTGGTTGGGCTGCTCGGCACATGGATATTCGTTAAGGTCCTCAAACGCATTCTGTTTGGTCTGGAACCTTATGAAATCTCCAATCTGTTCGAACAACGCCAGGCGATGCTGCACTCTATAAAGGAAGGAGTCATTGCCGTTGACGAGTGCGGTGAGGTGACGTTGATTAACCAAGCTGCGCAGGAGCTGCTGGATTATCACAAATCACAAGATGATGCCCAGCTCTCCACGCTCAGCCATGCGTGGTCACAGGTGGTCGATTTTTCACAGGTACTACATGACGGAACGCCGCGCCGCGATGAAGAGATCATGGTGAAGGATCGGCTACTCTTAATTAACACGGTCCCGGTACTCAGCAACGGTAAAATCATCGGCGCCATTTCAACCTTCAGAGATAAGACTGAAGTCCGAAAGTTAATGCAACGCCTGGACGGTATGGTCAACTATGCCGATGCACTTCGTGAACGATCCCACGAATTCATGAATAAATTGCACGTGATTCTGGGATTATTGCATCTGAAAAGTTATAAGCAGCTTGAAAATTACATCCTCAAGACCGCGAACAATTATCAGGAAGAAATTGGCTCACTGTTAGGAAAAATAAAATCTCCGGTGATCGCAGGATTTTTACTCAGTAAGATTAATCGCACATCTGATTTAGGCCATAGCCTGGTCATCAGCAATGAAAGCCAGCTACCGGAAAATAACAACGAAGATCAGGTGGCGGTGCTGATTACCGTTCTGGGGAATCTGATTGAAAACGCCCTGGAGGCGCTAGGTCAAGAACCTGGTGGTGAGATCAGCGTATCCTTGCATTATCGACACGGCTGGTTGCATTGCGAAGTGAATGACGATGGTCCGGGGATCGCCCCCGAAAACATTGAGCACATCTTTGAGAAGGGCGTTTCGTCAAAAGGAACCGAACGGGGCGTAGGTTTAGCGCTTGTTAAACAACAGGTTGAAAACGTTGGCGGCAATATATCCGTCGAGTCTGAACCTGGGATCTTCACCCAATTTTTTGTACAGTTACCGTGGAATGGTGAGAGGGCCAGCAGATGATCAATGTCTTAATTGTCGATGACGATGCAATGGTAGCGGAATTAAACCGCCGTTATGTCGCGCAACTCTCCGGTTTTCACTGCTGCGGCACAGCCTCCACGCTGGAGAAAGCAAAAGAGATAATCTTTCATAGCGGTCATCATATCGATCTGATTTTGCTAGATATTTATATGCAAAAAGAAAACGGCCTGGACCTGCTACCGGTTCTGCACAGTGAAGGTTGCAAGTGCGATGTCATCGTCATCTCTTCTGCAGCCGATGCCACTACCATCAAAGATTCACTTCACTACGGCGTCGTTGACTACTTGATCAAACCTTTCCAGGCGTCCCGGTTTGAAGAGGCGCTCACCGGCTGGCTACAGAAAAAAACTGAGATGGAAAAGCATCAGTACTATGAACAGTCTGAGCTTGACCAGTTGATTCACGGCAGCTCCTCCAATGAACAAGAAACGCGGCGCTTACCCAAAGGATTAACGCCACAAACGTTGCGCACGTTGTGCCAGTGGATTGATGAGCACCAGGATCAGGAGTTCTCCACGGATGAGCTGGCTAACGAGGTCAATATCTCGCGCGTCTCTTGCCGTAAATACCTTATCTGGCTCGTCAATTGTCACATCTTATTTACCAGCATCCATTATGGCGTGACCGGCAGACCTGTTTATCGTTATCGCGTGCAGGCTGAACACTATTCATTGCTTAAACAATATTGCCAATAAATACACTTGGGATTATTTGTTATTTGAAAGTAACAATTATTAAAATAATGAAAAATCCCTATTTCACCAACTGACACTGCAAAATTATAAATTTGCGTTAGATCAAATATATTTGTATCCGGCATGTTAAATGTATTATTTTAATATTGACAAATATCACACTGTTTTTAATTTCAAAATCGCTAACAAAAGTTAATTAAGTATTATCTAACTCGCAGAGTGTGTATTTTTACCCATAAAGGATTAGTCTGAAATTAACCAGACATACAAAATCTAGACTGGTAGCAATGGAGACCATGCTACGTACCATGGACACCGTACATTTTTGTGAGCAAATAAAAGTATCCGTACGCCGACTTCATCACATCATGAAATGGCGTGACCGTGATCACATAAATAACCCACTCACTCATTCTGTCGGTGGTTCATGTAATAGCGGAAAACGCAAAATAGATAAATTACAGCGTCAACCGCGGCTCTCCATGTTCAGCTCTGCTTCCCATCGCCTGAGGATTCTCTCCTCTGATCAAAGCCACAGAAAAAACCAAATATCGCCATAACTTTAAAAAAAAATTCTAGCAAGACATTTGAACATTAATCGCAAATACGGACATATCGAATACTGACCATTTTTTGATGCTTATTCTGGCAAAAAAGAATGTGGCACAGATCCATTTTTCAAAAAATTGACTGGGTTTTTCGCGAGGGTAAATAAAATGTTATTTAGTATACAACTTCTCATAATATTAATATGTTTGTTTTATGGTGCCAGAAAGGGCGGTATCGCGCTGGGTTTATTAGGCGGTATCGGCCTGGTCATTCTGGTTTTCGTTTTCCATCTCCAGCCGGGTAAACCACCTGTAGATGTCATGCTGGTTATTATTGCCGTGGTGGCCGCATCGGCAACCTTACAAGCCTCCGGCGGTCTTGACGTTATGCTGCAAATCGCTGAAAAGCTGCTGCGCCGTAACCCAAAATATGTTTCCATCGTCGCACCTTTCGTTACCTGCACCCTGACGATTCTCTGCGGTACAGGGCACGTGGTATACACCATCCTGCCAATCATTTATGACGTTGCCATTAAGAACAATATTCGCCCGGAACGTCCGATGGCGGCGAGTTCTATCGGTGCGCAGATGGGGATTATCGCCAGCCCGGTTTCTGTAGCCGTTGTGTCACTGGTAGCAATGCTGGGTAACGTAACGTTTGAAGGCAAGCATCTCGAATTCCTCGACCTGCTCAGCATCACCATCCCGTCTACCCTGTTGGGTATCCTGGCGATCGGTATCTTCAGCTGGTTCCGTGGTAAAGATCTGGATAAAGATGAAGAGTTCCAGAAGTTCATTTCTGTACCTGAAAACCACAACTATGTGTATGGCGATACCGCCACGCTGTTAGACAAAAAGCTGCCGAAAAGCAACTGGCTGGCCATGTGGATCTTCCTTGCCGCTATCGCCGTTGTTGCCGTACTCGGCGCGTTCTCTGAGCTGCGCCCTACCTTTAGCGGCAAACCACTGTCAATGGTGCTGGTTATCCAGATGTTCATGCTGCTGACCGGTGCACTGATTATTATCCTGACGAAGACCAATCCCGCTTCAATATCTAAAAACGAAGTCTTCCGTTCCGGTATGATCGCGATTGTGGCGGTGTACGGTATTGCCTGGATGGCCGAAACAATGTTCGGCGCGCACATGACAGAAATCGAAGGTGTGCTGGGCAATATGGTGAAAGAGTATCCGTGGGCCTATGCAATTGTTCTGCTGCTGGTATCCAAATTTGTAAACTCCCAGGCAGCAGCGCTGGCAGCGATTGTTCCGGTCGCACTGGCAATTGGGGTTGATCCAGCGTACATCGTGGCTTCCGCTCCGGCATGTTACGGTTACTACATTCTGCCGACCTACCCGAGTGACCTGGCGGCTATTCAGTTTGACCGCTCTGGCACCACCCACATCGGCCGCTTCGTTATCAACCACAGCTTCATTCTGCCTGGTTTGATCGGCGTAAGCGTATCCTGTGTCTTTGGTTGGATCTTCGCCGCAATGTACGGTTTCCTGTAATCACAGTTCGCGTGCCGTCCGCGTTGGTACGGCACGCCACCATTAAGACACAGAGAATTTTAAAATTCCTGAGAAAAATGAAAAGGCTGGAAGCAAATGTCAAAAGTTGAATTCACTTACCAGGCGGCTTTCCCACTGGGGGAAGACAAAACTGAGTACTACCTGCTGACATCCGATCACGTCAGTGTCGGCGAGTTTGAAGGCGAAACAATCCTGAAAGTAGCTCCTGAAGCACTTACGCTACTGGCCCAACAAGCCTTCCACGATGCCTCCTTCATGCTCCGCCCAGAACACCAACAGCAAGTCGCCTCAATTCTCCATGATCCCGAAGCCAGCGAAAACGATAAGTACGTGGCGCTGCAGTTCCTGAGAAACTCCGAAATCGCCGCCAAAGGCGTGTTGCCAACCTGCCAGGACACCGGTACGGCAATTATCATGGGTAAAAAAGGTCAGCGCGTTTGGACCGGCGGCGGCGATGAAGCGGCCCTCTCCAAAGGCGTATTTAATACCTATATTGAAGATAACCTGCGCTACTCGCAAAACGCGGCGCTGGATATGTACAAAGAAGTGAATACTGGCACCAACCTGCCCGCACAAATCGATCTGTACAGCGTGGACGGTGACGAATACAAATTCCTGTGCGTGGCCAAAGGCGGCGGCTCAGCCAACAAAACCTATCTGTATCAGGAAACCAAAGCGCTGCTGACTCCCGGCAAACTGAAAAACTTCCTGGTTGAGAAAATGCGCACGCTGGGTACTGCAGCTTGCCCGCCGTATCACATCGCATTCGTCATTGGCGGGACGTCAGCGGAAAGTACCCTTAAAACGGTGAAACTGGCCAGCACACACTACTATGACGCGCTGCCGACTGAAGGTAATGCTCACGGCCAGGCGTTCCGCGATCTGCAACTAGAACAGGAACTGCTGATCGAGGCACAGAAACTCGGCCTTGGCGCTCAGTTTGGCGGGAAATACTTCGCACATGATATCCGCGTGATCCGCCTGCCTCGCCACGGCGCATCCTGCCCGGTTGGTATGGGCGTTTCTTGCTCCGCAGACCGTAATATTAAAGCCAAGATTAACCGCGAAGGGATCTGGATTGAAAAACTGGAACATAACCCAGGTCAGTACATTCCGGAATCTCTGCGCCAGGCGGGTGAAGGTGAAGTGGTTAAAGTTGACCTTAACCGCCCGATGAAAGAGATCCTCGCCCAGCTCTCTCAGTACCCGGTTTCTACTCGTCTGTCACTGAGCGGTACTATCATTGTCGGTCGTGACATTGCCCACGCGAAGTTAAAAGAACGTATTGAGTCCGGCGAAGGTTTACCGCAGTACGTGAAAGATCATCCGATCTACTACGCGGGTCCGGCCAAAACGCCTGCAGGCTATCCGTCCGGTTCTTTAGGCCCAACCACCGCGGGTCGTATGGACTCCTACGTTGACCTGTTGCAGTCTCACGGCGGCAGCATGATCATGTTGGCGAAAGGTAACCGTAGCCAGCAGGTGACTGACGCCTGCCACAAACACGGCGGCTTCTACTTAGGCAGCATCGGTGGTCCGGCAGCGGTACTGGCGCAGCAGAGTATTAAGCATCTGGAATGCGTGGAATACCCGGAGCTGGGAATGGAAGCTATCTGGAAAATCGAAGTAGAAGATTTCCCTGCTTTCATCCTGGTCGATGACAAAGGCAACGATTTCTTCCAGCAAATCGTCAGCAAACAATGCGCTAACTGCGCGAAGTAACCCATTCGGCCCGGCACTGGACTGGCACTAAATTTTTGGCGTCAGTCCAGCGATCCCCCCGGGCCAACTTTATCCCCCCATTTACTGGTATTGAATTTTTGCCGTTCACAGGGAATAGTGACCTTTTCCATTACGTGTGAATTCACAATGCTCCGCACTCTGAACCCCACAATCTTGCACACTGGCGCAGTGTTCCTGGCGCTGATCCTTATCTACACCGGTATCTCTGCCTCGGAGAAAATCACCTGGCTGATGGAAGTCACGCCGGTCATTATTGTCGTCCCGCTGTTGCTGGCTACCATGAAGCAGTATCCATTGACGCCGCTGCTTTATACGTTGATTTTCTTGCACGCCATCATTCTGATGGTAGGCGGGATGTATACCTACGCCAAAGTTCCCGTCGGTTTTCAGGTTCAGGAATGGCTGGATCTCAGTCGTAACCCCTATGACAAGTTGGGTCACTTCTTCCAGGGGCTGGTACCAGCCCTAACAGCAAGAGAGATTTTAGTGCGTGGCAATATTGTCCGTGGTCGTAAGATGCTGGCATTTTTGGTCTGCTGCGTAGCACTGGCGATTAGCGCAATGTATGAACTGATCGAGTGGTGGGCAGCGCTGGCAATGGGACAAGGTGCGGAAGACTTCCTTGGCACGCAGGGTGACCCGTGGGATACCCAGTCGGACATGTTCTGCGCCCTGCTCGGTGCGTTAACAACGATCCTCGCGTTGGCGGGCTGGCACAATCGGCAGTTGAAAACGGCCGGAGAGCGCTAACGCTTCTCCGGCAATCTGCGCTACCTACTGCGATACTTGATAACCAGAATCGGCAAGGCGAACAACAGTGTCAGAAAGTTCGCCATGCTGACAGCGGTATCTTCAATCAATAACCCATAAGCCAGCCACAACACCAGCCCGCACACAAACATCACATACATTAAACCGGAGATACCCTGGGTGTTGCGGGTGGTAATAACCTTAATCGCCTGCGGCAAAAAAGAGAGCGTCGTCAGCGTTGCCGCCAGATAGCCAATCCAGGAATGCCACTCCATAGCTAGGCCTTCACATCGCTGGCTACTACCACCGGAATCTCCGGAGTATTCGACTGTTTGACGGGCGACGGCACTTTTCGGTACTTATCCAGCAGGTGGATCTGAATCTTACGCAGCATATCGCCATTCAACCGGTAGTAACGGAAATAGAGCACCAGTGTCACAACGAAAAAAAGCGTGGGCAGCGCGATCATGATGAACTGCATGCCGAGGATGGTCTCAGCAGATTGCGTCGCATTCGGAACATAACCAATCAATCCCAGCACCACCGCAATAAAGAAAGCGGAAAACGCCGAGCCACCTTTGACCACCATTGTCTGCACGGCATAGGCAATACTCTCGCAGCGGACGTTAAACTTGTATTCACCGTAATCTACGGTGTCCGCCACCATAATCACCTGCAGTACCCAGAACAGCGCCGTACCAATGTTCAGAAGGATCCCTGCGGTAACAATCAGGAAAGTATTGTGGAATGCCCCCAGAGCCATAATCAGCAATACGCCTGCGCTGAGAACTGGCATAACCGAAGCGCCAGCCCACAGTACCCGGCGAGAAAGCGCCTTTGACAGACGGGGAAAGAGAATCAATGTCAGCAAGTTAGCTGCTCCGGCATAGGAGAGGTAGTATGGGAAAAGGTCAGCATCACCCACCACGTAGGTGAAGTAGTAAATCGCAAAACCTGTAATGATATTGGACGCCACGTTGTAAGCCAGCGCCATCCCCAGCAGGCAGGAAAGCTGATCGTTTTTGTAGATAAGCGCAAGGATTGATTTCAGCGTCAGCCGGGTGCTGTCTGCGGTAGCTTCGCTGTCAGAGGAATACACTTCATGCACATTACGCAAGGTTACGAGGGTAGAAACAATAAAAAATGCGATCAGCACCAGCGTAAACATCTGAAAACCGAACCCGCGATCCGCGCCGCCAACATAGTTTACAAAGGGTAGCGTCACGCCCGCGGTGACAAACCCTGCAAGGCTGGCGAAAAAACGAGGGAACGGCACCAGTTGTTCACGTTCGCGTTTATCCAGCGTAATCGTGGGGACCAGCGACCAGAATGGAATATCCATAATGGTGTAGGTCATCCCCCATAAAATATACGTCACGCAAACAAATACGACCTGCGCAGTACCCTCAAACAGATGTGCGCTAAAAAGCAAAAACAGCACCAACGAGTTCGCCAGCGTACCGAGTAAGATCCAGGGTTTAAATTTTCCCCAACGCGACCGGGTGGCATTCACTATCCACCCCATCACCGGATCGTTAAACGCGTTCCATATTTTTGCCACCAGGAACAAGGTTCCGACGACGCCCACCGATAATCCCACCACGTCGGTGTAGTAATACATCAGGTACATGTACACAATACCGATGGCGAAATCCTTACCGAACGCTCCAAATCCGTAACTGAGTTTTGTTGTCAGAGAGATGCTCATAGGGTATCGGGTCGCTGTTACCAGCGCCCGCCTTCTGTAAGAGGAAACGTCAGAGGTTAAACGCCGGATGCTCTGCCCGGCGTGATTGTGTATTAACGGTGCAGCCAGGCCGGCAGCCAGTCGCCGTGAGACGCGATCAGGTCGTCCACCAGCGCATAAATCTCTTCAATCCCCAGTACCGCGGCGGTATGCGGATCCATCATCGCCGCGTGATAAACACGATCGCGGTTCTCCGTCAGGATGGCTTCCGTTAGCAGAGTCTGAACATTGATATTGGTTTGCATCATAGCCGCCAAATGTGACGGGAGAGCACCGACTTTCGTTGGCTGAATACCATTCGCATCAACCAGACAAGCGACTTCAACACAGCAACCTTGCGGCAGGTTATCGATCAGATTGTCATTGCGAACGTTGCCATAGACGACGCTTGGTTCACCGGTCCAGATAGCGTTCATGATAGTGCTGGCATATTCGCGCGACGGTTTAATGTCGATCCGCTCAGCCGTTTTGTACTCTTCCAGCTCTTTTTTCCAGTTCGCCAACTGTTCCACACAACGTTTCGGATATTCATCCAATGGCACCTTATAGCGCTCAATCAGATCTTCACGCCCCGGTTTGATAAACCACGGCGTATATTCGGCGAAGTGCTCCGACGATTCGGTGACGAAATACCCCAGTTTTTTGAACATTTCATAGCGCACAATGTTCTGGCAACGGGTATTTCCGTGAATATTCGGTTTCGGCGCCTGACCGGATTCATAGGCCGCCAGCAGCTCCGGGTAGAGATTCACATAGGCGCCGTCCGCCGTTTTGCGCTCCAGCTCCAGATAAAATGCCATATGGTTGATCCCGGCACTGCGATAGCGCAAAGAGGCAGGGTCAATGTTCAGATCGCGGGCCAACTCCTCCGCCGTCCCCTGCACCGAATGACACAGCCCAACTTGCTTAATATGCGGATAGCGCGCATACATTGCCCAGGTGTTCATCGCCATCGGGTTAACGTAGTTAAGCATGGTGGCCTGCGGACAGACTTCGGTCATATCCTCACAAATCTGCCATAAATGCGGAATGGTGCGCAGCGCGCGCATAATGCCGCCCGGCCCCAGCGTGTCGGCAATCGTCTGCTCCAGACCATGGCGTTTACACACCGTAAAATCGGTGACGGTACAGGGTTCATAGCCGCCGATCTGGAAAGCGACCACCACAAAATCAGCATCCTGTAATGCTGCTTTTTGATCGGTATAGCAGGTGATTCGTCCAGACGCGCCCGCAGAATCCATCAACTTGCGCACAACAACGTGTGACTCTTCCAGACGCGTAGGATCGAGATCCATCAAGGCGATATGCGCAGATTTAAGCGCATCGCGGTGAAAGACGTCCCCAAGAATATTTTTGACGAAAATCGTGGAACCGGCGCCGATAAAGGTAATTTTGGGTGCAGACATCATGACTCTCCAGAACATTAGTGAACACAGTCATGGTGGCACAGCGTATAGCTGAAAACTTCCGACTTCTCTGCTGAGCATTCCCATAAACTCAGATCATCACTCTGCACCCTATTGGATCTGAGTTTATGGGACAAAATTACCCAAAAAGCAGAGTATGTGGCCGCAAAATGTCGCTATGCTCAATGGTAACGGTCCAATTTGTGTCCTGATTCTCAGCCTTGATACGTGTTAAATGACATGATTCTGATAATTCAGGAAATGGAGCAACCATGAGTACATTACCGACATCGCCTCTTCCTCCCGATCCGCACATGTGCAGTAGCGATGAAGAACAAACCCGCAGCCCGCTATCGCTGTACTCAGAATATCAACGGATGGATATCGAGTTGCGCTCACCGCATGCTATGCCAGCCAGCCACTGGCATGGGCAGGTGGAGATCAATGTGCCGTTTGATGGTGACGTCGAGTACCTGATCAACAACGAAGTCGTACAGATAAAACAGGGACACATCACGCTATTCTGGGCCTGCACACCGCATCAACTCACGCGTCCGGGCAGTTGCCAAAGTATGGCTATCTTCAATTTACCGATGCACCTTTTCCTCTCCTGGCCGCTGGATCGCGAGTTGATCAACCATGTTACCCATGGAATGGTCATCAAATCGCTGGCGTCGCAGCAGTTGAGCACCTTTGAAGTTCAGCGCTGGCAACAGGAACTGAACAACCCGAACGAACAAATTCGCCAGCTCGCCATTGATGAAATTGGTCTGATGCTCAAGCGGTTTAGCCTTTCCGGCTGGCAGCCTATACTCGTCAATAAAACCTCGCGGACCCACAAAAACAGCGTGTCGCGGCACGCCCAGTTTTACGTCAGCCAAATGCTGAGCTTTATTGCCGATAACTACGATCAGGCGCTCACCATCAACGACGTCGCGGAACACGTGAAGCTCAACGCCAACTACGCGATGGGGATTTTCCAACGCGTAATGCAACTCACCCTGAAGCAGTACATCACGGCAATGCGGATCAATCACGTCCGCGCATTGCTAAGCGATACCGATAAAACCATTCTCGACGTTGCGTTGACCGCCGGATTCCGTTCCAGCAGCCGTTTTTATGACACCTTCAGCAAGTTTGTCGGCATGTCGCCGCAGCAGTACCGCAAACTAAGCCAGCAGCATCGGCAAACAATGGCTGGTTGATATCATTCGGCCATATCAGTATCAGCCAAAAAAATAATCCCCCTGTCGATAAACGGTGGTGAAAAACCGCCAATAAGCAAACGTAACCATATGTTTAAAAACAAATTAAACATAAATCAGACTATTTTTCACCCGCTTTACAGCCCGTTTTGACAGGATAATACTTGCCTGCGTCACATTCATACGGTGTGTCTGCAATTCATAGATTGCAACCTTTCCACAACCGGGTAAAAGATGATGAAAGTATTAATTGTTGAAAGTGAGTTTCTGCATCAGGACACCTGGGTCGGTAGCGCTGTCGAACGTCTGGCTGACGCATTAAGCCGCCAAAATGTTACCGTCATTAAGTCCACCTCATTCGACGATGGCTACGCAATCCTCGCCGCCAATGAAGCCATTGATTGCCTGATGTTCAGCTATCAAATGGAACAACAAGACGAACATCTGAACGTCAGGCAATTGATCGGCAAGCTCCACGAGCGCCAGCAAAACGTTCCCGTATTCCTGCTGGGCGATCGCGAAAAAGCCACCGCATCGCTGGATCGCGACCTGCTGGAGCTTGTCGATGAATTCGCCTGGATTCTGGAGGACAGCGCTGACTTTATCGCTGGCCGTGCCATCGCAGCGATGACTCGCTATCGTCAGCAGTTGTTACCACCGCTGTTCAACGCCCTGATGAAATACAGCAATGTCCATGAGTATTCCTGGGCTGCACCGGGTCACCAGGGCGGTGTCGGTTTCACCAAAACACCTGCCGGTCGACTGTACCATGACTACTACGGTGAGAATCTCTTCCGTACCGACATGGGGATTGAACGTACCAATCTCGGTTCTTTACTCGACCATACAGGCGCATTTGGGGAAAGTGAAAAAAATGCTGCCCGCGTGTTCGGTGCCGACCGTTCCTGGTCCGTAGTGGTCGGGACTTCCGGCTCTAACCGCACCATCATGCAGGCCTGTATGACCGACAACGACGTCGTGGTGCTGGATCGTAACTGCCATAAATCCATCGAACAGGGGCTGATCCTCACCGGGGCAAAACCGGTGTACATGGTGCCAAGCCGCAACCGGTACGGCATTATCGGGCCTATCTACCCGCAGGAAATGCAGCCTGAAACTTTACAGAAAAAAATCAGCGAAAGCCCGCTGACCAAAGGCAAAGCTGGGCAAAAACCGTCTTACAGCGTTGTGACCAACTGTACCTACGACGGTGTTTGCTACAACGCCAAAGAGGCGCAGGATCTGCTCGCACAAACCAGCGATCGCATCCACTTCGATGAAGCCTGGTACGGCTATGCTCGCTTCAACCCAATTTATGCCGATCACTACGCCATGCGTGGCGCGCCGGGCGATCATAACGGTCCTACCGTTTTTGCCACCCACTCGACCCACAAACTGCTGAATGCGCTCTCTCAGGCATCTTACATTCACGTTCGTGAAGGTCGTGGGGCCGTGAACTTCTCCCGCTTTAACCAGGCGTACATGATGCACGCCACCACCTCTCCGCTATATGCTATCTGCGCCTCAAACGACGTGGCGGTCTCCATGATGGACGGTAACAGCGGCCTGTCGCTCACTCAGGAAGTGATCGACGAAGCAGTCGATTTCCGTCAGGCCATGGCACGGTTGTACAAAGAGTTTACCGCCGAAGGCGACTGGTTCTTCAAACCGTGGAACAAAGAAGTGGTAACCGATCCGCAGACCGGTAAAACCTATGACTTTGCCGACGCGCCAGCCACATTGCTGGCAACCGATCAGAACTGCTGGGTGATGCGTCCGGGTGAATCCTGGCACGGCTTTAAAGACCTGCCGGATAACTGGAGCATGCTGGATCCGATCAAAGTCAGCATTCTGGCGCCGGGGATGGGCGACGATGGCGAACTGGAAGAGAACGGCGTACCGGCCGCACTGGTTACCGCCTGGCTTGGCCGCCACGGCATCGTGCCGACCCGAACCACCGATTTCCAGATTATGTTCCTGTTCTCCATGGGGATTACCCGCGGGAAATGGGGCACACTGATCAACACGCTGTGCTCTTTCAAACACCACTACGATGCCAATACCCCGCTGGCACAGGTGATGCCAGAACTGGTTGAGGAACATCCTGACACTTATGCCAACATGGGTATTCACGATCTGGGCGACACCATGTTCGCTTGGCTGAAAGAGAACAACCCAGGCAGCCGTCTCAATGCAGCCTACTCCGGTCTGCCGGATGCGGATATTACTCCGCGTGACGCTTACAACGCGATAGTCAGTGACAACGTTGAGATGGTGGCGATTGAAAATCTGGCGGGACGTATTGCGGCAAACTCCGTGATCCCTTACCCACCGGGAATTCCGATGCTGCTGTCCGGTGAAAACTTTGGCGATGCCAACAGCCCGCAAATTGGGTACCTGCGTTCGTTGCAGTCCTGGGACCACCACTTCCCTGGATTTGAACATGAAACCGAAGGAACGGAAATTATTGACGGTGTTTATCACGTTATGTGCGTGAAAGCATAAGGTCTCTTTTTAGATAGTCCGATGTTTAAGGTAGACATGTCATTCTTGAGTAATTCCTGAGTATTGCTGCAAAACAATAACACTGTCATACCTTTTTGCGCGGGACCACCCCGCGCTTTTTTTATACGCAAATAGCATCTTTCCACTTGCGTAAAAAAATGTGTACATAAGAAAAACCCCACCAAACATTGTAATTAATTTCAGACACGTTATTTTATTGCGGTCCTGGTTTCATCATACAATTTCAATTTAGCCGATTTGGCTCATCTGATGTTGAGCTACGGTGTTTTTTCATATTCCTGGAGTTGGGTATGAAGCTTTGCAGCAAAGAAGCTTGTGTTGTTGTATTAACGGAGAAGGATGTTTGGTTAAGGATTAACGGTAAAGAAGCCATCAGTTTAAAAGCTAATCATATGGCACTGGTGGCATGCGATAATAATATTATCGATTTTTCATCACTTAATAACGCATTGGTCGTACATATTAGCCGCGATATCATTAAAGACTATCTGCGCTTTTTAAATAAAGACCTTTCACAGATCCCACTCTGGCAACGCAGTGCCAGCCCAGTAATGACCTCAGCGTGTCTGACGCCGGATGTCTTCAGGGTGGCTGCCCAACATAGCGTAATGGACACAGTGAACGAAGCTGAAAGAGAGCGTACGCGCTCGCTACTGTTCACGGTGTTATCACGCTTTCTCGACAGCAAAAAGTTTATCTCTTTGCTCATGTATATGCTGCGCAACTGTATCAGCGACAGCGTTTATCACATTATTGAGAGCGATATACATAAAGACTGGAATTTAAGCATGGTTGCCAGTTGCTTATGCCTGAGTCCCAGTTTGTTAAAGAAAAAGCTCAAAAGTGAAAATACAAGTTACAGCCAAATAATTACCACCTGTCGCATGCGATATGCCGTCAATCAATTACTGATGGACGGCAAAAACATTTCCCAGGTCTCTCAACTATGTGGATATAACAGTACCTCATACTTTATCTCCGTATTCAAAGAGTTCTATGGGATGACGCCTCTGCATTATGTTAGTCAACATAGGGAGCCATCCGCCGCCTGATTTTTAATCAGTTAGCGATAAGCCATAATAATATCAGCATTAGCGATACCCCAGCTCCGCCATCATTAAACAGACTTTTGACGAGGTATGATAAGGCGTCATTTATCCTTATCAGGAGTTAGAAAATATGTCGACGGATGCTGATGCTCACAAAGTGGGCTTAATCCCCGTCACCCTTATGGTGTCGGGGAATATTATGGGTTCCGGTGTATTCCTGCTACCCGCAAACCTTGCGTCAACTGGCGGGATTGCAATCTACGGATGGTTGGTCACGATTATCGGTGCTCTGGCACTGTCGATGGTGTACGCCAAAATGTCGTCCTTAGACTCCAGTCCCGGTGGTTCTTATGCTTATGCCCGCCGCTGCTTCGGTCCTTTTTTGGGCTACCAGACCAACGTGCTGTACTGGCTGGCCTGCTGGATTGGTAACATCGCCATGGTGGTCATTGGTGTCGGTTACCTGAGCTACTTCTTCCCCATCTTAAAAGATCCGCTGGTCCTGACGCTGACCTGTGTCGTAGTACTGTGGATCTTCGTATTACTGAACATTGTCGGACCGAAAATGATCACCCGCGTGCAGGCCGTCGCAACGGTACTGGCACTGGTACCAATTGTCGGGATTGCCGTCTTCGGCTGGTTCTGGTTCCGCGGTGAAACCTATATGGCGGCCTGGAACGTCAGCGGCATGAACACCTTCGGCGCGATTCAAAGCACTCTGAATGTTACCTTATGGTCCTTTATCGGGGTAGAAAGCGCCTCCGTCGCGGCTGGCGTGGTTAAAAACCCCAAACGTAACGTACCTATCGCCACCATGGGCGGCGTGCTGATTGCCGCTGTTTGCTACGTGCTCTCCACCACCGCGATCATGGGTATGATCCCTAACGCGGCGCTACGTGTTTCAGCCTCTCCGTTCGGTGATGCCGCACGCATGGCGCTGGGTGACACCGCAGGGGCAATTGTCTCCTTCTGTGCTGCGGCTGGGTGTCTTGGTTCTCTGGGCGGCTGGACGCTGCTTGCCGGGCAAACCGCCAAAGCCGCAGCCGATGACGGCCTGTTCCCACCGATTTTTGCCCGCGTGAACAAAGCCGGTACACCAGTGGCCGGGTTAATTATCGTCGGCATTCTGATGACCATCTTCCAGTTCAGCAGCATGTCGCCGAACGCAGCGAAAGAGTTTGGTCTGGTCTCTTCGGTCTCCGTTATCTTCACCCTGGTGCCGTATCTGTACACCTGCGCCGCGCTGCTGCTGCTCGGCCATGGTCACTTTGGTAAAGCACGCCCGATGTACTTACTGGTGACCTTTATCGCCTTTGTCTACTGCATCTGGGCGGTTGTCGGTTCCGGAGCCAAAGAAGTGATGTGGTCGTTCGTCACGTTGATGATCATCACCGCGCTGTACGCACTGAACTACAACCGGATCCATAAAAACCCGTATCCACTGGATGCCCCGGTAAACAATAACTAACACCAACAATCGTCGTGGCCCGATGGCGTAAGTTCATCGGGCCAACGTTCTCCCACCGCTCTTCGAAAAATCAACATTAAGAACTTAAGGTTGGCTTAATTTTACTTTGAGAGGATTTGCGCCACATAGTCGATGGAACCCCCCTTAATGTTAAAGCTCTTGTTTAAAAGGCCCACTCTCGGGCTAATCAGCTGGCTTCTGCTGATCTCATTTTATCTTGCGACCTTCCTGAACATTGCGTTCTATAAACAAGTGCTGCAAGACCTGCCTCTGGACTCTGTGCGTAACGTGCTGGTGTTTTTATCAATGCCGGTGGTCGCGTTCAGCGTCATGAACATTGTGCTGACACTGGCCTCATTCCTGTGGCTTAATCGCCTGGTGGCGTGCATTTTCATTCTGGTTGGCGCATCGGCCCAATATTTCATCATGACCTACGGCATCATCATCGACCGCTCAATGATCGCCAATATGATGGACACCACCCCCGCCGAAACCTTTGCTTTGCTGACGCCACAACTGCTCATCACGCTCGGGGTGAGCGGCATTCTGGCCGCACTTATTGCCTGCTGGGTAAAAATCAAACCGATCACGTCTGTCATGCGCAGCATACTGTTCCGTGGCGCGAACATTCTGATCTCCGCACTGCTGATCGTGCTGGTCGCTGCGTTCTTCTATAAAGATTACGCTTCACTGTTTCGCAACAACAAAGAACTGGTGAAATCCCTCAGTCCATCCAACAGCATTGTGGCGACGTCATCCTGGTATTCACACCAGAGGCTGGCCCACCTGCCGCTGGTACGCATTGGCGAAGATGCACACCGCAATCCGTTGATGGTGAAAGAAAAGCGTAAGAACCTGACGATTGTGGTTCTCGGCGAGACTTCACGTGGCGATAACTTCTCGCTGTCAGGCTATTCGCGCCAGACCAACCCGCTGCTGGAAAAAGATAATGTGGTCTATTTCCCCCGCACAACGTCCTGCGGAACGGCAACGGCAGTATCAGTACCCTGCATGTTCTCGGATATGCCACGCGCGCACTACGACGAAGAACTGGCGCAGCATCAGGAAGGCGTGCTCGACATTATTCAACGGGCGGGAATTAACGTTCTGTGGAACGATAACGACGGCGGCTGCAAAGGGGCTTGTGACCGGGTTCCACACCAGAATATGACTAAGCTGAACCTGCCGGGGCAGTGTATTGACGGTGAATGCTACGATGAAGTCCTGTTCCACGGGCTGGAAGAGTACATTAATAACCTGAAAGGCGACGGCGTGATTGTGTTGCATACCATCGGCAGCCACGGTCCGACCTATTACAACCGCTATCCTGCGCAGTTTAAGAAATTTACACCAACCTGCGATACCAACGAAATCCAGACCTGTTCACAGCAACAGTTGGTCAATACTTACGACAACACTATTCTTTACGTTGACTATATTGTTGATAAAGCAATCAATATACTGAAAGAGCACCAGGATAATTTCACCACCAGCCTGGTCTATCTTTCCGATCACGGCGAATCCTTAGGGGAAAATGGCGTCTATTTGCACGGCCTGCCGTATTCGATTGCACCTGATACGCAAAAACATGTGCCGATGCTGCTGTGGCTCTCCGAGGATTATCAGCAACGCTATCAGGTCTCTCAGACATGTTTGCAAAAACGGGCAAGCTCAGAAGATTTCTCACAGGATAATCTCTTCTCGACCCTGCTGGGATTAACGGGCGTACAAACACAGAAATACCAGGCAGCAGATGATATTCTGCAACCCTGCCGGGGAGGCTAAACCAATGAAAATTCTGATTGTTGAAGACGATACGTTGTTATTACAGGGACTGATACTCGCCGCGCAAACAGAAGGCTACGCCTGCGACGGCGTATCCACGGCCCGTGCAGCGGAGCAGTGTCTGGAGAGCGGACATTACAGCCTGGTAGTCCTCGACCTGGGCTTACCGGATGAAGACGGCCTGCACTTTCTGAACAGAATCAGACAGAAAAAATACACCGTGCCGGTACTTATCCTCACCGCCCGCGACACGGTGAAAGACCGGGTCAGCGGGCTGGACGTGGGGGCCGATGACTATCTGGTCAAACCGTTCGCACTGGAAGAACTGCACGCCCGCATCCGGGCGCTGCTGCGTCGGCATAACAATCAGGGGGAAAGTGAACTCATTGTCAGCAACCTGACGCTGAATATCGGTCGGCGCCAGGTGTGGATGGACGGGCAAGAGGTTATCTTAACGCCAAAAGAATACGCACTCCTGTCGCGCCTGATGCTCAAAGCGGGCAGTCCGGTACACCGGGAAATTTTGTATAACGACATCTACAGCTGGGATAACGAACCGTCGACCAATACGCTGGAAGTGCACATTCACAATCTGCGCGACAAAGTCGGAAAATCTCGCATCCGCACGGTCAGGGGATTTGGCTATATGCTGGTTGCCACTGAGGAAAGCTAAGTGAAGCTGCTGCAATATCTAAAACAACCGCTCCCGCTTCGTCATCGCCTGATGCTGACGATTGGCCTTATTCTGCTGGTCTTTCAGCTGATTAGCACCTTCTGGTTGTGGCATGAAAGTACCGAGCAAATACAGTTATTCGAACAGGCATTGCGCGAAAATCGCAACAACGATCGCCACATCATGCATGAGATCCGCGAGGCCATCGCCAGTCTGATCGTCCCCGGCATCTTTATGGTCAGCCTGGCGCTGCTGATTTGCTACCAGGCAGTGCGACGTATTACTCGTCCGCTGGCAGATCTGCAAAAAGAGCTGGAGGCGCGGGCAGCCGATAACCTGACCCCGATTGAAATTCACAGCTCAACCATTGAGATCCAGGCGGTTGTCTCCGCGCTCAACGACCTGGTAACGCGGCTAACCAGCACGATTGAAAACGAACGCTTATTTACCGCCGATGTCGCTCACGAACTGCGCACACCGCTGTCAGGCGTGCGCCTGCATCTGGAATTATTATCCAAAACCCATAAGGTCGATGTTTCGCCGCTAATTGCCCGCCTGGATCAAATGATGGACAGCGTGTCGCAACTGCTGCAACTTGCCCGCGTCGGACAGTCGTTTTCGGCGGGGAGCTACCAGCATGTCAAACTGCTGGAGGATGTTATTCTGCCCTCCTACGATGAACTCAGCACCATGCTGGACCAACGTAAACAGACGCTGCTCCTGCCACAAAGCGCGGCGGACGTTATCGTGCCTGGTGATGCTACGCTGTTGCGGATGCTACTACGAAATCTGGTGGAAAACGCGCATCGTTACAGCCCGGAAGGCACCCATATTACAATTAGCCTGAACACAGAGCATGATGCCGTCCTTGCCGTCGAAGATGAAGGGCCGGGCATTGATGAAAGTAAATGTGGGGAGTTGAGTAAAGCGTTTGTGCGTATGGACAGCCGCTTTGGCGGAATTGGACTGGGGCTGAGCATTGTCAGTCGCATCACCCAGTTACATCAAGGGCATTTCTATTTGCAAAATCGCCAGGGAGCCAACGGCACTCGCGCATGGGTGAAATTGGCGAAAATTCAGTAAGAGCTCACCCATACATACAAAAAGCTGCTGACGATCAGCAAACTGCACACGGTGGTCAAACTTTCATAAATACGGGTTTTCATGACACTCTCCTCCGAAACTATGGAGGAGAGTTTGCCTGAAGGATATTAAGCCAACCTTAAGGCCACGCGCCGGATGGCGGCTGACGCCTTATCCGGCCTACAAAGTACAATGCTACCCGTAGGCCTAAAAGCTTCGTGCCATCAGGCAATGACACGATTACTCATCAATACGCGGATGCTGCTGCACCAGACGCGTGCGCTTAACCTGTAGCTCAGCAATTTCCTGATCGATATCTTCGATTTTCTGTTCAATGTTATCGTAGTGTTCGCCGAGGATCTCTTTCGCTTCCTGAATATCCGAAGCGGCAGGCGTGGCCCCTTTCAGCGGCTGATTGGCGGTCTCTTTCATGGTCACGCCGGTAATTAAACCAATCACCGCAATCACCATCAGATAATAAGCAGGCATCATCAGATTCTGCGAGCTTTCCACCAGCCATGCGGCCAATGTCGGAGTCAGACCAGCAATCAATACCGAGATATTAAACGCGGCGGCCAGTGCACTGTAGCGAATATGCGTCGGGAACATCGCCGGTAACGTGGACGCCATCACCCCGGTAAAGCAGTTGAGGATCACCGCCAACATCAGCAACCCGGCGAAAATCAGACCGATAACATTACTGTTAATCAGGATAAATGCCGGAATCGCCAGCACAAACAGCGCAATACTGCCCATGATCACAAACGGACGACGCCCGAAGCGGTCGCTGAGCAACCCCATAATCGGCTGCACAAACAGCATACCAATCATGATGGCGATAATAATCAACACACCGTGGTCTTCGGAGTAATGCAGGTTATGCGACAGGTAGCTCGGCATATAGGTGAGCAGCATGTAGTAGGTGACGTTGGTAGCAATCACCAGACCAACACATGCCAACAAGCTGCGCCAGTGCTTAGTCGCAATCTCTTTAAACGAAACCTTCGGACCTTCCTGTAGACCCTGACGATCGCCCTGCTCCAGTTTATCCACGTGCTGCTGGAACGCCGGCGTCTCTTCCAGCGCATGACGCAGGTACAGACCAATCAGCCCTAACGGTAGCGCCAGGAAGAACGGAATACGCCAGCCCCAGTCAAGGAAATTTTCCTCGCCGACGACGGTTGAAATCAGAACCACCACGCCCGCACCCAGCACAAACCCGGCAATCGAGCCGAAGTCCAGCCAACTGCCCATAAATCCACGCTTACGGTCCGGCGAATATTCCGCGACAAAAATCGACGCCCCGGTGTACTCTCCGCCGACCGAGAATCCCTGTGCCATCTTACACAGCAGCAGCAGAATCGGCGCCCAGATACCAATTGAGGCATACGAGGGAATAAGACCGATACAGAAGGTACTTATCGACATAATCACAATGGTGATAGCCAGTATCTTCTGACGACCGTATTTATCGCCGAGCATACCGAAGAACAATCCGCCAAGCGGTCGAATCAGAAAGGGAACAGAGAAGGTGGCGAGTGCAGCAACCATCTGCACGCTGGGGTCAGCCCCCGGGAAGAACACTTTACCTAATGCGTAAGCAACAAATCCATAAACACCAAAATCGAACCATTCCATCGCATTACCTAACGACGCTGCGGTAATGGCTTTTCGCAATTTACCGTCATCAATGATGGTAACGTCGCGCAGCGTTATCGGTTTTATTTTTTTCCTTTTTAGCATACTCGTCCTCATAGACTTAGCCCTGTCACGCTCCAGTTCGAATCCCCCAACGCCCATGCGTCAAGGTCATCACCGAGCGGGGAACGCACAGGCGCATTCCCTGTAACAAGCGTAGCAGGTTTACTTACACTGACGAGAAACGCACAGTACAACCGAACCTGTTGACGCCTGATTGGGCGGTTAATGACCTCTTTACCCTAACAGCGTTTAAATTTGTGATCAACTTCACATATAGTTTTTCATTTCGTCAACATGCGTAAATTAGGTCATTCTTAGTCATCTTTTTTACATGTAACGCTTGCGATTTACTGACAATTAAATACAAGAATAAATCGCTTTATTGCACCAACAATCACAGCGGTCATTATTATTCTGCTAGCAAAAAAAACACCTAATCCCTTCACAAAAAGATCACAGCTTTTTTAATAATCAGAGTGACCGGGAACTTTTGCTCGGAATATGTGATGAAGATAACTAAAACACCGTTTTATTTTGATTGAATCGATGTTCCCATGAATGCAAACTAATTCCAGACGCAATATCCCTGGGAGCAGCAACACGCTCAACGTATGCCGCGTTAGATTTTATAAAACAAAGAGATAGCGATTTCCTTTGTTAAGAGAAACCAGTAACCATTTGAATTTATTAATTTTTACCCTCTTGCGCTAGTATTAGCGGCGACAAGACATGAGGACGTTTATGAAAATTAAAGCCACGATTGAACGCATCCCCGGTGGAATGATGTTGATTCCTCTGTTATTAGGCGCAGTGTTAAATACGTTAGCTCCGGATACCGGTGCGTATTTCGGTTCGTTTACCAAAGGAATGATCAGCGGAACGGTACCGATTCTGGCAGTGTGGTTTTTTTGTATCGGCGCATCTATTGATTTACGGGCAACCGGCACGGTATTACGCAAGTCCGGTACGCTGGTAATAACCAAAATAGCCGTGGCGTGGGTAGTGGCAATGATTGCGGCTTCATTCATTCCTGATACCGGTATTCAAACCGGGTTTTTTGCAGGCCTCTCAGTTTTGGCAATTGTCTCCGCAATGGACATGACCAACGGTGGTTTGTACGCCAGCCTGATGAACCAGTACGGCACCAAAGAAGAGTCTGGCGCATTTGTGTTGATGTCTCTGGAATCCGGCCCGTTAATGACCATGGTGATCCTCGGCTCCGCGGGTCTGGCCTCCTTCGAGCCACACCATTTCATCGGCGCGGTATTACCGTTCCTGATTGGCTTTACATTAGGCAACCTGGATCATGACCTGCGTTCTTTCTTCAGCAAAGCCACTCCGGTGCTGATCCCGTTCTTCGGCTTCGCGTTGGGTAACACCATTAACCTGAGCGTAATCGTTGATACCGGTCTGCTGGGTATCCTGCTGGGTGTCGCGGTTATCGTCATCACCGGTATCCCGCTGATTATTGCAGACCGTGTTATTGGTGGCGGGAACGGTACGGCAGGCGTAGCAGCCTCTTCAGCAGCAGGCGCTGCGGTAGCAAACCCGGTGATTATCGCCCAGATTAACCCGGCGTTCGAACCGGTTGCCGCATCCGCTACGGCGCTGGTTGCCGCCAGCGTAATTGTCACCGCCATTCTGGTGCCGATTATCACCGCGCTGTACGCCAAACGTTTTAATAAAAACCTGGTCGCCAACGAAACGGTGTCCACCCCGGCAGACTCTCTGCACCACTAACTCTGTCTTAGCCACACTGACCGTCCCTGCTCAATTGATGAGTGGGGACGGTGCAAAAATCTCCTCAACCATCGCATCAGCCAGTCGTTTCGCCGAACACAATCGCGGCATTCCTAACGCCACATTTTGCCAACGCTGCGTCACCGACCAGCTCACCGGATGACGCTGCGCATCGCACCAGTCGCCTAACCAGCTCAGCATATCGTTATACTCGCCCGATCCGCCGACAACTGGCGTGCTGAGCCAATGATGATAGTAATGACGCGTAGCAGGCGCCGCATTCACGCTGTCCGCCAACGCCTGAGCGGCCATGGTTCGCAGGTTGTCTTTTAGCATTAACACCACATCGGCATTCGCTAACCGGCAGGCGTCACCGAAGGCTCCCCAGCGCAACTCCTCCAGCGCAACAAAACAGCGTCCAGGTAACGACCAACCGTCATATGCGCCAGCCCGCCAGCGGGTAAAAATTTGTTCGCTGTGTTCGCCCGCCTGAACCGTCAGGCCACGCTGGGTCAGCGCCTTCTCTTTATACGCAGCGCGTTGGGTAAACCAGTCAGTCAGTGAATTTATTTGTTGTAAAAGACCGGGGGTTGAAAGCCCACGCGGGTGTTCGGTTTGTTGTAAAAACTTCAGCCCTTCGGCAATACGCACCAGCGCCAGATGGCCTGGGTCGATCATGCCCGCCAACTTTTCTACCAGCTTAAGACGCATCACCAGATGCTCGCTGGACACTCCCGCCATCACCCACGCCCGCAGTTGTGTCTGGGATAACACCTCCTGCGTCAGACGCGCGCGCAGCCGCTGCTGCTGTTGCAGAAAACCGCCGGAACGTTTGGTTTCATCTCCCTGAACCAGATCGACCATAAACTTCGGGTAGACACACTCCAGCGTCCTCCCGGGGCCTTCCAGTAAAACGTTAGTCATGTGTGCTCGGTTGCAAAAAGGGTATTGATATCGTCACGCAGCAAACGGGAATCTTCATAAAGCCATGCCGCAATCGTAATGCGCTGCTGCAATTGCTCATTCATTGCATTCACCGCGGATTCATTTTGTTGGCGTAGCGTCAGACTCTCACTCAGGCTCGCCTGCAATTGCGCCAGACACAGTGAAAAATCTGCAAAAAACGTGGCCATGCCTGCCGTAACGGAAATATCGACCTGAGCAACTAAAGCTTTACGAATTTGTTGGCAAAACTGGGAGACATACTGCACAAGGTTCTTATGCAAAGCGCCCATATCAATGAGATAACGCGTTTTTGTTTCGACGTAATCATTCCATCCCCAGTTGGGTTGATTTAGCCAACGAGAGAAAGTGTCACGCACCGCACCACCAGTAGACGGTGGATTTTCCACCGGGATATCCTGTTCAATGGCTTCGTTAAACAATTGGCGGGTATTGAAATTAAACATCGCTGTATGGAACGCTGGAAAACGGATCCGCGCACGAAAACCGGCGTGGTTTAGCTCCTCTTTCACCCTTTGCTCAATTGGCCGCATCGCGTCATTTAGCGCCCGGGAGAGCGTCGACTCAAGCTGTTCAAAACGCAGGGCTAAGTCACGGCTGATGCTTTCCTGCGCCGCCAGCAATACCCCCTCACAGGACGAGCGAATTTTATCTAACACAATTTTCGCCTGGCCTTCATCGTGCAGCACCAGCATTTCTCCGGCCATTTCTGCCGAGGAGACGCCAGCTCCCAGGCTATGTTGTGACATCATCAGGACGTTTTCTTTGATAAAGAAGGTGTTGATACCGCAAAGAATCTCGGTTTGTTGCTCTCTGAGATAGGCTGCAGCAGCCTCCAGCGCCAGTTCTACTTCATGGCTGACTTCATCGCTCACCCGCCCCTGGCTCACTTCTAACTGCTGCATATCCTCTTCAATATGCGTGATGTTCAGCCGCAGTTTGTCATAGGCGACCGTTAACCCGTGGGCACGAAACTCCAGATATTCGTGCACGCTTTGCGCATAGTTCAATAACTTATGTGACGCTGAGCGTAGCGCATACAGCGATGCATTGGCGTAAGCGGCGTGAATCACTTTCTGGATAGGCTGTTCAAACAGCGAGTCTTCCCACAACAGGTCGGCGGCATGGCGGATATGCTCCGTATCTTCAAGATCGGTGGTGCGCCAGCGTCTGCCAAGCGCCGCTTCGGCAAAATCCTGCACCCAACGTTGCACCTGATGATCCGGCAGTCGCCCGCGGGCCGTCAGCTCATGACGCGCCCTGTTTGCCAGATAGCCCCACATTGAGGAAACCGGATAGATTCTCTCAGGGGCAATGCCACCTTGCATCAACGTGCCAGAAATCAACGCCCGCACCTGCTCTTCATCGTCACTGTTGCGGTCTTTCTGATCGAACTTGTTCACCAGCGCATACAGCGGTACTGACTTGCCAACCGCCATAATCGCCTGACGCACTTCCTCATCAGAAATCGATTTCAATTGGGTGTAATCCAACACCGCCAGCACCGCAGAGGCCCGTACCAGCTGTTCATTAAGCATTTTTTGTAAGTGCGGTTGTCCCGCCT
This sequence comes from Citrobacter sp. Cf116, assembly GCF_030336505.1. Taxonomy (NCBI): domain Bacteria; kingdom Pseudomonadati; phylum Pseudomonadota; class Gammaproteobacteria; order Enterobacterales; family Enterobacteriaceae; genus Citrobacter; species Citrobacter sp. Cf116. The sequence continues at coordinate 127,907 of NZ_JAOWEQ010000001.1, read as the reverse complement.
CGTTCGGCCCCGGCGTATCCAGCAACGTTAATTGCCCTAGGTAGCTTGCTTGTCCGGCCAAATGGACAAACTCAACCTCAATAACCGGAATATGCTCAATCGCGGCATAGGCAGCAAAAGGAAAATCAACATCCAATGCTTTTGACAGGCGCACCAGGTCGTTCAGGCTTTTAAGGCAATGGAAAATAGGCTGTGCGCCAAGATAATACCGTTCAAATGCCACGCCGTTTTCAATATGCTGCAGCAGGACATTCATATCCTTGTCAATTTCCAGGGTCTGCGTAAGACGCAGGCGATCGCACTCGCGCACACGCTGCTGTAAAACCTTCATTAAGGCATCAATCGGCGCGACATGTGAAAAATGCAGGACCGGCTCTTTCTGCCCCGGCGTATGACGAATTAGCGTTGGTAACGCCGTCATGGGGCGATTACGATTAGGTAAAACTTCTGTCCCTACAATCGCGTTAATCGTCGTCGATTTTCCCGCTTTCATCGTGCCAACAATCGCCAGCACCATTTCCAGACGCGTAATCTTGCGCAACTCATTATTGAGCGTTGCTTGCTGGACATCCATGCCACGCGCGCTGAAATGCAGGGGCTGAACAACCTGACTGCTATGCTCTCCTTGTTTTAGCGCGACATCATCCAACGACGTCATGGGCAATTTTTGCAATTGCCTGAGATGTTCAAGCGAGAGCATCAGCAAGCGTTCCGCTTCCTGACTTAATTCATATATTGTCTGTGTGTGCATGGAAAATCTTTCCTTAACGCAAATAGCATTGCTTTTATTTAGCCCAATCGTTTTATTTATAGATTTTTTGGCTTTTATAATTACGTGTGGAAATAATTAAAATCAAAACAACCAATTGATATTATTAAAATAAGTTTGGCGTACAACCGCTGGCCTGAAACCTCTCACTTATGTAATAAGTAAGAAAGATAAACAGCGTAGTTCAGTTTTAAAAAATGCCAGCTTAATCCCCCTACTAAAATTAAGGGGGATTGAGATATTCAATCACAATGACTTAGACATCCCTAGGCGATGTTACCTATGAATATCAGATATTTCGCCTCACCTTATCTTAAATAACCTGACGTAGCAATTTCCCTTAAAAAATATTACCCCATACTTTCATTGAGGTAAAAGCAAAGGGTCTTTACAGCAGATCATTTGCATAATCACGCAGTAGTCCCGACAAAAGCAGGGATTTTATGTATAATTGCGGCCTTTTTCGGCAATCTGCCATTTTTTGGGCGCATTTGCCCCTGCTGACTTTTGAGGAAATCCACATGTCATTACCACACTGCCCACAATGCAACTCCGAATACACTTACGAAGATAACGGCATGTTCATCTGCCCGGAATGCGCGCACGAATGGAACGATGCTGAACCGGCACAGGACAGCGACGAACTGATCGTTAAAGATGCCAACGGCAACCTGCTGACCGACGGCGACAGCGTTACCGTCGTGAAAGACCTGAAGGTAAAAGGTAGCTCTTCCATGCTGAAGATCGGTACCAAAGTGAAAAACATTCGCCTGGTTGAAGGTGACCACAACATCGATTGCAAAATCGATGGCTTTGGCCCAATGAAGCTGAAATCTGAGTTTGTGAAAAAGAACTGATGCAAATTGCCTGATGGCACTACGCTCATCAGGTCTAGACCAGCTCATCTGCCAGGCGGGAAGCTCATACTTCCCGCCTGGTTTATTTATGCAGACGATAACTACACTTAACTGGTTTCTTTTACCTGAGGTAAAGATTATGCCGTTAAGTCCCTATATCTCCTTTGCAGGCAACTGCGCTGACGCTATCGCCTACTATCAAAAAACGTTAGGCGCTGAACTGCTCTACAAAATCAACTTCGGTGAAATGCCCAAATCGGCGCAGGATAGTGAAGATGGTTGCCCTTCAGGCATGAAATTCCCCGACACCGCCATCGCCCACGCCAACCTGCGCGTTGCGGGCAGCGACATCATGATGAGCGATAGCGCCCCGGACGGAAATGCTCACTACTCTGGCTTTACGCTGGTGCTCGACACGCAAAACGTCGATGAAGGCAAACGCTGGTTTGATAACCTGGCAGCAAACGGAAAAATCGAAATGGACTGGCAGGAAACCTTCTGGGCCCACGGTTTCGGTAAAGTGAGCGACCAGTATGGCGTGCCGTGGATGATCAACGTCGTCAAACAACAGCAACCCCCTACAGAGTAATCCAACGGGAGGCCAGCCCTCCCATACTGTCATCAAATAGCGCTCAACTCTTCATCATCGAGTAACTATCCCTTAACGAAAACGTCACATTGATCCGCCACGATGGGGCCACTTTTTTAGGGAGGCCGCAGCATGCAAACGATTATTCGCGTCGAAAAACTCTCCAAGTCCTTCAATCAACATCAGGCGCTCAATGCGGTTGATCTGAATATCTGTTCCGGTGAGATGGTGGCTCTGCTTGGGCCGTCCGGCTCCGGCAAATCCACCCTTTTACGTCATTTAAGCGGTTTGATCGTCGGTGATAAATCACCCGGTAGCCGCGTCGAGCTGCTGGGCCGCACCGTTCAACATGAAGGCCGCCTAGCGCGCGATATCCGCAAAAGCCGCGCCCACACCGGCTACATCTTCCAGCAGTTCAATCTGGTGAACCGCCTGACAGTGCTGGAGAACGTCCTGATTGGCGCGCTCGGCAGCACGCCGTTCTGGCGCACCTGTTTTAGCTGGTTTACCGCTGAGCAGAAACAGCGTGCATTACAAGCGTTAACCCGCGTTGGCATGGCGCACTTTGCATACCAGCGTGTTTCCACGCTTTCGGGCGGACAACAGCAGCGCGTCGCAATCGCCCGCGCGCTGATGCAGCAGGCCAAAGTGATCCTTGCCGATGAGCCGATTGCCTCACTGGACCCGGAATCCGCCCGCATCGTGATGGACACCCTACGCGACATCAACCAGACCGACGGCATCACCGTGGTCGTCACGCTGCATCAGGTGGATTACGCCCTGCGCTACTGCGAACGCATCGTCGCGCTGCGCCAGGGCAACGTCTTCTTTGATGGCAGCAGCCAGCATTTTGATAACGATCGTTTTGACCATCTTTACCGCAGCATGAACCGCGTCGAACAGAACGCGCAGGCTGCATAGTTCTAAAAAACCAGGCGTTATTGGCGCAGCCAGGCTGGAGACGGCCAGCGCGGAAAAACCGGAGCGTACACGCAGTACGTGAGGATTTTGAGCACTGCCCGGATTCAGGCTGGCAAGTGAAATAGCCTGGAACAATGACTAATTAAGGAAACGACATGAGCTATAAGACAGTTGCCGCGCTGGCCTTCACCAGCATGTTTAGCGTCAGTACCTTGTTAAGCCCGGCGCATGCCGAAGAGCAAGAAAAAGCGCTGAACTTTGGCATTATTTCGACCGAGTCACAGCAAAACCTGAAGCCGCAGTGGGAACCGTTCCTGAAGGACATGGAAAAATCGCTGGGCGTGAAAGTGAACGCCTTCTTCGCCCCGGACTACGCCGGGATCATCCAGGGCATGCGCTTTAACAAAGTGGATATCGCCTGGTACGGCAACCTCTCGGCAATGGAAGCGGTGGATCGCGCTAACGGGCAAGTGTTTGCCCAGACCGTCGCCGCCGACGGATCCCCGGGTTACTGGAGCGTGTTGATCGTTAACAAAGACAGCCCGATCAATAACCTGAACGATCTGATCGCCAAACGTAAGGATCTGACCTTCGGCAACGGCGATCCCAACTCAACGTCAGGCTTCCTTGTTCCCGGCTACTACGTCTTTGCCAAAAACAACATCTCCGCGAGCGATTTCAAACGCACCGTTAACGCCGGACACGAAACCAACGCCCTGGCAGTCGCCAACAAGCAGGTCGATGTCGCCACCAACAACACCGAAAACCTCGACAAGCTGAAAACTTCCGCGCCGGAAAAGCTGAAAGAGTTAAAGGTGATCTGGAAGTCACCGCTGATCCCGGGCGATCCGATCGTCTGGCGTAAAAACCTCTCCGAAACCACCAAGGACAAGGTGTACGACTTCTTTATGAATTACGGCAAAACGCCGGAACAGAAAACCGTACTGGAACGCCTTGGATGGGCACCGTTCCGCGCCTCCAGCGATCTGCAACTGGTGCCGATTCGCCAGCTGGCACTGTTTAAAGAGATGCAGGGTGTGAAGGACAACAAAGGGCTGAACGAGGAAGAGAAAACCAGCAAAACCTCGGCGTTGAAAGCGCAGCTCGATGACCTTGACCGTCTGACAGCCGCACTGGGCGCCATGACCAGCGTCACCAAAGCAGTGCAGTAACCCTGGTGCCCGGTGGCGCTTCGCTTACCGGGCCTACGGTATTTTGTAGGCCGGATAAGACGCCTGCGCCGCCATCCGGCAATAACCTATGCACGGAGCTAAACATGCAAACCATCACCGTCGCCCCGCCCAAACGTAGCTGGTTCTCGCTGCTGAGCTGGGCCATTCTGCTCGCCGTACTGGTGGTCTCGTGGAAAGGTGCCGAAATGGCTCCGCTCACGCTGATCGAAGATTCCGGCAATATGGCAACCTTCGCCGCCGACTTCTTCCCGCCGGATTTCAGCCAGTGGCAGGACTATCTCGGTGAAATGGCCGTCACCCTGCAAATTGCCGTCTGGGGGACCGCCCTCGCCGTTGTACTGTCGATTCCCTTCGGCCTGATGTGCGCCGATAACCTGGTGCCGTGGTGGATTTACCAGCCGATGCGTCGCCTGATGGACGCCTGCCGCGCCATCAATGAAATGGTCTTCGCGATGCTATTCGTGGTCGCCGTCGGGTTAGGGCCATTCGCCGGGGTGATGGCACTGTTTATCCACACTACCGGGGTACTCTCCAAGCTGCTTTCCGAAGCGGTAGAAGCCATTGAGCCGGGTCCGGTAGAAGGTATTCGCGCCACCGGAGCCAACAAAATTGAAGAGATTCTGTACGGCGTTCTGCCACAGGTCATGCCGCTGCTTATCTCCTACTCACTGTATCGCTTTGAATCCAATGTTCGCTCGGCCACGGTAGTCGGCATGGTGGGCGCAGGTGGTATTGGCGTGACCTTATGGGAAGCGATTCGCGGCTTTCAGTTCCAGCAAACCTGCGCCCTGATGGTGTTAATCATCGTCACCGTCAGCCTGCTGGATTTCCTTTCCCAGCGTTTGCGTAAGCACTTTATCTGATTAGCGAGGCATTGATTGCTATGCACTTGTCTACACATCCGACCAGTTATCCAACGCGTTATCAGGAAATTGCCGCGAGACTTGAGCAGGAGCTACGTCAACATTATCGCTGCGGTGACTATCTGCCCGCCGAGCATCAGCTTGCCGCGCGCTTCGAGGTAAACCGCCACACCCTGCGCCGCGCCATTGACCAGTTGGTTGAACGCGGTTGGGTTCAGCGTCGCCAGGGAGTCGGCGTACTGGTGCTGATGCGCCCGTTCGATTACCCGCTTAATGCCCAGGCACGCTTTAGTCAGAACCTACTGGACCAGGGCAGCCACCCCACCAGCGAAAAACTGCTGGCGGTGCTGCGTCCGGCCTCCAGCCACATTGCCGATGCGCTCAGCATAAACGAGGGCGATAACGTGATTCACCTGCGCACCCTGCGTCGGGTTAACGGGATCGCACTGTGCCAGATCGACCACTATTTTTCCGACCTCACGCTGTGGCCGCTGCTGCAAGGCTTTAACAGCGGCTCACTGCACGACTATCTGCGCCAACAATCAGATCTGACGCTGCTGCGCACGCAAACGCGCATCAGCGCCCGCCGCGCGCAGGCCAAAGAGAGCAAGGTGCTGGAAATCCCCAATATGGCGCCGCTGCTGTGCGTGCGCACCCTGAACCACCGTGAAGGCGAAGAACACGCGGCGGAATACTCCGTCAGCCTGACCCGCGCCGACATGATCGAATTCACTATGGAGCACTGAATGCATTTCGATACCGCCACCCGCCAGCGCTGGATGCGCGCGCTGGCTTACAGCAATGCCGATGCCCTGAACGCCCGCATCAACGCGCTCAAACTGACGCCGGACTATGAACTTATCCGCGCGCCGGAAAGCGGACTGATGCAGATCCAGGCCCGTATGGGCGGTACCGGTAACCGCTTCTTTGCCGGTGACACCACGCTTACCCGCGCAGTGGTACGCCTGAAGAGCGGCACGCTGGGTTACAGCTACCTGCTGGGACGCAACAAACAACATGCCGAGCAGTGCGCGGTAATTGACGCGCTACTGCAGGAACAAACGCATTTCCAGAACCTAATGGAAACCTTAATTGCCCCGCTGGAAGCGGAACGCGATGCGCTGATTAACGCACGCTGTGCCGAAGTCAACGCCAGCCGGGTCGACTTCTTCACGCTGGTACGCGGAGATAACGCATGACCTTACAGACCGCATTTAATTTACCCGTTCAGGATGCTCAGCAGAGCTTTCGTCGCCTGCTGAAAGCCATGAGCGAACCGGGCGTAATCGTCGCCCTGCATCAACTGAAACACGGCTGGCAGCCGCTGGGTCTGGCGACCACCAGCGTGCTGCTGACCCTGGTCGATGGCGACACGCCGGTCTGGCTGGCGCCGTCGGTGGATAACGATATCGCCCGGCAGAACCTGCGTTTTCACACCAACGCGCCGCTGGTGGATCAGCCGCAGCTGGCGGCCTTTGCCGTCGCCGACGAACGTATCAGCAGCGAACAGCTTAACGCCCTCTCCGCCGGTTCCGCCGTCGCGCCAGAGACCAGCGCCACGCTGATTGTGCAGGTCTCTGGCTTAAGCGGCGGACGCATGCTGCGTCTGACCGGCGCGGGCATCGCCGAAGAGCGCATGATCGCGCCACAGCTGCCGGAATGCCTGATTCACGAACTCACCGAACGCCCGCATCCGTTCCCACTGGGGGTCGATCTGATCCTCACCTGTGGCGAACGCCTGCTGGCTATTCCGCGAACCACCCATGTGGAGGTGTGCTGATGTACGTCGCCGTCAAAGGGGGCGAAAAGGCGATAGCCAACGCCCACGCCCTGCAGGAAAACCGACGCCGGGGCGATGAGACCATTGCTGAACTGAGCGTGGCGCAAATCGAACAGCAGATGAACCTGGCTGTTGATCGGGTGATGACCGAAGGTGGCATCGCTGACCGCGAACTGGCTGCACTGGCGCTCAAACAGGCCAGCGGCGATAACGTCGAGGCCATCTTTTTGCTCCGCGCCTACCGCACTACGCTGGCAAAGGTAGCTGTCAGCGAACCGGTTAACAGCGCAGAAATGCGTCTTGAGCGCAGAATCTCCGCGGTCTACAAGGATATTCCCGGCGGGCAGCTGTTGGGTCCAACCTATGACTATACCCATCGCCTGCTGGATTTTACCTTACTGGCCAATGGCGAAACCCCGCCTCTGCGCAGCGCAGACGGCGCGCAGGATGCCTCCCCGCACGTCTTTTCCCTGCTGGCGAACCAGGGCCTGGCTAAACGTGAAGAGGATGATGGCGCAACACCCGACGACATCACCCGCACGCCGCCGGTTTACCCCTGCTCACGCGCTTCACGTCTGCAACAGTTGATGCGCGGTGACGAGGGATATTTGCTGGCGCTGGCCTACTCCACCCAGCGCGGCTACGGGCGCAACCACCCGTTTGCCGCCGAAATCCGCAGCGGCTATGTGGCACTGGAAACCGTACCGGAAGAGCTGGGATTTGCGGTGAGCGTCGGCGAACTGCTGATGACGGAATGTGAAATGGTCAACGGATTTGTCGCGCCAGAAAATGAATCCCCCCATTTTACCCGCGGCTACGGGCTGGTGTTCGGTATGAGCGAACGTAAAGCGATGGCGATGGCGCTGGTGGACCGCGCCCTACAGGCAGCCGAATACGATGAAACGGTCACAGGACCGGCGCAGGACGAAGAGTTCGTGCTGGCGCATGCGGATAACGTCGAGGCGGCGGGTTTTGTTTCGCACCTCAAACTTCCCCATTACGTCGATTTCCAGGCCGAACTGGAACTGCTCAAACGCCTGCAACAGGAGGCCACCTGTGACCACTAACCTCTCCGGCTACAACTTTGCCTATCTTGATGAGCAGACCAAACGCATGATCCGCCGCGCAATTCTGAAAGCGGTAGCGATCCCCGGTTACCAGGTACCGTTTGGCGGACGTGAAATGCCGATGCCATACGGATGGGGAACCGGCGGTATTCAACTTACCGCCAGCGTGATTGGCGAGCCGGACGTGCTGAAAGTGATTGACCAGGGCGCGGACGACACCACTAACGCCGTATCGATTCGTAATTTCTTCAAGCGTGTGACCGGAGTGAATACCACTGAGCGTACGGAAGATGCGACGCTGATCCAGACCCGCCACCGCATCCCGGAGACGCCGCTGGTGGAAGATCAAATAATCATCTTCCAGGTACCGATCCCCGAGCCGCTACGCTTTATCGAACCGCGTGAAACGGAAACTCGCACGATGCACGCGCTGGAAGAGTACGGCATCATGCAGGTGAAACTGTATGAAGATATCGCCCGCTTCGGTCATATCGCCACCACTTACGCCTATCCGGTGAAGGTCAACGACCGCTACGTCATGGACCCGTCGCCCATCCCGAAATTCGACAATCCGAAGATGGACATGATGCCAGCCCTGCAACTGTTTGGCGCAGGCCGCGAAAAACGCATCTATGCCGTTCCACCTTACACCCGCGTGGAAAGTCTCGATTTCGACGATCACCCGTTTACCGTGCAGAGCTGGGATGAACCTTGTGCCATCTGCGGCTCAACCCACAGCTATCTCGATGAAGTGGTGCTCGATGACAGCGGCAAACGCATGTTTGTCTGCTCCGACACCGATTACTGCCGCCAACAGAGCGAGGCCCTCAGCAAATGACGCAACCGCTGCTTTCAGTCAACAACCTGACCCATCTCTACGCGCCGGGCAAGGGCTTCAGCGATGTCTCTTTTGACCTGTGGCCAGGCGAAGTGCTGGGTATCGTCGGCGAGTCCGGTTCTGGCAAAACCACGCTGCTGAAATCGATCTCTTCACGGCTGACGCCGCAGAGCGGTGAGATTTTGTATCAGAACCGTTCGCTGTACGGCATGAACGAGGCCGACCGTCGCCGTCTGCTGCGCACCGAATGGGGCGTGGTGCATCAGCATCCGCTGGATGGCCTGCGCCGTCAGGTCTCCGCAGGCGGCAATATCGGCGAACGCCTGATGGCCACTGGCGCGCGTCACTACGGCGATATCCGCGCCACCGCGCAGCGCTGGCTGGAGGAGGTGGAGATCCCTGCCTCGCGTATTGACGACCTGCCAACCACTTTTTCCGGCGGTATGCAGCAGCGCCTGCAGATCGCCCGCAACCTCGTCACCCATCCCAAACTGGTGTTTATGGACGAACCCACCGGCGGGCTGGACGTTTCGGTACAGGCCAAACTGCTGGACCTGCTGCGCGGCCTGGTGGTGGAACTGGATCTTGCAGTGGTCATTGTCACCCACGATTTGGGTGTGGCGCGTCTGCTGGCAGACCGTTTGCTGGTGATGAAGCAGGGTCAGGTGGTGGAAAGTGGATTAACCGACCGCGTGCTCGACGACCCGCACCATCCGTACACCCAGTTGTTGGTGTCGTCCGTTTTGCAAAATTAAACATCGGATGCCGGATGGCAGCTTACGGGGCGCTGTTTGTAGGCCGGATAAGCGCAGCGCCATCCGGCAATAAGAACCATGAGGCTCAAATGATTCGCGTTGAAAACGTCAGTAAAACTTTTGTCCTGCATCAGCAAAACGGCGTGCGTCTGCCGGTGCTGCAAAACGCCACGCTGGAAGTGAAAAATGGCGAATGCGTGGTGCTGCACGGTCACTCGGGTAGCGGCAAGTCCACGCTGCTGCGATCGCTGTACGCCAACTATCTGCCGGATGAAGGACACATCCACATTCGCCACAGCGATGAGTGGGTCGATCTGGTGCAGGCCCCGGCGCGCAAAGTGTTGGAAGTTCGCCGTTCAACCATCGGCTGGGTAAGCCAGTTCCTGCGCGTAATCCCGAGGATTTCCGCGCTGGATGTGGTGATGCAACCGCTGCTGGATCTGGGTGTCTCCCGTGAGGAGTGTGCAGCCAAAGCGGCTAACCTGCTTACCCGCCTGAACGTGCCGGAGCGGCTGTGGCATTTGGCACCGTCGACCTTCTCCGGTGGCGAACAGCAGCGCGTCAACATCGCCCGCGGATTTATCGTCGATTACCCGATTCTGCTGCTCGATGAACCCACCGCCTCGCTGGACGCCAAAAATAGCGCCGCCGTCGTCGCATTGATTGAAGAAGCAAAAGCCCGCGGCGCAGCAATTGTCGGTATTTTTCACGATCAAACCGTGCGCGACCGCGTAGCGGATCGTCTGCATCTGATGGGAACAACAGCATGATTATCAATAATGTAAAGCTGGTACTGGAAGATGACGTGGTGCAAGGATCGCTGGAAATCGAGGGCGGGGTCATTCGCGCCTTTGCTGAAAGTCCGAGCAGCCTACCTGAGGCGCTGGACGGCGAAGGCGGCTGGCTGCTGCCAGGGCTTATCGAGCTGCATACCGATAATCTCGACAAATTTTTTACCCCGCGCCCGAAGGTAGATTGGCCTGCCCACTCGGCGATGAGCAGCCACGACGCGCTAATGGTCGCCAGCGGCATTACCACCGTGCTGGACGCAGTGGCGATTGGCGATGTGCGCGACGGTGGTGACCGTCTGGAAAATCTGGAGAAGATGATCAACGCGGTGGAAGAGACGCAAAAGCGTGGGGTCAATCGCGCCGAGCACCGCTTGCACCTGCGCTGCGAGCTGCCGCATCACACTACCCTGCCGCTGTTTGAAAAACTGGTCGGTCGTGAGCCGGTGACGCTGGTGTCGCTGATGGATCATTCCCCCGGCCAGCGTCAGTTCGCCAATCGTGAGAAGTACCGCGAGTATTATCAGGGCAAGTATTCGCTCACCGACGAGCAGATGGCCCGTTATGAAGAAGAACAGTTAGCGCTGGCTGCGCGTTGGTCACAGCCCAACCGCACGGCGATTGCCCAGATGTGCCGTGAGCGCCAGATTGCGCTGGCGAGCCATGACGATGCCACCTGCGATCATGTGCTGGAATCGCATCAACTTGGCAGCGTGATCGCCGAATTTCCCACAACTTTCGAAGCCGCCGATGCCTCACGCCAGCATGGCATGAACGTGCTGATGGGCGCACCTAACATCGTGCGCGGCGGTTCTCACTCCGGCAACGTGGCGGCACATAGGCTGGCTGAGCTGGGGCTGCTGGATATTCTCTCCTCCGACTACTACCCCGCCAGCCTGCTCGATGCGGCATTTCGCGTAGCGGATGACGACGCTAACCGCTTTACGCTGTCGCAGGCTATTCGTCTGGTGACCCGCAATCCGGCGCGGGCCTTAAATCTCGACGATCGCGGCGTTATTGCCGAAGGTAAACGCGCGGATCTGGTGCTGGCGCATCGCAAAGGCGGCAACATCCATATCGACCACGTCTGGCGTCAGGGCAAAAGGGTATTCTGACTATGGGTAAACTGATCTGGCTGATGGGGCCGTCCGGCTCCGGTAAGGACAGTCTGCTGGCAGAATTGCGCCAGCAGGAACCGGCGCAACTGCTGGTGGCGCATCGCTACATCACCCGCGCCGCCAACGCCGGGAATGAAAATCATATTGCGCTAAGTGAACCAGAGTTTTTTACCCGCGCCGGGCAGAATCTGCTGGCGCTGAGCTGGCACGCCAACGGTTTCTACTACGGCGTCGGCGTGGAGATAGACCTCTGGCTGCACGCTGGTTTTGATGTGGTGGTCAACGGCTCGCGTGCGCATCTGCCCCAGGCGCAGGCCCGTTATGGCGCTTCTTTGCTTCCCATTTGCTTACAGGTTTCTCCGGCAGTTCTCCGCCAGCGCCTGCAGGCTCGTGGGCGGGAGAGCGAAACGGAAATCGCCGCCCGTCTTGAACGCGCAGCCCGCTACGCCCCGTATGACTGCCACGTCCTGAATAACGATGGTAGTTTGCTACAGTCTGTCGATACACTGCTCGCACTGATGGGACGCAAGGAGAAGAAACATGTCTGTCTGTGAATTACGCCGCGCCACGCTCTACGATACCGATGCGGTTTACGCGCTCATCTGCGAGTTGAAGCAGGGTCAATTTGACCTGCAGGCTTTTAGCACTGGTTACGCCGCTAATCTGCAAGATGCCAATATGCACTACCAGCTGGCACTGATCGACGGACAGGTCGTCGGCTTGATCGGTCTACACCTGCAGTTTCATCTTCACCACGCCAACTGGATTGGCGAAATCCAGGAACTGGTGGTGATGCCGCAGGCGCGAGGGTTAAGGGTTGGCAGCCAGCTACTGGCCTGGGCCGAAGCCGCCGCACGCGAAGCGGGCGCAGAAGTCACCGAGCTTTCCACCAGCACCCAACGCCTTGACGCACACCGTTTTTACCAGCGCGAAGGCTATACCATGAGCCATTTTCGCTTCACCAAACCGCTGTAGGGGGAGCCATGAGTCTGACCATTACGCTAACGGGAACGGGCGGCGCACAGCTGGTGCCGACATTTGGCTGCGACTGTGCGGCCTGCCAACGAGCACGCTTACAGGCGCAATATCGTCGACGCCCTTGTAGCGGGGTGGTCAAATTCAACAATGCGGTGACGCTGCTGGACGCAGGGATCCCGCATCTGATGGACGACTGGCCAGCGGGCAGCTTCCAGCAGTTTCTGTTGACCCACTATCATATGGATCACGTGCAGGGGCTGTTTCCGCTGCGCTGGGGCGTGGGGGCGACTATCCCGGTGTACGGACCGCCGGATGAACAGGGTTGCGACGATCTGTTTAAGCATCCCGGTATCCTCGATTTTAGCCATACCGTCGCGCCATTCGTAGTGTTTGACCTGCAAGGATTGCAGGTCACGCCGCTACCGCTCAACCATTCAAAGCTGACGTTTGGTTATCTGCTGGAGACCGCACATAGCCGCGTGGCGTGGCTCTCCGATACCGCCGGACTTCCCGACAAGACGCTGAAGTTTCTCCACAATAACCAACCCCAAGTGATTATCATCGACTGCAGCCATGCCCCGCGCGCCGAGCCACCGCGCAATCACTGTGATTTAAATACCGTTATCGCGTTGAACGACGTTATCCGCTGTCCACGGGTGATCCTGACGCATATCAGCCATCAGTTCGACCTGTGGATGATGGAAAACCAGCTTCCCGCAGGGTTTGAGGCAGGATATGACGGAATGGAGATTATGCTGGAGTAAGGAAATTTGCCGGATGCGATGAAAACATCTTATCCGGCCGACAAGACGACAGCCAGGCGACTTTTCCATAAGCATAGAGAGATTGCAATGCATACATGCACTGTGCTCAAGTGCATGCATTGACATAAAATGGCGAGATGTTGAGCTGACAGCGAAATCCCTTACAGGGGATAAAATATTCTTACATTTAGATAGTTACAGTTAACGATCGTAATCTTCTTCCATTCTGCGTTCTTCGTCTTCTAACTGACGCCGTTCTTGATCAAGCTGGCGCTGACGGTCATCCAGTTGGCGACGTCGATCTTCAAACTGGCGGCGGCGATTGTCATATTGCCTGCGCCGGTCGTCACTCATCTGGCGCTGCCAGCTTTCATCACGGGAATCATCATAATCCCGCCCGTTGTCCGGTTTGTATGCGTCGTTTATCGCCTCCTGAATATTACCAATGGCGTCATCGATAATATCCGCCTGCGCCGATACGGTGGTCAGCATCAGCAAACTAAAAAGAAGGAATGTCGCGGAGCGTTGCATAAAACCAGCCTCATCAAGAAACTCGCCCCAAGGTAACCAAAGCGTATTTGCGCGGGTAGCGGAGGAATCTCAATTACGCGAATGCCGCAGCGCCTGCGCCAGCTCTCCCCGGGTAAAAGGCTTACGCAATAGTGCCACATCCGGCAGCGCCGGGTTATGCGCCGGGCGTAAATCCTGACCGCTCATCAGCAGGATGGACAACTGCGGATAATGTGCCTGGGCATGGTTAACCACATCCACGCCGCTTAAACCACCTGGCAGCATTAAGTCGCTGATAAAAATATCAATCTCGGATGAAGCCGCCAGCATATGCATCGCCTGTTCGCCGTTGGCGGCCTCTAACGTCAGGTAGCCCAGCAGGTGTAATTGCTCGCACAACGTCTGGCGTACATCGTCCTCATCCTCGAGCACCAACACCAGTTTTTCATCGTTGGTCGTTGTGTGTTGCGCTACCGCTTCCACTTGAGCCTGCACCGGAACAACGGCGCGAGGCAGTTGCAGCCGGACAGTCGTTCCCTGCCCGGGGGCGCTTTCAATCTCCACCCGGCCACCGGACTGGCGCACAAAACCGTAAACCATCGACAGCCCCAGCCCACTGCCGCTGCCGGTCTGTTTGGTGGTGAAAAAGGGCTCGAAGACCTGCGCTTTCACTGCCTGCGACATCCCACTTCCCTGGTCGGCTACCTCCAGCATCACCATGTCCTGCTTACGCCCATCGCTGCGCGTAACCCGTTGATTCCAGGTACGGATTTTTATCGTGCCCGCCTGCCCGTCCATGGCGTCACGGGCGTTCATCACCAGATTGATAATGGCGTTTTCCAGTTGGCTGACGTCAATCCACGCGGGCCAGGCAGGCGACTGGGCTTCAATCTCCAACGTCAACGTGGCCGGAAGAGAGTGGCGCATCAGTTCGCCCAGGTTTTCCAGCAGCGTTTTCAGCTCCACCGCATGAGGGTGCAATGACTGTTTGCGCGAAAAGGCCAGCAGCCGTTGGGTAAGCAGCGCCCCGCGCTCGGCGGCTTTTAGCGCCCGATTGACCCGTGGCGCATCGGGCGACTCCGGATTCACCAAATCCAGACTGCCAATAATCACTGCCAGCAGGTTATTGAAATCATGCGCTAATCCACCCGTCAGTTGCCCCACCGCCTTCAGCTTTTGGCTGTGCAACAGCGCTTCTTCCAGCCCCTGACGCTCGGTGCGATCGATTTCCATCTGGCTGGTTTTTTCTTTTAGCAGTCGGGTGGTGTGCTCCAGCGATGCCGTATTGCGGGCAAAGACGCTAAAGGCGCGGGCCAGCTCGCCCAGCTCATCGCGCCGCTGCAGGGCCGGGACACTGACGTCTGATTCACCGTGCGCCAGCCGGGTCATCGCCCGCGAAATGGCCGTTAGGTTGGAGCCGAGATTACGGTAGATATACCACCCGGCAAAACCGGTGATCACCACCGCCAGCAGCGCAAACACTAAAATAAACAACGCGCCGGATTGCAGTTCCTGATGGCTTTGCGCCACCCGCTGCTCAGAGATCAGCGCCACCTGCGAGGCATACTGGTTGATATCGCTGTTGAGGATCGCCACCAACGCTTTGATGTGGAACATATACCAATTGATGGCCAAATCGCTTTGCTCCAGCGCGGAAGAGAGCGGCTCCAGCTTATGCAGCTCCTGGTTGAAGTCGTTGAGGATACCGCTAATCAGCGGATTGGCATGAAGCAAGGGAAGAGCGGGCATCACCGCATCCAGTTGTTTCACCACTGAACGCGGCGTGGGCGTGTCGATGGCGGCAACAATTAAGCGGTCCATCTGCCCCAGCAGCACATCGTCCTGCGCGCCGGTGAGCTTTTGCAGATGACGTAAATAGCTTTGATTCTGATACAGTGAACTGAGCAGCGCGTTACGTTCCAGGTGCCGCCGCTGACCGCGCTGCAACATCCCTTCCACGCTGCTTTGTAGTTCATTACTGCGCTGGATAATTCGCTCGACCAGCCCCGGCTCCTGCTGCGCCAGCGGTGCGGTAGCCAGTTGTTCCAGCGACTGCTTCAGCGCCCTTTGCGTCTCCTGCAGCCGCTCCGCTTCGCCTTTGTATTCCAGCGCCCCGACTACCTGCGACAGCCGCACCGCCGCTGTCGCCACGTTCGCCGTATCCCGTGCCAGGTTCATGCTGCCGGTCATGTCGTCAACGGTTTGCTGCTGCACCTGCTCCTGGATCTGGCTTGCGTGCTGAAACCCCAGCACCGCCACGCCGCTCACCATCAGCGTGACCGCCACCACCAGCAGATTGAAGAACAGCAATCGTCCACGCGCACTGGCGAAAAAGTGACGTCCCGGTTGCGGCATATCACGCTCCGTGAAGAAAAATCGCAATATGACAAATATGAACGGCTTCTGACATTTTGCATTTACATTCCTGTGATGGACTGCTGATATCGGCCACCCCACAGGAGATCCGCCATGAGCAGGACACCGGTTCTGGAGATGCGCAACATTGCTAAAGCGTTTGGCAAATTTTACGCGCTGAAAGGGGTCGATTTAACGGTCTGGCCGGGCGAGATTCATGCCCTGATGGGCGAGAACGGTGCGGGGAAAAGCACCCTGATGAAGATCCTCGCGGGTGCCTATACCGCCACCAGCGGTGAAATCCTGATTGACGGTCAGCCGTTTCACATTCGCGGTCCCAAAGATGCGCTGAGCGCAGGCATCACGCTGATTTACCAGGAGATGCAGCTCGCGCCGAACCTGACGGTGGCAGAAAATATCTTTCTTGGCAGCGAGCTGTCGCGCGGCGGTCTGGTCCAGCGTAAAGAGATGATCATGCAGTCACAGAAAGTCATCGACCGACTCGGTGCCCAGTTTAAGGCCAGCGACCGTGTGATGACGTTGACCATCGCCGAACAGCAGCAGGTTGAAATTGCCCGTGCCCTGCACCGTAACAGCCGCATTCTGGTGATGGATGAACCCACCGCCGCCCTCTCCTCACGTGAAACCCACCGCCTGTTTGAACTGATCATGCGCCTGCGCGATGAGGGGATGGCGATTATCTACATCAGCCACCGCATGGCGGAAGTTTACGAACTCTCCGATCGCGTCAGCGTCCTGCGCGACGGGCAATATGTTGGCAGCCTGACCCGCGACAAGCTCAACGCCTCGGAGCTGGTGCGCATGATGGTGGGCCGTCCGTTGAGCGATCTGTTCAACAAAGAGCGCGATATTCCCTTAGGTAAAGCACGCCTCAACGTCCATCACCTTACCGACGGCCATAAAGTCCAGCCGTGCAGCTTGCTGGTGCGCTCCGGGGAGATCGTAGGCCTGGCCGGGTTAGTCGGCGCAGGGCGTTCTGAACTGGCGCAGCTGATTTTTGGCGTGCGCAAAGCCATCGGCGGCATGATTGAAGTGGACGGTGAACCGGTGGTGATCCACTCCCCGCGCGAAGCAATTGACCACGGCATTGGTTTTCTGACAGAGAACCGCAAAGAGCAGGGATTATTTTTAGAGCTGGCAGCGGCAGAAAACATCACCATGGCAACGCTGGAACGTGACGCGAACTGGGGCATGCTCGATCGCAAAAAGGCGCAGGCGATTTCCGATGACGCCATCAAATTGCTCAATATTCGCGTCCCGCATGCCCAGGTCCGCGCAGGAGGCTTGTCCGGCGGCAACCAGCAAAAGCTGCTGATTTCGCGCTGGGTGGCGATCGGGCCACGCATTTTGATCCTCGATGAACCGACGCGCGGCGTGGACGTCGGCGCCAAAAGCGAGATCTACCGGATCATGAACGATATGGCGCGCAAAGGCGTGGCGATCCTGATGATCTCCAGCGAACTACCGGAAGTGGTCGGGATGAGCGACCGCGTGTACGTCATGCGCGAAGGCAGTATTGCCGGCGAGCTGAACGGACAAAGTATTACCCAGGAAAATATTATGACGCTGGCAACCGGCGTGAACGACTCCCATCATCAGGCGGTGCCCCATGAATAATCCAACCACTCCCCAGCAGGTGGCGAAATCCGCCTCCGCAAAAAAAATGCTGATGAGCGATCTGATGCAAACGGTCGGTATCTTACCGATTCTCATCCTGATAGTGGCGGTGTTTGGCTTTATCGCGCCTAACTTTTTTACCGAAAGCAACCTGCTGAATATTACCCGCCAGGCGTCGATCAACATCGTGCTGGCCGCTGGCATGACCTTCATTATTTTAACCGGCGGCATCGATCTTTCGGTTGGTTCGATTCTCGGCACCACCGCCGTCGCAGCCATGGTGGTTTCTCTCATTCCTGAGTTTGCCATGCTGTCAGTCCCTGCTGCACTGTTGCTCGGCATGGTGCTGGGGTTGTTTAACGGCGCGCTGGTCGCTTTTGCCGGCCTGCCGCCGTTTATCGTCACGCTTGGAACCTATACGGCGCTGCGCGGCGCGGCCTATCTGCTGGCGGATGGCACGACGGTGATTAACTCCAACATCAGCTTTGAGTGGATCGGCAACAACTATCTCGGTCCGGTTCCGTGGCTGGTGGTCATTGCGCTGGCGGTGGTGGTGGTGTGCTGGTTCATTCTTAGGCGCACAACGCTCGGCGTTCATATCTATGCGGTTGGCGGCAATATGCAGGCCGCGCGCTTAACCGGGATCAAAGTGTGGCTGGTGCTGCTGTTCGTCTACGGCATGAGCGGTTTGCTCTCAGGTCTTGGCGGGGTGATGAGCGCCTCGCGGCTGTACAGCGCCAACGGCAACTTAGGTATGGGTTACGAACTGGACGCCATCGCGGCGGTGATCCTCGGCGGCACCAGCTTTGTTGGCGGGATCGGCACCATCACCGGCACGCTGGTGGGGGCGTTGATCATCGCCACGCTCAATAACGGCATGACGCTGATGGGCGTCTCCTATTTCTGGCAATTGGTGATCAAAGGGGCGGTGATCATCATAGCGGTGCTTATCGACAAATACCGTACCCGACACCATCAAAGTGCATAACAACAACATCTTACTTCGAGGAATACAGCATGAGATTGAAGCCCTTAGTCACCGCGCTCTGTGCTGGCGCACTGCTTGCTAGCGCTCCGTTTGTACAGGCAAAAGAACTGAAATCCATCGGTGTTACGGTGGGCGATCTGGCCAACCCGTTCTTCGTGCAGATCACCAAAGGCGCGGAGCTGGAAGCACGCAAACTGGCCGGTGATAACGTTAAAGTGACGCTGGTTTCCAGCGGCTACGATCTGGGCCAGCAGGTGTCGCAAATCGACAACTTTATTGCCGCCAAAGTCGACATGATTATCCTTAACGCCGCCGACTCCAAAGGCATCGGCCCGGCGGTAAAACGCGCGAAAGACGCCGGGATTGTGGTGGTCGCCGTTGACGTGGCGGCGGAAGGCGCAGACGCCACCATCACCTCCGATAACACCCAGGCGGGAGAAATGGCCTGTAAATATATTACCGACCGTCTGAAAGGCAAAGGCAACGTGGTCATTATCAACGGGCCACCGGTATCTGCCGTCCAGAACCGTGTGGAAGGCTGCCAGACCGAGTTTAAACGCCACCCTGACATCAAGGTGCTGTCATATAACCAAAATGCCAAAGGCAGTCGCGAAGGCGGGCTGGAGATCATGACCGCGTTGCTGGCGGCGAATCCGAAGATCGACGGCGTATTCGCCATTAACGATCCCACAGCGATCGGCGCCGATCTGGCGGCAAAACAGGCGCAGCGTAGCGAATTCTTTATTGTCGGCGTAGATGGATCCCCAGACGGTGAAGAAGCGCTGAAGCGCGAAAACTCACTATTTGTGGCGACTCCGGCACAAGATCCGCAGGTGATGGCTGCCAAAGCGGTTGAAATCGGCTATGACATATTGCAGGGGAAACCCGCCCCGAAAGAACCCGTGCTGATCCCAGTGACGATGATCGATAAAAACAACGTCGGCAGTTATAAGGGTTGGACGGTTAAATAGCCCGCCACAACAACGCCGGTTGGCGGCAAAGATGCCTTATCCGGTCTACAAGATCGCTATGAAGTTGTAGGCCGGATAAGCGAGGCGCCATCCGGCATTATATTAAGGAGGATTCTGCCGATGAAACGCTCCGCAATAAACGAGATCCTTGGCCACACGCGCCAGTTTTTCTCTCAGCACGACGTGCATCTCCCCCCTTTTGCCAGCTTCCCCCCGACCCAATGGCGCAAGCTTGATGCCGCTGCCTGGAGCGAAGTGTTCGACCTTAAGCTCGGTTGGGATGTCACTGCGTTTGGCGGCAACAATTTCGCCGCGCAAGGATTAACGCTGTTCACCCTGCGTAATGGTTCGCCGAAAGGCATGCCTTACGAGAAATGCTACGCCGAGAAAATCATGCATGTTCGCGATGCACAGGTCACGCCGATGCATTTTCACTGGCGCAAACGCGAAGACATTATCAATCGCGGCGGCGGCAATCTCATTGTAGAACTGTGGAATGCAGGGATCCGCGAGCAAACGGAAGACAGCGACGTTAGCGTGGTGATTGACGGCTGTCGGCAAACCCATGCCGCAGGCAGTCAACTGCGCCTGACGCCGGGTGAAAGCATCTGCCTGCCGCCGGGCCTGTATCACAGCTTCTGGGCGGAAGAAGGTTTTGGCGACGTGCTGGTTGGCGAGGTCTCTTCTGTTAATGACGACGACCACGACAACCATTTTCTGCAACCGATTTCCCGCTACAACGACATTGAAGAAGACGAACCGGCGATGCTGGTGCTGTGTAACGAATATCGCCTGTTCCGCTAACCAAGGAGCACATTATGCCGTTGATCTCACTCGCTGATGGCCTTGCCCATGCCCGCGAGCACCGCTATGCCTTAGGGGCGTTTAACGTTCTGGATTCACATTTCCTGCGCGCGTTGTTTGCCGCAGCAAAGCAAGAACGTTCGCCGTTTATTATCAACATTGCCGAGGTGCATTTTAAATATATCTCGCTGGATTCTCTGGTCGAAGCGGTCAAATTCGAAGCCGCGCGGCATGACATTCCGGTAGTGCTGAATCTTGACCACGGCCTGCACTTTGAGTCGGTGGTGCGAGCGTTACGCTTAGGTTTCAGCTCAGTGATGTTCGATGGCTCCACGCTGGAGTACGAAGAAAATATCCGTCAGACCCGCGAAGTGGTGAAGATGTGCCACGCCGTCGGCGTGTCGGTGGAAGCTGAGTTGGGCGCAGTCGGTGGCGATGAAGGCGGTGCGCTGTACGGTCATGCCGACGAATCACTGTTTACCGACCCAATGCTGGCGCGTGATTTCGTTGACAGAACCGGGATTGACGCGCTGGCGGTCGCCATTGGCAATGCCCACGGCAAATATAAAGGCGAACCGCTGCTCGACTTCCCGCGTCTGGACGCCATTCGCCAGCAGGCGGCAATCCCGCTGGTACTGCACGGTGGCTCCGGCATCAGCGACGACGATTTCAAGCGCGCAATTGAACTCGGCATTCACAAAATCAACTTCTATACCGGCATGTCGCAGGCGGCGCTGTCGGCAGTGGAGACGCGGATGGCGAATCGTCAGCCCTTATACGACGAATTCGCCGAACTGCTGCTCGGCATTGAGGAAGCCATTACCGATACCGTTTCAGAACAGATGCGCATTTTTGGCAGCGCGGGACGGGTCTGATGGAACGCAAAGGCGTTATCGCCGCAGGCAACATGCTGGTCGATCATGTGCATCAAATTGTGCAGTGGCCGGAACGCGGCTGGTTGGCGGAAATCACCCGTAGCGAACGCGCCACGGGCGGTGCGCCGCTTAATGTGCTACTGACGCTGGCAAAAATGCACACTGGGCTGCCGTTGCAGGCGGTGGGGTTAATCGGTCAGGACAGCGATGGCGACTACATCATGGCGATGCTGGAGCAGTATCACGTTAATCGCCAACACGTGCAGCGCACGACATTCGCGCCCACGTCGATGTCGCAGGTGATGACCGATCCCAGCGGTCAGCGCACCTTTTTCCACTCGCCGGGTGCCAACAGACTGCTGGATTTGCCCGCTTTTGAGCAACTGGATACCTCGATGAAAATCTTCCATCTTGGTTATCTGCTGCTGCTCGACAGTCTGGACATGCCGGATGAGGAGTACGGGACGCGTAGCGCAAGGCTGCTGGCGCAAATGCGCGACAACGGCTTTGAAACATCGCTGGATCTGGTCTCACGCAAGGGCGACCCGCGCTACCAGCCACTGGTGATGCCAGCCTTGCGCCATCTTGACTATCTGGTGATTAACGAGCTGGAAGCCGGAGAATTTAGCGGGCTGGAGATCCGCCAGCCCAACGGCGAACTTCACATTGCGCACATCGCCACCGCCGCACGCGAATTATTGGATGCAGGCGTACGCCAGCGGGTGGTTATTCACTGTCCGGAAGGTGCCTGGGGTGAAGCGCCGGATCTGCCGGGCACCTGGATCCCGTCACAGTACCTGGCGCAGGAGGAGATCGTCGGTAGCGTCGGGGCGGGAGATGCATTTTGCGCCGGATTTTTGTATGGCTGTCATGAGCGCTGGTCGCTGGCGGACAGCGTCAGGCTGGCGCACGCCTGCGCACGGGCCAGTTTGCTGTGCGCCAACGCGATAGACGGCGCGAAAACGCTGGCAGAGTTAAAAGCAGAAATGGTTGACGCCTGATGCGCTGCGCTTATCAGGCCTACGCGGTCGTTGTCGCTTTTGTCGGCCGGATAAGGCGTTTACGCCGCATCCGGCAACTGCACACGATCACGCCGCCTTATCGTGATGCTGCACGTCGGCGGCAAACACATAACCCAACCCACGCAGGGTTTTGATCAACATCGGTTGATGCGGGTTAATCTCTATTTTTCGCCGCAAGCGCATGATTAACACGTCAATAGTGCGGTCAAACACCTCAACGCTGTCGCTACGCGTCAGCTCCAGCAGTTGTTCCCGACTCAGCACCCGGCGGGCATTTTGGGCCAGCGCCAACAGCAGGCTGTATTCCCCCTGCGTCAACTCCACCTTCAACTGCTGGGGATTATGTAACTGGCAACCGGCGGTATCGAGATGCCAGCCATTGAAAGAAAGCCCCGTGGACTGTGGGCCGCCGCTTTCTGCCGTTAACACGCCAACGCGTCTGAGCACCGCCTTTACCCGAGCCACCAGCACCCGCGCATTGAACGGTTTACCGATATAGTCGTCAGCGCCCATTTCCAGCCCGACCACCACATCCGACTCGCTACCAAGCCCGGTCAGCATTACCACCGGTAATCCGGGCCTCATCTTTTGCACCTGCTGCAGCACCATCAGACCGTTGATGTCGGGCAACATCATATCCAGCAATACCAGCGCGATCTCCGGCTGAGTCTCAATGCAGCGCAACGCCTCCTGCCCGGTGTGACAAGCGGTCACCGCAAAGACGTGTTCGTTCAGCACATCCTGTAAAAGCGAGCAGACTGCCACGTCATCATCCACAACCAGTATGGCTGGCTTCATTGTTTTTCCCCATTTCTGGCCAACTTAAATGAGTGTGATTGATTCTGCCCAGAGTGACAGCGATAAGGCACAAGGATATGTGGGAAACATAACCTCGGTCACACTGCCGGGGCGTCACGTATTGGAGATTCGACACGTCAAATATGACGACAGCCTGTTTTTCGTCAGGGTTTTGACCAAAAATCACCCGTAATATCAGGGAATGCCCACAATAAAAAAGTGGCATAGAAGATGCATACTGAGGGCGACAGCGCGTATGCGCGATTTGATTAACTGGAGCGAGACCGATGAAAAAAGTCGTCACGGTTTGCCCATATTGCGCATCAGGTTGCAAAATCAACCTGGTGGTCGATAACGGCAAAATCGTCCGGGCTGAAGCGGCGCAGGGGAAAACCAACCAGGGTACTCTGTGTCTGAAGGGCTACTATGGCTGGGATTTTATCAACGATACCCAGATCCTGACCCCTCGTCTGAAAACCCCAATGATCCGTCGCCAGCGTGGCGGCAAACTGGAATCTGTTTCCTGGGATGAAGCGCTTGATTACGTCGCCACTCGTCTGAGCGCCATCAAAGCGAAGTATGGCCCGGACGCTATTCAGACGACCGGTTCATCTCGCGGTACGGGTAACGAAACCAACTATGTAATGCAAAAATTCGCGCGCGCCGTTATTGGTACCAATAACGTTGACTGCTGCGCTCGCGTCTGACACGGCCCATCGGTTGCAGGTCTGCACCAATCGGTCGGTAACGGCGCAATGAGTAATGCTATCAATGAAATTGATAACACAGATTTAGTGTTCATCTTCGGGTATAACCCGGCGGATTCCCACCCGATCGTGGCGAATCACGTGATTAACGCTAAACGTAACGGGGCGAAAATCATCGTCTGCGATCCGCGCAAAATTGAAACCGCGCGTATTGCCGACATGCACATCGCGTTGAAAAACGGCTCGAACATCGCGCTGCTCAACGCCATGGGTCATGTCATCATCGAAGAAAAACTGTACGACCAGGCGTTCGTCGCCTCCCGTACGGAAGGATTCGAAGAGTACAGCAAGATTGTCGAAGGCTACACGCCGGAGTCCGTCGAAGATATCACTGGCGTTAGCGCGCAGGATATTCGTCAGGCTGCACGTATGTATGCCACGGCAAAAAGCGCGGCTATCCTGTGGGGCATGGGTGTTACCCAGTTCTATCAGGGCGTGGAAACCGTGCGTTCACTGACCAGCCTCGCAATGCTGACCGGCAACCTCGGTAAGCCAAGCGTGGGCGTTAACCCGGTTCGTGGCCAGAACAACGTTCAGGGTGCATGTGACATGGGTGCGCTGCCGGATACCTATCCGGGCTATCAGTACGTTAAGTTCCCGGAAAACCGCGAGAAATTCGCTAAAGCCTGGGGCGTGGAAAGTCTGCCTGCACATACCGGTTATCGCATCAGCGAACTGCCGCACCGTGCTGCGCATGGCGAAGTACGCGCGGCGTACATCATGGGTGAAGATCCATTACAGACCGATGCTGAACTCTCCGCAGTGCGCAAAGGCTTTGAGGATCTGGAACTGGTCATCGTGCAGGATATCTTCATGACCAAAACCGCCGCTGCCGCAGACGTTATTTTACCGTCTACGTCATGGGGCGAGCATGAAGGCGTATTCTCCGCGGCTGACCGTGGCTTCCAGCGCTTCTTTAAAGCCGTTGAGCCGAAGTGGGATCTGAAAACGGACTGGCAGATTATCAGTGAAATCGCCACCCGTATGGGCTATCCGATGCACTACAACAACACCCAAGAAATCTGGGACGAGTTGCGTCATCTGTGCCCGGATTTCTACGGTGCCACTTACGAGAAAATGGGCGAACTGGGTTATATCCAGTGGCCTTGCCGCGACACCTCAGAAGCCGATCAGGGGACGTCTTATCTCTTTAAAGAGAAGTTCGACACCCCGAACGGCCTGGCGCAGTTCTTCACCTGCGACTGGGTAGCGCCAATCGACAAACTCACCCCAGAGTACCCAATGGTACTGTCTACGGTGCGTGAAGTCGGCCACTACTCTTGCCGTTCGATGACCGGTAACTGTGCGGCGCTGGCCGCGCTGGCGGATGAACCGGGCTATGCCCAGATCAACACCGCCGACGCAGAACGCCTGGGCATCCAGGACGAAGAACTGGTGTGGGTTAACTCGCGTAAAGGTCGGGTCATTACCCGTGCAGCAGTCAGCGATCGTCCAAACAAAGGCGCGATTTATATGACCTACCAGTGGTGGATTGGCGCATGTAATGAGCTGGTAACCGAGAACTTAAGCCCGATTACCAAAACGCCAGAGTATAAGTACTGTGCCGTTAACGTTGAACGCATTGCCGATCAGCGCGCTGCCGAGCAGTATGTTATTGATGAGTACAACAAGCTGAAAGCCAGTCTGCGCGAAAGCGCGATGGGTTAGTCCGTTTACGTACCTGTTCTGCAACAGCCTCCGCCCGGAGGCTGTTTTTTTATCCATACGATCTCTTTATACTGTTCATTCCGTACCCTAAATAAAACTCAAAATGAAACAACTCATTGCATTGATGTTCTTTATGACATTCTTTGCCCATGCCAGTGATACTGAGCCAGGAAGCCAGTACTTACAGGCCGCTGAGGCAGGGGACCGTCGCGCACAGTACTTTCTTGCCGATACCTGGTTCAGTTCGGGCGATTTGAGCAAAGCCGAGTATTGGGCGCAAAAAGCCGCCGACAATGGCGATGCCGACGCCTGCGCGCTCCTGGCGCAAATCAAAATTACGAATCCGGTCAGTCTGGATTACCCCCAGGCCAAAACTCTGGCGGAAAAGGCAGCCAAAGCGGGCAGTAAAGCAGGAGAACTCACCCTGGCGCGGATTCTGGTCAACACCCAGGCAGGACACACAGATTACCCCAAAGCCATTACCTTGCTGCAAAACGCCTCTGAAGATCTGGAAAATGACTCGGCCGTCGACGCGCAAATGCTGCTCGGGCTGATTTACGCCAACGGCGTGGGGATCCCCGCAGACGATGAAAAAGCGACATGGTATTTCAAACGCAGCTCCGCCATCTCCCGCACCGGTTATTCCGAGTACTGGGCCGGAATGATGTTCTTAAACGGCGAGCAGGGTTTTATCGTGAAGAATAAACAGAAGGCGCTGCACTGGCTGAATCTGAGCTGTATGGAAGGGTTCGATACCGGCTGCGAAGAGTTTGAAAAGTTAACAAACGGGTAATGGTTTGCATTGCCGGATGGCGGCATAAACGCCTTATCCGGCCTACAGTTCACCGTCTTCCGTAGGCCGGATAAGCGCAGCGCCATCCGGCAATCTTTCATTAATTAATGATTAGCGGTCTTATCAAATTTACCCAGCATCTCGCGCTCGTAAGCCAGCGCCTTCTTGCGGTCAAATTTGTGCTCCCACTTGGCGATAACCAGCACCGCCAGCGCATTCCCCACTACATTCAGCGCGGTACGCGCCATGTCGAGGATACGGTCAACACCGGCGATAAACGCCAGACCTTCCAGCGGGATCCCGACGCTGCCAAGCGTAGCCAGCAGTACCACGAAGGAGACGCCCGGCACGCCCGCAATCCCTTTCGACGTAACCATTAGCGTCAGTACTAATACGATTTCCTGCCACAGCGACAGGTCGATACCATACAGCTGCGCAATAAAGATCGCGGCAATACTCTGGTACAGCGTTGAACCATCAAGGTTGAATGAGTAGCCGGTCGGCACCACAAAGCTGGTGATTGAAGCCGGTGCGCCATAGGCTTCCATCTTCTCGATAATACGCGGCAGTACGCTCTCGGAGCTGGCGGTAGAGTAAGCCAGAATCAGCTCATCTTTCAAAATGCGGATCAGGATCCAGATGCTCAAACCGCAGATACGCGCCACAATCCCCAGCACCACCAGCGCGAAGAACAGGATGGCAAAATGCACCAACAGCACCAGTTTCGCCAGCGGCCACAGGGAGGCAAAACCGAAGTTCGCGACGGTCACAGCAATCAGCGCAAAAACACCGACTGGCGCATAACGCATCACCATGTGGGTCACTTTAAACATGGTTTCTGAAATCGAGCGGAACACGGTCACCAGCGGCTCGCGGTGGGTTGCTGGTAGTGAAGACAAGCCTAAACCAAACAGCACCGAGAAGAAGATAATCGGCAACATATCGCCTTTCGCCATCGACGCGACGATATTAGTCGGCACCAGCGACACAATCGTGCCCATCAGGCCATGCGCGTGGCTCTGCACTTCTGCGGTGGTATTTTGATATTTCGAAATATCCACGGTCGCCAGTTGCGACATATCAATCCCGGAACCCGGCTGGAAAACATTCGCCAGCGTGATGCCAAGAATAATCGCTACGGTGGTGATCACTTCGAAATAGAGAATGGTTTTGGCGCCAATACGGCCCAGCTGTTTTGCATCACCCACCCCGGCAATACCAACCACCAGCGTGGAGATAACAATCGGCACGACGATCATTTTGATCAGATGGATAAAGATATCGCCCGCCGGAGACAGCAGGTTGACCACCAGCCATTCGCGGCTGTCGCTATGGTAATGCAGGTAACTCCCTAGCAGAATGCCCAGCACCATGGCGATTAGAATCTGCCATGCCAGGCTGACTTTCAAATTTTTCATAACAACGGACTTCCTCGATGGAGCGCTATTCCACATGCGGTGTGTGGGAATAGTACATACTGAAAGGGTATGAATTGTGTTGCGTTCGTTTATGGAGTTTTTTAACGCTTATTATCATTATCATCTGCATGGCATTCCGCGCAACCCTCTAAGAACAGGGCTTTTGGCTGAATTTATGCATAAAAATGCAATTTTATCGCGGTATTGATGAATAACTTTTTGTTATAAAAGAATTTTAATATGTTCAAAAATGAAGAAGTCATAGCGTGAGTTTTTTTCGCTCACCTGTTCGTTTGCCTGTTTTTTAAACAGGCAAAATGATACAAATCACAAATAAAACAAATTTATTTTTGCCGATTCTGCAACAACTTCGCCATATTAATAGAGTCAACGAGCTGTGCCCGGTTCACCCTCGGCGAGTTTAAATCCATAACTTTTTGCCAAACTGAAATAGCCTGGGCGTAGTCTGCTTGCATAAACGCATCTGAGGCTAACAACATCAGCGCGGTGACCTCTGCCGGGTCCAGCGCCAAGGCCTTATCAATCATCTCGCGAGTGGGCGGCGCCATATGTTGTCCGGCCTGGTAATACAATACCGTTGCCATCGCTGAATAGATCTCAGCATTTTCACCGCCGACACGCAGCGCCTGCTCGTAGGCCAGCAGCGCATTATGATACGCGTTTTGCCAAAGATAGTACTCCCCGAGTTGCGCCCATTTCACGCCGTCCTGTGGATTGGCTCGAATCTGCGATTGCAGCAAAAGCAACTGTTTTTCCTGAATATTTTCATCAGAGAAAGCATGTAAAGGGTCCGCCAGTCGCGTCTGCTCCTGACGAACCGCCTGCCATTTTGGCGTCAACAGGTAGCCTCCAATGCAGGCCACAACCATCAGTACCACCGCAGCGGTCAACCGCTTCACGGGCATTGGGCGTAACAGCGGCTCGCACTGGCTCATTATTCACCTTCCTCCGTATGCTGACGTCTTCTCACTCGCCAGACCACTACACCTACCAGCAACAACAACAGGCACGGCAACGCCCACAGCAGCAGCGTTTGTTCATTCAGCGGCGGATTATAACGAACGAAGTCACCGTAACGCTCGGTCATCCAGGTGGTTATCTCGGCTTCACTTTTCCCTTCCGCCACCATGCTGTAAACCTGATGGCGCATACTGACCGCTACCGGCGCATTGGATTCCAGCAAATTTTGGTTTTGGCACTGTGGACAACGCAGTTGGCTGGCAATAGACAGCGCTTGTTCTTGCTGTTGCGGATTTTCAAAGCGCCAGGTATCCACAACCTGGGCATGCGTAGCGAAAGTAATGAAAAACAGGACGAGCGTTAAGAGTAATAACTTTCTGCCGGATGGAGCTGCGCTTATCCGGCCTACGGTTTGCGCACCTTGTAGGCCGGATAAGGCGTTTACGCCGCCATCCGGCAACGCTGTGATTAATTTACGCATCACGCTTCCTCCCTCGCCATCCGCTCAGCAGCGCGCCAAAGACCATTAATAGTCCCCCACCCCAAATCCAGCGCACGCCGGTCTGCACGTACAAGCGCATGGCATAACGGTCTGGTCCGGTTTTTTCACCCATTACCGCATACCAGTCATGCATCAGGTTCCAGCGGATCCCCGGCTCCATCATCTGTTGACGACGCGCGGCATAGAAGCGCCTTTCAGGTTGCAGGCTGCCAATGCGTTTCTCATTGTACCACAGCGTGATCTGCGCTTTTTCACTGGTGTAGTTACCTTTGGCTTCCAGGTCGAGACGCTCAAAACGGAAAATGTTACCCGCCAGTTCAACCTGCTGCCCAGGGCTCAGGTTCAGGCTTATCTCCTGACGGCTACCGCTGGAAAAGACGATCCCCGCCGCAAACACCAGCACCCCGGCATGCGCCAGCAGTGCCGGAAGTTGGATGCGGAAAGACACTTTGCGGCTTCTGACCATTGCCAGCACAATAACCAGCAGCATCAGTAGGCCAAAGGGCAGCGTAGCGCGGTTAAAGTACGGTGCGCCCACAGAAAGCCGCCCCCAGCCGAACAGCCCGTAAATCATCGGGTAGAGCGTGCCAATCAGCACAATCAGCAGCACCGCACTAAAGAGCAGCAGCGCAACCAGAATCAGCATCTCGCGTGACCAACCGCCAAAACGAGCATTCTGCCGGACTTGCTGACCCCGCCAGGCGTACAGCCCGAGCGACGCCAGACTCAACACGGTAAACAGCGCAAACAGCGGCGCGGCACGAACGTTATCCAGCGCGAAAGCATGCACCGAAACGAGAATGCCGGAACGCACAATCAGCGTCCCCAGCAGCGATAAAATCAGCGTGACGATCGCCAGCAGCAGCGACCAGTGGCGGAAGATCCCGCGCTGGCGCGTGATATACAGGCTATGCAGCAGCGCGCTGGCGGAAAGCCAGGGTAATAAGGAGGCGTTTTCTACCGGGTCCCAGAACCACCAGCCGCCCCAACCCAGCTCGCAGTAGGCCCACCAGGAGCCGAGGATAATCCCCAGCGTCAGCGCGCACCAGCCGGGCAGCGCCCAGCGCCAGCACACCCAGGCGCTCTGCGCATTAAAGTCACCGCGCAGCAGCGAGGCCAGCGCCACGCCTGCCGCCACCATTAACCCCCCGTAACCCAGGTACAGCAGCGGTGGATGGAGGATTAACCCAAGATGTTGCAGCATCGGGTTAAGGTCGCGCCCTTCAATGGCTGGCGGAAAGATACGCACGAACGGATCGGACCATACCACCACAAACAGCAGCAGCAGGGCCGTTATCATTGAAAGGACGCAGAGCGTCAGCGGAAACAGCGCGTTGGTATTACGCCGATAGCGAAGAGCAAACAGCGCGCTCCAGGCTGAAAGAAACAGCACCCACAGCAGCAGCGATCCTTCATGACCGCCCCACACCGCCGCCAGTTTTAATCCCCACGGCAGCAGGCTGTAGCTGTGCTGGGCAACGTAGACCACCGAAAAATCGCTGGTCAAAAAGCAGAATACCAGAATGGTAAAGGCCAGTAGCAGCAGGGCAAATTGCGTCCACACGCCCACGCTTGCCAGGCGCATCACCCCTTGCCAGCGCTGCCGGACACCTACCAACACGGCAAGCGGGGTCAACACGTTGACCCCGAGGCTTAATAACAGCGCCAGAAAACCGGCTTCAGGAAGGAGAACGTCCAGATATCACCTTACGCAACGGTTAGCTGACCCGCATAGAGGATAAAAAAGCGCAGCAGCAGTACGCCGGTCAGGCTGGCGCCACACACTGCCAGCACGCCATGAAGCGTCGAACTGCGGTTGGCCCAGGGTTTTAGCAGCATCGGCAGTATCAACCCAAGCCCGGCCACGCCAAGCCAGAACCACCAGGTCCAGAATCCGCCGCCCAGTGCCGCCGCCAGCGCACGCATTTTGCCGTCATCGCCCAGCGCCAGACCAACAAAGAACGCCGCCAGCAGGAAGATCTCCAGCCATACGACCGGGACTTCCATACGATGCACAAAGTGCGCTTCCGTACTGTGCGGATTGCTACGATGACGTAACGCCATGGCGATCAGCGCCACTGCCGCACCGGAGGAGATCCCGGAGAACAGAAACAGCACAGGCAGGATCGGGTTATTCAGGAACGGATAGGATTTCAGCGCCGACAGCAGGAACCCGGTATACGCCCCGAGCAGGACCGCCAGCACCAGCATCAATGTCTCCAGTGCGCGATGGAACGGCGTGATTAGCGTCAGGAGTTTTGACACAATCGTCAGTCGCGGCACGAACCGCTGTTGCAGGGCAATCACCTCTTTTTCAAAGATTTTTGCCAGCCACAACACTAACACCACCATGTACAACTGGAACAGCATGACCCCCATCGACATCACCGAGGTGAAGCTGTAGTGGAACATCAGTTTCCAGAAAGTCCATGGACGCGTCAGGTGGAACACCAGAATCAGCAAACCGAAGATAATTGCCCCCGGCCCTAACACCAGCGTGGTGCGCAGCAGCGTGCTGTCTGAACCGCCCGCCTCCGGATGGAAGCGACGCAGCAGAATCGCCAACGTGACCAGTCCGGCAGAGATACCTATCAGGAACAGATAGATGGCAATGGGCCAGTCCCACACCAGTGATTCAAAATGAAATGCAGAAGCGGATGTCATTGGCTCACCTCCCCAAATTTAAAGGGAACGCGGTAGACCTTCGGTTTTGTACCCAACGCCAGTTTGTAACGGTAGGTAGTTTTCTGCTGCAACAAACGGGATATATCACTGTTGGGATCGTCCAGATTACCAAACGTCAGCGCCTTCGTCGGGCATGACTCAACGCAGGCGGGCTGTTTGCCCGCTTTCAGGTTGGTTTTCCGGCAGAAATCGCATTTATCCGCCGTTTTGCTCACCGGATGGATAAAGCGCACGCGATAAGGACACGCGGCGATACAGTACTGGCAGCCAACGCAAAGGTCCGGGTTCACATCCACAATACCGCTGGCGGCATCGCGATACGATGCCCCCGTCGGGCAGACGTCAACGCAGGGAGCGTGGTCGCAATGCTGGCACGAGTGACGGAAGAAGCGATACTTCACATCAGGAAATGTCCCTTGCGGCTCGCTGCGAATAATCGTCAGACGCGATACGCCTTCCGGCACGTTGTTAACTTCCCGACAAGCATCCATGCAGGCCGTACAGCCAATGCATAAAGACTCATCATGAACCATACCGTAACGCACGCCATTGATGTTCAGCGTCTTCGCCACAACGCGCCCCGCCGTCCCGCTCACTGCCACCAGCGCGCCGACGCCGGTGATAAACTGGCGACGAGAGCAACTCATGGATGCTCCTTAAGCAACGGAACCGACGCCGGGTTAAAGTTCGGATTGTTACGCTGATCGCTGTGGCAATCGACGCAAATCTTGATCCGTCCTTTATCGCTCAGCGTCTGCATCGTGTCTTGCTTCGGATGCAGTGAGTGACAGCTGGCACACGCCACTTTGGTTACGTGGACATCGTGCGGCCAGAACGCTTTTTGCAACTGCTCAGGCAGGTGACAGGACATACAGACGCTGTTCTGCTGCTCCACGTTGTACATCGGCTCATTAAAGCGCATCACATCTTTCACCCCTTCGCGGTGGTTCGGTGACGGCTGGCCGTGACAATTGGTGCAGGTGACAGGCAGTTTGTTATTCGGGTTGATGGCTTCCGCATGCTTACCATGCATACCTTCGGTATCCGGCTTGTGACAGTCCAGACAGGCGGCATCCGGATTACGCTGTTGGGTAACCGTCCAGCGTTGATCCGACTCCTGCGGCGTTGGCGTGGCAGTGATTCCACTCAGGCTCCATAACAAGCCTGACGCCAGCACCCCAGCAGTTAATAACGAACGTAATACGCTCATATTCACTCCGTTGAGTTATCCGCCCCTTGCGGGGCGAAATGGGGTTATTGGCTTAACAGACCGTTTTTACGCGCCTGATCTTCCCACTGCGGAATCACCGTTTTGATGAAGTCCTGCTTCTCAGCATTGATTTGCTGCATGTTCAGACCAATCGCCGCCTGGGCTTTCTCTTTGGTAGAGATATCCGGTAACGGGATTTCATGCGTGATGCCTTTGGTCGCCAGCAGACGGACCAGTTTGGTACGTGCGTCAGCGGCTTTATCCATTGCGCTACCCAGCATCCGCAGACCTTCTTCCGGGGCATGCATGTGAATACCGTGTGAGGCGATAGACAGGTCCCAACGCCATTGCGCGTGACGGATATCTTCCAGAATCGGCTTCATTTCCGCTTCGGTCGCACCCGCATCCCATGCAGCTTTCGCTTCGAAGTGCGCACGAACAAGCTGGTCTTCAACTTTGATTTTCAGGTCATGAATGGCCTGTTTACGCTCGGCGACCACTTTTTGCAGGGACGCTTTGTCCTGGGTGTGGCAGTTCGCACAGGTCTGAGCGAAATTATCGAACGGATTACCAATCTTATGGTCGGTGTAAATCTTGCCTTCCGCGTTCTGTACTTTCGGCATGTGGCAGTCAATACAGGTCACATTGTTCTTGCCGTGAATGCCTGCGCTCCAGGTTTCATACTCCGGGTGCTGCGCTTTCAGCATCGGGGTTTTAGACAGGGAGTTGGTCCAGTCAGAGAAGGCGATGGTGTCGTAGTACTTCTCCATGTTCTCGACTTTCATGCCGTCGTCCCACGGGAACTTAACGGCTTTGTTTTTACCGTCGAAGTAATATTCCACGTGGCACTGGCCGCAGACCATGGATTGCTGGTCAAAACGACCGGCTTTCTCAAACGGTTTGCCGATTGTTTCCATCGCGCGTTCAGCATAAGGACGCGACAGCGTCAGTTCTGGCTTGCCTTTGGCAAAGTCTGGTGACGCGGTGTTATGGCAATCGCCGCAGCCAAGATTATTAACAATTTCAGGACCGCCGCGCGCCCATTTACCGTGGAAGTAGCCATCTTCACCGTCTTTCTGAATCAGACGCGCCACATCCGGGCTTTTACAGCTCCAGCAGGCCATCGGCAACGGACCATCTTCTGCCGTTTTGGGTGCGCCGGTACGTAAGGTTTCACGAACATCGGTCACTGCATACGCGTGCCCGCGCGGTTTGTTGTAATCGCGCGAGAAGGGATATCCCGCCCACAGGATCACCAGACGAGGATCTTCTGCCAGCGCATCTTCACGGGCTGATTGCTCAGACGTGGCTTTCCAGGAGAGATATTGATCGGGATGCTGAGGGGCGAAGACTTCATTCTTCGCTTCAACGGTGACGGTTTTTGCGGGTACGGGGGTTTGTTCAGCGTGAACTGCAGAGATAAATAATAAAGGTACTAACAGGCTGAAGAAACGGCGTACGCGTGATTTTATCCTTGCCATAGGGGTCTCATCCAGATGACGCCATTATCTGCAATGGCGGTTCTTTTATTGTTTTCCATAACAGCAACCACACGAATACTGTCATGACATTGCTCCACCCTATTTGTAACAAGAAACCACACTGAAAATGTTGTCTTTAATCAATTGTAAGTGTATGTAAAATACCACTTTAGAGTTAGTAACACCCTTTGATTGCTCCCTCTTTTGTCTAATTCAGATACAGATCACCTTTTCAACAATCCTTTAGATAACTACATGTTATCGCGAGATTTAGTCAATTTTGCTAGCTCCCTTCAAAATTCAGTTTGTCGCTAATTTGCACAATTCGTTTATTGCGTGATCTGCCGCGCAAATACTAAACAAAACTCTCAAAGCCCCTACATTTAACGTTTATGAGACATATTATTAACATCCTACAAGGAGAACAAAAGCCATGAGCCAAATACATAAACACGCTATTCCCGCAAACATTGCGGATCGTTGCCTGATAAATCCGGAGC
Source organism: Citrobacter sp. Cf116 (assembly GCF_030336505.1). NCBI lineage: Bacteria > Pseudomonadati > Pseudomonadota > Gammaproteobacteria > Enterobacterales > Enterobacteriaceae > Citrobacter > Citrobacter sp. Cf116. Next base: position 92,661 of record NZ_JAOWEQ010000001.1, on the reverse strand, counting down.
AGTACGCAGAGAAATACCAGCAATCCGTTAACGAACCCGACACATTTTGGGGCGAACAGGGAAAAATTCTTGATTGGATCAAGCCGTACAGCCAGGTGAAGAACACTTCCTTCGCACCAGGAAACGTGTCGATTAAATGGTACGAAGACGGCACCCTGAATCTGGCCGCAAACTGTCTTGACCGCCACCTGCAGGCAAACGGCGATCGTACCGCCATCATCTGGGAAGGCGATGACGCAACCCAAAGCAAAAACATTACCTATCGCGAGTTGCATCGCGATGTCTGCCGTTTCGCCAATACGCTACTGGATTTAGGCATTAAAAAAGGTGACGTGGTGGCCATTTATATGCCGATGGTGCCGGAAGCTGCGGTCGCCATGCTGGCCTGCGCCCGTATTGGCGCGGTGCATTCGGTCATCTTCGGTGGTTTCTCACCGGAAGCCGTCGCCGGACGTATTATCGACTCCAATTCACGCCTGGTGATCACCGCCGACGAAGGCGTGCGCGCTGGACGCAGCATCCCGCTGAAAAAGAACGTCGATGATGCGCTGAAAAACCCGAACGTGAAGACCGTGGAGCATGTGGTCGTCCTCAAACGTACCGGTGGAAAAACGGAATGGCAGGAAGGTCGCGACCTGTGGTGGTCCGATCTTATCGAGAAGGCCAGCTCAGAACACCAGCCGGAAGAGATGAACGCGGAAGATCCGCTGTTTATCCTGTATACCTCCGGCTCAACTGGCAAGCCGAAAGGCGTACTGCACACTACCGGCGGGTATCTGGTCTACGCTGCAACTACCTTTAAGTATGTGTTTGATTACCATCAGGGCGATATCTATTGGTGTACCGCTGACGTAGGCTGGGTAACCGGGCACAGCTACTTGCTGTACGGTCCGTTGGCCTGCGGCGCAACCACGCTGATGTTCGAAGGCGTGCCAAACTGGCCTACCCCGGCGCGTATGTCGCAAGTTGTGGACAAGCATCAGGTCAATATTCTGTATACCGCACCGACCGCCATTCGCGCCCTGATGGCGGAAGGCGATAAAGCGATTGAAGGCACTGACCGTTCGTCACTGCGTATCCTGGGTTCAGTTGGCGAGCCGATCAACCCGGAAGCATGGGAGTGGTACTGGAAGAAGATCGGCAACGAAAAATGCCCGGTCGTCGATACCTGGTGGCAGACTGAAACCGGTGGATTCATGATCACCCCGCTGCCGGGCGCCACCGAACTGAAAGCCGGTTCTGCAACCCGTCCATTCTTTGGCGTACAGCCTGCGATTGTCGATAACGAAGGTAATCCGCTGGAAGGCGCGACCGAAGGCAATCTGGTGATTACCGACTCGTGGCCGGGCCAGGCGAGAACGCTGTTTGGCGATCACGAACGCTTTGAGCAAACCTACTTCTCTACCTTCAAGAATATGTACTTCAGCGGCGACGGCGCGCGCCGTGACGAAGATGGCTATTACTGGATCACCGGACGTGTGGACGATGTGCTGAACGTCTCCGGCCACCGTCTGGGAACGGCTGAAATCGAATCGGCGCTGGTGTCGCATCCGAAGATTGCCGAAGCCGCGGTGGTGGGGATTCCGCATAATATTAAAGGCCAGGCGATCTACGCTTACGTCACGCTGAATCACAGTGAAGAGCCGTCACCTGAGTTGTACGCCGAGGTTCGCAACTGGGTGCGTAAAGAAATTGGCCCGCTGGCAACGCCAGACGTGCTGCACTGGACCGACTCACTGCCGAAAACCCGCTCCGGCAAAATCATGCGCCGTATTCTGCGTAAAATCGCGGCGGGCGATACCAGCAATCTGGGCGATACCTCGACCCTCGCCGATCCTGGCGTCGTGGAGAAACTGCTCGAAGAGAAGCAGGCCATCGCGATGCCATCATAACCATAACTGTGAAATGCCCGATGGCGCGCAGCTTATCGGGCCTACAAATCCTATCCCTACCCCTCCCCTGACCGGGAGGGAAATATAAAAACCCTCCCCCAAAGGATTTCGCGTTGCAGGAAGGCGGCAAGCGAGCACATCCCCAGGAGCATAGTTCACTATGTGACTGGGGTGACAAATCTGTCCGGAACAGATTTGAACGTTACTTGTAACGGCCCCGCTGGGGCGAGGCCCAGGGATGGGTCGAGTAACGAGTGCGGCCAACGCACCTGCGGCGTGAAAAACGAAGGGGGCCTCTGGAGAACTCTGTGATGAATGACCAAATTTATCAGCGGATAGAAGACAGTGCGCGTTTCAGGGAGTTAGTAGAAAAACGGCAACGGTTTGCCACCATTCTGTCCATCATCATGCTGGCAGTTTATATCAGCTTTATTTTACTGATTGCCTTTGCGCCTGGCTGGCTGGGTACGCCGCTCCACGCGGGAACCAGCGTCACCCGGGGTATTCCGATTGGGGTCGGTGTGATCCTTATCTCCTTCATTCTGACCGGGATTTATATCTGGCGGGCAAACGGTGAATTTGATCGCCTGAACAATGCGGTTTTGCACGAGGTTAAAGCATCATGAAGAGAGTCCTGACGGCGCTTGCCGCCACGCTGCCCTTCGCCGCAAACGCGGCGGATGCTATTAGCGGTGCAGTTCAACGCCAGCCAACCAACTGGCAGGCGATTGTTATGTTCCTGATTTTCGTCATCTTTACGCTCGGCATTACCTACTGGGCGTCTAAGCGCGTACGTTCGCGTAATGACTACTACACCGCCGGCGGTAACATCACCGGTTTCCAGAACGGGCTGGCGATTGCGGGCGACTATATGTCGGCGGCATCGTTCCTTGGAATTTCCGCGCTGGTATTTACCTCCGGTTATGACGGGCTGATTTACTCACTCGGCTTCCTGGTCGGCTGGCCAATTATCCTGTTCCTGATTGCTGAGCGTTTGCGTAACCTCGGTCGTTACACCTTTGCTGACGTTGCTTCTTATCGTCTGAAACAGGGTCCAATCCGTATTCTGTCGGCCTGTGGTTCCCTGGTGGTGGTCGCGCTGTATCTGATCGCCCAGATGGTCGGCGCAGGTAAACTGATTGAGCTGCTGTTTGGTCTGAACTATCACATCGCCGTCGTACTGGTTGGCGTACTGATGATGATGTACGTTCTGTTTGGCGGCATGCTGGCAACCACCTGGGTACAGATCATTAAAGCTGTTCTGCTGCTGTTCGGCGCCAGCTTTATGGCCTTCATGGTAATGAAGCACGTCGGCTTCAGCTTCAACAACCTGTTCACCGAAGCGATGGCAGTACACCCGAAAGGCTCCGCGATTATGAGCCCGGGCGGTCTGGTAAAAGATCCGATATCCGCCCTGTCGTTAGGTCTTGGATTGATGTTCGGTACAGCAGGTTTGCCGCATATTCTGATGCGTTTCTTCACGGTCAGCGATGCCCGCGAAGCGCGTAAGAGCGTATTCTATGCCACCGGTTTTATGGGTTATTTCTACATCCTGACCTTTATCATCGGCTTTGGCGCGATCATGCTGGTAGGCGCTAATCCAGAGTACAAAGATGCTGCAGGCGCACTGATCGGTGGTAACAACATGGCGGCGGTTCACCTGGCGAATGCGGTGGGCGGTAACCTGTTCCTCGGCTTCATCTCTGCAGTGGCGTTTGCCACCATCCTGGCGGTGGTTGCCGGGCTGACGCTGGCGGGCGCTTCGGCAGTTTCTCACGACCTGTACGCCAACGTATTCCGCAAAGGCGCAACCGAACGTGAAGAGCTGAAGGTGTCAAAAATCACCGTACTGGTACTGGGTGTGATAGCCATCCTGCTCGGCGTGCTGTTTGAGAACCAGAACATCGCCTTCATGGTGGGTCTGGCGTTCGCCATCGCGGCCAGCTGCAACTTCCCGATCATCCTGCTTTCCATGTACTGGTCGCGTCTGACCACCCGTGGCGCAATGCTGGGTGGCTGGTTAGGTCTGTTAACAGCGGTAGTATTGATGATTCTCGGCCCAACCATTTGGGTCCAGATCCTCGGTCACGAAAAAGCCATTTTCCCGTATGAATATCCAGCGCTGTTCTCCATCAGCATAGCGTTCCTCGGGATCTGGTTCTTCTCTGCTACCGACAACTCAGAAGAAGGCAACCGCGAACGCGAGCAGTTCCGTGCTCAGTTCATCCGCTCCCAGACCGGGTACGGCGTAGAACAAGGTCGCGCGCACTAACATCCCTTCTCCTCCGGCTTTCGGGCCGGAGGATTACATCCTTTCTTAGAACATCAGCCTCGCGACCAACGGCGCAACCAATACCATCACCACACCGGAAAGCATCATTACCAGACTGGCAACCACGCCCTCTTGCTGACCAAGCTCATAAGAGCGCGCCGTGCCTGCCCCGTGCGATGCTGCGCCAAATCCTGCGCCTTTCGCCATTCCTTCACGAATGGAAAGGCGTAAAAACAGCACATCGCCGACCGCCATGCCGAATACGCCGGTCACCACCACGAACAAGGCCACCAGGTCCGGCTGCCCGCCCAATGGCTCTGCCGCTGCCAGCGCAAATGGCGTGGTGACGGAACGCACCGCCAGACTGCGTTGGATCTCATCAGGCAACATAAACAGACGCGCCAGCCACACGGAACTGGTGACGGCCACCAGCGTTGCCGTTATCACGCCCGCCGTCAGCGACATCCAGTGACGCTTAATCACCGCAAGGTTGTCATACACCGGAACGGCAAAGGCGATGGTCGCCGGTCCTAACAACCACAGCAACCAGTGCGATTCACCAATATAGTTTTGCCAGGAGATATGGCCGAAGACTAGCATCAGCACCAGCAGGGCCGGGGTGAGAACTAATGGCATCAGCGGTAATTTACGAAAACGGCGATACAAACGCTTATTAGCAAAGTAGATACCCAGCGTAATCACCAGACACAACATGCTTAGCTGGAAATTACTCACGGTTTAGCCTGCTCATTTCATAGCGATACACTTTATCCACCACCCACGCCGTTGCGCCGAGCACCATCAGCGTACTGATCGCAATGACGGCAAATATACGCCAGCCATCAACCAGCAACAGCTGCGTGTAGTTCACAACGGCGACCACCGCCGGGACAAAAAACAGCAGCATTTCAGCCAGTAACCAGCGAGCACCTGCGCGAATCCAGTTCAGCGGGATAACCCGGCAGACAATTAACGCCAGCATCAGCACCATCCCTACCAGGTTGGCAGGAAGCGGCAGATGCAGCCAGGAGACAAGATATTGAGCTAATACAAAGAGACCTGCGTACAACAGAACCTGAACGGGGATCTGGAGTCGATGAATAACAGCAGGCGTCACGCGGCTTATCGCCACAGCCATGAGGGTATGTCCTTAAAAAATAGAGAGCGCCAGTATAGAGAGCCCTCGTCCAGGACTGAAATGAATTAAACTCATTGCAGGCATAGTCTTAAGGAATAATCATGGATATCAGAACGCTGCGATATTTTGTTGAGGTGGTTCGTCAGCAGAGCTTTACTCGCGCAGCGGAGAAGCTTTTTGTCACCCAGCCCACCATCAGCAAGATGTTGAAGAACCTTGAAGACGAGCTTAATTGCACGTTGCTCATCCGCGACGGGCGGCGGTTGTTGTTAACCGACACCGGGCAGGTCGTTTTCGAACGCGGTCTGGCGATCCTCGCTGAGTTTCGCCAGCTTGAAGCTGAACTTAGCGACATTAATCACCTCAACAGGGGTGTGCTGCGCCTCGGTATCCCGCCGATGGTCGGTATGTTGATGGCCGGGCCTATCAGCCTGTTTCGCCAGCGCTATCCCGGCGTTGAGCTGAAGGTCTCTGAATTTGGCGGCTTAACCGTCCAGCAGGCGGTGATGAACGGCGATCTGGATGTCGCGATGACCGCGCTGCCGGTTGAAGAAGAGAGTGGTCTGGCGACCCTACCGCTTTTCAGTCATCCGCTCTGCGTGCTGGTCCCCCGCTCCGGTCAGTGGACAACATGCGAATCCATTTCCCCCGAGGCACTGGCGGAACATCCGCTACTGATCTACAACGAAGATTTCGCGTTGAGCCGCCAATTGCTTGAGCTGTTTAGCCAACACAACGTCAAGCCCCGCATCGCGGTGCGCAGCGGGCAGTGGGATTTTCTGGCTGCGATGGTACAAGCCGGAGTCGGGATTGCCATTTTACCGGAGCCGATTTGCCAGCGCCTGGATAAGCAAACGTTGCGCTGGATCCCTCTGGAGAGTGATTTACGCTGGCAATTGGGCATGATTTGGCGCGAAGGCGTGTATCTGTCGCACAGCGCCCAGGCGTGGCTCAAATGCTGTGAAGGGTTTTGGCTACCGCAAGCGTCGTAAAATGCCGGATGCAGCGCAAACGCCTTATCCGGCCTACATCGGTTTTGTAGGCCTGATAAGCGTAGCGCATCAGGCACTCTCGTTTATTGGTTCTCGATCAACAGCGCTTCCAGCAAGTCCAGATCGTGCAGCAGCTTTTGCAGCGTTTCATTGCTGATTTCCCGCGTCGCGCGCAGGTGATAAAGCTCTGCGCGTTCTGAACGCAACGCTGCCAGGCGGAAACGTCGCTCGAGGTTTTCTTCCTGCATCGAGCTTTCCACATCGTTGCGTCCGTCGGCGCGACGACGCAGGTTACCAATCACGCGGGAACTCACCTCGGTGAGTAACTGGTTATCGATGTTCTCTTCGGTGTCCGCGGCCAGTCGCTCCTCCATTTTCTGGATCGCGACAATCGCCACTTCTGCCGTAGCAGCGCGAGCAATACGTTCCTCTTTCTGCTGCTGCGAGTGGTCTGCCACTTCCAGATGTTGTAGCAGAATCGGCAACATCACCACGCCAACAAACAGCGAGAACAGAATCACGCCTGCGGCAAGGAAGATCAGCTCATATCGCGCCGGGAATCCGCTACCATCCGGTAACAACAGTGGAATGGAGAGCACACCGGCGAGGGTAATTGCTCCGCGTACACCGGCAAAGGAGGCGATCAGGATTTCACGCGTTGTCCAGGAGCCGAATTCCATTGGTTTTTTCTTCAGGAAGCGCAGACTGAATTTTTTCATCGTCCACAGCCAGCCAAAACGTACCAGCATCAGCGCCACGTAAATCAGCACGATATCGGTAAACAGCATCCAGATTTCAACGTTCGGATCGACCTCTGCCGCCGCTAAGGAAGACTCCAGAATCCCCGGTAACTGTAGCCCTAACAATAAGAAGACCATGCCGTTAAACACAAACTCCAGCATTGCCCAGGTACTGTTAGCACGTAAACGCATCGCCAGCGGTGCGCGGCGCATCACCCCGGAACGGGTGATCGTCATCCCGGCAGCGACCGCCGCGAGAATACCGGAAACGCCGATGTGTTCCGCAATCAGGTAAGACGCAAACGGCAGCAGGAACAGCAGGACGATTTGCGTTGCCGGCTCGTCACCGCCCCAGCGGCTGAGGAAGCGCAGGGAGCGCCCGTACAGCCAACTGACGACAAAACCAGCCAGGATGCCGCCAATCGCCACTTTGAAGAACTCAAGCGTTGCGCCACCAACGGTGAATACCATCGTCCCCATCGCCACGGCGACGGCAAACTTCAGAGAGACCAGACCGGAGGCGTCGTTCATCAACGCTTCGCCCTGCAGGATGCCCATGATTTTCTTCGGTATGCGCCCCTCCCCCACAATGCCGGAAAGAGCAACAGCATCGGTTGGTGAAAGGACGGCGGCCAGCGCAAAGGCTGGGATAAGCGGTATCCCCGGCACCAGCCAGTAAATCATAAATCCAATGCCGACCACCGTGACCAGCACCAGCGCCAGCGCAAGGCCGAAGATCTCTCGCCCATGCTCGAGAAACTCACGCGTTGGCGTCTTCCAGCCATCGGCAAAGAGCAGCGGCGGGATGAACAGCACCAAAAACAGCTCAGGATCGAATTCCACATGCAAACCAAACGTCGGCCACGCCAGCAAGGCGCCGATGGCGATCTGCATTAGGGGTAAAGGGAGTTGGAAGGGCAATACGCGAGTAAATACCCCCGACAGCGAGACCACAAGGGTCATGATGAGTATGGTGAAAAAGATTTCCATGCGTTCCCTGTTTGCGATGTTTCTTATGATTGGTGATGAGAGGCGTCGTGCCTCAATTCTATCTAATTGAGAGTAACGCAAAAGACAACGAGTGTGTTCTGAAAATAAAAACGGGCGGCCAAAGCCACCCGTTTTGAGGATCTTTATCGAATAAAAATCAGATAGCCCAGCCGCCCGCGTAGAAGGCCACCAGCGCGATAGCGATAACCACCGTGCCGATGTTCAGCTTGCGCCATTCACCAGAGACAAGACGGCCAATCACCAGGGTAGCAAAGCCAATCATAATGCCGGTAACGATGTTACAGGTCAGCACGATAAATACGGCCGTTACCAGACCCGCCATTGCGTCGACAAAGTCAGCAAAGTCGATTTTCGCAACGTTGCTCAGCATCAACAGGCCCACATACATCAGTGCAGGCGCCGTTGCGTATACCGGTACAAGATAAGAGAGCGGGGAGAGGAACAGGATCAGCAGGAACAGGACGCCAACGGTGATCGCCGTCAGGCCAGTTTTACCGCCTGCCGCCGTACCCGCTGCGGATTCAATGTATACCGCCGCAGGAGCAGCGCCCACCAGACCAGAGAACACGCTGCTCAGGGAGTCGGTGGTCAGCGCTTTGCCGCCGTCGATAATCTGTCCGTCTTTATCCAGCAAATTCGCCTGACCGGCTACGGCACGGATGGTGCCGGTCGCATCGAAGACGGCGGTCATTACCAGCGCCAGCACGCTCGGCAGAACGATAGGATTCAGTGCGCCCATTATATCCAGGCTGCCGATCAGCGAGTTGCCGTTTTCGTCGCTCAGAGACGGCATGGCAAAAATACCGGAGAAATGCACGGCCGGGTCGAAAATCAGGCCAACAATGGAAATACCGATAATAGTCAGCAGGATGCCGCCCGGTACTTTCAGTTTTTCGAGGCCAATAATCACCGCCAGACCAACCAGCGACATAATCACCGGGAAGGTATCGAAGTCACCCAGCGCAACCGGCAGACCGTCCAGCGGATTCTTAATCACCAGACCAACGCCGTTTGCCGCAATCAGCAGCAGGAACAGGCCGATACCGATTCCCGTACCGTGCGCAACGCCCTGCGGCAGATTGCGCAGGATCCAGCTACGAATACCCGTCGCGGAAATGATGGTAAACAGGACGCCCATCAGGAACACCGCGCCCAGCGCAACGGGCACGCTGATATGTTGCCCCAATACCAGGCTGAATGCGGTAAACGCCGTCAGAGAAATGGCGCAACCAATCGCCAGCGGCAGATTTGCCCACAGGCCCATCACAATAGAACCGATGCCCGCGACCAGACAGGTTGCCACAAATACAGCGGCAGGCGGGAATCCGGCTTTACCCAGCATCCCTGGAACCACAATAACGGAGTAAACCATGGCGAGGAACGTCGTTAATCCGGCAACGACTTCCTGACGAACGGTACTGCCGCGAAGCGAAATTTTAAACCAGGCGTCGAGTGAACCGCCGGTACGCGCTGAAGGCGTAGACATAGAAAACATCCCCTGAGAGTTTATTTTTTCGTCATTATGCGTGCTGGACAATCCACTGCCTGCTAAACGTTTTCTCCATGTGCCAGGTTTGCGTCATTAGGGGTGTCGCAAAAAAGCAAACGTTTAGCTCCGCGCATAAAAAACGGGTGGTAAAAAAAAGCAAACGATTATCCAGCGATCATACGCCGGTTTTCAACTGAACTTTGCCGCTTTTTACTCATTTCTTCTTATAACGCACAATAAACAACCAGTCGATGCGCAAACGTTATCGTCAATGCGCAATCTGGTAACAAATTTCGCCAGATTGTCGCAACAATCGTTCTTATTTTTCGCGCAAACTCGCGCAAGAAAACCGGTGAAGATGCGGTAATTTTTTTGGCTAAAAAATCATCATTTGACTGGCAAATGGAGGGAGGTAGCTTACACTTACATTATCAACACAGGCCGGAACCTCCCCTAATGTGCTCGACTGAGGGGTGTTGATGTCGGGGGAAACCCTCCCGTGAACCAGCGGGATAGAGTGAAAGACGAAGACCGGAACCAAACTAAAGCGCCCTCTGTGGCGCTTTAGTTTTATACCCGTCATATTTCACGTTGCAGGTGTGTTGGCTGCGTTTACTCACCCGAATCACTTAGTTTACTAAGCTCATCGGGATTCGTGCTCTTGCCGCCTTCCCACAACGCGAATTATTTAGGGTATATATCAGTCATATATTTAAACCAATCAATCATCTTCCAGCAGACGCGCCCCGGTTCCTTGCTCGCCCAGCTGATCGCCTGGGTTACGCAACGGGCAATCGCTGCGCGACAAGCAGCCGCAACCAATACATCCATCCAGCTCATCGCGTAGCGACACCAAAGTATGAATGCGTCGGTCCAGCTCTTCACGCCATTGCGAAGAGAGCTGTTTCCACTCTTTAGCGCTAAGTGAATGTCCTTCAGGTAATACGCCCAGCGCGTCGCCAATCGTTGCCAGCGGGATCCCAATACGTTGAGCAATCTTGATAATCGCCACGTAACGCAACACATCACGTTTGTAGCGACGCTGATTACCGCTGTTGCGCATGCTGCTGATTAACCCTTTGCTTTCATAGAAATGCAGGGTCGAAACTGCCACGCCGCTACGCTTTGCAACTTCACCTGGCGTGAGCAGCGCTTTTATTCGGGGTAATTTCTTTTCCATAAATCGCTTTACCTCAAGTTAACTTGAGGAATTATACTCGCCCACAGACAAAACGACGAATCGAATACTGAGAAAGAGGCAGCCCTATGTCCCATCAGCAGATTATTCAGACCCTTATTGAATGGATTGATGAACATATCGATCAGCCGCTGAACATTGAGGCGGTTGCGAAAAAATCAGGTTACTCGAAGTGGTATTTACAGAGAATGTTCCGCACGGTGACGCGCCAGACGCTGGGTGACTACATCCGCCAGCGACGACTTCTGCTGGCGGCGGTTGAACTGAGGACGACTGAGCGACCTATTTTCGATATCGCGATGGATCTTGGTTATGTATCGCAACAAACCTTCTCGCGCGTGTTTCGCCGCGAGTTTGATCGTACCCCCAGCGATTACCGCCACCGCCTGTAAGCTTATTGCCCGCTCTGCGTCAGTATGGCGGGCGACCGTTGTATCCAGTGCATGAACTCCTGCGACGGCAGCGCCTTCGCAAAATACCAGCCCTGACAATACTGTACGCCACGTTCAAGCAGCCATTCGATTTGTTCCTTCGTTTCCACCCCTTCCGCAATCGTCTTCAGGTGTAAGCTTTGCGCCATCTCAATAATATGTTCGGCAATCAAGTGACTGGTGCTGTTAGTGGACAACGTGCTAATAAACGATTTGTCGATCTTCAGGATATCGACATTCAGCGCTGATAAATTATGCAGATTGGAATATCCCGTGCCAAAATCATCAAACGCCACTTCATAACCCGCCTTGCGGAACGCCTGGATTACTGGGGTCATTTTATGTACATCTATGAACCCCCGCTCCGTCACTTCGACTTTAATTTGCTGGGCCGCCACGGAGTACTCACGATTTTTGTCGTTAATCAGAGCAATCAATCGGGATGAATGAAAGTCAGAAGCGGAAAGGTTAATCGAGATATAAAGCTGAGGATGCGCCGAAAGAAAATACCCCAAATCGTTGAATACCTCTTCAACGACATAATCCGTGATCCGCTCAATCATTCCCTCTTTTTCAGCCAACGGAATAAACTCCGTCGGGCTCATCACCTCACCTTTACAACCCGGCCAGCGCAGCAGAGCTTCAGCACCAACACATTGTCCATTCTTAATATCAATGATCGGCTGGTAATGCAGGCAAAGCTGACGTTTTTTGATCGCGCGTTTTAGTAAGCGCCGGGGAGATAAGTATTCCTGGCGCGTGCGCCACCACATTAGCAGTATCAGGATGCTGCAGATAATCCCGAAGGGAATGGTTAACGCCGCCTCGTGATAGAAAATCTGACTTACGCGGTTGTGTGAGGTCGACACAATGATCGCAATTGGGCGTTTTTCTGAATGCACGATGGTGTAAAAGCGATCGTCTTGTTGAAAGGTCGAGGCTTCACCGCGTACGAGAGGCGCGAATTGCGCAATATTTGCCGCTTCGCTGGCAGAGAAAAACGTATCTGTTACTGTGTCATATACGCCCCAGGACAGATCCGGATCATCTGACATGACTTCGCTGTAGGATAATGGATTTATGACTGCGACGTAGTTCCCACGTTGCATGTACGTCATTCTGTAGCCAGCGAAAAAAGGGGTATCGCGGTAGTAATAGATGGCGATATCCGGCGTACGTTTATAGTCGGCTGTCGGCATAATATAAGTAACAGTCGGCGCCATAGACGTAGAGCACAAAAAATGATCGCCCTGCGCATAAATTAGCTCACTGATATATAAACGACCGCGAATAATATTCAGCATACTTTTCTGATGTGCCGGGGTACACATCTTACCCTGATACAACTGGGCCATATCACGCGCCAAATCGGCTTGTAGGATTACCAATTCTGTTTTATTTAACACCAGTTGAGCAAAAGAGCGGAGTTGGTTATGGGTTTCGGTCATCGCCCGGATATGTGCAAACCAAATCGCCAGCACCACGGGGAACAATACCACCATGAATGTTCCCAGGAACTTCAGCATCTTGCGTCGCGCACTGTGATTCATGTCAGCCCTATTTCCCTGTTTCGTATATGCCAGAACCCATCAAGGCAGGATGCTATAAACACCGACTGATTAAGTTGCATGAATCTATCAGTATTAGCAACAGACTTCTCTATGTAAAAGTCTGATAATAGTTGATGATGATATTATTTTTCCGTAAGGCAAACTTAAAGTTATGCTTATTTCATAACGTTATTATCCCCACGGAGTAATTTTTTATGAGCATTATCCTGGCTGCGTTTAAGAAATTCATTAAAGTTTTTTAACGTTTAATTTAGGATAAATATAACAAGCAGACTAAATACATGTTTAAAACATGGTTATTTATTATCAACCCTTCATTAAATTAAACCACACAATCAGAGTGGCTTTAGGCCTACAAAAATAGCGTCCAATAGTGGTGAACAAACGAGCACTTGTGATATAGTTCACAAAAATCATGTAACAGAAACAATGTTTCATTCATGTTATTGCCCGTCGATAGCCAGAGTACTACACCCTCGGTGAACACCCCCGCGCTGTCCTGGGCATCCAGACTTTCTGAGGACGTTTTTCATGGCAACAATAACAACTGGCGTGGTTCTTCTGCGGTGGCAACTACTCAGCGCGGTACTGATGTTTTTAGCCAGTACGCTCAATATCCGTTTTCGTAAATCAGATTATATTGGCCTGGCCGTCATTAGCAGCGGTTTGGGGCTGGTGTTTGCCTGCTGGTTTGCGACTGGATTGCTCGGCATAACCCTGGTGGATATGTCCACTATCTGGCAGAACATTGAAACCGTGATGGTTGATGTGATGAGCCACACACCGCCAGACTGGCCGATGGTGTTGAACTGATAACAAAATTTCATATGGCTACCCCGGTCTTGAGGTAGCCATAATTTTCAGCGAAAAGCAGAAGGATTAGAACGGAATATCGTCGTCGAAATCCATCGGCGGTTCGTTAGACGGCGCTGCCGGAGCGGACTGCTGCGGACGAGACTGCGCACCGCCGCTGAACTGATTGCCGCCCTGCGGCTGCTGAGGCTGACCCCAACCACCCTGCTGCTGGCCACCACCTGCCGGAGCACCACCGCCCTGACGACCGCCCAGCATTTGCATGGTGCCGCCAACGTTAACAACAACTTCAGTGGTGTACTTTTCTACGCCGGACTGATCGGTCCATTTGCGGGTACGCAGCTGACCTTCGATATAGACCTGGGAACCTTTACGCAGATATTCACTGGCCACTTCCGCCAGTTTGCCAAACAGCACAACGCGGTGCCATTCAGTCTGCTCTTTCATTTCACCGGTCGCTTTATCACGCCAGGATTCGGAAGTAGCCAGCGTAATGTTGGCAACTGCGCCACCATTCGGCATATAGCGTACTTCCGGGTCCTGGCCCAGATTACCGACGAGAATCACCTTGTTTACGCCTCTGCTGGCCATGATCGTGTCTCCTGAAAAACGTTACTGAATAAGTGTAAGCGCGGGATTGTAGCATTTCCAATAGCGCTTTTACTACGTTGCGAAGTTGATTCCAGTAAACAACCCCCGCCAGACATTGTTGCACAGGAACATGCGTGTTGCATTCCAATACTGTATATCCATTCAGGTCAGGTTGTGTCATAATTAACCGTTTGTGATCGCCGGTAGCACCATGCAGCCAGGCAAAAAAGCGTTTAATCCGGGAAAGATGAATGGATAAGATCGAAGTTCGGGGCGCCCGCACCCATAATCTCAAAAACATCAACCTCGTCATCCCGCGCGACAAGCTGATTGTCGTCACCGGGCTTTCGGGCTCAGGCAAATCTTCGCTCGCTTTCGACACCTTATATGCCGAAGGGCAGCGTCGTTACGTTGAATCCCTTTCCGCGTACGCGCGTCAATTTCTGTCGCTGATGGAAAAACCGGATGTCGACCACATTGAGGGGCTCTCTCCTGCCATCTCAATTGAACAAAAATCGACGTCCCATAACCCGCGATCCACGGTAGGTACAATTACCGAAATTCACGACTATCTGCGTCTGCTGTTTGCCCGCGTTGGCGAGCCGCGCTGTCCGGATCACGACGTTCCCCTGGCAGCGCAGACCGTTAGCCAGATGGTGGACAACGTCCTGTCCCAGCCGGAAGGCAAACGTCTGATGCTGCTGGCACCGGTAATTAAGGAGCGTAAAGGCGAGCACACCAAAACGCTGGAAAACCTGGCGGGCCAGGGCTATATCCGCGCCCGTATCGACGGCGAAGTGTGTGACCTTTCCGATCCGCCCAAGCTTGAGCTGCAAAAGAAACACACTATTGAAGTGGTGATTGACCGCTTTAAAGTACGCGACGATCTCACTCAGAGACTGGCTGAATCCTTTGAAACCGCGCTGGAACTGTCCGGTGGTACGGCGGTGGTCGCCGATATGGACGACCCGAAAGCGGAAGAGCTTCTGTTCTCCGCTAACTTCGCCTGCCCTATCTGCGGCTATAGCATGCGCGAACTGGAACCTCGGCTGTTCTCGTTTAACAACCCAGCGGGCGCGTGTCCAACCTGTGACGGTCTCGGCGTGCAGCAGTATTTCGATCCTGACCGGGTAATTCAAAACCCGGAACTGTCGCTGGCCGGTGGTGCTATTCGTGGTTGGGATCGCCGTAACTTCTATTATTTCCAGATGCTTAAGTCTCTGGCTGAACACTATAAATTCGACGTTGAAGCCCCATGGGCCAGCCTGAGCCCTACCGTGCATAAAGTGGTGCTGTACGGTTCGGGTAAAGAAAATATCGAATTCAAATATATGAACGATCGCGGCGATACGTCCGTACGTCGTCACCCGTTTGAAGGTGTGCTGCACAATATGGAGCGCCGTTATAAAGAGACGGAATCCAGTGCGGTACGCGAAGAATTAGCCAAATTCATCAGTAACCGACCGTGCGCCAGCTGTGAAGGGACACGTTTACGTCGCGAGGCCCGCCACGTATTTGTTGAAAATACGCCGCTGCCTGCAATTTCTGACATGAGCATCGGTCATGCAATGGATTTCTTCAACAATCTGAAGCTTGCGGGTCAGCGGGCGAAGATTGCCGAGAAAATTCTTAAAGAGATTGGCGATCGTCTGAAGTTCCTGGTCAACGTCGGCCTCAACTATCTGACGCTATCGCGGTCGGCGGAAACGCTATCCGGCGGTGAGGCCCAGCGTATTCGTTTGGCAAGCCAGATCGGCGCGGGTCTGGTCGGTGTAATGTACGTGCTGGATGAACCGTCTATCGGTTTGCATCAGCGCGATAACGAGCGTCTGCTGGGTACGCTTATCCACCTGCGTAATCTGGGTAATACCGTCATTGTAGTCGAGCACGATGAAGATGCGATTCGCGCCGCTGACCACGTTATCGATATCGGCCCCGGCGCAGGTGTTCACGGCGGTCAGGTCGTCGCCGAAGGGACGCTCGACGACATCATGGCAGTGCCTGAGTCGCTGACCGGCCAGTACATGAGCGGTAAACGCAAGATTGAAGTGCCTAAACAGCGCGTTGCGGCTGACCCAGAGAAAGTGCTGAAGCTCACCGGCGCACGCGGCAACAACCTGAAAGATGTCACCCTGACGCTGCCGGTAGGTTTATTTACCTGCATTACCGGTGTTTCCGGTTCGGGTAAATCGACACTGATTAACGATACTCTGTTCCCTATTGCGCAGACGGCGCTGAACGGTGCGACGCTGGCTGAACCTGCGCCGTATCGCGACGTTCAGGGCCTGGAACATTTCGACAAAGTGATCGACATTGACCAAAGCCCGATTGGCCGTACGCCGCGTTCTAACCCGGCAACCTACACCGGCGTGTTTACGCCAGTGCGCGAACTGTTTGCCGGCGTGCCGGAGTCACGTGCACGCGGTTACACCCCGGGGCGTTTCAGCTTTAACGTCCGCGGCGGACGCTGTGAAGCCTGTCAGGGCGACGGCGTGATCAAAGTCGAAATGCACTTCCTGCCGGATATCTACGTGCCGTGCGATCAATGTAAAGGCAAGCGCTATAACCGCGAAACGCTGGAAATTAAGTACAAAGGCAAGACTATCCACGAAGTGTTGGATATGACGATTGAAGAAGCACGCGAGTTCTTCGATGCCGTTCCAGCGCTGGCGCGTAAGCTGCAAACACTAATGGACGTTGGCCTGACGTATATCCGACTGGGTCAGTCTGCTACCACACTCTCGGGCGGCGAGGCGCAGCGCGTGAAGCTGGCGCGCGAACTGTCAAAACGCGGTACCGGGCAAACGCTGTATATTCTCGATGAGCCGACCACCGGTCTGCATTTTGCGGATATTCAGCAACTGTTGGACGTACTGCATCAGCTCCGGGATCAGGGCAACACCATCGTGGTGATTGAGCACAATCTGGACGTGATTAAAACCGCTGACTGGATTGTCGATCTCGGTCCGGAAGGTGGCAGCGGAGGCGGCGAAATTCTTGTCTCCGGCACACCAGAAACGGTCGCTGAGTGTGAAGCCTCACACACGGCACGTTTCCTCAAACCACTGTTGTAACTACGCAACACTTATCAGGCCCACAGAACAGGCGTAAAGCTTGTAGGCCTGATAAGACGGTTGCGCCGCATCAGGCAACGGTTGTGCCTGATGGCGCTACGCTTATCAGGCCTACAAGACCGTTCAGGGCTGCGTCAGTATCCGCCGTTTATCAGCAGGCAGCGTGTTCACAGCCTGCTGATAAGAGGCGTCAACCAGATAATAAATCTGTGAATCCGGCAGCGAGCCGTCCAGATACACCGTACTCCAGTGCGCCTTATTGAGATGCCTGCTTGGCCGAACATCGCTATGCTGCTGGCGCAACAACTCTGCCAGTTCTGGGCTGGTTTTCAGAGACACCGCCGGGCGTTCTTCCACCTCTTTTACCATGGCAAAAAGCACATCTTCGACTTTGATTTGCGTGGCCTTCCAGTCACTGTGAACACTCTGTTCCGCGCCCATTTTTGCCATGCAGTATTGCAGCAACTCCGAATTCGTCATCTTTATTCCCCTTACCAGCATATTGCCTAATGAGAACATCATTTATTCAGTGTGCAGCAAGTCCGCAAAAGGTAAAAGCCAGCAATGTAAATTTGTTTAAAAAAACAGCAACCCGCGGCCAGTGTCGTCAATATTCCGAGTTGACGATCACCTCTTCACCAAACGCACCGGCCTGTGGCAGCGGCTTATAAGTGGAGTTAGAGGCGCGCAGAATGCGAATACCACGAATACCCACGTCGCGAGCGGCAGTGATGTCATTATCGGAGTCACCGTAAAACATGCGGATATTTTTATCCTGTAACCACTGCGTTTTGGTGTTCTGGCCCGGCTTATCGCCGGCAAAAATGACCGGATTCATATTGCCAGCCGGGATGTGAAAGTTATCAGACAACGTTTTCGACACCGTTTCAGTCTTCGTCTGGCTACGCCCGGTCACGAAAAAGATGCTGTCACCACGACGCACGTGCATATCAATTAGCTGGCGCGCGACTTCTTTTGGAATACTGAACTCGTCCCAGCCGTTATTCATTTTTTCCCAGAAGGCCGGATTCTTCAGGTAATCCTCACTGTCCGGAGAATACGTTTTTTTACCGCGCCAGAAACCTGGGCTGGAAAAGAGGACTGTGTCATCGATATCAAACCCGACCGCCATCGGCGGACGTCCGGTCAGGCTGTTTTCAATTTGTGCCACGGAGACCCAGTGAATGGGAGCCTGCTCAGCGAGCTTTGCAACATTGGTGCCTGGATTGAGCTGAGAGGGAGAAGAAACGAGTGCCTGGGCTGGCTGATTTAGCGTGAACAATAAACAAACGGCACTCAGTGCCAACGTAAACTTGCGCATATTTTTCCCTAAGTAGTCAGTTAGTTATCATTTTTTTATTAACAACTGGTCAAAAAACTATCTGACCTTACCCCTTAGGGGGAGGGAAAGGAAGGATTTTCTCTGGTTTTGCCCTGGAAAAGGAGCACGATCACACAGGAAAGCGTGCCTGATGGCACGACGCTTATCAGACCTACAAACGAAAATCCATATACCTTTGTAGGCCGGATAAGGCATTTACTCCGCCATCCGGCAACATACAAAGCCGGTTACATGACGGCGGCAAATGCCTTTGCCACGCGCTGCACGTTACCGTGATTCAACCCAGCTACGCACATGCGACCGCTGGCGATCAGGTACACACCGAACTCATCGCGCAGGCGATCAACCTGGGCTGCGCTAAGCCCGGTATAGCTGAACATACCGCGCTGTTGCAGCAGGTAGTCAAAGTTACGGCCCGGGATCTCTGCATTCAATACGTTAACCAGCTCCTGACGCATCGCCAGAATGCGGGTACGCATCTCTTCGACTTCCGCCAGCCAGCTGGCTTTCAGCGCGTCATCACCCAGTACCGAGGCAACTACCTGCGCACCAAAGTTTGGCGGGCTGGAGTAGTTACGACGCACCGTCGCTTTTAGCTGCCCCAGAACGCGGCTGGCGGTATCAGCATCTTCACATACTACAGACAGTCCGCCGACACGCTCGCCGTACAAGGAGAAAATCTTCGAGAATGAGTTACTGACCAGAGCGGGCAATCCGGCGCTGGCAATGGCGCGAATCGCATAGGCGTCGTCTTCTATTCCACCACCGAAGCCCTGGTAAGCAATGTCCAGGAACGGAATCAAATCGCGTGCTTTCAGGATCTCAATAACGCTATCCCACTGCGCAGGAGTTAAATCCGCGCCCGTCGGGTTATGGCAGCACGGATGCAGCAGCACGATGCTGCGCGCCGGTAAAGTATTCAGCGTTGCCAGCAGGTCGTTGAAACGCACGCCGTTAGTCGTGTCGTCATACCATGGGTAAGTGCTTACTTCGAATCCTGCCCCCTCAAAAATCGCGATATGGTTTTCCCAGGTCGGATCGCTGACCCATACGCCAGAATCAGGGAAATAGCGTTTCAGGAAGTCTGCGCCAACCTTTAACGCACCGGAGCCGCCAAGCGTTTGAATGGTTGCAACGCGTTGTTGCTGGAAAACCGGATGTTCTTCGCCAAACAGCAGCGCGGCAATAGTATGGCGATACGTGTTCAGACCTTCTATCGGCAGATACAACGAAGCATCATGCGGTTTGGCATTAAGTCGAGCTTCCGCTTCCGCCACCGCTTTAAGCTGAGGAATAATTCCGTCTTCGTTGTAATACAGGCCGATGCTGAGGTTCACTTTGTCGCTACGTGAATCTTCTTTGAAGCGCTCCATGAGCGATAAAATCGGGTCGCCGGCGTAGGCGTCAACTTTTTGAAACACGTGTGGTTCTCCAGGTTTACAGGCAAGGGTTAAGAACACAATAAACCGGAAGCGGGAGAAGATCGAGAGGATGTTGAGGGTAATATCACCGGAAGGCGGCGTAACCGCCTGTCCAGCGCATCATTCTGCTAATCGATATACTTCATCGCCACCCTTGAGGTCAGGCGTGTAATAAGTTCGTAAGCACTTACTTTCGTCATTTCAGCAATGCGTTCAACGGGCAGTCCCTCCCCCCACAGAATCACCGAATCGCCGGCTTTATCCTGCGCTTCGGGGCCTAAATCGACGCAGATCATATCCATCGCAACGCGACCGACGATCGGCACTTCACGGCCATTGACCAGTACCGGCGTCCCAGACGGCGCCGCGCGCGGATAACCATCACCATAGCCCATTGCCACCACGCCCAGACGCGTGTCGCGCTCGCTCTGCCAGGTTCCACCATAGCCAACCGGTTCGCCCGTTTTGTGCTCACGCACCGCAATCAGGCTGGAGGTCAACGACATCACCGGCTGACAGCCAAAATCGGCGCCGATAGAGTGGTTTTCCAGTGGCGACACACCATACAGAATCAGTCCCGGACGCGCCCAGTCGAAGTGAGACTGTGGCCACAGCAGAATACCGCCCGATGCGGCAATCGAACGCTGCCCAGGTTTGCCCTCGCAAAAGCTGTTGAAGATATCGAGCTGTTTTTCGGTCGCGCCGCATTCAGGTTCGTCTGCGCGCGCAAAATGGCTGACGATATTGACCGGCTGGCGCACATTTTCACATTGAGTTAGGCGCTGATAAAACGCCTCGGCCTGCTCAGGGCGTACGCCCAGGCGGTGCATACCGGTGTCGAGCTTCATCCAGACGGTAACGGGTTCAACCAGATTAGCGGCTTCCAGGGCTTCGAGCTGCTCCTGGTTATGGACGGCTGTATGCAGACGCTGCGCGGAAATAGTCGGCAGATCGGAGGCATCAAAAAATCCCTCCAGCAGCAGGATGGGCTGCGTGATCCCTCCCGCTCGCAACCGCAGGGCTTCTTCAAGACGAGCGACACCAAAAGCGTCCGCATCAGGGAGCGTTCGCGCGGTCTCTAACAGACCATGGCCGTAGGCGTTCGCTTTCACGACCGCAACCAGTTTACTGGCAGGAGCCAGTTCACGCAGACGTTGCAGGTTGTGTCGCAGAGCGCGGCGGTTAATGACTACAGTTGCCGCTTGCATTTGTATTCCTTAGAAATTACTCATCATCATATTGAGGACCGGCATAGTTGTCGAAGCGGGACCACTGTCCGTTAAACGTCAGGCGCACCGTACCGATCGGACCGTTACGCTGCTTACCAATAATAATTTCGGCGATGCCTTTTAAGTCACTGTTTTCGTGATAAACCTCATCACGATAGATAAACATGATTAAGTCGGCATCCTGTTCGATGGAGCCGGATTCACGCAGATCCGAGTTAACCGGGCGCTTGTCGGCGCGTTGTTCCAGAGAGCGGTTAAGCTGCGACAGCGCCACCACCGGCACATGCAATTCTTTCGCTAACGCTTTCAGCGAGCGGGAGATTTCTGCAATTTCCAGCGTACGGTTGTCGGAGAGCGACGGCACGCGCATCAGCTGCAGGTAGTCGATCATGATAAGTCCGATACCGCCATGTTCACGGGCGATACGACGGGCACGCGAGCGCACTTCCGTTGGCGTCAGGCCGGAGGAGTCATCAATATAGATGTTTCGTTTCTCCAGCAAAATACCCATTGTTCCGGAAATTCGTGCCCAGTCTTCATCATCCAGTTGACCGGTACGGATTTTGGTTTGGTCTACGCGTGAGAGCGAGGCCAGGGAACGCATCATGATCTGTTCCGAGGGCATTTCAAGACTAAAGATAAGAACCGGCTTATCCTGCAACATCGCTGCATTTTCGACGAGGTTCATCGCAAATGTCGTTTTACCCATCGACGGACGCGCGGCAACGATAATTAAGTCTGACGGCTGCAAACCAGCCGTCTTTTTATTGAGGTCGTCATAACCGGTGTTCACCCCGGTGACACCGTCGTGCGGCTGCTGGAACAACTGCTCGATACGCGCGACGGTGGCGTCGAGCACATCAGTAATATTTTTCGGCCCTTCGTCTTTATTTGCGCGGCTTTCCGCGATTTTAAAGACACGGGATTCAGCAAGATCCAACAGATCTTCACTGGAACGGCCTTGCGGATCAAACCCGGCTTCCGCGATTTCGTTCGCAACCGAAATCATGTCACGAACAACGGCACGTTCGCGGACGATATCCGCATAAGCGCTAATATTCGCTGCACTTGGCGTATTTTTAGATAACTCAGCCAGGTAAGCAAAACCGCCGACGCTATCCAGTTGTCCCTGAACCTCCAGCGACTCTGCCAGTGTGATCAGATCGATGGGTTTCCCCATCTCCTGCAGGCGATGCATTTCCGTGAAGATATGCCGGTGCGGCCGGGTATAAAAATCTTCCGCCACCACACGCTCGGCGACATCGTCCCAGCGTTCGTTATCCAGCATTAAACCGCCCAACACCGACTGTTCCGCTTCAATCGAGTGCGGCGGTACTTTCAGCCCGGCGACCTGGGGATCGCGCTCACGAGCATCAGTCTGTTGTTTGTTGAAGGGTTTATTTCCTGCCATAGTGAATGGAGTTACCGAGATAATGATTGGGTCGAAAGATTACCACATTTCTTTTGGAGGAAGCATGGCAACACGTATTGAATTTCACAAGCATGGTGGCCCTGATGTACTCAAGGCGGTGGAGTTTACACCCGTAGACCCGGCGGAAAACGAAATCCAGGTCGAGAACAAAGCTATTGGGATCAACTATATCGACACCTACATCCGCAGTGGTCTTTATCCGCCGCCATCTCTGCCCAGCGGCCTGGGTACCGAAGCTGCCGGCGTAGTCAGCAAAGTCGGCAGCAAAGTGACACACATTAAAGCTGGCGATCGCGTGGTGTACGCCCAGTCTGCCCTTGGTGCCTACAGCTCAGTGCATAACGTTCCGGCCGATAAAGCCGCCATCCTACCCAACGCTATCTCATTTGAACAAGCCGCAGCCTCATTCCTGAAAGGGTTAACCGTTTTTTATCTGCTGCGTAAAACCTATGAAATTCAGCCTGATGAGCCGTTTTTGTTCCATGCGGCTGCGGGCGGCGTCGGGATGATTGCCTGCCAGTGGGCAAAAGCATTGGGCGCGAAGCTGATTGGTACCGTCGGCAGTGCGCAAAAAGCGCAAATTGCGCTGCAGGCCGGCGCATGGCAGGTCATTAACTATCGTGAAGAAAGCATAGTTGAGCGAGTGAAAGAGATAACCGGCGGGAAAAAAGTGCGGGTGGTGTATGACTCGGTAGGGAAAGATACCTGGGAAGCCTCGCTGGATTGTTTGCAGCGCCGGGGACTAATGGTCAGCTTTGGTAATGCTTCCGGGCCGGTGACTGGCGTGAACTTAGGTATTCTGAACCAGAAAGGTTCGCTGTACGTGACCCGTCCTTCACTCCAGGGGTATATCACCAATCACCGCGAATTAACCGAAGCCAGCAATGAGCTATTCTCACTAATTGCCAGCGGAGTAATCAAAGTGGATGTCGCGCCTGGTCAGACGTTCGCACTGCACGATGCACAGCGTGCTCATGAAGTACTGGAAAGCCGGGCAACGCAGGGATCGAGTTTGCTAATCCCATAATGCTTCGACTTCCCCTAAATAATTCAAATTGCAGGAAGGCGGCAATTGAATGAATCCCCAGGAGCTTACTGGAGTAAGTGACTGGGGTGAATGAAAGCAGCCAACACACCTGCGGTTTGAATTATGACGGGGAAGTAAAGAATTAGGGCTTCCCGTGGGAAGCCCTTTCTTTTTTTAGTTCGGCTGTATGTAGGGTACAGCTCGATGAATTCGTTAACCTGGCAATAGTGACAGATTTGATAATCAATTCCTATTTGGTTCTAAAGGCAATGTTGCAGGTTGTGACGCACCGCTCAATACCTTAGTAAAATCGACGGTTATTGCGCTGATACTGTGGGACTTTTGGCGCTTTTATCGCCTTGATAACCCACACCACGGCAACAGCCAGTAGCAGCCAGGGCAACAGTTTAATCATCAAGGCAAATAGTCCGCCCAGAAACATCACTGCAGTGGCTACGACCAATGCGGCCAGAACGCCCAGCAAAGATACGCCGGTGACCATCAGCATGATAAAAAATCCAATCACAAAAAGTAGTTCCAGCATGGCTCTCTCCCGAAATGAAATTCTCTCCATTGTTTTACAAGAAACATGCCAAAAATAATGCATTGATTTATAAAGAAAACGCCCCGCGACAAAGCGCAGGGCGTGGTGAAATTAACTAACTTTTGGTGAAAACTTAACGCTTGTCTGCCACCAGCTTCAGCGCGTGCTCCAGTACGTTAATATCTGCCCCGGCTTTATGCGCATTTTCGCTCAGATAGCGACGCCACTGACGAGCCCCAGGGATCCCCTGAAACAGCCCCAACATATGGCGCGTCACATGTCCCAAATAGGTTCCCTTACTCAGTTCACGCTCAATGTACGGGTACATGGCGCGCACCACGGTAACCGGATCGGTATCTTCGGTGGTAGCTGCAAAAATCTCGCGGTCAACGGACGCCAGAATTCCTGGGTTTTGATAAGCTTCACGACCTACCATCACGCCATCCATATGTTGCAGATGAATTTTCGCTTCTTCCAACGATTTAATGCCGCCGTTGATCGACATCGTCAGATGCGGGAAATCACGCTTTAGCTGATAAACACGGTCATAATCCAGCGGTGGAATTTCGCGGTTTTCTTTCGGGCTTAACCCGGACAGCCAGGCCTTGCGGGCGTGAATGATAAACATCTCACATTCGCCGTTGCCAGATACCGTGTTGATGAAATCGCAGAGGAATTCGTAACTGTCCTGGTCATCAATGCCGATACGCGTTTTCACCGTTACCGGAATCGACACCACGTCGCGCATTGCTTTGACGCAATCGGCGACCAGTTGCGCATTCCCCATCAGGCAAGCGCCAAACATGCCATTCTGCACGCGGTCGGAAGGACAACCCACGTTGAGATTGATTTCGTCATAACCCCGCTGTTCAGCGAGCTTTGCGCACTGCGCCAGCGCCGCAGGATCGCTCCCGCCCAGTTGCAATGCGATCGGATGCTCTTCTTCGCTATACGCCAGATAATCGCCTTTACCATGAATGATCGCGCCGGTGGTTACCATCTCCGTATAGAGCAACGTCTGGCTGGACAGTAAGCGCAAAAAGTAGCGGCAGTGTCTGTCCGTCCAGTCGAGCATCGGCGCGATAGAAAAACGATGAGCGGGAAAAGCGGTAGACTGAGATTCAGGCAGCATGGCGAATATTCAAGCATCCGGTTAAAAAAGGGGCGCTACTATAGCATAGACCGTTACGATAGTGAGCCACATCCTCGCGGCTCACTCCCTCTGCCCCTCAACAAACGCTATTTACGCCCCGGTTTTCCGTCGTGTGATCCGAAAAACTGCGGCGGATGGTCGACCCAGCGATCCTCGCGTGTAGCGGCATAGACCGGGTTAAGCGGATAATAAATGCGGTTATATTTTTTGTTCGCCTCACCCACGACTAATAGACGCACCTCTTCGCTGGTATTATTGATAAAGGTATGGCACACGCCCGTACCTGCCGGGAAACCGACGCTGTCGCCCGGTTCTAGCTTCCATAAATACCCGTTAATCCAGGCCTCAGGATAACCTTCCAGCACATAGATAAACTCTTCCTCATCGCTTTCAGCGTGCGGGTACGACGTGCGCCGACCCGGCGGCAGGCGTTCATGATGAATGCCGAGTCGTCCTAACCCCAACTTGCGGGCAAGCGGCGCGCCAATAGCAAATAGCTCATCACTGTCGGGATAAGTGGAGTCATCAGCCCCCTCAACCTCACGCCAGTGTCGAATACAATCGGGTCTTTTCATGGTTATTTTCCAGTATTGCGATGCGTCAGGTATAGCACACCGCGGTGGATCTCGGCGTTTTAAGCAGAACATGTTAAAGTAAGGGATTAACCTTCCACGCAAATCGAGGCGCCAAATGGACAAAACCACTACGCAAGAGTTATTGGCTCAAGCTGAAAAACTCTGTGCGCAACGCAACGTGCGGCTTACGCCACAGCGTCTCGAAGTGCTGCGCCTGATGAGCCTGCAGGAAGGGGCTATCAGCGCCTATGACCTGCTCGACCTGTTGCGGGAAACCGAGCCGCAGGCCAAGCCGCCAACCGTGTATCGCGCGCTCGATTTTCTGCTGGAACAAGGGTTTGTGCATAAGGTGGAATCCACCAACAGCTATGTCCTTTGCCATCTGTTCGATCAGCCAACCCACAGTTCCGCAATGTTCATTTGCGACCGCTGTGGCGTGGTAAAAGAAGAGTGCGCAGAAGGTGTGGAAGACATCATGCATACGCTGGCGGCCAAAATGGGTTTTGCTCTGCGACATAATGTTATTGAAGCACACGGGCTGTGTCCGGCCTGTGTAGAAGTTGAGTCATGCCGCCATCCTGGCGAGTGCCAGCATGACCATACGATTCAGGTGAAGAAGAAAGTTGGGCGCTAGGTAAGCGGGAGAGCGTACATCCTTGTACTCTCAGGAGGGAGGGGTTAATTACCAGCGGTAATCATTACGTTTTTCCCAATCGTTAACTTCTTTCTCCGCCTGATCTTTCGCGTAACCGTAACGTTCCTGGACTTTACCGACCAGTTGGTCACGTTTACCTTCAATGACCGTCATATCATCATCGGTCAGTTTGCCCCATTGCTCTTTCACTTTACCTTTAAACTGCTTCCAGTTGCCGCCGACTTCGTCTTTATTCATCATCAAGTCCTCATCGTTAGGTTGTGAATAGCGAGAGTGCCATGTCCAGACACATGCTGTTTTCTCTGGACGTGAGAATAAGTTTAGTCAGGGATTCTGGGTTTTATTTACTATTCGGAATTTTTAACCATCCTGCTCAGGCGAACCAGGTTCCATTACGCCAGTGGCGTCGCCAGATAAAGGCCAGTGAAAGCCCACGCAGCGCGAGGAAAACGGTTAACGCCAGCCACAAGCCATGATTTCCCAGCCACGGTAAAGTCAGCAGCGTTAATGCGAATCCCACTGCGGCAACGGCCATACTGTTGCGCATTTCTGCCGCGCGCGTCGCGCCAATAAACATGCCGTCGAGCAGATAACACCAGACACCCACCAGCGGTAACACCACCTGCCAGAAGAGATAGCGATCGGCCAGTAGTCGGATTTGCGGCAGCGAGGTCAGTAGCGCAACAATCTGCTCGCCAAACAGGGCATAAACCAGAGAAAACAGAATAGCCACAATACCGGACTGCCGACAGGCCGCCCGCCAGACGTCCAGTAACTGGCCACCATCTCGCGCCCCATAGGCCTGGCCCGAATGCGCTTCCACGGCATAGGCAAATCCATCCAGCGCGTAGGCGGTAAAGGTTAGCAGGGTCATCAGAACGGCATTAACCGCAATAATATCGCCTCCCAGACGTGCACCCAGCACCGTGATAGCGCCAAAACAGAGCTGCAGCAGCAGCGAGCGCAACATGATGTCACGGTTAAGCGCCAACAAACGGCGGAAGTTGCCACGCCACGCCTGCTTCAGCATTGCCAGCGAAATTCCGCGCATATGCAGGACTTTGCGCACCATCATCAGACCGATCAGTAAGGTGGCATATTCAGCAATCACCGTCGCCAGTGCCGCACCTTGCACGTTCATATGCAGGCCCATCACCAGCCATAAATCGAGCACAATGTTAAGAATATTGCCAACAATCAACAGGATAACCGGCGCACGCGCATACTGAACGCCAAGCAGCCAGCCGAGCAGCACCAGATTAGCCAGCGAGGCGGGTGCGCTGAGCCAGCGGATTTCAAGGAAACGCCGGGCTTGTTCCAGTACCGCTTCACTTCCCCCGACAATATGCAGCGCTACATCGATAATCGGCATACGAAACAGTGCGATAAGCAACCCCGCGCCCAGCGCCAGCATGAGCGGCTGCACCAGTGCGCGCGCCAGCGCCTGAGGATTTTTCGCACCAAATGCCTGCGCAGTAAGACCCGTGGTGCTCATGCGCAGGAAAAGCAGCAGCATAAAGAGAAAACTGGTTGCCGTAGCACCAACCGCAACACCGCCAAGATAGACCGGACTATCCAGATGACCAATCACCGCGGTATCCACCAGTCCCAGCAGGGGAACAGTGATATTGGAGAAGATCATCGGTAAGGCGAGGTGCCAGAGTGCTTTATCAGAAGAGGTAAAGAAAGGCATACAGGAGGGCCTGAGAAGAAGTTAGACGTACTGGACAATGTGATGCAGGCCCGGCAAGCGCAGCGCTACCGGGCACATTGCCGGATGGCAACGTAATCGTCTTATCCGGCCTACAGAGATTCAGCAGAAAATCAGAGCCATTCACCGTTACGAATGACACCTACCGCCAGCCCTTCAATGGTGAAGCTTTGCTCACGCAAGTCGACAACGATAGGTTTAAATTCGCTATTTTCTGGCAGAAGTTCAACCTTGTTGCCCTGCTTTTTCAGGCGTTTAACCGTAACTTCGTCATCAATACGGGCAACAACAACCTGACCGTTACGCACGTCCTGAGTTTTATGCACAGCGAGTAAATCACCGTCCATAATACCAATATCTTTCATCGACATACCGCTAACGCGCAGCAGAAAATCGGCGTTCGGTTTAAACAGTGAAGGATCGACCTGATAATGGCCTTCGATGTGCTGCTGCGCCAGAAGTGGCTCACCTGCCGCCACGCGGCCGACAAGCGGTAATCCTTCTTCTTCTTCCTGCAGCAGTCGAATACCGCGCGATGCGCCAGATACAATTTCCAGCACACCTTTACGCGCCAGCGCTTTCAGATGTTCTTCAGCTGCGTTTGGGGAACGGAACCCCAAACGCTGCGCGATCTCCGCACGCGTCGGTGGCATACCTGTCTGGCTGATGTGATCTCTAATGAGATCAAACACCTCTTGCTGCCTGGCCGTTAACGCTTTCATTCCGCCCCCTGGGTGTATATACAGTTATGCTGTGAGTATATACAGCTAAAGGCGATTTTGGAACCGCAAACTGCACAAAAAACAGGAGATTTATAAAGATGTGGAATCCTTATCGCAAATGCGACCACAACAGGATGCCCCAGGTGATCAGAGCAACAAAAATAGACAGCAACACTGCCGCCGACCCCATATCTTTCGCCCGGCCAGAAAGTTCGTGATACTCAGAGCCAACACGGTCAACCACCGCCTCAATCGCACTGTTGAGGATTTCAACGATCATCACCAGCATCACGGAACCAATCAACAGCACGCGGGTAATCGCATCGACGTCCAGCCAGCAGGCGATGGCAACGCCCAGCAGTACGGCAACGCTTTCCTGGCGGAATGCCGCCTCATTGATCCATGCGGCGCGAAAACCTTTCCAGGAATAGCCTGCAGCTTTGATAATTCGGGTAAATCCAGTGGTATTATTGGCCATCAAAAAGAACCTTTTTACATTATTAGCGTCAATGTCATTGTAACGTTACCCCGTTTTTTTCAGGGTGTGGCAAAGCAGCGCGAAGTATGACCGGATACCACAGAAATTCACTAAACTTTCTGATATCCTTGCAGCGCATTTGCATTATTAACCAGAGGCTTTACATTGTTTATGTCCGGCTGGCCACGAATTTACTACAAATTACTGAATTTACCATTAAGCGTCCTGGTAAAAAGCAAGTCTATTCCGGCAGAACCTGCCCCGGAATTGGGACTCGATACGTCTCGTCCCATTATGTACGTCCTACCGTACAATTCAAAAGCAGACTTGCTGACGCTGCGTGCCCAATGTCTGGTGCACGACCTCCCCGATCCCCTGGAACCGCTGGAGATAGACGGGACTTTACTTCCGCGCTACGTGTTTATTCACGGCGGCCCGCGTGTGTTCACCTATTACACGCCAAAAGAAGAGTCCATCAAGCTGTTCCATAACTATCTCGACTTACATCGCAGCAATCCAGACCTGGATGTGCAGATGGTGCCGGTTTCGGTGATGTTTGGCCGTGCGCCAGGGCGTGAAAAAGGTGAAGTTAATCCGCCGTTACGTATGCTAAACGGCGTACAGAAATTCTTTGCGGTATCCTGGCTGGGTCGCGACAGTTTTGTCCGCTTCTCCCCATCGGTCTCTCTGCGTCGTATGGCGGATGAACACGGTACGGATAAGATCATTGCCCAGAAGCTGGCACGCGTGGCGCGTATGCACTTTGCTCGCCAGCGTCTGGCCGCTGTCGGCCCGCGCCTCCCTGCCCGCCAGGATCTGTTTAATAAGCTGTTAGCTTCAAAAGCGATCGCTCGCGCGGTAGAAGATGAAGCGCGCAGTAAAAAAATCTCCCACGAAAAAGCGCAGCAAAATGCCATTGCGCTGATGGAAGAGATTGCAGCCAACTTCTCCTACGAAATGATCCGTTTGACGGACCGTATTCTGGGCTTTACCTGGAACCGTCTGTATCAGGGGATTAACGTTCACAATGCTGAACGTGTACGCCAGTTGGCGCACGATGGGCATGAAATCGTGTACGTTCCGTGCCACCGCAGCCATATGGACTATATGCTGCTGTCGTACGTTCTGTACCACCAGGGTCTGGTTCCGCCGCACATCGCAGCCGGTATCAACCTGAATTTCTGGCCAGCGGGTCCGATATTCCGTCGTCTGGGCGCATTCTTTATTCGTCGTACCTTCAAGGGCAACAAGCTCTACTCCACCGTATTCCGCGAATACCTGGGCGAGTTGTTCAGCCGCGGCTACTCGGTTGAGTATTTTGTCGAGGGTGGACGTTCACGTACTGGTCGTTTGCTCGACCCGAAAACCGGCACCCTGTCGATGACTATTCAGGCGATGCTGCGCGGCGGTACGCGTCCTATTACTCTCGTACCGATCTACATCGGCTACGAGCACGTAATGGAAGTGGGCACCTACGCCAAAGAGCTGCGTGGCGCGACGAAAGAGAAAGAAAGTCTGCCACAAATGCTGCGTGGCTTAAGCAAGCTGCGTAACCTGGGTCAGGGCTACGTCAACTTTGGTGAACCAATGCCATTGATGACTTACCTCAACCAGCATGTGCCAGAATGGCGTGAATCTATTGACCCTATCGAGTCTATCCGTCCGGCCTGGCTGACGCCGACGGTGAATAACATTGCCGCCGATTTGATGGTGCGCATTAACAACGCTGGCGCGGCCAACGCCATGAACCTGTGTTGTACCGCGCTGTTGGCTTCCCGCCAGCGCTCTCTGACCCGTGAACAGTTAACCGAGCAGCTCGACTGCTACCTGAGCCTGCTGCGCAACGTGCCGTACGCGGCGGACTCAACCGTTCCTGCGCAAAGTGCCAGTGAACTGATCGACCACGCCTTGCAGATGAACAAGTTTGAGGTCGAGAAAGACACCATCGGTGACATCATTATTCTGCCGCGCGAGCAGGCGGTCTTGATGACGTACTACCGCAATAACATTGCGCATATGCTGGTTCTGCCTTCGTTGATGGCAGCCATTGTGACTCAGCATCGTCGTATTTCACGCGTCGCGCTACAGCAGCACATTGATGCGTTGTACCCGATGCTGAAAGCCGAGTTGTTCCTGCGCTGGGAGCGCGATGAGCTTGCCGGGGTGATTGACGAACTGGCCAGCGAAATGCAGCGCCAGGGGCTGATTACTCTACAGGATGGCGAGCTGCATATTAATCCTGCCCGCTCCCGTACGCTGCAGCTGTTGGCTGCGGGTGCTCGCGAGACGTTGCAACGCTACGCCATCACCTTCTGGCTACTGAGCGCTAACCCGTCCATCAACCGCGGTACGCTGGAGAAAGAGAGCCGCACCGTGGCACAACGCCTCTCAGTGCTGCACGGCATTAACGCGCCGGAATTCTTCGATAAAGCGGTGTTCAGCTCTCTGGTGCTGACGCTACGTGACGAAGGATTCATCAGCGATACCGGGGATGCCGAGCCGGAAGAGACGATGAAGATCTATCAGATGCTGGCCGAACTGGTGACGTCAGATGTGCGTCTGACCATCGAGAGCGCCACACAGGGCGAGTAAGCATAAAAAAACCGGTCGAAATGACCGGTTTTTTTTAGGCTACTGATAGTTTATTTTCAGTACAAGATCCTTGCTGAACGGTCCTAACTGTATATCACTACCCGGTTTTTTCGTCAGTTTTGCCATGTAATTATGGGTAACCGTGCTAGCACCGCCATCCGGATAGTAGGTGGCAAACGGATAGTAGGTATTCATCAGGAGGTCTTCGCCTAACGTTTCATCCCGAATTTGCATCAGCAAACCATTCCCCATATCCACACGATTGGTGTCATACAAATCGTCGGTGTTAAAGCTCATGGTGACATCAAACTGCTGAGAACAGGCTGCAGTTGCGTCGCGTATGGTTGATACGCTAAACGGCGCTTTTTGCGACAACACTTCAACGTTATTCACCTGACCAAAATTGACCACCTGGCTTTCAGGGAAGATTTGAATATCCACGCCGCAGTCGAGAAAGTGAACGTTGTTCATCCCAGTAATGTTAAAACGCAGGTTTTTCGCATTAGCCGCCAGGTTCGCCCCTCCCTTACCATCAAACTGCAGAACATTAATATTACCAAAGTCATAGACGGTATCAGGGTTATCAGGAAAGCCTTTGAGTTTTACATACAAACGAAAACGGGCTGGAAAGGTAATATTCTTCTGCACTGTGCTTCCATTACAAACAGGGTCATGCCAAAACCCATCGTAATATTGCTCGAATGTATCCAGGCACGCGCCAGTATCAATCCCCTCATCGATCCCCTCATGGTCAACACCATTATAGGTTACACCAAAGGTGAACAGAGGGTTATTCAACACATCAGCACTGTTCTTAGCCGTCAGTTTAATCCACGCAAAGATGTCCTCCGTCTGATTGCTTGTGCTCCAGCCTGTCGCACCATCGCAATACACTGTGACGTTGATATCCGAGCTTTCCCATATTTTACTGCCAAGCACCGCGTTGGACGGAACGGTAAAACTGGGTAATTCTACACCGAACGATGTTTGCCCATTCACCACATCTTTATAGCAGTTTATTGCCCAGGCAGAAGATGAACACAGTAAGAGTACGGCCCCCAGAAAGGTTAAAATCGTTTTCATCATTTACCCTTCTGCGCAGGTTCACTATGGCAAACGGGCTGGACGGATGTGCAGCTTACGCTGAACATATTTAAGCCACCGTAGTCACCGATATAGCCAATCTGAAATTTAGCCGGCAGATTTTTAATCTCTGAAGTGGCCTGCTCAAAGGGGTTGACCATAAATCCATCGGCTCCCGGTAAAAGCGTTTTGCCGTCAATGCCGATATAACCCACTGTTACGTGGTAAGGGGTATCGTTTTTAATCGTTATGCCTGAAGCCGTCCGCGAAACCTCAACTTTTTCCATCGGTACTGCCTGGCCTTCTTTCAGCACAATGGCTTTGGGTCGCCAGAATAATTTCAGGCGGCTTTGCATTGCCAGTTGCATGGTATTTTTTTGTTCCGTACGCGGCGGAATTTCACGTATGTTATAAAAAAACAACGACTCTCTGTCCGCAGGAAGCTGCTGCAACGTCGGCTGTCCCATCAGGCGAACCTGAGTTTGTTCTCCCGCTTCAAGGCGTACTAACGGTGGTAACGGCGAAATATATTCGCGCGTTTTTTGATTATTTTTATCTTCAACCCATGACTGCGCCAGGTAGGGCTGCGTTTTGCTCTGGTTCGTTAATTTAATGCTGACGCTTTTATCCGTTTCATTAAAGATAATGCGTGTTCTGTCTGGTGAGACCGTCGCGTTTGCCACAGAGCAAACGCTGAGTAAACCCAAAAGTCCTTTCACAATAAATGTTGGTTTCATCTTATTCATCCTGAATTAGTTTACTGTTTTGCAAGGTAAAATTACTGCCTGACCGTCAGTATTGCTTTGGTTAGGCGGCGTTATTTCGCAAACGTTATTCCCCCACTGGAGACGCAATTTACTGTCTTCCTGAAGCCCACTGAGGTAGACGTAACCGTCTTCAGCAATCAGGCCAACGTCCTTGCCGCTGTCAATATCCACGACGGTAACGCCCAATGGAGGGAAGCGACCATTTGCCAGTCTGACAATGCCGATGATCTGATAGCCTTTTGTGGCGTTCAGCTTCGCGTAGCCAATAGCACCTTCAGTGAGCGTAGTGCTAATTACGGAGTTATTAATATCGACGCCGTCAGGCAATTTGTTGCTGTCGACGCGTACCGCGGAGGTGGTGTAGTTACTGACCGAGTTGGTTACGGCAATCCCCATCATATTGGTTACCGTGCGCTTGTCGCTCAGCGGAACGTCAGCAACGCCGTCCGCGTCTACCATCATGCGGGCGTTGTTGCCGTAGGCGTTATCATGCAATGCCATACCGTAACGTGTAGCGGTAAATGAACCATTCCAGCCCGCCGTGATTGAACGGTATACATTAGGCTGTACGCTGCCGTTAACGCTCAGGCGACCATAAGGCGAATAGTGCTGGTAGCCCCCGCGAATAGCAGGTTCGGCCTCGCGGAAATCACTCGCATCGCCTGCCGCAGAAATGTTCCATGTGTTGTTGCGATCTGAAGAGTCATAGTAAGACATCGTCTGGGACATACTGTCGCTGCCATTTTTCTGCATGCTCCAGGAGAGGCTGCGGTTCTGCTCCAGTGGTACAGAAAACGAGAGATAGTATTGCATCTCTTCTGTGTCATCCCATGTGGAACGACCAACCGTAAACGAAGAAGAGATCCCTCTTAAGCTACCAATGTCGAAGTTTCGACTCATCGATACCGTATAGTTAGTGCTGGCAGAATCATCCCAGTAAGTGTTACGCGTCAGATTGAGATAAGTGTTGATCGCCAGCGATTCAATATACTGGTTGAAAGACAGCACATAGCTCTCTTTTTGGTTGCCGGAGGAGTCATCACCGCTGCGAGCCGTTAAATACTCGTTCATGGTGATATATTCTTTATCCGAGAAACGGTAGCCGGCAAATGTCACCTGGCTCCCTGTGGACTCAAACCGCTTGGAATAGTTCACGCGGTAGCTATAGCCACGCTGCTTGTCATTGTTCTCATCATTTTCTCCACGCAGAGTGGCTTCTGCGCGAGTCACGTCAAAAGAGAGAGAACCAAAGCTGTTCAGGTTAAAACCAATACCCGCCGTAGCCGCCTGGTAATCATCAGCCGTCAGCAGTGCCCCACCGTAAAGTGAGGTATCCCCCGTCCAGCCCCAGGAAAACTCACCGGTCCAGAACATCGGATTATTAACATCGGTACTTCCTACAGCTGTCGGTTTACCGGTAGAGGTTTTGTAGCGTACTTGTCCTTTGCGCGTCAGGAACGGTATTGAGGACGCCCCAACCTGGAAGGTGCTTTTACGCCCATCTTCTTCTTCAACCGTCACATCCAACTGCCCCTGGAAGGTATCGCCAATGTCGGTAATGTTAAACGGTCCCGGCGCGACGGTGGTTTGATAAACCATTCGTCCGTTCTGGGTTACTGTAACTTTGGCATTCGTCTGTGCGATACCGGTAATTTGCGGGGCATATCCCTGCAAATCTGGCGGCAGCATGTTGTCATCGCTCTCAAGCGAAGCACCGGTAAAATGAAATGTATCGTATATGTCTGAATTCAGATCGTACTGACCCAGCGTCAATTTCGAGGCAATAGACGGGATCGGGCGAAACAGATAGGTGCGATCCATGCTGCTGTTACTGCCAACAGATTTGCCGTCTTCGTAGGATTTGTCGTACTGGTAATCAGAACGTAAGCGCCATGCGCCAAGGTTGAAGCCAAGCGTGCCGTAGGAGCTGATACTCTGGCTCTTATCGCCCTCGTCCGGATTATACTGACTGGCATAAACGTTGTAATCGAGTATGAATCCCGCAACACCGTCATCCCAGAATTCTGGCGGCGTCCAGTTTGTTGCCTGATATTTCATCCATGCCTGAGGTGCAATGATGGTAACAACCATATCGCCCTTATCAAGCCTGACAATCAGTTCAGGTTTACTGGCGAGATCCAGACATCCTCGCTCATTGATTGAGCGCAATGACTGGATGAATTCATCAGCAAAGCCAAAAGACATTAGATCATCTTTGGTCAGACAAATTTGTGAACCGCTTTCATTATCTGCTTTAATCCACTCAAAGGACCAGACATTCGGGAGCTTCTTTTTGTTTATTTCAACACGTGTAATGTATTGTCCTGGTGGGATAAAACCTTTCTTTTCAAACTGGCTGAGGTCGATATTTTCTTTATCCTCAGCATCTATCATACCTGTGTTGAATTCAACCGCCCAAGCCGGGGTAAACATAATGGCGGTAATAATTGCAGGACGCAGAGATTGCTTAATTAAAATAGGAAGCTTTCTTAACCCGGCCTTTATAATTGTATTTTTCATAAAATCCTTTTCAGTTAAAAAAGCCTAAAAAGCCGGTGATTCCTCCACCGGCTTGATTCATACAATCATCTATATAAAAATAATTACAGGTATGCCAGAACGTAATTAACGTCAGAGGCTACGTTACCCGCTGTCGCATTAGTAGTCGGAGACTCCATACGAGCTTTGAAGTTCAGCACCTGATAAGAGTTATCAGCCATCAGAGCGAATTCAACCGCAGTTCCCATTACCACCTTTTCATTGCCTTCAGTCAGCAGGCGCACGCCTACGTGCTCAGCGCCGCCATAGTTGCCTTCAGCGGTGTTTTTCAACAGGCTATCTGCATCTGCGTTAGCAGAAGAGAATGTAACTTTTGCCTTAGTGATAGTGGTCGGCGCTTCAGTGGTACCGCCAGTCAGGGTACAATCTTGCAGGTGGATCTGAACAGGAACCGGCAGGGAGAATTTACCGCCGTTCAGAGCGGTATCAGCCACTTCACCCAGGCTAATAGTCTGGTCTTCGTCACCCGGAGCAATAGAGCAAGGCGCGGAAATTACGATACCTTCAAAAGAAATTTTACCATGCCCCTGATCAGCAGCTGATGCATTAAAAGCCATGCTGGAAAGAAGAGAAGTTGCAGCAACAGCTAACAGTGTTTTCTTAAACATTGTGTATAATCCTTTACAATAAATAAAATCAAAATACTTTTATAGAGTTAGATACTGATTTGATGATAACAAACAGAGCCGTCGATAAGATTAAAATTTAATCGAGTACTGAATGACAGGAGAGAATTTATCATGGAGGATTTTATTTATCACGTTAGATAAACTAAATTCATTTTTAGAAAATCTACATATATTCATAATAAATATATCAAAAAAGACCAAGGCTTAGCTAAAAATAAGGAAATCCTTAAACACCCCACGTTATAAAGCAGCATTTTGACGAGCAAAAACTCATCAGCATCATTGGATAGTCACGATTTTCTTAACTATTTCACCAATAAATATTTACCGACCAAATGTAACAACAAGAAACATTAGATTACAAAATAACAATAAATTTTAGATATGTTAAGCCTTAAAGATTATTACCGGTGAAACGAAAATTTACATATCCAGAGGACAAAAGACGATTCGTTTAGAATTGCTTATGTTTTATAAAATAGCTCTTTTATAGAGGGGGAAAATTGATATATCACATTATTAGCAGAAGTATTGATGCGGTGTTTTTTTCGCCAATGGCAATGACTACCTCATCACACAAAGCCGTTGAGGTGACCGTTTGAACGTTAATTAAAGCCAAATCCGCTTTCATGGGTGTTTGCATATGAAACCGATAGGGCATAAAAAAACCGGTCAACGACCGGTTTTTTGTCTCACAAAAGCGATCAAAGATGCCAGTAGCTCATCGCCAGTCCTAAAAACAGTACCAGCCCTACATAATTATTGTTCATAAACGCTTTAAAGCAGGCATCACGTTCACGGTGAACAATCAGCTTTTGTTGATACACAAACAGCGCACCCGCCACCAGCAAAGACCAGTAATAGCCTAACGCCAGTCCGTTCAGCCACCCAACCAGCGCCATCAGCACCAGTACACCGACCTGCAGAATACCAATAATGAGTTTGTCGTTCTGGCCGAACAGGATCGCGGTCGATTTAATGCCAATCTTCAGGTCATCATCCCGATCAACCATCGCATACTGTGTATCATAGGCCACCGCCCAGAGAATGTTGGCGAGGAACATTAGCCAGCAGCTCAGTGGTACAGACTCGCTCACGGCGGCAAACGCCATCGGTATAGACCAGCCAAACGCCGCGCCCAGCACCACCTGCGGCAGATGCGTGTAGCGTTTCATGAAGGGATAGACCCACGCCAGCGCTAGCGCCGCAACGGACAACAAAATGGTCATCGTGTTGAGCGTCAAAACCAGCAGGAAGGCGAGCAACACCAATACGACGAACAGCGTTCGGGCTTCTTTTTCGGTGACAGCACCGCTCGGCAGCGGTCGATTCGCGGTGCGTTTAACGTGTCCGTCAAACTTCCTGTCGGCATAATCATTTACCACACATCCAGCGGCGCGCATTAACCAAACGCCGGCGACAAATACCGCCAGGATCCACAGTTGCGGCATGCCTGGGGTCGCCACCCACAATGCCCATAGCGTTGGCCAGAGCAGCAGTAAGGCGCCGATCGGCTTATCCGTACGCATCAAGCGGTGAAACGCCAGCAGCTTATTCTGCGTCAGACTCCACTCCATCTTTATCTTCCTCTTAGTACAACGGCGATGCAGGCAGAAAAAGCTCGGTAAGCATCAGCGGCTTACCGCTCAGCCGTAGGCGGGAACGACGCCCCCATAGCGCTGCATCGCGGCCAATCTCAATAAAATCTCGGGTCAATGTCGATGACGTAAACAGGTAGCGTCCGAGCGGGGTTTTCCCCAGGTTCTGTAAGGCCAGTTCAGGGCCGCACAAGGTTGATTCAGGCACCACGGTCCGTCCGGCAAGCCAGGGTTCACCATCCGCACATAACAGGATTTCACGTAACCAATAGCGAGACTCTTTAGGCAGCAGCGTCAGTTCTTCAGCCACCTCATTTTGCCCAACGAATTCTTCGCGAATCAACGTTACGGTGACCTTTTTCCCCTGCTGCTCAAAACGTTTGGTCATGGAATCTTCCAGTAACAACCAGTCGAGCAGTTGGGGGTCCAGCGCCGGGATCGCATCAAAATAACGCAGCGCACGCAGTTGCGTTAACGCAGGGTGTGGCATGCCTTACTCTCCGATTTATAACCTGAAGGCATTGTATCGCAGAAAATGCATTACGGGGTGAGCAAACACAATTAAGTGATCGTCAGAGCAACATAAGTGTAACAATTAGCACCGAAGGATAAAAAAAGGTGCGCCAGGAGACGCACCAGTTGTTGCAAAATCAGCACTGCGGGGAGACGTTTACCCCTTGCCTTTTACACTGCTGATAAAGGTGGATCGGGCAGATTTGGATCCCAGACGTTCAGCTTCATCAAGCAGCTTCAGCGCTTTATCGACATCGCCTTTCGCCACGGCATCCTTAATGCCCTGGTTAAAATAACTTTCCGTGTCATTTAACATCGGCTCACTTTTCTTCACCGGTTGTGGCGCTGGAGCGGCAACGGCTGCCGCCGGAGCCGCATAAGTAACTGCAGGCGCTGCGGTATTACCCACCGTGACAGGGCCAGGGCCGGATGAGCCAAACAGCGGCCCTACCAGCACGCTGGAGGAGGAACTGGTTTTGACTTTCAGCTTCAGCAGACCGTCGGTGGTATGACGGGCGATCGGGTCAGGGATATCCGGAACAGCGTTACCTACCCCCTTGGCATAGGCTTTTGCCGGGTCAAGCAGGGTCGTGGTCTGCTGGAGATCTTTATCTGTGGTAAAGACCAGAACATAGAGCTTTTGCTGGCCCAGCGCTGGCGTCAAACGCATTACGCCTTCCAGACGATCGGCACTCATCACGCCGGGTTCCTGGTAGGTGAAATAGCTGCTGGGGAAGAACGCAGATGGCGTCATGTTCTGATCAAGAATTAAAACGTTTGGTGCAAATACACTGGTTTGTTTGTTGACTTCACTGGTCAGCGTCAGGGTTAACTCACCAATATTCGCGGGGACGCTGTACGCGGCGACTGGGCCAGTAATACCAGCAACATCCAGACGCTGACCCGCTGCCGCGAGTTGTGTCGCCTGGGTTTTGGATTGATCAACCGGCGTCCAGGTTAACTGTTGTAGCGCAGCAGTGGGAATAGTTGGAGCCGCGGTGGTGTTCTGCGGAACAATATTTACATCGGCCAGGCTGATGCCAGGCGCGCTGGCAAATAACCCTGCAGATAAACAAAGGGCAACGAGACTTTTCTTCATTTTCATTGTTATCACCTCAGATAGCATGGGTTCAGCGGTGGCCAGGCAATAGCGCGCTAAACCGTAATCAAGAGGGGCTGGCGCCCCTCTTTCGGTCTTTACGTCAGGTTAGTGCTGAATTACCACCAGATTTCCATCTGGGCACCGAAGGACCACTCATCGCTGTCGCCACGGCTGGTTGTGCTGATACCAGAGTTGGTTGCAGCGGCGTATTTGGTTACGTCGTTACCATTTTTAACGTAGCCCCACTCTTCATCCCATTTGGCATAGGTTGCAAAGACACGAATTGCCGGGCGGGACCAGATGCTGTCGCCAGCCTGCCACTGTTGCGCCAGGGTGATTTTGTACTGGCTGTTGCGATCGCCAGTCTGCTGAGATTTGACGTTGTCGTAACCGACTTCCAGCAGGGTGCTCATGATCGGTGTCCATTTGTACATCGGACGGATACCGACGGTGTACCATTCGGTCCCCAGGTCGTTATCCATATCGAGGTTCTGGTACATACCGACGTACATCAGATCCCATTTGTCGCCCAGGGAGATTGCACCGTGGTCAAGTACGCGGAACAGGCTACCGTTGTTATTAATAACGTTATTGGCGTAATTCGTTTTACTACCGTCTGGGTTAGTAACGGTGAAGGAGGATGAACCGTAAGACCCTTGGTTCAGACCTTTACCCTGAGTGGTCATAGAATCTGTCGCGTACTGAACAACAAACTTGTTGTAGCCCTTCAGCATGCTCTGGGTATGTTCAGCGGTGAACATCCAACCATCTTTAGATGCGCCGTCTGCCAGGTGGTAATCATCGGTGGTATTCGCACGGCCATAGTCAACGCCCAGTTCCAACATCCCATCCGGGTTAGTTGCCAACTGTGCTAAACGAACGTCAAATACGTCGTTGGCGGTGTCTTTGGTACGATCATAGATATTCTGGCTGCTGAAAGCATATGAACCACCCGCTTCCTGTGAACGGCTCGCGGCCAGAGACAGTTTACCGAAGCCCAGATCGATGTTTTCAATACCAGCACCAGGACCTGAAATATCCCAGTAGTAGAAGTCGATCATGTGAACATCATGACGCTGATAGAAGCGCTTACCTGCCCAGATAGTGGAGCCTGGCAGCCATTCAATCAGGTTTTTACCCTGCACGTTGGCTTCACGGAAGGCCGGGTCAGTCCCTTCCCAGTCATTCTGCTGTGCGACGGAATAGGCAACGTTAGTGTCGAAGTAGAAGCTCTTATCGCCCTCTTTCCACACTTCCTGACCTAATTTAATTTCCGCATAGGTTTCACATTCGTTACCAAGACGGTATTTACTTTGGGCGCCGGTTGCCTGGAAACACTGTTGTTCACCGCCGCTACCCGTCCAGCCAATACCGGAACGTGCATAGCCATGGAAATCCACAGCCATTGCCTGAACAGACATAATGCCTGCCGCCACAGCAACCGCCAGAGGGAGTTTGCGCAGAGTAATCATCGTTCTATCTCCTGAGATCATTGCTTTTCTTTAAACGCTTCACCTTGACGGTTTTGCGCTTTTTTTTAATGGGATACCTTAAACACCCGGCTCTTGATGCAACCGACGACATGCACTGCCATCCTCACGGAACAGATGGCAACGCTCTGGCGGCAGGCCGATAGCGAATGTGGCACCCTCTTCTACCAACACCACGTCGTTCTGGCGGTAAACCAGGTTTTGACGGATGGCGGGGATCTGGATATGAATTTGTGTTTCGTGACCAAGCTGCTCGACCACCTGCACTTCACCTTCGAGGGTGACATCGGCGATATCGCTGGGCAGCAGATGTTCCGGGCGGATACCTAAAGACATGTTGGCGCCAACCTGCACCGCATGGCTGTCTACCGGGAGCCATATTTGCTGGCGGTTAGGCAGTTCAACCTGCACCTGATCGATGGCCGTCCCGGTGACTTTCACCGGCAGGAAGTTCATCTTCGGCGAGCCAATAAACCCGGCAACAAAGCGGTCAGCTGGGTAGTGGTATAGCTCCAGCGGTTTACCGACCTGCGCTACGCGACCGGCATCCAGCACCACAATTTTGTCAGCCAGGGTCATCGCTTCGACCTGATCGTGGGTGACGTAAATCATCGTGCGACCAAGACGTTTATGCAGGCGGGAGATTTCAATACGCATCTGCACGCGCAGCGCGGCGTCGAGGTTTGACAGCGGTTCGTCCAGCAGGAATACTCGCGGTTCGGCGACCAGCGTACGGCCAATCGCCACACGCTGACGTTGTCCGCCGGAAAGCGCTTTTGGTTTACGCTCCAGCAGGTGCGCCAGTTGCAGAACTTCCGCAACCTGGTTCACACGCTGGTTCATCACCTCTTTTTTCGCCCCAGCCAGTTTGAGGCCGAATGACATGTTTTCCGCGACAGATAAATGGGGGTATAACGCATAGGACTGAAAGACCATGCCCACACCGCGTTCGGCGGGCGGAATGTCGTTCATCCGGGTCTCCCCGATAAACAAGTCACCACTGGTGATGGTTTCAAGCCCGGCGATCATACGCAGCAAGGTCGACTTACCGCAGCCTGACGGTCCGACAAACACCACGAATTCCCCTTCGTGAATGTCGAGATTGATATCTTTCGATACCACCACGTCACCCCAGGCTTTTGTTACATTTCGCAGCTGTACGCTCGCCATGCCCTTCTCCCTTCGTTACAACCTGTCATCGACAGCAACATTCATGATGGGCTGACTATGCGCGATCACTTGACTGCGTGAATCCTCCACCCCCCGGCTTTTTTATGGGGGAGGAGGCGGGAGGATGAGAGAGCAGCGTCTGAGACCCGGGCTACCCGCCTCAGAGGAATTTCGTGATGCAGCCTGCAAAAATCGGTGGGTTTTTATGTGCGCCAGTACGCAATACTCACATTTATGTAACACAGATCACATAAAGAGGGGGTGGGGCGTAGGGGTAAGGAGGATGGAAAGAGGTTGTCGTATAAAGAAACTAGTAACCGTTAAGCCACCTCTGCAAAATCACCAAACAGGATGGGAACTATGAAAATCAAAACTGGCGCACGCATCCTCGCATTGTCTGCATTAACGACGATGATGTTTTCCGCCTCGGCTCTCGCCAAGATTGAAGAAGGTAAGCTGGTTATCTGGATTAACGGCGACAAAGGCTATAACGGCCTCGCTGAAGTGGGCAAAAAATTCGAGAAAGACACCGGGATCAAAGTCACTATTGAGCACCCGGACAAACTGGAAGAGAAATTCCCGCAGGTTGCCGCGACCGGCGACGGCCCGGACATCATCTTCTGGGCTCATGACCGTTTTGGCGGTTACGCTCAGTCTGGCCTGCTGGCTGAAATCACGCCTGACAAAGCGTTCCAGGACAAACTCTATCCGTTCACCTGGGATGCCGTACGCTATAACGGCAAACTGATTGCCTACCCGATCGCGGTTGAAGCGCTGTCGCTGATTTACAACAAAGACCTCGTGCCAAACCCACCGAAAACCTGGGAAGAAATTCCTGCGCTGGATAAAGAGCTGAAGGCGAAAGGTAAATCCGCGCTGATGTTCAACCTGCAAGAGCCGTACTTCACCTGGCCGCTGATTGCCGCCGACGGCGGTTACGCATTCAAGTTTGAAAACGGCAAGTACGATGTGAAAGACGTGGGCGTGGATAACGCCGGCGCGAAAGAGGGTCTGACCTTCCTGGTTGACCTGATCAAGAACAAACATATGAACGCGGATACGGATTACTCCATCGCCGAAGCGGCCTTTAACAAGGGCGATACCGCGATGACCATCAACGGTCCGTGGGCGTGGTCCAACATCGACAAGAGCAAAATCAACTACGGCGTCACGCTGCTGCCAACCTTCAAAGGCAAAGCGTCTAAACCGTTTGTTGGCGTTCTGAGCGCCGGTATCAACGCCGCCAGCCCGAACAAAGAACTGGCGAAAGAGTTCCTCGAAAACTACCTGCTGACCGATCAGGGTCTGGATGAAGTGAACAAGGACAAGCCGCTGGGCGCCGTTGCGATGAAATCCTTCCAGGATCAGTTAGCAAAAGACCCACGCATCGCCGCCACCATGGATAACGCCCAGAAAGGCGAAATCATGCCGAACATCCCACAGATGTCCGCATTCTGGTATGCCGTTCGTACCGCAGTGATCAACGCAGCCAGCGGCCGTCAGACCGTCGATGCCGCGCTGAAAGATGCACAAGGTCGTATCACCAAGTAATGCTGTAGCACACGTGCCGGATGGCGGCATAAATGCCT
Organism: Citrobacter sp. Cf116; assembly: GCF_030336505.1. NCBI lineage: Bacteria > Pseudomonadati > Pseudomonadota > Gammaproteobacteria > Enterobacterales > Enterobacteriaceae > Citrobacter > Citrobacter sp. Cf116. The sequence goes on along the minus strand of NZ_JAOWEQ010000001.1, from coordinate 48,068 downwards.
TATCCGGCCTACAACACACCGTAGGCCTGATAAGCGCAGCGCCATCAGGCACGCTGACCAACAGGTTTTCATTGTTGTTGAGGATTGAACCCCATGGATGTCATTAAAAAGAAACACTGGTGGCAAAGCGACACGCTGAAATGGTCAGTGATGGGTCTGCTTGGGCTGCTGGTCGGTTACCTTGTTGTTTTGATGTACGCTCAGGGGGAGTACCTGTTTGCCATCATGACGCTGATTTTAAGCTCTGCTGGCCTGTATATTTTCGCTAACCGTAAAGCCTATGCCTGGCGCTATGTTTATCCGGGCGTTGCCGGTATGGGGCTGTTTGTCCTGTTTCCGCTGATTTGTACGATCGCCATTGCCTTTACCAACTACAGCAGTACCAACCAGCTGACCTTTGAACGTGCTCAGGAAGTCCTGATGGATCGTTCGTATCAGGCTGGGAAAACCTACAACTTTGGCCTGTATCCGGCGGGTGATGAGTGGCAACTGGCTCTCACCGACGGTGAAACCGGCAAGAATTATCTCTCCGACGCCTTTAAATTTGGCGGCGAACAGAAACTGCAGTTGAAAGAAGCCGAAGCGCTGCCAGCGGGCGAGCGTGCAACGCTGCGTATCATCACGCAAAATCGCCAGGCATTAACCCAATTGACCGCCATCCTGCCGGATGAAAGCAAAGTGATTATGAGTTCACTGCGCCAGTTTTCCGGCACGCAGCCACTTTATACGCTTGCTGATGACGGTACGCTCACCAACAGCCAGAGCGGCGTAAAATACCGCGCCAATAACGATATTGGTTATTATCAGGCGATTAACGCTGACGGTAGCTGGGGTAGCGAAAAACTCAGTCCAGGCTATACCGTTGCCATCGGCTGGGATAACTTCACTCGCGTGTTTACCGACGAAGGCATCCAGAAACCGTTCTTCGCCATCTTTGTCTGGACGGTGGTCTTCTCCGTTCTGACGGTGATCCTCACCGTTGCTGTGGGGATGGTGCTGGCCTGTCTCGTACAGTGGGAATCTCTCAAAGGCAAAGCGATTTACCGTGTCCTGTTGATTCTTCCGTATGCCGTACCGTCGTTTATCTCGATTCTGATTTTCAAGGGCTTATTCAACCAGAGCTTTGGTGAAATCAACATGATGCTGAGCGCACTGTTTGGTATCAAACCGGCCTGGTTCAGCGACCCAACCACCGCGCGTTCGATGATTATTATCGTCAACACCTGGCTCGGTTATCCATACATGATGATCCTGTGCATGGGTCTGCTGAAAGCGATTCCTGACGATCTGTATGAAGCCTCGGCGATGGATGGTGCAGGTCCGTTCCAGAACTTCTTTAAGATAACGCTACCGCTGCTGATTAAGCCGCTGACACCGCTGATGATCGCCAGCTTCGCCTTTAACTTTAACAACTTCGTGCTGATTCAGCTGTTGACCAACGGTGGCCCGGACCGACTCGGCACCACCACGCCAGCTGGTTATACCGACCTGCTCGTGAGCTACACCTACCGTATCGCCTTTGAAGGCGGCGGTGGTCAGGACTTCGGTCTGGCGGCGGCGATTGCCACGCTGATCTTCCTGCTGGTTGGCGCGCTGGCGATTGTGAACCTGAAAGCCACACGTATGAAGTTTGATTAAGGGAGACAACGAACATGGCTATGGTACAACCCAAATCTCAGAAACTGCGTCTCTTGACCACGCACCTGCTGCTGCTGATTTTCATCGCGGCGATCATGTTCCCGTTGCTGATGGTTATCGCTATCTCGCTGCGCGAAGGTAACTTTGCTACCGGCAGTTTGATCCCGGAAAACATCTCCTGGGAACACTGGAAACTGGCGCTGGGCTTTAGCGTTGAACACGCGGATGGCCGCGTGACGCCACCGCCGTTCCCGGTATTGTTATGGCTGTGGAACTCGGTGAAAGTGGCCAGCATTACCGCGATCGGTATCGTGACGCTTTCCACCACCTGTGCTTACGCCTTTGCCCGTATGCGTTTCCCGGGCAAAGCAACCCTGCTTAAAGGGATGCTGATTTTCCAGATGTTCCCGGCGGTGCTGTCTCTGGTCGCGTTGTATGCTTTGTTTGACCGCCTGGGCCAGTACATTCCGTTTATCGGCCTGAACACGCACGGCGGCGTGATCTTCGCCTATCTTGGCGGTATTGCGCTGCATGTATGGACGATTAAGGGTTATTTCGAAACCATCGACGGTTCGCTGGAAGAAGCGGCCGCGCTGGATGGCGCAACGCCGTGGCAGGCATTCCGCCTGGTGCTGCTACCACTTTCCGTTCCGATTCTGGCGGTCGTGTTTATTCTGTCTTTCATTGCCGCTATTACCGAAGTACCGGTCGCGTCACTGCTGCTGCGTGATGTGAACAGCTATACCCTCGCGGTAGGTATGCAGCAGTACCTCAATCCACAGAACTATTTGTGGGGCGACTTTGCCGCCGCAGCTGTACTTTCAGCCATTCCGATCACTCTGGTGTTCTTGCTGGCGCAGCGCTGGCTGGTCAACGGACTGACGGCAGGTGGTGTGAAAGGTTAAGTTTTACCGAAGTAACTGCCCGGCAACGGGCAATGCCACTGCAACCCTCAACTTATGTTATCCCAACCTGTGACTGTTATTCGGCGCTCTACGGAGCGCCCTTTTTTTATGTAAATTCCAGGCGGTTAAGCGATGTAAAACGTTTACACTCGCCGGATTATTTTTATTGACAGATAGTTAACATCTTTGTGATAAGCATCACATATGCAAATTTTCATAATGACGAAAACAAAATACAGAATAACACTTCCACCCTCGAAATATTACATTACTCTAAAGATGAAATCGGGCGAGTAACAAATATGAAAGTTTATAATTTTGATAAAGTTATTTCACGCGACGGAACCTATAGCGCTAAATATAATAACAAGGGACGTGAAATCATCCCTCTATCTGTAGCTGATATGGATATCCCGGTAGCTGATTTTATGGTTTCTGAATTATCAGTCGCAAATCAGAAAGGTATCTACGGTTATACATTATTAAGTGATGACTGGCAGCAAGTGACAGCACAGTGGTATCAACGCCATTACTCGTGGAAGGTCAACCCTGAACACATTGTTTTTTGCCCACGAGTGGTACAAGCCGTTTCATTATATATCCAGAATTTTACCCAACCGGGAGATGCTATTGTCAGCCTGGCACCAGCCTATCATCCTATTAGCCATGCAGTTGAAGTCAACCATAGAGTATTACTGGAAAGTGCGTTACTTTATCGTGACCGCTCCTATGAAATAGACTTTGCGGATCTCGAAGATAAGTTTAAAACGGCTTGTTGTTTCATTCTAATATCGCCGCATAATCCAACAGGAACAATCTGGTCAGAAGATAATCTAAGAAAAATAGCTTCATTAGCAGAGAAATACAACGTTTTTATTATTTCTGATGATGTTCATGCAGACTTCAATTTCATCAAAAAACAACATCAAACAATTTCTTCGATAAGTTCATACGTTGCACAAAACTCATTTATTTGTACATCTCCGGCAAAAACATTCAATATGGCCGGACTTGAAATCGCCAATATTGTTATTGCTAATGATAAGTGTCGAGAAAAGTTTAAATCAGCTCTTATTGCAGCAGGTATCCATAATCCTGGTTATTTCTCTGTTCCTGCATTTCTCTGTGCTTACCGCCATGGTGATTCTTGGTTAGCAGCATTAAAAGATTATTTAGCCGAAAACAGGAGCTGGGTTCAATCCTTTTGCCAGACTCATTTTCCAGACTGGGTTTTAGCCTCTGGTGGCGGAACTTACATGTTGTGGATTGACTACCGAGCGATGAACATCAGCGAAGAACAGCTACGCCATTGGTTTGTTTCGCTCGCAGGTGTTGAGATGAGTTGGGGATCAGATTTTGGCGATGAAGGACTTGGTTTTTTCCGTGTGAACATTGCCACGCCGAGAACCATTCTTAAAGAAGCATTTGAACGGATTTATCAGAGCATACCCTACACTAAAGGAGTTTCCCTCCATGAATAATAACAATACTCCAAGAACACCAACTCTGGTGGAATCAATGTTACCGATACTGGCGATGGTCTTATTGCTGGGGGTCGGTTATGCGGCTTTCGATCTACCACCTGAGCCATTAATGGTCCTTTCGACCGTCATTGCGGCACTATTGGTTAAGCGTTTGGGGTACGGCTACAACGCAATCCTTGAATCAATTTCTCAGAAAATCGCCAAAACGATGCCCGCTCTCTTAATTTTGATCAGCGTGGGCCTACTGATTGGGACATGGATGATAGGCGGTACTATTCCGCTGATGATTTATTACGGCCTTAATCTGATAAACCCTTCAATGATCTATGTGACAGCCCTGCTTGTCACTGCAGTCGTCTCTGTGTGCACAGGAACATCCTGGGGCTCAGCGGGCACAGTCGGTGTAGCGTTTATGGGCGTGGCCATCGGAATGGAGGCTAATCTGGCAGCAACTGCTGGCGCTATTGTGGCGGGAGCTTACTTCGGGGACAAACTGTCTCCCCTTTCTGGTGACACAAACCTGGCAGCGATGGCCGCCCAGATAGATCTCTATGAACATATCGCTCATTTACTTTACACAACCCTTCCTTCCTTGATCCTTTCTGCTGTTGTCATGACCCTCTATGGTATGAATGGCGATCTCGGCGGCTCAACCGTTCCCGATAAAGTTCAGTTAATTACAGAGGGATTAAAGGGAATTTACCATTTTAATTTGTTGTTACTGTTACCCATTGCTATTGTCTTGTACGGCTCGATTACCAAGAAACCAACCATTCCAATTATGTTAGTTTCGGCACTGGTTGCCATGATCAACGCCAGCGTCATTCAGGGTTTCACTCTGCACGATATTGTAAAAAGCGCCGTAGACGGATTTAACGTTTCAATGCTTGCCGATAAAGATGTTAATCCCCTATTGGGTAATTTGCTTAACCGTGGTGGCATGAACTCGATGATGAGTACGCTGCTGATTTGTTTCTGCGCCCTTTCATTTGCGGGAACATTGGCTCTGAGCGGTGCTTTAGAAGTCATTGTCCACAACCTACTTAAATTAGTTCATTCCACAGGTACCATGATTCTTGCGACTATTGCCTGTGGTTTAACAATGATTAGCGTGACCTGTAATGGTCAGATCTCAATCCTGATTCCGATTGAAATGCTACGAAGCGCTTATATTGAGCGCGGGTTACACCCAAAAAATCTGGCAAGGACAGTAGAAGACTCTGCCACCATATTCGAGCCGATTCTGCCCTGGACTGCGGCGGGAGCCTACATGGCAGGTACGCTTGGTGTTGCAACATTAAGCTATCTTCCGTGGGCTATTCTCTGCTGGAGTGGCATTTTCTTTGCGACGTTATGGGGGTTCACTGGTTTTGGCATTGCTCGCTTATCCAAAGAAAAGCAGCAACAGCTCATGATGAAAGCAGCAAATGAAAGCAAGTAGTACCAGCCTGATTAAGATATTTGCCAATTATTAACTACGTCTACACGCCGCAGCCCGATTGCGGCGTGTTGTCTTTTACTCTCGCTTCAGCCGTTTGGAATTACACAGCCACAGGGTGATCACCAGCAGCAGGATCGCTGCAGAATAGATCAGCACATCCATCGGCGCTTTATGATCGACAATGATCAACCGCACAATCGCGGTGATCCCGATATAGACAAAGTAGCGCAACGGAAAGTGAAACCCTGACTGAAAGTACTTCACAATCAACGCGATAAATTCAAAGTAGAGGAAGTAAACCACCAGCCCTTCCACCAGCTCATACTTGCTGGTTTGTTCCGGCGCGAACAGCACGTCCGCCAGATGCAGCGTTTCTTTCCCGAGGAATACAACCAGGATCAGGCCCAGACTCAGCAGTCCCAGATTCAACACGGTCTGTAAAATAGTGGAGATAAACTCCACGCGCGGACGAGATAGCGACGTCATAACTGCACCTCTTACTCAGTGGCGAGGTTCCTGTATAACGCAAAAATGTGACAGAGATCTACATTTTTTGTTTATATTTTGTGCAAGAAAGGTCAACGGAGAATGATGAATGCCACGATACATTTCACAGGATGAATTATGCAGCTAAGACAATCCGCTGTCCGCAACGTTACCTGCGGTGAGAACGTGGTGATTTATGAACCCGCCAATCTCTACGATTGCACATTGGGAGACAACGTTTTTGTCGGACCATTTGTTGAAATCCAGGGCAACACACAGATTGGCGCAGACAGCAAAATTCAGTCGCACACCTTCATCTGCGAATATGTCACCCTCGGCGCCCGCTGTTTTATCGGGCATGGCGTGATGTTCGCCAACGATATGTTCCGCGAAGGAAAACCCAACGCCGACCGCAACAGCTGGGGACGCATTACGATTGGCGACGATGTTTCGATCGGCAGTGGAGCGACCATTCTGGCGGTCACTGTCTGCGATGGCGCGGTCATCGGCGCAGGAAGCGTAGTGACCAAATCAATCACCGAGAAAGGCGTGTACGCGGGAAACCCGGCAAAATTATTGCGTCGCCTGTAACTTCCCTGATGACGGCGTAAATACCTTATCCGGCCTGCAATACAGGCACTTTGTAGTGCCGGATAAGCGTAGCGCCATCCGGCTGGCAAACGGCTCGATTACCGAAAATTCACGCTGCGATCGCTGGTCATATCGTACAGACCAAACTTACGCCCAAGCTGCTGACCGCCATCACGCGTTAACGGCGTCCAGCCAATCGCCGCACGGCTGCGGGTCGGACCAGACGAGAACAGATCCAGCGGCACGGAAACGTACACCCCTTTAGTAAAATCACCCTCGCCATACTCATCCGGCGAGGCGTTAGTGATAGTCGCATAACCACCCACCACGACACCGCTGTCGAAGCGTTTGGCGATCTCCAACGTTCCGCCCTTATCCCCGGCCAGATACTGACCCACGCTGGCTTTCACCAGCACATCCTGGGCGAAAGAAGGATTCCAGTACGCGGTCAAATGCCCGGTCTTCACGCTGTAGTCGGTGAATTTCATCATGTCCTGCGCGCTACGCCAGTCACGCTGTTTCACGTAGTTGGCATCAACACCAAACGCCCAGTTGCTGTCCAGCGGACGATACAGCACTTCTGCCCCCGCGCCGCCGTACATGGTCTCCAGATAGCCGCCGTACACCTGTCCGTAAAAGCCGTTGCCGAGTGACTGGAAGTAGTTGGCCTGCAGGTTATTCACGTAAACATCGTTTTGCACGTAGTCACGTACATGGGTACGCACACGCGGCAAATGCGAATCCTGCGGCGGGTTGGTGTAGTTAAACTTGTCATAGTTATTGGCGAGGTTGGCGAACAAACTCCCGGTGGTCAGCAGATGATCGGTCACCCACCAATCCGCCGTACCCATCACGCCCAACTGATACATATAGAAATTTTCCGGGCCACCCACCGACTGGTTTAGCACCGGATCGATATGGAAATCGAAGCGCGACTTATCGATATACCAGCCCTGCTCGGTCGTTTTCGGCACCACGGGCTCCACGCGTTTTTGCGCCAGTTGAGTCTCATGGCCCAAGGGCTCGCCTTCCAGATGGCGCTTGAGGCTGGAAACCTCTGTTTCGGTCGTCACCTGCGGCAAGTTAAGGCGATTTTCCGTAATACGGATCGTGCGGATCCCGTCAGGAAGATCGTTCATCACGATCCGGTTGGCACGCTCGATCCCCTCGCGCGAATCACGGTATTTCACCTGTTCGCCTGTTACATACAGCGTATCGCCCTGCACCTGGATTTTAGGATCCGCCAGCCCGGCATTGTATTTCAGCAGCGTTAGCTGATTCGCCACTACCGAATGTTGCAGGATCGCATCCTGCGGCTGCGGCTGATACTTCGGACGGGCGTTATCGTTATAGTTTGGTCGCAGATCGTTAAAGTTAGTCCGCAGCGTGACCCCAAACATAAAGGTGTTGCCGCGCTCATAGCTGAGGTTAACGTCGGCCCAATCGGTGACGCGATAAATAGCGCCGACGTTAAACTTGCTCTTCTGATCCAGCTTGCCCGCAAAATCCTGCTGGTAATTATTACCCTCATACTCCAGTTTCAGACGCAGCGGCTGCCAGGGTGTCTGATATTCCACGCCGCCAAACAGCGACGCCGGGCCGTGGAACATCTGGCTGCCGTCAATGGAACCCGCCTGCTTGTAACTGTTATCGCGATGACAGAATTTATCGCTGTATGAGCAAAACGGATTGCTGACGTTGCCGCTGGTCCCGAGGTATCCCCAGCCAAGACCGAGTGAAAAATCAAACGGTCCCCAGGCTTTGTTCGCCACAATATACTCCGCATCGAACAGGCCCGTTCCGCCAATATCTCGCGCGCCAACTGCCACCTGCGGCATCCAGTAGCTCTCTTCCCACAGACGTAGTTTGAGATCAAAAGCTTTATCCTTGTAAGTCTGATCGCCAGAAAACGACTCCACGCTACTGTATTTTTTGGTGCGCACATCGGTATAGCGCAGGGTCGTTTCCAGCCACGGGAAGAGCTGCACCGACGCAGAGTAATAGCGGTACTGATCGTTATCGCGGTAGTTAAGGCTCATTTCGCCCTCACGCGCCATGCGTGCGGTTGGGGTTTGCAGCAGCCCCACGCCGCCAAAATCGGACTGGGAAGGACCAATCGGCGCAGGATACGCTTCACCGTGACAGGCCGCACTGATACCCAGCGCCAACAGGCTGAGCAGATAAGTTTTTCTCATTATTCGGGTATCCGCTGGGTCAGGGTGCGAAGAATGTCGGCATTGATTTCATCCGGGGTGCTGCTCCAGACAGAGTCCGACAGCCCGACAAAAATGATGCTGCCGGGCATCGGCTCAATGTGACGTTTGTTCCAGTAGGCGACCGGTACTTTTTGTGTGCGTCCGTCGGGATAGACAACCCAGGCGTAGCTACGATCCGCGCCGCTGAGCCGATGCTGCCCATCGAGATAGCTGGCAACATCACGTCCGGGTATAAACAGCTGTTTACCCGTGTGGCTTAGCAAACCCAACAGCGTGATATCTGTGGGCTGCGGTCCGACCCACAGTGTGTAATTACCCTGCAACGGCGGGTTGCCTGGTTCACTGGTACGCACTACATCCGGGTCGAGATTAATCGTCTGTCTACCGGCCACCTTCAGCGCCTGAATTTGCTGGCGTAATGCGTTGATAGCGCTAGCATCCTCACCGCTTGCTTCAGCGCTCAACGTCGCCAGACGAGCCAGTAATGCCTGCTGCTGACGTTGTGCCTCAGTTGTTGCCCGCTCTTCGCTGATAACCGTGCCTGGCCACCAGCTATTGCTCAACCGCGGCTGTCCAACCAGGTCGAGCAGATGTTCAGCCCCGGTCAGCGTTTTTGCTTCTGTGCTACCTGTCGTAATCACTTTTACGCTGCCCGCAGCAAAAACAGATGCCGCGCACAGGCTGAATGTCAGCGCAGTAATCATTTGTTTCATCATGGTTTTGCCGCCTTAATCAGCGTGGTTTTCACCGGGAAGAAACCTGCGCCAAGATACTGTTCCGACTGGCGAATCATGCCGTCACTGTCTACCCAGTAGCGGTTATGCCAGCGCGTTTGATCGGTGGTGACCTCTTCATCAAGGATCCGTACCGGCGTGTTATCGCTGCCGACTTTGATGGTGTCTGCGCCATCCCATGTGAAAACCGAGCGCGCGGTGGCATAGCGTACCTGCTGATGTTCAGTCCAGCCCATCGTGCGGATCCACGTTGCGCCGTCGACTATCTGATTTGGCTTGATGAGCGGGTCTGTCGCCAGATTATTCACCTCGATTAGGTTGTCCCCGCCAAGGTGCGTTTTCACAATGCGCCCATGCTGCGTGACGAGAATAGCCCGATCCTGAGTCACCCATTTCTGCTGTCCGTTTTCTGCAAACGCGAGTACCACAAACAGTTGGGGACCGCCGTTGAGCTGCATGTACTGGCTGGCGTAAGGCATGTTTTGAATTTCATCGTCCGTCATCTGTACGCCGGGAGTACCAAACACGCTATCCCACAGCGAATGACCCAGCCCTTCGGTAGTGGCTGAGCACGCCTGCAGTAGCAGGCAAACCATTATGATCGCTGGTCGCTTCACGACGTTTCTCCGCTTTATTGCCGGGTGGCGCAACGCTTACCCGGCCTACAAATCCCACAGACTTTTGGCAATTCCAAAATAACCACACCGAAGTGTGGTTAGAATTAAACGTACCTTTATTACTGGGTACTGGTGGTTGTGGTGGTTGTGGTTCCGGTATTAGAACCATCGCCGCCGCCGGTCGCCGCCAGGGCAACCCCCACCGCAGAACTTACGGTGCTCACGCTGGTTGCGGAGGAACTTCCTGCCGAAACCGACGCAGCAGCCGACCCTGCAGCCTCACCCACCTGAACGGGGGCGGCATAGACAGAGGTCGCCGCAAGCGCAGATATAGCCCAAAGGCCATACAGAACTTTTTTCATCACAAATTCCCTTCATTGTATGAATGGAGATTTACCCAAAAGAATTTCGGGCGAGATCGAGTATACACAAGCGAAGTTTGTAAATTAGATCGAGAGGGAATTTAGGATAATTAGATAACGAGAGAAAATATGATTAACAACAAATAATAAAAACAACTTAATTCAAAGAGTTAAAATATAATAATAAAAACACAATACCCGGTAAATCTGAAAATATCAGAAACAGGATAACGTTGAATAAATTATTTTAGGATTAAGCTCAATTAAAGGGTGAAGTAAAAACGTAGATATCCTGGAGTAATCTTATAAAAAAGCCGATATTAATATCGGCTTTTTTATTTCATTAATGCCGGATGGCGGCGAAACGCCTTATCCGGCCTACAGGATATGTGCCTGTAGGCCGGATAAGCGCAGCGCCATTAGGCGCGCCAGGCTTTGTAACGGTTAATCAACCCATTAGTAGAAACATCATGGGAAGAAACAGTTTTATCATCGTTCAGCTCTGGCAGAATGCGGTTCGCCAGCTGTTTGCCCAGCTCAACGCCCCACTGGTCAAAGGTGAAGATGTTCAGGATCGCGCCCTGAGTGAAGATTTTGTGTTCGTACAGCGCAATCAGCGCACCCAGGCTGAACGGCGTGATTTCGCGCAGCAGAATGGAGTTCGTTGGACGGTTACCTTCGAACACTTTGAACGGCACAACGTGCTCAAGCGTAGCCGGATCTTTACCCTGGTCGCGATATTCCTGCTCAACCACTTCACGAGATTTACCAAAAGCCAGCGCTTCGGTTTGCGCGAAGAAATTAGACAGCAGTTTCGGATGGTGATCCGACAGCGGATTGTGGGTGATTGCCGGCGCGATGAAATCGCACGGCACCATTTTGGTACCCTGGTGGATCAGCTGGTAGAACGCATGCTGGCCGTTAGTACCCGGCTCACCCCAGATGATTGGGCCAGTCTGGTAATCCACCGCATTGCCGTTACGGTCAACGTATTTACCGTTGGATTCCATGTTGCCCTGCTGGAAGTAGGCCGCGAAACGGTGCATATACTGGTCATACGGCAGAATCGCTTCGGTTTCGGCACCGAAGAAGTTGTTGTACCAGATACCGATCAGCGCCAGCAGCACCGGCAGGTTTTTCTCAGCCGGGGTGGTGGAGAAGTGTTTGTCCATCGCATGCGCGCCGGAGAGCAGCTCAACAAAATTGTCGAAGCCTACGGACAGGATGATGGACAGGCCGATTGCAGACCACAGGGAGTAACGACCGCCAACCCAGTCCCAGAACTCGAACATATTGGCTGTATCAATACCAAACTCGCCAACCGCTTTACCGTTAGTGGAAAGCGCTGCGAAGTGTTTGGCTACGTGCTTGTTGTCGCCAGCGGTCGCCAGGAACCAGTCGCGCGCGCTGTGGGCGTTGGTCATGGTTTCCTGGGTGGTGAAGGTTTTGGAAGCGACCAGGAACAGCGTGGTTTCCGAGTTCACTTTTTTCAGCACTTCGGCGATGTGCGTACCATCGACGTTCGACACAAAGTGCATGTTCAGGTGATTTTTATACGGACGCAGCGCTTCGGTCACCATGAACGGGCCAAGGTCAGAACCGCCGATACCGATGTTTACTACATCAGTGATGGCTTTGCCGGTATAGCCTTTCCAGCTTCCGGAGATGATCGCTTCAGAGAAAGATTTCATCTTCTCCAGTACCGCATTCACTTCCGGCATCACATCTTTGCCGTCAACGATGATCGGCGTATTGCTACGGTTACGCAGCGCCACGTGCAGCACGGCACGGTCTTCAGTACGGTTGATTTTCTCACCGGAGAACATGGACTTGATGGCACCCGCCAAATCGGTTTCTTTCGCCAGATCCTGCAGTTTAGCCAGCGTCTCTTCAGTGATGCGGTTTTTGGAGAAATCCACCAGCATCAGATCGTCAAACGTCGCGGAAAACTTAGTGAAACGATCGCTATCTTTCGCGAAAAGATCCGCGATAGTAACGTCTTTCATTTCTTCAAAGTGTTTTTGTAGTGCCTGCCAGGCTGAGGTCTGCGTTGGATTGATGTTTTTCATTAGCAATACTCTTCTGATTTTGAGAATTGTGACTGAGATCGATTGTAACGCCAGTCACAGAAAAGTGTGATTGTTTTAATGCCATTGCCAGGGCATCCGCCAAACGTGGCTAAAAAGTATAGCGGTTATCAGCGTTGTTATTAGTACCGTTACTCAACGCAGTTGCAGCATGAAAAATCCGCATAATCCCAGCGTTGACAGTGCAAGCTACACATTTTATTTATAAATACGGTATTTGCATTTGCGCCTGCACCGGTTTTCGTTCTGCCTTATGTGCCATGGTCGCTCTATTCATTCCCTGACACGAGGTAGTTATGACTGATGTAGTTGTCTCCAAGTTTGGTGGTACCAGCGTGGCGGATTTTGATGCCATGAATCGCAGCGCTGATGTAGTGCTTTCTGATGCTAACGTCCGTGTGGTGGTACTTTCCGCTTCTGCGGGAATCACCAACCTGCTGGTCGCACTGGCTGAAGGGCTGGAGCCAACCGCGCGCTTCGAAAAACTCGATGCCATTCGTCAAATTCAGTTCAATATTCTGGAACGCCTGCGTTATCCAAACGTGATCCGTGAAGAGATCGAACGTCTGCTGGAAAACATCACCACACTGGCAGAAGCGGCGTCACTGGCGACCTCAACCGCGCTGACCGACGAACTGGTCAGCCACGGTGAACTGATGTCTACCCTGCTGTTCGTCGAGATCCTGCGTGAACGCAACGTGCAAGCGCAGTGGTTTGACGTGCGTAAAGTGATGCGCACCAACGATCGTTTTGGTCGTGCAGAACCCGACGTCACGGCGCTGGCTGAACTGGCAACGCTCCAGTTGGCCCCGCGTCTGAGCGAAGGTCTGGTGATTACTCAGGGCTTTATCGGCAGTGAAGGCAAGGGCCGCACCACCACGCTGGGACGCGGCGGCAGCGATTATACCGCCGCCTTACTGGCAGAAGCCCTACACGCAACGCGCGTTGATATCTGGACCGACGTTCCCGGCATTTACACGACCGATCCGCGCGTGGTTCCGGCTGCGCAGCGTATTGATGAAATTGCCTTTGAAGAGGCCGCGGAAATGGCGACCTTTGGCGCGAAAGTGCTGCATCCGGCAACCCTGTTGCCAGCCGTACGTAGCGATATTCCGGTGTTTGTGGGCTCCAGTAAGGATCCAAAAGCAGGCGGTACGCTGGTATGTAATAAAACCGCGAATCCACCGCTGTTCCGGGCGCTGGCATTACGCCGTAAGCAGACGCTGCTGACGCTGCATAGCCTGAATATGCTGCACTCTCGCGGCTTTTTGGCGGAAGTGTTCGGCATCCTGGCACGCCACAATATCTCGGTCGATTTAATTACCACATCCGAAGTCAGCGTCGCGCTGACGCTGGATACCACTGGTTCAACTTCCACCGGCGATACACTGTTAACACAGTCTCTGCTGATGGAACTGTCTGCCCTGTGTCGGGTTGAAGTGGAAGAAGGCCTGGCGCTGGTGGCGTTGATTGGCAATGACCTGTCCAAAGCCTGCGGCGTGGGTAAAGAGGTGTTCGGCGTACTGGAGCCATTCAACATTCGAATGATTTGCTACGGCGCGTCCAGCCATAACCTGTGCTTCCTGGTACCCGGTACTGAAGCCGAGCAGGTTGTACAGAAGCTACACCATAACTTGTTTGAATAAGTAGACGTCAACGCCCGATGGTTCTTAGGCCATCGGGCATTTTCACCGCATCACCGTTTCATATAACAATCTGTCCAGCTCCCTGACATCGCCTTCCCGGCAATCCGGCAACGCCGGTGGAATCTCTCCTCTTTCCAGCTCGGCGCGGATAAACGCATGCAACAGTGGACGACGCGGGCCGTACTCCGCTTCACCCGCACACTGCTTGCGCTCCAACAGCTCATCAATTTCATGACGCAATGGCGCATCCAGTTCACTTCCCGCCAGCAGCTCGGCAAAACGCATCGGCGGTACGCCCTTGCCCGCTTCCACCCAACGCACCGCCAACAGGGGTCGCAGAACGTAGAAGTACTTCTTCAATCGCACGTCGTCACCCTGCAAATAACCACGGAAGTTTTTCCGCGCCATAGAGTAGTAGTGCCAGCGGGCACGTAGCGGAGAAAACCATTTGGGCACCAGCGCTTTCAGCGCCGAAACGGTCACGTCATCCTGCTGATAGACCACCGGCGAATCCAGCCACTCGATAAGCGTCGGGTTTGCGCCTTTGAGTAACCCCAGCGCCTTGCGCCATTCCCAGCCGCACACGTCCAGCTCATCATCTATCGGCAGCTCAATAACATCGCGTGGCGCTTCGATCCGCAGATACCATTCAGGGGGATGAACATAGAGAAATCGCACGTCGTAGTCGCTGTCCGGCGAGGCAAATCCCCAGCCACGGCTGCCGGATTCACAGGCATACAGCACCCTGACGCCATAGCGCTGCTCAACCTCTTTTAGCTGGCGCAATACCCTTTCACGCATTGCGCCGTCCACTGTGTTGTAACTCATTATTCTTATCCTTTTATGTTCACAAGGCCGTGCAGCACCTGATCCAGGCCCCCGAACACCGAGATTTTATCGATACGCTCAGCAACTCTTTCGAGGGTTTCCAGTTCTTTTAAGCGCAGCGCTACCGGGTTGTTTTCCATCACTTTTGCCGTATTTAACAGCGATCGCGTGGCGGCCGTCTCTTCACGACGTCGGATCACGTTGGCCTGGGCGGATTTTTCCGCTTCAACCAGTTGCGATAAAATAGCCTTCATATCGCCGGGCAGGACAATATCCTTCACCCCCAGTGAAGCCACTTCGATACCAAACGGCGTCATGCGGGCTTTCACCTGCGCGCTCACCACTTCATCGATCGCCTGCTTATCTTCCAGTAATTCGTCCAGTGTGCGCGTTCCCACCGCTTCACGCAGCGCAAACTGCAACTCACGGTAAAGGTGATCCAGCGGTTTAGTCAGTTGACCAAATGCCAGCAGCACATCGCTATAACGCCAGTTCGCCGCCAGGTTTAAACGCAGGTTGACCTTATCTTTGGTCAGGATCTCCTGACCGCCAACCTCCAGCACCTGCAAACGGGTATCCACCACTTCCGCTTCAATCAGATGGTTTACCTTCCAGTATGCTGTTAACCCCGGCAGCAACAGCGCCTGAGTTTCACCATCAATTTTCAGTACACCGACGTGCCACGCCGGGACCTGCACCGTTAAGATAGCTTCGCGACCTTTCACCACACCGCTGCGACGGGGCTGTAACACCGCGTTCATCACGTCAACAGGAACCAAAACCTGACGTGTGTCCATCCGCACCAGCTTCAGTGCTTCATCAGCCTGCCAGTACAGACGGCGCGTTGCCGGTGGCAAAATTTCCTGCAAGACGCCGTTCACATACAGCGCACCTGCTTCAGTATCGGTTAAATCAGCTACCACACAGTACTGCTCCACCCATGTAGGCTGGAAGCGACGTAAATACTCCGCGAGCGCTTCCGGAATTTCGCTGCCATCGGTATTGATTACCAGAACGTCCGGAGTGTTAAACCATGGCAAACGGTGTTCACCTGCATCCAGTACCTGATAGTAATCACCCTGTCGGGATAACAGGCCAAGCTGGCCTTTACGAATAGTGATTTTTTTCATCATTTTTTATTCCTTATTGTGAGTCAGGCGCGGGTGCAGGGGCGAAGCGACAGGGGAATTCCTTTTTGCCTGTCACACGGCATCATTACCGGCAGCCTGTTCTGGAGCGTGCTAACTGCACATCACTCCGCTTTATTTCTATGATTAACAACCAGTTTTCATTCGGGGATGAAATTGGGAATCGAACCCACTGTGTGTCATCGGCTGACGGAACACTCCCGGAAAACAGCCTGTGCCGTTCCTGACGTGCCGGCGGGGTTTAACCCCCTGCGCTTTCAGCGTGATTGACGCAAGTGTTATTGCCAGAAGCGTGCCAGGAATTAAAAAAGGCATATTTAATTGTTAATTAATTGATTTTTATAATTTTAATTATTGATGCCAATAATGGCGGTTGTCTCGACGGGTTAATTTTTTTATCTTTTATTCTCTTATTTATCTTTTTGGATAAACCATGAAGAAGCGACGGGTAGTGATTGGCGTACTGGGAACGGTGCTCGATAAGCGCGGCAAGCGGGCCAATCGGTTTAAGAAGTGGCGACCCACGGTTGGGCTATGCCAACAACCCGATTTCCCTGTCGACAGGCTGGAACTCCTCCACCAGCCACGCGATGAGAGTATGGCGCAACGGTTGATTGAAGACGTCGCGCTGCTTTCGCCGCACACCCATGTTCGCCCGCATGCCGTCACCATTAACGATCCGTGGGACTTTGAAGAGGTCTACGCCGCGTTTCTCGACTTTGCCACGCATTATGAATTTGATACGGAAAACGAAGAGTATCTGGTGCACATCACCACCGGCACTCACGTGGCACAAATCTGCTGGTTTTTGCTGACGGAAGCCCGCTACCTGCCCGCCAGCCTGCTGCAAACCAGCCCGGCGCCACGCGGTTCATCAGATGAGGCCGTCGCCGCTGGCGTCTGCTCGGTTATCGATCTCGATTTAAGCCGCTACGCCACGCTCACCAGCCGTTTTCAGCGCGAACAGCAGCAGTCAGTCTCTTTTCTGAAAGCCGGGATTGATACGCACAACGCCACCTTCAATAAACTGATCGATCGCATTGAGCGGGTCGCTCTGCGTTCGACCGACCCGATCCTGCTCACCGGCCCTACCGGCGCGGGCAAATCCTTCCTCGCGAAACGCATTTTCCAGCTACGCCAGTCGCGGCATCTGGTAGCGGGAAAACTGGTGGCGGTTAACTGCGCGACCCTGCGCGGCGACAATGCGATGTCCACGCTGTTCGGTCACGTGAAGGGAGCCTTTACCGGTGCGCTCACGGCGCGTAGCGGATTACTGCGAGAGGCCGATGGCGGCGTGCTGTTTCTCGATGAGATCGCCGAATTAGGGCTGGATGAGCAGGCCATGCTGCTAAAAGCGATTGAAGAAAAAACCTTTTTCCCGTTTGGGTCAGACAAAGAAGTACGCAGCGATTTTCAGCTGATTGCCGGCACCCATCGCGACATGCGGCAATGGGTATCTGAAGGCCGTTTTCGCGAGGATCTCTACGCGCGTATCAATATGTGGAGCTTCGCTCTGCCCGGTCTGGCGCAGCGGCGGGAAGATATCGCGCCGAACGTCGAGTATGAGCTGCAACGTTTCTCCAGCAGCAAACAGACGCAAATCCGTTTCGATAAAGAAGCCCGCGCTTCCTATCTGGCATTTGCCTGCTCCCCACAGGCGCAATGGCGCGGCAACTTTCGCGAGCTAAGTTCATCCATCGCGCGCATGGCGACCCTTGCCGAACAAGGTCGCATCACCTTATCCCTTGTCGAAGAAGAGATTGCGCTGCTAAAGGAGAGTTGGCAGATAGCAACTCCGCAGCCTGAACTGAATATGGACATTGACCTGTTCGATCGCCGCCAGTTAGAAACGGTACTGGAAGTGTGCCGCCGCTGCGCGTCGCTGTCGGAAGCCGGACGCGAGCTTTTTGCCGTCTCGCGGCAGAAAAAAGCCAATCCTAACGATGCAGACCGCCTGCGCAAATATCTCGCCCGCTTCGGGCTGAGCTGGGAAAACATTCACTGCGGAACATAAACATAATTTGTTTGAATAATATTCCATCACGCGATAAACCATAACTATGGTCGGGCTCGATCCCGGCTTTTTTATAACAACACAACACATTTCAATCGCAAGGAATACAACATGCTCGCTACTCTCACGCGGCTGTTCCCGTTATGGGCGCTGCTGCTCTCTGTTATTGCGTATTACACACCCTCCACCTTTACGCCTGTCGGGCCATTCGTGCCGTCGTTACTGATGCTGATTATGTTCGGTATGGGCGTGCACCTGAAGGTGGATGACTTTAAACGCGTACTCTCACGCCCGGCCCCGGTCGCGGCGGGTATTTTCCTGCACTATCTGGTGATGCCGCTCGCCGCATGGATTTTGGCGCTGGCTTTTAATATGCCGCCGGAATTGTCCGCAGGTATGGTGCTGGTCGGTAGCGTGGCCAGCGGAACGGCATCTAACGTAATGATCTACCTGGCGAAAGGCGATGTGGCGCTCTCCGTGACGATTTCATCGGTTTCAACGCTGGTCGGTGTTGTCGCCACGCCGCTGCTCACCCGTCTTTACGTCGACGCGCATATCCAGGTGGATGTGATGGGTATGCTGCTGAGTATTCTGCAGATCGTGGTTATTCCGATTGCTTTGGGTCTGGTCATTCACCATCTGTTCCCACGCGTCGTGAAAGCCGTAGAACCGTATCTGCCCGCGTTTTCTATGGTGTGCATCCTGGCGATTATCAGCGCTGTTGTGGCAGGTTCTGCGTCGCACATAGCGTCAGTCGGCTTTGTGGTAATTATCGCCGTTATTCTGCATAACACCATTGGCCTGCTTGGCGGCTACTGGGGCGGGAAACTGTTCGGCTTTGATGAATCCACCTGCCGCACACTGGCGATTGAAGTCGGCATGCAAAACTCCGGCCTCGCCGCTGCGCTGGGCAAAATCTACTTCGGTCCGCTCGCCGCTCTGCCCGGCGCGCTATTTTCCGTCTGGCACAACCTTTCTGGTTCGCTACTGGCGGGTTACTGGTCCGGGAAGGCGATTGAAGAGAAACCGCACGCAGTAAAACAACACTGATCTCTATAAAATGGAGGAGGCATCCTCCATTTCTCCCTATCTGCATTTGAACCTCATCACAAAACAACAAACATCAACATAAAACAAAATAATTATTTAATTGTTATATTTCAATTGTATATATAAAAAATACAGTTTAAAACTCAAATAAACCCACTTCATAGATGTTGATTTGGTTTGTTTTAATTGGGAATATGCTGTCACTACAACACAGATAAACCCTTACCCTATCTTCGAGGCCGCTATGAAAAAAATTGCGATTATTGGAAGCAGTGGAGGCAACCTCTACAACCTGGGTGGCGCAGAGCCAGAGAAGTTACTCCAGGAAATCTATCAGCAGTGCGAAGCCGCAGGTGTGGAAGTTGCCGCCGTGCAGTTTATCGCGGCGGAAGCTTCGATGGATGTAGCCAAACCCCACACACCGGCATCCGTGTATGCATTAACCACAGAAAACCAACAAAAACCACAAAGGGTATTTCAGGGCAAACTTTCAGAGGTGAACGCATCGGTGGTCGAAAGCGATCGCCAGATTGCTGAGATGATCCGTAGCGGCGCGATCGACGGAATCGTTGTGATGAGCGCCGATCCGGGAAAAGCGAACCACGAAGTCTTCACCGCCGCCGTTGAAATGAAAACGCCGATCGTTGGCACCGGCGGAACGTCAATGGCGCTGGTGGCTGCAAAAGGGGCAAATATTGTCGCTACCTCTGGTACGACCGGCACCACCAGCCGAACCCGCGCAGTCTCTTTCGTGGCGTCTCTGTGTAAACACTGGGGCATTAAGTACAAGCCGCAGTTGGGTAACGCTTCACCCTCCCAGGGTGGCTCCGGAAAGAGCCTGCTCAAACGCTTTAACATTCGCAGCATTATGATCCCTGCGCTGCCTGGCTTTATCGCGATGGCGATTGTTCTCGCCCTGAGCCACATCCCGGGTCTGGAAAAACTTAACGATATTTTTGAAATCCTGCTGAAAGGCCTGCCGGTATTGGTTGCCGTGCTGGCGGCAAAACAGATTTCTGAGCTGGATGAAGTCTCAATCGTTGCCGGGGTCGTCGCTGGGGTGCTGTCCGTCGAGGGGGGCCTGATTGGCGGGATCATCGGTGGTTTGATGGCCGGGATTTTCGTTCGTTGGCTGTTTGAATTATGCCTGAACTGGCGCTTTCCGATGACCACCGTCAACATCGTTGCCGGTGGGATTTCAGGTCTTGCCGCCGGGTTGATCATGCACTATCTATTGAGTCCGCTGGCGTTGTCAGCAGGTAATTACATCAAACTGGCTATCGAAAGCACCCTGGCTTTCAGTCCTGTTCTTGCCGGACTGCTGGCAGGGCTGGTTATCTGGCCAGCCATCCTGGGCGGTGTCTATCATGCGGTCATCCTGCCGCTGGTTCTGCTGGAGATGGAAAAATCCGGCGTAAGCTTCCTCGGCGCAGTCGATATGGTGGGTCTGGTGATGGTTGCCGCAGGGATTAACCTTGCCAACGTTATCGCCCCTCGTGAAAAAAGTGAAGCCGCCGTCGCCACACCGGGGCTGCTTATAAACCTGGGTTTCGGAACCTTCGTGGAATCTGCCTACCCCTTCATGTTCGCCAACAAAATTGTCTTTGGCTCCGCCATTTTCTGGGCCGGAATGGGCGGCATGATGCTGGGCTTCTTTAACGTTAAAGGCGTGGCCTATGTTCCCGCTTTTGCCTCGCCGTTCTTGTCCAGCAATGCGCTTCAGATGGCCATCGTGATGATCACAACAATGGCGATGACCTGTATTACCACCATTATTGCTAACCGTTTTAAGGCTGTCGTACAGAGCGAACCTGCAGCGTCAGCCCGTTAATTAATGCACCAACACCAGAGGTACACCATGTTTAAAGGCGATATGAATAAAAAACGCGCCAAAGCGTTACAGAAAGTGAAAGACGCCATTGCGCTCCACGGCGGACAAACCATCCTCAGTACCGGGATCACTGGCGACGATGCGCGTCTGGCGAAAGCGGTGTGTGAGGCAGGCGTTAAGCTGCTGGAACCAAACCACCCAGCACTGGCGCTGGCGCGTGGACATAAAGGCGTGAGCAATATGCATGCAGCGGAGCAGATCCGCCATGAAATCACCAACGGGCAAATGGCTGAAGCGGTACACGGCGTGCGTAACGTGGTTCCTGACGATATTTTCATTACCGTGGGTATTGCGGGAGGTTTTACCGAAACCTTGCCCGTGCCGCTCAGTGACACTGAGATTCTGGAGATTGCCCGTGCCGGAGCCGATGGTTTGCACACGCATAAATCCGACTGGGACGATCTGCAGGATATCGTTAATCTCGCCCATCAATATGGTCTGACCGTTGACGCCTATATTGGTCACCCGGACGATCTGCATACTTTCGGTATTCCTGCGCGCACGCCGGAAGAGGTTTCCAGCGTGGCGAAGCGGATGCAGGAAATTGGCGTCGATATGATCGGCCTGATGACCGGTATGAGCTATGAAGGCGTAGCCGCAGGCGACATTCCACAGGCCATTAAAGAAAGGCTGCGAGCGCTGGTTGGCGCGGTTGATGTACCGACGCTGGCAGAAGGCGGTATTAACCTCGCCAACGCCAAAGCGTTTAAAGATACCGGGGTCAATATTCTGGTCGTCGGTACGGCAATCGACAATATGGTCTGCAACGCCGCCAAAGAGGCCGTCACGCCGTTTATTGCTCAGTAAACGCAGAGGAAAGAGAAATGTTGCTGGTGACCGATCTGGATGGAACGTTACTGACATCACAGAAAACAATCAGCCCGCGCACGCGTCAGGCGCTGGTTGAGTTCCGCCAGCGTGGCGGTCTGCTGGCAGCCTGTTCCGCCAGGCCGGTCTCCTCTATGGTGCGCCTGTTACAACAGCAACAGGTAGATAAATTGTTTGCCTGGTGCGCCGGTTTTAATGGCGGGCAAATTCTGGAGATGACGTCGCAGCATATGATTCATACTGCGACACTCTCTTGCATGGCTCTCCGGGAGATTGACCAATCTCTTTCCTGCTACCCCCATCATTTTTTTAGCGCCGATGCTATTTATCATCGTGATGACCGACTCGTGGCACCATGGACGACTTATGAGGCCAACTTATTTGAGCTACCCTTTATTTCGGCAGCGCCTGAATATATTTTTAATCAGCATGACATTTATAAGATCACATTAGTGGCAGAACAATCAAAAGTAAATGCATTATGTACGGCAATGAATAATGAATTACCCTATGGTTATATGGCGACAATCACCGGAGGGAATTATATTGACATCCAACGTACTGAAATAAACAAAGGCTATGCTATAAACATGTTAAGGCAACAGCTAAATATAGCGACCGAACAGGTTACGGCGATTGGCGATCAGCAGAACGATATCAGTATGTTTACCGCTGCGAACATCGGTATCGCCATGGGCAATGCGCCTGATGCAGTAAAACAACACGCCAGCTATGTAACGGCCTCTAATGATGATGAAGGTATTGTCTGTGCACTGGAGTGGTTGCGTTGCTTTGCGCATCCAGTTACCATGCGCCAAAGCACGACATTGGCGGAAAATAATGAACCCGATTAAAAGAAGAAAACATATTCTTGATGAATTAAATAAGTTCGGTGAAGTCACAGTCATCAAATTATCGGAAACGCTAAAAGTTACATCAGAGACCATTCGCCGTGACCTCTCGATACTGGAGTCCGAAGGACAAATTACCAAAATCCATGGCGGGGCTGTCAAAAAACAGGTCGTTCAGGAAGATGAGTTCGGCGCGCGGATTGATATACACCGTGATGAAAAAATGGCAATTGGTAAAATTGCCGCCACGATGGTTAGCGAACGCGATACGCTGTTTATTGACTCCTGTACGACTAACTTAATTCTTGCTGAACTATTACCCCCACTCGCTTATTCTGTTATTACCAACTCAGCGTTAATTGCGGATAAAATTAAAGAGCATAATCTTCAGGCCCGCGTTTACGTCTTAGGCGGTGAATATGACTACCATTTTCGCGCCAATCTCGGTGTCTCGGTTTGTCAGCAAATTAACGCCATTCACGCCGATATCTGCTTTATTGGCGCAGGTGGAATTTCGCCTCAGCATGGAGTGCTGGTAAAAAGTTTTGATGAGGCGTACGTGGCGAAGTCCATGATTGCCATGAGCAAAAAAGCGGTAATTCTCGCCGACCATACCAAATTTGGTCAGGATGGGGTGATGTGTATCGCCACGTTAAAAGAAATCGATAGCATCATCACGGATAAAGGATTCAAAACAACGGGTTATACCCAGCAGGACTTTGGCGGAAAATTGCGTATTGCCTATTGAGCGCTATCAGCCTGGCCAGGATTACCGTACACTGAGGATATCGGCTAACAGAGGGCACCCGTATGGCACTCCCCCGCATTACCCAAAAAGAGATGACCGAGCGCGAACAGCGTGAACTGAAAACGCTGCTTGACCGCGCGCGCATTGCACATGGTCGCCTGCTGACCAACGCTGAAACAAACAGCATCAAGAAAGAGTACATCGATAAACTGATGGCCTTGCGCGAAGCAGAAGCTAAAAAAGCCCGCCAATTGAAGAAAAAGCAGGCTTATAAACCGGATTCAGAGGCGTCATTTTCCTGGTCGGCGAATACACCAACGCGCGGCAGACGTTAACGTCCTTTCTTCTTACGCCCCGGTGAGATAAAACGCTTGCCGTTTGCCGCCGGGCGCGATTTCTCTTTCTCCGCCGATTTTTCAATTTTCACTACCGGGCGCTTGATGCCTGCTGTGGCGGCTTTTGGCTTCGCTTTCGCCTTCGGTTTAGCTTCTGAGGATGAATTCTCAATCAGCTTGAACAGATCGATCAGTTCGTCATCCGTCAGGTCACGCCATTCACCCAGTGGCAAGCCGGACAAACTCACGTTCATGATGCGTGTGCGCTCAAGCTTGGTAACTTCATAGCCAAAGTGTTCGCACATACGACGGATCTGACGGTTCAGCCCCTGAATCAGCGTGATGCGAAACACAAACGGCGCTTCTTTCTTCACCTTACATTTCTTGGTGACGGTACCGAGGATTGGCACACCAGCCCCCATACCACGGATAAAGTCATCAGTGACCGGCTTATCTACCGTCACCAGATACTCTTTTTCGTGATCGTTACCGGCACGCAGGATTTTATTCACCAGGTCGCCGTGGTTGGTCAGAAAGATTAGCCCCTGGGAATCTTTATCCAGACGGCCAATAGGGAACACGCGCTTACTGTGATTCACGAAATCAACAATGTTGTCGCGTTCGCTGTCTTCGGTGGTGCTGACAATTCCTACCGGCTTGTTCAGCGCGATAAAAACCAGATCTTCCGCTTCACGCGGCTCAATCAACCGACCATTCACTTTTACGACGTCGCCAGGCATCACCTGATCGCCGATGGTGGCGCGTTTACCATTCAGGAAGACATTCCCTTGTTCGATAAAGCGATCCGCCTCGCGACGCGAGCAGATTCCGCTTTCACTGATGTATTTATTTAATCGGATGGATGAGTCGGGCAGCATAATTTCTCCTGTATACACTTCATCCTTCAAGCCGTCTCTGCGTTGGCTGCCCTCACTCACCCTGGTCACATAGTTATCTATGCTCCCAGGAATTCGTTCCCTTGCCGCCTTGATACAACTTGAATGCTTTTGTGTATTAAAAGCGAAATATACCCTACCTTGCGGACGATAAAAAATAATCGTGTTCGACTGCCCACGCACTATTTGTGATCCGTCACACCTTTTGACACAAAAGTGTCAGCGATCCATCCCTGCAATTTTGTTGGGTGAAAACAAGCAGAATCAATACATTAGAGAGACAAGCACATCTGTGCCGACAGCACGCCATCACCACATCAAATGTGCAACACAATCGGTCATTACAGGGCACTGAAATAAGTGAAAATAGCTTTGAGATGGAGAACAGTTGGGGTTATATCAGATCAAGAAGACAATTTCGTGATTTGCACAAATGTGCAGGAGTCCAAAAATGGCGACGGAAAACAGCGATGATATCCGCCTAATCGTAAAGATAGCGCAGCTGTATTACGAACAGGATATGACACAAGCGCAAATCGCCCGCGAGCTGGGTATTTACCGCACCACGATCAGTCGTTTGCTAAAACGTGGACGCGAGCAGGGTATCGTCACCATCGCCATTAATTACGACTACAACGAAAATCTGTGGCTGGAACAGCAGCTAAAACAGAAATTTGGCCTGAAAGAAGCGGTGGTGGTTTCCTGCGACAGTGAACAGGAAGACGAACAACTCGCAATGATGGGTGTGCACGGCGCACAGTTGCTGGAACGCTTACTGGAACCTGGGGACATTATCGGGTTCTCATGGGGCCGCGCGGTACGGGGACTGGTGGAAGGGTTATCCCCTGCCAGCCAGTCGCGCCAGCTGATCTGCGTGCCGATTATCGGCGGACCGTCCGGCAAGCTTGAAAGCCGCTACCACGTCAATACGCTAACCTACGGCGCTGCGGCAAAGCTTAAAGGGGAATCACACCTGGCAGATTTCCCGGCACTGCTGGAAAACCCGCTGATCCGTAACGGGATCATGCAGTCACGACATTTTAAATCGATTTCCGCTTATTGGGATAATCTGGACATCGCGCTGGTCGGGATTGGATCTCCGGCAATACGTGATGGCGCCAACTGGCACGCTTTTTACGGCAGTGAAGAGAGTGATGACCTGCATGCTCGCCGGGTCGCCGGAGACATTTGCTCACGCTTTTACGATATCAACGGTGTAACCGTAGAAACCAATATGAGTGAAAAGACGCTCTCCATCGAAACCAATAAATTAAAACAGACGCGTTACTCCATTGGCATTGCAATGGGTGAAGAAAAATACAGTGGGATATTAGGCGCATTACGTGGGAATTATATTAACTGTTTAGTCACCAACAGCCATACCGCTGAATTATTGTTGAAGTAAATAAATTCTAATTGGTCCTGCCATAATTAATTTTATGTGGGATCCCCTTATCTGAAATCGGGAGTTAATTATGCAAACGTGGTTAAACTTGCAGGGCAAAGTCATTATTGTTACCGGTGGTGCATCCGGTATTGGGCTGGCGATTGTTGAAGAGTTATTAGCGCAGGGCGCTAATGTGCAAATGGCGGATATTCACGGTGGTGACGGTAAATATGAAGGCCATAATGGATATCATTTCTGGCCGACAGATATTTCCAGCGCCAAAGAAGTTAATCATACCGTTACCGAAATTATCCACCGCTATGGGCGTATCGATGGTTTGGTGAATAACGCAGGCGTTAATTTTCCGCGGCTACTGGTCGATGAAAAAGCACCCGCCGGGCAATATGAACTCAACGAAGCCGCTTTTGAAAAAATGGTGAATATCAACCAAAAAGGTGTGTTCTTAATGTCGCAAGCAGCGGCACGCCAAATGGTAAAACAGCGTAACGGCGTGATTGTGAATGTCTCTTCAGAAAGCGGGCTGGAAGGTTCAGAGGGCCAAAGTTGCTATGCCGCCACCAAAGCCGCATTGAATAGCTTTACCCGTTCCTGGTCGAAAGAGTTGGGCAAACACGGCATTCGTGTGGTGGGCATTGCACCTGGCATTCTGGAAAAAACCGGACTGCGGACCCCCGAATATGAAGAAGCGCTGGCCTGGACTCGCAACATCACTGTCGAACAGCTGCGCGAGGGTTACACCAAGAACGCGATCCCAATTGGTCGCTCAGGGCGCTTAAGCGAAGTCGCTGATTTTGTTTGTTATCTTTTGTCTGAGCGCGCCAGTTACATAACCGGAGTAACCACTAACATTGCTGGCGGAAAAACGCGCGGCTAAGGAGGTTTTATGGTCAATGCAATCTTCTGTGCTCACGGCAAACTGGCCTGCGCCATGCTGGAATCGGTACAGATGGTCTACGGTGATGCCAACGTTGAAGCCGTGGCATTTGTCCCCGGAGAGAACGCCAGCGACATCGTGGAAAAGCTGAAAAAGTTAGTAAGTATTCACACTGGCGATGAATGGCTGATTGCCGTCGATTTGCAGTGTGGCAGTCCCTGGAATGCTGCCGCGACGCTGGCAATGCACAATCCGGCGATACGGGTCATTAGCGGGTTATCACTGCCGTTGGCGCTGGAGCTGGTAGACAACCAAAGCAGCATGAATGTGGATGAACTGTGCGAACACCTGACGACCATTACTCAACAAACCTGTGTCGTCTGGAAACATCTGGAAACGGCCGAAGAGGATTTCTGATGAACATTACCCTTGCTCGTATTGATGACCGCCTGATCCACGGTCAGGTCACCACCGTCTGGTCGAAGGTGGCAAATGCCCAACGGATTATTATCTGTAATGACGACGTTTATAACGATGAAGTACGTCGTACATTATTACGTCAGGCCGCCCCGCCGGGAATGAAAGTGAACGTTGTTAATATCGAAAAGGCGGTCGCAGTTTACCATAATCCGCAATACCAGAACGAAACCGTTTTTTATCTATTTACCCGCCCGCAGGATGCATTAGCAATGGTAAAACAAGGGGTAAAAATCACCACATTAAATATTGGCGGCATGGCCTGGCGACCAGGTAAAAAACAATTAACCAAAGCCGTTTCTTTAGATAACGACGATATTCATGCGTTTCGTGAGTTAGATAAACTGGGTGTCACGCTGGATTTACGCGTCGTCGCATCCGATCCATCTATTAATATTCTCGAAAAAATAGAAGAACAATCGTTCGCTGAATAAATAAAAATGCCTGTGTACTTATGCTTTAACAGGCAGGGATGATCACATTCACAAGGTGACATATTATGGAAATAAGTACCCTACAAATTATCGCCATATTTCTATTTTCCTGTATTGCCGGAATGGGTAGCGTGCTGGATGAGTTCCAGACCCACCGTCCGCTAATTGCTTGTACCGTTATCGGCCTGATCCTCGGTGATTTAAAAACCGGGATTATGCTCGGCGGCACGCTGGAGTTAATCGCTCTGGGTTGGATGAACGTCGGCGCAGCGCAGTCTCCCGATTCGGCGCTCGCCAGTATTATCTCTGCCATTCTGGTTATCGTCGGTCAGCAAAGCATTGCTACCGGTATCGCCATCGCCCTGCCGGTGGCGGCGGCAGGTCAGGTACTGACGGTATTCGCCCGTACCATCACCGTGGTGTTCCAGCACGCGGCGGATAAAGCCGCCGAAGACGCCCGCTTTCGTACCATCGACATGCTGCACGTTTCCGCTCTCGGTGTACAGGCGCTGCGCGTTGCCATTCCTGCATTAATCGTCTCGCTGTTTGTCAGCGCCGATATGGTCAGCAATATGCTCAATGCCATTCCGGAATTCGTCACCCGCGGATTGCAGATTGCCGGTGGCTTTATCGTGGTGGTCGGCTACGCCATGGTGCTGCGCATGATGGGGGTGAAGTACCTGATGCCCTTCTTCTTCCTCGGGTTTATCGCTGGGGGTTATCTCGATTTGAGCCTGCTGGCTTTCGGTGGGGTTGGCGTGATTATCGCGCTGGTCTACATCCAGTTGAACCCACAGTGGCGTAAAGCCGAACCGCAGGCGCAACCCGCCTCTTCTCAAGCTATCGATCAGCTTGATGACTAATGGAGCCAGCCATGGAACAGAAAAAACTGACCAAATCCGACCTGTTTAGCATGTTCGTTCGCTCCAACCTGCAACAGGCGTCATTCAACTTTGAACGCATTCATGGGTTGGGCTTTTGCTACGACATGATCCCTGCCATCAAGCGCCTGTATCCGCTGAAAGAAGACCAGGTTGCAGCACTCAAACGGCACCTGGTGTTCTTCAATACCACACCTGCCGTTTGCGGCCCGGTGATTGGCGTGACCGCCGCGATGGAAGAAGCTCGCGCCAACGGTGCGGAAATTGACGACGGTGCCATCAACGGTATCAAAGTTGGGCTGATGGGTCCGCTGGCCGGCGTCGGCGATCCGCTGGTATGGGGAACGCTGCGCCCGATTACCGCCGCGCTCGGCGCATCGCTGGCGCTGTCCGGCAACATTCTCGGCCCACTATTGTTCTTCTTTATTTTCAATGCAGTACGTCTGGCAATGAAGTGGTACGGCTTACAGCTTGGCTTTCGTAAAGGGGTCAACATCGTCAGCGACATGGGCGGCAACCTGCTACAGAAACTGACCGAAGGCGCATCGATTCTCGGCCTGTTTGTGATGGGAGTATTGGTCACCAAATGGACCAGCATCAACGTGCCGCTGGTGGTATCGCAAACGCCTGGCGCAGACGGCACCACCGTCACCATGACCGTGCAGAACATTCTCGACCAACTCTGCCCCGGCCTGCTGGCGTTGGGTCTGACGCTGCTGATGGTGCGTCTGCTCAACAAGAAAATTAATCCGGTATGGCTAATCTTCGCCCTGTTTGCGCTGGGAATTATCGGTAACGCACTGGGCTTCCTGTCCTGATTTTTTCGCTCCGGCAATGCCGGGGCAACTTCAACAAATGTCCTCGAAAGAGGAAGAGGTGGTAACAATGCAAACAACAACAGCTTTACGCCTTTATGGTAAACGCGATCTGCGCCTGGAAACCTTCGACCTTCCTGAAATGCAGGATGACGAAATTCTGGCCTCAGTCGTAACCGACAGCCTGTGCCTTTCTTCCTGGAAAGAGGCTAACCAGGGCGAGAACCACAAAAAGGTGCCGGACGATGTGGCCACCAACCCGATCATCATCGGTCATGAGTTTTGCGGCGACATTATTGCCGTAGGCAAAAAATGGCAGCATAAGTTTCAGCCCGGCCAGCGCTATGTCATTCAGGCTAACCTGCAACTGCCGGATCGCCCGGACTGTCCCGGCTACTCCTTCCCGTGGGTGGGCGGTGAAGCCACGCACGTCATCATTCCTGATGAAGTCATGGAGCAGGACTGCCTGTTGGCCTACGAAGGTGAAACCTATTTTGAAGGTTCGCTGGTTGAGCCGCTATCCTGCGTGATTGGCGCATTCAACGCCAACTATCACCTGCAGGAAGGCTCTTATAACCATAAGATGGGCATTCGTCCGCAGGGACATACACTGATACTCGGCGGCACCGGTCCGATGGGACTACTGGCGATCGACTATGCACTGCATGGCCCGGTTAACCCGGCGCTGCTGGTGGTAACCGACACCAATAACGACAAGTTGAGCTACGCCCGCAAGCACTATCCATCAGAACCACAAACGTTGATCCATTATCTCCACGCCCAGGATGCGAGTTATGACACCTTGATGGCGCTGAGCGGCGGGCACGGGTTTGATGACATCTTTGTGTTTGTGCCCAACGAACAGCTGGTTACGCTGGCCTCTTCCCTGCTGGCTGCCGATGGTTGCATGAACTTCTTTGCTGGTCCGCAGGATAAGCAGTTTAGCGCGCCGATTAACTTCTACGACGTACACTACGCCTTCACCCATTATGTTGGGACGTCTGGCGGCAATACCGACGACATGCGCGCGGCGGTAAAACTGATCGAAGAGAAGAAAGTTCAGGCGGCAAAAGTGGTGACGCACATTCTGGGGTTAAATGCGGCAGGTGAAACAACGCTGGAACTGCCAAAAATCGGCGGCGGGAAAAAACTGGTTTACACCGGCAAAGCCTTACCATTAACCGCGCTCACTCAGATTGATGATCCAGCCTTGCGCGATATCCTGGAGCGTCATCAGGGGGTCTGGTCGCAGGAAGCCGAACAGTACATATTGTCTCACGCCGAGGAAATTTAACATGATTAACCGCGACACCCAGTTGTGCATGTCGCTTGCCGGTCGCCCTGGCAACTTTGGCACTCGCTTTCACAACTATCTGTATGAAAAATTAGGGTTAAATTTTATCTACAAAGCCTTTACCACGCAGGATATTGAGGCCGCAGTGAAAGGCGTTCGCGCGCTGGGTATCCGCGGTTGCGCGGTCTCAATGCCGTTTAAAGAGAGCTGCATGCCGTTTCTGGATGCCATCGCTCCTTCCGCAAGCGTCATTGATTCCGTCAACACCATCGTCAATGACAACGGTACGCTGACAGGATTTAACACCGACTATATCGCGGTAAAAAGCCTGATTGCCAGCCACCAGCTCGATAGCAGCGCACGCGTGATGATTCGCGGCAGCGGCGGCATGGGCAAAGCGGTGATTGCCGCCTTTCGCGATGCGGGGTTTACGGATGTAATCATTGCCGCACGTAATCGAGAGAGCGGCACTACGCTGGCAAAACAGTACGGTTTCCAGTGGCAGCCGCAGCCGGATGGAATTGCCTGCGATATTCTGGTCAACGTGACGCCCGTCGGCATGGCGGGCGGGAAAGAGTGTGATGAACTGGCCTACAGCGAAGCGATGGTTGCGACCGCCAGCATAGTGTTTGACGTGGTCGCTCTGCCGCCGGAAACGCCGGTGATTAAGCTGGCACAGCAGTTGGGTAAAAAGACCATCAGCGGCGCAGAGGTGATTGCCTTACAGGCCGTAGAGCAATTCGCCATGTACACCGACGTGCGCCCGGATGACGCGCTGATTGCCGAAGCAGCAGAATTTGCGCGGGCGGGGTAAAGGAGCAGGAACAGAGCGCCGGGGATGGGCGCTCTTTTTTAAGTTCTACGCAACAGCAAGCAGCGTCTGATCGGCTTTCGCTTCCAACCGCGCCAGCGCGGGAATCAACTGGCTGATGTTTACCAGACTGTGTCCTAACTGGCATACGCTCTCATGGGAAAAATGTCCCTGACTTTCACCTGACATAGTCAGCAGGCTTTCGCCCATAAAATTCAGCGTCTGGTACAACCCTGCCAGCACCTCTTCACAGCCAAACGATAGCGCCAGATTTTCTTCGGTGGTGAGATGGCGACAATCAAGATGGCGAAACGCCTCGGCGAGTGGAGAATAAAACAGATCGGCTTGCGGTATGAGAGAAGAAGACGCAAAACAGGCGATGCAACGTACATTGCAAAAGCGTTGGGCGTGGTGGCACGCGCTAAAGGAATGGCGAACATCGCGGCAGAAACGGGATTATCTCGCGAACAACTCTACCGCTCGTTTAGTGAGAAAGGAAACCCGACGCTGAAAACCACGCTGGCGGTGATGAAGGCGCTCGGTATTGGATTGACAGTTAAGGTTTGAAATTGGATATCAGCCAAATTTCACTTTCAGCTTTCCTGACATATTGCCCTCTTTCCCAACAACAATCTCTACATCACGACCCAGTCTCACCAGGCATTCGAGCATCTTTACTTCACTGATACCGCGAAACTGGCCGCGTAGCAGATTGGAAAGTTTAGGCTGTGTCATTCCCAGTAACTGCGCGGCCTGCTGCTGCGTTAACCCTTTGCGTTGCAAAATCTCACCAATCACCATTGCCAGCTGCGCTTTCAACTGCATCTGTTCTGCGTCATACGCACCTAAATCGGCGTAAACATTACCGCTACTGGTTTCGACATCATGTGACATATCCACTCTCCTGCGCATGGCGCTGTGCAGCCTTGAGCCGCTGATAAATCAGGTCAATTTCAGGTTTCGGGGTTACTTTCCCGGAAACGGACTTCTTCTGAAAAACATGGAGAACATAAACCGCATTTTTCAACTGGATGGTGTAAACCGCCCGCCAGGCGTTGCCGTGATAATCCTCAACGACTTCCAGAACCCCCGCTCCACCAAATCCTTTTAATGGTTTAGTCTGTGAATGCTGTTTACCCTGCTGCGCAAGCCAAAGAGCAAACCCAAACGTATCCCGAACGTGTTCTGGCATTGCAATCAGGTCTTTTCTGGCCTGCCCAACCCAGTAAAGTGGTTTCGTCATCCTCCCCCCTTAATTATATCCATTTAGGTATAAAATGCCATTGCCCACCAGAAGAATAAATCAACAATCTCCCTTTCAGCCGAAATAAAACGCCAGTCTGCGAGGCGCTTTCCAGAACCTCACTTCCAACATCGTGAGCCATATCAGTAAGGCGTCAGGCTGATAGTGGTAGCATTAGCGCGGTTTGTAATTTTCTGATTACATGGAGAAATGATGGAACTGCTTTTATTGAGTAACTCGACGCTGCCGGGCAAAGGCTGGATGGAACATGCGCTGCCGCTGATCGCAGAGCAACTGAATGGTCGCCGTACGGCAGTGTTTATTCCGTTCGCCGGCGTGACGCAAACCTGGGATGAGTACACGGCGAAAACGGCAGCCATCTTTGCGCCAATGGGCGTTAACGTTACCGGTATTCATACCGTTGCCGATCCAATTGCAGCCATTGAAAACGCCGAGCTGGTGATTGTCGGCGGCGGGAATACCTTCCAGTTGCTGAAAGAGAGTCGTGAGCGCGGGTTGCTGGCGCCGATCGTGGATGTCGTCAAACGCGGTGCGCTGTACATCGGCTGGAGCGCGGGTTCCAACCTTGCCTGCCAGACCATCCGCACCACCAACGACATGCCGATTGTCGATCCCAAAGGCTTTGATGCGCTGGGTCTGTTCCCGCTGCAGATTAACCCACATTTCACCAACGCGCTGCCGGAAGGCCACAAAGGCGAAACGCGTGAACAGCGTATCCGCGAACTGCTGGTTGTGGCACCGGAGCTGACGGTGATTGGCTTGCCGGAAGGTAACTGGATCAAGGTGAGTAACGGTAAGTCCGTGCTCGGCGGCCCGAACACCACGTATATCTTTAAAGCGGGTGAAGAGGCGGTTGCTGTTGAAGCAGGCCACTGCTTTTAGTTGATTTGTTGTCTGATGCCGGATGGCGGCATAAATGCCTTATCCGGCCTACCGCTTCACCTCACTCAATAATCATCCCGCTCATCGTCTTCATCCGGCTGTTCCAGCACGCTGTAGGCCACGGAGCAAAACAGCGAGTTCAGACGCTGCATATCGCCCAACAGCGCCAGGTGCAGGGAACTGGTCTCGATGCTTTGCACGTTCTGCTGATGCAGACGGTCAACGTGCGCGTGCGAATAACGACGGTTGAGAATACGGAAACGGTGCTTGCTGCGGCGTAGACGACGGGCACTGGTCACATCGCCCGAGAAGAACACCGACATCGCCAGCTGCAGATTGCTGAGCAGCTGATCGTAAAGTGCATCCAGCTCTTTCAGCCCTTCTACCGAGAATGCCCGACGGGCGGCCAGCGACTTATCGGCAATCTCGCTGCCCATACGTTCAACGATATCGGAAGCCTGTTCGAGGTTGAGCGACATTTCGATAATCTCCGCCCAACGGCGTGATTCCTCTTCCGCCAGTTCATCCTTTGGCATCCGCGCCAGATAGAGCTTAATCGCCGTGTACAGCACGTTGATGTCATCCGCCATCCTGCGCAACTCTTTCTCTTCGCGCGGCTCGCCGTGCATCACCTTCTTCAACCCGTCCATCATCTGCTCCATTGCGTCGCCAATACGCAGCGCTTCACGAGCGGCATTAGCCAGAGCGAGCGTCGGCGTATCCAGCGCACTGACGTCCAGATGTTTGGGCTTCAGATGTGCATCCAGCTCCGGCTCATCGCGGATGATGCGCTTACAAAAACGCGCCATCGGTTCGGCGAACGGCACCATCGCCACGCAGCGCACCAGGTTGTAGAAGACGTGGAAGTAGATAACCAGTTCAGATTTCGGCAGTGGCAGTTCATCCATCAGATTGGCCAGCGGATGAACAAACGGCAGGATAATCAGGCTGCCCACCAGCTTAAACAGCAGGCTGCCGAGCGCCACACGACGGGCAGCAGCATTCGCAGCACTGTTGTTGAGCATCGCCAACAGACCAGAGCCGAGGTTGGCGCCAATCACCAGACACAACGCTACCGGGAACGAGATAATGCCCGCCGCGGTCAGCGTTGCCGTCAGCAGTACCGCCGCCAGGCTGGAGTAACTGATAATCGCAAACATGGCGCCAATCAGCGCATCCAGCATGATATCGCCGGTAAGTGAGGCGAAAATAACCTGTACGCCATTAGCCTGAGTGATCGGCGTTACTGCCTGCACAATCAGCTCCAGCGCCAGTAAAATCAGCCCCAGTCCAATACCGACCCGCCCCAGTTGCCCCACGCGGGACTGCTTACGGCCGAGAAAGAAGATCACGCCGATAAAAATCAGCAGTGGCGACAGCCAGGAGAGATCGAAGGTCAGGATACGCGCCATCAGCGCGGTCCCCACATCGGCACCGAGCACAATCACCAGCGCAGGAGTCAGCGCCACGAGATCTTGTGCAACAAACGAGGTCACCAGCATGGTGGTGGCGTTGCTGCTTTGCACCAGCGCAGTCACGCCGATACCCGCACAAAAGGCGAGCGGCTTCTTTTCAACGCTACGGCTGAGCACGGTACGCAAGCGGGCGCCGAAGACGCGCATCACGCCGGTACGCACAATATGCGTACCCCAAACCAGCATCGCGACGGCAGAAAGCAGGTGTAACAGAGTTAACACGGAATCAAGTACTCCTTATCGTTATATGTTCCTGGGCTCGGCGCAGATAGCGTGCCTGATGGCGCTGCGCTTATCAGGCCTACAGAATGTCCCTTGTAGGCCGGATAAGGCGTTTACGCCGCCAGCCGGCAAATAGCGCTCGCGAACCTTCTTTCAGTATAAGGGTTTAAACGTAATAAAGAGACAGGGCACTCATTGAGCGCCCTGTTTGTTGTAAAGAAAGATGACAGTTTTGTGAATCAGTCGGCGTCGTAGCCGAGGTTCGGCGCTAACCAGCGTTCCACTTCTGCCACGCTCATCCCTTTACGGAAGGCATAATCTTCAACCTGATCGCGCTGGATTTGCGCCACAGCGTAGTACTTGCTGTCCGGATGACTGAAATACCAGCCGGAAACCGACGCACCTGGCCACATGGCGAAGGATTCGGTGAGCTTCATCCCGGTATGCGCCTCCACGTCCAGCAGTTCCCAAATGGTGGCTTTTTCGGTGTGTTCCGGACACGCCGGATAGCCCGGTGCCGGGCGAATCCCCTGGTAGTTTTCGCGGATCAGCTCCTCGTTACTGAGATTCTCATTCGCCGCATAGCCCCAGTAGACTTTACGCACGCGCTCATGCAGATATTCTGCAAACGCTTCCGCCAGACGGTCAGCGATCGCTTTCACCATGATCTTGTTGTAGTCGTCATGTTGCGCTTCAAAAGCATCTGCCAGCGCGTCTTCTTCCAAACCACCAGTGACCGCAAAAGCACCGATGTAATCCGCTTTACCGCTCAGTTTCGGCGCAACAAAGTCAGACAAGCAGTAGTTGGCGAAACCGACTTTTTCCGTCTGCTGGCGCAGGTGATGACTCACGTTGATGACGTGCGTACGCGTCTCGTCACGGTAAATCTCGATGTCGTCACCCACGCGGTTGGCCGGGAATAAACCCACCACGCCACGCGGATTCAGCGTCTTCTCAGCGCTGAGTTTATCCAGCATGTCGTTGGCATCTTTGAACAGGCGCTTCGCCTCTTCGCCCACTACTTCATCTTCGAGGATTCGCGGATATTTCCCGGCCAACGACCAGGTCATAAAGAACGGCGTCCAGTCGATGTAGTTGCGCAGGGTTTCGATGCTGGCTTCCACTTCCTGTACGCCAAGACGGTGCGCCACCGGCGGGGTGTAGTTTTCCCAGTCAAAGGCCAGATCGTTGTCGCGGGCAGCCTGTAACGTTACGGGCGGAGTACGCGGTTTCTTACGCGCATGCTGGATACGCACGGTTTCATACTCTTTACGCGTACGGGCGACAAAGTCATCACGCTGGGTGTCAGAGAGCAGCGCAGCGACGACGCCAACGGTACGCGAGGCGTTCTGCACGTACACCGTCGGGCCGCTGTAGTTCTGCTCAATTTTCACCGCGGTGTGCGCTTTCGAGGTGGTGGCGCCGCCAATCAGCAGCGGAATAGTGAAGCCCTGACGCTCCATCTCTTTCGCCACGTTGACCATTTCGTCCAGCGATGGGGTAATCAGCCCGGAAAGGCCAATCAGATCGGCATTCACTTCACGCGCCGTTCTGAGGATTTTCTCCGCGGGCACCATCACGCCAAGATCGACGATTTCGTAGTTGTTACATTGCAGCACCACGCCGACGATATTTTTACCGATATCGTGCACGTCGCCCTTCACGGTTGCGATGACCATTTTGCCGTTGCTGGAACCTTTCTCTTTGCTGGCCTCAATGTACGGTTCAAGGTATGCCACCGCCTGCTTCATCACGCGGGCGGATTTCACCACCTGCGGCAGGAACATTTTGCCCTCGCCGAACAGGTCGCCAACCACGTTCATGCCGTCCATCAGCGGTCCTTCAATAACCTCGATCGGGCGCGCGGCCTGCTGGCGAGCTTCTTCGGTATCCAGCTCAATAAACTCGGTTATGCCTTTCACCAGCGAGTATTCGAGGCGCTTTTTCACGTCCCAACTGCGCCACTCCGCCATCTGGGCATTCGCCGTGTCGTCGGTTTTACTGCCGCGATACTTCTCAGCAAGCTCCAGCAGTCGTTCGGTGCCATCGTCACGGCGGTTGAGGATCACATTTTCAACGGCATCGCGCAGCTCGGCGGGCAGGTCGTCGTAAATTGCCAGTTGTCCGGCGTTGACGATCCCCATGTCCATACCGTTGCGAATGGCGTAGTAGAGGAATACTGCGTGAATGGCTTCACGTACTGGGTCGTTGCCACGGAACGAGAATGAAACGTTAGAAACGCCGCCGGAGATCAGCGCGTGCGGCAGTTCGCGTTTGATGTCTTCACAGGCCCCGATAAAGTCCTGCGCGTAGTTGTTGTGTTCATCAATCCCGGTCGCGACGGCAAAGATGTTCGGGTCAAAGATAATATCTTCCGGCGGGAAGCCCACCTCTTCGGTAAGAATCTTGTACGCCCGACGGCAGATCTCAATTTTGCGCGCGCGGGTGTCGGCCTGGCCCTGCTCGTCAAAGGCCATCACCACCACTGCAGCACCGTAGCGACGCAGCAGCTTCGCGTGATGGATAAAGGTCTCAACCCCCTCTTTCATCGAGATGGAGTTAACGATGCCTTTACCCTGAATGCACTTCAGCCCTTTTTCGATTACTTCCCATTTCGAGGAGTCGATCATAATCGGCACGCGGGCGATATCCGGTTCACCGGCAATCAGGTTGAGGAAACGAACCATCGCCGCTTCGGCGTCGAGCATCCCCTCATCCATGTTGATATCGATGATCTGCGCGCCGCTTTCCACCTGCTGACGGGCGACATCCAGCGCTTCGCTGTATTTCTCTTCTTTGATCAGGCGTTTAAACTTCGCCGAACCGGTAACGTTGGTACGCTCGCCGACGTTCACAAACAGGCTGTCGTCGCCGATGTTCAGCGGCTCAAGGCCGGAAAGGCGGCAGGCAACCGGGATTTCCGGCAAGCGGCGTGGCGGCAGTCCGT
Organism: Citrobacter sp. Cf116; assembly: GCF_030336505.1. Taxonomy (NCBI): domain Bacteria; kingdom Pseudomonadati; phylum Pseudomonadota; class Gammaproteobacteria; order Enterobacterales; family Enterobacteriaceae; genus Citrobacter; species Citrobacter sp. Cf116. Next base: position 9,488 of record NZ_JAOWEQ010000001.1, on the reverse strand, counting down.
CCACTGCGCGACTCATGGCGGCGATGTGTTCCGGCGTGGTGCCGCAGCAGCCGCCAACAATATTCAGGAAGCCCGCCTCGGCCCATTCGCGGATTTGCGCCGCCATGGTGTCGGCATCGAGATCGTACTCACCAAAGGCGTTCGGCAGACCGGCGTTCGGGTGTGCGGTAACGTAGCATTCGGCAATACGCGACAGTTCCTGCACGTACTGGCGCAGTTCGTCCGGGCCTAAGGCACAGTTCAGACCAAAAGTCAGCGCATCGGCGTGGCGCAGGGAGTTGTAGAATGCTTCGGTGGTCTGGCCGGAGAGCGTACGCCCGGAAGCGTCGGTGATGGTGCCGGAGAGCATAATCGGCAGCTCAACGCCCAGCGCTTCGAATTCAGTTTTAACCGCGAAAATAGCGGCTTTGGCGTTGAGGGTATCGAAAACGGTTTCAATCAGGATCAGGTCACTGCCGCCTTCCACCAGCGCTTTGGTGGATTCGCGGTAGGCGGCCACCAGCTGATCAAAGGTAATATTGCGGTAAGCCGGGTCGTTGACGTCGGGCGAGATAGACGCCGTACGGTTGGTTGGGCCAAGCACGCCCGCGACGTAGCGCGGTTTGTTCGGCGTGCGTGCCGTCCATTCATCTGCCGCCGCGCGCGCCAGTTTGGCTGCCGCAAAGTTGATTTCCGCCGACAGGGATTCCATCTGGTAATCCGCCATGGCGATAGTCGTGGAGTTAAAGGTGTTGGTTTCGATGATGTCCGCGCCCGCCTCGAAGTAGGCGTTGTGAATCGCGGCGATCACCTCCGGTTTGCTGAGCACCAACAGGTCGTTGTTGCCTTTCAGATCGCACGGCCATTCGGCAAAGCGTTCGCCGCGGAAATCCTCTTCGCTCAGACGATATCCCTGGATCATGGTGCCCATACCGCCGTCCAGCACCAGAATACGTTCATTTAACTGCTGACGTAATTGTTCTACTTTGCTGCTCACACTCGCTCCCGACAACGCTCAACCAGACCGAAAAAACTCAACAGGTCATACTGGCACAAACCTGAGAGGCGGAAAAGAGAACAACGGCTAACATGAGACATGTTCAGCTTCACTCATCCGATCAGTACAGGAATTCTTGCATTATAATTGAATAAAACGAAAATGATTTCCACGATACAGAAAAGGAGTCTGCCATGGTTGCCCCCGTTCCCGCGAAACGCGGTAGAAAACCCGCCGCTACTACTGCGCCCGCAACCGGGCAGGTTCAGTCCCTGACGCGCGGCCTGAAGCTACTGGAGTGGATTGCGGAATCCAACGGCAGCGTGGCGCTGACCGAGCTGGCGCAGCAGGCCGGCCTGCCAAACTCCACGACTCACCGATTATTGACCACCATGCAGCAGCAGGGATTTGTTCGCCAGGTCGGTGAATTAGGGCATTGGGCCGTGGGCGCACATGCGTTTATCGTCGGCAGCAGCTTTTTGCAAAGTCGTAATCTGCTGGCGATTGTGCATCCGATCCTGCGCAAGCTGATGGAAGACTCCGGTGAGACGGTCAACCTCGCCGTGCTGGATCAAAGCGATCATCAGGCCATTATTATCGACCAGGTGCAGTGCACCCAACTGATGCGCATGTCCGCGCCTATCGGCGGCAAACTGCCGATGCACGCCTCCGGGGCGGGCAAAGCGTTTTTATCCCAACTGAGCGAAGAACAGGTGACAGGGTTGCTGCACCGCAAAGGACTACACGCTTATACCCACGCCACGCTGGTGTCGCCAGTGCATCTGAAAGAGGATTTGGCCCAGACGCGCAAGCGCGGCTATTCCTTTGATGATGAGGAACATGCGCTGGGTCTGCGCTGCGTGGCGTCGTGCATTTATGACGAGCACCGCGAGCCGTTCGCCGCGATTTCCATCTCCGGACCCATTTCGCGTATTACCGACGATCGCGTGACCGAGTTCGGCGCCATGGCGATCAAAGCGGCGAAAGAAGTGACGCTGGCGTACGGCGGATTTCGTTAAGCCGCTTTCTGCGCCACGCTCTCACAGGTAGTTTTGAGGATCTTGTTTTTCGTGCAGCACCGCCAGCACGATTATGCCTGTGGGTGCTTCACGGTAATAGATAATGTGGCTTTCTACAGGGAAACTACGTACGTCAGGAAAAAGATCGCCACTGCGATCACGGCCAGGAGAAGGATGTTTATCAAGCACATCCACCATCACCGTGCGCAGCACGGAAGCATAGGCTTCTGCGACTTCTTCTCCCCAGCGACGCGCAGAATAAACGCGGATTGCGCGAACATGTTCTTTGGCTTTTGTCGTAAACCTGACACTCATCCCTTCGCCTTACCTCTGCCTTCCATATTATTTATCAGATGTCAGCGGGCCAAAAACATCATCAATACTGTGCAGCTCACCGTTATCAGCCTGAGTGATAGATTCCGTCAACACAGCCTTTAGTCTCTGGAGTTTTAGCTGCTTAAACTGGTCATATTCCTCGGGGGAAATCACCACGGCCACACGCTTGCCATGTTTGCTTATTTCCACCGGTTCACGCTGAACTTTCATCAGTAAATCACCGAACTGGTTTTTCGCTTGTTGTGCGGGCATGACCTGCATATCCCCTCCTTCCGACCAAAATGGCTTGAATGTCCAATATGGACATAATAGACAGAAGAGGCCAATATCGCCAACGAAATTGTTGGATGGGTTTAGCTCAAGCCTCCGGTCACAGTACAGTCATTGGTGAGCTATCACCAGCGTTGGGATCTGTTGTTGGAAAGCTGCTCGCAAAAGCCGCAAACCGTACGCTAAACCGCTGCCGACGTCGGTAAGCGTAAACATCTTCCACATGCCCGTTTTTAATCCGCGTTTGCAGACCACGCCAGTAGTCGGCGCTGAACAACTCAGCGTGCATCTCTTCAAATAGCGGCCCGATACGCGGGTCGGCACATAGCCAGTGGCGAAACTCTTCCGGGAAGACATCTCCAGGCGATACGCTGTACCACGGCTCAGCGCTCATCTCATCTTCCGGGTAGCGTGGCGGCGGGATATGACGGAAATTAACCTCCGTCATGTAGCAGATTTCATCGTAGTCGTAGAACACCACGCGCCCGTGACGGGTGACGCCGAAGTTCTTAAACAGCATATCGCCGGGGAAAATATTGGCGGCGGCCAGCTGACGAATCGCGTTGCCGTACTCTTCAATTGCATCGCGCAGTTGTTGACCTTCGACCTGCTCCAGCCAGATATTCAGCGGCACCATCCGTCGTTCGATATACAGATGGCGAATGACAATCTGATCGCCAAGATCGGTAATTTTTTCCGGGGCTTCCTGCAATAACAGCGCCATCAGCGCCGGATCGATTTGCCGTTTATCCAGCACAAAATTCTCGAACTCCTGGGTGTCAGCCATCCGCCCCACACGATCGTGCTCTTTGACCAGTTGATAACAGGCGCGGACGTGGGCGGCAGACATCTCTTTTTGCGGCGCAAATTTGTCTTTAATGATTTTAAACACCCGGTCAAAGCCCGGCAGGGTAAACACCAGCATCACCATACCGCGGATCCCCGGCGCTTCAATAAACTGCTCATCACAGTTGACCAGGTAGAGCAGATACTCCCGATAACTTTCCGTTTTTGCATGCTTCTGACAGCCAATCGCCATATACAATTCAGCGGTGGTTTTACCGGGCAGGATCTCGCGCAACCACTCCACCAGTGCCGCGGGCAGCGGGGCATACACCATAAAGTAGGAGCGGGCGAAGCCAAACACAATGCTCGCCTCCGCCGTCGTGGTCAGGCAGGTATCGACAAACAATTCGCCTTCTTCTGTCCGGTGGATTGGCAGTAAAAACGGCAGCGTTCCAGAAGGGGTAATCAGCTTACCGACCAGCCAGGCGGCCTTGTTACGATAAAACAGTTCATTCGCTACCTGTAAATGGCAGCCTGGCAATACATCCGTTCCCAGGGTTTCGGTCAGGTGTTCGATGATGTAGTGGATATCACGATGTTTATTCTGCCATGGAAGACGTAGGGGAAGATCGCTAAGGACGCGAGTTAGCAGCCACTCCCAGCCGGTATCAGGAAAAAAGTCTTTCGCCAACGGGCGTGGGATCGTGCGGAAACGACGCTCTGGCTGAGAACTGAAAATAAACAGCCGCTCGGGAGTCAGCGAGCGGTGGTCAAATAACCGACAGTAAACGGAGTTAAAAAAGCTCTCCGCAATCTCGAAGCGCGGGTAATCCGGCAGTAGCCGGGTGTAATGCTCTTTCACGCGAAGTAAAAAATCCGCGTCGGTACTTTTGCCGTCTGTAATGCAGCGCAACTGCTCCACCACCAGACCTACGTGATGATCGTAAAGGTGAATACGGCTTTTCATCGCCTGCTGAACCGCATGCCAGTCGGCATGTTCAAAACGCTGCTGCGCGCCGGAGGTGACTTCCAGAAAACGCCCGTACTGGGCGTCGAAACCTTGCAAAATCGTCTGAGCAATCAGTAATTCCAGGCCACGCGTCATCGACTTCTCCCATCCGGCACAACGTCATGCCGGATGGCGCGTTCGCTTATCCGGCCTACATCCCTTCGTAGGCCCGGTAAGCACAGCGCCACCGGGCATTAATCAAAACTGCGATTCTTCGGTCGAGCCGGTCAGCGCGGTCACCGAGGAAGCGCCGCCCTGAATGATAGTAGTTACTTTGTCGAAGTAGCCTGTACCCACTTCCTGCTGATGGGACACGAAGGTGTAACCGTCTTTAGCCGCCGCAAATTCTGGCTGCTGAACCTTCTCAACATAGTGGCGCATGCCTTCACCCTGCGCATAGGAGTGTGCGAGGTCGAACATGTTGAACCACATGCTGTGGATGCCCGCCAGGGTAATGAACTGGTATTTGTAACCCATATCCGACAGTTGCTGCTGGAAGCTGGCAATAGTTTTGTCGTCCAGGTTTTTCTGCCAGTTAAATGACGGCGAACAGTTGTAGGCCAGCAGTTTGCCGGGGAATTTCGCGTGAATCGCATCGGCAAAGCGCTTCGCCAGTTCGAGATCCGGCGTGGAGGTTTCACACCACACCAGATCCGCATAAGGTGCATAGGCCAGACCACGGCTGATCGCCTGCTCAATACCCGCATGCGTACGGTAGAACCCTTCGCTGGTACGTTCGCCGGTGATGAACTCGCTGTCGTATGGGTCGCAGTCAGACGTTATCAGATCGGCTGCGTCAGCATCAGTACGCGCAATAACCAGCGTCGGAACACCCATGACGTCGGCTGCCAGACGGGCGGCCACCAGTTTCTGGATAGCTTCCTGAGTCGGCACCAGAACTTTGCCGCCCATGTGACCACATTTTTTTACCGATGCGAGCTGATCTTCGAAGTGAACGGCCGCTGCACCAGCCTCAATCATCGATTTCATCAGTTCAAACGCGTTCAGTACGCCGCCAAAACCCGCTTCCGCATCGGCAACGATCGGCAGGAAGTAATCCACATAGCGCGGATCGTTCGGTTCAATACCGGTTGACCATTGGATCTGATCGGCGCGACGGAATGTGTTGTTGATCCGATCCACCACTGCCGGGACGGAGTTCGCCGGATACAGCGATTGGTCCGGGTACATGCTGGATGCCAGGTTGGCATCTGCCGCCACCTGCCAGCCTGAAAGGTAGACCGCTTCAATACCGGCTTTCGCCTGCTGCAGCGCCTGACCGCCAGTCAGCGCGCCGAGGCTGTTGATATAACCTTTCTTCGATTCGCCGTGCAGCAGACGCCACATTTTCGCCGCGCCAAGCTGAGCCAGCGTGCATTCCGGGTTGACCGAGCCACGTAATTTCACCACTTCCTCCGCGCTATATGGACGGGTGATGCCTTCCCAGCGCGGTTGAGTCCATTCTTTCTGTAATTCTTCGATTTGTTGAGTACGGGTTTTCATGTGCAGATGCTCCATATTGTTATGTGGTGGATTACGCCAGCAGGCGGTAGCCTGGCAGGGTCAAGAAATCGATCAATTCATCAGAGGTAGTGATTTGCTCCATCAGGCGCGCGGCATCGTCAAAACGTCCGCTGCTGTAGCGGTGTTCGCCCAGCTCGTCCTGAATCACCAGCATCTCTTCGGCCAGCATCTGACGGAACAGCGGTTTGGTAACCGGCTTGCCGTTGCTGAGCGTCTTCTGGTGGTGGATCCACTGCCAGATGGAGGTACGGGAGATTTCGGCAGTGGCCGCATCTTCCATCAGACCGTAAATCGGTACGCAGCCGTTACCGGAGATCCACGCTTCGATGTACTGCACCGCAACACGAATGTTGGCGCGCATGCCTTCTTCAGTACGCTCACCTTCACAAGGCGCCAGCAGTTGTTCTGCAGTAATCGGCGCATCTTCTTCACGGGTCACGAACAGCTGATTTTTGTTTTCACCGAGCACGTCGTTGAACACCGCCATTGCGGTATCTGCCAGTCCCGGATGGGCAATCCATGTGCCGTCATGACCGTTATTGGCTTCCAGCGCTTTGTCCGCTTTTACCTTGGTCAGAACCTGGTTGTTACGTTCCGCATCTTTGCTGGGAATGAACGCTGCCATGCCGCCCATCGCGAATGCGCCACGTTTATGACAGGTTTTAATCAGCAGACGCGAATAGGCGCTGAGGAATGGCTTATCCATCGTCACCACCTGACGGTCCGGCAGCACGCGATCCGGATGGTTCTTCAGCGTTTTGATATAGCTGAAAATGTAGTCCCAGCGACCGCAGTTCAGACCGACAATATGGTCACGCAGGGCGTGCAGAATTTCGTCCATCTGGAAGACGGCCGGCAGCGTTTCAATCAGCAGAGTCGCTTTGATGGTGCCGCGCGGCAGATTAAAGCGATCTTCTGCATAGCTGAACACTTCGCTCCACCATGCTGCTTCTTGCCAGGCCTGCGTTTTTGGCAGGTAGAAGTAAGGGCCGCTGCCTTTTGCCAGCAACGTTTTGTAGTTGTGGAAGAAATAGAGGGCAAAATCGAACAGGCTGCCCGGGATGGATTCGCCACGCCAGGTGACGTGTTTTTCCGGCAGATGCAGACCACGAACGCGGCATACCAACAGAGCCGGATTAGGTTTGAGCTGGTAAATTTTACCCGCTTCATTGGTATAGCTAATGGTGCCATTGACCGCATCGCGCAGGTTTATCTGCCCGTCGATAACTTTGCTCCACTCAGGAGCCAGCGAATCTTCAAAATCAGCCATAAAGACTTTGACGTTCGCGTTGAGCGCGTTGATAACCATCTTGCGCTCAACGGGTCCGGTTATCTCTACGCGGCGATCCAGTAAATCATCAGGAATACCGCGAATCTTCCAGTCACCCTCACGAATGGAAGCTGTTTCCGAAATAAAATCAGGCAACTTACCGTCATCAATATCCTGCTGCTGCTGAATACGTGCAGCCAGAAGTTTATTGCGTTTTGGCGTAAATCTTGTCACCAGTTCAGTCAGAAACTCTACTGCTTCAGCGGTCAGAATTTGTTGCTCCTGTTCGCCACGCGCCCTGGTGAAGACCAGTTCATCGGTTGTCGTTGCCTGTTGATTCATTGCGTAGTTCCTCGTCATTGATCCAAACACATCCCCAATGCGAACGAAGGATCGTTGTGCGCTTTTCGTTCAGCACAACTAAGACTACTCATTTAAATTTCAAAATCAAAAACAATTTCCATTTTTAATTTAATTATCAATTAACCTATTGATAACAATATAAATAAAATTTAATTACACCGTGAGGTGCGTTTCGGAAATAAAAAAGGCACCCGAAGGTGCCTGATTCAATATGCTGAAACGCTTAAGGATCGTCTGCTACAGAAGATTAATCCAGCGTTGGATTCATGTGACGCAGATCATATGGCGTGATCTGGTAGACGTAATAGTTGAGCCAGTTGGTAAACAACAGATTACCGTGGCTACGCCAGGTTGCCCGCGGTTTGTTTTGCGGGTCATCTTTCGGGAAGTAGTTATAGGGCACTTCCGGCGTTAGGCCCGCTTCGACGTCACGAAAATACTCACTGCCGAGCGTATGGGCATCATATTCCGGATGGCCCGTCACAAAGGCAATTCGTTTATCTTTGCTGGCAAAGAGGTAGGCATCTCCCTCTTCGGTTTCAGCAAAAATCTCGAGATCGGTGTAGTCGCGAATAATCGCAGCAGGAAAATCGGCATAGCGCGAATGCGGAGCCAGGAACGCATCATCGAATCCACGCGTCAGTAGCGCATGAGGATGCAGAATATGGTGCTCATAGACGCCTGAGAGTTTGTCCGTACGGGTTTGCTTAGGAATTCCGTACAGGATATTCAGCGCGGCCTGCACCGCCCAACAAACAAATAGCGTTGAGGTAACGTGATCTTTCGCCCATTCAAGCACTTGTTGAATCTGCGGCCAGTAAGCCACGTCATTAAATTCAACCAGACCCAACGGCGCGCCGGTCACGATCAGTCCGTCAAAGTTCTGCTCGCAGATATCCTCGAAATTACAGTAAAAGTTATTCAGATGCTCCGTAGGGGTGTTACGTGACTCGCGAGCATCGATGCGCAATAGCTGAACATCTACCTGTAGCGGTGAGTTAGACAGTAAGCGCAGGAACTGGTTTTCCGTTTCAATCTTCTTGGGCATCAGGTTGAGGATGAGCACCTTCAGTGGTCGAATTTCCTGACCGGAAGCGCGGGATGTCGTCATCACAAAGACGTTTTCCTCACGCAAGAAATTGACGGCGGGTAGCTCGTCCTGCACGCGAATTGGCATAACCTGATAACCTCACTACATACGTTTAAACGTTTAGACATCCAGATAGCTGAAGATACCCAGGAATCATGCGAATGTCGAGCCTGCATCCTCAAGTTGAGAAAGTTTCACGGCCCTTGCTGTAGAATAGTGCAGTAAAGATAAAAGGAGAATGCTATGCCCTTTACCATTCGTCGTTCGCGTAAGGACGAAGGTGATAAGCTCATATCTATTTGGTGTCGTTCTGTCGATGCGACGCACCGTTTCCTCTCTGCGGAGTATCGGATTGAGCTGGAAGAGCTGGTAAGTTCATTTTTACCAGAAGCTCTGCTATGGGTTGCAGTGACAGAACAAGATGAGCCTGTCGCCTTTATGCTTCTGAGCGATCAGCATATGGATGCGTTGTTTGTCGATCCGGATGTGCGTGGTAGTGGCGTTGGTAAACTGCTAATTGAACATGCTTTATCAATGAGTTCAACGCTGACAACCAACGTTAATGAACAGAATGAGCAGGCAGTTGGATTCTATAAGAAGATGGGATTTACTGTGACGGGACGTACAGAGGTGGACGATCTCGGACGAGCATACCCGTTACTCAACCTCGTACACGGGTAGCCGTACTTATTGCCTGATGCGCTGCACTTATCAGGCCTGCACAATACGTTCAGCCCGGCGGTTTTACCCCGCACACACGCAAAGAAGCCCATCCGTCAGGATGGGCTTCTTCACTTTATTTGATGCCTGCCAGTTTATGGCGGGCGTCCTGCCCGCCACCCTCC
>NZ_JAOWEQ010000009.1:0-354 GCF_030336505.1 Citrobacter sp. Cf116 | reverse complement strand
ACAGTGTGTCGTTTCAATTTTCAGCTTGATCCAGATTTTTAAAGAGCAAATATCTCAAACGTCACCCGAAGGTAAGTTTTGAGATATCGGGGTCGGCGACTTTCACTCACACATACCAGCAAGTGGCGTCCCCTAGGGGATTCGAACCCCTGTTACCGCCGTGAAAGGGCGGTGTCCTGGGCCTCTAGACGAAGGGGACGTATAAGTCTCAATCGCAAGACGCCTTGCTATTTACTTTTCATCAGACAATCTGTGTGAGCACTACAAAGGTCGGTTCTTTAAGGTAAGGAGGTGATCCAACCGCAGGTTCCCCTACGGTTACCTTGTTACGACTTCACCCCAGTCATGAATCAC
>NZ_JAOWEQ010000008.1:0-200 GCF_030336505.1 Citrobacter sp. Cf116 | reverse complement strand
CGTAGGGGAACCTGCGGTTGGATCACCTCCTTACCTTAAAGAAACGTTCTTTGTAGTGCTCACACAGATTGTCTGATGAATGATGAACTTCTGAATGTACTTTCGAGTGCATTAAGAAGTTTTGCTCTTTAAAAATCTGGATCAAGCTGAAAATTGAAACGACACACTGTTTCATTTCTCCGTAATAAGAAATGAAAGGC
>NZ_JAOWEQ010000007.1:0-961 GCF_030336505.1 Citrobacter sp. Cf116 | reverse complement strand
TCGGCTGACCGGGTACTTAACCCGCCTTGCGCGGGTTTTGTGCTTTATGGGGTAGGGGATTTTCCCTGCGCCAGCTGTGCGACGGGGACCCACTCCAGAGCATTCAGCACGGGTTCAAATGAATCAGGCGTGTGAGTAACGGCGCGAACAACGTCAGCCACGCTGGGGTTTGCTTTGCTAAGATGGTACCCGCCACCGGCGCCACGCTGACTGGTAACAATTTCACTGCTGCGCAGCTTCGAGAAAATCTGCTCGAGGTAAGACACAGACAGCTTTGATTCCTTGCTGATTGATGCGATGGAAACCGGACTGCCGTTGTAAATCCTGTTGAGGATGGCAACGGCCTGAACTGAAGCCACCACACGTTTCATTCCAAACTCCATCATGCATCCTTTGCCGGTTCGCGACCGTATCCTGGGTTATCGTTTAAGGCGTCATTCAGAACCTGCATTGCCTCATTATGTGGGAGAGTCAGAGCAAGTTTGATCGCCGTTCCAAGAGCTTCAGCCGCACATTCAAACTTACGAGCGAGCCTGGCTGTTTCATCAACTTGTTCACTCATCGCTTCCATTTCAAAGTTGTGCTCAGTCCAGACTTCATCCATCACATCACTTTCAACTTCTTCACGTAATGCTTCTTTTACTTCCAGAACAGGCAAAACCCCGATTAATGCCTCGGCTGGTGCGCTGCTGAAGCGCAATGCCAGATCGTTAGCTGACATAAAAACCTCCGGAAAAAAGCCCGCCACGGGACGGGCAAAGAACACTTTTCCAATTTAACCAGAACAGGTCTTCGTCTCCTGTTTGGTTACGATGGTGGTATTACCATCACAATGCCCTGTGCACCGGGCATGAGGCTGGCAACAGCCATTGGTCAAACTCGTTATGAACGAACTGCAGTCTGTTGGTCGGCAGACGGGTCGCCCTTCTGGGCGAGCATGTAGCAAATCAGTCGAATGATT
>NZ_JAOWEQ010000006.1:0-281 GCF_030336505.1 Citrobacter sp. Cf116 | reverse complement strand
CACACTACCATCGGCGCTACGGCGTTTCACTTCTGAGTTCGGCATGGGGTCAGGTGGGACCACCGCGCTACAGCCGCCAGACAAATTCTTTTCTAAGTGCCGAACTTTAACCGAAAAACTGGTGCTGATACCCAGAGTCGAACTGGGGACCTCACCCTTACCAAGGGTGCGCTCTACCAACTGAGCCATATCAGCACACTAAATTTGATGCCTGGCAGTTCCCTACTCTCGCATGGGGAGACCCCACACTACCATCGGCGCTACGGCGTTTCACTTCTGAG
>NZ_JAOWEQ010000005.1:0-296 GCF_030336505.1 Citrobacter sp. Cf116 | reverse complement strand
ACTGACGTTAACCAACGCCAGCGATTTTCTTTTTGCCGCATCCAGAGGTGCGTTATGAAGAAAAGCTGGTTTCAACATACCCAACTCACTACTGAGCAGGCTGACGAACTGGAAGCCCGCTATCGCGCAAAACAGATTAAGACAGAGCGTAGTCTGGATAATGACTTTATTCACTGGACGATCAGCGTGTTCTTGCCAGAGGTATCTAAGCCTCCGCGTCAGGACAGAACCTGGCAACAACGGATCTGGAGGTGAATGTGAAAGTCTACGATATCACCCCAATGGGCAAGCCCAGA
>NZ_JAOWEQ010000004.1:0-211 GCF_030336505.1 Citrobacter sp. Cf116 | reverse complement strand
TAATAAGTGGCGGAACGGACGGGACTCGAACCCGCGACCCCCTGCGTGACAGGCAGGTATTCTAACCAACTGAACTACCGCTCCACCGAATTTCTTTGTCACTACCCGGATTCTTCATCCCGGTTTACTGCAATTTGATGCCTGGCAGTTCCCTACTCTCGCATGGGGAGACCCCACACTACCATCGGCGCTACGGCGTTTCACTTCTGAG
>NZ_JAOWEQ010000003.1:0-380 GCF_030336505.1 Citrobacter sp. Cf116 | reverse complement strand
TACGCAGTCATCAGATGTCACGATGGAGTCATCGTTGCCAGGCTGCAATCATTTCCTGAGTGTGAGCGCGCCCTGATGTATCGTCGCGGTAGCATGGTGTCTTTCATGCCTCTTCAGGATAATGAAATTATTGGTACACCTACGTTGTTTACTCAGATGCTGGAAAGGGCTGGTTATCGCGTTACTCAGAATTCTGTTACACTCCCGTCATAGGCCTGAACAACCTATACCTGCTGCGCCACAGGAGAAAAGCCCATGGCGCAAGATCAATTCAAGCAATCCCACATACTGACGTTAACTAACGCCAGCGATTTTCTTTTTGCCGCATCCAGAGGTGCGTTATGAAGAAAAGCTGGTTTCAACATACACAACTCACCACT
>NZ_JAOWEQ010000041.1:275992-492469 GCF_030336505.1 Citrobacter sp. Cf116 | reverse complement strand
GCGGGAATAGCTCAGTTGGTAGAGCACGACCTTGCCAAGGTCGGGGTCGCGAGTTCGAGTCTCGTTTCCCGCTCCAAATTCTTACCCCAATAAAAATATCCACAACGAATAATCGCGTTGGGGACGTTTTGTTTCGTCATTGACATACTCTTGTAAACAGACTTATCCACAGGTTCGGGTATTATTCCTGGAATGCAAAAAACTTCGCCGGGTGAATAGTATCATTTTAACTGATTGAAATTATTGGTTTAATTATCATTTCAAATTGTTAATGCGATCACTTGACGATTTTTTCCCTCTTGAATATCAATGTATTTTTATTTTTATACACAAGCTGTGGATGACTTAAGCGTCGCGCGGCAGACCCTTCTCAATGACCCTGACCAAACGTTGTTTCTTCGGTAGCTGCACCTCAACTACGCAGGCATTTCGCTTCTCGATTTGCTGAGCAACCGCCCAGTCTATGTGTTCGTCGAGAAGTGGGTGCTCACCTCTGCGACTTTCCAGCGCGTGAATAACTGCGTTATCCCAGGGGGCATTACCCAACGCAACGGCGATATTTCGCAGCCAGCGCAGGTGGCCAATACGACGAATGGCAGACCCCTCCGTGACTTTTAAAAACCACGCTTCGCTCCAGCTAAACAGCTCTATTAACTCCGGAGCATGAAGCTGCTTGCGCGGGTTGAAGTCATCCTCTGTCGTCAACTGTGAATAGCGGTTCCACGGGCAAATGAGCTGGCAATCGTCGCAGCCGTAAATTCGATTCCCCAACAATGGACGAAACTCTTCCGGGATCGGGCCTTCCAGTTCGATAGTGAGATAAGAGATACAGCGGCGCGCATCTACGGTGTAGGGTTCAACGATGGCCCCGGTGGGACAGATGGTCATGCAGGCGACGCATTTCCCGCATCCTTCTTCTGCTGGTTGGTCGACCGGCAAGGGTAAATCGATCAGTAATTCCCCGAGGAAGAAAAATGAACCGGCTTCGCGATTGAGGATTAATGAGTGCTTACCTGTCCAGCCAAGCCCGGCTTTTTCAGCCAAAGGACGCTCAAGAATGGGCGCAGAATCGACAAAAGGTCTAAAATTCAGCGAAGCGCAGTGCTGTTGAATCATCTCTCCCAGCTTTTTTAAGCGGTTACGTAACAGCTTATGGTAGTCGCGGCCAAGCGCGTAACGGCTGACGTAACCCAGAGAAGGGTTCTTCAACGTGCTGGCAAAGGCCGCTTTGGCAGGAAGATAGTTCATACGTACGCTGATGACGCGTAGCGTACCGGGCAATAATTCGTGGGGGCGGGCGCGCATCATGCCGTGACGGGCCATCCAGTCCATCTCGCCGTGGTATTGTTTATCCAGCCAGGCCTGCAGTTTGGGCTCTGCTTCGCTGAGGTCGGTATCGGCAATACCGACCTGCTGAAAGCCAAGCTCCAGCCCCCACTGCTTAATATTTTGCGCTAACTGATTGAGATCGAGGGGCTCTGACATGACGGACCATACAATGAAGAAAAACCCCGCAAGTATACCACACTCCATCTGGCACGCCGATGACATCAGGCGTATGGAGCGAGAGGCGGCAGACAGTTTAGGGCTGACGTTGTATGAGCTGATGCAACGGGCGGGAGAGGCGGCGTTTCAGGTCACCCGCGAGGCCTATCCGAACGCCCAACACTGGCTGGTGCTATGTGGTCACGGCAACAACGGCGGTGATGGTTACGTGGTGGCAAGACTTGCCAAAGCGCAGGGTTTTAATGTTACGTTGCTGGCGCACGAGGGTGATAAACCGCTCCCCGAGGAAGCGCAGCAGGCGCACGACGCCTGGCTTAACGCCGGTGGCGTTATTCATGCTGCTGATATTAACTGGCCAGACAGCGTGGACGTCATTATCGACGCGCTGTCAGGTACTGGCTTAAAAAACGCGCCGCGTGAACCTCTCCCGGCGTTGATCGAACGTGCCAATAGCCACCCAGCCCCTACAATTGCAATCGACATTCCCTCCGGCCTGCTGGCGCAGACGGGGGCGACGCCGGGGGCAGTCATCAACGCTGCGCATACCGTTACCTTTATTGCGCTCAAGCCAGGTCTGCTCACCGGTAAAGCACGCGATGTCACCGGACGTCTGCATGTTAATGCTCTTGGGCTGGACGACTGGCTGGCGGGGCAGAACGCGCCGCTGCAACGTTTTGATGCTCAACAGCTTGCGCACTGGCTAACGCCGCGTCGGCCCACCTCACACAAAGGCTCCCACGGTCGGCTGGTGATTATCGGCGGCGACTACGGCACGGCAGGTGCAATACGTATGGCCGGTGAAGCGGCGTTGCGTGCGGGAGCCGGGCTGGTCAAAGTATTGACTCGCAGTGAGAACATTGCGCCTGTTCTGACTGCCAGACCAGAACTGATGGTCGATGCGCTGACGCCGCAGACTCTGGAAGAGAGCCTGGCATGGGCGGATGTTGTGGTGATAGGACCAGGTCTTGGTCAGCAGGAGTGGGGCAAAAAAGCGCTGCAAAAAGTGGAGAATTTTCGCAAACCGATGCTCTGGGATGCGGATGCGCTGAACCTGCTGGCAATCAACCCCGATAAACGTCACAATCGCGTGATCACGCCGCATCCAGGTGAAGCCGCGCGACTGCTGGGCTGTTCCATTGCAGAAATTGAAGACGATCGCTTACTTTGTGCACAACGTCTGGTAAAACGGTACGGAGGCGTGGTAGTGCTGAAAGGCGCGGGTACGGTTGTTGCTGCTGAACAGGCTGAGTTAGGTATTATTGATACCGGCAATGCAGGGATGGCCAGCGGCGGAATGGGAGATGTGCTTTCCGGTATTATTGGCGCATTGCTCGGACAGAAGCTTACCCCGTATGATGCAGCATGTGCGGGATGTGTTGCGCACGGAGCGGCGGCGGATGTGCTGGCGGCGCGTTTTGGTACGCGCGGCATGCTGGCGACAGATCTCTTTACCACGCTACAGCGTATTGTTAACCCTGATGTGATTGACGTTTATCATGATGAATCGAGTAATTCCACTACCTGATGAGCAGGCAACTTTAGACCTGGGACTGCGGGTAGCCAAAGCCTGTGACGGCGCGACGGTTATATATTTGTACGGCGACCTGGGGGCGGGTAAAACCACTTTCAGCCGGGGATTTCTGCAGGCGTTAGGTCATAAAGGTAATGTAAAAAGCCCCACCTACACGCTGGTTGAACCCTATTCACTCGATAACTTGATGGTTTATCACTTCGATTTATACCGACTTGCGGACCCGGAGGAGCTGGAATTTATGGGGATCCGCGATTATTTTGCCAATGATGCCATCTGCCTGGTGGAATGGCCGCAACAAGGTAAAGGTGTACTGCCAGACCCGGACGTCGAAATACACATTGAATATCAGGCGCAAGGTCGGGAGGCGCGCGTAAGCGCAGTCTCCTCATCGGGTGAATTATTGCTGGCGCGTTTAGCCGAATAACCTTAAGGGTGGCGGGATGATTTATCGCATCAGAAACTGGCTGATGGCAACCCTGGTCCTGCTGTGCGCGCAGGCAGGGGCCGCCAGCCTCTCCGATCTTCAGGTTTCCAATGGCAATCAACAGGCGCGGATTACGCTGAGCTTTATTGGCGAGCCTGAATACGCCGTGAGCCAGGACGGGAAACGCACCGTCGCGCTGGATATAAAACAAACCGGAGTGATTCAGGGATTACCGCTGCTGTTTAGCGGCAATAATCTGGTGAAATCTATCCGCTCCGGCACGCCAAAAGATGCGCAGTCCTTGCGTCTGGTGGTGGATTTAACCGAGAACGGCAAGGCCGAAGCCGTTAAACGACAGAACGGCGGCAATTATACAGTTGTGTTTACCATCAAAGCTGATGCGCCACCGCCACCGCCTCCACCTCCAGTGGTTGTTAAGCGTGTTGAAACGCCGGTTGTCGCCCCTCGTCCTGCCGAGCCTGCGCGTAACCCGTTTAAAGCAGAGAACGATCGCACCACGATGGTGACCAACAGTAATACCTCCACACGACCTGCGGCGCGCGCCAGCACCGGCAGCGGTGAAAAAGTGGTTATTGCCATTGATGCCGGACACGGCGGGCAGGATCCGGGGGCGATTGGCCCTGGCGGCACGCGTGAGAAAAACGTCACGATTGCCGTGGCGCGTAAACTGCGCAGCTTGCTCAATGATGACCCAATGTTTAAAGGCGTACTCACCCGTGATGGCGATTACTTTATCTCGGTGATGGGGCGTTCAGACGTCGCACGTAAACAAAACGCCAATTTCCTGGTTTCTATTCACGCGGATGCCGCGCCAAACCGTGATGCCACAGGTGCTTCCGTTTGGGTGCTGTCGAACCGTCGGGCGAACAGTGAGATGGCCGGCTGGCTGGAACAGCACGAAAAACAATCGGAGCTGTTGGGCGGCGCGGGCGATGTGCTGGCAAACAGCCAGTCCGATCCTTATCTCAGCCAGGCCGTACTGGATCTGCAGTTCGGTCATTCGCAGCGCGTCGGGTATGATGTGGCGACCAGCATGATCGGCCAGTTAGAACGTATTGGTTCGATGCATAAGCGCCGTCCGGAACACGCCAGTCTTGGCGTACTGCGTTCGCCTGATATCCCGTCTGTGCTGGTTGAAACCGGCTTTATCAGTAACAACAGCGAAGAACGTCTGTTGGCGAGCGATGATTACCAGCAGCAACTGGCTGAGGCGATATACAAAGGATTGCGTAACTATTTCCAGGCGCACCCGATGCAAACCGGACCGCAGGGCGCGCCGGCGCAAACCGCCAGCGCCATATCGCCGGGTAACACGTTAACAAATTAAGGATTAGCCATGCCGATTCAGGTTCTACCGCCACAGCTGGCGAACCAGATTGCCGCAGGCGAGGTGGTAGAACGGCCTGCGTCAGTGGTGAAAGAGCTGGTGGAAAACAGCATCGATGCCGGTGCGACGCGCATTGATATCGATATTGAGCGCGGCGGCGCGAAGCTTATCCGTATTCGTGACAACGGCTGCGGGATTAAAAAAGACGAGCTGGCGCTGGCACTGGCGCGTCATGCCACCAGTAAAATAGCCTCGCTTGACGATCTTGAGGCCATCGTGAGCCTCGGATTTCGTGGCGAAGCGCTGGCAAGTATCAGCTCCGTGTCTCGTTTAACCCTGACATCGCGCACACAAGAGCAGCCTGAGGCCTGGCAAGCCTATGCTGAAGGGCGCGACATGGATGTGACGGTAAAACCTGCTGCGCATCCAGTGGGAACCACACTGGAGGTGTTAGATCTGTTCTACAACACCCCGGCGCGGCGCAAATTTATGCGCACCGAGAAAACTGAATTTAATCATATCGACGAGATTATTCGCCGCATTGCGCTGGCGCGTTTTGATGTGACGATTAATTTGTCTCACAACGGCAAAGTGGTGCGTCAGTACCGGGCAGTGGCCGCGGATGGGCAGAAAGAGCGCCGGCTGGGCGCGATTTGCGGCACGCCGTTTCTGGAGCATGCGCTGGCGATTGAATGGCAGCATGGTGATTTAACGCTGCGCGGCTGGGTGGCCGATCCTAACCACACAACGGCGGCACTGGCAGAAATCCAGTACTGTTATGTGAATGGTCGGATGATGCGAGATCGGCTGATCAACCACGCTATCCGCCAGGCCTGTGAAGATAAGCTGGGAGCCGATCAACAACCCGCTTTTGTGCTGTATCTGGAAATCGATCCGCATCAAGTGGATGTCAACGTACACCCAGCTAAACATGAGGTCCGTTTCCATCAATCCCGCCTGGTGCACGATTTTATTTACCAGGGCGTGTTGAGCGTCCTGCAACAGCAGCTTGAAACGCCGCTGCCGTTGGCTGATGAGGACGAACCTGCTCCAAGGCACATCCCGGAAAACCGTGTTGCTGCCGGACGTAACCATTTTGCCGAGCCTGCCCCCGCGCGTGAACCTGCAACACCGCGGTACTCAGCATCCGCTGGCGCTGGAAACGGCAGTAGTGGCGCAGGCCGTCAGGCGGGGGCCAGTTGGCCTCATGCCCAACCCGGATATCAAAAGCAGCAGGGCGAAATTTATCAGAAACTGATGCAGACGCCGGCTCCAACGCGTAAAACGCCGGTCTCTGAAACATCATCGGCACCTCTGAGTGGCAGCAGTCAGGGCTTTGGCCGGGTGCTAACGATTGTCGGTGCAGACTGTGCGTTACTCGAGTGCGATGGCCATATTCGGTTGCTGGCATTACCGGTGGCTGAGCGTTGGCTGCGTCAGGCGCAATTAACGCCGGACCAGGGGACCGTTTGCGCCCAGCCGTTGCTGATCCCTTTACGGTTAAAAGTCAACGCCGATGAAAAAGCGGCGCTGCAAAAAGGACAGAGCCAACTGGCTGAGCTGGGCATTGAATTTCAACTGGATGCGCAGCATGTGACCATCCGGGCGGTGCCTTTACCCTTACGCCAACAAAATTTACAAATCTTGATTCCTGAACTGATAGGCTACCTGGCGCAGCAATCCGTATTCGAGCCGGGCAATATTGCGCAGTGGATCGCACGTAACCTGATTAGCGAGCATCCACAGTGGAGTATGGCACAGGCGATTACGCTGTTAGCGGATGTTGAGCGGCTCTGCCCACAACTCGTGAAGGCACCGCCGGGTGGTCTGTTACAACCTGTTGATTTACATTCGGTAATGAATGCCCTGAAACATGAGTGATACCCGTAAGGCGAGCCTGCCAAAGGCGATTTTTTTGATGGGGCCAACGGCCTCCGGTAAAACGGCACTCGCAATTGAATTGCGTAAAGTTTTGCCCATAGAGTTGATAAGCGTTGATTCCGCCCTTATTTACAAGGGGATGGATATCGGTACAGCCAAGCCCGATGCAGATGAATTACAGGCCGCGCCGCACCGATTACTGGATATTCGCGATCCGTCGCAAGCGTACTCCGCTGCGGATTTTCGTCGCGATGCGTTAGCCGAGATGGCCGACATCACCGCCGCGGGGCGTATCCCGTTGCTGGTGGGCGGCACAATGTTATATTTCAAAGCCTTGCTTGAAGGGCTGTCGCCGTTACCGTCGGCGGACCCGGAAGTCAGGGCCAGAATTGAGCAGCAGGCGGCAGAGCAGGGTTGGGACGCGTTACACCGACAGCTTCAGGACATCGATCCGGTGGCTGCGGCGCGTATTCATCCAAATGATCCGCAAAGACTTTCCCGGGCACTGGAAGTTTTTTTCATTTCGGGTAAAACTTTAACGGAGCTGACGCAAACGTCAGGAGATGCTTTGCCGTATCAGGTGCATCAGTTTGCAATCGCCCCGGCGAGCCGTGAACTGCTCCATCAGCGAATTGAGCAGCGTTTTCATCAGATGTTAGCTTCAGGTTTTGAAGCAGAAGTCCGGGCGCTTTTTGCCCGTGGAGATTTGCATACGGATTTGCCTTCCATTCGTTGTGTAGGGTATCGCCAGATGTGGTCATACATTGAAGGTGAAATTTCATACGATGAAATGGTTTATAGAGGTGTTTGCGCCACGAGGCAGTTGGCGAAGCGACAGGTAACCTGGTTGCGTGGTTGGGAAGGGGTGCACTGGCTTGACAGTGAAAAGCCTGACCAGGCGCGAAACGAAGTATTACAGGTTGTTGGTGCTATCGCGAACTGAATGTGTACAATTGAAACGTATCGTGCGCAATTTT
Source organism: Citrobacter sp. Cf116 (assembly GCF_030336505.1). NCBI lineage: Bacteria > Pseudomonadati > Pseudomonadota > Gammaproteobacteria > Enterobacterales > Enterobacteriaceae > Citrobacter > Citrobacter sp. Cf116. The sequence goes on along the minus strand of NZ_JAOWEQ010000041.1, from coordinate 484,799 downwards.
TCAGAATCGAAAGGTTCAAAGTACAAATAAGCATATAAGGAAAAGAGAGAATGGCTAAGGGGCAATCTTTACAAGATCCGTTCCTGAACGCACTGCGTCGGGAACGTGTTCCAGTTTCTATTTATTTGGTGAATGGTATTAAGCTGCAAGGTCAAATCGAGTCTTTTGATCAGTTCGTGATCCTGTTGAAAAACACGGTCAGCCAGATGGTTTATAAGCACGCGATTTCTACTGTTGTCCCGTCTCGTCCGGTTTCTCATCACAGCAATAATGCCACCGGCGGCACTGGCAGCAACTACCATCACGGTAGCAACGCGCAAGGTTCATCTGCGCAACAGGACAGCGAAGAAACCGAATAAGGTTATTAGCTGTTTTACATACGGGGAGCCAGCGATCCTGCGTTCCCCGTTGATTTATATTAAGGGGTTGACGCTTGTTTGACCGTTATGATGCCGGTGAGCAGGCGGTACTGGTACACATCTATTTTTCGCAAGACAAAGATATGGAAGACCTCCAGGAGTTTGAATCTCTGGTTTCTTCCGCCGGTGTCGAAGCAATGCAGGTGATTACCGGGAGCCGTAAAGCACCGCACCCGAAGTATTTTGTTGGTGAAGGTAAGGCCATCGAAATTGCCGAAGCCGTAAAAGCGACTGGCGCTGCGGTGGTGATTTTTGATCATGCTCTGAGCCCCGCCCAGGAACGTAACCTGGAACAGTTGTGCCAGTGTCTTGTAATCGACAGGACCGGTCTTATTTTAGATATTTTTGCCCAGCGTGCGCGCACCCATGAGGGTAAGTTGCAGGTTGAGCTGGCGCAGTTGCGCCATATGGCTACGCGTCTGGTCCGTGGCTGGACCCACCTTGAAAGGCAAAAGGGCGGGATTGGTTTGCGTGGTCCGGGTGAAACCCAGCTCGAAACCGACCGTCGTTTGCTGCGTAATCGCATTTTGCAAATACAGTCGCGCCTGGAAAAAGTTGAAAAGCAACGTGAGCAGGGGCGGCAGTCGCGCAAGAAAGCGGATGTCCCAACCGTATCACTGGTGGGATATACCAACGCCGGAAAATCCACCCTGTTCAACCAGATCACCGAAGCCCGGGTTTATGCAGCGGACCAGCTGTTTGCGACCCTGGACCCAACGTTGCGCCGCATAGACGTGGCGGACGTGGGTGAGACCGTGCTGGCGGATACCGTAGGGTTTATCCGCCATTTGCCGCACGACCTGGTGGCGGCATTTAAAGCCACCTTGCAGGAAACACGTCAGGCGACATTGCTGCTGCACGTTATTGATGCTGCAGATTTTCGTGTGCAGGAAAACATCGAGGCAGTCGACACGGTGCTCGAAGAGATCGATGCACATGAGATCCCGACCCTGCTGGTGATGAATAAAATCGATATGTTGGATGACTTTGAGCCGCGTATCGATAGAGATGAAGAGAATAAACCCATTCGCGTTTGGGTATCAGCGCAAACGGGGATTGGTATACCACAACTTTTTCAGGCTTTGACTGAGCGACTTTCCGGTGAGGTGGCGCAGCATACGTTGCGTTTGCCGCCGCAGGAAGGGCGTTTGAGAAGCCGGTTTTATCAACTTCAGGCAATAGAAAAAGAGTGGATGGAGGAAGACGGCAGCGTAGGTCTGCAGGTTCGTATGCCGATCGTAGACTGGCGTCGCCTCTGTAAACAAGAACCGGCACTGGAAGACTATGTTGTCTGATCTGACGGATATGGCCTGAAGATTTTTTCGCCTCTATACCTTGTGGATTTTGTGCGGCAGGAAGGCGGCAAGTCCTGAAATCTCCAGGAGCATAGTCAACTATGTGACTGGAGTTGAGGGACGCAGCCAACGCATCGGCAGCGCAAAAGACGCAGGTATAGCATCGCATAACAAATATGGAGCACAAAAATGGCGTGGAATCAGCCCGGTAATAACGGACAAGACCGCGACCCCTGGGGAAGCAGCAAACCTGGCGGCAACCCTGAGGGAAATGGAAACAAAGGTGGTCGCGAGCAGGGGCCTCCCGATCTGGACGATATCTTCCGCAAACTGAGTAAAAAGCTCGGTGGTCTGGGTGGCGGTAAAGGTACTGGTTCTGGCGGCGGTAGTTCATCGCAAGGCCCGCGTCCGCAACTGGGCGGGCGAGTCTTTACTATCGCAGCGGCCGCCATCGTCATTATCTGGGCGGCTAGCGGTTTCTATACCATTAAAGAAGCGGAACGTGGCGTGGTGACACGCTTCGGTAAATTCAGCCATTTGGTTGAACCGGGTCTGAACTGGAAACCGACCTTTATCGATGAAGTGACACCGGTCAACGTTGAAGCCGTGCGTGAACTTGCCGCATCCGGCGTTATGCTGACCTCTGACGAAAACGTCGTGCGCGTCGAAATGAACGTACAGTACCGCGTGACCGATCCGCAGCGTTACCTGTTTAGCGTAACCAGTGCGGATGACAGTCTGCGTCAGGCAACTGACAGCGCCCTGCGTGGGGTTATCGGTAAATACACCATGGACCGTATCCTGACCGAAGGGCGTACCGTTATTCGTAGCGATACCCAGCGGGAACTGGAAGAAACAATCCGTCCGTACAACATGGGTATCACCTTGCTGGACGTCAACTTCCAGGCAGCACGTCCGCCGGAAGAAGTAAAAGCCGCGTTTGACGATGCTATCGCAGCACGTGAAAACGAACAGCAGTACATTCGTGAAGCAGAAGCGTACACCAACGAAGTTCAGCCGCGTGCAAACGGTCAGGCTCAGCGTATTCTGGAAGAAGCGCGTGCGTATAAGACTCAGACCATCCTGGAAGCACAGGGTGAAGTGGCTCGCTTCGCAAAAATTCTGCCGGAATATAAAGCCGCACCGCAAATTACCCGCGAGCGTCTGTATATCGAAACCATGGAAAAAGTGCTGAGCAATACCCGCAAAGTCCTGGTTAACGATAAAGGCAGCAATCTGATGGTTCTGCCGCTGGATCAAATGCTGAAAGGTGGTAGTGCGCCAGCAGCAAAGACTGACAGCAGTTCAAACCTGTTGCGTCTGCCGCCAGCAACGACTTCCAGCACTGGAGCAAGCAATACATCGTCCACCAGTCAGGGCGATATTATGGACCAACGCCGCGCGAATGCGCAGCGTAACGACTACCAGCGTCAGGGGGAATAACGATGCGTAAGTCAGTTATTGCGATTATCATCATCGTTCTGGTAGTTCTGTTCATGTCTGTCTTTGTGGTCAAAGAAGGCGAGCGCGGTATTACTCTGCGCTTTGGTAAAGTTCTGCGTGACGATGAAAACAAGCCGCTGGTCGTTGCACCAGGCCTGCACTTCAAGATTCCGTTTATTGAATCTGTGAAGATGCTCGATGCGCGTATTCAGACCATGGACAACCAGGCCGATCGCTTTGTTACTAAAGAGAAGAAAGACCTGATTGTTGACTCCTACATCAAGTGGCGCATCAGTGACTTTAGCCGTTACTACCTTGCAACGGGCGGTGGCGATGTTTCTCAGGCGGAAGTCCTGCTGAAACGTAAGTTCTCTGACCGTCTGCGTTCTGAAATTGGTCGTCTGGACGTGAAGGACATCGTTACCGATTCCCGCGGTCGTCTGACCCTGGAAGTTCGTGACGCGCTGAACTCCGGGTCTGCTGGCACGGAAGATGAAGTGGCGACTCCGGCAGCAGATAGCGCGATTGCCGAAGCGGCTGAACGTGTTCAGGCTGAAACGAACGGTAAAGTACCGGTCATCAACCCGAACAGTATGGCGGCATTGGGCATCGAAGTGGTTGACGTGCGTATTAAGCAAATCAACCTGCCTGCTGAAGTGTCCGAGGCTATCTACAACCGTATGCGCGCTGAGCGTGAAGCGGTAGCGCGTCGCCATCGTTCACAAGGCCAGGAAGAGGCGGAAAAACTGCGTGCAACGGCGGACTATGAAGTCACTAAAACGCTGGCAGAATCTGAGCGTCAGGGCCGTATCATGCGCGGTGAAGGCGATGCAGAAGCCGCTAAGCTGTTTGCCGATGCATTTAGTCAGGATCCTGACTTCTACGCCTTCATCCGTAGCCTGCGTGCTTACGAGAAGAGCTTCGAAGGCAACCAGGACGTGATGGTCATGAGTCCGGACAGCGATTTCTTCCGCTACATGAAGACACCGAGTTCCGCGACACGCTAATCGCGTTCCAGCGGTTTTAAAGCAGCAAAACCACCGGCATCTCCAGGGATGCGGTGGTTTTCTTTTTATATAAGGGCGATGGATGAATTCAACAATTTTGCTGGCGCTCGCGCTGGTTTTGGTGCTGGAAGGGCTGGGTCCGATGCTTTATCCCAGCGCATGGAAGAAAATGATCTCTGCAATGGCGCAACTTCCCGAAAATATTTTGCGTCGTTTTGGTGGAGGTCTTGTGGTTGCGGGCGTAGTGGTCTACTACATGTTGAGGAAAACGATTGGCTGATTAATAAGTAGACTAATTTGCGGATTTTCGCATGCAAAAAGTGCTGTATATCTGAAAAAGCGGTGGTAGAATCCATTTTTAAGCAAACGGTGATTTTGAAAAATGGGTAACAACGTCGTCGTACTGGGCACCCAATGGGGTGACGAAGGTAAAGGGAAGATCGTCGATCTTCTGACTGAACGGGCTAAATATGTTGTGCGCTACCAGGGTGGTCACAACGCAGGCCATACTCTCGTAATCAACGGTGAAAAAACCGTCCTCCATCTTATTCCATCAGGTATTCTTCGCGAGAATGTCATCAGCATCATCGGTAACGGTGTTGTTCTGTCTCCGTCCGCGCTGATGAAAGAAATGAAAGGACTGGAAGATCGTGGTATCCCGGTTCGCGAGCGCCTGCTGCTGTCTGAAGCTTGTCCGCTGATCCTTGATTATCACGTTGCGTTGGATAACGCTCGTGAGAAAGCGCGTGGCGAGAAAGCGATCGGTACTACCGGTCGTGGTATCGGTCCGGCTTATGAAGACAAAGTAGCTCGTCGCGGTCTGCGTGTTGGCGATCTGTTTGATAAAGCAACCTTCGCTGAAAAACTGAAAGAAGTGATGGAATATCACAACTTCCAGCTGGTGAATTTCTATAAAGTTGAAGCAGTTGACTACCAGAAAGTGCTGGATGATGTGATGGCTATCGCCGACATCCTGACCTCGATGGTTGTTGATGTTTCCGATCTGCTGGACCAGGCGCGTAAGCGTGGCGATTTCGTCATGTTTGAAGGTGCGCAGGGTACGCTGCTGGATATCGACCACGGTACCTATCCGTACGTAACGTCCTCCAACACCACCGCAGGTGGCGTGGCAACCGGCTCCGGCCTGGGCCCACGTTATGTGGACTACGTTCTGGGTATCATCAAAGCTTACTCTACTCGTGTAGGTGCGGGTCCGTTCCCGACTGAACTGTTTGATGACGTTGGCGAGTTCCTGTGCAAACAAGGTAACGAGTATGGCGCGACCACCGGTCGTCGTCGTCGTACCGGCTGGCTGGACTCCGTTGCTGTACGCCGTGCAGTACAGATTAACTCCCTGTCTGGCTTCTGCCTGACCAAACTGGACGTACTGGACGGTTTGAAAGAAGTGAAAATCTGTGTCGCTTACCGTATGCCGGATGGCCGTGAAGTAACGACTACTCCGCTGGCAGCAGACGACTGGAAAGGTATCGAGCCGATTTACGAAACCATGCCGGGCTGGTCTGAATCTACCTTCGGCGTGAAGGAACGTAGCGGTCTGCCGCAGGCTGCACTGAACTACATCAAGCGTATTGAAGAACTGACTGGTGTGCCGATTGATATTATCTCAACTGGCCCAGACCGTACTGAAACCATGATCCTGCGCGACCCGTTCGACGCATAATTCTGGTTATAGCGTGGCGTCGAATGGCGCTGCGCTTGCAATATCTCAAGCCGGATAAGGTGCTTTGCATCAGAATCCGGCTTAAAATCACGTAAGTTCCTCGCTTTTTTCCTTCCTGAACTGAAATAAATTAGCGACCTGGCTGGTGGCTGGTTTATCATCAATATAATTAATACCACCAGGTTTATCCGTTTTATCCCTTTTCCTGAGGTTGATGTGCAGTTAACAAGTTTCACCGATTACGGATTACGTGCGCTAATCTACATGGCGTCACTTCCCGAAGGACGTATGACCAGTATTTCTGAGGTGACAGAAGTCTACGGCGTGTCCCGTAATCATATGGTCAAAATAATCAATCAACTTAGCCGGGCGGGCTTTGTTACTGCTATTCGAGGAAAAAATGGCGGTATCCGCTTGGGTAAACCCGCTAAGGATATTGGTATTGGTGATGTGGTTCGCGAGCTGGAACCCTTATCGTTGGTCAACTGTAGCAGCGAGTTTTGCCACATTACCCCGGCCTGTCGACTCAAACAGGCGCTTTCTAAGGCAGTGCAAAGTTTTCTCACGGAGCTGGACAACTACACACTTGCTGATTTGGTTGAAGAGAATCAACCGCTTTATAAATTATTGCTGGTGGAGTAATGAAGTCCAAAGTATTTCGCGTCGCATCGCGGCGGCAACTGAGCGAGTCGCCAGGAGCTTACAAAAGTAAGTGACTGGTGGGAGCAAAGGCAGCCAACAAAGAGGCGTCGTGAAAGACGAAGGAATTCCATCAGAGCTGACAATGGAGGAACCTCAATGTCACAAGATCCTTTCCAGGAACGCGAAGCTGAAAAATACGCGAATCCTATCCCAAGCCGGGAATTTATCCTCGAACATTTAACTAAACGTGAAAAACCGGCCAACCGCGATGAGCTGGCCGCTGAACTCAACATTGAAGGTGAAGAGCAGCAGGAAGCACTGCGCCGCCGTCTGCGCGCGATGGAGCGTGACGGACAACTGGTCTTCACTCGTCGTCAGTGCTATGCGCTGCCGGAGCGTCTCGACCTGCTGAAAGGTACCGTTATTGGCCACCGTGATGGCTACGGCTTTCTGCGCGTTGAAGGCCGCAAAGATGACCTGTACCTGTCCAGCGAGCAGATGAAAACCTGCATTCATGGCGATCAGGTGCTGGCGCAGCCGCTGGGCGCGGACCGTAAAGGTCGTCGCGAAGCGCGTATTGTGCGCGTACTGGTGCCAAAAACCAGCCAAATTGTCGGTCGCTACTTCACCGATGCTGGCGTTGGGTTTGTCGTCCCTGACGACAGCCGTCTGAGTTTCGATATCCTGATCCCGCCGGAAGAGGTGATGGGCGCTCGTATGGGCTTCGTGGTCGTCGTTGAACTGACCCAACGTCCGACTCGCCGCACCAAAGCGGTGGGTAAAATTGTAGAAGTGCTGGGTGACAACATGGGAACCAGCATGGCCGTTGATATGGCCCTGCGTACTCATGAAATCCCATATATCTGGCCGCAGGCTGTTGAGAAACAGGTCGCCGGGCTGAAAGAAGAAGTGCCGGAAGAGGCGAAAATAGGACGTGTCGATCTGCGCGACCTGCCGTTGGTGACTATCGATGGCGAAGATGCGCGTGACTTCGACGATGCGGTTTACTGCGAGAAGAAACGCGGCGGCGGCTGGCGTTTATGGGTGGCAATTGCCGACGTAAGCTATTACGTTCGCCCGCCGACTCCGCTGGACCAGGAAGCCCGCAGCCGTGGCACATCCGTTTACTTCCCGTCGCAGGTTGTTCCGATGCTGCCGGAAGTGCTGTCTAACGGATTGTGTTCGCTCAACCCGCAGGTGGACAGGTTGTGTATGGTCTGTGAAATGACCATTTCGTCGAAAGGCCGTTTAACCGGCTTTAAATTCTACGAAGCGGTCATGAGTTCCCATGCACGTCTGACCTACACCAAGGTCTGGCACATGCTGCAGGGCGACCAGGAGCTGCGTGAGCAGTACGCACCGCTGGTCAAACACATTGAAGAGCTGCATAACCTCTACAAAGTGCTGGATAAAGCCCGCGAAGAGCGCGGCGGTATCTCGTTTGAAAGTGAAGAGGCGAAGTTTATCTTCAATGCTGAACGCCGTATTGAGCGTATTGAGCAGACGCAGCGTAACGACGCGCACAAGCTGATTGAAGAGTGCATGATCATGGCGAACATCTCAGCGGCGCGATTCGTTGAGAAAGCCAAAGAGCCAGCGCTGTTCCGTATTCACGATAAGCCGACGACCGAAGCGATTAACTCGTTCCGTTCCGTCCTGGCAGAGCTGGGACTGGAGCTGCCAGGAGGCAACAAACCTGAGCCGCGCGATTACGCTGAACTGCTAGAGTCGATTGCTGACCGTCCTGACGCAGAAATGCTGCAAACCATGCTGCTGCGTTCGATGAAGCAGGCGATTTACGATCCGGAAAACCGTGGTCACTTCGGCCTGGCGCTGCAATCTTATGCACACTTTACTTCACCGATCCGTCGTTACCCGGACCTCTCCTTGCACCGGGCGATTAAGTATCTGCTGGCGCAGGAGCAGGGTCATAAAGGCAACACCACGGAAACGGGTGGCTACCATTATTCGATGGAAGAGATGCTGCAACTGGGTCAGCATTGTTCGATGGCCGAGCGCCGTGCTGACGAAGCCACACGCGATGTCTCTGACTGGCTGAAGTGCGACTTCATGCTGGATCAGGTGGGGAATGTCTTCAAAGGCGTGATTGCCAGCGTCACCGGATTTGGTTTCTTTGTCCGTCTTGATGAGCTGTTTATCGACGGTCTGGTGCATGTCTCCTCTCTGGATAACGACTACTATCGTTTCGACCAGGTTGGGCAGCGCCTGACGGGGGAATCCAGCGGTCAGATGTATCGCCTGGGCGATCGCGTGGAAGTTCGCGTGGAAGCAGTCAACATGGACGAGCGTAAGATCGACTTTAGCTTGATCTCCAGCGAACGTGCGCCGCGTAATGAAGGTAAAACTGCGCGCGAAAAAGCCAAAAAAAGCGATGCGGGTAAAAATACCGGTAAACGTCGTCAGATGGGCAAAAAGGTGAATTTCGAGCCGGACAGCGCCTTCCGCGGCGAGAAAAAAGGCAGAGCCAAACCTCAGGCGGAAAAGAATGCGGCTGAGAAGAAAGGCGACAAAAAAGCGAAAAAGCCATCGGCAAAAACGCTTAAAATCGCTGCCGCCACCAAAGCTAAACGTGCGGCGAAAAAGAAAGTCGCACAATAACTGCCATAAACAGTAAGTCGGGCAATCTCGTGTTGCCCGCGTTATGCATAAACTATTAACGAGTACATTCATGAGTGAAATGATTTACGGCATCCATGCGGTGCAGGCTCTGCTGGAACGTGCGCCTGAGCGCTTCCAGGACGTCTTTATTCTCAAAGGTCGTGAAGATAAACGCCTGCTGCCGCTGATCCACGCACTGGAAGCACAGGGTGTTGTCATTCAACTGGCTAACCGTCAGTTTCTGGATGAGAAAAGCGAGGGTGCGGTACATCAGGGGATTATTGCTCGCGTGAAGCCTGGGCGTCAGTATCAGGAAAACGATCTGCCGGATCTGATTGCTACGCTCGATCAGCCGTTCTTTTTGATCCTCGATGGCGTCACCGACCCGCATAACCTGGGGGCATGCCTGCGTAGCGCCGATGCCGCTGGCGTACATGCTGTAATCGTACCGAAGGATCGTTCCGCTCAGTTGAATGCGACGGCGAAAAAAGTGGCCTGCGGTGCGGCAGAAAGCGTACCGCTGATCCGCGTGACCAACCTGGCGCGCACCATGCGTATGCTGCAGGAAGAGAATATCTGGATCGTCGGAACCGCTGGTGAAGCCGACCATACTCTCTACCAGAGCAAAATGACCGGACGTCTGGCGTTGGTGATGGGCGCAGAAGGTGAAGGTATGCGCCGTTTGACCCGTGAACACTGTGACGAACTCATCAGCATCCCGATGGCAGGTAGCGTTTCGTCGCTGAACGTTTCAGTTGCGACGGGCATCTGCCTGTTTGAAGCAGTCCGTCAGCGCAGCTAAGCTTAATTTTCGGAAAAAGCCATCCTGATTCGGATGGCTTTTTTTTATCTTAAACAAGTATGATAAAGGCTGAAAAATGATATTTATTTCTAATTAACTAATATATGGGAAATATATGGCATGGAATCCGCAGGTGCTTGCTGAAGCACTACAAACTCTTCAAGAATTAAATATAGATATTGAAAATAATGAGCGGTCATTAATTATTAAAATGAATGATTATGGCGATTTGCCGCTCAGTGTGTTATTTACATCCCGCCAGATTATTATTGAAACCATTATTTGTCCTGTCAGCAGTATTCATCAGCAAGATGAGTTTAATGTTTTCTTATTGCGTAATCAGAAACTCCTTCCTCTGTCTTCCGTGGGGATTTCACGCGTTCAGCATGATGAATATTACGTCGCATTTGGGGCGCTTTCCCTGAACTCATCGTTGGATGATGTGGTCCTGGAGATGACGACGCTTGCGGATAACGCTCTGGATTTGGCTGAAATCACTGAAGAATACACTCACGAATAACAAGGAACGCTATTTATGGGAATTTTAAAAAGCCTGTTTACCCTCGGCAAGTCCGTACTTTCTCAGGCGGAAGAATCAATTGAAGAAGCGCAGGGTGTGCGGATGCTGGAACAGCATATTCGTGATGCGAAAGGTGAACTGGATAAAGCCGGAAAATCGCGGGTTGACCTGCTGGCACGCGTGAAGATGAGTAATGACAAGTTAAGCGATCTGCGGGCACGCAAATCCAGTCTGGAAACGCGAGTGCTGGAAGCACTGAGTAAAAACGCTAACCCGTCTCTGATTAACGAAGTTGCAGAAGAAATTGCCCGTCTGGAGAATGTCATTACCGCTGAAGAGCAAGTGCTTACTAACCTTGAGGCCTCTCGTGATGGCGTTGAGAAAGCGGTTAGTGCTACCGCTCAACGGATTGCACAGTTCGAGCAGCAACTGGAGGTGGTAAAGGCTACAGAAGCGATGCAGCGCGCCCAGCAGGCCGTGACCACGTCGACCGTGGGCGCGTCTTCCAGCGTGTCTACCGCCGCGGAGTCGCTCAAGCGTTTGCAAATGCGCCAGGCAGAGCGTCAGGCGCGTCTGGATGCTGCCGCACAGCTGGAAAAAGTTGCGGATGGGCGTGACCTTGACGAGAAGCTGGCCGAAGCAGGTATTGGCGCAAGCAATAAAAGTTCTGCTCAGGATGTGCTGGCACGATTGCAGCGCCAGCAAGGCGAGTAATCATACGGCGATATATGCCAGCATCGACCGGAGGCTGGCACATCATTAAGGATAAATGATGACGAGTTTTTTCCAGCGTTTATTTGGTAAAGCGGATGTTGCTGCGCCAGTTCGCGGGCCGTTGGGGTTACATCTGAATGCCGGGTTTACGCTCAATACATTGGCATTTCGCCTTTTAGAAGAGGCTTTATTGATCGAATTGCCCGGTGAGGAGTACACCGTTGCTGCAGTCAGCCACATTGATTTAGGCGGCGGAAGTCAGATTTTCCGCTACTACACGTCCGGAGAAGAGTTTCTGCAAATCAATACCACGGGCGGCGCAGACATGGATGATATCGACGATATCAAATTCTTTGTTTATGAAGAAAGCTACGGGATTTCGCAGAAAAAACACTGGCAGTCTGCGATTAGTCCGGCCGCAATAGGCACACCGACGCTCGCCTGGCAGGAAGCGCGCTGGCAGCGCTTTTTTAACGACGAAGAGCCGGGGAATATAGAGCCAGTTTATATGCTGGAAAAAGTGGAAAACCAGCAGCACGCCACGTGGGAAGTGCATAATTTTACCATGGGCTATCAGCGACAGGTTGCTGATGATACCTGGGAATACCTGCTGTTAAACGGTGAAGAGTCGTTCAATGAGCAGGGCGAGCCTGAGTGGGTATTCTCACGGGCGCTGGGCGTGGATATCCCATTGACGTCACTTAATATTATTGGTTAATTTCAGGGAAGGTTTTAATGCACATACTGAGTTCATTACTGGCTTTTGGCGCCTATTTTTTTATTGGCGCAGCCATGGTGATTGTTTTTCTGGTCATCTACTCAAAAATTACGCCGCACAATGAATGGCAGCTGATTAAAAATAACAATATGGCGGCGTCGCTGGCGTTTAGCGGCACGTTGCTGGGTTACGTCATTCCGTTATCCAGCGCGGCAATTAACGCCGTCAGCATCCCGGATTATTTTGCCTGGGGCGGCATCGCGCTAGTGATACAACTGATCATTTACGGCGGCGTGCGTTTATATATGCCGGCACTGAGTGAAAAAATTATTAATCACAACACCGCAGCGGGACTATCTATGGGAACCGCCGCGCTGGCGGGAGGCATTTTTAACGCCGCCTGCATGACATGGTAATGGACGATCATGGCAAGAAAACGTAAATCCGGAAACAAAAACAGAACATCAGGGCATTCTGCTATCACGCGAATCGATCGCCCGGTTAACCCCTTTGTAAGAAAACGCAGTCGTTACAGCGGAAAGTATCTGACGCTGGCTATTATGGGCGGAGCGGCATTTTTTATCCTCAAGGGGTGTAGTGATGACGCAGGGGCAGACAACGATGGCGACGGTACCTTTTACTCAGCGGTGAGCGATTGTATTGATGATGGCAATAGCGCCGCCGTGTGTGCCGATGGCTGGAACAGCGCTAAATCAGAGTTCTACTCCAACCTGCCTATGCAAATGAGCAGCGAAAGCTGTCAGAAACAGTTTGGTAACTGTTATCTCGACAGTACCGATCACAGCTGGGTGCCGGTGTTTGCAGGATTTTTACTCAGCCGCGTCGTTCGTAAAGATCGCGACGAACAGTATGTTTACCACAGCGGCGGTTCATCCTATGTTTCGCGTCCGGTCTGGCGTACGACTTCCGGGGATTACAGCTGGCGCTCCGGTAGCGGAAAAAACGATACCGCTACCACCCATAGCTATACGACGAAGAAAGCCTCGACGGTTTCTCGTGGCGGCTATGGGCGTTCGTCCAGCGCGCGCGGGCACTGGGGAGGTTAACGATGCTGCGACATGATGTTCCTGTTCGGCAAGATTTGGACAGGATCGCTTACGATCACGGTTTCGATTTTCATATTATCGATAACGAAATCTACTGGGATGAGAGTCGGGCTTACCGCTTTACGCTCAGACAAGTGGAAGAGCAGATCGAAAAACCTACTGCGGAACTGCACCAGATGTGTCTGGATGTCGTCGAACGAGCAGTTAACGACGAACAGATTATGCAGCAACTGGCGATCCCGCCGCTGTACTGGGACGTTATTGCCGAAAGCTGGCGCAATCGCGATCCCTCTCTGTACGGCCGTATGGATTTTGTCTGGTGCGGAAATAAATCGCCGGTCAAGCTGCTGGAGTACAACGCGGATACGCCAACGTCGCTCTATGAGTCAGCGTATTTCCAGTGGTTATGGCTGGAAGATGCGCGTCGCAACGGGGTGATTCCACGCGATGCCGATCAGTACAACGCTATTCAGGAGCGGTTGATCTCCCGTTTTGCTGAGCTTTATAGCCCGGATCCCTTCTATTTCTGCTGCTGTGAAGATACCGATGAAGACCGTACCACGGTGCTGTATTTACAGGATTGCGCACAGCAGGCCGGGCAAGAATCGCGATTTATTTACGTTGAGGATCTGGGGCTTGGCGTTGGCGGCGTTCTCACAGACCTTGACGATAACGTCATTCGTCGCGCCTTTAAGCTCTATCCCCTGGAGTGGATGATGCGAGATGAGAATGGCCCCTTGCTGCGCCATCGCCGCGAACAGTGGGTTGAACCGTTGTGGAAGAGCGTGCTCAGCAATAAAGGGTTGATGCCGTTACTGTGGCGTTTATTTCCCAACCATCCCAACCTGCTGCCCGCCTGGTTTGACGGTGAAACGCCACAAATTGCGCCAGGTGAAAGCTATGTGCGCAAACCGATATTCTCCCGCGAGGGAGGAAACGTCACCATTTTTGATGGTCAGCAGCAGGTCGTTGAGCATGCTGAGGGTGATTACGCCGAAGAGCCGATGATCTATCAGGCATTTCAGCCGTTACCGCACTTTGGCGACAGCTACACGCTGATCGGCAGTTGGATCGTAGATGATGGAGCATGTGGTATGGGGATCCGCGAAGATAATACGTTGATCACTAAAGATACGTCTCGTTTTATTCCTCATTATATTGCGGGCTAACCGTGCTTTTGTGATCTCCTTCCGTCGCGAATTCTGGGGTTCTGACCATACTTAAAGCGACGGCCATTGACGGAGGGAGACACAATGCACTGGCAAACGCATACCGTTTTTAACCAACCTGTACCGCTCAATAACAGTAACTTATATTTGTCCGACGGCGCGCTGTGCGAAGCGGTTATCCGTGAAGGCGCTGGCTGGGATAGCGATCTTCTCGCCAGTATTGGTCAGCAGCTAGGGACTGCCGAGTCGCTCGAACTTGGTCGTCTGGCCAATGCTTTTCCACCTGAACTATTGCGCTACGACCCGCAGGGGCAGCGGCTGGATGATGTGCGTTTTCATCCTGCCTGGCATTTGCTGATGCAGGGATTGTGCGCCAACCGCGTACATAATCTGGCCTGGGAAGAAGACGCGAGGCAGGGAACATTTGTTGCCCGGGCGGCGCGTTTCATGCTGCATGCGCAGGTTGAAGCAGGCACGTTGTGTCCGGTGACCATGACGTTTGCCGCCACGCCGCTGTTACTTCAAATGTTACCCGCCCCCTTTCACGACTGGCTGACGCCGCTGCTAAGCGACCGTTATGACTCGCATTTACTGCCCGGAGGGCAAAAGCGCGGGCTACTGATTGGTATGGGTATGACCGAAAAACAGGGTGGTTCAGATGTGCTGAGCAATACCACTCAGGCAGAACGTCTTGTCGACGGCTCGTATCGGCTGGTGGGACATAAGTGGTTTTTCTCCGTACCGCAAAGCGATGCCCATTTGGTGCTGGCCCAGGCAAAGGGCGGCTTATCCTGCTTTTTTGTACCGCGATTTTTACCTGACGGGCAGCGTAATGCCATCCGTCTTGAACGACTGAAAGATAAGTTAGGCAACCGCTCCAACGCCAGCTGCGAGGTTGAATTCCACGATGCGATTGGCTGGCTATTGGGCGAAGAAGGGGAGGGTATCCGCCATATCCTGAAGATGGGCGGGATGACGCGTTTTGACTGCGCGCTCGGCAGTCACGGCATGATGCGACGTGCTTTTTCCGTCGCGATTTATCATGCGCACCAGCGACAAGTTTTTGGCAAACCATTGATTGAACAGCCGATGATGCGTCAGGTATTAGGCCGGATGGCGCTCCAACTGGAAGGTCAAACGGCGCTACTGTTTCGACTGGCGCGGGCCTGGGACCGTCGTGCTGATGCCAAAGAGGCGCTGTGGGCCAGGTTGTTCACGCCAGCAGCGAAATTCTCCGTTTGCAAGGTCGGTATGCCGTTTGTGGCTGAAGCGATGGAAGTGCTGGGCGGGATTGGCTATTGCGAGGAGAGTGAGCTGCCGCGCCTGTATCGTGAGATGCCGGTAAACAGTATCTGGGAAGGCTCCGGCAACATTATGTGCCTTGATGTATTGCGGGTACTGACAAAACAACCCGGCATCTACGATATGCTCAGCGAAGCCTTTGCGGAGGTGAAGGGGCAAGATCGGCATTACGATCGGATGGTGCGTCAGCTACAGCAGCGTTTACGTAAACCCAGTGAGGCATTGGGACGAGAGATTACGCAGCAGCTTTTCCTGCTCGGTTGCGGGGCGCAGATGTTGCGTTATTCTTCTCCGCCAGTGGCGCAGGCCTGGTGCCAAATGATGCTTGATACGCGGGGTGGACTACGATTGTCTGAACAGGTGCTGAACGATTTGCTCCTGCGGGCAACGGGGGGGTTACGGTAATAACTTGCCTGATGGCGACGCGGGTGCGTCTTATCATGCCTACGCTCAGTCCAGGTCAGATAAGTTTACGCCATCCGGCAATCTGTTACGCATAAAGTATGGCCTGTACGCGCCAGTTGTCGGGCTGCTGGTCTTCGTACATCTGAATGATCCGATACCATGAGGCACCTTGTTCATCCGCTTTTAACGCGATTACACGTTCTACATCCTGCGGATTCCCTGCAATGTTACTGACAGAGATCAGGCCAATTTCGTTCAGGCCAGTAACGCAGTCAGCACTGGCGAATTCGGCAGACTGCGCCGTAGTGCCTGCCAGTCCGGCAGAAAGCAGCAGTGAGGATAAGGCAAGAGATTGTTTCATCGTCAGCTCCATTATTCGTACCCCTACACACGGCAGGGCATTCCATCGCGATAATAAACCTCAAGCTTCCTGCTGTTGGTTTATTGTGCACAGGTAAACGCATAGAGGCGCAAAGCAATGTAAAGCTGACTAAATTTCAACCCAATGTTATTTACGATACAAAATTGCCTGTGAATACCATTGGCCTGTCACGATGGTTTCATCTACTAATAAAACCACGTAGTAATCAGCTTTAGCCGCGACGGCTTTGGCACGGATCTCTGCCAGCGCATCATCCGGAGAGCCTCTAACCAGCGCGCTAACCGTCCCTAATCGCTGTAACCCATTACTCTGGTCACGGCGGATCTCCTGCGGGTGGTCGGCAACGGGCGGTGCGGGTTGCGGCGTTCCCTGTAGCACGCTACAGGCGCTTAAAAACATAACCAGCAACAAAGAGGCAAACCGACGCATAACTCTATCTCGTTTCCTGATAGCCATAGTGTAGTGCCTTATTAATTTCCCTTTAGGGGAATGTTCCCGAATTGTTATCTCTCACGCGATTTTCGAATGAAAATGTTGCGAAAGCGTAACCCAGTTCTCAACATTATGAATCATTACCGAACACATTCGCTTGCGTTAAGTATTGCTGCATGGCATACCAGAAAAAAAGGGGCAACAAATGATAGAAATTGAGACACGACAGTTAGCTGGTATCCCTGTCCTGCATGCCGTTCCGGCTGGTAAACGCGAATGTTCACTCCCTTGTATTCTCTTTTATCACGGGTTTACATCTTCAAGTCTGGTCTACAGTTATTTTGCCGTTGCGCTGGCTCAGGCCGGATTTCGCGTCGTCATGCCAGATGCACCCGATCATGGCGCCCGATTTAACGGTAATGCTCAGGAGCGAATGTTCCGCTTCTGGCATATATTGCAGCAAAACATGCAGGAGTTTACGACGTTACGTGCGGCTCTGGTGGCAGAAAATTGGCTTTCAGATGAGCGGCTTGCCGTCGGTGGGGCATCGATGGGGGGAATGACTGCATTGGGCATAATGGCGCGCCATCCTGAGGTTAAATGTGTAGCCAGCCTGATGGGCTCAGGCTATTTTACCCGGCTTGCGCAGACGCTTTTTCCTCCTTTACAGGTTCAGACCCCAGAGCAACAGGCGGAGTTTGATGCCGTTATCGCCCCGCTTGCCGAATGGGATGTTACGCATCAGTTGCCACGCCTCGCCGACAGGCCGTTGTTGCTGTGGCATGGACAGGATGATGATGTTGTACCGGCAGTTGAAACCTTCCGCTTACAGCAAGCGCTGATTCAGGCAGGTTTGGACAACAATCTGACCTGCCTGTGGGAAGCGGGCGTACGACATCGCATCACGCCAGAAGCGTTGGCCGCAACAGTGACGTTTTTCCGCCAGCACCTTTAAACACGCATAATGCTCACGCCCTGAGCTTCAAGCTGTTGCAGAATCTCAGGGTTTGCATTTTTGCCGGTAATGAGCATATCGATTTGATCGGCGCGACTGAACAGCATTCCCGCACGTTCACCGACTTTACTGCTATCGACCAGCACCACCAGTTTACCCACCACGTTAAGCATCTTCTGCTCGGCCATCGCGGTCAGCATATCGGTTTTATACAGTCCGTCCGCGGTCAACCCTTTGCCGCTGGTAAACATCCAGTGTCCGGCATACAGGCTATTTTCACTGCCTTGCGGGCTAAGCGTGATGGATTGGCTTTTGTTATATTGCCCTCCCATGATGATCACGCTGTCATGTTCCTGGTCGATCAGATAGTTCGCCAGCGGCAAATAATTGGTGATGATCTGCACCGGCTTGCCGCACATTTCGCGACCCAGCAGGAAAGCGGTCGATCCGCAGTTGATCACTACGCTTTCACCCGCATTCACAAGCTGGGATGCTGCCTTGGCAATGCGAACTTTTTCATCGTGGTTCTGCGCCTGGTGCAGATTCATTGGCGTCCAGCGCGGCCGCTGCTGGGTAATAGCTTCTGCGCCGTTGCGTACTTTTTTGAGTTTGCCGCTTTCGTCGAGCTTGTTGATGTCCCGGCGCGCAGTGGCGGGTGAAATCCCCAGACGCTCAACTACGTTCTCAACGGTAACAAAGCCCAACTGCGCCAGCATATCCAGCAATATTTGATGTCTTTGTGCTTCAGTCATGAGCTATTCCGATACAAATTGATTTGAAAAGATGATATTTGAAATAGCCTGGAAATACTAAAGTAAATGGGAAAAAAATGCCGGGATGGCCCGGCATTTTGTGTGGATCACAAGAATGATTTAAACGGTAAATCCGGTTCAATGGTGAAGCAGTCATCAAAGCCGCGCGGATAGTGATATTCAAAGTTATCTTTGTCCAGCGGCCAGGTGAACTTGCCACCTACCTGCCAGATGAATGGCTTAAAGCCATACTTAAGGCGATCTTTTTTCATCTCCCACAGTACGCGGATCTCCTGCGGATCGGCCTGAAAGTTTGACCAGATATCATGATGGAAAGGGATCACCACTTTTGTATTCAGGGCCTCCGCCATACGCAGCATGTCAGAACTGGTCATTTTGTCCGTAATACCCCGTGGGTTCTCACCGTAGGATCCGAGTGCGACGTCGATCTGGTGCTCGTTGCCATGCTTTGCATAGTAGTTGGAGTAGTGTGAGTCGCCGCTATGATAAAGCGTACCGCCCGGCGTTTTGAACAGATAGTTTACGGCGCGGGCATCCATACCATCCGGCAGCACGCCAGCGGCTTTTTGATCGGCGGGCAGGGTGATTAACGCAGTACGATCGAACGCATCAAGCGCATGAATTTCAATATCTTTCACTTTCACCACATCGCCTGGTTTTACCACGATGCAGCGCTCTTTTGGTACACCCCAACCGATCCACAGATCCACACAAGTCTGCGGTCCAATAAACGGCACGTCGTCGGCACAGTTCTGCATGACGGCTGCCGCAACATTTACGTCGATGTGATCGTTATGATCGTGTGTGGCCAGCACCGCATCGATCTGACGAATGGCAAACGGATCAAGAACAAACGGCGTGGTGCGCAGGTTTGGCTGCAGCTTCTTCACCCCTGCCATGCGTTGCATCTGGTGACCGGTTTTCATCAGCGGGTTACCGTGACTCTGTTTGCCCGTGCCGCACCAGAAATCGACGCAGACGTTAGTCCCGCCTTCCGATTTCAGCCAAATTCCGGTACAGCCGAGCCACCACATCGCGAAAGTACCTGGTGCGACCTGTTCCTGCTCGATCTCCTCATTCAGCCAGCTTCCCCACTCCGGGAATGTGCTCAGGATCCATGATTCACGCGTGATGCTTTTTACTTTACTCATCGCAATTACCTTCATGTTTGTTCAAGTTGAATCAAATTTTGATTTGTTTTGATTGATACTGACATCATTTTCTCAAGAAGGCAATGCGTTGATTTTTGGTGTTGAATGAAAAACAGTTAACAAATTACAACATGACAAGATGGTTTATATGAAATGTATTTTTGTATTTTATTGTTTTAAATGGTTTTATTTTGAAGTGAATGAATTCGAAGTAAATCCACTCTGCAAGTAAGAGAATTATTTGCGTACTGCATCACATTTAATCAAATTCAATCTTGTTGTGATTACTTTTGAAAATTAGAGTGAGGGCACAACATCCTGGGCATCTGTAATGAATGTTCAGCAACTTCGTCTACTGGAGATCGTTATGGAGATCCTCTACAACATCTTTACCGTCTTTTTTAATCAGGTCATGACCAATGCACCGTTGCTGTTGGGTATTGTGACCTGCCTCGGCTACATCCTGTTGCGTAAAAGTGTCAGCGTCATTATCAAAGGCACGATCAAAACGATTATCGGTTTTATGTTATTGCAGGCAGGGTCGGGCATTCTGACCAGCACGTTTAAACCGGTAGTGGCGAAGATGTCCGAGGTTTACGGTATCAACGGTGCGATTTCCGATACCTATGCCTCCATGATGGCAACCATCGAACGTATGGGGGATGCCTATAGCTGGGTAGGGTACGCGGTACTGTTGGCGCTGGCGCTAAACATTTGTTACGTGCTGCTACGGCGGATTACCGGTATTCGTACCATCATGCTGACCGGGCACATCATGTTCCAGCAGGCGGGCCTGATCGCCGTCTCTTTCTACATCTTTGGCTATTCCATGTGGACCACCATCATCTGTACCGCGGTGCTGGTGTCGCTCTACTGGGGCATTACCTCCAATATGATGTACAAGCCGACCCAGGAAGTGACCGACGGCTGTGGTTTTTCCATCGGTCACCAGCAGCAGTTCGCCTCCTGGATTGCTTACAAAGTCGCGCCGTATCTGGGTAAGAAAGAGGAGAGCGTAGAAGATCTCAAGCTGCCAGGCTGGCTGAATATCTTCCATGACAATATCGTTTCTACCGCGATTGTGATGACCATCTTCTTCGGGGCGATCCTGCTCTCTTTCGGCATTGATGTGGTTCAGGCGATGGCGGGTAAAACCCACTGGACCGTGTATATCCTGCAAACCGGTTTTTCGTTTGCTGTCGCTATCTTCATCATCACCCAGGGCGTACGTATGTTCGTTGCTGAACTTTCAGAAGCGTTCAACGGTATCTCTCAACGTCTGATCCCGGGCGCGGTACTGGCCATCGACTGCGCGGCGATTTATAGCTTTGCTCCTAATGCGGTGGTCTGGGGCTTTATGTGGGGGACCATCGGACAACTGATTGCGGTGGGCATCCTTGTGGCCTGCGGCTCTTCCATTCTGATTATCCCAGGCTTTATCCCGATGTTCTTCTCGAACGCCACTATCGGCGTATTTGCTAACCACTTTGGCGGTTGGCGCGCAGCGCTCAAGATTTGCCTGGTGATGGGGATGATCGAAATCTTCGGCTGCGTCTGGGCGGTGAAGCTCACCGGTATGAGCGCCTGGATGGGCATGGCGGACTGGTCAATTCTGGCACCGCCGATGATGCAAGGCTTTGCCTCCATCGGCATCGTGTTTATGGCCGTCATTATTCTGATTGCACTGGCTTATATGTTTTTCGCAGGACGCACGTTGCGTGCTGAGGAAGATGCAGAAAAACAACTGGCAGAACACTCTGCTTAATAAGGAGTTCCAATTATGACCGTACGTATTCTGGCTGTGTGTGGCAATGGGCAGGGCAGTTCCATGATCATGAAAATGAAGGTGGACCAGTTTTTAACCCAGTCAAATATTGACCATACGGTAAACAGCTGCGCCGTGGGTGAATACAAAAGTGAACTGAGCGGCGCGGATATTATCATCGCCTCTACGCATATCGCCGGTGAGATTACCGTTTCTGGCAATAAATATGTCGTTGGCGTACGCAACATGCTGTCTCCTGCCGATTTTGGACCAAAACTGCTGGAAGTGATCAAAGCGCATTTTCCGCAGGACGTGAAGTAAGGGGCGGCATATGAAATTACGTGACTCGCTGGCAGACAATAGTTCCATCCTTTTGCAAGCCGAGGCCAGTACCTGGCAGGAAGCGGTAAAGCTTGGCGTGGATCTGCTGGTTAAGGCTGATGTGGTTGAACCACGCTACTACCAGGCCATCCTTGATGGCGTTGAGCAGTTTGGCCCGTACTTTGTGATTGCGCCAGGCCTGGCGATGCCGCACGGCCGTCCGGAGGAAGGGGTCAAGAAAACCGGTTTTGCGCTGGTGACGCTGAAAACGCCGCTGGTGTTTAACCACGAAGATAACGACCCGGTCGATATTCTGATAACGATGGCGGCAGTTGATGCCAACACACATCAGGAAGTGGGCATCATGCAGATCGTGAATCTCTTTGATGACGAAGCCAATTTCGACCGTTTACGCGCCTGCCGCACCGCGCAGGAAGTGTTGGATTTAATTGATAACGCCACTGCGGCGGCTGTTTAAAAGGATACCAAAATGTCATTACCTATGTTGCAGGTTGCGCTGGATAACCAATCAATGTCTTCCGCGTATGAAACGACGCGTCTGATTGCCGAAGAGGTCGATATCATTGAGGTGGGCACTATTCTTTGCGTGGCAGAGGGCGTGCGCGCCGTTCGCGATCTGAAAGCGCTTTACCCACATAAAATTGTACTGGCGGACGCCAAAATTGCCGATGCGGGGAAAATCCTCTCCCGCATGTGTTTCGAAGCCAACGCTGACTGGGTCACCGTCATCTGTTGTGCCGATATCAACACCACCAAGGGTGCGCTGGAGGTGGCGAAAGAATTTAACGGTGATGTACAGATTGAACTGACTGGTTACTGGACCTGGGAGCAGGCGCAAGAGTGGCGTGACGCAGGGATTGGGCAAGTTGTATATCACCGCAGTCGTGATGCGCAGGCGGCGGGCGTGGCGTGGGGAGAAGCGGATATCAGCGCGATCAAGCGTCTGTCCGAGATGGGCTTTAAAGTCACCGTCACCGGCGGTCTGGCGCTGGAAGATCTGCCGCTGTTCCAGGGAATTCCGATTCACGTCTTTATTGCCGGCCGCAGTATTCGCGATGCCGCCTCTCCGGTGGAAGCGGCCCGTCAGTTCAAACGTTCTATCGCCCAACTGTGGGGATAAGGAGCGACTATGTTGTCGAAACAGGTCCCGCTCGGTATTTATGAAAAAGCACTCCCCGGCGGGGAGTGCTGGCTGGAACGCTTGCAACTGGCGAAGGAACTGGGCTTCGACTTTGTCGAAATGTCGGTTGATGAAACCGACACTCGCCTGGCGCGTCTTGACTGGAACCGGGAGCAGCGACTGGCGTTGGTGGCCGCTATCGCCGACACCGGGATACGGGTACCGTCCATGTGCCTGAGCGCTCATCGTCGTTTTCCGCTTGGTAGTGAAGATGATGCGGTACGCGAACAGGGGCTGGAGATCATGCGTAAAGCCATTCAGTTTGCGCAGGATATCGGTATTCGCGTTATTCAACTGGCGGGTTACGACGTTTATTACCAGCAGGCCAATAACGAAACGCGTCGTCGGTTTCGCGATGGGCTGAAAGAGAGCGTAGAGATGGCGAGCCGTGCACAGGTGACGCTGGCGATGGAAATCATGGATTATCCACTGATGAATTCGATCAGTAAGGCGCTGGGATACGCCCACTATCTCAACAATCCGTGGTTCCAGCTGTATCCCGATATTGGCAATTTATCGGCGTGGGATAACGACGTGCAGATGGAGCTGCAGGCGGGAATGGGCCATATAGTTGCCGTACACGTGAAAGATACCAAACCCGGCGTATTCAAAAATGTGCCGTTTGGTGAAGGGGTTGTCGATTTCGAACGTTGTTTTGCGACTCTCAAACAGAGTGGGTATTGCGGGCCATACTTGATTGAGATGTGGAGCGAAACGTCGGACGACCCGGCACGTGAAGTGGCGAAGGCGCGCGACTGGGTGAAAGCGCGTATGGCCAGCGCGGGCCTGGTGGAGGCAGTGTAATGCAAAAACGTAAACAGCAGGTTTTTGAGGCCAACATGGATCTGCAGCGCTACGGTCTGGTGACGTTTACCTGGGGTAACGTCAGCGCCATCGACCGCAAACGCGGGCTGGTGGTGATTAAGCCCAGCGGCGTCGACTACCAAACAATGACAGTGGATGACATGGTGGTTGTGGATCTGCACGGTAATGTGGTGGAGGGACGCTATCGTCCTTCTTCCGATACCGCCACCCATCTGGCGCTGTATCGCCGTTATTCCTCTCTCGGCGGCGTGGTGCATACCCACTCAACCCACGCGACGGCATGGGCGCAGGCAGGTCTGGCAATTCCTGCGCTCGGCACGACGCATGCTGACTACTTCTTTGGCGATATTCCCTGTACCCGGGCTTTAACTGAAGCTGAAGTTCAGGAGGAGTATGAACTTAATACCGGTAGGGTGATTATTGAAACGCTCGGGGAGGTGGAACCTTTACATACGCCTGGCGTAGTGGTGTACCAACATGGCCCGTTTGCCTGGGGCAAAGATGCTCACGACGCGGTACATAACGCTGTGGTGATGGAAGAGGTGGCAAAAATGGCATGGATTGCGCGTGGCATTAATCCGGCGCTCAGCCCCATCGACAGTTACCTGATGAATAAGCACTTCATGCGTAAGCACGGCCCAAATGCCTATTACGGCCAGAAGTAAGAAAAAACGTTCCGGAGCCAACTCTTCATGGGGATGAGATCGGTCTGGCTTCGGGATTGTTTTGCAAAAAAAAGCCCCCAGTGAAGGGGGCAAGTCAAACTGTGGCAATGTTCTCGTTGGTTGTTTCTGGTGCTAGCGATAAATATCTGCACTGGCGTGCATATTTCCGTTACTACCGGGTTCCCTGGTGAGGATCACGTGATAGTAGGTTGCGCCTTGCGCATCGGTTTCTTCATTCAGGGCCTGAGTGGCTTCACTTTCAGTGGCGAAGTTATGATTTATGTAAATAACGCCTAAGCTCTGCACATCATCCATATTCCTGGCCTGATGATTGTCAATTTTGATGGCTGCCGTTGCATTTGCACTGAGCAAAAGTACAGCCAGAAGGGTCAAAACACGGGCTCGCATATGTACCTCCTCGACTGCGGTCTCTGGTTAGCTCTCTCCTGTGAGTGGATAACTTCTGATTTAATTTTAACCGCTGCCGGCGCAGTCGATAGCGACCATTTCTGATGCAGTTGTTCAAAAAATTACCGCAAAGCCATCTTTTCTTTAATTAACAATCAGCTGATGCCTTCCGCTACGGTTAAAAATACCTGCCTTACGCGCATAAGCTCTTACCAAATAGTCAATTTAATCGGGTGAGTACGCCGTTTATAGTGAGCCAGATAATTAATATAACTTTATGATAATTAGGCAAAAACTTATGGATACTTCATTCATGGATTTCAGCTATTTCGTGATTATGTTTATGGTCGCGCTGGTGGCTGGCTTTATTAACGTGGTGTCGGGCGGCGGTGGTTTTC
Source organism: Citrobacter sp. Cf116 (assembly GCF_030336505.1). Classification (NCBI taxonomy): domain Bacteria; kingdom Pseudomonadati; phylum Pseudomonadota; class Gammaproteobacteria; order Enterobacterales; family Enterobacteriaceae; genus Citrobacter; species Citrobacter sp. Cf116. The sequence continues at coordinate 459,720 of NZ_JAOWEQ010000041.1, read as the reverse complement.
TCTCTATTGGCGCTCTCTTAATTTCTGGTTTACCCCCGGCTAATGCGCTGGCAACCAATAAAATTCAGGCACTGGGTAGCTCGCTAACCTCCGGAATTTACTTTTTACGCCGGGGACATATTAATGTGCAGGAGCACAAATATGTCTTTTTATCTGCCTTTATCGGTTCTGCGATGGGCACAACGCTTATCCAGTTTATTGAACCGGACGTGTTGAAGAAACTGCTGCCGATCCTGATTATCGCGGTCGCTATCTACTTTATTTCTGCGCCTAATCTTAGCGAACCGAAAAGGAAGCAGCAGGTATCCCTGTTTCTCTTCTCGTTGATCTGCGGGGGAGGTATTGGGTTTTATGATGGTTTTCTCGGTGCCGGGGCCGGCTCCTTTTATACGCTCTGCTATATCCTGCTGTGGGGGTACAGTATCGATAAAGCGCAAATTCACTCGAATTTTATCAACCTGGCGTCGAATATTGCCTCGATTCTGTTCTTCATTTTCGGCGGTAAAATGATCTGGTCGCTGGGGCTGGTGATGTTTGCCGGGCAATCCCTTGGCGCACGTCTGGGTGCGACAGTCGTACTGACGCGCGGCAAGAAAGTCATCCGACCCATGATTGTCATCGTCTCTATTTGTATCAGCGTCAAAATGCTGCTGGATATGTATTAATGGCGACATGATAAATAATCGTACAAGCACCTTGAGTTTAACTGCTGACCCCAGTATTATGACGCGTCATTTTTCAGCCGACCTTTAACACGTTCCTTGCCTCCATGGGCCTCGGCTGACCCAGACAGGAGGCTGAATAATCCGTAAGGAGCAATTCGATGCGTCATTACGAAATCGTTTTTATGGTCCATCCTGACCAGAGCGAACAGGTTCCGGGTATGATCGAACGCTACACTGCTGCCATCACTGGTGCAGAAGGCACGATCCACCGTCTGGAAGACTGGGGCCGCCGTCAGCTGGCTTACCCGATCAACAAACTGCACAAAGCTCACTACGTTCTGATGAACGTTGAAGCGCCGCAGGAAGTGATCGATGAGCTGGAAACTACCTTCCGCTTCAACGATGCCGTTATCCGCAGCATGGTTATGCGTACTAAACACGCTGTTACCGAAGCATCTCCGATGGTTAAAGCGAAAGACGAGCGCCGTGAGCGTCGCGATGATTTCGCTAACGAAACCGCAGATGATGCTGAAGCTGGGGATTCTGAAGAGTAATTTCTGATGACCAACCGTCTGGCGTTGTCCGGCACCGTGTGCAGGGCTCCCCTTCGAAAGGTCAGTCCATCAGGAATTCCTCATTGCCAGTTCGTGCTTGAGCATCGTTCTGTGCAGGAGGAAGCCGGGTTTCACCGGCAGGCGTGGTGCCAAATGCCCGTTATTATTAGCGGACACGAAAACCAGGCCATTACTCACAGTATAACGGTCGGTAGCGCAGTGACCGTTCAGGGGTTCATCTCTTGCCACAAGGCAAAGAACGGCCTGAGCAAAATGGTTCTGCATGCCGAGCAGATTGAATTGATAGATTCTGGAGACTAGCCATATGGCACGTTATTTCCGTCGTCGCAAGTTCTGCCGTTTCACCGCGGAAGGCGTTCAAGAGATCGACTATAAAGATATCGCTACGCTGAAAAACTACATCACCGAAAGCGGTAAGATTGTCCCAAGCCGTATCACCGGTACCCGTGCAAAATACCAGCGTCAGCTGGCTCGCGCTATCAAACGCGCTCGCTACCTGTCTCTGCTGCCGTACACTGATCGTCATCAGTAATCGGTCACGGTCCATTAATACGACTTTGAGAGGATAAGGTAATGCAAGTTATTCTGCTTGATAAAGTAGCAAACCTGGGTAGCCTGGGTGATCAGGTTAACGTTAAAGCGGGCTATGCTCGTAACTTCCTGGTACCACAGGGTAAAGCTGTTCCTGCTACCAAGAAAAACGTTGAATTTTTCGAAGCGCGTCGCGCTGAGCTGGAAGCTAAACTGGCTGACGTTCTGTCCGCTGCTGAAGCTCGTGCTGAGAAAATCAACGCACTGGAAACCGTAACCATCGCGTCTAAAGCTGGCGACGAAGGTAAACTGTTCGGTTCCATCGGTACTCGCGACATCGCTGACGCTGTAACTGCAGCTGGCGTTGAAGTAGCTAAGAGCGAAGTTCGTCTGCCGAACGGCGTTCTGCGTACCACTGGTGAGCACGAAGTGAGCTTCCAGGTTCACAGCGAAGTGTTTGCTAAGCTGACTGTAAACGTAGTTGCAGAATAAGTTTTTATTCTGATGACCGCGTAAAAGCGCCGGCCCTGTGCCGGCGTTTTGCTTTTCTGTTCCCCCGCTTTTCTCTCTGGCTATTCTTTATCCTTTTCGGGATAATCACAAAAATAAAACATTATTTCAAAGTGGTGATGGAATGGAACCAACGCACCAACCTCTGTTTGCGCGTAAAAATGTTGTCTATCTGAGCGCGGCGTTCTGCTGCCTGCTGTGGGGGAGCGCCTATCCGGCGATCAAAAGCGGATATGAGATCTTCCAGATTGCCACGGATGACATTCCCTCAAAGATTGTCTTTGCCGGATATCGCTTTCTGTTTGCGGGAATATTGCTGCTAATGCTGGCGCTGGCACAGCGAAAACCGATTGGCCGGTTAAGCCCGCGTCAGTACGGCCAACTCACGCTGTTGGGGCTGACGCAAACCTCGCTGCAATACATCTTCTTCTATATCGGCCTGGCGTTCACCACGGGGGTGAAAGGGTCCATCATGAATGCGACCGGGACCTTCTTCAGCGTGCTGCTGGCCCATTTTATCTACCATAATGACAAATTGAGCTACAACAAAGCGCTGGGCTGTATCCTCGGCTTTGCTGGGGTGATGGTAGTGAACTTTAGCAGCGGAATGGATTTTAGTTTCAGCCTGTTAGGAGACGGTTCAGTAGTGATGGCGGCCTTTATTCTTTCTGCTGCCACGCTATATGGAAAACGTATTTCTCAGACGGTGGATCCGACGGTAATGACAGGGTACCAGTTGGGCGGTGGCGGTCTGGCGTTGGTTATCGGTGGCTACGCTTTTGGCGGCACGCTGACCGTACACGGTGCGTCTTCGGTGGCAATTCTGGGCTACCTGACGTTACTCTCTTCTGTCGCCTTTGCCTTGTGGAGTATTCTGCTCAAGCATAATCGTGTGGGAATGATTGCGCCGTTTAACTTCCTGATCCCGGTTTCGGGGGCGCTGCTGTCGGCGATATTCCTCGGCGAAAACATTCTCGAATGGAAATACGCACTGGCACTGGTGCTGGTCTGTTCGGGGATCTGGTGGGTGAATAAGGTGAAGCGCTGACGCTTCACCTTGATGCCTGATGGCGTCGCTTAACGGGCGCGAATAAAACTGCCGTTTGGCTGGCGGGTGAACAGAACCTGCTGGCCATTCCCGGTATCAATGGTTAATCCCGTCACCACGCCATTGGCATTCTGCCTGATCTGCACCATCTGACCGTCTTTCAGGTTGCTTAGCGGTTTTCCCGCGCCTTCAACCTGCGCCATTGCATACACATCGGTTGGCGGGAGGTTATGGTCACGGAAGACCTGGGCCAGCGTTTTGCCCGAGTCTACGCGATAAGAGCGCCACTGTTGCTCAATTCCGCTATCCTGTTGGAAAGGTTGCGTCTGCGGCTGAGATTGCTGAGCCTGCGGCTGCGCATCAGGTTCTCCTTCCTGGATTGGCTCTGGAGCAACCGGAGCGACCTGGCCGGGATCGTTTTGCGGGGCGACTAACTGTGCCTGTAGCTGAGCCTCGGTTGGTGGCTGCGACTGTGACTGTAAATCCAGCTGGGCAGTACGCGTCACCACAGGGGCATCGCTGGTGTCACTGGAAGGAAGCAGGAAACCTATCACCAGCACGATAGCAGCAATAATAATGCCGCGGCGGTGCATAGGCGGTAGCGGATCCATAATGCGAAAATTGTCCGGTGCATGCCAGATTTTCGCCAGGGTTGGTTTTAATTCAAAGCGCCCGGGCATGGCTTTCCTCCTGCTCCGCGTCTCGTTCCTCGATCATAGAGTATAGATGGCTAACGCTATGATGTTCGTCATATTACCCGCTTTCGTGACGTCAACGCGGGATATTCCTATTGTTTATGTTTCCTCGCGATTTGTCATCTGTTCCCGAGACAAAGTTTTACCGGATGCGGCATGGCTGATATGCTGCCCGCTACTTTACATCCGATGAAAGGAAATATGATGGCTAACCCGACTTTTGACACTATCGAAGCGCAAGCAAGCTACGGCATTGGTTTGCAGGTAGGACAACAGCTGAGCGAATCCGGACTGGAAGGACTGTTGCCTGAAGCGCTGGTAGCGGGTATCGCTGACGCGCTGGAAGGTAAGCACCCGGCAGTACCGGTTGATGTTGTGCATCGCGCGCTGCGTGAAATCCATGAACGCGCTGATGCAGTACGTCGCGAACGCTTCCAGGCTATGGCGGCTGATGGCGTCAAATATCTGGAAGAAAACCGTGAGAAAGAGGGTGTGAACAGCACTGAATCCGGTTTGCAGTTCCGTGTTCTGACTCAGGGCGAAGGGGCTATTCCGGCGCGTACTGACCGCGTTCGCGTGCATTATACCGGTAAACTGATCGACGGTACCGTGTTTGACAGCTCTGTCGCACGTGGCGAACCGGCTGAATTCCCGGTTAACGGCGTAATCCCTGGCTGGATTGAAGCACTGACCCTGATGCCGGTAGGTTCGAAATGGGAACTGACTATTCCTCAGGAACTGGCTTACGGCGAGCGTGGTGCTGGCGCGTCCATTCCTCCGTTCAGCACGCTGGTGTTCGACGTTGAGCTGCTTGAGATCCTGTAAGCAGTGACTTCTGTTCCCCCCGAGGCCGGGGGGAGCAAAAAAATAGCGTGAAAAGCTATAGTTACGTCGTTGTCGATATTTTATCTTGCAAATGCCGCATCAGCGTGTATTTTTGTGAGCTGATTCGCGCTATCAGAGTGATATGACACTCACTTTAAACATTAAATTAACATTATATCTAAATCTTAGTATTCATCCCGCCAATTCTTACCTAATATCGATGAGTCCTGATAACAGGATCGTCGTATCATAGACACACTAAAGGCCGTAGAGCCTGAACAACACAGACAGGTACAGGAAGAAAAAACATGGTAGATCAGGTAAAAGTCGACACCGCTGAAGAGGCGTCGTCTGAACAGTCGCTACGGCGCAATCTCACAAACCGTCATATTCAACTTATTGCTATTGGTGGTGCTATCGGTACTGGCCTGTTTATGGGCTCCGGTAAAACCATCAGTCTCGCCGGACCGTCGATCATCTTTGTATATATGATCATCGGTTTTATGCTGTTTTTCGTGATGCGGGCAATGGGTGAATTGCTGCTCTCGAATCTGGAGTACAAATCGTTTAGTGATTTCGCCTCCGACCTGCTCGGGCCGTGGGCCGGGTATTTTACCGGCTGGACCTACTGGTTCTGCTGGGTCGTTACTGGGATGGCAGACGTTGTCGCGATTACCGCGTATGCGCAATTCTGGTTCCCCGAACTGTCAGACTGGGTCGCCTCGCTGGCGGTGATTGTGCTGCTGCTGAGCCTCAACCTCGCCACCGTAAAAATGTTCGGTGAGATGGAGTTCTGGTTTGCGATGATCAAAATCGTCGCCATCATCGGCCTGATTGTCGTCGGTCTGGTGATGGTGCTGACGCATTTCCAGTCGCCAACCGGCGTTCAGGCATCGTTCACGCATCTGTGGAATGACGGTGGCTGGTTCCCGAAAGGTCTGAGCGGCTTCTTTGCCGGCTTCCAGATAGCGGTGTTCGCGTTTGTGGGTATTGAGCTGGTGGGAACGACCGCTGCGGAAACCAAGGATCCTGAGAAATCTCTGCCGCGCGCCATTAACTCGATTCCAATCCGTATTATCATGTTCTACGTGTTCGCGCTGATCGTGATTATGTCCGTAACGCCGTGGAGCTCGGTAGTACCAACCAAGAGCCCATTCGTTGAACTGTTTGTGCTGGTTGGTCTGCCTGCTGCGGCGAGCCTGATCAACTTTGTGGTTCTGACTTCAGCTGCCTCTTCCGCAAACAGCGGCGTGTTCTCTACCAGCCGTATGCTGTTCGGCCTGGCGCAGGAAGGCGTTGCACCGAAAGCATTTGCCAAGCTGTCTAAACGCGCAGTTCCGGCGAAGGGGTTAACCTTCTCCTGTATCTGTCTGTTGGGCGGCGTGGTGATGCTGTACGTGAACCCGAGCGTGATTGGCGCGTTCACCATGATCACCACCGTGTCGGCGATTCTGTTCATGTTCGTCTGGACCATCATTCTTTGCTCGTACCTGGTGTACCGCAAGCAACGTCCTCACCTGCATGAAAAATCAATCTACAAGATGCCGTTAGGCAAGCTGATGTGCTGGGTATGTATGGCGTTCTTCGTCTTCGTACTGGTACTGCTGACGCTGGAAGATGATACCCGTCAGGCGTTGATGGTGACGCCGCTGTGGTTCATCGCGTTGGGTCTGGGCTGGTTGTTTATCGGTAAGAAACGTATGGCGGGTATGCGTTAAGCGTTGTCATATCGGACACAAAAAAGGCCACATAAGCAGTGGCCGAATTCGGACTTCAGGAAGGCGCTCTCGGGCGCCTTTTTTTATTCACCTGCGAGGGCACGCGGGAACAACACATTGTTTTCCAGGCTGATGTGTTCCATCAGGTCATCGATCATTTCGTTAATGCCGTTATACATGGCTTTCCAGGTGGTGCAGGCTTCTGGCGGCGGCGTCACGTTGTGGGTGATGTGTTTGATCACTTCCACCAGTTCACCCGCATCGTCATGTTCGCTTTCCATCACGCTGATTGGCCCCATCGCCTGACTACCCATGCCCTGTTTGATCATCGGGAACAGGATCTGCTCTTCTTTCATCATGTGGCTGGACAGCTCTTCATGCAGCATGGTCAGGTTTTTCGCCAGACCGCGCGGTACGTTCGGTTTGTCTGCGTGAACGCGTTCAACTTTTGTGGCCTGCAGGATCAGCTCCGGCAGCTGTTCGCGGTGTCTGTCGTGATAACGCACGATGATATGGTCGATGATTTCAGCCAGAGCCACGGTACGCCAGTCTTTCTCCAGCGGCTGTTCAGCCAGCTGCGCAAGCTGCGCCTCAATAACGTCTAAATCCAGCTCTTTACGCGCGGCAGCGCGTGCCAGCGTTTGCTTACCGCCGCAGCAGTAATCCATATCGTATTTACGAAACAGGGCCGAAGCGCGAGGAATAGAGAGCGCCAGTTCACCTAAAGGTTGATCGCGATAAGACATTGCCGTTACCTCATTCTCAATAATATAAGATGTATTTTAAATACAACTTATGGCGAAGGATATAACCCTTTCGGGGTGGGGTGATTTGTGATGAACGTCACGAAAATTTCTTATTTCGTTAAGGTGCTGAATCTTATTGGAAAGGTGAGGGGCGGCGAAAAAAGCGGCACGACAGGATTAAATAAGCGCACGCCGCTGCCGATAGTTAGACCTCAGACAATACCTGCATAATAAAAAGGCTACAGATGTTCAAACGAATCAAAGTGATAACCTTACTTATCACCGTGTTACTCGCCCTGGGCGCAATGCAGCTCATCTCCGCGGGCGTTTTTATTGGCGCACTCAATAACGATAAGCAGAACTTTAACGTGTCTCAACTTTCCAGCCAGAACGTGGCCGAGTTTACCGATGCGTGGATTAGCCTGAACCAGGCTCGCGTCACGCTCAACCGGGGCATGCTGCGTTTACAGGGAACGATGGCCAGCGAGATTAACGGCGGTCAGTTGAAGGAGCTGGTGAACACAGCAAATCGCCTGTTGGCCGAATCGAAAGAGCATTACGATAAATACTACGCTCTACCGGAAACGCCGGGGCTGGATGAGCATCTGGCCGATCGACTGGAAGAACAGTACGGCATCTATTCTGCGACGCTGGCAAAAATGAACGCGCTGCTGGCTGAAGGAAAGCTGGAAGAGATGTTCAAGCAGAATGCCGAGCAAAAGCAAACGGCCATGCAGGAAGTTTATCGGGAATGGCGTAGCGCGCAAACGGCGCTGGCCACTGCCGGAGTGCAGGACAATGAGAGTGACTACCAGAAGATAATCTGGCTGCTGTCCGCGGTGATGTTGATTGTCGTCACCGTGATTATCGCCAGTTGGCTGGCGATGCAGCGAGTGCTGCTCAAGCCGCTCCACGAGGTGATGGGACATATTCGCCATATTGCCGCAGGTGATTTGACTCACCGCATCAACGCCGATGGCAGTAATGAAATGGCGCTGCTGGCAGGCAACGTCCGCGACATGCAGCAGGCGCTGGCGAACACGGTCAGCGTGGTGCGTGACGGGGCTGACACCATCTATACCGGCGCGGGTGAAATTGCCGCTGGCAGTAACGATCTCTCGTCACGTACCGAACAGCAGGCCGCCTCTCTGGAGGAGACCGCAGCCAGCATGGAACAACTTACCGCAACCGTGAGACAGAACGCAGATAACGCGCGTCAGGCGACCAGCCTGGCAAAAAATGCTTCACAGACGGCGCAGAAAGGCGGAACCGTGGTTGATGGCGTGGTGCGTACGATGGATGAAATCGCCACCAGTTCCAGCAAAATTGCGCAAATTACCACTGTTATCGACGGCATTGCTTTCCAGACCAACATCCTGGCGCTGAACGCGGCGGTAGAAGCGGCGCGGGCTGGCGAACAGGGGCGTGGCTTTGCTGTAGTCGCAGGTGAGGTGCGCACGCTGGCGCAGCGTAGCGCTCAGGCGGCAAAAGAAATTAAGGCGTTGATTGATGACTCAGGGAATCGGGTCAATGCCGGTACGGCGCTGGTGCATGAAGCGGGTGAGACGATGGCGGAAATTGTCAGTGCCGTCACCCAGGTAACCGATATTATGGGAGAAATTGCGTCGGCCTCTGATGAACAGAGCCGGGGTATCGATCAGGTCGGTCAGGCGGTGGCTGAGATGGATCGCGTCACGCAGCAAAACGCCTCGCTGGTGGAGGAATCCGCTTCCGCCGCAGCCGCGCTCGAAGAGCAGGCCGCACGGTTGAACCAGACGGTGGCGGTGTTTAAAGTTTAACGTCTGCTCCGGCCTACAAGATATTATCCAGTAGGCCGGATAAGCGGAGCACCATCCGGCACATTATGATTGTGAAACCACCATGACGCTGGGTTTCTGCGGCTTGGCTCTGACGGCTATCACTACCCCAACCATCAGCAGCGTAATACCGCTTACCGTCAGCAACGGTGGAAATTCCTGGCGCAGTATAAAGGTGTACAGCAGGCCAGCCAGCGTTTCGAAGACAATCAACGGGCCGAGGATCACCGTCGGCAGCTTCTGGCTGGCGACGTTCCAGCACAGTGCGCCAACCCAAGAACACAATACCGCAATGGCTATCATCAGGCCGATAAACACGGCTGGACGCGGACCGAAGGGCAGAGCGAAGTCCGGCGTTTGCCCGTTCAGCCACAGGCAGGCGGCAATATAGCCGAGCAGAGAAACAGGCAGCGTTACCAGAGCCTGAGCCGTCGCCCACATCATCGGGTGCTTATCCGGATTCTCGCGCAGCCAGCGGGCATTACGCAGCGCATACCACGCCCAACACACCACCGAAATCAGCGCCAGTGCGATTCCAGAGCCATATCGCCAGCCGCTAAAGTCAGGGAGTCCCTGATTCAGCTCCGAGATATTCACGCACAGCAGGCCTATACCAATCAACACCAGCGCAGGCGACAAACGCCACCATGATAATTTGCCGTCACGCTGGCTGTAGAGGAGGTTAGCGAAGACCGGGATCACCACCGGCAATGTACCAATAATCATCGTGGAGACCGGTGCGCCGGTGCGCTGGATAGCGCTTGCCAGGCAAACGTAATAAATCAGATTCCCCATCATTGTTAGCGTCAGCGCAGTTACCCAGTCTTTCCGCCCGAGTTGACGCAGGCGCACACGTCCCAGCCAGGCAATCGGCAATGCGATCAGCCCCAGCGCCAGATAGCGCCCCATCGACTGCAATACCGCCGGGTATTCCGGTACGATCAGCGGTCCAACAAAAATTAATCCCCACATCAGCCCGGCCAGCAGGGCATACAACACACCGCTAATCATTTTTGATATCCACATCGCTTAACAATACGTCGAGTGTAGGCAGGAAAAATGCCGCCGTATTGTATGAGATTGCTGATCAACGCCGGACGACTTGTTTCTGATAACGCACTGGCGTAATGCCGTAGCGATGGGTAAATGCGCGGGTGAGATGCGACTGGTCGGTGAGGCCGGTTGCGGCGGCGACCTCTGCGGCGGGCATACCGCAAGTGAGAAAACCTTTGGCTCGCCACAGGCGGATCGCCATCAACATCTGGTGCGGCGTGACGTGGAAATGAGATTTAAACTGGCGCTGAAAATGCCAGGGACTCAGCGATGCAACCCGCGCCAGCTCGTCGAGCGTGACCGGATGCATATAATTGTCGTGCAGATACTCGCGTACTCGTTCAAAGCGATGCGCCCCCTCCGGCAGTACCGGTGCATGGCGGGCCAGCGGCTGGAACGTATCGATCAGATCGAGCAATAGTCCTTTTTGCGCCAGCGGATCTTCCGTGTTCCACAGGCCGTGGATCAGCGAGCAGATCTGGCGCGAGCGCAGCGGATCGAGACGCGTTACGTCATGAAACCACCAGTGGCGGATCCCAGTGACCTCTTCCAGAAGATCGGGCTCAAGATAAATCATCCGATAGCGCCAGCCATCGGCGGTTTCGGCCTCGCCGGTGTGCAGCTCATCGGGATTCATGGTTACGACGGAGTGGGCGGGGGCCACGTACTGCGTGCCGCGATAACGAAAACGTTCGGCTCCGGCTTCTATCGCGCCAATGCCGAATGCTTCATGTGTGTGCGGCTCAAAGGCGTAACGTGAGATGTGCGCATGATACAGCTCTACGCCCGGCACCTGCGCCAGATGGCGAAAGCGGGCGCTGTCTTTCTCATCAATAAACTGCTCAGGTACACCTTGCACGTTTTCTCTCCCCACGCATCATCCTGTCATTATCAGAGAGGATGCGCGGGGATGCCACCACAATTAACTAATTTTTAACACTTACAAGATGCCTTTGACGCTGTCAGCCAGCGGGGTGGTCGGGCGACCAATCAGTTTGCTCAGCGTATGGCTGTCGTCGAACAGACCGCCTTTGGAGGCGCCAGTGTCTGAGTCAGCCAGCATGTCCGCCAGTCCGGCAGGCAGACCTACACCTTTTAGCGCGGCGGCAAAATCAGCTTCGCTCAGGTTCTGATACACCACTTTTTTACCACTCTGTTTTGCCAGCTCGGCAGCCAACTGGCTCAGGGTCCAGCCTGCGTCGCCCGCCAGCTCATAGGTTTTACCGGCGTGACCGTCTTCACTGATGACACGTGCGGCGGCAGCGGCATAGTCGGCGCGGGTCGCTGAGGCAATTTTGCCTTCACCTGCAGCCCCGATAAACACGCCATGTTCCAGAGCAGCCGGTGCGCTGGCGAGATAGTTTTCGGTGTACCAGCCGTTACGCAGTAGCGCGTAGGCGATACCGGATTCAGCCAGCATCTGCTCGGTTGCCACATGCTCATCAGCCAGCCCCAGCGGGGAGGTGTCAGCGTGCAGCAGGCTGGTGTAGGCGATAAATTTCACGTGAGCGGCTTTCGCTGCGTTAATCACGTTGCGATGCTGCGGGGCACGTTGTCCCACTTCGCTGGAGGAGATCAGCAGTAGCTTGTCGATACCCTGTAAGGCAGTTGTAAAGGCGGCTTCATCGCTGTAATCCGCCTGACGAACGGTAATGCCCTGCTGACTAAGCGCCGTCGCTTTAGCGGGATTACGCACGATTGCCACAATCTGGCTGGCAGGAACGGTTTTCAGCAGAGATTCAATAACGTGTTGGCCCAGTTGGCCGGTGGCGCCGGTAATCGCGATCATGGGGTGACTCCTTGGTATTGGTCTTGTGTTTAATCACGCTAACACCTAAACTTACTTTTAGTAAGTACGTACAAAAAGGTTAGTATGAAAATGACAGCTTCGACGCTCTCCCAGCAGTTACGCGATGGCAACTTGTTTGCCGAACAGTGTCCCTCCCGCGAGGTGTTAAAACACGTCACCAGTCGATGGGGCGTGTTGATTCTGGTGGCGCTGCGCGACGGTACGCACCGTTTCAGCGATTTGCGCCGTAAGATGGGCGGGGTCAGTGAAAAGATGCTGGCGCAATCCCTGCAAGCGTTAGAGCAGGACGGGTTTATCAATCGGGTGTCATATCCGGTAGTACCGCCGCACGTGGAATATAGTTTGACGCCGTTGGGTGAGCAGGTGAGCGATAAAGTCGCCGCGCTGGCGGACTGGATAGAACTGAATTTGCCGCAGGTTTTAGCGCAGCGGGAAGAGCGGGCGGCGTAAAGTATTGTCGGATGGCGGCTAACGCCTTATCCGGCCTACAGATTATTTCGACTCGTAGGCCGGATAAGACGCTATTGCGTCGCATCCGGCACGAAAATTACTTACTTAAATCCAGCTGGTAAATGGCGAAACCGATGTCATCGGTCGCGACTTTTTTCAGCGGATACTGGCTTTTCTCTTTAATAAACGCCGCGGCTTTATCAGACGGTGATGTTTCAAAGCGAATATCCAGTGGCGTATCGCTGTGAATTGGCGCCAGACGCCAGTTGTTATCTGCCGCCGGATGAATTTCACCGGCACGCTTCGTCTCCGCACCAATCCACGCGGCCAGCACCGAGCGGTTTTCATCCGGAGAAGCAAACGCGATGTGGTTGTCGCCGGTTCCGGCAAACTTACCGCCGTAGGCGCGGTAGTTGTTGGTCGCGACGAGGAAGGTAGCATTCGGATCGATTGGTTTGCCGTTAAAGGTCAGATTTTTAATACGTTCCGCTTTCGGATTAATGGTCTGACATTCCCCGTCGTAGCGGGCGGGTTGCGATACATCAATCTGGTAATTTACGCCGTCAATCACGTCGAAATTATAGGTACGGAAGCCGTCCCAGTTAATCAACGACTGTGGTTTGCTGCTGTGGATATCAATCTGATTGAACTGCCCGGCGGAACATTCCAGCCACTCTTTCACCTCTTTACCGCTGGCTTTCACCACCACCAGAGTGTTGGGATAGAGATACAAATCAGCGGCGTTACGGAAGGTTAACTGGCCTTTTTCGACTTCTACAAAGCTGGCCGGATCGTTCTTACGCCCACCGACCTTAAACGGCGCGGCGGCGGAAAGTACCGGTAGTTTTGCCAGATCCGGATCGCCCTGAATAAAGTGTTCCACATAGGCTTTCTGCGCGTTGTTCACCACCTGTACGGTCGGATCATCCTGTACCAGCGCCAGATAGCTGTACATATTGTCGGCGGATTTACCGATCGGTTTGCTGACAAACTCACGCGTGGCGTCGTGATCGGCTTTCAGGATCTCAACGATTTTTTTGTCTTCTGCTGCCAGTGATTTTTTCGCTGCCGCGTCATAAATCGGACGTGCTTCGGCTTTCGCCTGGGTGACCTGCCATTTACCGCTGTCGTTATTCAGCACTAAATCCACCACCCCCAGATGATCGCCCCACATACCCGGCATCACCGCCGGAACCCCATTCAGCGTACCTTTTGTGATATCTGCACCTTTGATGTTGGCAAAGTCTTTACCAGGGAAAACGGCGTGAGCGTGGCCAAACATAATGGCATCCACGCCTGGGACTTCACTGAGGTAATAAACGGAGTTTTCCGCCATGGTTTGATACGGGTCGGCAGAAAGCCCGGAGTGAGCAACTACCACCACGACATCGGCACCTTTTTCTCGCATTTCGGGAACATATTTGCGTGCAGTTTCCGTAATGTCGTTCACCGTCACTTTACCGCTGAGGTTGGCTTTATCCCAGGTCATAATCTGCGGTGGCACAAAACCGATATAGCCAATCTTCAGCGTCTGCTTGTTCCCTTCTTTGTCGACAACCTCAGTGTCTTTGATCAGATAAGGCGTAAACAGCGGCTTTTTGGTCTTAACGTCGATGATATTGGCGTTAACGTAAGGGAACTTCGCCCCTGCCAGCGCGTTGTGCAGATACTCAAGACCGTAGTTGAATTCATGGTTGCCGAGGTTACCCACCGCGTAATCCAGGGTATTCAGCGCCTTATATACCGGGTGAGTTTCGCCCGCTTTCAGCCCTTTGGCCGCCATGTAATCCCCGAGCGGGCTGCCCTGAATCAGATCGCCATTATCAACCAGCACGCTGTTTTTGACTTCTCCACGCGCAGCGTTGATAAGACTTGCCGTACGTACCAGACCGAATTTTTCAGTCGGTGTATCTTTGTAATAATCGAAATCCATCATATTGCTATGCAAATCAGTGGTTTCCATTATACGCAGATCGACGGTCGCGGCATTGACGCTGGCTGCAATCAGCGTTGCCAGAAGCGTTGCACTAAACTTAATCATCAGGGGCATCCTTTTAAGATCTAAGCCACAAAAGAAAATGTATATAAATCTTCTTGCTTACAGAACTGTGAATCATGACATGAATATAGCGTTTAAAACCGCAGACGCTATCACAGTTGGCGGATCCCCTGACGATCGGGTATAAGTAAAACAACGAGTTAACACCACTGACAGAAACGAGGTGGAGAATGCTAGAACATGTATGCCAGCTTGCACGGAACGCGGGCGATGCCATTATGCAGGTCTACGATGGAATCAAACCGATGGAGATTACCAGCAAGCAGGATGATTCTCCGGTCACGGCGGCGGATATCGCCGCGCACAAGGTTATCCTCGAGGGATTACTGGCGCTGACGCCGGATATTCCCGTCCTGTCTGAAGAAGCGCCTCCTGGCTGGGATGTCCGCCAGCACTGGCAGCGCTACTGGCTGGTGGACCCGCTGGACGGGACCAAAGAGTTCATTAAGCGTAACGGTGAATTTACGGTCAATATTGCGCTGATCGAAAAGGGAAAGCCGGTTCTGGGCGTGGTTTACGCGCCGGTAATGAAAGTGATGTACAGCGCAGCAGAAGGTAAAGCGTGGAAAGAAGAGTGCGGCGTACGTAAACAAATTCAGGTTCGTGACGGGCGTCCGCCGCTGGTGGTCATTAGCCGCTCGCATGCCGATAATGAGTTAAAAGAGTATCTGCAACAGTTGGGCGAGCACCAGACCACGTCGATTGGCTCATCGTTGAAGTTCTGTCTGGTGGCGGAAGGGCACGCACAGCTGTACCCGCGTTTTGGGCCCACTAACGTATGGGACACCGCCGCGGGCCACGCTGTTGCCGCCGCAGCCGGGGCGCACGTTCACGACTGGCAGGGGAAACCTCTGGATTACACCCCACGTGAATCGTTCCTCAACCCCGGCTTCCGCGTTTCTATTTACTGAGCAATTTGTGCAGCAGGACAATCACCTGCTGCACCTCTTCCATTCTTTTCATTCTGAAAGGGCAGCGAACTGGCAGCCAGGATCGGCGGTGAAAGCGTCATGATTAACTGCCCATGCCAGGCATCGAAGGCCGCCACGGCATTGCGTTTTAAAAAGACATTTACCGCACGTTGCAGGCCAGGTGAATTCGCGCAATTGACGAAAAAGAGGCGCGTTTTGATATATCTCTGTCAGCGGCGTCTGCAGCATATTCCCTACCGCAACGGGCAAACGACGACAAGGATACACGTCGGCATTGGGCATGATGGTGATTAACCCTGCTCCTGCCTGGCAGCGATAAGGCGCGGATTCATGATGCTGAAATTGTAACGCGCGCAGCATTGAGATTTCAGTTTTGCTCTGAGGTTTTAAAAAACGATGCACAAAACTGGGACGTTCTATTTTCTTTTTAATCTGTGCCGCAAATTGAAAGAAATCCTGAGTTTCTGCTTGATCCAATATATCAGGTATGTTTTCGCGACAAGGGATCAGACGATCGAACCATAGACGGTCTACCGCATAGCGCCTGGCCATATTTGCAACGGTGGCAAAGCTTCTGATATTTTTTTTGTGTGCCGTAAAAGACCAGAGCACACGTCGGCCTTCAGCTTTTAACCGTTTTGTTGTCTCGAGTACGCGGGAGAAGTTGCCAGTGCCGCGGATTTCGTCATGAATGATGCTGTCTCCGTCCACGCTTAACTGAATAAAAGCCAGGCGCATTGGGGCGATAAGTTTTAAACGCGTTTCGGTGAGTAGCGTCCCGTTTGTGAGGATGGCGATGTTCGGGCGCTGCGGATGCTCATGCAAAAACTGAAGTAATTTGATGAAGTCTGGATGAGCGAAGGGTTCACCGCCGGTTAGCGTGAGCAAAAAAGGTAAGGGCGAGGACCCCGCCAGTTGCTGGTGGAAATGCAATATTTGCTCGGCTATTTCCTTGAGTTCAGCGAGCGAATTGCGTTTCCCCTCATACCCGGGTTGATAACAATGCTGACAGCGTAAATTGCAGCTATCTGTGATGTGCCACTGGACTGTTAAATGTTGAGGACGAAAATTCGCTACCATTTTTGATTAATCACCGCCGCATCCACCACATCCACTTCCTCCGCAGCTACTACCGCTACAACTACTGCCGCTACAGCTACTGCCGCCACAGCCACTGCTATCGCTAGTGTCGTGAATAAAACTGTTATTATCATAATCTGAAGCTGCAGCCTGTGCGGTATAAAGACCCGTGATAGCAGCGCTACCGATAAGCACTTTACTTAACCATTCCTGCTGCAGATTCTTGTTCGTGATGTTTAATAACGTGTCATGATAAAGCCGAATGTACTCTTGTCCGCAGGGGGTGAGAGTGACGGTATTCATATTTATTCTGCTGGCAAATACGACAGGGACAACAACAAATATGGTTAAGATGAGATAGCCAATATTAGCGTGTCCTGTATTCATGACAATTATGAGCTTATATAAACCAAGCACCATTAGTGATAACAAACATATTCTATGTCTCTTTATTATTTTTTGTTTATCTTTTTTACTATAAACCAAACACATGCTTTCTGCTTTTTTATGATGACTTTCATCTTTCCCAGTGAACACTTTGTTTATCCTGAATACGCTCTTTGGCTTCCTGAAATATGCAAGTATGAGTCTTTCATAGTTCGTGGTGTTCGTTTTTTTCTTTTTAGTTATTTGATAACATTGATCATTTTTTCTGATAATGTAACCTTCATCAAGCAGTGGTCCCATCACCATCCTGGCGATCCCCATTGTGGGATCTTTTAGCCATGCGATAAAAAAAGGGTCTTCATTGACATTTAAGGATGTGGATTGTTTTTTATGTAAACTTTTCTTATATAAAATAAGATAATACCGCGATGTTATGATTATTGTGTAATAGAAAAGTAAAAAGTGACCGCCACTCAGTGAAATAATTGGGTTGGCTCCCAGACTCCATGTCATGGTGATTAATCCTTAGTGATTTAATACTGTTGGTCAGGGTTATATCACGCGATTTCTTTCTCCGCCAGTTTTTGACGGAGAAAGAGGAATAAAGGACAATATATATGAAGTTTATTTATTGTGAGAGCAATTTGTGCAGCAGGGCAATTACCTGCTGCACCTCATCCTGCGTTAATGCGCCATCTTTTGCCCACTGCACGCGTCCGTCCTTATCGAGTACGACGATAGCGGAGCTCTCTTCATCCAGTTGCCAGGCTTTACGCGCAATGCCATTGCTGTCGACAATGAATTGCGACCACGGGTAGAGCTTCTTATTGCTCTCCAGACTGCTGCGCACAAACATACCTGAGCCGGGAATGGCGTCATCCGTGTTGACGATAGTGGTGGTCTGGTATTTGTCGTGCGGCAGGTTGGCGGCTTTGATTGCCTCGATCAGTGTCGCATTTTTCTCTTTGGCGGAGGTGCGTCCAGCAATGTGTTGCACAATTCGCACTTTCCCAGGCAACTGCGCGCTATTCCAGCTTTTGTAGCTAAACTTATCGTTATCGAGAATCAGTTCGCCGCGATCGGCGATCCCCACCGGTGGTACGCGTTGGTCAGTCTCAAACTTATGTGCGGAGGCAATCATCGGCAGCAGCAGAAACGACAGCGCCAGCAGTTTTCGTAAGGTCATAGGTTTTCCTTCTTTCTTTTATTTTGCAGGTGATCCGACCACTTGGGTCTGGAATTTAATCATATGTGCGATTGATGCTTTTTCCCGCAAGCGCGATGCCAGTTTGCGGACGGGCGCACAAATCCTGCGAAAAATGAAGGCTTATACTGAAGACAGCGAAGCGTTGAAAAGATAATTCTGAATAATTGTAACCTGAAGGTAAATAAACTTATACACGCTGGAAACATCAACGAGATAGTCTATAGTCATAGGGCATTAAAATTTGCGCCTGAGGATTGTCGGACCGATTGTGGTACCGCAAAGGCGTAATGCTCAGCAGGAGACAACAATGAAAATTTTCCAACGATACAACCCGCTGCAGGTGGCGAAGTACGTGAAGATCCTGTTTCGTGGACGGTTATATATCAAGGATGTAGGCGCTTTTGAATTTGATAAGGGTAAGATTCTTATCCCAAAAGTGAAGGACAAGCTGCATTTTTCCGTGATGTCCGAAGTTAACCGTCAGGTCTTGCGTCTGCAAACTGAGATGGCTTGATCAAGTGCTAGGCAGTAGTTAAAAAAACGGCTCCTGGACAGGAGCCGTTGATGTTTCTGTAAGGCGTTACGACGCCTTTGCCTCTTCTTTTGCATCTGGCAGTTTTGGTACCAGAACTGTAGGTTTGCTGTCCAGACGCGTCACCAGCAGCTGATCGATCTTGTAGTTATCGATATCCACCACTTCAAATTTGTAGCCAGAATACTTCACCGAGTCGGTGCGTTTCGGGATTTTACGCAGCATGAACATCATAAAGCCGCCGATGGTTTCATAGTTGCCGGACTGCGGGAACTCGTCGATATCCAGCACGCGCATAACGTCATCAATCGGCGTACCGCCATCAACCAACCATGAGTTCTCATCACGCGCCACAATCTGCTCTTCCAGACCCTGGCCAACTAAATCACCCATTAGCGTGGTCATCACGTCGTTGAGCGTGATAATCCCTACCACCAGCGCGTACTCGTTCATGATGACGGCAAAGTCTTCGCCTGCGGTTTTGAAGCTTTCCAGTGCTTCAGAGAGCGTCAGCGTGTCCGGGACGATCAGCGTATTGCGGATCTGTACGCCGCTGTTCAGCGCCATGCTTTGGTTCGCCAGTACGCGGTTGAGGAGATCCTTTGAATCGACATAACCAATGATGTGGTCGATATCTTCGTTACACACCAGGAATTTGGAGTGCGGATGTTCCGCCACCTTGTTCTTCAGGCTTTGCTCATCTTCATGGAGATCGAACCAGATAATATTCTCGCGCGAGGTCATTGAAGACGGGACGGTACGCGATTCCAGTTCGAACACATTTTCAATCAGCTCATGCTCCTGTTTGCGCAGAACACCCGCCAGCGCACCGGCTTCGACCACGGCGTAAATGTCGTCTGAGGTGATGTCGTCTTTTCGCACCATTGGGATCTTAAACAGACGGAAAATGTTGTTTGCCAGACCGTTAAAGAACCACACCAGCGGGCGGAAGACCAGCAGGCAGAAGCGCATCGGGTTGATGATACGCAAAGCCACAGCTTCTGGCGCAATCATACCGATGCGTTTCGGGGTTAAATCCGCGAACAGGATGAACAGGCCAGTAACCAGCGAGAATGACAGAATAAAGCTTAACTGTTCGGACAGCTCTGGAGCGAAGTATTTTGAGAACAGGCTGTGAAAAGCCGGGGAGAATGCCGCATCACCGACGATACCGCCGAGAATGGCGACCGCGTTAAGGCCAATTTGCACGACGGTAAAAAACATGCCGGGGTTTTCCTGCATCTTCAAAACACGTTGTGCGTTTACGTTGCCTTCATCGGCAAGCAGTTTAAGTTTTATTTTGCGTGATGCAGCAAGCGAGATCTCAGATATCGAGAAAAACGCACTCACGGCGATCAGGCAGAGAATGACTAAAATACTGTTTAACATATCTTATCCGACCGTTCAGGTCAGATCCTCGGAAGGGAGAAGTTGATACTCGTCGTCTTTCAAGCTGCAGGTGCGTTAGCTGCACTCATTCACCCCAGTCACATAGTTATCTATGCTCCTGGGGATTCACGAGTTTGCCGCCTGCCTGCAACTCGAAATCCATAGAGTATAAATCCAATGGAATATTCAATGAAAACCGGTCCGAAGGGAGTGGACCGGTAATTTCAGAAGCTAGTATAGCGTAAGGTACTGTAAAGCCGCCAGAGGGCGGCGATTATCCTTGTGGCGGCAGGCAAACACCAATCCCGCCAATACCACAGTATCCATAAGGATTTTTATGCAGATATTGCTGGTGATCGTCCTCGGCATAGTAGAAAGGCGTTGCCGTAGTGATTTCTGTGGTAATGGTGCGCTCGTCGCCTGCGGCGGTCATTGCTGCCTGAAAACGCTCAAGGCTGGCCTGTGCGGCGGCGGTTTGTTCCGGCGTTAACGGGTAAATGGCGGAGCGATACTGCGTACCCTGGTCGTTCCCCTGACGCATGCCCTGCGCCGGATCGTGATTTTCCCAGAACACCTGCAGCAGTTGTTCGTAGCTGATAACATGCGGGTCATAGACGATGCGTACCGCTTCGGCATGCCCGGTGTCGCCAGAACACACTTCCCGATAGGTTGGGTTTGGGGTGTAGCCGCCGGTGTATCCGGCTGCCGTGCTGTATACACCGGGTAATGACCAGAATAAACGCTCAACGCCCCAGAAACATCCCATGGCGAAATAAGCGGTCTCCATACCGTCGGGCACGTTGGTCATCGAATGTTGGTTAACCGCATGCAGCGTTGCCACTGGCATCGGGGTGTTGCGTCCAGGTAGCGCATCTGCTTGAGTAACAAGATGCTTTCTATCAAATAAACTCATGGCCGTTCTCCCGAAATCAGTCATTTGGGTTAAGGTTGTAACGAGACGCGTCTTTGCCCACAATAAACGGCGTGAATACGTCTAGAGTTAAACATAAGAAATATTTGGGTTGTCGTCTGTTTTTCAACTCTTATTGTTGATTTTTTGTTAAGCCGAGGAACGGCATAGTATTTTTTTCCAGGGGTGGGAAAAAAGGATATTCAGGAGAAAATGTGCCACATATCCGTCAGTTATGTTGGGTGGGATTACTGTGCTTAAGTGGCTCCGCCGCCGCCGCGAATGTTCGCTTACAGGTCGAAGGATTATCAGGACCGCTGGAGAAAAACGTCCGTGCGCAGCTGTCCACGATTCAAAGTGATGAAGTCACTCCAGACCGACGCTTTCGTGCGCGCGTTGATGATGCCATCCGCGAAGGGCTAAAAGCGCTGGGCTACTTTGAGCCGACCATTGATTTTGAACTACGTCCACCGCCGGCGAAAGGCCGCCAGGTGCTGATCGCCAAAGTGACCCCCGGCGAGCCGGTGCTGATTGGTGGCACCGAGGTGATTTTGCGTGGTGGCGCGCGTACGGATAAAGATTATCTGGATCTGTTGAAAACGCGCCCGGCAATCGGCACCGTGCTGAATCAGGGGGACTATGACAACTTCAAAAAGTCACTCACCAGCGTGGCGCTGCGCAAAGGTTATTTCGACAGTGAATTTAATAAAAGCCAGCTTGGAATAGCGCTTGAGCGCCGCCAGGCGTTCTGGGATATCGATTACAACAGCGGCGAACGCTATCGCTTTGGGCATGTCACCTTTGAAGGCTCGCAAATTCGCGATGAGTATCTGCAAAATCTGGTGCCCTTTAAAGAAGGTGAAGAGTACGAGTCGAAAGATCTGGGCGAACTGAACCGTCGTCTGTCGGCGACCGGATGGTTTAACTCCGTGGTCGTCGCGCCGGAGTTTGATAAAGCCCGCAAAACCAAAGTGCTGCCGCTGAAAGGCGTGGTCTCACCGCGCACCGAAAACACCATCGAAACCGGGGTCGGTTATTCAACTGATGTTGGACCACGGGTGAAGACCTCGTGGAAAAAGCCGTGGATGAACTCCTACGGCCACAGCCTGACGACCAGCGCCAGTATCTCGGCACCAGAGCAGGTGCTTGATTTCAGCTATAAAATGCCGCTGTTAAAGAACCCGCTGGAACAGTATTACCTGGTACAGGGCGGCTTTAAGCGAACCGATTTAAACGATACCGAGCAGGACTCCACGACGCTTGCGGTTTCCCGCTACTGGGACCTCTCCAGCGGCTGGCAGCGCGCGATTAACCTGCGCTGGAGCCTCGACCACTTTACCCAGGGTAACGTCACCAACACCACTATGTTGCTCTATCCGGGCGTGATGATCAGCCGGACGCGTTCACGCGGCGGCTTGATGCCTGTCTGGGGCGACTCTCAGCGTTATTCTATTGATTACTCCAACACCGCCTGGGGGTCAGATGTTGATTTCTCCGTTTTCCAGGCGCAAAACGTCTGGATCCGTACGCTGTACGATCGCCATCGCTTTGTGATGCGCGGCAACCTCGGCTGGATTGAGACCGGAGACTTCGACAAAGTACCGCCGGACCTGCGTTTCTTCGCCGGGGGCGATCGCAGTATTCGCGGCTATAAATACAAATCTATTTCGCCGGAAGGTAGCGACGGCAAGCTGAAAGGGGCCTCCAAGCTGGCAACTGGCTCGCTGGAATACCAGTACAACGTGACCGGTAAATGGTGGGGCGCGATGTTTGTCGATAGCGGTGAAGCGGTCAGCGATATTCGCCGAAGCGATTTCAAAACCGGTGCCGGGGTCGGCGTACGCTGGCAATCACCAGTGGGGCCTATCAAGCTCGACTTTGCCGTCCCGGTCGGTGACAAAGATGAACATGGTTTACAGTTTTACATCGGTCTGGGGCCTGAATTATGAGTTTATGGAAGAAGATAAGCCTCGGTGTGCTGATTTTTATCCTGCTGTTGTTAGGCACGGTGGCGTTCCTCGTCGGTACCACCTCGGGCCTGCATCTGATCTTCAAAGCCGCTAATCGTTGGGTTCCGGGGCTGGAGATTGGTCAGGTCACCGGTGGCTGGCGGGATTTATCACTGAAAAATATTCGTTATGACCAGCCTGGCGTGGCGGTGAATGCTGGCGAAGTACACCTGGCCGTGGGGCTTAACTGCCTGTGGAACAGTAGTCTGTGCGTCAACGATCTGTCGCTGAAAAATATCAATGTGGCGATCGACAGCAAAAAGATGCCGCCATCCGCGCCGGTTGAGGAAGAAGAGAGCGGTCCGCTTAATCTTTCCACGCCTTACCCCATCACGCTTTCGCGCGTGGCGCTGAACAACATCAATATCAAAATCGATGACACCACGGTTTCGGTGCTGGATTTTACCTCCGGCCTGAACTGGCAGGAAAAAACGCTGACGTTGAAGCCAACGTCATTACAGGGGCTACTGATTGCCCTACCTAAAGTGGCGGAAGTGGCGCAGGAAGAGGTTGTCGAACCGAAGATTCAAAACCCGCAGCCGGATGAAAAGCCGCTCGGCGAAACGCTAAAAGATCTGTTCTCAAAGCCGGTGCTGCCGGAAATGACCGATGTCCATCTGCCGCTCAATCTCAATATTGAAGAGTTTCGCGGCGAGCAGCTGCGCGTGACCGGAGATACGGATTTAACGGTCCATAGCATGCTGCTAAAAGTGAGCAGCATTGACGGCAACATGAAGCTCGACGCGCTGGACATTGACTCGAATCAGGGAACGGTAAAAGCCAGCGGCACAGCGCAACTGACCGACACGTGGCCGGTTGATATTACGTTAAACAGCACGCTAAACATCGACCCGTTAAAAGGCGAAAAGGTGAAGCTGAAGGTCGGCGGCGCGCTGCGCGAGCAGCTGGAAGTCGGCGTCAATCTGTCTGGTCCGGTGGATATGGACCTGCGTGCACAGACGCGTCTGGCTGAAGCCGGATTACCGCTCAACATTGAGGTGGTGAGTAAGCAGGTTTACTGGCCGTTTACCGGTGAGAAACAGTTCCAGGCCGATGACATCAAACTCAAACTGACCGGTAAGATGACCGACTATACGCTGTCGATGCGTACCGCCGTGAAAGGTCAGGATATTCCACCGGCTACCATCACGCTGGACGCCAAAGGCAACGAACAGCAGATCAATCTCGACAAACTCAGCGTTGCGGCACTGGAAGGGAAAACCGAGCTGAAAGCGCTGGTGGACTGGCAGCAGGCGATCAGCTGGCGCGGGGAGCTAACGCTGGATGGTATCAACACCGCAAAAGCGATACCGGACTGGCCGTCAAAACTGAATGGCCTGGTGAAAACTCGCGGCAGTCTGTACGGCGGAAGCTGGCAGATGGAGGTTCCCGAGCTGAAGCTGACCGGCAACGTGAAGCAGAACAAGGTCAATGTGAACGGTTCGCTGAAGGGGAACAGCTACCTGCAGTGGACGATCCCGGGCCTGCATCTGGAACTGGGGCGCAACAGTGCGGACGTAAAAGGTGAACTTGGGGTTAAAGACCTCAACCTCGACGCGACGATTGATGCCCCAAGCCTGGATAACGCGCTGCCGGGGCTGGGTGGTACGGCGAAAGGGCTGGTAAAAGTTCGCGGTACGGTTGAAGCACCACAGCTGCTGGCGGATATTACCGCCCGTGGTCTGCGCTGGCAGGAACTTTCCGTTGCTCAGGTACGTGTTGAAGGGGATGTTAAATCGGCCGAGCAAATCGCCGGTAATCTTAATGTTCGCGTAGAGCGGATTGTACAACCTGACGTGAATATTGGCCTGGTGACGCTCAACGCCAAAGGCAGTGAAAAGCAGCACGAGCTGCAGTTGCGCATTCAGGGGGAACCGGTTTCCGGGCAACTGGATCTTGCCGGGAGCTTTGATCGCAAAGAACAGCGCTGGAAAGGAGAGTTAAGCAATACCCGCTTCCAGACGCCGGTCGGTCCGTGGTCGCTCAACCGGGCTATCGCGCTGGATTACCGTAATCAGGAACAAAAAATTAGTATCGGACCGCACTGCTGGAACAACCCGAATGCGGAGTTGTGCGTACCACAGACGATTGATGCGGGCGCGGAAGGGCGCGCGGTGGTGAATCTAAACCGCTTCGACCTGGCGATGCTAAAACCGTTTATGCCGGAGACAACCCAGGCCAGCGGCGTGTTCACCGGTAAAGCCGATGTGAGTTGGGACACCACCAAAGAGGGTCTGCCACAGGGGCAGGTCACCCTGAGCGGACGTAACGTGAAGGTCACGCAAAGCGTGAATGATGCACCGCTCCCCGTGGCGTTTGAAACGTTGAATCTCACCGCCGACCTGCACAATAACCGTGCCGAGCTGGGCTGGCTGATTCGTCTGACCAACAACGGACAGTTTGACGGACAGGTGCAGGTAACAGACCCGCAAGGGCGCCGTAATCTGGGCGGTAACGTCAATATTCGCAACTTCAATCTGGCGATGGTGAACCCCATCTTCTCGCGCGGTGAAAAAGCGGCAGGGATGATCAACGCCAACCTGCGGCTGGGCGGCGATGTGCAAAGCCCGCAGTTGCTCGGACAGCTGCAACTGAGCGGTCTGGATATAGACGGTAACTTTATGCCGTTTGACATGCAGCCAAGCCAGTTAGCCGTTAACTTCACCGGAACACGCTCAACGCTGGCGGGCGTGGTGCGTACGCAGCAGGGAGAAATTAACCTGAGCGGCGATGCCGACTGGAGTCAGATAGACAACTGGCGGGCGCGCGTCGCGGCTAAAGGCAGTAGGGTACGTATTACCGTGCCGCCGATGGTTCGCCTGGATGTCTCGCCGGACGTGGTCTTTGAAGCCACGCCGAGCCTGTTTACCCTGGATGGCAACGTAGATGTGCCGTGGGCGCGTATCGTGGTACATGACCTGCCGGAAAGCGCGGTTGGGGTTTCCAGCGATATGGTCATGCTTAACAACAATCTGCAGCCCGAGAAACCGCAGACTGCTGGCATTCCGATCAACAGCAACCTGAACATCCACGTCGGTAACAACGTGCGTCTTGACGCCTTTGGTCTGAAAGCGCGTCTGACGGGCGACCTGAAAGTGGTACAGGATAAGCAGGGGCTGGGGCTGAACGGACAAATTAATATTCCGAGCGGTCGCTTCCATGCCTATGGTCAGGATCTGATTGTGCGTAAGGGCGAGCTGTTGTTCTCCGGTCCGCCGGATCAGCCGTTGCTCAACATCGAAGCGATTCGTAACCCTGATGCCACCGAAGACGACGTGATCGCTGGCGTTCGCGTCACTGGTACCGCCGATGAACCGAAGGCGGAGATCTTCTCTGACCCGGCAATGTCGCAGCAAATGGCACTTTCCTACCTGCTACGCGGACAAGGGCTGGATAGCGAGCAGAGCGATAGCGCAGCGATGACCTCAATGCTTATTGGTCTGGGGGTTGCACAAAGTGGTCAGGTTGTGGGTAAAATCGGGGAGACATTTGGCGTAAGCAATCTGGCACTGGACACGCAAGGGGTGGGCGACTCATCTCAGGTGGTTGTCAGCGGATACGTACTGCCAGGTCTGCAGGTGAAATATGGTGTGGGTATATTTGACTCCTTAGCGACACTCACGCTACGTTATCGTCTGATGCCTAAGCTATATCTGGAAGCAGTGTCTGGCGTAGATCAGGCACTTGATTTGCTCTATCAGTTCGAGTTTTAGCAATGCGAATATTTGTCTACGGCAGTTTACGAACCAAACAAGGCAACAGCCACTGGATGACCAATGCCCTGTTGCTGGGAAATTTCAGTATCGATAACTACCAGTTGTACAGCCTGGGCCACTATCCAGGCGCGGTTCCGGGAAATGGAACAGTACACGGGGAAGTTTATCGTATTGATAACGCCACGCTGGCAGAGCTTGACGCTCTGCGTACCCGCGGCGGTGAATACGCACGCCAGTTAATTCAAACGCCGTACGGAAGTGCATGGATGTACGTGTACCAACGTCCGGTTGATGGCTTAACGCTGATTGAAAGCGGTAACTGGTTAGACAGAGACCAGTACTAACATATACCTGATGGATTTCGAGTTGCATCAAGGCGGCGACGCAGAGAATCCCCAGGAGCGTACGTCAGTACGTGACTGGGGTGAGCGAGGACAAACTGGCACAGCCAGTTTGAACAGCGCTTACGCTGACCCCGAAGGGGCGAGGCCAAAGGCCGAGTAAAGCCAACGCAGAGGCAGTTTGAAAGACGACAGGTATAACACGCCACCCTCGGGTGGCGTTGTTTTATACGGTGGTCGCTGTAATCCTGGGCTATCAGGAAGCATTTCTCTTTTTTTAATCACATAAAAATACCTGTTCAATAAAGCGTTAATTAATATAATTTATTATTTTACTCAAAATATCACCGTGGATTATTGTAAGGCAATATGATCACGTTAGCAGAAATAATTTTATTTTAGTTGCACTCTCATTCTGTAAAAATAATTATCCAGGTAAGGATAGTAATGGAATGAGTAATATTGTTTATCTCAAGCTCATTGGTGAACAACAAGGCGATATTTCTGATGGATGTGGCACAACTGATTCAGTTGGTAATCGGTGGCAACTGAACCATGTGAATGAAATATTTGTTTTTTCTCTGGTTGCAGGAGTAGCGAGTACAGGTAAAGGTACGAATCTAAAGAACTTAACATTCAGTAAGCAAATAGATAAAAGCTCACCACTATTAATGAATGCGATTAATAACAATGAAAACCTGTTTCTAGAGTTTTGGTTTTATCACATAAATAGATATGGTCAATGGGAGAAGTATTATTATATTCAGCTCAGAGGTGCATCGATATCAAGTATTCAGATGAGGGTTATAAAAGACCAGATAGATACAGAAATAATATCAGTAAATTATGATTATATCCTTTGTAAGCACCTGATAAGCAATACCGAGTGTAGCTATCTGGCTTTACCTGCAGACTACAATAAGCTTTTTGTTCCGATTCCGAAACCCCAGACTCAAACTCTTAACAGTGCAGGTGTGGGCCGATTGCTGGCGGCTGGAGGGATTTATAACGGTAACATCGAAGGGTTCAGGGACACTGCAGAAAAACTGGGTGGTGATGCCGTCAAAGGCTACGATCAGATTCTTAATGAGAAAACGGTCGGCGTCGCCATTACGGCTGCCTCTATTGCCGCTGGTTATGGGCTTGGGAGGATGGAGTTAAGTTCGACGATAAGAAGTCTTGAAAAGCTGGGGCGGATTGAAACCAAGAGCATATCATTAGGGCGTAGTAACACCACTGAAAATTTATATCGTCGGACTAGCAATACTGAAGTGTTTTCAGATCTAAAAGTGCCTATGCAGATGCGCTATGTTGAACAGGCTGCACGTGAAGGTGGGATAGGCTTGGGGGGAGTTAAAGTGAGAATTATCAGGGATTCTGACCTGAAAGGTAAGAATATCTATGGTTATACTCACCCTAGTGGTGATATTGATTTGTACCCGGATGCTTTTGCGGATATTGAGCAATTAATAAAAACGTTAGGACATGAAAGAACACATACTATGCAAATCTATCTCTTTAAGCATCCAAATACATATGCTGATGATGCAATCAAGATGAATAAAGAATTGATATTGAATGAAAAAGCCGCCCATAGTATTGAAGATAGCTTTTGGCAATTTTACCTGAATAATAAGACCGGAAAGCTAGAGGAGTACAAATAGATGAACTCTTTGACCTATCTTGAATGGATGAAGCACTTACCAAAAGATGATGGTAGTTACAGTTCATGTGAATGCCCAGCATGTGGTAAAAAAGGACTTTCTTATCAATACTTTGGTTTCGATAATGGTGATATTGGCTGGAAGGTTATTTGGTGCGAAACCTGTAAATCTGGAGTGAAAATTTCGAGAACCAAAATACCTGAAGGGGCTAGTAGGTTAATAGATTTTCAAGAACAAGAACGTTTCTTTGAAACGAAGCCTGAACTGAAACTAATTGTTTAGATTGATCTCAATAAAAGCCCCTCATAAAGTGAGGGGCTTCAATAAGTTATGCTGACCTTAGAAAGCCAACTTACTTCTTCGCGCGCTCGAAGGAAGCAACGATTTCAGCTTTAGCGGCTTCAGCGTTGTCCCAACCGTCAACTTTTACCCATTTGCCAGCTTCGAGATCTTTGTAGTGTTCGAAGAAATGGGTGATCTGCGCTTTCAGCAGTTCCGGCAGGTCGGTCACATCTTTGATGTGATCGTATTCTTTGCTCAGCTTGGTGTGCGGTACCGCAACCAGTTTCGCATCTTCACCGGATTCGTCGGTCATTTTCAGTACGCCAACCGGACGGCAACGAATCACTGAACCTGGCTCCAGCGGGTACGGAGTCGGGACCAGAACGTCTACCGGGTCACCGTCCAGAGACAGGGTGTGGTTGATGTAACCGTAGTTGCACGGATAGAACATCGCGGTGGACATGAAGCGGTCAACGAACAGGGCGCCGCTCTCTTTGTCAACTTCGTATTTGATCGGATCTGCGTTAGCAGGGATCTCGATAACAACGTAGATATCTTCCGGCAGGTCTTTACCGGCAGGGACGTTGAGTAAGCTCATGTCTGTTTCCTTTAAATAAGCTATGGCAAACAAGTGGCGGGTATTATAGCCAACTCGCGCGGAATGTCTCCGCTTGTTTTCGCTTTCTCTGCGTGCATTTTCTTCTTTTCGCCTCTCTCTCGTGACAGAAAAATCCATATCTTCAGCCGCATTTTTCATAGCGAGATGAAAGCGATTACAAAGTTGTGATTAACGTTTTATTTACTTTTTTGAAGTGTGATGTAACGCAATCCGTTACATGCTCAATTGTCTATAGTTTTTTCGCAACGGTTAATTAACCAACAATAATCACCCTACGAGGACGCACTTATGTGGAAGCGCTTACTTTTAGTCACAGCAGTTTCGGCAGCCATGTCGTCTATGGCAATGGCAGCCCCTTTAACCGTAGGATTTTCGCAGGTTGGCTCTGAATCCGGCTGGCGCGCAGCAGAAACCAACGTCGCGAAAAGCGAGGCCGAAAAGCGGGGAATTACGCTGAAAATCGCTGATGGCCAACAAAAGCAGGAAAACCAGATTAAAGCAGTTCGCTCATTTGTTGCGCAGGGCGTCGACGCCATCTTTATTGCGCCGGTCGTGGCAACAGGTTGGGAGCCGGTTTTAAAAGAAGCGAAAGATGCCGACATTCCGGTCTTTTTGCTTGATCGTTCCATCGATGTAAAAGACAAATCTCTCTATATGACCACCGTCACCGCCGACAACGTGCTGGAAGGCAAATTGATTGGCGACTGGCTGATTAAACAAGTGGACGGCAAGCCGTGTAACGTCGTTGAGCTGCAAGGGACCGTCGGGGCCAGCGTGGCGATCGATCGTAAAAAAGGCTTTGCTGAAGCCATCGCCAGTGCGCCAAACATCAAAATTATCCGTTCTCAGTCCGGTGACTTCACCCGCAGTAAAGGGAAAGAAGTGATGGAGAGCTTTATCAAAGCAGAAAACAACGGCAAGAACATCTGCATGGTTTACGCCCACAACGATGACATGGTGATCGGTGCTATCCAGGCGATCAAAGAAGCGGGCCTGAAACCCGGCAAAGATATTCTCACCGGTTCTATCGACGGCGTACCGGATATCTACAAAGCGATGATTGACGGTGAAGCCAACGCCAGCGTCGAACTGACGCCGAATATGGCCGGTCCGGCATTCGACGCGCTGGAGAAATTCAAAAAAGACGGCACGATGCCTGAGAAGCTGACCATTACCAAGTCGATCCTCTATCTGCCGGATACGGCGAAAGAAGAGTTAGAGAAGAAGAAAAACATGGGCTACTAAGCCTTCATGAAAATGCCGGGGCGCTGCGCTTGCCCGGCCTACATTACGCTCTTTTGTAGGCCGGATAAGCGTAGCGCCATCCGGCGTGATGCAGGGGGAATCATGACCACCGACCAACATCAGGAAATCCTCCGCACCGAAGGATTAAGCAAGTTCTTTCCCGGCGTCAAAGCGTTGGATAACGTGGATTTCAGCTTGCGTCGCGGTGAAATTATGGCGCTGCTGGGGGAAAACGGAGCCGGCAAATCGACGCTCATCAAAGCGCTGACCGGCGTTTACCATGCAGATCGCGGCACTATCTGGCTCGAAGGCCAACCGATCTCCCCCAAAAACACCGCCCATGCCCAGCAACTGGGGATTGGCACCGTGTACCAGGAAGTGAACCTGCTGCCCAATATGTCGGTTGCCGATAACTTATTTATTGGCCGTGAGCCGCGGCGTTTTGGCCTGCTTCAGCGCAAGCAGATGGAAAAACGCGCGACGGAGCTGATGGCGTCATACGGTTTTTCCCTTGACGTGCGTGAGCCGCTGAACCGCTTTTCCGTGGCGATGCAACAAATCGTCGCCATCTGTCGGGCGATCGATCTCTCCGCGAAAGTGCTGATCCTCGATGAGCCGACCGCCAGCCTCGATACCCAGGAAGTTGAAATGCTGTTCGGCCTGATGCGTCATCTGCGCGATCGGGGCGTCAGCCTGATCTTCGTCACTCATTTCCTCGATCAGGTTTATCAGGTCAGCGATCGCATCACCGTTCTGCGTAACGGCGGCTTCGTTGGCTGCCGTGAAACCCGGGAATTACCGCAAATTGAACTGGTCAAAATGATGCTGGGTCGCGAACTGGATACCCATGCGCTACAGCGTGCGGGCCGCACATTGCTTAGCGATAAGCCGGTGGCGGCCTTTAGCGACTTTGGCAAAAAAGGCACCATCGCGCCGTTTGATCTACAGGTGCGTCCCGGTGAGATCGTCGGTCTCGCAGGGCTGCTGGGATCCGGGCGAACGGAAACGGCAGAGGTGATCTTCGGTATTAAACCCGCCGACAGCGGAAGTGCGCTGATCAAAGGCAAACCGCAGACCTTGCGATCGCCGCATCAGGCTTCGTGTCTGGGGATCGGTTTCTGTCCGGAGGATCGCAAAACGGATGGCATTATTGCCGCCGCTTCGGTGCGGGAAAACATCATTCTGGCATTGCAGGCGCAGCGCGGCTGGCTGCGGCCTATCCCACGGAAAGAACAAAACGAGATTGCCGAGCGTTTTATCCGCCAGCTCGGAATTCGCACCCCCAACGCTGAACAGCCGATCGAGTTTCTCTCCGGCGGCAATCAGCAAAAAGTATTGCTCTCGCGCTGGTTACTGACCAAACCGCAATTCCTGATCCTCGATGAACCCACGCGTGGGATCGACGTCGGCGCACATGCCGAGATCATCCGCCTGATCGAAACGCTGTGCGCGGATGGTCTGGCGCTGCTGGTCATTTCATCCGAACTGGAAGAGTTAGTGGGCTATGCCGATCGGGTCATTATTATGCGCGATCGCAAACAAGTGGCCGAGATCCCACTGGCTGAACTGTCCGTACCGGCGATCATGAACGCCATTGCGGCCTAAGGAGACTATGGTGATGCCTCAATCTCTCCCTCAATCCAATCCGCCTAAACGGCGGTTCCGTTGGCCAAAGGGGATGCCACAACTGGTGGCGTTACTGCTGGTGCTGCTGGTGGATAGCCTGGTCGCCCCGCACTTCTACCAGGTGATTTTGCAGGATGGTCGGCTGTTTGGTAGCCCGATTGATATTCTCAACCGCGCCGCTCCCGTGGCGCTGTTGGCGATTGGTATGACGCTGGTGATTGCCACCGGCGGCATCGACCTTTCCGTGGGGGCCGTCATGGCTATTGCTGGCGCCACTACTGCGGCGATGACGGTGGCCGGGCACAGTCTACCGGTGGTGCTGCTTGCCGCCTTAGGCTCCGGCATTCTGGCTGGGCTGTGGAATGGGATTCTGGTGGCCATACTCAAGATCCAACCGTTTGTCGCCACGCTAATCCTGATGGTGGCCGGGCGTGGAGTGGCGCAGCTTATCACTTCCGGGCAAATCGTCACTTTCAACTCGCCCGAGCTGTCGTGGTTTGGTAGCGGCTCGCTCTTACTGTTCCCTACGCCGGTAATTATTGCACTGCTCACGCTGGTGGTGTTCTGGCTGCTGACGCGGAAAACGGCGCTGGGTATGTTTATCGAAGCGGTGGGTATCAACATTCATGCGGCAAAAAACGCTGGGGTGAACACCCGCATTATCGTGATGCTCACCTATGTGTTGAGCGGCCTGTGCGCGGCTATCGCTGGCATTATCGTCACGGCGGATATTCGTGGGGCAGATGCCAATAACGCCGGA
This sequence comes from Citrobacter sp. Cf116, assembly GCF_030336505.1. Taxonomy (NCBI): domain Bacteria; kingdom Pseudomonadati; phylum Pseudomonadota; class Gammaproteobacteria; order Enterobacterales; family Enterobacteriaceae; genus Citrobacter; species Citrobacter sp. Cf116. The sequence goes on along the minus strand of NZ_JAOWEQ010000041.1, from coordinate 426,519 downwards.
TTATGGCTGGAACTGGATGCCATCCTGGCGGTAGTCATCGGTGGTGGCTCGCTAATGGGCGGGCGCTTTAACCTGCTGCTGTCGGTGGTAGGCGCGTTGATTATTCAGGGCATGAACACCGGGATTTTGCTGTCGGGCTTCCAGCCGGAACTGAATCAGGTGGTCAAAGCCGTGGTGGTGTTGTGTGTGCTGGTCGTGCAGTCACAACGCTTTATCAGCCTGATAAAAGGAGTGCGTGGTCATGATAAAACGTAATTTACCGCTGATGATCACCCTCGGCGTGTTTGTGCTGGGCTACCTTTACTGCCTGACGCAGTTTCCAGCTTTTGCTTCCACCCGGGTGATTTGCAATATCCTGACCGATAACGCTTTTTTAGGGATTATTGCCGTGGGCATGACCTTCGTGATCCTCTCTGGCGGGATCGACCTTTCCGTTGGCTCGGTGATCGCGTTTACCGGCGTATTTTTGGCGAAGGCCATTGGCTATTGGGGTATTTCCCCGCTGCTGGCGTTCCCCCTGATTTTGCTGATGGGCTGCGCGTTTGGCGCATTTATGGGGTTACTGATTGATGCGCTGAAGATCCCAGCATTTATTATCACTCTGGCGGGAATGTTCTTCCTGCGCGGCGTCAGCTATCTGGTCTCTGAAGAGTCGATCCCAATTAACCATCCGATTTATGACACGCTCTCCAGTCTGGCATGGAAAATTCCTGGCGGCGGTCGCCTGAGCGCGATGGGGTTGTTAATGCTGGGCGTGGTGGTGATTGGCATCTTCCTTGCGCACCGTACGCGCTTTGGTAATCAGGTTTACGCCATTGGCGGCAACGCCACCTCTGCTAACCTGATGGGCATTTCTACTCGCAGCACAACGATCCGCATTTATATGCTGTCTACCGGGCTGGCGACGCTTGCCGGCATTGTGTTTTCCATTTACACCCAGGCGGGTTATGCGCTGGCGGGCGTTGGCGTTGAGCTGGATGCGATTGCCTCAGTGGTGATTGGCGGAACGCTGCTAAGCGGCGGCGTGGGAACGGTGTTGGGTACGCTATTTGGCGTGGCGATCCAAGGGCTGATCCAGACCTACATTAATTTTGATGGCACATTAAGTTCCTGGTGGACGAAGATCGCGATTGGCATTTTATTGTTTATTTTTATAGCGTTACAACGCGGCCTGACGGTGCTTTGGGAAAATCGTCAAAGCTCGCCGGTTACCCGAGTGGGTACGGCGGCAACACCAAAGTAACATCCTGATTTTGCACAAAACATTTAAATACCTAAACTTTTTCCGGTTGTAGTCGATAGGTTCTGTACAGGTCTGTTTTAACCCTACAACCGGAAATATAACGATGCCAAAATCCCTTTCAATTCGATCAAGTTTGTTGGTGTTATTGTCTTTGCTGACTTTCCTTCTGTTACTGACCGGTGGTATGGGGCTATATGCCTCGACGCGTGTCATTACATCATTGATTTATCACGGTATTATGAGCGCTGCGATGTTGGCTGCTATCGCATTGCTGGCGGTTATTTGGTTTATGCTGCGAAATAAGTTTCTCAAACCGCTGGATAATATGGTTGAGCAACTGGAACGTCTGGCGACGGGGGATTTATCACCGGTTACCACGCTGTCGGCCAGCGCTGAATTCAACCGCCTGAACGCGGCAATGGATGACATGCGCCATGCGCTGGGCGACTCGGTACAACGCGTACGCGATGCCAGTTCGCAAATTGATATTGGCAGTCGTGAACTGACGGCCGGGAACCAGCATCTGGCGCAACGCACTGAATCGACAGCCACTTCACTGGAGCAGACTGCCGCCAGCATGGAAGAACTCACGGCGACGGTGAAACAGAATGCGCAGAACGCGGAACAGGCTCACCAACTGGCAAAATCGGTGTCGGATACCGCCGATCGCGGTAGTGAAATGGTGTGCTATGTGATCGAGAAAATGCGCGATATTTCCGGCAGCTCCAGCCGAATCGCCGACATCCTCAGCGTAATCGACGGTATTGCTTTCCAGACCAATATCCTGGCGCTCAACGCTTCCGTTGAAGCGGCGCGCGCCGGTGAGCAGGGGCGGGGCTTTGCGGTTGTTGCAGGTGAAGTACGTAATCTGGCCAGCCGCAGCGCCGAGGCGGCCAAAGAGATCCGCACGTTAATCAGCGATTCGCACACCCACGTAGGGGAAGGCAGCGAACTGGCGCAGCAGGCGGGCGAAACCATGGATGAGATTGCCAATGAAGTCATGCGCATGACCAAACTGATGCGTGAAATTGCCAGTGCGTCCCAGGAACAGAGTCGCGGCATAGAGCAGGTGAATATTGCGGTGATTCAGATGGATGAAACGGCGCAGCAAAATGCGGCGCTGGTACAGCAGTCGTCAGCGGCTACCCGCTCGCTGGAAGAACAGTCTTCAGCGCTAATCGAAGCAATGGCCGTATTTAAGCTACAGACAGCCTAACCGTGCGTAGGCCGGATAAAGGCGTTTACGCCGCCATCCGGCAATATCACCGTATTGTGCCGGATGGCACTTCGCTTATCCGGCCTGCAGCGTGCTGTAGGCCGGATGTTGCGCTTACGCGTCCGGGAACTCGCGGATAAAGCGTTCTACATCTTCAACCATATGGTCGTTACCCACGAAGAAGGAGCGGCGCTGGTGCAGGCTTTCCGGGATGATATCCAGAATACGATTTTTACCGTCGCTCGCCTTGCCGCCCGCTTGCTCGGCCAGCAGGGCCATTGGGTTGCATTCATACAGCAGACGCAGTTTCCCTTCCGGGTGGCTGGCAGTGCTTGGGTACAGGTAGATCCCGCCTTTCAGCAGATTGCGATGGAAGTCGGCAACCAGAGAGCCAATGTAGCGCGAGGTGTACGGGCGCTGGGTTGACTTATCTTCTTCCTGGCAGAATTTAATGTACTTCTTCACGCCGTTCGGGAATTTGATGTAGTTACCTTCGTTAATGGAGTACGTGCTGCCTTTCGCCGGGAAGCGCATACGTTCCTGGCTGAGGCAGAATACGCCCAGAGAAGGATCGTAGGTGAAGGCGTGCACGCCACAGCCGGTGGTGTACACCAGCATGGTGGAAGAACCATAAACCACGTAACCTGCAGCAACCTGCTTGTTGCCCGGTTGCAGGAAATCCTCTTCCGTGACCGGTGTGCCGACTGGGGTTACGCGGCGGTAGATAGAGAAAATCGTACCGACAGAGACGTTAACATCGATGTTGGATGAGCCATCCAGCGGATCCATTAGCACAACGTATTTAGCGTGTTCACAGCCTTCAAAGACGACGATTTCATCTTCTTCTTCCGAGGCAATGCCCGCCACAATGTCGCGCGCCTTCAGTGCAGCTTTCAGTTTTTCGTTCGCGAACAGATCGAGTTTTTGCTGAACCTCTCCCTGCACGTTCTCAGCACCGCTGGCACCCAGGATATCGACCAGACCGGCCTTGTTGATATCGCGGTGGATGATCTTGGCGCCCAGCTTTATTGCCGACAACAAAGCAGTGAGTTCACCGGTAGCATGAGAAAACTCGTGCTGCTTTTCGACAATAAATTCACCTAACGTTTTCATAACACTTTCCCTGCAATTTATGTGGAGTAAAGCGACCGCAACAATATTAACAAATATTTCCATTGTTGCGCTTAGGTGAATCGCGCCAGCAAACTGCGGAATATCCTGAAATGCGTTTCTCACTTGCCGGACATGTGCGTAAAATGGCCCCCAGATTAAAAAAGGATAGTGACGTATGCGCATTCATATTTTGGGAATTTGTGGCACTTTCATGGGCGGTCTGGCGATGCTGGCGCGCTCGCTCGGTCATGAAGTAACCGGTTCGGACGCCAATGTGTATCCGCCGATGAGTACCTTACTTGAGAGGCAAGGCATTGATCTGATTCAGGGTTACGATGCCAGCCAGCTTGACCCGCAGCCGGACTTAGTGATCATCGGCAATGCCATGACCCGTGGTAATCCGTGCGTGGAAGCGGTTCTCGAGAAGAACATTCCGTACATGTCTGGCCCGCAGTGGCTACATGACTTTGTATTGCGCGACCGCTGGGTACTGGCGGTTGCGGGTACGCACGGCAAAACCACCACCGCCGGAATGGCGACCTGGATCCTCGAAGCCTGCGGCTATAAGCCTGGCTTTGTGATCGGCGGCGTACCGGGTAACTTCGAGGTTTCTGCGCGTCTGGGCGAAAGCGACTTCTTCGTGATTGAAGCGGATGAGTACGACTGCGCGTTCTTCGACAAGCGTTCTAAATTCGTGCATTACTGCCCGCGTACGCTGATCCTCAACAACCTTGAGTTTGATCACGCGGACATCTTTGACGATTTGAAAGCGATCCAGAAACAGTTCCACCATCTGGTGCGTATCGTGCCGGGCCAGGGACGCATCATCTACCCGGAAAACGACATCAATCTGAAACAAACGATGGCGATGGGCTGCTGGAGCGAACAAGAGCTGGTGGGCGAACAAGGTCACTGGCAGGCGAAAAAACTGACCACCGATGCTTCTGAGTGGGAAGTATGGCTGGACGGTGAAAAAGTCGGCGAAGTGAAGTGGGGCCTGGTGGGCGAGCACAATATGCATAACGGCCTGATGGCGATTGCGGCTGCGCGCCATGTGGGCGTCGTGCCTGCAGATGCAGCTAATGCGCTCGGTTCATTCATTAACGCCCGTCGTCGTCTTGAGCTGCGCGGTGAAGCCAATGGCGTGACGGTGTATGACGATTTTGCCCATCACCCGACGGCCATTCTGGCAACGCTTGCGGCGTTGCGCGGTAAAGTGGGCGGTACGGCGCGCATCATCGCAGTGCTGGAACCTCGCTCGAACACCATGAAAATGGGCCTGTGCAAAGACGATCTGGCGCCGTCGCTAGGCCGTGCGGACGAAGTGTTCCTGCTGCAACCTCCGCATATTCCGTGGCAGGTAGCCGAAGTCGCTGAAGCCTGCGTTCAGCCGGCACACTGGAGTGGCGATGTGGATGCCCTGGCAGATATGGTGGTGAAAACCGCGCAGCCAGGCGATCACATTCTGGTGATGAGCAACGGCGGATTTGGTGGTATTCATCAAAAACTGCTGGATGGCCTGGCGAAGAAAGCTCAGGCAGAAGCGGAAGAGTAAAATAACGCCAGGCGGTACAGGCATAACGTTTTTCTGGCAGGGTCGTGATTGTCTACAACGGTATTAACTATGCTCACTCGCGAAAAAATAGCGTCTACCACCTCGGCACTTTTTCTCCCGTTGGATGCGCTTTACGCTCAGTCGTTTCCCTGGCATGAGCAGCGGGAAATGCCAGCGAAACAGTTGGCGTTAAGTAACCCGCACTATGCGCTGGAAGCGTGGTTTGACGGTACGACATTTGTGGGGCTCAGCGGTTGCTGGGATTTCGGCGAATATATGTATATCGAGCATCTGGCGATTGATGGCGCGCTACGTTCGCAAGGCTATGGCAAAAAGGTGTTACACACTATTCTCACCCGTTCTCCGATGACGATTCTGGAGATTGATCCGTTAACAACGGATATCGCTAATAAACGTTTACGCTTTTATGAGTCGATGGGGTTTTGTGCGAATGAATGGCCGCATACGCATCCGGCGTATCATCAGGGGATTGCTGACCATGAACTGATTGTGCTGAGCTATCCGCACGCAATAGATGCAGAATGCTACCAGCGCTTTAATGAGGATTTGCGCCATCATGTGATGGCGTTGTAAAGGTGGTGCCCCAAGGGATGGGGCATCCTTTGCGGAATTACGCCTCGTTTTCCGCCAGTTCACGCAGATACTGGAAGATCTGGCGGGAAGATTTTGGCGGCTTGTTGCCCGCTTTTTCTTTCCTGGCGTTACGCACCAGCGAACGCAGTTGCTGGCGGTCGGCGTCAGGCCACAGATTCATCACTTCTTCGATGGCTTCATCGCTACCGTCAACCATACGGTCACGCAGTTGCTCCAGCTTATGGAAGACAACGACCTGCTGGTTGTGACGATTTTTCAGCTTGTCCAGCGCCTGACGAATAGGATCAACATCGCGCTGGCGCAACATTTTGCCAATCAACTGCAGCTGGCGGCGGCGTCCTTCCATCTTAATACGCTGGGCCAGCTCAATGGCGGCACGTAAATCCGCATCAAGCGGGATCTTATCCAGCGCGTTTTTCCCCAGATCAACCAGTTCCGCACCCAGGCGTTTTAACTCCTCGGCATCGCGTTTAATTTCACTTTTACTGACCCAGATAATTTCATCGTCTTCGTCTTCGATGTCATCACCGGGAACGTCGTCGAGCCAGTCTTCGGGCTGCTTTGTCATTTCAGGCTCCTTAAAAAAAGAGGCTAATGTTACCAGTTAAGATGCGCACTGAAAAACGGTTCTCTGTTAGACTTCAGAGAAACTCTCTCTACATTATGGCATTTGCGATGAAAGTAATCTCACAAGTTGAAGCGCAGCGTAAGATTCTGGAAGAAGCAGTCTCGACGGCACTGGAATTAGCGTCAGGTAAGTCGGATGGCGCGGAAGTCGCTGTGAGCAAGACCACGGGTATTAGCGTCAGCACCCGTTATGGTGAAGTGGAGAACGTCGAATTCAATAGCGATGGTGCACTGGGGATTACGGTTTATCACCAGAACCGTAAGGGCAGCGCATCGTCCACCGATTTAAGCCCGCAGGCGATTGCACGCACCGTGCAGGCTGCGCTGGACATTGCACGTTACACTTCGCCGGATCCGTGCGCAGGCGTGGCAGATAAAGAACTGCTGGCCTTTGATGCGCCCGATCTGGACCTGTTCCACCCGGCGGAAGTTTCCCCTGATGAAGCCATCGAACTGGCCGCTCGTGCTGAACAGGCGGCGCTGCAGGCTGATAAGCGTATCACCAATACCGAAGGCGGCAGCTTTAACAGCCACTATGGCATCAAAGTGTTTGGTAACAGCCACGGCATGCTGCAGGGCTACTGCTCCACGCGTCATTCCCTTTCCAGCTGCGTGATCGCGGAAGAAAATGGTGATATGGAGCGTGATTACGCCTACACCATTGGCCGGGCGATGGGCGATCTGCAAACGCCGGAGTGGGTGGGGGCTGACTGTGCTCGCCGTACCTTATCACGCCTGTCTCCGCGTAAGCTGTCCACCATGAAAGCGCCGGTGATTTTCGCCAACGAAGTGGCGACCGGACTGTTCGGACACCTGGTCGGCGCGATCGCCGGCGGTTCGGTGTACCGCAAATCCACCTTCCTGCTGGATTCGCTGGGCAAACAAATTCTGCCGGAATGGCTGACTATTGAAGAACATCCGCACCTGCTGAAAGGGTTGGCGTCTTCACCGTTCGACAGCGAAGGCGTACGGACCGAACGCCGCGACATTATTAAAGAAGGCGTGCTGACTCAGTGGCTGCTGACCAACTATTCCGCACGTAAGCTGGGGCTGAAGAGCACTGGTCATGCAGGCGGGATCCACAACTGGCGAATTCCGGGACAAGGTCTAAGCTTCGAGCAGTTGCTCAAAGAGATGGGCACAGGTCTTGTGGTTACTGAGCTGATGGGACAGGGCGTAAGCGGCATTACCGGCGATTACTCGCGCGGCGCGGCGGGCTTCTGGGTCGAAAATGGTGAAATTCAGTATCCGGTGAGTGAAATTACCATCGCCGGTAACTTAAAAGAGATGTGGCGCAATATTGTGACCGTGGGGAACGATATTGAAACGCGCAGTAATATCCAATGTGGTTCGGTATTGTTACCGGAGATGAAAATCGCCGGGCAGTAATACTCGTTAAGGCGTTAATTTTTAATAATAAAAAAGGAAGTGAGCAATGCGTAAACACCTGTTAGCGATCGTCGCGGCTTCAACGCTGGTTCTTGGTTCTTCTGCGTTTGCAGCCGATCTCGAAGATGATATGGGGATCCTCAACGACAACCTGAAAATTGTCGAAAAAACGGATAATGCGACTGAACTGAAAGACGCGTTAACCAAAATGCGTGCAGCCGCGCTGGACGCGCAAAAAGGTACGCCGCCGAAGCTGGAAAACAAATCCCCGGACAGCCCGGAGATGAAAGATTTCCGCCACGGCTTTGACACGCTGATCGGCCAGATTGACGGCGCGCTGAAGCTGGCGAACGAAGGTAAAGTTAAAGAGGCGAAAGCCGTTGCGGAAGAGCTGAAAACCACGCGCAACGAAAATCACAAGAAGTTCCGCTAATCTGCGCTACCCGGCCTGCATACCCGTAGGCCGGATAAAATCCCCGCTACTACACGCCCATAAGTAAACGCTATCCCCATCACATTTTTTCATTTTTATCGTCCATTCATTGTTCGCACTTCCTTCCATTTTGCTGCCCACTCTTGCGATCTCAATCACATTCTTCCGGTGATAAATCGTGGTTCCAGCCCTTTTTGCGGCACAGATCACTATCGCTGCACACCTTTCCACTTCGAAGTGGAAAACAACTCGCTACAAACTTATAACCTCCGTCGCTAATTTACCCTCAGAGACATTAACGGGGTAAGACGAGTGAATAACGGAGCTGTAATGAATGACATGGGGGAATCGGTGGAACTGGCCGACCGCATGCTGGCGCAGGTGTATGCCTTGCTGCGTGAACGCAACATTATTCCCAACGCCGTACAGGAACAAATGCTGACGTCGCATGTTCGCGCCATGGCGCACCGCTCGGTAACGGGTGAACCCTTACCAGAAGTCGATGCCAGCTTGTTTGATGAAATATCTGCCGAGTCAATGGCGCTTGCCCGCGACGTGGTCGCCGAGTTTGGCAATCTTCCTGAGGAAGAGGCCTGGCTGCTGTCGGTGCACTTTGAAGTCGCGAAAGACAACCTTTAAGGAGAAAAAGATGGAACAGATTACCGTAGTGATTGGCGATCGTCTGGGTAAAGGCCAGAAAGTGGCGGCAGGCGTAGAGAAAGCGGGTGGCCGTGCCGTTGTGGTGCCGGGCGTTGCAGCAGATATGAAGCTGGGTGACGTGATGAAGGCGGAAAACGCCACCTTTGGTATCTCGTTTTGCGGCAGCGGTGGTGCGGGTGCGATTACTGCGCAGACCAAATACGGCTACAAGGCGAAATACGGCATGCGTTCGGTCGATGAAGGGGTAACCGCCATCAACGAAGGGTGCAACGTACTGGGATTCGGCTTTATGGACAAAGAAGAGCTCGGCGAGCGCCTGGTGCAGGCCTGGCAAAAGAAACACGGCGCTTAAGCATGAAAGAGCAATTCACCACCACGGTGAGAGTCACGGGTAAGGGCGAGACCAAAGCTCGCGCCTTTGCCGATGCCCTGAACCACGTTCAGGCTGCGGTGATGAAAGCGTCGCCGCATATCTTACTGCGTATTGAGCCACAGGATGTGCAGATTGTTCAAGCGCGTGAATCGGTGCGTAAAGAGGCGTTTTTATTCCTCTTTTTGCGCCGGGAAAGACGCACTTTCAGCGTGGAGCTGGACGTGACCGTCAACGTGACTGCCATCAATCTCGACAAGGTGGATTTCGTTACGCAACGCTGATTTTCTATTAAAAGGCATAATTATGTTCCTGATAATATTAATAAAATCGCTCATCATCGGCGCGTTGGTTGGCGTTGGTGTCGGCGCTGGGGCTGCACGCATGTTTCATGCGCCTACCACTCAAGGGATGGGCGCGTTTCGTACTCTTGGAGAACTGAATTCCTGCGAAGGGGATCCGGCTTCTCACTTCTCGTTCGGCCTGGGCTTCTTCTTTAACGCCTGGGCTTCCTCCGTTGCGGCGGGGGCGTTCACTCAGGACGTCGACCATCGCATCATCCCCAACTGGGGCGCCGCCGCGCTGATGATTAAAAATCGCAACGTCGGTGAAACGCTGCACGATCCTAAGCGCATGGCAATTGCCTGCGGCGTTATCGGGATGATCGTGGTGACCTTCCTGAACCTCACTGCGTCATCCGTACCGGAAGCGCTGCAGGTTACCGCCGTCAAGGTGCTGGTGCCCGCGGCTAACCTGCTGGTTAACACCGTGATGCCGGTGATCTTCTGGCTGGCGGCGATCGACGCCGGTAAGAAATCCGGCTTCTGGGCCACCGTTTTTGGTGGCGCGGCGCAGCTGATCATGGGCAACGCCGTTCCGGGGCTGGTGCTCGGCATTCTGATCGGCAAAGGTGTTGAAGAAAGCGGCTGGAACCACGTCACGAAAGTGATGATGGTAGCTATCGTCGCGCTGTTTGTTCTGAGCGGCTTCTTCCGCGGTTTCGATATGAAGATGATCGAATCCTTCCATCTGACCGTGCCTAACTGGCTCGAACTTATCCACAACTCGCTCAGCGGCAAATAACGGAGGTCATCATGGAACAGAATAAAGGTTTTTGGTTCGCTGACTGGTCGTTCCCGATCTTCGTGGGCCTGCTCTCATCCGGCGTATTTGCCGGAACGCACATGTACTACCTGTACGGTATTGGCGCATTTAACGAAGTGGCTTTTGTGGCGATGCTGAAGGCGGGAATGGATACCGGCTCCTATGGGGCGGTGGCGGCATTTGGTGCAAGTTTCCTGTTTGCCCGCATCATTGAAGGTTCGCTGGTGGGTATTCTGGATATCGGCGGGGCGATTCAGACCGGGGTTGGGTTAGGTGTTCCGGCGCTGCTGCTGGGCGCGGGCATTATCTTCCCGGTCGCCAACTTTGCCGCCTCGCTGGTCACCGGTCTGGTGATTGGTCTGGCGATTGGCTACATCATCATTCTGGCGCGTAAGTTCACCATCAACCAGAGCGACTCAACCTACGGTGCGGACGTCATGATGGGGGCCGGTAACGCCTCCGGCCGCTTCCTCGGACCGTTGATTATCCTCAGCGCGATGACGGCTTCTATTCCTATCGGAATCGGTTCTCTGGCGGGTGCGCTGCTGTTTTATCTGTGGCAAAAACCGATTACCGGCGGGGCGATCCTTGGGGCAATGATCCTCGGGTCCATCTTCCCGATTGCCATTAGCTAACTGTTGATTTGCAGGCCGGATAAGGCGGTTACGCTGCCATCCGGCATAGGAGAGAGCGATGTTTGATTTACTCCTGCGCCGTGCGCGCCTCGTTGACGATACAGTGAGCGATATTGCGCTCAAAGACGGCAAGATCGCGGCGTTGGGCGACGTTGATGGCCCGGCGCTGAAAACCATTGAGCTGGGCGGCGAGTGCTACGTCAGCGCAGGCTGGATTGACTCCCACGTTCATTGCTACCCGAAATCCCCGATTTACCACGACCAGCCGGATAGCGTCGGTATTGCGACCGGCGTCACTACCGTGGTGGATGCGGGCAGTACCGGGGCGGATGACATCGACGATTTTTACACCCTGACCCGGGAAGCTGCCACCGAGGTGTATGCGTTGCTGAATATCTCCCGCGTTGGGCTTATCGCCCAGAACGAGCTGGCCAACATGGCCAATATTGACGCTGATGCGGTGCGAGAGGCGGTGAAACGCCACCCTGATTTTATCGTCGGTCTGAAGGCACGTATGAGCAGCAGCGTAGTCGGTGAAAATGGCATCACGCCGCTGGATCGCGCCAAAGCGATGCAAAAAGAGAACGGCGACCTGCCGCTGATGGTGCACATCGGCAACAACCCGCCGGACCTGGATGAGATCGCCGAGCGCCTGAGCGCGGGTGACATCATTACCCACTGCTACAACGGTAAGCCGAACCGCATTCTGACGCCGCAAGGCGAGCTGCGGGCGTCAGTGACGCGGGCGATTTCACGCGGCGTGCGTCTCGACGTTGGGCATGGCACCGCCAGCCTGAGCTTTGCGGTGGCAAAACGCGCTATTGAACTGGGGATTTTGCCACACACCATCAGTTCCGATATTTACTGTCGCAACCGTATCAGCGGCCCGGTGCATTCTCTGGCGAATGTGATGTCGAAATTTCTCGCCATTGGGATGTCGCTTCCGCAGGTCATTGAGTGCGTTACCGCCAATGCTGCCGACGGCCTGCGCCTGAAACAGAAGGGGAGACTGCAGGTCGGTCTGGATGCTGATTTAACCCTCTTTACGCTTAAGCGCCAGCCAACCGTGCTGGTAGATGCAGAAAACGACAGCCTGCAGGCTGAACAACTGCTGGTGCCGCTTGCCGCAATACGTGCGGGCAAGGGCTATATGACCGAACAAGGGAGCGCGGAACATGCCTTCGATTTTTGAGAAATACGATTTAAAACAGGTGATTAATACCTCCGGCCGCATGACGGCGCTTGGCGTTTCCACGCCGCGACCAGAAGTGGTTGAAGCGGCGATGGCGGGGATGAACCACTATTTCGAGATGAAAGATCTGGTCAATAAAACCGGCGACTACATCGCGAAATTGCTGGAAGTGGAAGGGGCAACCGTTGTCTCTTGCGCCTCGGCGGGGATCGCCCTGTCGGTGGCTGGCGTATTGGTTAAAGACAGCGACTGGCTGCTGGAGAACCTGCACGTCACGCCCATCGAGAACAACGAAATCGTGCTGCCCAGAGGCCACAACGTCAACTTTGGCGCTCCGGTGGGTACCATGGTGGCGCTTGGCGGCGGTAAGTTAGTGGAAGCCGGTTATGCCAACGAATGTTCCGCGGCGCAGCTGGCTGCGGCCATTACACCGCGTACGGCGGCCATTCTGTATATCAAATCTCACCACTGCGTCCAGAAAAGTATGCTCAGCGTGGAGCAGGCTGCGGTGGTGGCGCGTACGCATAACCTGCCGCTGATCGTGGACGCGGCGGCGGAAGAAGATTTGCAATGCTACTACCGGGTTGGCGCAGATCTGGTTATTTATAGCGGCGCGAAGGCGATTGAAGGACCAACCAGCGGTCTGGTGATAGGTAAAACCCAGTACGTTGAGTGGGTGAAACGCCAGACGGCGGGAATTGGCCGGGCGATGAAGGTGGGGAAAGAGGGAATTCTTGGCCTAACCTGCGCCATCGAACTGTATCTGAACGCGCAGAAAGAGAGTGGCGCGGAGATGGTCGAGAAAATGACGCCGTTCATTAATGCGTTGAACCAGCTTAACGGCGTGAGCGCCCGCGTGGTGTGGGATAGCGCAGGGCGCGACATCGCACGCACGGAAATTAAGTTTGATGAAGCGGTAACCGGGATCGCTACGGGCGAACTGGTTGAAGCCCTGAAACAAGGCGAGTACGCGATTTACTTCCGTGGTTACAAAGCTAACGAAGGCATTATCGAAGCCGATGTGCGCAGCGTCGATCGTGCGCAGCTGGAGATTGTGGCCCGTCGAATTGGTGAAGTGATTTCGCAGGAGAAAGAAGTATGAAACTGACCCCTAACTTTTATCGCGACCGCGTCTGCCTGAACGTGCTGGCAGGCTCCAAAGAAAATGCGCGGGATATTTACGCGGCGGCGGAAGGACACGTGCTGGTTGGTGTGTTGTCAAAAAATTACCCGGATGTCGCAAGCGCAGTAGCGGATATGCGTGAATACGCAGCGCTTATCGACAATGCGCTCTCCGTGGGATTGGGGGCAGGCGACCCAAACCAGTCGGCGATGGTCAGTGAAATTTCCCGTCAGGTACAGCCGCAGCATGTTAATCAGGTCTTTACCGGCGTGGCCACCAGTCGCGCGCTGCTGGGCCAGCAGGATACAGTAGTCAACGGTCTGGTCTCGCCAACCGGCATGCCGGGCAGGGTGAAAATCTCCACCGGTCCGCTGAGCAGCCAGACGCCGGAAGGTATTGTGCCGGTAGAAACCGCGATTGCGTTGCTCAAAGATATGGGCGGTAGCTCGATTAAATACTTCCCGATGGGCGGCCTGAAATGCCGTGAAGAGTACATTGCCGTAGCGCAGGCATGCGCCCGTCATGACTTCTGGCTGGAGCCAACCGGCGGTATCGACCTGGATAATTTCACTGAAATCCTGCAGATTGCCCTCGATGCCGGAGTGAGTAAAATCATTCCTCACATCTATAGTTCGATTATTGATAAGGTGAGTGGTAACACTCGTCCGGATGACGTACGCCAGCTGATGGCGATGACCCGGGCCTGCGTAGGCTAACTGACTGATGAGGAAACTGACGTGCGATTCCCCAACCAACGTTTAGCACAGCTGTTTGACATGTTGCAAAACGAAGCGCTTCCACAGGACGAGCTGGCGCAGCGGTTGTCGGTTTCCACACGCACCGTACGGGCGGATATCACTGCGCTAAACGCGCTGCTCACCCAGTACGGCGCACAGTTTGTCCTCAGCCGGGGTAACGGTTATCAGCTCAAAATTGACGATCCGGCTAGTTATAACACCCTGCAAACGCAGCAGCCCAACGCGTTGCTACGCATCCCTCGAACCAGCCAGGAACGGATACACTGGCTGGTGGTGCGTTTTCTGACGTCGGCTTTCTCGCTAAAGCTGGAAGATTTGGCTGATGAATGGTTTATCAGCCGCGCGACGCTGCAAAACGATATGGCTGAGGTGCGCGAGCATCTGCAACGTTATCATCTGACGCTGGAAACGCGTCCCCGTCACGGCATGAAACTGTTCGGCAGCGAAATGGCGATTCGCGCCTGTTTGACCGATCTGCTGTGGACGCTGGCACAGCAGGATCCGCAGCACCCATTAGTGATGCAGGAGGCGCTTAATGCCGGGATCCCTGAGCAGCTACAGCCCGTTTTGCAGGATATTTTCGCTCGTTTTCATATTCGTCTGACCGATGAGGGCGAGCTGTTTTTACGCTTGTACTGCGCGGTGGCGGTACGGCGGATTAGCGAAGGGTATCCACTCCCGGATTTTGCCGCAGAAGAGGCCGATCAATCGGTGTGCCTGGCCACGCGGGAAATCGCGGCGGTATTGCACCGCCTGGCAGACAAACCGCTTTCCGTTTCTGAAGAAAACTGGCTACAGGTGCATATTGCTGCTCGCCAGGTACAAGAGATCGCGCCCAGTGCTATCAATGCGGATGATGACGAAGCGTTGGTCAATTACATCCTGCGTTTTATCAACACCCAGTACAACTACAACCTGTTGAATGACAAACAGTTACATGCTGACCTGCTGACGCATATTAAGACGATGATCACCCGGGTGCGTTACCAGATAATGATCCCCAATCCGCTGCTGGAAAATATTAAACAGCACTACCCCATGGCGTGGGACATGACGCTGGCCGCCGTCTCGGGATGGGGAAAATATACGCCGTACACCATCAGTGAAAATGAGATCGGCTTCCTCGTGCTGCATATTGGCGTCGGGCTGGAGCGTAGTTACAACATCGGTTACCAGAGACAGCCGAAGGTTCTGCTGGTATGCGATGCCGGAAATGCGATGGCGCGGATGATTGAAGCGGTGCTGGCGCGTAAGTATCCGCAGATAGAGATCGTCGATACCGTGACGCTGCGTGACTACGAACAGCGGGAAAGCATTAGCGAAGATTTTGTTATCTCTACCGCGCGGATCGGTGAAAAAGATAAGCCCGTAGCGATGATTGCGCCGTTTCCGACCGATTATCAACTGGAACAAATTGGCAAACTGGTGCTGGTGGATAGAACCCGCCCGTGGATGTTGAACAAATTCTTCGATGCCGCCCATTTTCGTGTAATTGACGAGCCAATGGATCAACAAACGTTGTTCAAAACCTTATGCCGTCAGTTGCAGGATGAAGGTTTTGTCGACGCGGAGTTCCTTGATTCAGTGGTTGAGCGTGAGGCCATCGTCAGCACCATGCTGGGTGACAGCATTGCCTTGCCGCACGCCCTCGGTCTGCTGGCCAAGAAAACGGTGGTTTACACTATCCTCGCCCCGCAGGGCATTGCCTGGGGCGATGAAACCGCGCACGTGATCTTCTTGCTCGCCATCAGTAAAAGCGAGTACGAAGAAGCGATGGCGATCTACGATATTTTCGTCACCTTCCTGCGTGAACGCGCTATGACGCGGCTCTGCGCATGCCGGAATTTCACCGAGTTCAAAACGGTCGCCATGGAGTGTGTCAGTCGTTTTTGAGAGGCAGAAAACAGAATATTAACCGCCTGGAGATCAACGCAAATGATGCACAACCTGGTTGCTGCTGCCGCGCCAGATTAGCGCCGGGTCTTTAAGATCCTGCACGTATTTGCCATCGACCAGTACGTTGATGAGATCGACCACCTGCATTTGCGCGGCGTTGAGTTCATCGAGCTTGTAGCCGGTCCACACCCAGATATCTTTGCCGGGGCACTCAGCGCGAACGCGCTGCACTAGTTGCAGGATTTCCGGCACGTTTTGCGGATGTAGCGGATCGCCACCGGAGAGCGAGATCCCCTGACGCTTGATTCGCGTATCGTTCAGATCGGCAATGATCTTGTCTTCCATCTCTTTGGTAAATGGCTCGCCGGAATTGAGCCGCCAGGTGCTTTTGTTATAGCAACCGGGACATTCATGCACGCACCCGGACACAAACAGCGTGCAGCGGGTGCCGGGGCCGTTAACGATGTCGACGGGATAGTATTGGTGAAAGTTCATTTTCGCTTCTCATCCGCTTATCAATTCGCGCCATAGCTGCGTTAGCTGCATTCGTGCGCCCGAGTCACTTACTTATGTAAGCTCCCCGGGACCCACTCATTTGCTGCCTTGCTATGACGTGAATTGCGTTGCGGAAAAAATGGCCCGAAAAGCATCGCATTGCCGGGCAATAATACTGTCGAAATTAACCTATCTGCCCATTACCCAAATGCTTAACGCGGCGCTTCACTTCTTCCTGCTTACCGGCGTTAAACGGACGGGCGTCCGGGCTGCCTAAATAACCGCAGACGCGGCGGGTGACCGACACGCGCGCGGCGTCGTGGTTACCACATTTCGGGCAGGTAAAGCCTTTGCTGGTGCACTCGAACTCACCGGTAAAGCCGCACTCGTAGCATTCATCAATTGGCGTGTTGGTCCCGTAATACGGCACGTGCTGATAGCTGTAATCCCAGACGTCTTCCAGTGCTTTCAGGTTGTGTTGAATATTCGGGTATTCGCCGTAGCAAATGAAGCCTCCACTCGCCAGCGGCGGGTATGGCGCTTCGAAATCGATCTTGTCGTACGGGTTAACCTTTTTCTCCACATCGAGGTGGAAGCTGTTGGTATAGTAACCTTTGTCGGTAACACCCGGCACCACGCCAAACTCGGCGGTATCCAGACGGCAGAAACGATCGCACAGGTTTTCACTTGGTGTGCTGTACAGGCTGAAGCCGTAGCCGGTCTCGTCTTTCCACTGATCGACTGCCTGACGCAGGCGTTCGACAATGGCGATAGCTTTGGCGCGAAGCTGCTCGCTGTCGTACAGATGTTTGTCACCAAACAGTGCGTTAATGGTTTCGTGAATGCCGATGTAACCCAGCGAGATAGACGCGCGGCCATTTTTAAAGATTTCTGACACGTCATCGTCCGCTTTCAGACGCACGCCGCAGGCACCTTCCATATACAGGATTGGCGCCACGCGAGCTTTCACGCCTTCCAGACGCGCAATGCGTGTCATCAGCGCTTTACGTGCCAGCACCAGTCGATCGTCGAGCAGTTTCCAGAAGGTGGCTTCATCGCCGTGGGCTTCCAGCGCGATACGCGGCAGGTTGAGGCTGATAACGCCGAGGTTGTTACGCCCGTCGTGAATCTGTTCGCCGTTCTCGTTTTCCCACACGCCGAGGAAGCTGCGACAGCCCATCGGCGTTTTGAACGAACCGGTCACTTTCACTACCTGATCGTAGTTCAGGATGTCCGGATACATGCGCTTGCTTGCACATTCCAGCGCCAGCTGTTTGATGTCGTAGTTAGGATCGCCAAATTTGTGGTTCAGACCGTCACGAATCGCAAACACCAGTTTCGGGAACACAGCGGTTTTACGATTTTTACCGAGGCCCGCAATGCGGTTACGCAGAATGGACTGCTGGATCAAACGTGATTCCCAACTGGTTCCCAGGCCAAAACCGAAGGTGACGAACGGCGTCTGGCCGTTAGCGGTATGCAGGGTATTCACTTCATACTCGAGGGACTGGAATGCGTCGTAGCACTCTTTCTCGGTACGGGAATGCGCATAACCGTCGGCATCCGGGATCTGCCACTCTTCAGCGGTTTTGCGATGCTTGTTAAAGCTCTCGGTCACGAATGGTGCGAGAACTTCGTCAATACGGTTAATGGTGGTACCGCCATAAATATGGCTGGCAACCTGCGCGATAATTTGCGCGGTGACGGCCGTAGCGGTGGAGATGGATTTTGGCGGCTCAATCTCCGCGTTACCCATCTTAAAGCCCTGCGTCAGCATGCCTTTCAGGTCGATCAGCATGCAGTTAAACATTGGGAAGAACGGAGAGTAGTCGAGATCGTGATAGTGAATATCACCACGCTCGTGCGCCTGGACGACATCACGCGGCAGCAGGTGCTGACGCGCATAGTGTTTGGCGACGATACCGGCCAGCAGGTCACGCTGGGTCGGGATCACTTTGCTGTCTTTGTTGGCGTTTTCGTTCAGCAGAGCAGAGTTGGTTTGCTCAACCAGACCACGAATTTCCTGGTTCAGACGGCCACGCTTTTCACGCTGTATATCACGGTCGTGGCGATATTCGATGTACGCACGGGCGAGTTGTTTGTACGGACCAGACATCAGCTGGTTTTCTACCGCTGTCTGGATCTCGTTGATATCGACCTGGCTGCGCTCATTCATCTGGCTACTAACGACTTCTGCGACGGTGGCACAGTAATCTGCGTCATCGACTCCCGCTGCTTTAGCTGCACGCAGAATGGCTTCTTTGATGCGCTCTGATTTAAACGGCACTTTACAGCCATCTCGTTTCATCACATGCGGTGTCATGATCACTCCATATTTATAAGAACAGGTTATCCACAGAGGTTGGGGAAGCGGCCATGGCTTTATTCATCTCTATTGCCAATGACTTCCCGCAATCCTGACCCACTTTATCCACAATTTCACCGTAAAGCGGTGCACTGTAGTTGTAGCAATTGTAGTCGATTAATACAACATATTGGGTCGGCGTGCATTTTAAGTTCTATATGTAGTGATTTGCATCAAGGATGTTTACGGTTTATTTGATGTAGCGCAAAGTAAAAATCGGAGCGTACAGATGACGGGCAGTACAGCGATTGTAAATTATGGGCAGAAAATTCTGATTAATTATTCAACAAAAACAGTAGGGTAAGCTAAGCGCATGTAGCAACGCCCGGCAGCGCTATGCGTACCGGGCTTGAACATAATTGCAAGCTATTTTTGTACCCACCAGACGGCCTCAAAAGGACGTAGTGTCATGTCCCCAGGTTGGCTGGCGACCTCGGCATAGTTGTGCATCAGCACCTGCCAGTTTCCATCGGCCAAGGCTGGCTGCCAGTTCTGGAAGGCATCGCTCAGATTAGCAATGACCAGCAGCCGCTGCCCTTGCCACTCGCGTTGGTAACACCACAGATGTGGGCTGTCCGGTAACAGATCCTGATAGTTGCCCCAGGTAATAACTGGCTCCGCTTTGCGCAATGCGATCAGTTTCTGATAGGTGTAGAACACCGAGTCGGTATCGTTCAGTGCTGCAACCACGTTGATCTCCGCCGCGTTGTCACACAGATTGATCCATGGCTCGCCCTCGGTAAAGCCCGCGTGTTGGCTGGCATCCCACTGCATCGGCGTGCGGCTGTTATCGCGGGATTTACTGGCGAGGATCGCCAGCAGTTCGTCGGCATCCCGCCCCTGACCGTTCAGTTCGGCAAACATGTTATGGCTTTCCACATCGCGATAATCGGTAATCTGGCTGAAGTGCGGGTTGGTCATGCCGATCTCTTCACCCTGGTAGATATAGGGCGTGCCCTGCATGCCATGCAGCACCATCGCCAGCATTTTGGCCGACGGAATGCGGTATTTACCTTCATCGCCAAAACGCGACACGATGCGCGGCTGATCGTGGTTACACCAGAACAGCGCGTTCCAGGCCTGATTGTGCATGCCTTGCTGCCAGTGACGGAACAGGGTTTTCAGCGCGACATAATCGGGTTTGGCTAACGTCCACTTCTCACCGTTGGGGTAATCCACTTTCAGGTGGTGAAAGTTAAAGGTCATCGACAGTTCGCTGCCATCGAGCGCGGCGTACTGCTGGCAATTTTCCAGTGTGGTGGAAGACATCTCGCCCACCGTCATCAGGCCGCGTGGCGTGAAGACGTCGCGGTTCATCTCGCGTAAAAACGCATGCGCGCGCGGGCCGTCGGTATAAAAACGCCGCCCATCGCCGTCGGGATCGTGCGGGAAGTCCTGATCTTTAGAGATAAGATTCACCACGTCGAGGCGCAATCCGTCCACGCCGCGATCGGCCCAGAACTCACAGACTTTTTTTAGCTCGGCGCGTACCGCCGGATTTTCCCAGTTCAGATCGGCCTGCTCCGGAGCAAAGAGGTGCAGATAGTACTGCTCGCTTTCGGCGTGCCAGCCCCAGGCGTTACCGCCAAATTTGGAACGCCAGTTATTCGGCGGGCTGTCTGGCGTGCCGTCGCGCCAGAGATAAAACTGACGATACGGGCTGTCTTTATCCAGCGCTTCACGAAACCAGGCGTGCTGGGTTGAGGTGTGGTTAAACACCATATCGAGAATAATACGGATGCCGCGCGCTTTCGCCTGCGTCACCAGTTCGTCAAAATCTTCCAGCGTACCGTAGGCCGGATCGACAGACAGGTAATCTGCGACGTCGTAACCGTTATCAACCTGCGGCGAAATATAGAATGGCGTCAGCCAGATGGCATCGACTCCCAGTTTTTGCAGATAGTCGAGGCGCTGCGTCACGCCGCGTAAATCGCCGGTGCCGCTGCCGGTAGTGTCCTGAAAACTCTTGGGGTAAACCTGATAGATAACGCCGTTTTGCCACCAGTGGGGAATATTCATGGTTGTTTCCTGGAAATACGCTGGGGCGCAACTGCGCCCCGAAGAAAAGTTAGATAATTTGTAATGTGCCCAGACGGTATTTACGCTGGTAAACAAATGAGGTCAGTATCATTGGGATAACAATCGCAATGACCATCGCCATGCCAAATACCTGCCAATAAGTCGGCTGGATGGAGAGGATGCCCGGCAAACCGCCGACGCCAATCCCGTTTGCCAGCACACCGTTCAGGCCGCACAGCAGTCCGGCGAGACCGGAGCCGATCATCGCGCACAGCATCGGGAAGCGGTATTTCAGGTTGATCCCGTACATTGCTGGTTCAGTTACTCCAAGATAAGCAGAGATCGCGGCAGGAACGGAGATTTCACGTTCGTTGTGCTTGCGACTGGAGATAATGATCCCGACCACCGCAGAAGCCTGAGCGATATTCGACAGTGCGATCAGTGGCCATACCGGCGTGCCGCCCATGCTCTGAATCATCTGCATGTCGATAGCCAGCGTGGTCTGATGCACACCGGTGATCACCAGCGGGGCGTACAGGAAGCCGAACAGGGCCGCGCCAATCGGAGCAAAACTGCCGGTCAGCAGATGGCGGACCGCAAACGCGACACCGTCGCCGATCATGCGACCAAACGGACCGATGAAGGCGTGCGCGAGGAACACCGCAATGATCAGCGAGCACACCGGGACGATCACCAGATACAGATAATCCGGCACGATGCGCTTCATGCGTGTTTCAATAAACCCGAGCGCCAGACCAGCCAGCAATGCCGGAATGACCTGCGCCTGGTAGCCCACTTTCTCAATGCTGAACAGGCCGAAGTTCCACACTTCCGGTACCTGCTGACCGAGCAAATAAGCGTTCATTAACTGCGGTGAAACCAGGGTTACGCCCAGCACAATACCGAGGATCGGCGTACCGCCCATTTTCTTCACCGCCGACCAGCAGATCCCGACCGGCAAATAGAAGAAGATCGCCTCGCCAATCAGCCACAGGAAGTCGTAAAGGGTTTTCAGCGAAGGATGCATCTGCGCCAGCGTCTGGCCATTGCTCATCGGCAGATCGCCGATCACGTTACGGAAACCTAAGATCAAGCCGCCGCTAATCAGCGCGGGCAGCAGCGGGAAGAAGATCTCCGCAAAATGAGAAATCAGCTGTTCATGCCATTTCATATTCTGCCGTGCCGCTTTTTTCGCCTGCTCTTTGTCGGCGCTGGCTTGTCCGGTAGTCGCCAGCAGCGCTTTGTAGTAATCACCTACCTCGGTGCCAATCACCACCTGAAATTGCCCGGCGTTGGTGAAGCAGCCTTTGACCATCGGCAACTGTTCGATCTCTTTCGGCCTGGCGTTCGCAGGCTGATTCAGCACAAAACGCAGGCGAGTAATGCAGTGACTTACCGTGGCGATATTGTCGCGCCCGCCTACCAGCTCAATCAGCCGGTCGATGTCTGCTTGTTTTATTTTGCTCATGATGACGTGTGTTCCCCGTAGGCCGGATAAGACGCGTTAGATCGCCATCCGGCAACTCTCGCGTTGTTGGCGCCAGAGTATATCGTCGATGAATATTTAAAAATGGGAACGTTCCCGAAACGCAGCAAAGATCACAAATTAACGCTCAGAAAGCGGTCAGGAGAGGGTGGAAGGAATAACGATTTGTCGTGGTTCGCTGCGGCCGTTGATCTGCTCGATCAGCTGAGAGGCCGCTTGTCGCCCGGCTTCGGCGTATCCTGGGTCGACGGTGATAATTTCCGGATGGAGGAATTTCATCAGCGGCGTGCTGCCCACGCTCGCCAACTGCAGGTTCTCAATTCGCTGCTCCTGCAGGTATTTGCTGACCCCAAGGGCGAGGGTGTCCGTCGCGCAGACTAATGCGGTGGTTTCCGGGGTGATGACACTGGCGGCCTGCTCATAGCCCTGCTTCATGGCCAGACCCGGCAGCGCGGCAACCGGATGCAATTTGTGTTTCTTACAGAATGCCAGATAAGCTTCATGGCGGCGCTTACCGGTGGTCACGTCGCTATGAGGAACGCCAAGAAAGCTAATATGGCGATGCTCGCGTTCATATAAACGCTGCATCAGGGTGCGAATGGCACCCTCATCGTCATAGCAGACCGAGGCAAAGCCTTTGGCATCTCTTGCCAGCAGCACCAGCGAATCCTGCCAGGTGGTGAGCATGGATTCAGTAATGCCGGTAAAACCAAACAGCACCACGCCGTCAATATTACGGCGTCGGAGCATGCCGAGATGTTCTTCAACCAGTTCGGGTGAGAACTGGCTTTCCATCATGATCGGATCGTAACCCTGTTCATAAAAGGCGGGCAGCATGGTCTGCACGGCGAGATTTTCCGAAAGCGAGTCCAGACGCGTGACGATAATCGCCACTACCTTGTCGCTTTGCCCACGCATGGCGCGTGCGGAGCGGGAAGGGGAAAAACCGTGCTGATTCATCACCGCTTCAACGCGCTCGCGGGTGCGTTCACTCACGCCGCTTTCATTGTTGAGCACACGGGAAACGGTTGATTTTCCCACACCGCTTAAGCGGGCGATGTCTTTAATGGTCAGCCGATTTTGCATCCTGTTTTCCCATGTTGCGTGTGAAGTTATGCCAAATAGAGAATAACTTTACTCAAGCGCAGTGCAATGGGCAAAGTCTGGTATACATTTGGTTTAGTTTCCGTGCTGTATCATACCGCCATAATTGCCACAAACCTTATGGTTTTCTGCGTATAATCCGCAGCGCAAATCTTTCACTTACCGGAGGCTATATGGATCCCGATCCCACCCCTCTCCCGAGACGGAGAAACAACCCTTTCCGGTAAGCCTGTCTTTCACTGTCTTACCGGATGCGTAAGACAGTGACGTTCTGACGTCCCTGTTACGATTTTGAGATTGCCATCAGGCAAGGCTTCGCCACGCCTGAAGGATTTACTGCGCCTGTTTATACTGGTGCAGGGGGACTGCCTATGTTCAAAAATATTACTCGCCAGCTATTTGCCCGGTTAAACCGCCATCTACCGCATCGTCTGGTGCATCGCGATCCGCTACCCAATGCGCAAACCGTTGCCAGCACACCGATCCCACCCTCGCTGAGCGAACATTGCCTGAAAATGGCGCTGATGGACGAAGCCGCGCTGTGGAAAACGTTCGGCGCGCACCCAGAAGGGTTGAACGCCGCAGAAGTCGAGAACGCTCGCGAAATCCATGGCGAAAACCAGTTGCCGGCGCAGAAGCCGTCGCCCTGGTGGGTGCATCTGTGGGTCTGCTACCGCAACCCGTTTAATATTCTGCTGACCATCCTTGGTGCGATTTCCTATGCCACCGAGGATCTGTTCGCTGCTGGCGTCATCGCGCTGATGGTCGCCATCTCGACGCTGCTGAATTTTGTGCAGGAGGCGCGTTCCACCAAAGCGGCGGATGCGTTGAAAGCGATGGTCAGCAACACCGCCACGGTGCTGCGCGTTATCAACGAGAAAGGGGAGAACGGTTGGGTTGAACTGCCGATCGATCAGTTGGTTCCTGGCGATATTATCAAACTGGCGGCAGGGGATATGATCCCGGCCGATCTGCGCGTGGTACAGGCTCGTGACCTGTTTGTGGCTCAGGCTTCGCTGACCGGTGAATCGCTGCCGGTAGAGAAAGTTGCAACCAGCCGCGACCCGCAGCAAAGCAACCCGCTGGAATGCGATACCCTGTGCTTTATGGGCACCAATGTGGTGAGCGGCACGGCGCAGGCCATCGTGATTGCGACCGGGGCCAATACCTGGTTCGGGCAACTGGCGGGCCGCGTCAGCGAGCAGGAAAGCGAGCAGAATGCCTTCCAGAAAGGGATCAGCCGTGTCAGCATGCTGCTGATCCGCTTTATGCTGGTGATGGCGCCGATTGTGCTGATCATCAACGGTTATACCAAAGGTGACTGGTGGGAAGCGGCGCTGTTTGCGCTGTCTGTGGCGGTGGGACTGACTCCAGAAATGCTGCCGATGATCGTCACCTCTACGCTGGCGCGTGGGGCGGTGAAGCTGTCAAAACAAAAGGTTATCGTTAAACACCTCGACGCTATCCAGAACTTTGGCGCGATGGATATTCTGTGCACCGATAAAACCGGCACTCTGACACAAGATAAAATAGTGCTGGAGAATCATACTGATATATCTGGAAAGCCCAGCGAACACGTCCTGCATTCTGCGTGGCTGAACAGCCACTACCAGACCGGGCTGAAGAATCTGCTGGATACGGCAGTGCTGGAAGGCGTGGACGAAGAATCCGCACGCCGTCTCTCTACCCGCTGGCAAAAAATCGATGAGATCCCGTTTGATTTCGAACGTCGCCGCATGTCGGTGGTGGTGGCAGAAGAAACCGATGTGCACCAGTTGGTCTGTAAAGGGGCACTACAGGAGATCCTCAGCGTGTGTACCCAGGTGCGCCACAATGGTGAGATTGTTCCGTTAGATGACAACATGCTGCGTCGGGTGAAACGCGTCACGGACACGCTGAACCGCCAGGGGCTGCGCGTGGTGGCGGTGGCGACGAAATACCTGCCAGCGCGTGAAGGTGATTACCAGCGTATTGATGAATCCGATCTGATCCTCGAAGGCTATATCGCGTTCCTCGATCCGCCGAAAGAGACCACCGCACCGGCGCTTAAAGCGCTGAAAGCCAGCGGTATTACGGTGAAAATTCTGACGGGCGATAGCGAGCTGGTGGCGGCGAAAGTGTGTCATGAAGTGGGGCTGGATGCGGGCGATGTGGTTATCGGTAGCAGCATTGAGGGGTTAAGTGACGACGAGCTGGCCCAACTTGCCCAGCGCACCACGCTGTTTGCCCGCCTGACACCAATGCACAAGGAGCGTATTGTCACGCTGCTCAAGCGCGAAGGTCATGTGGTCGGCTTTATGGGGGATGGCATTAACGACGCTCCGGCGCTGCGCGCGGCGGACATTGGTATCTCCGTTGATGGCGCGGTTGATATTGCCCGCGAAGCGGCTGATATCATCCTGCTGGAAAAGAGCCTGATGGTGCTGGAAGAAGGGGTAATCGAAGGACGCCGTACCTTCTCTAACATGCTGAAGTACATCAAAATGACGGCCAGTTCTAACTTCGGTAATGTGTTTAGCGTGCTGGTGGCGAGCGCCTTCTTACCGTTCCTGCCGATGTTGCCGTTGCACTTACTGATTCAGAACCTGCTGTACGATGTATCCCAGGTGGCGATTCCGTTTGATAACGTTGATGAAGAGCAGATCAAAAAGCCGCAGCGCTGGAATCCCGCCGAGTTGGGCCGCTTTATGATCTTCTTTGGACCGATCAGCTCGATCTTTGACATTCTGACTTTCTGCCTGATGTGGTTCGTCTTCCATGCCAATACGCCTGAACATCAGACATTGTTCCAGTCTGGCTGGTTCGTGGTGGGCCTGCTGTCGCAAACGCTGATTGTGCATATGATCCGTACCCGTCGCGTGCCGTTCATCCAAAGCCGCGCCGCATGGCCGCTGATGCTGATGACGCTGGTGGTAATGGTGGTGGGCATTGCATTACCGTTCTCGCCGCTGGCCAGCTATCTGCAATTGCAGGCGCTGCCGCTGAGCTACTTCCCGTGGCTGATTGCGATTCTGGCGGGTTACATGACATTAACCCAGCTTGTGAAAGGTTTTTATAGCCGCCGCTACGGCTGGCAGTAATCCTCAACTTCTCTTCTGCAGGATGGTGTTAATACCATCCTGCATTTCTCTTTTTCATTCGAAAGATATTCTCCCGAAATATTGGTGTTTTATTTTTATTGAAATACTAACGCGGGTTGTTAGTATCAAATCGCCTTTCTTGCGTTGTTTTTTTATCAATAAAACGATCTGCATTGCAAAAATGAAACAGCGTGCTAAAAAATTTAACTGTCTGCGATTTTTTGTGAACGTAGTCATCGAAATAAATTGTTACACCAGTTAGTCTGCGCAGGTAACGTCGTTAAGAAAGTTTCTCGCTGCCCGTTTTTAATTCCGGCAGTCATTTGCTCTGCAAGCTATTCCTGTTAATGGATATTATGAACTTCTGGAGAAGGACAAATGAAACTGACAAAAAACCTGTTAAGTCTGTGTATTGGCGCGTCTGTATTACTGGCGAGTCATGCAACGCTGGCACAAACCTTTCGCGCCGCAGATGTGCATCCGGCTGATTACCCGAACGTTGTTGCCGTGAAACATATGGGGGAAAAACTTAGCGCCGCCACCGAAGGTCGTCTGGAGATTAAAACCTTTCCCGGTGGTGTGTTAGGCGACGAAAAACAGATGATTGAGCAGGCGCAATTAGGCGCTATCGATATTATTCGTGTCTCAATGACGCCAGTCGCCGCTATTCTCCCTGAAATTAACGTGTTTACCCTGCCATATATTTTCCGTGATGAAGACCATCTGCATAAGGTTCTCGACGGCATGATTGGTCAGGAGATTGGCGACCGCCTGACGGCCAACGCCAAATCGCGGCTGGTGTTCCTCGGCTGGATGGATGCCGGAACGCGCAACCTGATCACCAAAAATCCAGTGGTGAAACCGGAAGATTTACACGGTATGAAAATCCGTGTTCAAGGGAGTCCGATAGCGCTGGATACCCTGAAAGCGATGGGCGCGAATTCCGTTGTCATGGGCGTTAGTGAAGTATTTAGCGGCATGCAGACCGGCGTTATTGATGGCACGGAAAATAACCCGCCAACGTTTGTTGCGCATAACTATTTGCCGGTCGTGAAAAACTATACCTGGAGCAAACACTTTATTATTCCTGAGCTTTTTCTGTTCTCGAAAGCCAAATGGGATAAGTTAAAAAAAGAAGACCAGGACCTCATTATTAAACTCGCCAAAGAAGCACAGGTAGAGCAACGAAAACTTTGGCGGGATTATAATGCAAAATCGCTGGAGACCATGAAAGCCAACGGCGTTCAGTTCCACGATATTGATACGGACTATTTCTATAAAGCCACGCAGTCAGTGCGGGATAATTACGGTAAAGACCACCAGGATTTGATCAAACGAATTCAGGATGTGAAGTAATTCATCAGGTGGAGGATATCAACCCTCCGCCTGAATCTTTTGATTAATTCGAGGTGATGATTATGGGTGAATGCTATTCATCGGTAATGGATTTTCTTTATCGGGTGTCAATGTGGATTGCCGGTATCGCATTATTAGTCATGGTCGCCATTATCCCCATTGGTATATTCGCGCGTTATGTTCTGAATAACGCCCTGTCATGGCCTGAACCCGTCGCTATTCTGTGTATGGTGACATTCACCTTTATTGGCGCGGCGGTGAGCTATCGTGCAGGCTCGCATATCGCGGTAAGTATGGTGATTGACCGTCTGGGTGATGCTTCCCGCCGTTATTGCTCTGTAATCGCTGACGTTATGTTAGTGGCGATAAGCCTTTTTATCCTCTGGTACGGAACCAATCTCTGTCTTGAGCTGTGGGGACAGCCCGTGGCCGAATTCCCGCTTTTAAGCGCCGGGCAAAACTACCTTCCATTGCCGATTGGCTCTGCCATAACGCTGCTGTTTATCGCAGAAAAGATTTCCCGTGGTCCGCAGTACCAACGTCCCGTTGTCATGCTGGGATCGACCAGCTAGTTACTGCCCCCATTTCAGAAAGGAAAGCAGATGGATGCATTTATTCTCGTCTTTACGCTCGGCATTATGCTGGCAATTGGGGTACCGGTAGCGTATGCGGTTGGCATTAGCGCCATCATTGGCGCCTGGTACATAGATATTCCGCTGGAAGCGGTGATGATCCAACTGACCAGCGGGGTGAATAAGTTCTCCCTGCTGGCGATCCCGTTCTTTATTTTGGCCGGAGCGATCATGGCCGAAGGGGGAATTGCGCGGCGACTGGTGAACTTTGCCTATATTTTTGTTGGCTTTATTCGCGGCGGACTGTCGCTGGTAAACATTGTGGCATCAACCTTTTTTGGCGCTATTTCTGGATCGTCTGTAGCGGATACCGCATCCATTGGTTCGGTAATGATCCCGGAAATGGATAAAAAAGGTTATCCGCGCGACTTTGCCGCGGCGGTAACGGCCAGTGGTTCGGTGCAGGCGATTCTTACGCCGCCCAGCCATAACTCGGTTATTTACTCGCTGGCTACAGGCGGAACGGTGTCGATTGCCGCACTGTTCATCGCCGGGATCCTGCCGGGCCTGCTGTTAAGTTTCAGTCTGATGGTAATGTGCGTGGCTTTTGCGCACAAGCGCGGTTATCCAAAAGGGGAACGCGTACCGTTTCGCCAGGCGCTGAAGATTTTCGTCGATACGCTGTGGGGCCTGATGACGGTTGTGATCATCATGGGCGGTATCTTGTCAGGTATCTTTACCGCGACGGAATCTGCGGCGATTGCCTGCCTGTGGGCCTTCTTTGTCACCATGTTTATCTATCGTGACTATAAATGGTCCGAGCTGCCAAAGCTGATGTTCCGCACGGTGAAAACAGTCACGATCGTCATGATCCTGATAGGCTTTGCCGCTGCGTTCGGCGCTGTCATGACTTATATGCAGTTGCCGATGCGTATTACCGAAGCCTTCACCAGCATCTCGGACAACAAATACGTCATTCTGATGTGCATTAACATCATGCTGCTGCTGATCGGCACGCTGATGGATATGGCGCCGCTGATCCTGATTTTGACGCCGGTTCTGCTGCCGGTGACCAACGCGCTCGGTATTGATCCGGTCCATTTTGGCATGATCATGCTGGTGAACTTAGGGATCGGCCTGATTACGCCGCCGGTAGGGTCAGTGCTGTTTGTGGCCAGTGCGGTGAGTAAGCAGAAAATAGAACAGGTGGTAAAGGCGATGCTGCCGTTCTACCTTGTGCTATTCCTGGTGTTGATGTTGGTGACGTACATTCCGGCGATTTCGCTTTTCCTGCCGAAATTGTTTGGCGTGATGTGATAAATGCCCGGTGGCGCTCACGCTTACCGGGCCTACAAACTACGCTTGCGTAGGCCGGATAAGGCGAAGCCGCCATCCGGCACAAGGAGACTTAGCGACGAACGGCGATCGCTTCAATCTCGATTTTCACGTCTTTCGGCAGACGGGCAACTTCTACGCAAGAACGCGCCGGGAAGGTCGCGTTGTGCTCGGTGAAGAATGCTTCGTAGGTCGCGTTTACGGTGGCGAAATCGTTCAGGTCTTTAACGAAAACGGTCGTTTTTACGATGTCGCCCACTTTCAGGCCTGCTGCTTCAACGATAGCTTTTACGTTTTCCAGCGACTGACGTGCCTGAGCGGATACGTCTTCCGCTACGGCACCGGTTTTCGGATCGACCGGGATCTGACCGGAAGTGATTACCATGCTACCCAGGTCAACGCCCTGAACGTATGGGCCGATTGCTGCTGGTGCATTTTCCGTCGCGATAGTCTTGCTCATGATTTCTCCTGAATTTACAGCGGTAGTAGAATGTTCCCGCCCATTATACACGTCATCCTTCACACTGCCTCTTCGTTGGCTACGTCCTCTTACCCTGGTCACATAGTTTACTATGCTCCCAGTGATAATCGGACTTGCCGCCTCGATGCATTGCGAATGCTTATGTGTAACGGGAGCCGGGATCTCATAACCAACCCCAATTAGTTGGCCAGCACCACATAATGCGAAAACTCTTTTTCACAGTATTTGCATTTGAGTGCGATGTCATCGGCACGTTTTTTCACTGCAAAACTGGAAGAAACCGGCTCAGCATGACTGATGCAGTTGCTGTTCGGGCAAACCAGCACGTTATCGATACGCTCAGGCAGGCTCGGACGTGATTTACCCACTACGTCGTAATCGTCAATGCGGTTTACCGTTGCCTGCGGGGCGTACAGGGAGAGCTGGTTTACCTGCTCGTCGGTCAGGAACGTGTTTTCGATTTTAATCAGATCCTTACGGCCCATCTCGCCAGACGGCAGGTTCAGACCGATGGTGATACGTTGGTCGGTTTCCGTCAGTTTGAACAGCGTCAGCAGCTTAAAACCAACCTGTGCGGGAATGTGGTCAATCACGGTGCCACGTTTGATGGCTTCAACCTGCAGTTTGTTATCGTGTGTCATTTCTTTTTCTCCCTTACAGTGCCAGTTCGCTATTCAGTACCAGTGCCAGTAACGCCTGGCGGGCGAAGATGCCGTTGCCAGCCTGCTGGAAATACCAGGCGTGCGGCGTCTTATCGACGTCGGTGGTGATTTCATCGATGCGCGGCAGCGGATGCAGCACCTTCATGTTCGCTCTGGCACCGTTCAAATCGCTGGCGCGCAGGACAAACTGTGCTTTCACGTTGGCGTATTCGGACGGGTCCAGACGCTCTTTTTGTACGCGGGTCATGTAGAGGATATCGACCTCCGCCATCACTTCTTCGATGGTGCCGTGCAGGCTCCAGGCGATACCTTTTTCGTTCAACATATCCAGAATGTATTGCGGCATGGCCAGTGCGTCCGGGGCGATGAAGTAGAAACGGTTACCTTCGAACTTCGCCAGCGCCTGGGTCAGGGAGTGGACGGTACGGCCATATTTCAGGTCACCCACCATGGCGATGTGGAGATTGTCCAGGCGACCCTGCGTTTCCTGAATGGTAAACAGGTCCAGCAGCGTTTGGGTGGGATGTTGGTTGGAGCCGTCGCCTGCGTTCAGTACCGGAACGTTACCGGAGAACTCTGTAGCCAGACGTGCGGCGCCTTCCTGCGGATGACGCATGACGATGGCGTCGACATAGGTGCTGATGACGGAAATGGTATCGGCCAGGGTTTCGCCTTTTTTGCCCAGCGACGTGTTGCTGCTGTCAGAAAAACCCACCACGCTGGCGCCCAGGCGGTGCATGGAGGTTTCAAAGGATAAACGGGTGCGGGTTGACGCTTCAAAGAAGCAACTGGCGATAACCTTATGCTTTAACAGCTCCGGCTGTGGGTTAGCTTTTAATTTCGCCGCCGTCGCGAGGACCAGATTGAGGTCATCGCGGCTGAGGTCGTTTATGGAAATGATGTGTTTTTGATAGAGCGGGTTAGCCATGTTTATCTCCTGACGCCTGGGCAAAAAAAAAGCCCCTCAATTGAGGGGCTCGGAATGGGTGATCAACGGAAAGAAAAACGGCAGGCCAGCGTCCTTTTTCAGACGCGGTAAGACAAAATGTCGTACACACTGAACCATACATCCTCCCGGCAAATTGTCCGCGATTATACTCAGCTCCGTTATGGGATCAAGCGGAAAATGCACAATTTATTCACCGCAAACGGTTCTTATGAATTTTAATTCATTTTAAATAGATAGTTAAT
Organism: Citrobacter sp. Cf116; assembly: GCF_030336505.1. NCBI lineage: Bacteria > Pseudomonadati > Pseudomonadota > Gammaproteobacteria > Enterobacterales > Enterobacteriaceae > Citrobacter > Citrobacter sp. Cf116. The sequence continues at coordinate 394,444 of NZ_JAOWEQ010000041.1, read as the reverse complement.
CTGCTTGTGCACCAGCCCCGTTCGCTGCACAACTCGCGGCGCAACCCAGACAATACTGCTGCCAGCGATGACACCCAGAATCTCTGGTAACGCGTGGTAATCGAGGATTCTGGCAACGGCACGGCCATAACCTGCCGCCGTGTGGATGAGGATAAATTCGCTATTGTGCTCAACGCTGACCACCATTTCAGCAATCGATCGGGCAGCATCAGGAGCGGGGCGCGACTGCGGATTTACAGAATAAATTTTTTGCCCTTTTGTATTTCTTATTTTTATAGCCCCGAGCAGTTTCAGCAGACGGGATACCGTTGACTGGCTAATTCCGGTAAAACCATGGTGTTGGAGATCGCGGCGAAGCGCTTCCTGAGAAAGGTAGCTTTTTTCGCTAATCAGGCGCTGACAAATCGCCAATTGTTTCTGCTCTTTGGTCGAGTAATCATCGAATTCCTTCATAAATACACCCTAAGTTTATCATTTGTATCAATGTGATGGCGAAATTCACCACATTTGCAGTATCAATAACGGCTCAAACGGGCGGTTGCGCAGAAAAACGAGAGTGCGCTCAAAAAAGCCGTCGGGATCCGACGGCTAAAAGGGCTACAACATCGCGCCGATACTCAGGACGGCCATGTTCAGTAACGTCAAAATGAGCAGGAGCGGGGCGACCCATTTCAGGTAGCGCACGTAAGGAACACGGGCGATGGCTAACCCACCCATCACGACGGCTGAGGTGGGTGTAATCAGATTCACAATGCCGGAAGCGGATTGATACGCGGTGACGACCAGATCCCTCTGTACATGCGCGAAGTCGGCCAGCGGGGCCATAATGGGCATCGTGAGCACCGCCAGGCCAGACGAGGAAGGGACCAGGAAGGAGAGCAATACTTCCAGCCAGTAGGTTACATTGATGAAAATGGTGGTGGACAGACCGGAGACTAAATTTTCGGCGCTGTGCAAAATAGTGTGGGTGATCATGCCGTTGTCCATCACCACCACGATACCGCGTGCAATGCCGATAATCAGCGCCACGCCAAGCAGATCCCGCGCACCGTCAATGAAGGTACAGGTGAAGGCTTCTTCACTCATGCGGGCAATCACGCCGACGATAATGGCAGAACCCAGAAAGACTGCGGATATTTCTGCCATCCACCATCCGAGTACTGCGACGCCATAAATCATTACCGCAAAGGCGGCGGCGAATATCAGCAGGATCCACTTACGCGTGGCTGTGAATTCAAGATTGGTATTGCCGCGATTGCCGAGAAAATGCGCACGGTTTTCCTCCATTTTATCCGCCACAATCGACAACTCCGGGTGATTGCGGACTTTGCGCGCATAACGCATGACCCACACCACACAGATAACATAGCCGACGACCAGCAGCAGAATGCGCATCAGCATTCCCTGGGTGAAGGGGATCCCGGCGGCGTTAGCCGCGATAACCGTTGCGAAAGGGTTGATTGTCGAGCCGAGTGTGCCAATGCCCGCGCCGAGCAGAACGGTGGCGGCGGCAACCAACGGATCAAAGCGTGCGGCCATCATGACCGGAACCAGCAATGTGTAGAATGGGAGTGATTCCTCCGCCATCCCGTAAATCGTACCTCCGGCGGCGAAAAGCCCCATTAGAATGGGGATCATCCACTCCTCTTTACCGTTCAACCTGACCGTCACGCGCTCGATACCTGCGTCGATGGCGCCTGTTTTGTTTACTACGCCGAGAAACCCACCAATAATCAGGACAAACAACGCCACATCAATTGCGCCTGCGGTATAGGTTTCGTGGTTGTAAAGACCGTCAATCGGGGCCAGCAGTACAGCGGTAAAACCTTGCGGGTGCGCCTCTGTGGGGGCATAAGTACCGGCAACTGGCACTTCTTTGCCCAGAGTAGCATTCATCGCCATCTGGTATTTCCCTGCCGGGACTATCCAGGTCATAACCGCGACGAGTGCAATGAGAATAAACAGGATGGTATATGCGCTGGGAAATTTGAATTTGCCCATGATGTTCTCCGGATAGCTTGGGCATATGCCGTCAGGCGACATACGCCCGCTGGGGTTAGTCGCCGAGGGTCGCTACCATTACCGCTTTAATGGTATGCATCCGGTTCTCTGCTTCGTCGAAGACGATGGAATGAGCTGACTCAAAAACCTCTTCCGTGACTTCAAGCCCTTTCAGGCCGTAGGCCATTTCGATTTCACGTCCAACCTTTGTGTGCTCGTTATGGAAGGCGGGCAGACAGTGCATAAATTTCACATTGGGGTTACCGATTGCGTTGATGACCCGCTGGTTAATTTGATAGGGCGTCATCAGGCTAACGCGTTCTGCCCAGGCTTCTTTGGGTTCGCCCATAGAGACCCAGACATCGGTGTAGAGGAAATCGACGTCGTATACGCCTTCCTCAACATCCTCTGTGAGCGTAATGCGTGCGCCAGTCACGCTGGCAATTTCACGGCATTCGGCAACCAGTGCCTCGTCAGGCCAGAAGGATTTAGGTGCGACCAGACGGATATCCATCCCCATTTTCGCTGCGCCAACCATCAGCGAATTACCCATGTTATTGCGGGCGTCACCGAGATAAGCGAAACTCAGTTCCGGCAAGGTTTTACCCGGCGCGTGTTCCAGCATGGTCATCAGATCCGCGAGGATCTGGGTGGGGTGAAATTCATTTGTCAGTCCATTCCAAACAGGAACTCCGGCAAATTGCCCCAGTTCCTCCACAATGTCCTGGCCGTATCCGCGATATTCAATGCCGTCGTACATGCGGCCTAGCACGCGGGCAGTATCTTTCATTGATTCTTTATGGCCGATCTGCGATCCGCTTGGGCCGAGATAGGTCACCTGCGCGCCTTGATCGAAAGCGCCGACTTCAAAGGCACAGCGGGTACGGGTTGAGGTTTTTTCGAAGATCAGCGCGATATTTTTACCGACCAGCGTCTGTCTTTCGCGCCCGGCCTTTTTTGCCGTTTTTAACTCGATAGCCAGATCGATCAGGTACTGGATTTCCGTCGGGGTGTAGTCCAGCAGTTTGAGAAAATTGCGATTTTTCAGGTTAACAGTCATGAAAATGTCCTTATGTAGGCCGGATAAGGCGAAGCCGTCATCCGGCAAAAAAAAGTCCTACGCGTTAGCGTCGGTGGTTTCGAGACGAATTAGCGTGCCTTTGTCGCCGGCGAGAATGGCCGGACCGTCGGCCAGTGAACCGATGCCAGCAATTCCCCGACAGTGAGAGACGAATTCCGCGCAGGCGGTGACTTTGGGGCCCATTGAACCGGCGTCGAATTGCATTTCACCGAGCAGTTCCGGGGTGACCTGGGACAGCGGGCGCTGGGTAGGTTTGCCCCAGTCGAGGTACACGGCATCAGCATCGGTGAGGATCAGCAACGCATCGGCATGGAGTTGGCGGGCGAGTAGGGCGGCGGAGAGATCCTTGTCGATCACCGCTTCAATGCCGTGGTAGCCATCGGCTTTTTCCACCACCGGTACGCCGCCTCCGCCGTTGCAAATCACCAGATGATCGCGGGCGATCAATGTACGAATGGCATCACTTTCAACGATACGTTTGGGTTGTGGAGAGGGCACAACGCGGCGGAACGCTTTGCCATCGGCTTTGAAAATCCAGCCCTTTTCCGCGTGTAGCGTTTTAGCCTGAGCGTCGTCGTAAATCGGTCCGATATATTTGGTCGGATTGCTGAAGGCTGGATCGCGGGCATCGACTTCAACCTGAGTCAGCAGCACACTAATTTCACGCTGTGGAAGCTGGTTTTTCAGCGCCTGTTGCAGCATATAGCCAATCATTCCCTGACTTTCCGCGCCGAGAATGTCGAGCGGATAGGGGGTGACGCTGGCATACGCACTGTTTTGCAACGCCAAAAGTCCAACCTGCGGGCCATTGCCGTGCACCAGAATCACGCGCCATTGCTGTGTGAGCTGAGCGATAGTTTTTGCCGCCAGCTCAATGTTCTTGCGCTGGATGTCAGCTTCCAGCGGCTCGCCGCGTTTGAGCAGCGCATTGCCGCCCAACGCCACAACCAGAGTAGGTTTGTTTTCCATGACTTTTCCTTAAATACCGTCGCGTTCCAGTGGGCAGCTCATGCAGCGTGCGCCGCCGCGTCCGCGTCCAAGTTCGTCGCCAGGAATGGGTAAAACGGTGATGCCTGCTTTGTCGTATTTCTCGTTGGTCCAGATGTTGCGCTCGTAGCCCACGACCACACCGGGGCGTAGCGTCAGGACGTTGTTGGCGTCATTCCACTGTTCGCGTTCAGCTTCGAAGGCGTCGCCTCCGGTGGTTATCAGCGTGATTTGGTCAAGGCCCAGCGCTTTTTCGAGGGCATGTACCAGAGTACTTTCCTGGGTGCGTTTCAAGCCGCCGCGCCCGTCTGGCGTCAGGGTCCAGCACTGGACATCCGGGCGTACCACTTCCGGGTAGACGGAGAAGGTATCGATATCAATGTGGGTCATGACGGTATCGAGGTGCATACAGGAGCGATGTTTCGGCAGTTCAACCGCGATGACGCGTTCAGCCTGGCGATGCTTAAACAGCGACTGGGCAAGGAATTCAATGCCCTGCGGGGTGGTGCGTTCTGACATACCGATGAGTACCGCGCCGCGACCAATGACCAGCACATCTCCACCTTCTAATGTGGCGTGGTCGTAATTAATATTTTCATCGCCGAAATATTTAATAAATTCACCATCAGCAAATTGGGGGTGCCAACGGTAGATCGCCCTCAGGTTATTGGTTTCTCTTTGCCGCGCGGTTTTTGCCATTGGGTTAATTGACACACCGTTATATATCCAGCATGAGGTGTCGCGGGTAAATAAGTGGTTTGGTAATGGCTTCATAATAAAGTCATTAATATCGTGAGTATCGACCACCATATTTTTGATGGAGGCAGGAATTTCTCCGTAGGTTAGCCCACCGCTTAAATGCCGGGCGAGTTCCCGATGCTGCATATCTGCAAGCCAGGCGCGAATATCCGTGGCGAAAGCGGGGCCAAGGCGATAATCAGAGATTTGTGTCTCCAGCAACCAGTCTTTGGCATCTTGGACATCTAAGGTTTGTGTCAATAAATCAGTGAGTAACAGAACCTCAATCCCTTGCTGACGTAACGTGTTGGCGAAAATGTCATGCTCTTCTCCTGCACGTTCTACCGAAAGAACATCATCAAAAAGCAGTTCCTGGCAATTTGATGGCGTCAGCCTTTTTAAGCTGAGATTAGGGCGATGTAGCATTACGCTACGTAATTGACCGATTTCAGACCCGACATAATGCTTTTCCATCATTATTCCTTTAATACGATTTTAAAAAATAAAGAGGATGTGCCTGCAAATAATATTTATTGCAGTCATGACTTTTCAGCTGATTTCAGAATCTATATTTAGATCTTATTTGATGAGGAAACGTGATTTATTTCACAGTCAGGTCGATATTTGACTTTTGATGTTTAATTTATGATATGGCTCGGAGAATTAATAAAATAAAAACATGAATAATTGAATTACTACGCGGGAATATGTCTTGTTATTTATCGGTGTTAATTTTATGTACACTTTTAGTGTGCTGTAATATAAGTAATACATTGATTTATTTGTGCTTTTTTCTGTGTTGTGAATTATTATGCGAATATATGATTTTATTATTTGCGCGGTAAAGTTCATTTCAAAATAAATATGACGATGAAGAAGGATAGCGAAGGAGAGGTGAACTGTGATCGATAGCTGGTTTTTCTAATAAAACTTTTAATAACAGTTGGTTACTGATCTGTTTGAAAAAGGGTGGCCGAAAGTTATGCAAAGTTTATGCATAACCTGTTGCTGAGAGTTAGCAATTATTTAACACCATCAGCGATAAACATGCGTTGACGCAAAATATCGGCAAATAGCAGTAGTATGGCAGGCCGTTTTTTCGTATAACAACTAAAATGAAACGATGTTTTAATTAAGGGGTTTGAGATGATTGTTGGCAATATTCACAACCTGGATGCCTGGCTGCCGGAAGAGCTGCGTCAGGCAATTGAACACATTAAAGCGCATGTGACGGATGCGACGGAAAAAGGTAAGCACGACATTGACGGCGATCGCCTGTTTTATCTGATTGCCGAAGATATGACGGAGCCGTTTGCACAGCGCCGCGCCGAATATCACGCTCGCTATCTGGATATTCAGATCCTGCTCAAAGGCCAGGAAGGAATGACCTTCAGCACGCAGCCTGCAGGCGCGCCGGAAACTGACTGGCTGGCGGATAAAGATATCGCCTTCCTGCCGGAAGGGGTACAGGAGAAGACGGTGGTGCTGAACGAAGGTGATTTCGTGGTGTTCTATCCGGGTGAAGTGCATAAACCGCTGTGCGCGGTCGGTGCTCCAGCGCTGGTACGCAAAGCCGTGGTGAAAATGCAAGTGGCATAAGCGTATTTGCCGGGGGCGGCTTCGCCTTGCCCGGCCTACGAGAGCGCCGTTGTAGGCCGGATAAGATGCTTAGCATCGCCATCCGGCATTCTTTTGATCCATGCCCTCACTTCGCCAGCGTCGCCACCATCACCGCTTTGATGGTGTGCATCCGGTTTTCCGCCTGATCAAATACGATGCTGGCGGGTGATTCAAAGACCTCATCGGTCACTTCCATACCGCCGTGCAGACCATATTCCTGTGCCATTTGTTTGCCAAGCGTGGTTTGATCGTCATGAAATGCGGGCAGGCAGTGCAGGAATTTCACCTGTGGATTGCCGGTCAACGCCATCATCGTGCTATTAACCTGGTACTTACGCAGCAGCGCAATACGTTCGGCCCACTTCTCTTTTGCTTCGCCCATTGATACCCAGACGTCGGTATAGATAAAGTCCGCACCTTTCACGCCCGCGGCGACATCTTCGGTCAGCGTAATATTGCCACCGTTTTTCTGTGCCAGCGCTTTGCACTCTGCAACCAGACTTTCCTCTGGCCAGCATGCCTGCGGTGCGACCAGGCGCAGATCCAGCCCAGTTAACGCAGCGGCTTCCAGCATGGAATTGCCCATATTGTTGCGGGCATCACCGGTGTAGACCAGCGTCATCTCATTAAACGCTTTACCCGGCAGGTGTTCCTGCATAGTTAACAGATCCGCCAACAGCTGGGTGGGATGAAACTCGTTGGTTAATCCGTTCCACACCGGAACTCCGGCATATTCCGCCAGCGTCTCGACAATCTCCTGGCCGTGTCCCCGATACTGAATACCGTCGTACATGCGGCCGAGCACGCGGGCGGTGTCTTTGATCGACTCTTTATGGCCAATCTGGCTGCCGCTTGGCCCGAGATACGTCACGCGAGCGCCCTGGTCGTATGCGGCAACTTCGAAAGAGCAACGGGTGCGGGTTGAGTCTTTTTCGAAGATGAGCGCGATGTTTTTACCGGTGAGCTTTGCGACTTCAGTGCCGTTTTTCTTATCTGCCTTTAGCTGTGCGGCGAGCTGGAGCAGTGACGTGAGTTCAGCAGAGGTGAAATCAAGCAGTTTCAAAAAATGTTTATGATAAAACGCAGACATGGTTCCCTCACATGGCTTAGGCCATTTATTGAATTAAAATTCAATTTATATGTATGTTTATTCATTTGCAACCTTGTTTAACAAATCTTTCCTGGAAAGGTGGAGGCAATGACAGCGGTATGTGACAATAAGAGTATCGGCAGGACATTATGAGGAACGAGCCATGGCAAACCCGGAACTACTGGAAGAACAGCGTGAAGAAACGCGCTTGATTATTGAAGAGTTACTCGAAGATGGCAGCGATCCAGACGCGCTGTACACCATTGAGCATCACCTTTCCGCGGATGACTTCGAAACCCTGGAAAAAGCGGCAGTAGAAGCCTTCAAGCTGGGTTATGAAGTGACCGAGCCGGAAGAGCTGGAAGTGGAAGAAGGCGACACGGTTATTTGCTGTGACATTTTGAGCGAATGTGCACTGAATGCGGAGTTGATCGATGCTCAGGTTGAGCAACTGATGAACCTGGCTGAAAAATATGATGTGGAATACGACGGTTGGGGCACCTATTTTGAAGACCCGAACGGCGAAGAAGGTGAAGACGGCGACGATGAAGATCTCGTCGACGAAGATGATGACGGCGTGCGTCACTAAGTCATCTACTGACCTGCGGTAGCCCAGGCTGCCGCAGGCCAAGGACAATGTATGGATTACCTGCAAATACTCTCCCCGATCCACAATTTCCTGCACTGTAAAACGCCCCAGGCCTGGCTTGATAAAGCGCGAGACCCGGCTAATCTGCCTCTATTATTGACCGACCACCTCGTCTGTGAGCTGAAAGCGGCGCAAACGGCGATGCTGCTGGTGCGTAAGTATGTCGCAGATAAACAGGGATCTCAGGCGCTGCTGGACTGGCTGAAACCCTATGAAGCGTTTGCTTTCAGAGAAGGGGATGAGCCGGATTTTATCGCGCTGAATAAACAGATAAGCAAAAGCGTGATGCCGCAAACCGACGACCCGTGGGGACGCAAGCTTATCGACAGCATGGTTTTGCTGATCAAGGAAGAACTGCATCATTTCTGGCAGGTGCGTGAGGCGATGATGAGTCGCAACATTCCCTATATTAAGATTACCGCCAGCCGTTACGCCAAAGGCATGCTCAAAGAGGTGCGCACCCACGAGCCGCTGACATTAATCGATAAACTGATTTGCGGGGCTTACATTGAGGCGCGTTCCTGTGAACGGTTCGCCGCGCTCGCACCGTATCTGGATAACGATTTGCAGGCGTTTTATCTGTCGCTGCTGCGATCCGAGGCGCGGCACTATCAGGATTACCTGGCGCTGGCGCAGCAGGTTTCAACCGATGATATCAGTCGCCGGGTGCAGTTTTTTGGCGAAGTAGAAGCCGCGTTGATCACCTCTCCTGACGATGAATTCCGCTTTCACAGCGGTGTGCCAGCTTAGTTCCTTTCTTTGACGCGCGGTGCCCATCGCCGCGCGGTTTAATCCTTCCTGTTTCTGTTAGCAAAATCTGGTGGCTGGAAATAGCTCGCTGCTGCCGTAATAATCAAAACATCGAAGGGGAAATATATCCCTGTAACAGAGACGATTTGGCATAAGGATGGTTAATGAACTGGGCACACGTTTTGTTGGCAGGTTATATCGGGGCGGTGATTGCTATCGTCGTCGGCATGTTTCGCAAAAAAGGCTGGCTGGGCAAGGTCTCCGGCGCGGTGGTCTTTGTGGTGGCGATTATCGCGTGGAATCTGTTTGATGTGCACTACCTGATCCCACGCGAAAGCCCGGATTATGGTCTGACGGATGCGCAGAAATTTGAAAACGCGATGCTGTCCATGCCCGTTTATCAGGTGCTTAAGGAGCAGGAGCCAGCGCTGTGGCAGAACATCCTCACCCAGGCAACGCAGCTGAAAGAGGCGGGGAAAAACGAGCAACAGATTATCGACGCTATTCAGCCGCAGATCCTACAGGTACAGATGGCGCGTTTGCAGCAGGCGCCTGATGCCAACGTGATCGAGTATATGAAGATTAATCTCGAGCAGATTGCCGCGGTGGCAAAAGTGGGTAATGACGAATGTTTTCGCTTTTTGTTCCCGGCTGTGAAAGGCGGGATTAACCCGGTGCGTATTATTCCGCGCGAGCTCATGAACCGTCGTATGGCCAGCGACATGAGTATGATGCACGCGGCCTATGGCCCGAACAAACATACGGTTACGGCGGAAGAAAAACAGTTGGCGCTTCAGGATCTGCAATCCATCAGTCCGGGGCTGGTACAGCGCTTTGGACCGGATATCCAAATCATGGCCGATCCGAGTAAAGGCGTGGGCAAAGAGAAAGTCGTCTGTGAAATGGTGCAAGATTTATGGTCACAGGTGCTGAAGCTGCCAACCGCTCGTGCGGCTGGCGTTATTCGACTGATGCTCTCAGCCGAGATGCAGTAACGCGGTTAAAGCCTCTCGGCGTAAGGTTAGAGGGGCTTTAACATTCGCACTTCACAATCTACGTGCCCGGTACAGCCCAGCGCTTCGCTGATATGCTCAAAGCCTAAATGCTCATACAGGCGGATTGCCTCAGTCAGAAACGCCGTGGTCTCAAGATAGCACTGCTTGAAACCTTGCTCACGGGCATGTTCAAGCGCCATCAGCGCCAGTTTTTTCGCCAGCCCCTGACCGCGCGCGCTCGACAGGAAGTACATCTTTTGCAGCTCGCAAATGTCTGGTTCACTACATCCTAACGGTGCAACACCACCGCCGCCCACGACTTCACCGTTTTGCTCAACCACCCAGTAGGCCGCGCCCGGCTGGCTGTAAACCTGGAACAATTCGTCCAGATTAGGGTCGGCAACGGTGTAGCCTTTATCGGCGGTAAGGCCGTATTCAGCGGAAACTTTGCGGATAACGCGGGCAATTGCGGCGTTATCATCGGCAGAAATTCGGCGCAGCGTTGCCGCGACGGAGGTAATGGCACTCATAGCGAACTCATGACATAAAAGTGAGACATATGCAGTTAATACCACTGCGGTGAGGGGAAGCGCAAGCGAGGATAATTCAATAAAAAGCCTCTGAGCATATGCGTCAGAGGCTTTTATTGTCTGCGGCGTCGGATGTACTACGCTTATCCGACCTACGTTGACGGTGCCCGTTTGCCGGATAAGCGTAGCGCCATCCGGCAAACGTACGGGCACGATTTTTACAGCGCGGCGATAACTGCCTGCTGCTCAATCAGCTTCGCTTTGGCTTCTGCGTAACCGTCCAGCTTCTCACGCTCTTTGGCGATGACCGCTTCCGGTGCGCGGGCAACGAAACCTTCGTTAGACAGTTTGCCTTCGATACGGGCAATCTCACCTTCGATTTTCGCCACTTCTTTCGCCAGACGCGCCAGCTCATCTTCTTTGTTGATGAGGCCAGCCATCGGGATCAGCAACTCGGCGCCGTCGATGATTTTGGTCACGGAGATCGGACCTTTGTCATCGGCTGGCAGCACGGTGATGCTTTCCAGACGCGCCAGGTTAAGCAGGAAGCTCTTGTTGTCGTTTACACGACGCATCGCATCCGCGCTGCAACCACGCAGCAGCAGCTCCAGCGGTTTGCCCGGGGCAATGTTCATTTCCGCGCGAATATTACGTACGGCAACGATCGCCTGCTTCAGCCATTCGGTATCGGCCAGCGCCGCTTCATCTACCTGAGCCGCGTTATATTCCGGGAACGGCTGCAGCATGATGGTATCTGCGGTGTTGCCACAAATCACCTTCACACGCTGCCAGATGGTTTCGGTGATGAACGGAATGATCGGGTGCGCCAGGCGCAGCAGACCTTCCAGCACGGTCACCAGCGTATTGCGGGTGCCGCGCAGTTCAGCATCAGTTCCTCCGGTCATTACCGGCTTGGTCAGCTCCAGATACCAGTCGCAGAACTGGTTCCAGGTGAACTCGTACAGGATGCCCGCAGCAATATCGAAGCGGAAGTTATCCAGCGCTTCGCGGTACGCTTTGATGGTCTGGTTGAATTCAGCGAGGATCCAGCGGTCTGCCAGAGACAGGGTCATTTCGCCGCCGTTGAAGCCGCAATCATTTCCTTCAGTGTTCATCAGCACGAAGCGGCTGGCGTTCCACAGCTTGTTACAGAAGTTACGGTAACCTTCCAGACGCTTCATATCCCAGTTGATATCGCGGCCGGTAGAGGCCAGCGCCGCCAGGGTAAAGCGCAGGGCGTCGGTGCCGTGCGGCTCGATGCCGTTCGGGAACTGCTTCTCGGTACGTTTGGCGATCTTCTCGGCCAGCTGCGGCTGCATCATGTTGCCGGTACGTTTTTCCAGCAGCTCCGGCAGTGAGATACCGTCGACCATATCCAGCGGGTCAATTACGTTGCCCTTGGATTTGGACATCTTCTGGCCTTCGTCGTCGCGAATCAGACCGGTCATGTAGACGGTATGGAACGGAACCTGCGGCTTGCCGTTTTCATCTTTGATGAAGTGCATGGTCATCATGATCATGCGGGCAATCCAGAAGAAGATGATGTCGAAGCCGGAAACCATCACGCTGGTTGGGTGGAACTGACGCAGCGCGTCGGTATTTTCCGGCCAGCCCAGGGTAGAGAAGGTCCACAGCGCGGAGGAGAACCAGGTGTCGAGAACGTCTTCGTCCTGACGCAGCGCAACGTCGGCGCCGAGGTTGTTTTCCTGACGCACTTCGTCTTCGGTACGGCCAACATATACGTTGCCGTCGTTGTCATACCATGCCGGGATACGGTGACCCCACCACAGCTGACGGGAGATACACCAGTCCTGGATATCACGCATCCAGGAGAAGTACATGTTTTCGTACTGCTTCGGTACAAACTGGATGTCACCATTCTCAACCGCTTCAACCGCCGGTTTCGCCAGCACGTCGGCACGCACGTACCACTGGTCGGTCAGCATCGGTTCGATAACCACGCCACCACGGTCGCCGTAAGGCACGGTCAGGTCGTGAGGTTTGATCTCTTCCAGCAGGCCCAGCGCATCAATGGCAGCGACGATCGCTTTACGCGCGGCAAAGCGTTCCAGCTTCTGGAACTCAGCCGGGATTGCGTTGGAGTAAACGTCGGACTCTTCACCTTTGGTGTCGTACACTTCCGCGGTTTCACGGATGTCACCGTCAAAGGTCAGAATGTTGATCATCGGCAGGCCGTGACGTTTCCCGACTTCGTAGTCGTTAAAGTCGTGTGCCGGGGTGATCTTCACGCAGCCGGTGCCTTTTTCCATATCGGCATGTTCGTCGCCGACGATCGGAATACGGCGGTCAACCAGCGGCAGAATAACGAATTTGCCGATCAGATCTTTATAGCGCGGATCTTCCGGGTTCACGGCCACGCCGGTGTCGCCCAGAATGGTTTCCGGACGGGTAGTCGCCACGACCAGGTAATCTTTACCGTCTGCGGTTTTCGCGCCGTCGGCCAGCGGATAGCGGATGTGCCACATCGAGCCTTTAGACTCGCGGTTTTCCACTTCCAGGTCAGAGATGGCGGTGCGCAGTTTCGGGTCCCAGTTTACCAGGCGCTTGCCACGGTAAATCAGGTCTTCTTTGTACAGGCGAACGAAGACTTCTTTCACGGCATTGGAAAGGCCTTCGTCCATGGTGAAGCGCTCGCGCTCCCAGTCAACGGAGTTGCCGAGACGGCGCATCTGACGGGTAATGGTGCCGCCGGATTCCGCTTTCCACTGCCAAATTTTATCGATAAACGCTTCGCGACCGTAGTCGTGACGGGTTTTACCTTCTTCAGCGGCAATCTTACGCTCAACCACCATCTGGGTAGCGATACCCGCGTGGTCGGTACCAGCCTGCCACAGGGTGTTTTTACCCTGCATGCGCTGGTAGCGAATCATGGTATCCATGATGGTTTGCTGGAAAGCATGACCCATATGCAAACTGCCGGTGACGTTCGGCGGCGGGATCATGATGCAGAAGGACTCTTTGCTTTCATCGCCGTTAGGTTTGAAATAGCCCTGCTTTTCCCAGTGCTCGTAAAGCGGCTGTTCGATATCTTGTGGGTTGTATGTCTTTTCCATTATTTCCAGGTTGCCGTATTCAGGTTAAAACCAGCCACGCGGTAAGCTTTGTAGCGATCGCGTGCCGATTGTTTCAAAGAATCTTCGTAAGGAACGAAGTCTATCACTTCTGTGAAAGCGGTGGCAAAATCTGCAAAGCCAACGCGCAAACTGATGAGCAGGTCGCGCGGGCTGCTATTGCGTTTCTCCGGCCAGGCAATCTCTACCGGCGCGCCGCCTCTGGGGCCTTCGCCCGCCAGATTATGCGGAACAAAGCTTTCTGCCGGTCTTGCCCACAGGGCTTCATCCAGTCGAAGAGCCTGCTTTTCGTTTTCACAGGCGATAAGCACGCGCTTGCCAGCCCGCCAACGTTCTGCGGCAATTTCACACACCAGTTGCTCGACGGCGCTTAAACCATCTTGTTGTGTGTCGTTGTCCAGAAGATAGAACGTCGCATTCTTCATATATGGGGCTTCTTGTGGTGGATTTAAATGCAAAGCCGGGTGGCGCTACGCTTACCCGGCCTACGGTTGAGTGACGTTGTAGGCCGGGTAAGGCGAAGCCGCCACCCGGCGTTTTACATCACTCTTCGCCGTTAAAACCCGCGCGATTGAGCAGGAACTGCGACAGTAACGCGACCGGACGACCGGTTGCACCTTTGGCCTTACCGGAACGCCATGCGGTACCGGCGATATCCAGGTGCGCCCAGTTGTACTTACGGGTAAAGCGTGACAGGAAGCAGCCCGCGGTAATGGCGCCGCCAGGGCGTCCGCCGATGTTCGCCATATCCGCAAAGTTAGACTCTAACTGCTCCTGGTATTCATCACCCAGCGGCAAACGCCACGCGCGGTCGCCAGCCTGCTCGGACGCACCGATCAGCTCATGCGCCAGCGGGTTGTGGTTCGACATCAGGCCGGTGATGTGATGGCCCAGAGCAATCACGCACGCGCCGGTCAGGGTCGCAACGTCAATCACCGCCTCCGGCTCAAAGCGCTCGACGTAGGTTAACACGTCGCACAGCACCAGACGGCCTTCGGCGTCGGTATTGAGCACTTCAACGGTCTGACCAGACATGGTGGTCAGCACGTCGCCTGGGCGATACGCGCGGCCACCCGGCATATTTTCGCAGCCCGCCAGTACGCCGACGACGTTGATGGGCAACTGAAGCTCGGCCACCATGCGCATTACGCCGTACACAGCCGCCGCGCCGCACATGTCGTACTTCATCTCATCCATGCCTTCGGCTGGTTTGATGGAGATACCGCCGGAGTCGAAGGTTAACCCTTTACCGACCAGTACAATTGGACGCGCGTCTTCGGACGGGTTGCCTTTGTACTCGATGACTGACATCAGCGACTCGTTCTGCGAACCGTGACCGACGGCGAGATAAGAGTGCATACCCAGCTCTTTCATCTGCTGCTCGCCGATCACGCGGGTCACAACATTTTTGCTGTAGCTGTCTGCCAGCTGACGCGCCTGAGAGGCCAGATAAGCTGCGTTACAGATGTTCGGCGGCATGTTGCCGAGATCTTTCGCCGCTTTAATGCCAGCGGCGATTGCCAGACCGTGTTGGATCGCACGCTCACCGCTGGTCAGCTCGCGGCGGGTCGGCACGTTGAAGACCATTTTACGCAGCGGGCGACGCGGCTCGCTTTTGTTGGTCTTCAACTGGTCAAAACTGTACAGCGTTTCCTGTGCCGTCTCAACGGCCTGGCGCACTTTCCAGTAGTTATTGCGCCCTTTGACGTGCAGCTCAGTCAGAAAGCAGACGGCTTCCATTGAGCCAGTATCATTCAGCGTATTGATGGTTTTCTGAATGACCTGCTTGTACTGGCGCTCGTCAAGTTCGCGCTCTTTGCCACAACCAATGAGGAGAATTCGCTCAGACAGAACGTTAGGAACATGGTGCAGCAACAGGGTTTGACCCGGTTTGCCTTCCAGTTCGCCACGACGCAGCAGTGCGCTGATGTACCCGTCGCTGATCTTGTCGAGCTGCTCTGCAATCGGAGAGAGGCGGCGTGGTTCAAAGACACCCACGACGATGCACGCACTCCGCTGTTTCTCCGGGCTACCGCTTTTTACACTGAACTCCATGCACTACGCTCCTGAATCTTAAAGACAACAGCGGTGGCTACGGATAGAATTGCAAGCTTTCGTAACTCATACCCGCTGTTGCGGTGACTTCGTGTTAATCTTAACGTTATTACGGCATTGGCACGTCAGAACAATTTCTGAGAGGTGGATCCGTTGAGTATAATGATCTTAGCGACGATTTCGACGACTCAAGAGAATAAATGACGTTTAAGCCATGAAACAAGCTAAATTCCGGCAAAAGACGGGTTTTTACGGGCGTATTTAAAGTGATAATCATAAGATATCTGGTTCGGGAAACGCTCAAAAGCCAACTTGCGATCCTATTCATCCTGCTTTTGATCTTCTTTTGTCAAAAGTTGGTCAGGATCCTTGGTGCGGCTGTTGACGGTGATATCCCGGCAAATCTGGTGCTCTCGCTGCTGGGGCTGGGCGTGCCAGAAATGGCGCAACTTATCTTGCCCTTAAGCCTGTTCCTCGGGCTGCTGATGACGCTGGGCAAACTGTATACCGAAAGTGAAATTACGGTCATGCATGCCTGTGGGCTGAGCAAGGCTGTGCTTGTTAAAGCGGCGATGGTGCTGGCGTTGTTTACCAGTATTATTGCGGCGGTCAACGTGATGTGGGCCGGACCGTGGTCCTCCAGACATCAGGACGAAGTCCTGGCGGAGGCGAAAGCGAACCCCGGTATGGCGGCGCTTGCTCAGGGGCAATTCCAGCAGGCGACCAACGGCAGTTCGGTGCTGTTTATCGAAAGCGTTGACGGCAGCAACTTCAAAGACGTGTTCCTCGCGCAAATCCGCCCGAAAGGCAACGCTCGTCCTTCGGTCGTCGTAGCTGATTCCGGACATCTTACCCAATTGCGCGATGGCTCTCAGGTTGTGACGCTAAACCAGGGGACGCGCTTTGAAGGTACCGCGCTGCTGCGTGATTTCCGCATTACCGACTTCCAGGATTATCAGGCGATTATCGGCCATCAGGCCGTGGCGCTGGATCCAAACGATACCGAACAGATGACCATGCGTACGCTGCTGGCGACCGACACCGATCGTGCCCGCGCGGAGCTGACCTGGCGTATCACGTTAGTATTCACCGTATTTATGATGGCGCTGATGGTTGTACCGCTGAGCGTGGTAAACCCGCGTCAGGGTCGCGTGCTGTCGATGCTGCCAGCAATGCTGCTCTATTTGCTGTTCTTCCTGGTTCAGACATCGCTGAAGTCGAACGGTGGCAAAGGTAAGCTGGATCCGGTGTTCTGGATGTGGGTGGTTAACCTGGCTTATCTGGCGCTGGCGATTGTGCTTAACCTCTGGGATACGGTGCCGATGCGCCGCTTGCGTGCCCGTTTTATGCGTAAAGGAGCGGTATAATGCAGCCTTTTGGTGTACTTGACCGCTATATCGGTAAAACCATTTTCACCACCATCATGATGACGCTGTTCATGCTGGTGTCGCTCTCCGGGATCATCAAGTTCGTTGACCAGCTGAAAAAAGCCGGGCAGGGGAGCTACGATGCGATGGGCGCCGGGCTGTATACCCTGCTCAGTGCGCCGAAAGATATCCAGATCTTCTTCCCGATGGCGGCACTGCTGGGGGCATTGCTGGGGCTGGGCATGCTGGCCCAGCGCAGTGAACTGGTGGTGATGCAGGCTTCTGGCTTTACCCGTATGCAGGTGGCGTTGTCGGTGATGAAAACCGCGATTCCGCTGGTGCTGCTGACGATGGCCATTGGCGAATGGGTCGCACCGCAGGGTGAACAGATGGCGCGTAACTACCGTGCGCAGCAGATGTACGGCGGCTCTCTGCTCTCTACCCAGCAGGGTTTGTGGGCGAAAGACGGTGACAGCTTTGTCTACATCGAGCGGGTGAAAGGCGAGGCCGAGCTGGGTGGGATTAGCATCTACTCGTTTAACGACAAGCGCCGTCTGCAGTCTGTACGCTACGCTGCGAGCGCGACGTTTGACCCGGAACAGAAGGTCTGGCGTTTGTCGCAGGTGGATGAATCCAACCTGACCGATCCGAAACAAATCACCGGCTCGCAAACGGTGAGCGGCACCTGGAAAACCAACCTGACGCCCGACAAGCTCGGCGTCGTGGCGTTGGATCCTGACGCGCTGTCGATTAGCGGTCTGCATAACTATGTGAAGTACCTGAAGTCGAGCGGCCAGGATGCCGGACGCTACCAGCTCAATATGTGGAGCAAAGTCTTCCAGCCGCTGTCAGTGGCGGTCATGATGCTGATGGCGCTGTCGTTTATCTTTGGTCCGCTGCGTAGCGTCCCGATGGGTGTGCGTGTGGTGACGGGGATTAGCTTCGGTTTTGTGTTCTATGTGCTGGACCAAATCTTTGGCCCGCTGACGCTGGTGTACGGCATTCCGCCGATTATCGGTGCGCTGCTGCCAAGCGCCAGCTTCTTCCTGATAAGCCTGTGGCTGATGCTGCGTAAATCGTAATCACAGTAATCGTAGGCCTGATGGCGTTGCGCTTTTCAGGCCTACTCCGGACCCGTAGGCCGGATAAGGCGTTAAGCCGCCATCCGGCAACGTAATACGGGCTAGCGTTTTCTCCCCCCCATCAAACTCCCCAACATGCCGCGGATTATCTGATTAGTAACCTGTCGCGCCGCGCTTTTCGCCACGCTCTGTACCACGCCATCGCGCTTGCCGCCGCGCGGCCCTGTGCTGCCAAATAAAATATCCTTCAATCCACCGAGAATACCGCCGTCCACCTCGACCGCTTTACCGTTGGCGGGAGGCGTATTTTGCTGCTCGGTACTGGCCTGCACGCCCTGCTGTAAACGTTCATAGGCGGACTCTCGGTCGATATCTTCTTCATATTTGCCGTACAGCGAAGAGTGATTAATCAGCCCGTTGCGCTCGTCGTCCGTCACCGGTCCCATCCGTGAGCAGGGCGCAATCACCATCGCCCGTTCAACCACCGACGGGCTGCCTTTGGCGTCCAGAAACGACACCAGCGCCTCGCCGGTTCCCAGCTCCTGAATGGCTTTTTCGGTATCAAATGCCGGGTTGGCGCGCATGGTTTGCGCCGCGGTTTTCACCGCTTTCTGATCTTTCGGCGTGAACGCGCGCAGGGCGTGCTGCACGCGGTTCCCCAGCTGACCAAGCACGTTGTCCGGAATATCCGACGGGTTTTGCGAGACGAACCACACGCCGACCCCTTTCGAGCGGATCAGACGGATCACCTGTTCGATTTTATCCAGCAGCACCTGCGGGGCATCGTTGAACAGCAGATGCGCTTCATCAAAGAAGAACACCAGTTTTGGCTTCTCCAGATCGCCCGCTTCCGGCAACTGTTCGTACAGTTCTGAGAGCATCCACAGCAGGCTGGCGGCGTACAGTTTGGGCATCTGGTAGAGCTTCTCTGCGCTGAGAATATTAATCATCCCTTTGCCGCTGGCGTCGGTACGCATCCAGTCTTTGATATCCAGCATCGGTTCGCCAAAGAAGTGTGCCGCTCCCTGCTGCTCCAGCGACAGTAGTCCGCGCTGGATAGCCCCGACCGAAGCGCTGCTGATATTGCCGTACTGATTCTGGAAGGATTTAGCGTTATCGCCGATGTACTGAGTTATGGCCCGCAGGTCTTTGAAATCGAGCAGCAGCAGGCCCTGGTCATCGGCAATGCGGAAGATAATATCCAGCACGCCGGACTGAACGTCGTTGAGATTCAACAGACGAGCCAGCAGCAGCGGCCCGAGGTCAGATACCGTGGCTCGCACCGGGTGACCCTTTTCGCCGAAGATATCCCACACCGTGACCGGATTACCATGCGGTTGCCAGTCGGTAATGCCGATGTTTTTCAGGCGGGCGAGCAGCTTTTCAGAGGCTTGTCCTTCTTCGGCCACGCCGGTTAAGTCACCTTTCACATCGGCCATAAATACCGGCACGCCAATCTCGGACAGCGATTCGGCCAGCTTTTGTAGTGTGACGGTTTTACCGGTCCCGGTCGCGCCGGTAATCAGCCCGTGACGGTTGGCCATGCCTGGCAGTAAAAACAGTTCGGTGTCCGGCGTGCGGGCAATTAGCAGGGGTGCGCTCATTGAGATTTCCTCCATTTATCCTGCCTGGAGTATAGGCAACCGTGACGCACTCTTCACCGCTAAATTGCGGAGATTGTGAGGAGAATTTTACCTGCCTGGAATAGCGGGGAGAATAGCCGGGAAGCTTACGCCTCCCGACAAAGACGATCAGAAGTCGGCTTTCAGCACCACGCGGTAGCGGGCTTTGCCGTCACGCACATGCTGGATTGCTTCGTTAATTTGCGACATCGGGTACAGCTCGGTGGTAGGCGACACCTTGCTGCGCCCGGCAAACTTCATCAGCTTGCGCAGCTCGAATGGCGTCCCGGTCGCCGAACCGGAGATGCTGCGATCCCCGGCAATTAAGGTAAACGCCGGAACCGGCAGCGGCTTCAGCACTGCACCGACGGTATGGAAGTTACCGCCGTAGGCCAGCGCTTCAAAATAGGGCTGCCAGTCGAGATCGACGTTAACCGTGTTAATGATGAGATCGAACTGGCCCGCCAGCGCTTTTAGCGCATCTGGATCGCGGCTGTTGACCACCTTATCCGCCCCCATTGCCAGCACTTCCTGCTCTTTCGCCGGATTGGAACTGAATGCGGTGACTTCGCAGCCCATCGCGTGTAACAGCTTAATGGCGATATGCCCCAGCCCGCCGATGCCGATCACCCCGACGCGGCTGGTGGCGGTGATATGGTGCATCAGCAGCGGTTTGAACACCGTAATGCCGCCGCACAGCAAGGGACCAGCCGCCGCCAGATCGATGCTCTCCGGTAGCGGGATCACCCACTGCCAGTCGGCCCGCAGCTTCTCGGCAAAGCCACCGCGATTAAGAATAGTGGGAACGGAACCTTCCAGGCAGTTGATTTGATTACCGCTGATACAGGCGTCGCAGTGCCCGCAGCTGCGTGCCGTCCAGCCAATACCGACGCGCTGACCAACCTTCAGACCCTTATCCTGCGCCGCGCTGCCGAGCGCTGCCACACGACCAATCACCTCATGCCCGGCAACTAGCGGATACTGAGAGAACCCCCATTCGTTGTCGATCATCGACAAATCGGAATGGCAGATACCGCAGTAATCGACCTGTACCTCGACATCTTCCGGCTTGAGCTCTCCCGCATCATATTCATAGAGTTCGAGTTCGCTGCCTGCTTCTTTGGCGGCGTAGCTTTTTATCATCGACATCGTGTTTCCCTCAGTGTGGTGTTGAACTGGAAGTGTAGAGCATGGGGAAACGGGACGCTTCGCAGAAGGGGGGGTTAAGAAGAGGGCAAACTGTGATGATGGTTACAGGTAATAAAGGTAATGCTGAAATTTTCAACACTTAGCGAGCCAGACACACGCTGGCGCTTGCATGGTGGCGCACGACAGGTATAATCCACAACGTTTTCCGCATCCCTTCCGTGCCGGAGTGGCGAAATCGGTAGACGCAGTTGATTCAAAATCAACCGTAGAAATACGTGCCGGTTCGAGTCCGGCCTTCGGCACCATCGGAACATCAATAGACGTCAACGGACGTCTTTTTTTGTGCCTGAAATCCAGTATCCGCAAGGCTTTCCTCGCTTTTTCACTCAACCTAAGTCAACCTGATTCAATCTACATCAACTTACTGATGCGGGTACAACTGCGGGTATATCGCGGTTCGATAATGTTTGTACCCACACAGAACCCTTGAAAGGATACTCATCATGGCTCTGAGTGATGTGAAGGTTCGTTCGGCTAAGCCTGAAGCAAAAGCCTATAAACTTACTGATGGTGACGGTTTGGTTTTGCTGGTTCACCCGAATGGCTCAAAATACTGGCGGCTGCGTTATCGTTTTGGCGGTAAGGAGAAGATGCTGGCGCTTGGGAAATACCCTGAAGTGTCGCTGGCGGATGCCCGGGCACGCCGGGATGAAGCTCGTAAGCTGTTAGCTAATGGCGTCGATCCCAGTGAGAACAAGAAAGCCGTTAAGGTAGAGCAGGAGCAAGAGGCGATAACGTTTGAATTGGTTGCCAGAGACTGGCACGCCAGCAATCAGAAGTGGTCTGCATCGCATAGAGCTCGAGTATTGAAAAGCCTCGAAGATAATCTCTTTGCTGCTATCGGTAAGCGGAACATTGCAGAACTGAAAACGCGAGACCTACTTGTACCCATCAAAGCGGTGGAATCATCCGGGCGACTCGAAGTCGCCGCCCGTTTACAGCAGCGAACTACTGCGATTATGCGCTTTGCCGTTCAGAGCGGCTTAATCGACTATAACCCCGCACAAGAGATTGCCGGTGCGGTAGCTACGGCGAAAAGACAACATCGTGCTGCTCTGGAACTTAATCGCATTCCTGAATTACTTCACCGCATTGATCACTATTCTGGCAGGCCGTTAACTCGACTGGCGGTTGAACTCACTTTGTTGGTTTTCATCCGTTCAAGCGAGCTGCGTTTTGCTCGCTGGTCAGAAGTGGATTTTGATACTGCCATGTGGACGATTCCAGGGGAGCGTGAACCGCTGGAAGGCGTTAAACATTCTCAGCGTGGTTCAAAGATGCGGACTCCCCATCTTGTTCCTTTGTCGCGGCAGGCTCTGGCTATTTTGGAAAAGATCAAAAGCATGAATGGGAGCCGTGACCTGATCTTCGTAGGAGATCACGATCCGCGTAAGCCAATGAGTGAGAATACGCTTAATAAGGCCTTGCGAGTAATGGGCTATGACACGAAAACGGAAGTGTGTGGGCATGGTTTCAGGACGATGGCGTGTAGCTCATTGATTGAATCGGGTTTGTGGTCGAGAGATGCGGTGGAAAGGCAGATGAGCCATCAAGAGCGTAGCTCTGTGCGTGCGGCGTATATTCATAAGGCGGAACATTTGGGAGAACGCAGGTTGATGCTGCAGTGGTGGGCTGATTTTCTTGATGCAAATCGTGAGAAGGCGATGAGTCCATTTGATTTTGCCAAACTTAGGCGGTGATTAATTGCGGTTTCTCCCACATTATGCGGAGGGGGACGATGTATTGGTTAAAGCGGTCCATCCGAAGGAGACCAGTAGTGCCAGCAGTAATGCTGTTACTGCTGGTTAATGACATGCTTTTTTTTGTCTATTTTTCAATCTGCGTTATGTCTCTCGGAGGTAACTCTGTGTTAAATATTGATAGGGCTAGTTTGCACAATGAAGAACCGAACAAAGTATTGATTTAACATTAGTATTTACTTAGCTGTTCTGACCGGTTTCTGCGATACAATGCTACCAAGTATGTAACTAATTCTAAGCAAAGGTGCTTTATAATCGAGAGGCGATTGAATGGATGCTTTAAGGGCTACAACATCGACAAATTTCAGTTTTCTCGCTGAACATGACCCGCTGTTTCTACAAATCGCCACTGCTGCAGAAAACGCCTTCTCAGGCGATCCCAACACCACCTTGATTAAGTTGCGCCAACTAGGTGAAGCCTTAGCACAACATATTGCTGCGCTGGTCGGGATCACGTTTGATGAACCGCCCACTCAGGCTGATTTACTCTACCGCCTCAATCGCGAGCTAAAATTTGAACCCACGGTACTCGAGCTATTTCATCTATTGCGGATAGAGGGCAACAAGGCCACTCACCAGTTCAAAACCAAGCACAAAGAGGCGCTAGATGGCTTAAAAGTGGCGCGAGCGCTAGCTATCTGGTTCCACCAATCTTTCGGCAAGCAGGGCGCGGCCTTTAAACCCGGCGCTTTTATTGCTCCTCCAGACCCGAGCAATCAGCTTAGGCAACTCCAAACGGAAATCGATCGCCTCAAAAGTGAGCTCACTACCGCCAACATACAGCTAGATTCCAGCCAACAGCTGCAAAATTTGCTGGTGCAGGAAAAGAGTGAATATGAAGCGCTGGCGTTAGCCATGGATGATGAAACTAAGGTGTTAGCATCGCAGGCGAAAGAGCAGGAAATTGCACTCGAACAGCTTCGACAGCAATACGAAGAAAAATTAAAAATCCTGCAAGCGCAACTGACCGAAAAAGATGAAAAGCAGGCCCGAACACAACGGCGAGAGTTTGCCCAGAAGAGCCGCCGTGCCAGCCAACATATCGCGTTAAATGAAGAACTCACCCGTATATTGATTGACCAAAACTTAAATGATGCGGGCTGGCTTGCTGACAGTCAGGAACTGACCTGGGCTAACGGAACTCGCCCTGAAAAGGGGATAAACAAAGCCATTGCCGAATGGCCTACGGAGTATCAGGGTAAAAAAGGTCGCGCTGATTACGTTCTATTTTGCGGCTTAACTCCGCTGGCCACGGTCGAAGCCAAAAAAGAAAACACCGATGTTGCGGGAAAAATTCCGCAGGCAGAACGCTACAGCAAAGGCTTCAAAATCACGTCCCCCATGATTGGCGCATGGGAGCGGGAAGGCCGAACCATTGCATGGGCGGATGAGACTGACGGGCATTATATTATCCCGTTTGTATACTCCTGCAACGGTCGCCCCTACGTGCCACAGTTGGCTGAGTCATCAGGAACTTGGTTCCGGGACGTGCGCGAACCGTCCAACATCCGCCGTGCGCTGCAAAAGTTTCATACCCCGCAAGGCTTGCTGGATAAACTCGAACGCAGCAAAGACAGCGCCGAACAGAAGCTAAAGCAAGAAGGCTTCGCTTACCTCCGGTTACGCGATTATCAGCAAAAGGCCATTCTCGCCGTTGAAAGCACATTGGCGCAAAACATCCGCAATGCCCTTCTGGCGATGGCGACCGGCACCGGGAAAACACGCACCATTGTTGGTCTAATGTACCGTTTTCTGAAAACTGAACGCTTCAAGCGCATCCTCTTTCTGGTTGACCGTACGGCTTTGGGCGAGCAAGCCACGGACACCTTCAAAGAAGCGCCGTTGGAGCAAAACCAGACGCTGTCTCAGATTTACAATATCGCTGAGCTCGGCGATATGGCTACACAGGCAGAAACCCGAGTACAGGTCGCGACGGTACAGGCCATGGTTAGCCGCATTTTTTCCTCGGACACACCACCGCCGGTGGATGAATTTGACTGCATCATCGTTGATGAAGCCCACCGAGGCTACACCTTAGATCAGGAAATGACTGAAGGGGAACTCTCGACCCGCGACGCCAGCCAATATCTCTCCAGCTACCGTCGGGTGCTCGATTATTTCGACGCGGTAAAAATCGGCCTTACCGCCACTCCGGCGAAACATACCAGCGATATCTTCGGCAAACCGATTTACATCTACTCCTACCGTGAAGCCGTGGCGGATGATTGGCTTATCGATCATGAACCTCCAATCCGTTATGAAACGCTGCTGACGCAAAATGGCATCCACTTTGACAAAGGGAGCCAGGTGCATGCCATTAATATCCACACCGGAGAGGTTGAGATTGATCAGCTAGAAGACGAAGTGGATTTCAACGTTGATGCATTTAACCGTGGCGTCATCAGTGAAAACTTTAATCGGGTTATTTGCCAACAGCTCGTGAAAGAGCTCGATCCCTTTGGCGAAGAGAAAACGCTGGTTTTCTGCGTTACAGACAAACATGCCGACATGGTCAAACGCTTGCTGGATGAAGCGTTCTCTGCTGAATATGAAAACTATAATCAAGCGGCCGTCGAGAAAATCACCGGTGAAAGTGACAAAGTCAAACAGTTGATCAAACAGTATAAAAATGAACGCTATCCGAATATTGCAATCACCGTTGATTTGCTTAGCACCGGCATTGACGTGCCGAAGATTTGTAATCTGGTTTTCATGCGTCGGGTGAAGTCACGTATTTTATTTGAACAGATGATAGGCCGCGCAACACGCCGCTGTGATGACATTGGCAAAACGGTCTTCCGTATTTACGATCCAGTAGATATTTATGAGGCTCTCAGTGACGTTAACACCATGAAACCGCTGGTCAAAGACCCCAATATCACACTTGAACAATTGGTCGGCGAGCTAACCGATACTGAACAGCTCGAAAAAGCGCTCAACAGCCCCGGTGAACATACAGGTGAAACTCAGGCTGATGTGGTGCTCAGCCAGTTAAGCCAAAAGGTGATGCGCATCCTACGTAAGGCGGAGAAACGGGCAGAAAATCGCCCAGTGGTGAAACAAAAATTGGCTGACCTCCATCAACTGTGGGGCGTTGAGCCAAAACAGCTGCATCAACATCTGCATCACTTAGGGCCGCGTCAGGCGGCAGCCTTCATCCAACAACAGCAAGGGCTAATCTGCCAGCTCAACGAGATAGCTACATTACTCGGAAGTGAATACCGGCCGATTATTTCTGAGCATCATGACCAACTACAGGAACGTAACCAGAGCTACGGTAGCCATCAGCGGCCAGAAGATTACCTGGAAAGCTTTGCGGATTTTATTCAGCAGCAGCTTAACCAATCCACTGCGCTGGCCGTGGTTGTCAACAAACCCCGCGACCTCACTCGTGAACAGCTTAAAGAGATCCGCTTATTATTAGACGGTGCGGGCTATTCCGAAGCTAATCTACAAACCGCCGTGCGTAATCAAACCAATCAGGATATCGCCGCCAGCATTGTCGGCCACATTCGCCGTGCTGCACTAGGGGAGCCTCTTGTGCCTTTTGCACAGCGCGTATCACAGGCAATGATCAACATTTATAACAGCCGCGCATGGACAACCCAGCAACGAAAATGGCTGGATCGTCTGGCAAAACAGCTGGTTCATGAAGTGATCATTGATCACCAATTTATTAACAATAGTTTTGCTGATGATGGCGGCGTAAAACAGCTCAATAAGATATTGGTAGACCAACTGGACAGCGTGCTGGATGAACTTAACGGTGCGATATGGCCACAACAAAGCGCCTGATTCTGGTAAAATTCGCTAGCGAAACTCGCCTTTTTAATCGCGCTTGCGGCATATTTCGCGAGCGAATGCAGGAAAAATAATGAGTAATAATAACGATATCGTACAAAAACTGTGGAACCTGTGTGATGTACTGCGTGATGACGGCATCAACTACAGCGATTACGTCACCGAACTAGTGCTACTACTGTTTATCAAAATGGTGCATGAAAATACCGAAGCAGAATTATTAGATCAGCACACTTTACCGCAGGGCTGCCGCTGGAGCGATCTCAACAGTTTATCGGGCCTCAACTTGCTTAACCATTACAAACAAATGCTGTTGAAGCTCTCCAGCGGCAAAGACGCTGAAGGTAATTCGGTTCATGCTGACCCGCTGATTAGCGCCATTTATGACGATGCGCAGACCCGCCTGCGTGAGCCTCGTCATCTCGAACAGATGATCCGCACCCTCGACCAAATTGACTGGTTTAGTGCTAAAAAAGACGGTCTCGGTGATCTTTATGAAGGTCTGCTGGAGAAAAACGCCGGAGAAACAAAATCTGGCGCAGGTCAATATTTTACGCCGCGGGCCTTAATTAACAGCATGGTACGCTGCATTAAGCCACAGGCTGGAGAAGTGATCCAAGATCCCGCTGCGGGCACCGCAGGGTTTTTGATTGCCGCCGATCAATACATCAAGCAACAAACTGACAACCTCTACGACCTTACTGCCAAAGCGAGAACCTTTCAAAAAAATAAAGCCTTTATTGGTGTGGAACTGGTTCCGTCTACGCGCCGCCTGGCACTGATGAACTGCCTGCTACACGGCATGGAAGGGGATGACGAAGGCGTCGTGCATCAGGGCAACGCGTTGGGCATGGTGGGTGCTAGCTTGCCCAAGGCCGATATCATTCTTGCTAACCCGCCGTTCGGTACGGCGAAAGGCGGTGAAGCCAGCATTACTCGTGATGACTTAACCTACCCAACTAGTAACAAACAGCTAGCGTTTTTACAGCATATCTACCGTAACTTAAAACCGGGTGGCCGTGCAGCTGTGGTGCTACCCGACAACGTCCTGTTTGAAGCGGGTGTTGGCACCGATGTACGCCGCGACCTTATGAACAAATGTAACCTGCACACCATTTTACGTTTACCCACCGGGATTTTTTACGCCCAAGGGGTGAAAACCAACGTTTTGTTCTTCACCAAAGGCAGCGCCAACAACAAACATCAGGATGAAAATTGTACCGAAAACGTCTGGATCTATGATCTGCGTAGTAACATGCCAAGCTTTGGCAAACGCACCCCGTTTGGTGAGCAACATTTAAAACCCTTTGAAGCGGTTTACGGCGACGATGCCAACGGTCAAAGCCCACGCAGTGAAGGGGAATGGAGTTTTAACTCCGACAAACTTGACGTGCCCGATAACGCCGAAAATCAGCACGTTGACAACCGCATGGCGACCAGCCGTTGGCGCACATTCAGCCGTGAATGGATCCGCGATGTTAAAGGTGATTCATTAGATATTGCATGGCTGAAAGATAACAACAGCGTTGATGTGACTAACCTGCCTGAACCTAGTGTATTAGCGATTGAAGCAAAAGAAGAATTAACCACTGCTTTAGCAGAACTGGATGCTTTATTGACTTTATTAGGAGCAACTCGCTGATGAGTAAGATTATTCTACCTGAAGGGTGGTCCAATTGTACTCTTGCAGATATTGCTGAAGTTAACCCTAAAAAAATAGAGGCTGAACCTGACATAATTGCAGGCTTTGTTCCTATGTCTCATGCCCCAACAAACTATTACGGGAAATTAGAGTTTGAAGAAAAGACTTGGGGTGAAATTGGTAAATCTTACACTAACTTTAAAAATGATGATGTGATTTTTGCAAAAGTAACGCCTTGTTTTGAAAATGGTAAAGCAGCAATTGTAAAAGATATGCCAAATAATATCGGTGCAGGCAGCTCTGAATTTTATGTTCTACGCGCTCGTAATCAAGAGATACCAGCCAGTTATTTACTTGGGATTATTAAGACCAGAAAATTTATGCAGGAAGGTGCAGAAAATATGACAGGTGCTGTTGGTCTGCGCCGTGTTCCAAGGGCTTTCGTTGAAAGCTTTCCTTTGATACTTCCCCCTCTTGCAGAACATAAAATCATCGCCGATAAACTCGATATTCTGTTAGCACAGGTCGAAAGCGCCAAAGCACGCCTTGAGCAAATACCACAAATCCTGAAGCGTTTTCGTCAAGCGGTGTTGGCATCTGCGGTGAGTGGAAAATTAATACCAAAGGATCAAAAGTCCAATGTACGATTTGATGTCTCAGTTGGTTCACTTTGTATAACTTCGTTTGATGGCCCTTTTGGGTCAAAATTAAAAACGGCTGATTATACAAATGCGGGTGTTCGTGTCGCTCGACTAGAAAATATTGGTCATTTAACATTTAATGATGAAAAAGAAACGTATATCAGCGATACAAAATTTAATAGCCTAAAAGGAAATAAGCTCGAAAAGGATGATGTGTTATTCTCATCATTTGTAGATGAAGATGTTCGTGTATGTCTTTTTCCACATAACGATAAAATTTTTATAAACAAGGCAGATTGTTTTTGTTTAAGGATCAATCAAGAAATAGCATCACCAAAATATGTAGCTTTAACATTAGCAAGCAGAACTTCGTATGAACAAATTAAAGCACAGGTTCAAGGTGTAACACGACCTCGTATTAATTTAAAGACGTTAAGGTCTTTGTCGTTTACGTTTCCTTCTCTACAAGAACAAAACGAAATTGTTCGCCGCGTAGAACAACTCTTCGCCTATGCTGATGGCATCGAAAAGCAGGTACACAACGCCCTTGAGTGCGTCAACAACCTCACACAGTCGATTCTGGCTAAAGCATTTCGTGGGGAACTCACGGCGCAATGGCGTGCAGAAAATCCCGATTTAATTAGTGGTGAAAATAGCGCACAAGCATTACTGGTGAAAATTCAACAGCAGCGCAAAAACATAAAAAATATCAAACGCAACAAGGGTAATAATTGATGCGACTGATTTCTTTAGATTTGAGAGGCAGCTACAAAGGCTTGAAAGATCAATTCTTTGACTTCAGTTATGCCCAAGATAATATAATTGCATTGATTGGCCTTAATGGTTCTGGTAAATCTCAATTGCTTGAGTTAATCGGAGAAACTTTTGCTTATCTAGAGCGATGGCAACGTGCAGAGTTCAAAAATAAAACATCGTTAGGTTTTAGCGTCGCGGTACACTATCAATGGGATCTTAGAAATGATAGTGCTGTTATATCTTACCCAGACGAGCTCATGAATCATGGTGAGAGCATTGAGCTAAAGGTAACTATTGAGCTTGACGGCGATGTGTTTTTAAATGTTCGTGGTACTTATGAGTGGCATGTAATACAGCTTGGTGAGCGCCATTTCCCCATCCCTCTCGTGGTTGGTTATGCTTCGGGGCTAAACGAAAATTTACAGCGAAGTTTTATGAAAAATGCTGTGCAATATTTTGAAGTCCGTCGAATTAGTAGCCAGCGTCTAAAAATGCTATCACGAGAAATTAATGATGAACAGTTGGCTGAAATCAATAAGAAGTATCTTAAAAAATACCCACACATATTTGATCCTTTATCAGAAGGTGATTTTTTTCCAAATTATCACCTGAATTTGAGAGAAGTGAATCCTGCCCCTAGCAATTTTAACTATCTTGATTACGATAATATTGGGCTCTTAATTTTATCGCTATCGATTCTTCCGGCTGGGACAGTATTTCAACTATTAGATGAAATAACATATAAACATCCTGTCAAAGCTGTACTTCATTACGACTTTCGTTCTGGCATCATAGAAGATGATGCCATTCGTGATGTGAAAATGTTGATCCGTATAGCAGGCTCCGATCAAGTAAGGCCAACAGGAGGCCGAACTACAGATAACCAGTATGAACTTTATGAGTTAGAATATCTGTCTGGAGAAATCACTCTCGAATTAAGTGATGAGGCTGTTTTAAACCGACTTCGTGAAGATAACTACTTTGATTCTTTCGCATTATTTAAAAGACTTAATAATATTCAACAGCTTGGCATAAAGAACTGGGATCGTACATCTCGTTTGAAATTGATGAAAGATGATTTTATAGGTACGGTAAAAAAACCGCTTCAGTCAAGGTTACCTTTATCTGTTGTTGAGTTATTAATGGCTAATGAACAGGGCGATACCGTGAAGTTTGATGATTTATCTGACGGTGAAGCTCAATTGATTCAGGTTGTTGCCGCAACAAGGATATTCAGTCAGGTTCAAGCGCTATTTCTTTTTGATGAGCCAGAAACACACCTTAATCCGTCTTGGCGTACCTATTTTCATCAGCGTTTAACTGAAGCATTTACACCTGGAAATGAGAGGAAAGGTCAATCGCAATTCTTTCTATCTACTCACTCACCATTCATGATTTCCTCGCTCAAACGCGAGAATGTATTTTTCTTCGAGCGTAGTGATATGGGTTGTATCAGTATGGAACCGGTGTCCAGCCAGACTTATGGCACATCATTTGATGTCTTGGTTAAGAACCACTACGGTCTGCGTTCCCTTATTTCACAGACAGTGGTGAAGGATGTTAAAAATCGATTACCAGAAGATAATAATCCTGAAGCAGTTATAGCTGCGCGACTCTGGATTGAGGAAAATCTGGGAGAATCAATGGAAAAGGCTTATCTGCTAAGGAAACTAGATAGCTAATGTTATTTTCACTTAATCCACAGACGCCTCAATGTTCGGTATTTGCATTTCTTAATGCTGAATTTCTTCATTTTTTGCAAGCTACTATTAATGCTGATGTATTCTCAGAAAACTTATTCCGCACTTTTCCTGAGATGATTGAAGATACAGAAGTACTTGTCCCTAGTGTATGTTGGAGTAATGAGCCCACAAGAGAGAAATTTCTTGGGTTATGGGAAGCGCGGCCTACGACCGTTGCGCAGCGACGGGAGTTGTCAGACCAAATAAGTCAGGCTCAGGATATTAATGTATTTTTCAACAATACCCAAGCTGTATTGCCGCAATTAGTACCAGCCTCTTTATTCGAAGCATGTAAGGCGTTAACAACTCATTTGTTTACACGTACCAAAGATCTAGCTCAAGCAAAGTCACAATCCAATAGTTCTATTGAAAAACATTATCAGAATTTCGTCAGAGAAAATAATAATAGCCAT
The DNA here is from genome assembly GCF_030336505.1 of Citrobacter sp. Cf116. NCBI lineage: Bacteria > Pseudomonadati > Pseudomonadota > Gammaproteobacteria > Enterobacterales > Enterobacteriaceae > Citrobacter > Citrobacter sp. Cf116. The sequence goes on along the minus strand of NZ_JAOWEQ010000041.1, from coordinate 362,821 downwards.
CTATGTCCTATTTGTGGCACTGCACTTCTCTCTCAAAATCGAGAAAGCGTAGCAGAGGAAGAACAATGGCGATCAGATTATGACCACATTCTTTGCAAAGATAAATATCCAGTTTACAGTGTCCATCCAGGAAACTTCATTCCGACTTGCCATATTTGTAATAGTAAAGCTAAAGGGGCAAGGGACTTACTGAATACTGTTGGTCTCCAGAGACGATTAGCATTTTATCCACTTCCCCCATCACAAGAGTCATGTGAGCAATTTGTTGTGGTATCGCTTCACCTCAGTGACCGTAGAGATTTAATTGTGAATAGTTGGGAAACACCGTTGGAGTCAGCATCCATTTTATTCCCCAGAGCTCCAGCTGACATAGTAGATAAAATAGGTGTATGGAAAGAAGTTTATAAAGTACCAGAAAGAGTTGAACAGCATCTTAAGGTCAACTTTTGCGAGCGTATAGCCGCTGATCTACGACCAGTAAGCTTTGATGATTTCTGTGAGCAATTACATAGATATTCGAGACAAATGCCAGCAGACTATAGAAAATCGGAATGGAGGTTTTGGTGGCAGAAAGTCTATGAATTCTTATCAGATCAAAATAGAGACTATTTACACGATGTGTGGATATTAATTGCCTGGAAATTAAGGTTATCAAATGATGCTGATATGGCTGATACGTTTAATCAAATTTAAATTTTACTTCAACAGGGTGAGAGTATTGTTACTCTCCCTTTTTAAAATACATTGTAGAAGGTGCGCTTATTACTACGCAACCATCAATGCCTTTTATCTTCAATACCCCTTCCTTGAATTTAACATGTTCTTGTGTTGCTCGAGTGCAGTCCCACAGGAAGCTGATGATATACGAATCCTTATATTTTTCGTCGACACGATAAAGTGACGCATCTTCTGCAATTTCTCCTATTAGTGCAGGAAACGATTTTTTTGTATCTTTTCGGTATTTTACTTCAATAATTGTGTGCAGTGATGGCAGATAAAGGTCTATGCGGGGGTTTTTTTGTCCGACAGGCTGAAGATTCACCTCATCTGCAATATCGTTGAATATTGGCGCAAGTAGGATATAAAGCAGATTCTGAACATGATATTCATTTTCAACTTGCCACTTTACGGGCTCTGCGCCTCTGGTTCGACCTGAGTCCTCCCATGTCCATCGTTTTAACCCTGCAGGGATATGTTCCAGAAATCCTAGCAGGTCATCCAGTGTCCATCCAGACGGTGGAGCAATGGCAATTTCCTGATTAATTTGATTAAAAACGTAAAGCATTACACACAAGAGAGTAACTGAAGGATTTTCTGTAGCTTGTGCTTGAAATTCGCTCATGAAACGTCCGACAAGAGAAAGTCGGTTCTGATGACTATTGATCTTCAATAACTTTCGATAATGAAGGAAGAGTGGTATGCAGGCACTACTAAAGGAGGCTGATTCGCTGTTACCGACATATGCCGCGATATCTTTCTCGAAGATACTTAGATGGTTGCTTTCAATTTGCTGAGCCAGAAACCCTGAAATCCACTTTTCGAACTCGTGATTTATGCTCTCATCTTGCATCTGTGCCGTTAGCCATTTCACTGCCATTACACCGAACATATCCGATACCCAAGGTCTCGGTGTTGAATCAATCTTGGGAGCTTGTCCGAGCAGGCGAGAGACATCCTGGACCGAGACAGTTTCATCTAGAATACCTAAACCTGAAATTGCACAGCGTTGGTATAAAGATAGGTCCGCAAAGCTAAAATTCGTAATGCAGCTTTTATCTCCTTCCAGGAGACTAAAAAAGCAGGACTTAAATGGATCAATGTGAGCGGATTCGATCACCTTACTGTGAAAATAGTCGCGTAGCTGATAAACGTTTTCTTTCTCTATAGGAACCATTGTGAATGCCCTATTTTTCCAATCATGACTGAGTCACTCCAGCCCGGAAGCTGATTCAACCATCCTAAATTATGGGCGATAAGATCGGAATAAGTGATGGTAACTGGCATGGGATTGGGGAAGTAACTACGCCAGGAGTGTGATGCGAAACTGTAGAGCTGAGCACTCAAATACTTAATATCTTTGAAGGTCGAGTCTTTATGAACGTTGACGATCACACCACGTGGATGACCGTCCGTTTCTTGTCGTAATTCACGTTGGCCGATCAGGTAAACAAGCATTTCGTTTTTAGAAAGCTTAAACGTATTTCCGCGATGTGTCGCCAGGCGTCCTTTCGACATAGTCGCCGTTGAAGAGTCGAACATGTGGAGTCCGTGATTCTCTGAGATTTTTACGAAGGCATACTCGATCTGATAATCTCTATACTTGTCGATTACCGCACGGACTGCCTGAATCTCTTCCTTATTGAACTTTTTGACTTGTACATGGAAAATTAAGCGAATCGTATCGCCTTTCTGCCAGTTCATTCGCCTTTGTATTTTTTCTATATTCTCGGCCAGAACAGAGGTTAGAGCGTCGCAGTAAGCTTCCGGTACAACGGCTTTGGACGTACTCGAGACAATGTAACTACCGTCTCCCGAAAATACGGTGGTGATTCCCATAATGCGCTGATTATGGGCACCACGCTCTTGGACTATATTTGCACTGCCAATACCGATCACGAGTTCATGGGATAGTGTTGGCGATGATTTGAGTAGCCACGGGACTCCACCCATCTTCGCATAGCAGGCCAGTGACATGTTATTAAGCGAGTAGCCGAGTGAATAATCAGACTGCGTTAGCAGCTCTATTGTGAAATCCTGTACAGGAACTTGGTGCAAGTAAAATAGGCTTTTACCAAGATAGTAAGGATTATCAGCAACTTTGAGTTTTTTAAATGACTGCCGCACCTGTACGAGGGCCAGATCCCAACGTCCTCCTTCATCAGCTTTTTTGCGTATTGCAGCTTCGATGGCATTTTTGTATGCATCGACGCTGTCTGTGGATGTTTCGAACACTTCAACACGACTGGTTCCAAGTGCAAATTTACCCTCAAGGCCATTTCTGAAATATTTGCTATTAGCAATGCCTTTCAGAAGCTTACGGACGAACTGCTCGACTCGCCCTTTGTCATGTTGGGCGCAGATCACGCAGATTGATGGATCGTTCCTATCGAAGGTACGCTTTGTATAGGGGCCATTTTGTGTAAGACCCTTCTCAGTCCAATCTGCTTCACCGTTATCGTTGAAGACGAACACCGGCTTTTGCATCTGTGCACAATCTTTTTGAATATCGGATGGATCCTCAATTTCGATACGCGTTCCATCGAGCAGCGAGATGTTTGTCGCTTGGATATACTTCTTAAGGGCGTCGATGCGGTCTTTTTTATTCTCGCCTCCGTTGAAAATGGAAACGGACTGCCGAATATGTTCGACAATGGAGTCTTTCTTCGTACCATGCGTATGAAGGATGTAGTCGTCAAAATTAGCTCGACTAGCTTCGAGATAAACGTCTTTAGCCTCAGCATGAACTGCTTGGCCGTCGGGACGAATGACACTCAGAGTTCTCCCTTCGTGGCAGCTTTCTACAAACCCTAAAAGTTTTCTAAATCCGTCGTCCTGCTCGGTGACGACGTAGCGACCAATAACATTGAATCCGGTTTTTAGGAAAAACAGGCAGTTCTCTTTTACTACACGACGTGTTGAGCAATCAATTATAAGACACGGCTGACCTTGGACAGTACGAGTGTCGATTGAATACTTGGCACAAATTTTTAAGGGATAAGCCTCACCAAGAATTGAGGCTAAAAGATTGTCTTTTGGTTTGGCACTTACCACCTCGATAGGATTGAAGCCGCAAGGAGTTCGACCCAATCCAGCGAAGTGCTTGAGCAGACCATCTTTAACCAGAGAGCAAAAGGTTCCCAAATTATCCTTTAGTTGCAGTGTCTGCGGTGTACCAGGTTTGGGGAACGTACCATCACTCGAAAAAATCTGAATATTGTCACCCTGACGCCGGAAGACGTGCGTCACTTTATGGGAGGAGCGGAGGCTATCTAGAGTCGTCTTGTCGTAGGGGATCTGGACAAATTTCAACTCCAATTCAGGGATTTTCAGTGGAAACGCATTCAGGACAATCGGCAAGACCCACCCCTTTTGTGTTAGTGAAAAATCCAACATACTGCGTCTCGATAATTATTCCCAGTCAGGGATGTGCTGGCACCTGACTGGCGCTCGCTGTGGGTTCCCTCCATCCGACTCTGGAAATAACTGTTTCAACAATTAATTTTCCTACACTGTAGCGTAAATTTTCTTAAGGCTCCCAAAGCGATTATTTAACTCTTTAAACTAATCTAATGTAAAGACTAGGGAAATGATACGAGTGTAGTCTATGTCTTCGCTGTGATGAGGATCTATTCTTCGGTGTACATAGGGGTACTTAAGTTCCGATATAACACTCAACCAGCCTAAATTACATCTGCAGGATCTCATGATTAAAATGATCTATGTGGTAGGTCATTAAATGGAGTAACCGGTCTCTCATAGGCAGGCGTAAGCCACCCCTGAGGGGCAGACAGATGCCATGCAGTTGAATGGTTTAAAGGGTTTGAGAGGGTGATAGTGCTGCGGTTGTCACACTATAGAGTTCTGGCGTAAAAACAGTCAGGCATCTCGGCATTTATCAACTCGTCCAACGCTCCTCTGAAATTTGCGGGATCGGTTTAGTTTCAGGTGGGGGCGCTGAGGCCCCCGATTTATCGTACTCAGGATTGTGCGGTGTAATAGACCAAAGCCAGCTTGTTGCCATCGGGGTCTCTAACATAAGCGCTGTAGAAACCTTCGCCGTAATGCGGGCGCAGGCCAGGTGCTCCCTCGTCCGTGCCTCCTTGGTTTAAAGCGAGCGCGTGAAGCTGCTGGATATGTTCGGCAGTGCGGGCAATCAGGGCGACCATCACACCATTTCCGGTTGTGGCATCCTGTTTATCAAAAGGTATGCCGATACCCAGTGCCGTCGTGTTATTACCGTTGAAAACGCCCAGCTACGCGACGTCCTCATTCCTGCCACAATGGGTATAGCTCTGCATCTCCATGAACGGATAGTCGAATGTGAGGGCATGTGGCTGGTAGTTTGTTTTAAGCATAATGTAAGAAAACATGGGCCTCCTTAATGGATTCAGGGGGAGTGACTATAATCAGCTCAAATCACTCGTCCGCTTTATGAGCCCAGGCGGGCATTGCCGTCAGATAACGTTTTGCCCGCTTCAATGCTTCTTCCGGGCCGACTTTTTGCCAGGAATCAAGGAAGCTGGCTAAACCTGATACCGCTTCTTCCCAGGGTTTGAGATTGCCGTTGCTGTCGCTGCAGTACGCACAATAGTGATCGCTTGCACTGTGTGCATCGGGTGCCGACATCGGCATTCCGCAAGCCTGACAGAACTGTTCATGTTGTGACATAAGATGCTCCTTATGGCGACGTGCTGATTAATAAACATACTGAATATGCATTGTGCAGGTGATGCATCAGATCAAAGCAAAGGCGAAGCTCCCGGTATCTCCAGTCAAAAATACCGGGAAGCTATTGTTACCTAGCGATGAGCGCGAACACGCCCCAGCCAAAGTATTCCCGCGCGTAAGTTACGTGGCGTTTCGGCGAGAGTGATAGCTCGGCCCTGACTTCGGCGGCGAAGCCGTCGTCAGGATTCGCTTCCAGCCAGCGGCGCATGGTCAGCCATTTCGCGGCTTCATACCGGTCCCAGCCTTCCTGGTCTGCCAGTACCATTTCCACCACGTCGTAGCCGAGTTCATCGAACGCGTTGACAAGCCCTGGCAGCGTCAGGAAATCGGTCGTCGAGCTGACGCCGCAGGCCTGGGCAATCTCTTCCGTCGCAGGTAGCTGACGCCAGTAGGGTTCGCCGATAAGCATGATCCCGCCCGGTTTCAGGCTTTGAGCCAGCAGCTCGATGGTCCCGGCAAACCCACTGGCTATCCATGTCGCACCGACACAGGCAGCCACGTCGCATTTCTCTTCTGTAACATATCCGGCGGCGTCGTTATGTATGAACTGAACCCGGTTGCTGACGCCGAGCTCTTCTGCGCGGCGTCTGGCCTGCTCGCTGAACAACTGGCTCATATCGATACCGACACCGGTAATGGCGTGGTCCCGGGCCCAGGTACAGAGCATCTCGCCCGAGCCGCTGCCGAGGTCAAGAATGCGGGTATCCGGCTTCATGCGCAGCACACGGCCCAGCGTGGCGTACTTCTCTTCGGTGAACGGGTTATGAATACGGTGCTCACTTTCGCTAATTGTAAAAATACGTGGGATATCCAATGTTGAATTCCTTTTATTGCGTTGAGTATGAAGAGGAAGTTCCTCTGAGGTTTTTGCTTTTTCAGCCAGCAGAGCAAACAGCTTTCCTTCAAATGTCTCGCTGACTGGCCAGTCGTGATCCTGAGACAAATGGTTCGCCATCATGTGTTGGCTGAAGGCCGGTTCGTCCCAGGGGATTGTACTTTCCTCCGCTGACAGCTGGACGTGTCGGGATGAGGAAATAAGGGGACTGATATCCACCATGCTCTCCTTAGCGGTTATCAAGCTGAGCGCGGACGTTATGCAGCCCGGTGGTGTTGATTCGGTAGGGCTGGCCATTGACGGACTTGATCAGTTTTTTGGTTTTGAGTTTTTTGAAGACGGCGAGCGTGCAGTCGGTCAGCAACAGCCCCTCGCGGCTGTAGCATTCAACGGAAGTGACGCGGCCTGAAGAATCGCGGACGTGCGCAATACGTCCACCTTTAGCGAGAACGTGTAAGGTACGTTGTTCCTGACGGGATAAATTCATACTGAAGAACCTGTTTAATCATCATGTGCAAAACGTGCAAACACACAGCGGTGTCCGCATTCGATTTCGGCGCATTGATAATCAGTCCGGCCTGAAAAGGTCGGTAAGCTGATTATCGGATGATTACATTCTCCAGCATCAAAGCCTCGGGTTGAGTTGAAAGGTATTTACGGAGCGAATAGTAACACGTAGTTTTAGGAGGGATATGTTTCAGTAGAAAAAGTGTGATGTACTTTGGAAATTGAATGCCAACCCATATACTGGGAAAGGCAGATGACACTGACGAATGCATGTTGAAGTACGTCAGAAATGGCCTCATCGGCTTTTCCCCTCCGGACGTTATTCTCCTTTTGTTAAATCCAGAACATAAATATGCTCACCCTCTTCGATGCCTGAAAAATGAAAGCCAGTCCTGATAAGTAATTTTATTGAAGAGGTATTCTCCGGATCCACACCGGCTTTGATGAGTGAAAAACCGTTCTCCTTTATCCAGCCGATGGTGGCGGTAATGGCTTCAAATGCATATCCCTGGCGAGCATGAGCGGGGCTGATGGTATAACCGAGCCAAAATACATCGCATTGCTGACGTAAATAGATATCACCAATCAAAACCTGCGTCAGCTTGTTGACGATGGCCAATTGAATTCCCTGAGTAAGCGTAAGAACGCCCAGCAATGCTGATTCATAGTCCTCTTTTGTTAGACCCTTAAACCCCTGATATTTCATCCACTCCGCATCATTGCGATACACCATAAAACTATCGATTTCGTGTGGCTGAAATGGCCGAATAATGCACCCTGGCGAAATTATTTGCATAAGACTTCCTTTTAAATGATTCATCTGCACCAGTCTCTGCGACCAAAAGAGTTACCGCCTGATGCTATGCCCGACAGCCGCTCCCTGACTATGTCCGGTGCGTCGCCGCTTTCATACACAACACGAAAACTGTCAGTTTAATGTTCAACCCTCATCGGCATAGAACACAAAAGCCAGCTTATTCCCGTCCGGATCGCGTACATAAGCACTATGGAATCCCTGTCCGTATTGCGGCCTGTGCCCCGGCGCACCTTCATCCGCGCCTCCCAGACTAAGGGCAAGCGCATGCAACTGCTGGATGTGTTCAAACGAGCGGGCGTTCAGCGCCACCATCGTGCCATTACCAGCCCCGGCGGGTTGCATGTCAAAGGGCCTGCCGACGCACAATCCGATGGTATGGTTATCGCTGAACGTCCCCCAGGATGCGCCTTCTTCATTTCGGCCTGCCTTTGGATACCCAAGCAATTCCATCAACGGATCGTAGAATCGGATGGCTCGTGGCAGATCGTTAGTACCCAGCATCACGTAAGAAAACATAAACCCTCCTTACTCACTTTTGTATTTTTGTTGCAGACAGCCTGCCGGTGATACTGACAGGCTCTGATGCTGCCCACGCAGTTTAAGCAGGCGGGCAACTGATATGATGACGGCTATACCGGCCAGCAGAGCCGCGCCGTGGAAAGCAATCCTGCCGCCGGCATGTAAGTAAACCCAGCGGGTTATTTCAATGCTAAGGGCAATTATGCCAAGCGCCAGAATATTCAGCGTGGCAGAAACGGTGCCTTTTGGCAGGTTATGAGAAAAGAGCGTGAAGCGAAACAGCACCGGATAGAGTAGTCCAATACCCAGGGCATAAAAGCTCGTTCCCAGTACTGACCATAGCCAGACGTGTGGCCATAGCAGGTTGCCGACAAGCAAAGTCAGCAAGCCAGCAAGCTGTATCGGGACTGTACCCCAGATAAAACGCGGTGAAGTCGGGTCTTTGATAAAATTCGCTACGATCGCACTGGCGATAATGATCCCACTAAACACGGGCACCTGTGTCCAGGCATAGGTACCGGGAGACATACCCCCGTGCTCAATCAGGATCACGGGGGAGAGCGCCACCCAGGTGATGATGGGCAGGTTACCAAAAGCGACTGCCAGTGAGCCGGTCAGCACCACTGGATGGCGAAATGCCGCGATGAAATCTGACAGCACTTCACCCGGTTTGAATTCTCTTCCCTGAGATATAACTGTTTCCGGCATTTTGAACAGTAGTAAGAACCATGCTACCAGACCAAACACACCGATGATGGCAAAGAGCAGTTTCCAGTGAATGAACTCCATCAGCGCAGCGCCGGCCACCGGCCCGATAACCGGGGCGAGCAGAACAATAGAGGTCAGCGCAGCCATGATCCTGATGGAATCCTTTTCATCAAAGGCCTCCTGTATTGATACATAACCAACGGTGGAGATAAAACAGATGCTGGTGCCCTGAATAAAGCGGGCGACGAAGTATTGTTCGATCGAGGTGACAAACAGCATGCTCAGGCATGCCAGGGCAAAGATCATTGCACCCGTGAGCAGGACGGGGCGGCGGCCAACCCGGTCGGAGAGAGGACCCAGGAGCCACTGGAGCGCCAGTCCGCCTGCCATATACAAACTGACTGATACTGGAGCCAGCGTAACATCCGCCTGTAACTCATTTATAATGTTAATGACGCCCGGCTGAATAAGGTCCGTTGTCAGGTAAGCTGAAAAATCGTAGATGATCATCGCCAGTGGAAATAATAGTACGCTGCCATACCTGCTAAGGCGTCCCGAAAATGGCGTCATAAACGGGTTCTCCGTTTTTTATTATTGAATGGTTATTTATCAACTTAGATCGTGCAGTTCCTTATCCATCGCAGGAGTCAGTCTGAGATCAAGAAATGCTACCTCCAACCCCTTGCGCTGAGGTGTACAACACATGATGCCCGTTTTGACAGGGCCTGTAGGGAAATGGCATAAGCGAAGTAATGGCCAGTGCTGTCCATCTGAGGAGTACTGCAGTCGTAACGCATCTTTTTTACGGGTCAGACGCAGCCAGAATTCCTTCGGATCCCCGGGAAAGAGTCCTGTAGCCCAGTCGGAGTTTCTCATCGTGAGTACACTCCCGATTGCAGGTGCTCCATCGTTAAATTCGATGCCAGCTTTGAGCCAGTGCTGTTCGTCAGAGAGCATCATAATTCCGGCCTGGTCATAGAGTGTGGTGAAGTTTGCGCGGATCCTGACCTGAAAAGTAAAATCACCCGTTACATCAGTAGCGTAGATGTGGCCGGTAAAACGCTCAAACCCGTACCAGGTACGGCACCAGAAATCAGTATGCTCATCTGTGATTACCGACAGGGCGTTATTTTCGTTGCACCATACGGCGGGCTCATTGATCCATTCAAACTTGCAACTCATCATTGTTCTCCTGTCATGCGGAACGCAGCATAACGATAGTTTAAAATGTCAGTTCCATTTCAAACTGGTATAACGGTTCAGCCTGATAACCCGCCGCAGTAAATAATGGTGCCAGCGTTTCTGGGATCGCGGCTGATGTACTTATGCCAGGCCATCTGGCATTGATTTTCTGAAGCATTCTTATAGCCCGTCCCTGGTAACGATACACCGGTTCCACAAACAAACAGCGGAGCTGAGGTTGTCCCATGAACTCCGCGACAGCACACCATGCATGTTCGTTATCCCTGAAGATGTCGCAGGGAATAGACAAGAGCTGTAGGGGGCTGACCAGCCAGGGAAGATCATCATCTGGTGCAGACCAGACGGTACGCAGGAAGTCATCAGCAGACTTGGATTCCATATCCCCTGAAGGTATTTCCAGACGAGACTGTGGATCTCCCCGGTATTTGCACAGATGTCGGCGAACCTGAAAACCGAGCGCGTGATAGAGATCGATGGCCCGGGTATTTTCGCGCATCACTTCCAGCCTCACGCTGGATAACTTTTTCTCTTTTAAGGAGGTAAACAGAGGAGTAAGCATCTGTTTTGCCAGTCCCTGGCTCCGGTACTCGGGCAACACACCAAATGCTGCCAGACGCGCTTTGTCCATTCTGCGGGTTACGATGGCTATTGCCGCTGGGTTATCATTGACCAGCCAGACAAACGAGTCTTAAAGGCTGAGTCCTTCGGAAATGAAACGTGAGGCAAACATTTCCGGTGGCAACGCAAATGGTGTCAATGATTCATTAAAGCTGTCTGCAAGAATACGGCACAGCTCAGTAATGCTGCATTCAAGGGCTGATACCGGAATTACGGTCATTGATAAAGCTCTCCATTGCGATTACCGGGAGCTACAGGGGAAAATATGCTCCCTGTTTTCTCAGACAGTGAAGCTGATTTCTACAGAGCGGGCACTGCGATCGCCCTCACCATGGTAAACAGCTTCGATGTTGTTACCGTCCGGATCCAGAACAAAAGCGGCATAGTATCCGGGATGATAGGTTCGTTCGGCAGGTGCGCCGTTATCACGTCCGCCATGATTTAGTGCTGCGTGGTAAAACGCGTTCACCGATTCACGGTCTGCGGCCTGAAAGGCCAGATGGTGCCGTCCTGTAGGCACTCCGCCAGACTCCGAACTTTTTACTGACGAAATGACCAGTTCGTCAGCCCAGATATAATCGTCATCGGTAATAACCATGGGGATCTTAAGTTCCGCCAGAACAGCAGTGTAAAACGCTTTGCTTGCGGCAAAGTCGTTTACCACGAGCTGGATATGGTCGATAAGTCTGCCACGATGCAGCGTATAGTTATCCATGGTTCATTTCCTTATTCAGATTCTGTCAGTCAGGTCTTTACCTGTGAAACTCAACAGAGGCACAACTCTACGTAATGATTGTGTTGTTGGAAAAAAATACATTAAGTTTTGTGCTCTGAACCCGACAGATATCAGAAAATCATTCCACATTTGGTCTTTGTACAGGAATTGCTATTCCGTTATTCGCTTATGACCAGGCTCTCAATTGCCAGTTGTAATATAACGAGCAGGTATGAGATAAGAGCAAGCCATTTTACGGGGCGTAGTTTACGTTCAGGTATAGAGAGCGTGTGGAGTATGGCATGACGCTTCATTTTATTGAGTGGCATGCTGCCTCCTGAAAAAGAGCCCCCTGCACAGGCTGCTAAACAATGAAAAAAGAATCATTCCACAACCAAGGCACTTATGAGTAAGGTTAATTGCCGTGGCGCTAACGTAACGGTCGAGGCGGTAAAAACAAGCCACAAGTGGCTAACCGTTTTCCTACCGAATTGACAGCGTCCTCCTGTAGAGCTGTTCGTTTGTTAGCCAGAACAGGTTAACGGATAAAAACGGTATATCCATATCAAATAAGAGGTTGTTTAGCGTTTATTTAAAAAATACCAATCGAATAATGCGCGCTCGAATAATAACATATTCTTAACTATCCAGAAATGCTAATTAATAGGTGCTTATGAGAACTGGAGAGATAACTCCTTCTGATGAGCCATAATGCAGTCACATCCCGGTCAGGGGATTCTCAGGTTTAATAAGCATGATTAACCAGTACTGTAATGATGGCTCAGCGTAAGACGCGTCAGTTTGCTGTTGACTCTCCTGTAAGGTAAGACTGTAAGGTCCACTTATTCATTCAGGGAGATAGTTACATGTATCAAATAGGGCTGTTTTCAAAGATCTGCCGTGTGACGATAAAAACGCTTCATTACTATAATGAAATTGGTTTACTCGTCCCTGCCTATATTAATCCTGAGAATGGTTATCGATTTTATACTTCTGACCAATTAATGAAATTCCATCAGATTGCGAGTTTACGTCAGCTTGGATTTACAATAACTGAAATAGTTACTCTTACTCAGGATGAAAATTCCTGCCGCATAATTGAACGGCGACGCCTTGAAGTACAGAAACAAATTCGGGACATGAACGATATGCTCTCCCGGATTAACCACTATCTGCAACATAAAAAAAGGAAAGAATTATGTTATATCAAGCTGTTTTGAAAGAGATCCCGGAATGTATTGTTTATTCCAAGCGTTTCATTGTTCCTGATTTTTCCTCTTATATCAAATTAATTCCGCCTATAGGACGAGAGGTTATGAAGGCAAATCCAGGTTTAACCTTAACTACCCCGGCTTATTGTTTCACTCTTTATCATGATAAAGAGTATAAAGAGAAAAACATGGATGTGGAGTTCTGCGAAGCTATTAATGATTTTGGTAAAAATGAAGGAAATATTATTTTCCAGGTAATCCCTGCCATAACAGCTGTAACTGTAATACATAAGGGACCATATGATTCATTAAGAAATGCTTACATTTACCTTATGCAATGGGTTGAAGACAATGGTTACTTGTTAACAAATTCACCAAGGGAAAGCTACATCGATGGCATCTGGAACAAACAAGACTCCGCAGAGTGGATGACTGAAATACAGTTCCCTGTAGAGAAAGTTTAATCGAAATGCAGGCTGGCCCGGTTAAGGGCCACCTGCTGATAACCATTCAGATTGGAAATTCCCAGGCTGGCATTGTCGTCAGGTAACGTTTTGCCTGCTTTTGTGCCCGACTTTTTGCCAGCAATCAAGGCAACTCTGTATCGCCTATGACCAGTGTTTAAGATTGCCGTTTCTGTCGCTGCAGTACGCACAATATTTATCACTAGCACTTTGTGCATCGGTTGAATACATCGCCATTCCGCAGGCCTGATTAAACCACTTGTGCTGTGTCATCATGTGCTCCTTCAGTCAGTTGATTGTCTACTAAACATACAAACTTACTGCACTGTCTTTAACGGGTCAGATCAACAGCTCCTGATGGAACGGAACCACTATGAACATTGATTGAACTCATTTACCTAAAAAGCGCCATTTTGATAGTCTCGACTTATCTCGTTGAACATCTACAGGATTGTAACGTTGGAAATCTTTTTTTAACCCGCTGAAAAATATCTCTTAAATATTTTTCATACACAAACATTCATGGTCCGTTCAGTACGGATCCGATTTTGTATGGGTTAAAAAAGGTACGTTATGAAAGTTACATGGACCGTCACGCCTGTGGGGTATCAGCGCATCGCGAAACGATGCCCTTCATGCAACATTAAACGGGACTTCACGCCATCAGGTGCATTTCGGATTAATTCGCAAAAGAAGGTGCTGGACGTGTGGAGTATCTATAAATGCACACACTGTGATTACACCTGGAATATCTCCCTGTTTTGGCGCCTGCACGTCAGCAAAATCGACCGCCAGCTTTATCATCGGCTAATGACAAACGATGCCGCCACGGTTCAACATTTTGCCTGTGATATCGCGACGCTGAAGCGGAACAACGCCGAGCTATCGGGTCGGCCTGATTTTACCGTTCAGGAGCGCTGGCAGTTAAGCATCTCCGCCCACCAGCGGGTTCGCGTTAGTGTCAGGATCTCCCGTTCATTTCAGGTAAGTCTGCTGTCGATTTTGAAGCAGCAGCTCATGCTTAGCGCTGGTGAGATTCAGAGAAGGGTGGAAGCAGGGCAGATCGGTGGCGTTACGATGAAGATGCTTAAATCGAGAAAGCTAAAGGCAGCGGAATATGAATTCCAGCTGTCTACGGAAACGTTATATGCCCGGCGCAGGATTGTTCTGACACGTCGTTAAAAAATAAGAAGCTCACCCTAGGAAATAAACGTCAGTATGGCAGTCGTTCTACATAACAACGGATAGGCCAGGGATAGGGTGGGCTTCTGTTTTTCAGCTTCTGAATTGAGAACTTTAGTGAATGGGGTGATAGAGGATATCGCTTGAATTGTGCCGAGTCTGAATGGTGTTTTAAGGATTGGGGTATTGGCAAAGGCGTAGCTTAATTGAATGGGTTCTATCATTGGCCGCGCGAATCCGTAATGCGCTGCTGTAACCATAATTCGACTTCGCTTTGCTTCCAGCGGGAACTGCGGCCCAGCTTAATTGGTCTCGGAAACAGACCATCTTTTATCAGCTTGTAAAACCATTTATCTGTCAGCCCCGTTAGCTTCGTGATGAACCGCATATCCACCAGTTGATCATCGAGCAAAGAAATATGTTCTGTCATGATGCTGTCTTCCAGTGTGGGATTATCCTGAGCTGGTGGTTGATTACTCGTTACCACCAGCCCTTCCACATCAATGGATTAATACGTAAAAAAGTGCAGAACGTGAGTTACACCGCGCGAGGACGCCCCAGTCCGCTGGGTGACGGTACCTCACTGGCTCCGTAGTGATAGTGACCGTGTTTTTGCTCTTCTTTGGCGAGGTAGCTGATGATGTAGCGCAGGTTATCGATGGCTTCGGTATCACCGTAGTTCACCGGCCTATTAATACTGACTTCATAAGTGGGTTTGTACTCGCAGCGGTTGTAATAGCCTTCTCGTTGCGTTATTTCCCGCCATATTGTTCCTACTCTTTCAGCTATTGGGTAGGTAGCTTGGTTAAGGTGCCTGTCGAGATAGAACGCGATATGGGCATGGCATCCGTGGTCTACAGAGTTCTCGAGTACCCAGAAATACCCTGCCAGATTTGTGTGCTGCAGAGTGCGTTCAACCAGCATGCGTACTTCTCGCTCAGTTTCGTTCCAGGAATGACGTTTATAGCGCTCTGTACCTTTCTGATAGAACAGGTCGAGTCGGAGTGCCTGTATTCGGGAATATCGGTTCAGTAGCTGATTCAGGTGGTCATTGAGTAGAGACAGTAGAAACCAGTTCATCGTGTATCTGGAATTGAAAGGGTAAGGTGTGTGCATTGATTTATCCTTTGTCAGGTGGAGTGCAAAGGATTGGGATGAGATGTAATTTTTAAGAGAAGCAGGTATACGGCAGATACAGGGAATTGTGTATCCAGGGGAATACAGGCAGGGTTAATGATTGGGGGAAGGAGCTGTGAAAAAGGTGGTATAGAAACAAGGAGTACCCCTTAATTATACTAAAAACCCAAATGTTCATATCTGCTGTTGAACGATTCTAATGAGGTGAACAGAGGAGATTCATAGAGTAAAAACCACAGGAATAACGCAGTGAAATGTCAGAGTATTATCACAATAAAATCAGTGGGATATCAGTTAAATATCAGTCATTCTTCAGGTCTGTGACCCGACTCTACCAACCAAAAAGGTACTCATGCTAATCTATTTTTGGGAGTCAGAAACAGAGGGAAAGACGATGTTGCATTACGATATGATCCGTAACGAGATAATGTATTTAAAAATGCTTGGTGCGCTTTCCAACACTGATTACTCCTTACAGTGGAGTACTTATGATTCGCCGGATCAGTTTCGACGTTTAATCTCTGAGATCCTTGAACGGCATTTCCTGGGCGATCAGGACAGGATCAAAGTTGGCCGGAAAACTCTTAAAGAATGGGCTGAGCTGCTACTGATTGATAAAGATTATTTTGATTGTTTCAAAGGTACACCAAGAGCATTGTGGTTTGCTCACCATTATATTTTTGAATACCCAGTATTATCTGCAGGGCTGACGCTTGGTGGTTTGGGGGATGGCTTTGATTGTTCAGGTGGTTTTAATTCTCTTTTAATGGACGATAATATCTTCACAAATCTTGATTTCTCTAATTTGAATACCGACCTGGGCGATATAGATTGGGACCTGATAACAAATCCACAGGCCACTGCTTCAAAGAAACCGAAACGCGTTTTCTCCCGATTTTATCTGAACGCGGGAGCTAGTACCTCTCTGTATAACCCCACTCCGGTAACTGAGCGTGAACTCATCAATGGTGTGATGAGGTACATTGATGAAGCGCCATGCTCACTTGGAGATAAGATCTCTTATTTCAAAAAACTGCATGAGCGCTGGCTTGAACAATATGATTTTTTTCTGTCAGACTTTGACTGGATGTCCCGTGATGATGAAACTCAACTAGTATATCTCTGGGACTATCTCAAGGGAAAAGGACGAATAGCGGGCTATCTTCGCCCTTATAATATATCTATGCGTTATGACATGATTATTGCGGCTATAGATGTGTGGAACGTCCAACCTGAAGCGAAGCTGGAGTTTATTGAGAAGATGAAACATGCCTGGCAAGCGGCGAAATCTTATCGGCGATCTGCTAAATAGCGTTGTGATCTCAGTGGTTTCTTCGTCTGATTTCTCAGTATTGTAATGAATCTTAATGGACCAAGGTCTATAGCTATCTCTCTCTTGTCCCGTTAAGTAGAGAGCACATACTTGTTAAAGATTAATATGGCGGGGTATGGATGATGGAGCGGTTTCCTGTTTACTAGAATGTATGTTTTTGGCTCGAACCTTACAAGCTAACTGAGCTGAAGGTCCGCTGAGAGCGAGGAGCAGAAGTTATATTAAAAATTAATTAGCACGTTGATTTAATCACCATGAAGGATAATTAGGGTTTTTTCCTCTTAAAAGAGATACTTTGTCAATTATCTCAACAGAAGCAGTTCTATAACCCTCCTGCTGAAGTAGGTGAACTGCATAATCTCTTAATTCTTGCAAAGTGGAAAAGCCGTTACTTTCGATGAGTATTATAATTATCTTAATATACTTAAAGATTTGTTCAGAGGATTCGTTCGCGTTGACGTTAAGTTCGTAAAAATCTTTACCATCATGAACAAGCTTGTTTCTTACGTCAGTATATAACTCGTCATAAACTTCTAGGTTTTTCTTAAATTTGATTAGTGAGTTATTACATGTAAGTGCTGCAATGTAGGTCCTTTGCTTCCATCCTTTCCAATTTGGGTCAATATTAGCAAGACCATCAAGTGCAAAGACTAGGTTTAGAAATTGTGATTCCGCGCCAATTGAATAAAAAGATTGCCTACATGCCCTAACTACGGAGCTAACTAATTTTGAAAGTTCATTTTCAACGACTCCATCGTAGATAGAAGATAAATATTGCAACCCAGGGTAATACAAGCTGTCAACCTGAGGGCCTAGCCAATTATTACTCACGGCAAGGGGTCTTGATATTCCACTTATCTTAATTGGTTTAAGATGAGTTATCTCACGAGGAATGATTTCTACATCATAAAACCCGTCAGAGCGTTGACCTGCAGGATTAGGGGTATATTCCATACGTGTAAATGCGCTGTGAGAAAATCTGACTAAATCGAGCGCATATTCAGCTATAGACAAACACATGTTTATAACATGGCTGTTATGATCAATGCTTGAATTAAGTTTTAATAAATCAATATATGGTAGGTCACAGTTAAACTGTATATACGAACCATCTTGCTCTGATAATCGCTTATGTGACTCTTCATCAAATTGTCTTCCGCAATAAAAAATATACTTTCCGATCTCGATGGTTTCCTGAATGAAAATCTTCTCAATCGGCACAATAACTATGCACTCCATATTTTTGTTTTTACCCTCTAATTCAGCTAATTCTAGGTTAGAGCTTCTTGATTTAGCTAACTCTATTTCTACCCACTCAAAGCATATTGAGAAGTCTTCTAGAATTTCGATGCTGCTTTTTTGATAACTATCCTTGGTGTATTTAAATGTAATGCCATCTCCTTCAGGATAGGCACTGGCCCAATATCCCATATCTCTTAACTTTTTTAGAGATGTTGAGATATCGTCGACTTTATTAATAAAATCCTCTTTTCGCCATAAAACATTGCCAGTGTAGTTTTCGTACGGTGGTATTAAACGAGCTTTCATATAACTTCCTTATTATCCAAGAGGATGTGACTGAAATTTTTATCAGACTTATCTACAATAATATAAATTGACATGAAAAATCTACTCAACAATTAACCGTTATGATTTGCTTGCGACGACTAAAACATGCCGATGGGTCGCATCCGCTCCTGGCACTAAGCGGACATCTTTTAGTTCTGCGCAGCAGAAGTCCGTTTACGTGTTAATCTAAAATTCAAAGTAATTTCAGATAGATATCATCTCTGTGAATCCCCCGCCTTCCTGACTGAAACGCGGGGTTTTTAATTTTTCACGCTGAGACTACTGTATGAATAAACCTGATGGCCTTCAGGCCTTTGAACAACCGCTTGCGTCGCTTCCCTCTACGCTTCGCGAGCTTATTCTTGAACGTATCCAGAACCTGACCCACTACGAGCCGGTTATTGGCATCATGGGCAAAAGTGGTGCAGGTAAATCCTCTCTTTGCAACGAACTTTTCCGGGGCGAGGTGTCCCCGGTGAGTGACGTGAATGCCTGTACTCGCGACGTGCTGCGTTTCCGGTTACGCAGTGGGCGTCACAGCCTGGTGATTGTTGATTTACCGGGCGTGGGCGAAAACGGGCAGCGGGATCAAGAATACCGTGCCCTGTACCGTCGAATCCTGCCGGAGCTGGACCTGGTGCTGTGGGTCATTAAGGCCGATGATCGGGCACTAACCGTGGACGAGCAGTTCTGGCACGGTGTGATGCAAACTTACAGGCAAAAGGTACTGTTCGTGATTAACCAGGCCGACAAAATCGAACCCTGCCATGAATGGGATACCCTCACCAGCAAACCTTCACCGCACCAACTGGGAAATCTTAAAGCGAAGCAGGCTGCGATTATGGTGATGTTTAAACCGCATCATCCGGTCTGTGTGGTGTCAGCCCGCACTGGATGGGGCATTGAGGAGATGGTGGCAGCCATGATGCGCTGTCTGCCTGACCGCGCCACCAGCCCGGTGGTGACACAACTGCACAGGAAACTCTGCACAGAGCCGGTAAAGTCGCAGGCTCGTGACAGTTTCGGTGAAGCTGTGGGCCGGGTTTTCGATACCGCAGAATCATCTTCGTTCCTGTCTACATCGCTGAAAACGGTGATTCGTAGCGTGCGTGATGCGGTGGTGTCGGTCGCACGGGCCGTCTGGGACTGGATATTCTTCTGATATCGCAATTTTCTCTGCGAATGATGAACTTGTTGTTAATGATGTGTTGATTGTGGACACGTCCTTTCCATTGCGTTTTATCATCAACAAAATCAGGAGAAGCATCATTATCTGTCAGACGAGCGCTCACAAGGCCGGGCTGCTCATAAAAAATAGTTCCGATGTTGTCCATACCCTGTCCACCCCTTCCTTTAAAGTAATCATTATTAATTCAGAGAGTTAACTTCTCAGGAGAAATCTTTCATGACGCTTCAGGAGCGGCGACATGACCGGCTTGCCGTCAGGTTGTCGTTGATTATCAGCCGCCTGGTGTCCGGTGAAACTCTGTTTATTCGCAAACTGGCAACTGAATTCGGGGTGTCAGAGCGCACGTTACGTCGTGACTTTCGGGAACGTCTGATGTATCTCGACCTGGATTATTACCAGGGGCAGTGCAGTCTGCGCTCGGATATTCACAGTACGCGGCAGGAAATAGATATTCTGACCTTTGCTCACCGTACGGGGCTGGCCGGGGTTTTCCCGGGCTTTGACCGGCGACTGGTCAGCAGCCTGCTGGACTGTGATGATCGACCCTGTCTGGTATGGCATCAGGACAGACCTCATCCCCCGGCAGGAAAGCTCTCCTTCTACAGGCTGGTCAGAGCTATTTCTGGATGTCAGCGCATCACCATTCTGACTGAAGGGGAGCGTCATGAGGCCGTTGCACCTTACCGGCTAATCGCTCTGGACGGTTACTGGTATCTGGTCGCTGAACATAACAGGCAATTACGTGTCTTCCGGCTGGATGAGATTCATCTGGTAAGGCCATCGCGGGAAACATTTATTCGCAGTGAGCTTCTCTATCAGCTGTCGGAGGATAAACATTTTATCTCTGCCTTACCTCATTTCCGTTTTATTCAGCAGTCGCTGAATTCATTTTCTCCCTCAGAAAGTCGGGGGCAATCCGGACAAACTGATTAGAGATGGTCTCCATAATTAAATGTAAGGTTAATCTAATGAAAGAATTGAAATTGTTGTCTTTACTGCCAGTCATATTGTTCCCCTTACTTATCGCAGGTAATGCTCACGCAGCACGTCCTTATAGCGGATTCCTGCCTGCAGCAGTGAATAATAAGAGTGGGAATATATTCTGGTGTGATGCCCACCGCCAGGTCAGAAAACTGTGTACAGCGACGGAAGTGGATTCAATGGGATGGTTTATTGTTGTTCGCTCGAAACCTTCCAGAGATTGTCCGGGGGGCCTTTGGGGGTGGATCACTCCCAGTAAAGACGATGTAGCAACAGGGTATACCATTACGCCAGGTAAAGAATTCAATCTCACCATGAAGGATATGTGCAGTCCCGATATGAAAGTAACGTTCCGCCCGAATAAAAAGGACCCTCGTTATGACGATCTCGTCGGGATTTATGCAGGGAAAGAAGCTTTTCGCTACAAACAAATAAAATAATCCAACTGTTTTTTCGTTACTTTATTGTTTTAAACAACAAAAGCTTTATTACATGATTTGAGGACAACATTATGCGACTGCCTTACGTAATATTTACATTAGCTATGCTGGCTTCTGTATCAACAGCACAGGCTATTCCCAATATGTGGACGAGTGGTTTTGGGATGGGCGTGACCGAATATATCATTACCAGCCCGGAGAAGGTGGTGTTTAATCTGAACTGTACTGGCAATCCGGATGCGCAGAATATTCTGCAACACGGTGTTGATCTCACCCTGCCTGATGGAACATCAGTAAGCTCTCATGACGACGGAACGGAAATCACGGTCGTCATGGATAACAGTCAGTATCCGTTACCGTCATTCCTCGGCTGGCGAAACGGTGACAATGCCTGGGTGTCATTTATTGACGCCCTGAGCCAGTCTGCGAATTTTGATGTTTACGTCAACGATAAAAAAGTCGGCACCTTCAGTCCGGGGCTGAAGAATACGCAGAAAGAGCTGTCTGACCTCAGTGAGTGCCGGACCACACACTACAGCGATTAGTTACTTACATTTCAGACCTCTCCAGCCCGCTACGCACCAACACCAGATAGCAACAGGCCATGCTCCTTCGGGAACATGGCCTTTTTTGTTTTTATTTGATTATCAGATAAGGAGTTAGCTATGCGACTAGCCAGCCGCTTTGGCCGTATAAACCAGATACGCCGTGACCGGCCTCTGACCCACGAAGAGCTGATGAGTCATGTACCCAGCGTGTTCGGGAGTGACAAGCATGAATCTCGTTCAGACAGGTACACCTACATCCCGACCATCACCATCCTCGAAAGCCTGCAGCGGGAAGGCTTTGAGCCGTTCTTTGCCTGCCAGACAAAAGTTCGCGACCAGAGCAAGCGGGAGCACACCAAGCACATGCTTCGACTGCGTCGCTCCGGGCAACTGACCGGGCATCAGGTGCCGGAAATCATTCTACTTAACAGCCATGACGGCTCATCAAGCTACCAGATGCTGCCGGGCCTGTTTCGTGGCGTCTGTACCAACGGCCTGGTCTGCGGTCAGTCATTCGGAGAAGTGCGGGTACCGCATAAAGGGAATGTTGTCGAGAAGGTGATTGAAGGGGCTTACGAAGTGCTCGGTGTGTTTGACCGGGTGGAGGAGAAGCGCGATGCAATGCAGTCACTGGCACTGCCAGAACCAGCCCGTAACGCCCTGGCGAATGCCGCGCTGAAGTATCGCTTTGGTGAAGACCACCAGCCGGTCACGGTATCGCAGTTGCTGACCCCACGTCGCCGGGAGGACTACAGCGATGACCTGTGGACCGTATACCAGCGCGTGCAGGAGAACCTGATGAAAGGAGGTCTGTCAGGGCGAACCGCTCAGGGGAAAAGCAGCCGCACCCGTGCTGTTATCGGCATTGACGGCGATGTGAAACTCAATCGCGCCCTGTGGATTATGGCAGAAAACATGCTCGAATTTTTCGGGCGTTAAACAACCGTTCCGGCATAAGGAGATAGTTTAATGGATACCCACAACCCTGAGTTTGCTGAGCAGGCAGCAATTACTGCCTCGGTAGTCCCTGACGAGTTACGTATCGGCTTCTGGCCAAAGCGCTTTGGATCTATCCCACAATGGATAACCCTTGAGCCCCAAATATTTGGCTGGATGGATCGTCTGTGCGCTGATTACAGCGGCGGCGCCTGGAGCTTTTACACACTCAGCAACGGCGGCGCATTTATGGCTCCGGAGCCCGACGGTGAGAAGTGGACGTTGTTCAACCCGATGAATGGAAACGATGCGGAGATGAGCGGAGAGGCTGCCGGTATAGCGGCCTGCCTGATGGCATACAGCCACCACGCTTGTCGCACCGAATGTGACGCGATGACTGAGCACTATTATCGCTTACGTGACTACGCGCTAAACCATCCGGAATGCAGCGCCATTATGTATCTAATCGACTGAGGAATACCTGACATGAATATCGCATTATCCCCGGTATCATCGCAGCCTGAACTCTTTCCGCTGGCGGTTATGGCCCAGCATAGTTGCCTGCTCCCCGCGACCTCCGGATTGACACCTTATGCCCAACGGACCATTCGACGTGCTATCAACCTGCTGGATAAATATCTGCGCCAGCCCGGCATGTCCTTTACCTCAAGCACGGCTGCCCGTGACTGGCTTCGGTTACAGCTGGCAGGACAAGAACGGGAAGTGTTTATGGTGCTCTATCTCGATAACCAGCACCGTTTACTGGAGAGTGAAACGCTATTTGCCGGTTCGGTTAACCATGTCCAGGTCCATCCCCGTGAGGTGGTGAAGTCAGCGCTTCGCTTCAATGCTGCTGCTGTTGTGCTGGCGCATAACCATCCATCCGGTGATCCGGAGCCCAGCCAATGTGACCGCAACATTACGGGCAGGCTTAAAGAAGCGCTGGCACTGGTTGATGTGAACACTCTCGATCATCTGGTTATCGGTTCAGATGGAATTGTGTCGTTTGCAGAGCGAGGCTGGATATGAGGGCACTTCAATGAAATCTACTGACTCAGAGAACGATTCATTTCTCAAGTGGGGTCTGAATCGTAATGTGACACCTTGCTTTGGCGCTCGTCTGGTACAGGAGGGAAACCGGCTGCACTATCTGGCTGACCGGGCCAGTATCACCGGTAAGTTCAGCGAAGCAGAATGTCTTAAGCTGGATATGGCATTCCCGCATTTTATTAGCCAGATGGAATCGATGCTGACTACTGGTGAAATGAATCCTCGCCATGCCCACTGTGTCACCCTGTACCACAATGGTTTCACCTGCGAAGCCGATACCCTTGGCAGTTGCGGCTACGTATACATCGCCGTTTACTCCACCCATCGTTAACTACTTTCACAAGAGCAAATATGAAAACTCTACCTGCAACAAATCCGCAGGCGGCGAAGCTATGTCTGTCGCCCGTGGCTGTCTGGCAAATGCTGCTTGCACGCCTGCTGGAACAACATTATGGCCTGACACTCAACGACACGCCATTCAGTGATGAAACGGTAATTCAGCAACATATCGATGCCGGTATATCTTTGGCCGATGCCGTTAATTTTCTGGTGGAAAAGTACGGGCTGGTTCGTATTGATCGCAGGGGATTCGACTGGCAAGAACAGTCCCCATATCTGCGGGCAGTCGATATTCTGCGGGCGCGACAGGCAACTGGTTTATTGAAAAGAAATCGTATTAGCGCGGCACGGTGAATATTGGGAATAGCCTTCCTGATTCACACTGCAGCTTTCCTTACTTATTTAATTTACTCATTCCAAAAAGCACCTGCCGATGCTGGTTGGTGCTTTTACTTATATGGACGAAATATCATGCAAATAGAAGCTGTAATTTTAACTGGGCACATTATCGCAAGTACAATCCGGGAATGCTGGGCCGTCGTTGTTGATGGTTTTGACGCATGCGGCGAACAAGCTTATGATCCAGCTTAATTTCTTTTCCTCATGAAGGGACGGGTATGGGCAACAGAATGTGGATGATTCGCGGTGACGGCGGCAAGCTCTATGACGATTTTCGCGATAAGCAAATTGTAGGCATCGGTTGGTCTCAGCTGGCTCCATTAGTCAAACCCGGCCTGTCCCGAGCCCAGTTACTCGCCTTATACCAGGAGGCAGATCCCTTAACAAAGCTGGGAACAGCCCGTTCTGGTGCATCGCAGGTCTGGCGTTTTGTGAATGAGATCCAAAAGGGTGATTGGGTTATTACCTATTCGCCAGCCAACCGTACTTATTTGCTAGGCAAAGTCACATCCGACTTCCAATATCATCCTGAATGGGTGGAAGAGGGGATGGGGATCGCTCGGCAGGTTAAATGGAATACTCAAGAAATCGACCGCGATAGACTGTCTGTTGCTACCAAAAACACATTGGGTTCTACGCTGACGGTTTTTCAGCTTCCAGAATATGCGCTAGAAGAGCTTTTGCAGGATAAGAAACCCACTATAGATGTAATTACTCAGAATCCAGTTGCAATGGATGAAGATGAGGTCGTTTCTGATCCGCTTCGCGATATGGAAATGCTGGCGTTTGAGGGTATCAAAGATCGTATTAACTCTCTTGATTGGGACGAGATGCAAAATCTTGTTGCCGGAGTTTTACGCAGTATGGGCTATAAAACGCAGGTTTCACCTGCGGGAGCCGATCGGGGTAAAGACATCATTGCTTCACCTGATGGGTTCGGTTTTGAAAATCCGCGTATTATCGTTGAGGTAAAGCACCGCAGGGAACAGATGGGAAGCCAACAGATACGCAGCTTTATCGGCGGTCGCCATAAAGACGATCGCGGGCTTTATGTCAGTACAGGGGGTTTTACGAAAGATGCTCGATATGAAGCCGACCGTTCGACGATACCACTGACGCTCTGGACACTTGATGATCTCGTCCGTGCGCTTATTGAGAACTACGAACAAGTTGATATCGAGACTAAACTTTTGGTGCCTCTGAAGAAAACTTTCCTGCCTGCCTGAATCTTGCTTTGATAGCCATATCGGTGTTCTACTGGTATGGCTTTATACCCACTTGCAATGTCTATTTTTTATACGGACTTTAACTTGTGGGTACAAGTGTGGGTATAACTATTTATTCCTATTTATAAACTGCATTGATATCATTCTGTTAGGTGTGAAATTCGAGTCCGGCCTTCGCATTCACCCTCTAAACACTTCCTTCCTGTGCCACTCCACAAACCCTTCTTTTGGATAATTCTCGCGCATCATCGGTAGCGCTATCGATTTACCGTCGAAATCCCAGAACAGTCTGCCAACAATGCCGCTGCCATTCACTGCGGTGGACACCTGAACCCGCATACTTTCATCCAGCCCAATCGAACCTTTATCAAAGGCTTTATGGTGAATTGCACACAGCGCCAGGCCGTTTGAAATCTCGCAGGGGCCGCCGTGCTGTTTCCATTTGATATGGGCGGCTTCCAGGGCGACTGAGGTGCTGTCGTGGCGCATATTGAAGCCACAAATAGCGCATTCATAGTTATAGGCACGCAGAACCTGCTGGCGGAACAATGGATCCCGCTGTTTGCGGATTTGCAGGATATCAAATCCCAGTTCATCCCCGATCTCTTCCTGGATGCTTTCGGTGAAGTGCGCCTCGAGGATTTGCTGGGCCAGGGCGTTGATGAGGCTCTTGCTCTTTTTCAGCAGGGCAAAATGCTGTTCATCAAAACCTCCGGCAACGTTGTGCGACACCAGTTCTCCGGCAGGAGGCTGTTTGCTGCTACCGGATGTTGAACAGTGCTCGGCGTTTTGTAGCTCCCAGAACCCATCTCCCTGTAAGCGCCAGAAAGGCATATCCGGGCGGTATTGCGCGCGCTGTGGTCCAAATCGCTCCAGCAGACTATGCAACGGGTCGCGAACTTCCGAACCGTAGTCAAACAGGCGACCGTGACCCTGCTGATAACCGGCCAGCACATGAAGCAGCAGCAGGGGCTTGTGCGGCGCACGCTGCTCGCCTTTACGCCAGATGGTGATGTCGGCAATCGCCTGTTGCAGGGTTTTACTGGAAGTCATTGATTTCATTATCAGGTAAATAATTGCGATGATGCTCGCAAAATATCACCTGATCAAGCAAAGACGGGTTGATGCGCTACCGACATCACTTTTATGTTTTCTGAAAAACACATACGCCATGGCGTTTACCGTTCCCCAAACTGGAGACGCAGGAGTACAATAAGTAAGCAAATTATTGCATATCGAAGGATCTTTGATGGTGAAGGATAACGAGGTATTGGAATTTTTTCGGGGGGAGTTATCTCTCGCGGTAACGTTTACTTTCAAGCTTATCCCGATTGAACTTGATACGCCGCTGCAAGGTTACGCTGAATGGGATGAATTACCGTATGCCATTGAAGATTTTGGAGAGAAATATAACGTTGAGGTTTCAGTCATTGATTTCGAAGCCTATTACCCCAGGGAAAGAGAATCGGTCTATCGAAAGTGGTTTACGAAAGAACCCATCAAACAAGTGTCAAAACCGCTTACTGTGCGTATGTTCGCAGAATCAGCCAGAGCAGGTCACTGGTTATATGATTGACTGTATGCTTACAGAGGATACTGACGCAATTAGATGTTGATTGCATTGACAAAATCTGGGAAATAATTATACGAAGAATAATGGCAGTATCAGTTTACTCAAAAGTTTTGGTGGTGTATCTCGCTGTTTATTAGAGAGGAATGACCTCGTTTGTTCATAAAACGTATGCTTTCACCACCAGCACATTCTTTCTGTGCTGGTGAAATACTCAATGGCAGTTACGAAATTACTCTGTGATTCCAGGCATCCTTATAAATGATATTTCCATCGCAGTGCTTCCATGTAATAGCCTCATATCTTAGCTGAATAGTTTCATTGTGGGTTCCTGTTCCCGAATCGGGGAATAAATTTGGTGTGATTCCTGTCACTTTTACATTTTCTAAAATGATATTGAAATATTCACTTTCAATACCAACCTCTAGAGTTTGATACATTTTTATTGTGGCTGATTTTAATGTCTGGCTTTCACTTAACGCTTTATACAAAAGAGGCGTTTTTTTATCAAACTCCTTCTGTATTGTAATCGGCGCGTGCACACGCGTTCCTGTCAGTCTACCTGTATTTACATCTACAGGGATAGACAGGTGATTAGTGACTGCTTTCAGTTCAATAGCACCAATGCTCCCAGCGACTTGTGAGCTTCCCATTACGGGGGAGCCATTTGCATCGGTTAACCGCAGATAGGCTGGGTTTGACATGATTAGTCCTTATCTACATTTATATGAGAAGGGAAATAAAGCATGATGAGAATCCAAACGAATGTT
This sequence comes from Citrobacter sp. Cf116, assembly GCF_030336505.1. Lineage (NCBI taxonomy): Bacteria > Pseudomonadati > Pseudomonadota > Gammaproteobacteria > Enterobacterales > Enterobacteriaceae > Citrobacter > Citrobacter sp. Cf116. The sequence continues at coordinate 335,107 of NZ_JAOWEQ010000041.1, read as the reverse complement.
CCAATAATTTTTATGGGCCAGGGTTCAAGAAAAGCGAAACAGGCGAGGGCCCCTGCGATTAGCAATGGACCGGATAATAGATCAAGAACTCCACCCATCAGGTGTATATTTGTTTGTAAGAACCTATTGGCTATAAAGGCGATAATATAAGCACTTCCAACGATGATAATAATGGCAAGGATTTTATCCTCCCATGAATAGAATTCGATGAGAGAAATTAAACAAAGGGTGGCAACATACCCACAAAACAATGAGTTTATTATTAGGGTGATTAGTTTTTTCATGTTACCAGTCCTTAGGCTTACTGTTTAATTGTTCTTCCACTAACTCAATAATTTTTATAAAAAAAGCTTGTCTTCTGTATGTCCAGTATGTATAGAATCAACAAAAGATTGTACTGTATCAGGTGAAATGATAATGTTATAGATCCTTCTTGCAATGCCTTCTATATCGGCCATGGCAATCCTTTAATAAAATAAGATGGCTAGAAATGAAAGCATGTAAATAACAAAAATAGATGGTGAAATAGTTGACCTGAGTAACAGTTTCTCAAATAACATTAAGAATATCGACATTGGTTATTAATTAGAGATATTAATTCTTGAGCTAAATATTCTAGTGCTGATATAAAAAATCATATGAAAATGCTTCCTCAATAAAGGCACCCGCAGGCGCCCCAATGACAATCACACTCTCACCCCTTCGACCCTTTCCCCGCAATTACCCCGATAAACTCCAGTACCTGCTTTTGCTTACGCGCGGAGAGTTTTTCCACGGCGCGCAGGGATTTCATCAGTTCTGACTCTTCGGGGTCGGCGGTGCGGGCGGTTAATACGATGCAGCCTTGCATTACGCGAACATCAACGTCGGTGCCGGTATCGAATCCGGCGGCTTTCAGCCACTGGCCCTTCATCACAATGGACGGAAACCGAACGTACTTCACCGGAATACGGCTGTAATCAGGATAACGGCTCGCATAACCCACCTTCAGGCGACGGTTATCTGCGGCGTGGACTTCTGAATCAAACGAAACTGCAATACAATGCGTATCAGTCATGATGGCTATTCTCGTGAAATAGTTACTGTGATTAGCGATGTGCAGGTGTTGGCGCACCTTCGCATCGCGCTAATAAAACCCCTGTAAATTACGCCAGTATCCTGGGGGAAGTCCAGATGTAAATAAGATGAAATAAGCGCGAATAGCACGCTTTCGGAATAAATAGAAAACGCCTTCACCCCAATAAATCCGGTATTATTCACCGTATAAATCCATTCCCCTCCAGTCCGCCAAATACCTGCCATTTCCAGAAAATAACGCTCCTCTGCATCTGGCCAAAAATGCGATCTCACTCACTGAAGCAAATAGTAAACTCTGAAACAACACCGTTTTGTACACTTTGCTTTACACTTTTGGTGATGTGTATCACAAATATCACTCCGTGAAGTGATCCGACTCTCACAAAATGAGGTGTACTCATTCACCAATACATTACGAACACAGCCTGGAAAGTTATGTTTTCAGTATTTCCACTCTCCGCAGACACACTACGACGAATGGCAAATCAATACGCAAAAAAAACTTGTTGAATATTAACGGGTAAAAAAATGACGTGTGATTTGCATCACTCACATTTACAGCTTTTTAAATTATTGCCAGTGATTAATGTTGACCGGGCTATTTCCATAATCAATCAAATCTTGCATAGTGCCTCCACATTATTTCTCCCCCTGACTCAGGAGGCGAATAGTTATATTTCATCAGGATTTGTTGATGAACCAGGTATGATTTACTTCACATTAATACGTACATGACCACTGTTACTGGAGAAACAAAATGAATTATCCGGCAGAACCCTTCCGTATTAAAAGCGTTGAAACTGTATCTATGATCCCGCGTGATGAACGCCTCAAGAAAATGCAGGAAGCGGGTTACAATACTTTCCTGTTAAATTCGAAAGATATTTATATTGACCTGCTGACAGACAGTGGCACTAACGCAATGAGCGACAAGCAGTGGGCCGGAATGATGATGGGTGATGAAGCGTACGCGGGCAGCGAAAACTTCTATCATCTGGAAAGAACAGTGCAGGAACTGTTTGGCTTTAAACATATTGTTCCGACTCACCAGGGGCGTGGCGCAGAAAACCTGTTATCGCAGCTGGCTATTAAACCTGGGCAATATGTTGCCGGGAATATGTATTTCACTACCACCCGTTATCACCAGGAAAAAAATGGTGCGGTGTTTGTCGATATCGTTCGTGACGAAGCGCACGATGCCGGTCTGAATATTGCGTTTAAAGGTGATATCGATCTTAAAAAATTACAAAAGCTGATTGATGAAAAAGGCGCAGAGAATATTGCGTATATCTGCCTGGCGGTGACGGTTAACCTCGCTGGCGGGCAGCCGGTCTCCATGGCGAACATGCGTGCGGTGCGTGAACTGACAGAAGCGCATGGCATTAAAGTGTTCTACGACGCTACCCGCTGCGTAGAAAACGCCTACTTTATCAAAGAGCAAGAGCAGGGTTTTGAGAACAAGAGCATCGCCGAGATCGTGCATGAGATGTTCAGCTACGCCGACGGTTGTACCATGAGTGGTAAAAAAGACTGTCTGGTGAACATCGGCGGTTTCTTGTGCATGAACGATGACGAAATGTTCTCTTCTGCCAAAGAGTTAGTCGTGGTCTACGAAGGGATGCCATCTTACGGCGGCCTGGCCGGACGTGATATGGAAGCGATGGCGATTGGCCTGCGCGAAGCCATGCAGTACGAATATATTGAGCACCGCGTGAAGCAGGTTCGCTATCTGGGCGACAAACTGAAAGCCGCTGGCGTACCGATTGTTGAACCGGTAGGCGGTCACGCGGTATTCCTCGATGCGCGTCGCTTCTGCGAGCATCTGACGCAAGATGAGTTCCCGGCACAAAGTCTGGCCGCCAGCATCTATGTGGAAACCGGCGTGCGCAGCATGGAGCGCGGAATTATCTCTGCGGGCCGTAATAACGTGACCGGTGAACACCACAGACCGAAACTGGAAACCGTGCGTCTGACTATTCCACGTCGTGTTTATACCTACGCACATATGGATGTTGTGGCTGACGGTATTATTAAACTTTACCAGCACAAAGAAGATATTCGCGGGCTGAAGTTTATTTACGAGCCGAAGCAGTTGCGTTTCTTTACTGCACGCTTTGATTACATCTAAAAAATAGTTATGGCCCCATCACGTGATGGGGCTTTTTTGTATTCCTTTTCCATGAACAGGAAGCCTTTGCGGTGCCCGTTACCGTGACATAACTAAAAAAAGTAAACCCTGACTCCGACATTTTTATTATCCGCATGATGTACAAATGACAGCTGTAATTATAACGAATAGTCTACAGGAACATTTATCATGGATATTAATGCCATTGAGCGACAGAGTAGTACCCCCGGACTGATTAGCGGAACCATGTTGGTTATCGCGACCGTAGTGGGTGGCGGGATGTTCTCCCTGCCGATTGCGATGGCCGGCGTATGGTTCCCCGGTGCGTCTGTTATTCTTCTGTTTATCGCCATCATGATGTTATTAACCGGTCTGATGCTGGTCGAAGTTAACCTGCATTATGGCGCTGGTGCCAGTTTTAATACCTTTACTCAGGATTTATTAGGCCGGAAGTGGAATATCGTGGTTGGTATCGCTTTCGGCTTTGTGCTGTATATTCTGACCTATGCCTATATCTCCGGTTCGTCGGCGGTGATGGCGCAAACCGTGTTCAAATACAGCGGTGTGCGCTTTCCGGCGAATATCTCGGTGGTGATCGTCAGTATGCTGGTCGGCGCGATTGCCTGGTATAGCTCCCTGCTGGTTGGACGCATCACTACCGTGCTGATTATCGGTAAGTTTGTGGCGTTCTTTGCCACGTTCTCCGGGCTGATTGGCCATATCGAAGTGGCAAAACTCATCGACAGCGTGGCGGTGGCGTTGCCCAATTCGCAGTATCTGCCGTACATCCTGATGACGCTGCCGTTCTGTATTATCTCGTTTGGTTTTCACGGTAACGTGCCGAGCCTGGTCAAACTGTATGGCACAAGCGGAGTCTCGAATATTACGCGTTCGATTATCATCGGTACGCTGTTTGCTCTGCTGCTGTATATTTTCTGGCTGGGCGTGACGATGGGTAACATCAGCCGTTCCTCATTCCCGCCGATTATCGCCAAAGGCGGCAATATCGATGTGTTTGTCGAGGCCATCAGCGGGCTGTTCACCAGCCGATATATGGATCTGATCCTCACCTTTTTCGGCAACTTCGCAGTAGCCAGTTCCCTGCTGGCGGCGACGCTTGGCCTGTTCGATTACATCGCTGACCTGTTTCACTTCCCGGACGACGGCATGGGTCGCCTGAAAACCGCGCTGGTGACCTACTTCCCGCCAGCCGCCGTGTGCTTCTTCTTCCCGAACGGTTTTGTGCACGCGATTGGTTACGCTGGTTTGGCCTTTACCATCTGGAGCGTGATCCTGCCGCCGTTCCTGGTGAAAGCCGCGCGGAAACGTTTCCCGACCGCCAGCTATACCGCGCCCTGTAATAACACCGTGCTTAACCTGGTGATTGTCTGCGGAGCGGTTGTCTATCTGACGGTTGTTCTGGACGTATTTGGTCTGCTGCCAACGTTTCGTTAGACGGAGTCAAAATGAAAAACGTGTTGTCTGTTCAGTCGTCGGTTGTTTATGGCTATGCCGGAAATAAAGCCGCTGTGTTGCCGATGCAGCTCTCGGGGATCGATGTCTGGCCGTTTTACACCGTACAGTTTTCCAACCACACCCAATATGGGATGTGGCAGGGCATGGCGATGCCGCACGGCGAGCTGAGCGCGATCATCAGCGGGCTGGATGACCTGCAAAAGCTGGCGCAATGCGATGCCGTATTGTCCGGGTATCTTGGAGATAAACGCCATTGTGAAGAGGTGAAGCACGCGGTCATCACCATTCGTCAGCGTAATCCGCAGGCGCTCTATTTTTGCGATCCGGTAATGGGCGACCCGCAAAAAGGCTGCATTGTCGCGCAGGGCGTGGAGTCATTTTTTGTCGATGACGCCATTCAGCTGGCCGACATGATGGGACCGAATCTCTATGAGCTGGGCGTGCTGACGGGCAGACAACTGCGTAGTTTTGACGAGGTGGTGGAAGCGGCGCGGCAGCTGGTGTCGTGGGGCGTAAAGAAGGTGCTGGTGAAGCATCTCGGCGACTGTTCGCGGGACAAACAGGCGTTTGAAATGCTGCTGGTGACGCCGGAACAGACGTTACACATTGCCCGGCCGCTGTATACCTTTGCCAAAATGCCGGTGGGCGTTGGGGATCTGATTTGCAGCGTGATGCTGGCCTCACTACTCAATGGTTATGAGGACAAGCAGGCACTGGAACGGACCACCAGTGTTGTTGACGCGGTAATGCGGCTGACGAAAGAGCATGATTCGTATGAACTGCGGCTGATAGACGCGCGTCACCAGATTATGGACCCACAGGTTCGCTATCAGGCAACGGTGATCTGACGCCGCAAGGGGGCTATGTGTTTCTGACATTGCTGAGGTTTCAGCATCCGCTGGTCTACCGTTTTGCATGGCTTCGTCTGCGGGTCAGGGTGTTAAGGGCGTTCAGGCTGCGTAAGTGAAAGGGGGCGTGCTTTACTCTGCGGCGCTTGCGCCTTATCCGGCCTACAAATGAATGCGAAACGTAGGCCTGATAAGCGAAGCGCCATCAGGCATAAGTGCCCAGTATTACACGCGGAAGTAGCGTGGTGGAATCAACGCGGAAAAGGCGTCGAACTTCTTCACCATCTTTTTCCAGAACAACATAACAACAATCCTCGATTTGAAACATCGGCGCTATTTTAGTCAGCGCCGACAAATCGTAAAGTCTGTCGCCTCGTTCCGTTCCCGGGGAGGTGTAAACCTTTTTGGTCACCGCGTCGTCAAATACGGTTGCCGCAAATTTGACGGGGTTGACAATGGTTTATGCCATAAACCAGTAATAAAAGAGGCCAACCTTTAAGCCGAGGATCACGATATAGGCGCAGCAGTATTTCATGGTGCCAGACATGATCTGGTTGGCCTGACCGTCCATTTTTGTGGCGGATACCGCGATGGCGATGCTTTGCGGCGAAATCATTTTTCCGCCCGTTGCGCCAGAGGTGTTGGCCGCCGCCAGCCAGTTGGGATCGATATGCAGTTTGCTGGCGGCAATGGTTTGCAGTTTTCCGAACAAAATGTTCGAGTTGGTATCGCTGCCGGTAACGAACGTGCCCAGCGCGCCAATCACCGGGGCGAGGAAGACGTACGAGCTGCCGGTCAGATCGACAATTGACTGTGCCAGCGTGGAGATAATCCCGCTGAGATCCATCACCGTGGCCAGCGCGACGATCGCCATAATTGCGACGATAGAGTTTTTAAGCTGGAAAATCGTTTTGATAAATACTTCCAGCATCCCGCGTGCGGACGCTCCCTGAATAAAACCACCGATAATGGTCGCGAAGATGATCAGCATTCCTGGCGTGGTCACCCATTCAACTTTCAACGCCATCGTTTTGCCGTCAGCTAACGTGAAATGCAGCACCGAGGCCAGTTGTGAGGCTGCGCCTTTTATCGTCGGGAACAGCGGCGAACACATCAGGATAAACACAAAAATAAACAGATAAATAGAGCCAACTCGGAACAACACTTTTGCCGAGCGCGGCGTGGTTTCGCGGGTATGGCTGACTTCAATTCGCCACTCGGGATCGGTTTTCCCTTTGCGCAGGCGACTAACCATTGCCACGGCAAACAGGCTGACCAGGCTACCGGCAAAGGCGGGTAATTCAGCACCGAGATGAATAGCGACAAAATACTGCGGAACCAGTGTGGTAATACCGCAAATCAACGTGATCAGAAATACGCCGCGAATGGCTTTCAGGCCGCCGCCAATAATGCAGACAATCACAAATGGCAGCAGGATATTAAACAGCGCGAGCTGCAGAATAATGGTTCCGCCTAAGGTATAAACCGACAGGTTAACTTGTTCCGCCAGAATAGAAACCGGGATCCCGACCGCGCCGAATGCAGTGGGAACGGTATTTGCCACCAGAGAGGCAATTGCCGCCTTCAGCGGATTGAAACCCAATGCGATAAGAATACCGATCGGAATGGCGACCGCTGTACCATAACCCGCCGCGGCTTCAAGAAATCCACCAAAGCACCATGAAATCAGCAGCACCTGAATACGCTTATCTTCGCTAATACTGGCGAGAATATCGCGCAGAATATCCAGCGCTTTGGTCGCCTGCATGACGTTATAACTGAAGATAGCGCCGAGGATCACAATCACAATCGGCCATAATCCCTTCAGCGCGCCATAGCCTATCGCGGCTTTCAGATTTTGTACGGGCATTTCCCAGAATATTGCCGATAGTGCAGCGGTGAATACCAAAGAGATCAGTACTGAATAATGGATGGGCATTTTCAATTTCAATATTAAAAATACCATCAGTAGTAACGGAGAGAGTGCCAGGGCAAACATAAAATATTCGTTCATTGCTATTCCCAATTGGTTCATTAAACCTGATTTATATTTATGGTTGGGAGGCTACATTGCTGTTCTAATAAAGTATGCAAACTGAATCGCTTCAGTGAATAAAGTAATTATGATTTGTAGTTTTGTAACTATTGTAATCTTTTAATTAAAATCCAATGCCGGGTAAATATACTTAAGTGCCGATTGAATACCTATAAGTAGTTATTTAATAAACTTTTTAATAATGGTAGTGACAACAGTGGTAATCACCTGAAACTGTTTTCTAAGGTGTTAATAACGCTGTGGTTTCCAATATAAAAATGTGAGCGAGGCCGAAATAAATAAACCAGGGTATTGCATGTGCGAGTCGATTAGGGGATTATTTGGTTTTGTCATACAAATGAAAATACAGACATTTGCGATTGTCCTGATATAAGAAGAGGAGAGTTGCCATCAAAGGAAAACGATCAGAGCATCACCATGAACCCAGGTATTGGTAAAACCAGCAAACAGAAAAACTGGGCATGAAATACGAATGAACATTTGTTTGATATCGCGATATCAAGCGCAATAAACAGAAATGAAGCAATGGAGTAGTTATTGTGAATGTAAATTTCTTTGTTACCTGTATTGGTGACGCACTGAAATCACGGATGGCACGAGACTCCGTATTGCTGCTGGAAAAACTGGGTTGTCGCGTTAATTTCCCCGAAAAGCAAGGGTGTTGCGGTCAGCCAGCCATCAACAGCGGTTACATCAAAGAGGCGATCCCCGGGATGAAAAACCTGATCGCCGCGCTGGAAGACAACGACGATCCGATTATCTCCCCGGCAGGCTCCTGCACCTACGCGGTAAAAAGCTACCCGACGTATCTGGTGGATGAGCCTGAATGGGCGCTGCGCGCCGAGAAGGTTGCCGGACGTATGCAGGATCTCACCTCTTTTATCGTCAACAAACTGGGCGTGGTGGACGTGGGTGCCAGCCTGCAGGGCCGCGCTGTGTATCACCCTTCCTGTAGCCTGACCCGCAAACTGGGGGTGAAGGAAGAGCCGCTCACGCTGCTGAAAAACGTGCGCGGACTGGAGTTGTTGACGTTTGCCGATCAGGACACCTGCTGCGGCTTTGGCGGGACGTTCTCGGTCAAGATGGCCGAGATCTCCGGCGAGATGGTGAAAGAGAAAGTTTTACATCTGATGGATGCGAAGCCGGAGTTTTTGATTGGCGCTGACGTCAGCTGCCTGCTGAACATTGGTGGCCGACTGCAACGCGAAGGCCAGCCGGTCAAAGTGATGCATATTGCTGAAGTGCTGATGAGCCGCTGAGGGGAAAGAGATGTCGATAAAAACCAGCGATGTAGAATTTAAACTGCGCATTCGTCAGCAGATCGAAGATCCGATCATGCGCAAAGCCGTGGCCAACGCGCAGGAGCGTATTGGTGCGAATCGGCAGAAAATGGTTGATGAGCTAGGCCACTGGGAAGACTGGCGCGATCGTGCCAGCCAGATCCGCGACCACGTTCTGAGCAACCTCGATGCTTACCTGTATCAACTTTCCGAGAAAGTGACGGAAAACGGCGGCCACGTCTATTTCGCCAAAACCAAAGAAGACGCCACCCGCTATATTCTGCAGGTTGCGCAGAGTAAAAATGCGAAGAAGGTGGTGAAGTCCAAGTCGATGGTGACCGAAGAGATCGGTGTCAACCATGTGCTGCAGGATGCCGGAATTCAGGTGATCGAAACCGATCTCGGCGAATATATCCTGCAGTTGGATCAGGATCCGCCTTCGCACGTTGTGGTCCCGGCTATTCATAAAGATCGCTATCAGATCCGCCGCGTGCTGCATGAGCGTCTGGGGTATGACGGCCCGGAAACCCCGGAAGCCATGACCTTGTTCATTCGCCAGAAGATCCGCGAGGATTTCCTCAGTGCCGAAATCGGTATTACCGGCTGTAACTTTGCCGTGGCGGAAACCGGCTCTGTTTGCCTGGTGACCAACGAAGGTAACGCGCGCATGTGTACCACGCTGCCGAAAACGCACATTGCGGTGATGGGCATGGAGCGTATCGCGCCGACCTTTGCCGAGGTGGATGTGTTGATCACCATGCTGGCGCGCAGCGCCGTGGGCGCACGCCTGACGGGCTACAACACCTGGCTGACCGGCCCACGCGAGGCGGATAACGTCGACGGCCCGGAAGAGTTCCATCTGGTGATTGTCGATAACGGCCGCTCGCAGGTGCTGGGCTCAGAGTTTCGCGATGTGCTGCGCTGCATCCGCTGCGGGGCTTGTATGAACACCTGCCCGGCGTACCGCCACATTGGCGGACACGGCTATGGTTCTATCTATCCCGGCCCTATCGGCGCGGTGATCTCTCCGCTGCTCGGCGGCTATAAAGATTTTAAAGATCTGCCATACGCCTGTTCATTATGCACGGCCTGTGACAGCGTTTGTCCGGTTAAGATTCCGCTGTCAAAACTGATCCTGCGTCATCGCCGGGTGATGGCCGAGGAGGGCATTACGCCGAAAGCCGAGCGACGGGCGATCAAAATGTTCGCCTACGCCAATAGCCATCCGGGGCTGTGGAAAGTCGGGATGATGGCGGGCGCACATGCGGCGAGCTGGTTTATCAATGGCGGCAAAACGCCGCTCAAGGTTGGCGCGATTGGTGACTGGATGGAGGCGCGCGATCTGCCTGATGCCGACGGCGAGAGCTTCCGTAGCTGGTTTAAGAAACATCAGGCGCAGGAGAAAAAGAATGGATAACCGTACCGCGTTTTTAAATACCATCGCCCAGGCGCTGGGTCGCCCGCTGCGCTTCGAACCGCAAGCGGATGTCGCACCGGTTAACAACTATGCTAACGAGCGCCTGACCGAACTTAGCCCGCAGCAGCGCTGCGATGCATTTGTCCAGTTTGCCAGTGAAGTGATGCTGGCTCGCTGTGAGCTGACTCGCGAGGACCAGGCCGCAGACGCGGCGCTCCGTCTGTGCGAAGAATTGGGTCAGCAGCCGGTGGTGCTGAGCGGCGACAGCCGGCTGGCGGCGCTGGGCATTACCGAACGCTTGCAACAGGAATGCAACGCCGTGGTCTGGGATCCGGCGCGTGGCAGCGAAAATATTACCCAGGCCGAAAAGGCGAAAGTGGGCGTGGTGTATGCCGAGTATGGCCTGACCGAGTCCGGCGGCGTGGTGCTGTTTTCCGCGCCGGAGCGCGGGCGTTCCCTGAGCCTGTTGCCGGAATCCTCAATTTTCGTGTTGCGTAAAAGCACTATCCTGCCGCGCGTGGCGCAACTGGCAGAAAAACTGCATCAGAAGGCGCAGGCCGGTGAGCGTATGCCATCGTGCATTAACATCATTAGTGGGCCCAGCTCGACGGCGGATATTGAGCTTATCAAGGTGGTTGGAGTGCATGGCCCGGTGAAGGCGGTGTATCTGATTATTGAGGATTGTTGAGGCAGGATGGATAACCGCTCTGGCGCTGCGGGCCAGAGCGGTATCGACGTTATGCAATCATGCTGATGATCAATACGATAATCAGGCCAACCACGGAGTTCACCAGCTCCAGCAGACCCCAGGTTTTCAGCGTATCCTTCACCGACAGGTCAAAGTAGCCTTTGAACAGCCAGAACGAGGCATCGTTGATATGGGTCAGGGTGTTGGAGCCCGCCGCCGTTGCCAGTACCAGTAACGCCGGATCGACGCCTACCAGTTGACCGGTTGCCGGGTCGAGAATGGCGGCGCTAATAATCCCTGCTGCCGTCATGGCTGAGACTACGCCCTGACCCGTTGCCAGACGAATCAGCACGGTTATCAACCACGCCATGATGTACGGAGAAATATTGCCGTGCGACATCAGCATGCCGATGGTATCGCCAATGCCGGTATCAATAATGGTCTGCTTCAGTACACCGCCCGCGCCGATGATCAGGATCACCATGGCGATGCTTTTCACCGCGTTTTCAAAGGCATTCATCACCCACTGCATGTCGTGACCACGCGCAGTACCAAACAGCACGAAGGCGACAACCATAGCGATAAACATTGCAATCGGTGAAGAGCCTAAGAAGTTGACCACTTCCCACGCCTGCGTCCCTTTCACCAGCCAGATGTTGGCGATGGTGGTGGAGATCATGATGATTGCCGGGATCAGCGGCACCAGGATAGAAACACCGAAGGATGGCAGGTTATTCTGGTCAACCGGTACGTCGGCCTTCATGAATGACGGCGTTGGGCGATCGAGGTTGCCGAGGAATTTCGGCAGGATAAGCCCGGCGCAGATCACGCTCGGAATGGTCACCAGAATACCGTAGATGTAAACCATGCCCATGTCCGCACCGTAGGCGTTAACCAGCGCCACCGGACCCGGCTGCGGTGGGAACAGCGAGTGGGCGGTGGTGGCGGCGGCAACGGCAGGAATCGCCAGCTTGAGGAACGGGATCTTCGCTTCTGCAGCAATGACGATCACCAGCGGCGCTAGCATAATAAATGCCACTTCATAGAACATCGCCAGGCCGAAGATCAGACCAATAATGATTACCGACAGCTGCACATAGCGCAGGCCGAGGCGCGCCAGCAGCGTATGGGCAATCTGATGCGCCGCCCCGGAATCAACCATCAGCTTACCGATGACCGCCCCGAATACCACGATAATCGCCAGTTCACCCAGCGTGCTGCCAAAGCCGGATTTCATGGTGTGCAGCAGCTCCATTAAATCCATACCCGCCAGCATACCGACCGAGAGCGCCGCCAGCAGCAGGGCGACCATCGAGTTTATTTTGAATCTTAGATTGAGCACCAGCATCAGACCGATGCCGAATACGACCCACAGAATATTGAGAACGTGCATATAACGTCTACCTTTATTGGTTGAACTATTATGATTTTGGTTGAGATGTTACATATATTGGTTAACCATTGATGCGATGAATGTCACATTGCGTTACATGTTTACATTCTTACTGAGCAACATGGCCGTAAAATGGCGATCTCAATAGAATAAATCGTGATTTGGTTAACCAATTTTAAGCTTCAGGTTGACATGTCATACCAAAAGGAGGAATTTATGTGCCATATCGTCGAGTCCATAACGTAACGAGGAATAAAACATGGAACAGACATGGCGCTGGTATGGTCCTAACGATCCGGTCACCTTAGCGGATGTACGTCAGGCGGGTGCCACAGGCGTTGTCACCGCCTTGCACCATATCCCGAACGGGGAAGTGTGGACGGTTGATGAGATCCTAAAACGCAAAGCCATTATTGAGCAGGCGGGCCTGGTCTGGTCGGTCGTCGAAAGCGTGCCGATCCACGAAGACATTAAAACCCGTTCCGGCAACTATCTGCAGTGGATCGCCAACTACCAGCAAAGCCTGCGTAACCTGGCTCAGTGCGGTATTCGTACCGTGTGCTACAACTTCATGCCGGTTCTCGACTGGACCCGTACCGACCTGGAATACGTTCTACCGGACGGCTCCAAAGCGCTGCGTTTTGACCAGATTGAGTTTGCCGCCTTTGAGCTGCATATCCTCCAGCGTCCGGGCGCGGAAGCGGACTACACCGCCGAAGAGATTGCTCAGGCAAATGAACGCTTCGCCAACATGAGCGATGAAGACAAAGCGCGTCTGACCCGCAACATCATTGCCGGTTTGCCGGGCGCGGAAGAGGGCTACACCCTCGACCAGTTCCGCCAGCATCTTGCGCGCTACAAAGATATCGACAAAGCCGCGCTGCGTGAGAATTTCGCCGTCTTCCTGAAGGCGATTATTCCGGTGGCGGAAGAAGCAGGCGTACGCATGGCGGTACACCCGGACGATCCGCCGCGCCCGATCCTTGGCCTGCCGCGCATTGTTTCCACCGTGGAAGATATGCAGTGGATGGTCGATACGGTCAACAGCATGGCGAACGGTTTCACCATGTGCACCGGCTCCTATGGCGTGCGCGCGGACAACGATCTGGTCGACATGATCAAACAGTTTGGCCCACGCATTTACTTCACCCATCTGCGCTCCACGCTGCGTGAAGATAACCCGAAAACCTTCCATGAAGCGGCGCATCTTAATGGCGATGTCGACATGTACGAGGTGGTGAAAGCGATCGTTGAAGAAGAACAACGCCGTAAAGCCGAGGGTAAAGAGGATCTGATCCCGATGCGTCCGGACCATGGCCACCAGATGCTGGACGATCTGAAAAAGAAAACCAACCCAGGCTACTCCGCGATTGGTCGCCTGAAAGGGCTGGCAGAAGTGCGCGGTGTTGAGATGGCTATCCAGCGCGCTTTCTTTAGCCGCTAAAGCGAGTTGCCGGCCACCTGTCTGGCCGGCTTTTTCTTTTCTCATCCGTTGGCCTTTCAACGGGTTCTGGAGTTCACGATGACAACGACAATTGCCAATAGCGACCTGCCGGTTGCGCGCCCTGCATGGGACAGCGCGCGCCTGCAATCCCGCATTGTTCACCTGGGATGTGGCGCTTTTCACCGCGCGCATCAGGCGCTGTACACCCATCATTTGCTGGAAACCACTGACAGCGACTGGGGGATCTGTGAAGTTAACCTGATGCCGGGTAACGACTGCGTACTGATTGAAAATCTGCGCAAGCAGCAACTGCTGTATACCGTGGCGGAAAAAGGCGCGGACAACACCGTGCTGAAAGTGATCGGATCAATGAAAGAAGCGTTGCACCCGGATCTTGACGGCTGTGACGGTATTTTACAGGCTATGGCGCGCCCGCAGACGGCAATTGTTTCGCTGACGGTCACCGAAAAAGGCTACTGCACCGATGCGGCCAGCGGTCAGTTAGATCTCAATAACCCGCTGATTAAACACGATCTGGCGAATCCGACCGCGCCGAAATCGGCGATTGGTTACATCGTACAAGCGCTGTACCTGCGCCGTGAGCAGGGGCTGGCGGCTTTTACCGTGATGTCCTGCGATAACGTGCGTGAAAATGGGCATGTGGCGAAAGTCGCAGTTCTGGGGCTGGCGCAGGCGCGCGACCCGCAGCTGGCGCAGTGGATTGAAGCTAATGCGACTTTCCCGTGCACTATGGTCGACCGCATTGTTCCGGCGGCGACGCCGGAAACGTTGCAGGAGATTGCCGACCAGTTGGGTGTTTACGATCCGTGTGCTATCGCCTGTGAACCGTTCCGTCAGTGGGTAATTGAAGACAATTTTGTCAACGGTCGTCCTGACTGGGACAAGGTTGGCGCACAGTTCGTGGCCGACGTGGTGCCGTTTGAAATGATGAAACTGCGCATGCTCAACGGCAGTCACTCTTTCCTTGCGTATCTGGGCTATCTCGGCGGCTATGAAACCATCGCCGATACCATGACCAATCCGGCGTACCGCAAAGCGGCGTTTGCGCTGATGATGCAGGAGCAGGCGCCGACGCTCTCGATGCCGGAAGGCACCGATCTCAACGCCTACGCGACACTGCTGATCGAGCGTTTCAGCAACCCGTCTCTGCGCCACCGTACCTGGCAGATTGCGATGGACGGCAGCCAGAAACTGCCGCAGCGCCTGCTGGATCCGGTGCGTCTGCACCTGCAAAATGCCAGCAGTTGGCGTCACCTGGCGCTGGGCGTGGCGGGCTGGATGCGCTACACCCACGGTGTGGATGAGCAAGGGCAGGCCATTGATGTTGTCGACCCTATGCTGGCTGAATTTCAACACATTAACCAACAGTACCAGGGCGCCGAGCGCGTGACGGCGCTGCTGGGGCTGTCTGGCATTTTTGGTCATGACCTGGCGGAAAACGCTGGCTTTGTGGAGACCATTATCGCGACGTATCAACAGCTATGTGAACACGGCGCACGTGAGTGCGTTGCGGCATTAAGCGCTGACGCATAACCTCCGAACTATGACGGGTCAATCAAAATATTGGTTTGGTTGACCCGTTTTCTGTTTTTGCCCTCCCGCAAATGCTATAGTTCGATACCTATTCCCCGTATCTGATTACACGCATCTGACGGACATAACACGATGAAATCGAACACTTCTCAGCAAAGACCCTACCAGGAAGTGGGTGCCATGATCCGCGATCTGATTGTCCAGACGCCGTACCAGCCCGGTGAACGCTTGCCGCCAGAGCGTGAAATTGCCGAGATGCTCAATGTCACTCGCACGGTAGTTCGCGAAGCGTTAATCATGCTGGAAATTAAAGGCCTGGTGGACGTGCGCCGCGGAGCCGGGATCTACGTGCTCGACAATGCGGATGCGCAGACTATCGACAGTACGGATGCAAATCATTGCAATGATGCGGGCCCGTTTGAACTGTTGCAGGCGCGACAGCTGCTGGAAAGCAACATTGCCGAATTTGCCGCGCTGCAGGCTACCCGCGAAGATATCGTCAAAATGCGCCAGGCGTTGCAACTGGAAGAGCGGGAGCTGGCTTCCAGCGAGCCGAACGGTTCTGAAAGCGGCGACATGCAGTTCCATCTCGCCATAGCTGAAGCCACGCATAACAGCATGCTGGTAGAGCTGTTTCGCCAGTCATGGCAGTGGCGTGAGAACAACCCGATGTGGATCCAGCTCCATAGCCACCTCGACGATACCCACTACCGGAAAGAGTGGATGGGCGACCATAAACAGATCCTGGCTGCATTAATCAAAAAAGATGCCCGCGCGGCCAAGCTGGCCATGTGGCAGCATCTGGAAAACGTCAAACAGCGTCTGCTGGAGTTTTCAAATGTCGATGACATTGATTTTGATGGTTATCTGTTTGATTCCTGGCCGCTGGATAAAGTTAACGCCTGATTTTCCTTCCTCTCATACGCGGGCTATTGCGGCCCGCACCGCGTTTTCCGCATTCTCATTCATTGCCCGGCAGGGCCGCTTTTCACGTTCTGAAAGTCACGTAAAAAATTGTTTCCATCGCCTCGGATGAACTTTTTTTCGTCCCCTTTGTGCGGTGTAAATTGATTTAAATCAATTAAAAACAACTTATTTTCGCATGCGAAAAAATGTGTTATTTACCTTATTTTTACCTTTCCGTGCTTATTTTTAGACAAAACGGGTCTGGGTTAAGTGAGAATCAACGCGATCTCTGCAGTAATCAGGATAAGGTTTACCGGCATAACTACACATAAAAACAAGCGGTTCGCGTAAATGTAGACATTAATAACGGTGCGTAACTTATTGGTCGTAATGATGTTTTGATTGGTGATATAGTTGATGTAAATGTTTCATGCTTTTTTAATCAAATGAATAAAATCCAATATTCGTAAAGCTAGCATTACACATTATTCCATAAACAAGTTATCTTTCATTTGAAATATCGTTCCATTCTTCATTGGTTTATTAACACTTTCATTACTATTATGACTGTATTTTACCGTTGACATGTTTTTACACTAACTGCATATTTCATCGCCATAAGCGTGTTATTACGTTCAGGAGTTGAAAATGCCATCTCGAGACTATCCCGATATTCGAAAACCCAGAGGGACCCGATCAAAAGATATGGTTCTTTTAAGTGCCCGTGTCGATACCTCTTTGTGGGAATATGTGCGAACGCTGGCATTTGAAACCCGTAAAAGTAAACAAGATATTATTGCTGAAGCATTAATGTTGCATCGCTCAGTTAATGAGAGTGAAAGTCTCGAGTAATTATCGCTGTCCGGTTTTGATTGAAAATCCAAAAATTAATTATGTCTTGCCACTTCATTATTACCTTCATTGGTATTTTTTTGGTGTGTTATTGGTATTGCCCCTTAATCCATAGGGGACTTTTTTATGCAGGTATTCTGCCTGCATAACAAAGTTGATAGCCAAATTCACAATTAAAAGTGAGTAATAACATGAAAAAGTCAGTAGTGGCATTAGCTGTAATGGCATTAGGGGTAACCTCCGTTCATGCAGCGGAAATTTATAATAAAGATGGCAACAAGCTGGATCTCTACGGCAAAGTAAAAGCAGCCCATTCCTGGACTGATGGTACTAATGCTGATGAAACCTACGCACGTCTGGGTTTTCGCGGTGAGACGCAAATCAACGATCAACTGACCGGTTACGGGCAATTTGAAAGTCAGTTTGATGCCGCTAAAGCAGAAGGTTCGCAGAATGGCGTTAATACACGTCTGGCGTTTGCTGGCCTGGATTATGGTCATGACGTCAGTTTTGACTATGGTCGTAACTATGGTATCGCTTACGATGTGGGAGCTTATACTGATACTCTCTCAGAGTTCGGCGGTGACTCCTTTGAAAATACTGACCGCTTCCTTACTACACGCACTTCTGGCGTTGCAACACTTCGCACCAAAAATCTGTTCGGTGCCGTTGATGGTCTGAACGTCGGGGCGCAATATCAGGGTCAGGACGATACCAATAAGGATCCGACGAAACAACACGGCAATGGCTACGGCTTCTCCCTGGGTTATGACAACATTGCGGATTCTGGCATATCTGCAATTGCGGCCTATACCAACAGTTCTGTGACTGCTCAGCAGAAACAAAAAGGTTGGAATGGCGAAAACGCAGAGTTCTGGGGCGCGGGTCTGAAATATGATGCTAATGCTATCTATGTAGCGACTATGTACGGAGAGTCCCACAACCTGATTCAGGATGCGGACAAAGCTGAGCACTTTGAAGCGATGGCCGCGTATGTGTTTGATTTTGGTCTGCGTCCGAACGTGGCTTACGTCCACGCGCGTGATAACAACAATAATGACCTGACCGAATACGTCGCGCTGGGTACAGACTACTACTTCAACAAAAACATCGTGGCTGATGTAGGTTACAAGATTAACCTGCTCGATGGTAAAGACAGCGATAACCAGGTTGCTGCGGGTCTGACCTATCAGTTCTAACTTTTTGTTCTGGTATGAAAAAGGCGTCCTGGTTAAGACGCTTTTTTTATATCTGCCGGCGTTTAAACCGGCTGGCTCTCTTCCTGCTGTACACCGCTAAACAGCCATTGCCAGATGCCCACTTTTACCCATGCAACCACGCAGAGAATCAGATAAAAAAGTGGATTATGCGTAATGGTAACGCGCATGACCTCCATTAAATCCACATGCAAATTTCCGGCAATGGCCATATTGATAACAAAAATAGAGGCTATCGCGCTGGCCAGTAAAATAAGTATGGCATGTAACTTTGTTATCTCCGGTAACCTGCCAGAGGCCCATTGCCATAAAAATGTTTTTGATAACAGGAAGATAATAAACAATCCCAGTGCGCCAAACAGGCCAAAGTCTTTATAATCCTTTAGCGTGCCAATTAAACCCGCCAAAATAATCAACCCCAGTAATATTTTTTTAAACCACGACATGTATTTTCCCGAAGATAGTGTTGATGTTGAATTAACATGTCCATTTTTACGCATTTTAAATTGAGTTTATAAATGAACGGACGGGAATTATAAATTGTCTGGCGGGTAATTACCGATTATTTTAGGTTTATTAAATGTTGACATTTAATTGCGGACTAATCCGAATATACCTTCTTTAGAAGGTTGCCGGTTATACCCTTTTTGGCGAGGCGAAACGCTGTTTGTATAATTGCGTGAGGCTGATAAGTGCCGCAATAAACAACGCGACGGCGCCGCACACCGTGGCGTTAACGATCGCCAGTGCGCCGCTTCCCAGCAGGCTGGTTAATAGCGGACCAAGTATTTGCCCAATGCCGTAAGTCAGAGTGACCAGGCCCAGCAGATTAATATTGCGCGGTACGCTAAGTTGTCGGGCAAGCGGCATCACCAGTGAAGTGGTTCCCATAAACGTTGCGCCAAAACCCATGCTGCTTATCACCAGCAGCGGCAAAGAGCCGCTGGCGAGCGTCATGAGCACGCAGGTGCTTTGAATCAGCAAATTCGCCGTCAGGCATTGCAATACTCCCCAGCGTCGGGCGGCCCACAGCCAGGCGAAACACCCCGGAATTATCGATATGCCGACCAGCGACCAGAGATGTGCAGTCAACAGCGGCGAACCGGCGCTTTTCGCCATTAGCGGCAGGTAGGTGGCGACAATGATGTAGCCAAATCCGGCCAGCCCGTACAGCAGCGCCAGCAGCCACCAGGACATAGGCTGATGCTCTGTTTTTACCGGGGCCGCGGCGGGGAGCACGTGGTCGCGAGATGGCAGGAGTATAACCAGTAGCACAAAGAACAGAGCCGAGGCTGCCGCCGCGCCCAGCCAGAGCGTGTGCGAGGACAGCGCAAAATGCAGACCGCTAATGACATATTCATTGCCCAGCAAAATGCCTGCGCCAACGCCGGAGAACAACGCCGCGATCACAAAGGGATGCCGGGTATGATGCAGAACGATCATCGAGCCAAAGATCATCATACCGGCACTGGCGACGCCCGCCAGAAAGCGGATCAGCATCACCAGCGCGGGCTGCGTTAAGCTGGCCATCGCCAGAATCAGCCCTGCGGTAGCGAGCGCGGACGTTAGCAACATTGGACGTAAGCGTGAGGGAAGATGAAAGAGCCCAAAGGAGAAGAGCAGGCTTCCCGCCAGATACCCGGCGTAGTTGGCGCTGGCAATCCACGAGAGTTGGTCAAACGTAAATTGACCTTCTGACAGCAGTACCGGCAGCATTGGCGTATACAGAAAGCGCCCAATCCCCATGCCCAGCGTTAAGACCAGCATGCCAAAGAGCGCGACACTGATGGCATGGCGATTTGAATCTGGGCTTCCCTGGGGCATACGGACTCTCATTTCGCGCTGTTAGCTGATAATTGTTATATTACATACGTAAATGATAATGAAAAGTAAAAATAAAACCGCGTAACGCTGAATGCCATCAAAGGTTACGGCTGTAGACCCGCGAGGCTTCTCCCCACGGATGATAGCCCGGCCCGTTGAAGTAAAACCCTGCTTTCTCGTATAAACCTTTCAGGTCAGTACACAGATGGAGCTGTGTAAAACCCAACTGTCTGGCCTGCTGTGCAATATGTTCGATCAGGCGAAACGCCAGACCGTGACCACGATAGCGAGGATCGATATAGAGCGCGCATAGCCACGGCCACAGTTCGCCGCGACTAATAAAATCATTGGTGATCAATCCAGCGCAGCCAACAATGCTGCCACCATCCTGTAGCCAGTACCACTGCGGTAGCGGGTTCTTTGCGCCAATACAACGGCGCAATGCATCCTCGTATACCGCCATGGAGTCTTCTGAGGCCCATTGCTGCTGAAAGTAAGCGGTGATCTCGTGCAGCTTTTCTGGCGTCTCGCGCAGGGAAAAAATGCGGATGCTCATCGTCATTGAATCTTTCTCCTTAAAAATTCGCCAGCGTCAGCAGGGACGGAATTTGCGACAACAGATATAACACCAGCCCGATTGAACCGCCAACCAACGTGCCGTTGACGCGAATAAACTGCAAATCTTTACCGATTTTTAACTCAATTTGCTGCGACATATCGCGTGCATCCCAACTTTTCACCGTGTCGCTAATATGGCGCGTCAGGAAGGTGGCGAACTCCGGGGCAACTTTATGCGCAGCCTGCTCCAGATGCCCATTTAGTGAGGCACGCAGGGCGCTGTCGGCTACCAGCGTTTCGCCGAACCACTGCCCGGCGCTGGCGATGCGCTGCTTCACACGGGAATCATCTGCGTTAATGTCGGTTTTCACCCACTGACGCAGGTCTGCCCACAGCTCGCCAAGATAACGGTTGAAGGCTTCATCTTCCTTCAGATAGCTTTTCATGCTTTCGGCCCGCGCGGTCATCTCCGGATCGTGTTTGAGCTTATCGATGAGCTTAAATGTAGCGCGATCGAAGGCATGGCGGATCTGATGCGCGCGATCGTGGCTGATGTCATCCAGCAAGGAGTTAACGGCATCAGACACCAGCTCGGCGCTGTGCTCGCCCAGCCATTCGGTTGGCAGGATCTTTGCTTTCAGCGGATGTTCGGTTTCCAGCCAGTGCACTACTTGTCTGGCGATAAACGCTCGCGAGCTGTCGCGCTGGAGCAGGGCGATCAGTTGGGCGATCAGCGTATCGAGCAGCACCTGATGGCGATTGTTTTTGGTCATGCTTTCCAGCATCAGCGCGCTGGTTCCGGAGAGATCGACCTTGTCGATAGCCTTGTGCACCGCCCGCTTGATCAGCCGCTGAATGCGCGAGTCGTCGGTCAGTTCGAGAAAACCGCTCATGATCTGCAACAGATGCTGGCCGATGCGCTGGGCGTTTTCCGGCTGGCTGAACCAGTTGCCGATCAACAGCGCCGGTTCATGGCGGCGGATCAGGGCTATCAGCGACTGGGTATCGAGGAATTTCTCTTGTACAAACTGACCAAGATTTTCGCCGATCCGATCCTTATTGCGCGGGATAATAGCCGTGTGTTGCGAGATAAACGGGATCGGCACCCGGCGAAAAAGCGCCACCACGGCAAACCAGTCCGCCAGCGCGCCCACCATCGCCGCTTCGGCGATCGCTTTGATCCCGAGTACCCAGAAGTTAGGCGGCAAAAACAGCGTGATGACGAAGGTCGCGGCAGCGATCAGCAGCAGAGAGAGCGCCAGTCGCTTGGCGCGTTTGAGTTCAGCAATTTTATTCATAGGCTTAAGGATAGAGCCAGACGGGGGGATCGCGCAAAAAATGTGGTGCGCCTCCCATTTTCAGGCGGGAAGCATTTATCCTGGGATCCAGTTATCCCACGCCGGTAAGGGACCAAGTTCTGCGACCAGAAAATCGATAAACGATCGCACCTTCGGATTGCTGTACTTGCTGGGAAAGTACAGCGCATACAGGGCATGAGTTTCACAGGTGATGGTGCCGTCGAGCATCAGCGGCGTGATCTCCTCTTTTTGAATATGATCGCCAATCAAATAAGTGGGCAAATATGCCACCCCCTGATCTTCTAACACCGACTTCAACAGCACCAGACTGCTGTTGGCCTGGATCGGCATATGTAGTTTCAACTGATGCAGTCGATCCTGTTCATCTGCCACCTTCAGTACCGGCGTGAGGCCCGGGTAAACCAGGCAATCATGATCTACCAGATCGCTGCGACGCTGGGGCATGCCTTTTTTGGCGAGGTAGCCGGGTGAGGCACAGTACGCCCAGCGAACAGGCACCAGCTTGCGCATCGCATAGTTTTGCGGCGGCGCGGTGGAAATTCGCAGGGCAATGTCGAAATCCGTTTCGTTCAGATTGACGAAGTTATCGTTGAGATCGATATACAGATTCACATCCGGGAAATGGGAGCGGTATTTATCCACCAGGTTCACCAGCCGGGAATAACCAAACGCAATTGAGCAGGTTATGCGTAATTCACCCTGCGGGCTGTGGTAATAACCGGAGGTGGTATTCAGCGTTTCATCGAATTCTTTCAACAGCTTATTAGCGCGGTTGAAGAGATATTGCCCGGCGTCGGTCAGGGTAATACTGCGGGTGGTGCGTTTAATTAATGTCGTGCCTAACGTATCTTCCATCGCTGCCAGGCTTTTGCTGACCGCAGACGGCGAGACGTTGAGTTGCGCCGCGGCTTCTGACAATCCTCCGCAGTCGACGATTTTAGTAAAAAACTCCAGATGCTTGAGTGAAATCGGCGTACTCATAATTTCCTTAAATTCACAAGTGATTTGCAAAAACGGTACGAATAGGCCGTTACATTCGCCTTTTAAACATGCAACTATTGAATCACAGGAAACAACTTGCTGGCAAAATGAAAAAATAACAACTTAGGTGAGTTACGTCACAAATTAAAAGGAGGCGAAACGGAAACTCATCACATTGTGAATTTAATCTCATTAATTATTATTCTAAAGGTACCGATTATGTGGTCACGACTCGAACCCTACAGATCGTCGATTATTTTATTAGTTGCTCTGGTGATTGGCGGCTTATTAGGTATTTATGCTCCATCGTTTGCAAGTAAACTCCAGCCAATAGGTCAGATATTCTTAAACCTGTTATTTATGATTATTGTGCCGCTGGTGGGGATTAGCGTCATGTCTTCGATCGCCAGTATGACCGACCTGAAAAGGCTGGGGCGTATTATGGCGATTATCTTTATTGTTTCGATCGCGATGGCCTTTATTCCGGCGGCCGGGATCGTCGCGCTGGCGCTCTGGTATAACCCGGCGCAGGGCGTCACTATCGATCTCTCGCAGTCGGTGCAGGCGGGCAGCGGCAAGATGGATTTTGTCAGCATGATCACCACCAGCGACTTTATTGGGCTGTTCTCTAAGTCCAATATTCTGGCTCTGATCGTGATGGCGATCATCGCCGGTGTGGCGATTGGTCAGTCGGATCAGGCCGGTAAACGTATTGCGTCGCTGCTGGAAGACGCCAATACCGTGATCATGAAGATCGTTTCGATCATTATGAAGGTCGCGCCGATTGGTCTGGGCTGCTACTTCGCCGCCACCATGG
Source organism: Citrobacter sp. Cf116 (assembly GCF_030336505.1). Taxonomy (NCBI): domain Bacteria; kingdom Pseudomonadati; phylum Pseudomonadota; class Gammaproteobacteria; order Enterobacterales; family Enterobacteriaceae; genus Citrobacter; species Citrobacter sp. Cf116. Next base: position 311,272 of record NZ_JAOWEQ010000041.1, on the reverse strand, counting down.
CCAGTCAGGACTCTGCACTATTGTTAACCTTTGCCCGCGCCATCGGCCTGTTTATGGTTGCCACGCTGGTCTATTTTGTTTTTGGCTCGATTCTCTATTCGTATATTGGCGGCGGTATTCCGGCGGTCAAAGCCTTCTGGCGTAACGCGATTGAACCGTCTGCGACTGCGCTGGGGACCTGCTCTTCGCTGGGGACGCTCCCGGTGACGCTGCGTGCCGGTAAGGCGATGGGGATTAACCCGGAAATCGTTGATGTTTCCATTCCACTGCTGGTTAACCTGAACAAAGGCGGTGTGGCGATGATTGCCGCGCTGAAAATCGTCTTTATCTATTCCGTGCTGGGTATGGAATTCACCACCGAAACCTTCTTCCTGACGATGCTGATTGCGGTGCTCTCCGCCATTATCGTTGGTGGCGTGCCGGGCGGGGCGTTCCTCGGTGAAATCTTTATCGTTACCACGCTGGGCCTGCCGATGGAAGCAATCCCGATGCTGGTGGTGCTGGGCACCATTACCGATGCGCCGGCCACACTGATTAACGTTATCCATGATTTGAATGCGGCGCAGATTGTTGAACGGTTCGCTGGAAAAAAGCAGACCAACACTGAAATAAACTCTACTGCTGCGGTGGTATAGGTTTCACACGGATTAAGAACAGGAGATGTTATGAAAGACGCAATGAAGCTTGAGACGCAACTGGTTGTTGCTGGTCGTGACAAACGCTACACCCAGGGAGCGGTGAATCCGGTTATCCAACGTGCCTCTTCACTGGTATTTGATACCGTGAAGGACAAGAAATTTGCCACCGCCAATCGCGCAAACGGTGAGCTGTTTTACGGTCGTCGCGGAACCTATACCCACTTTGCCTTCCAGAAGGCAATGAGCGAACTGGAAGGTGGCGTTGGCTGCGCGCTGTACCCATGTGGTGCTGCGGCGGTGACCAACGCGATTCTGGCGTTTGTTCAGGGTGGCGATCATATCCTGATGACCGGCGCGGCCTACGAGCCAACCCAGGATTTTTGCAATAAGATCCTGAGTAAATTCAATGTGGAAACAACGTATTACGATCCGCTGATTGGTGCAGGTATCGTCGATCTTCTGCGTCCGGAAACGAAGGTTGTATTCCTTGAGTCACCAAGTTCTATCACCATGGAAGTCCAGGATGTGCCGGGGATGGTGAAGGCTATCCGCGCGGTGAATCCGGAGATTGTCATTATGATCGACAACACCTGGGCGGCGGGCGTGCTGTTCAAAGCGCTGGATTATGGCGTGGATATTTCCATTCAGGCGGGAACGAAGTACACCATCGGTCATTCGGACGGCATGCTGGGCACGGCGGTGTCTAACGCCCGTTGTTGGGATCGTCTGCGCGAGAACTCCTATCTGATGGGGCAAACGCTGGATGCCGATACCGCCTACAACGGCAGCCGCGGATTGCGTACCCTGGCGGTACGCCTTAAGCAGCATCAGGAGAGCAGTATCCATATTGCTCGCTGGCTGTCGGCAAGACCGGAAGTGGCGCGGGTGAACCATCCGGCGTTACCGGAATGTCCGGGCCATGAGTATTTTCAGCGTGATTTTACCGGAAGCTCAGGCCTGTTCTCATTTGTGCTGAAAAAGAGACTCACCGACGAACAGATGGCGAATTTCCTCGATAATTTCTCGCTGTTCCATATGGCCTATTCGTGGGGTGGATTTGAGTCGCTCATTCTGGCGAACCAGCCGGAAGAGCTGAACAGCATCCGCCCGGCTGGAGAGGTGGATTTCAGCGGCACGCTGGTCAGGGTGCATATTGGCCTGGAGGATATTGGCGACCTGATTGCCGATCTCGAAGCGGGATTTGCACGCATTGCGTAAGGTGATGTGATTAGTGCCGGATGACGTTGGTGAACGTTTATCCGGCAAGTTTTAACGCAGAAGCCTCATCAGTATCAGTTTCCTTTTCATACAAATAGTCAAAACACATCACATAAAATCAAGTTAGATCATTTTTTTGTCAAAAGTAATCTTTGTCACAATTTTTATCCTCTCCCACGGGTAGCATAAACGCGGATTTTCAGTGTTACTTTCGTATGTAAGGGATGATAAATTTATGAAGTTGAATGAGCTGTTCACAAGGACCCCACCGGATCGTCGTCACTATGGAGTCGCCGTCTTAATTGGCATCGTTTCAGGCGTACTTTCTGCATTTGTTAAGTGGGGAGCCGAAGTTCCCCTTCCGCCCAGAACGTTTTCTTTGGGGCGAAATGAGTTTAATCCGCCGTATCTTTTTCTCAGAGACTATTTAGGTATCGACCCCACGCAAACGGTCTATACCTTTTCTGAACATGTGATCAATCCTGTTATGGTCACACACATCATATTTTCATTAGTGTTTGCAGTGGGATATTGCGTCATAGCTGAAATTTTTCCGAAAGTTAAACTTTGGCAGGGGATCATGGCTGGTTTGATTGTGACGGTGGCGGTTCATGGCGTTTTCATTCCTGCATTGCATCTCTCTCCGCCATTAACTCAGCTCCCCTTCGATGAATACGTTTCTGAAATTGTGGGACATATTTTTTGGTTTTGGGTGATTGAAATGATTCGTCGCGACCTGCGTAATCGGATAACTCATGAACCTGATGCTGAAATCCCATTACATTCCGCCAGGTGACTAAAAGCAGATGTACTGTTTTGGATTGCCCCCGAACGTTAAACACGCATACTGGTGTTAAGGTTTGGGGGCTATTCATCAAGATTTAGCTCTCAGTGGCTAACGTCGTTGCCTCATGTTGGCGTACCCGTTTGAGTAAGCCTGCCAGCGTGAACACGACAGCGAGCCCCGCCGCAACCGCCAGCAGATGAAACGAAATCCTGCCACCGTTAAACCATAGCCAGCGTCCAATTTCGACAGAAACCGCCATCACCGTCAGGATCACCATATTCAGCGATGCCGAGACCGTACCCTTCGGTAAGTTGTTGGAAAACAGCGTAAAGCGGAACAGCGTCGGGAAGATCATCCCAATACCAAACGCATATAGGCTGGTTCCCAGCACCGACCACAGCCAGACGTGCGGCCACAGTAAATTGCCGACAATCAGCACCGCCAGCCCGCTCAGCTGTATAGGTGCGGCCCGCCAGATAAAGCGTGGTCGGGTCGGATCTTTCACGAAACGAACCACCACCATATTGGCGACGATCACTGCGCCAAACACCGGGGCCTGTGCCCAGGCAAACTGCGATGTAGTCATGCCGCCCGCATCAATCAGTATCACCGGTGAGACCGCCACCCAGCTCATCATCGGGATATAGCTTAGCGATAGCGTGGCTGCGCCAAACAGGAATACCCGGTTGCGGAAAACGTCGCGAAAGTCACGCAGTACGCCGCGTGCACTGAACGGCACCGCGCCGCGCTGGACGGTTTCCGGCATGGCTAGCATTAACCCAATCAGGGCGATAAGCCCCATGACGGCAATGATGGCAAACAGGATCTTCCAGTGCACAAAGTGCATTAGCGCCGCTCCGGAGAGCGGGCCGATAACCGGTGCAACCAACACAATGGAAGTGATTATCGCCATTAACTTAATGGCCTTCGTTTGCCCAAACGCCTCCTGCACCGTGACATAGCCAACAGTTGCGATAAAGCAAATGCTGGTGCCCTGCACAAATCGGGCGATCAGAAATTGCGTCATTGAAGTAGTAAACAGCGTGGCAGCGCAGGCGAGGGTAAAGATTAACGCCCCCGCAATCAGCACCGGTCGACGACCAATCCGGTCGGAAAGTGGCCCCAACAGCCATTGCAGCGCCATGCCGCCTGCCAGATAGAGGCTCACCGCAGCGGGCGCCAGGCTGACGTCGGCGTTGAAATCGCGTACGACATTAATGATGCCGGGCTGAATCAAGTCCGTCGACAGATAGGCTGCGAAATCATACAAAATCAACGCAATAGGAAAAAATAACGTTGTGGCGCGTTGGGAGAAAAACGCGAGAATCCGTTGCATAAAACAGCTCCTTGTCGGGAGAAAACCCTCAACGGGAATAGCGAAATTCAATACCGTCTTTGAGACGTCAGGCCGATGACAGAATAAAAGCAGACTGCAAATGTACTGAATTTCATGTAATCAAAAACGCTGCCTGCGTGAAGCGCAAACAGGAGAAACGCTCACTAACGTGGGGTCAGAAAACGTAACGATTACAGGTAACAATCAGCACATCGCACCTCAGGAAGAGTAAGTTGAACGGGTAAAAACCATCCGCAGTGTAATGCGGATTGGATATTAATTAAACGAGTTTATCCTGTTTATGTGTAGAAAATCGCACCGCAAATCAGACTACGATGCTCTGCAAAAAACGCAGCGCGATAGCACAGCCGAAGATAATCAATACACCGCCAGCTATACGCTCTACCCACAAGATCCCTCTGGTTAACCGCCGCTGGATCTGCGGTAAGCCGATGAACATCACGATCAGCAGATCCCAGCACAGCACCACGCTGGTCATCCAGATCCCGCTCATGGTTTGTTGTAGCAGCGTCACTGACGGGCCGAGCAGGGCGGTCATTAGCGCCAGATAGAACAGTGCATTTTTTGGGTTAAGCAGTGACGAACCCAATCCCAGCAGCAGCTGTTTACCAAATCCTGGACAGGTAGACCGGGCATCAGCTCCGGTCAGAGTTTGCGGGCGGCTGCGTATCAGCAGGCTGCCTATCCACAATAAATAGATCGCGCCCAGCAGCTCAATAATGGTAAACAGCAGGGGAAGCTGGCGCAGGATCCCCCAACCGATAATTGCCAGCAGGATATACAGCCCGTTGCCGATAGCGATCCCCACGCACAGCCCGGTGCTGCCGCGCATCCGGTATCGTACGGCATAACCGGCCAGTAAAAAGAAGTCCGGACCGGGGCTGAGTAGTGCGACAAAATGTGCCAGCACCAGCGCGGGAAAAGCAGACGGAAAAAGTACAGAAAGCAGCGACATAGCGACCTCAGACAATGAATCTGAGATCACCGTACGCCTGACGCAGCGCTAATTATTGTCTGATATTGATCGCCCCAACGCGTACTGGCGCGGTGTGGCGGCGGTGTAGCGAACAAAGGTGCGATGGAAATGACTCTGGTCGGCAAACCCGCTCTGATAGCCGACATCGGCAATTTCGTCCCCGGCCCGCAGCCGCTGGCGGGCATAGTCAATCCGTATGATGTTCAGATAACTTCCTGGCGTCAGCCCGGTGTCCTGCTTAAAGGTACGGATCAGCGTTTCTTTACGCATGTGACACTCATGTGCCAGCTCATCGAGTGAGGGCGGAGCCTGCAGGTTGGACTGCAACCGTTCGCGCAGATACTGGCTGGCGGCGCTTAGGTTTTCCGGTGCTACCGATTGCAATGGTAGCGAACGTAGCAATGCTTGTGCGGCATCCGTTACCCGCGTCGTTTGCCGTTGCTGCATAAGTGCCACGAGGTTTACATAGTGCTGGAACAATTGCCGATCGCGGATAACACGATCGCGCGTGCAAAGCCGCTGATTGTTGTTCTGCGCAGGCAGATGGGCAAGGCACCACCGGGCATCAAGATAAAGCATGTGATAGCTGCGAAACTGTCCGTTAACAGGATTACAGCTGTGAGGTGCCAGCGGCGGGATCACAATCAGATCGCCCACCTGCAGATGGTATTCCTTGCCATCGCACAGGCAGCACGTTTCCCCCTCGAGAATTGCCCCAATCGAGAGCTGAGAGTGGTGATGCCGCTTATAGGCCTGCAGGCTTTGCCAGGTGCTGCGCAGTTCCAGCCACGGGAGCTGTTCATCACGCCAGAACGATTGTGGAATATCCCGGGTGTGCGTCACATCGCGTCCTCCCTGAAAGTAATGATTCGTTATAGCACAGGCCGAGTGGTGAAAAAGTGGGAATGTGCATTGAGATAGCGATTCTGCGTGACGGGTTCCAGACAAATGCAGACGTTACATAGGGACGTTTTTATCCCGGAAATCGTCTCGCAAACAGAGAAAGTTGCAGGTGAGGGTGTGGCTTTGCGGCGCTACAGTCATGGCATCTTATTTCCAGGTGACGGATCGCCATGAACAAAGCGCCGACTTCCACACCGCATGATGCGGTTTTTAAAACATTTTTACGTCACCCTGAGACTGCACGGGATTTTCTGCAAATACATCTTCCTGCCTCGCTACGCGAACTTTGCGATCTTCAGACGCTGAAACTCGAGTCAGACAGTTTTATCGAAGAGAATTTACGTGCGTACTATTCCGATGTGCTGTGGTCGGTGAATACGACAGAAGGGAATGGATATATTTATGTGGTGATTGAACACCAAAGCACGCCGGATGCGCATATGGCATTCAGACTGATGCGCTATGCAGTTGCGGCCATGCAGAAACATCTGGATGCCGGACATCAGCAGTTGCCGCTGGTGGTGCCGATGCTGTTCTATCACGGCGCTAAAAGTCCGTACCCTTATTCGCTATGTTGGCTGGACGAGTTTGCCAACCCGATGCTGGCACGCCAGGTGTATGCTGCGGCGTTTCCGCTGGTGGATATTACGGTTATTCCAGATGACGAAATTGTGCAGCATCGACGCATGGCGCTGTTGGAGTTAATCCAAAAACATATCCGTCAACGCGATCTTATGGGGCTTGTTGAGCAAATTGTTTCCTTGCTACTTACTGGAGTGACTAATGACAGCCAGATAAAGACGCTGTTTAATTATATTTTGCAAACTGGCGATGCACCTCGCTTCAGTGAGTTTATTCGTGGGGTTGCTGAACGTTCACCGCAGCATAAGGAGCATTTAATGACGATCGCAGACAGATTGCATGAGGCTGGATTTCAAAAAGGGTGGCTTGAGGGTCTGCAAGAGGGCCAGCAAAAAGGTAAGCAGGAAGGTAAGCAGGAAGGTAAGCAGGAAGGTAAACAAGAAGGTTTAATTGAGGGGCAACGCACCGAGGCGCTGCGCATTGCCCGCACCATGCTGGCCGACGGTACTGATCTCAGCACGGTGCAAAAAATTACCCGACTTTCCGTTGAAGATATTCAGGGCGTAAGCCATTAGAAATGACCTAAACCGTGCAATCGCCAGCCCGGTAGCACCGGGTGGTCTGATTTACTCTATCGCCACCTTTACCGCTTCCCCGAGTTTTTGCATCACTTCCCGATGCTTCTCGTTTGGCGGCAACGCGCAGTTGATGCGTACGCAGTTGCGATACTTTCCTGATGCGGAGAACAGCGAACCCGGCGCAACCTGGATTTTGAGGCGACAGAGCTGCTTAGCGACACAGACCATATCGACCTGGTGCGGCAGCTCGACCCACAGCATAAAGCCGCCTTTCGGTCGGGTGACGCAGATCCCGCAGGGGAAGTATTCCCGTACCCAACAGGTGTAGATCTCCATATTCCGCTGGTAGATCTGACGCATACGGCGAACATGCCGATGATAATGCCCCTCGCGCACGAAAGCGGCGGCCGCCAGCTGCGTAACAGGAACGTTAGTGCCGATGACGGCATATTTCATATGCAGAAATTTATCGTGATAACGACCGGGAATAACCCAACCGACGCGCAACCCCGGCGCCACGGATTTGGTAAATGAACTGCACAGTAGCACCCGACCATCGCTGTCCCAGGAGTGTATTGTGCGCGGACGGGGATATTCCGTGGCAAGCTCTCCGTACACATCATCTTCAAAAATAACAATATCGTGCTGCTGGGCGAGGGCGAGGACCGCCCGCTTACGTGCATCCGGCATAATAAATCCGAGGGGATTATTGCAGTTAGGAACCAGAATCACCCCTTTAATCGGCCACTGATCCAGCGCCAGTTCCAGCGCTTCAATGCTGATCCCTGTATCCGGATCGGTTGGGATCTCTATAACTTTGATCCCTAATCCGCGTAGCAGCTGCATCGTGCCGTAATAGGCGGGCGATTCTACGGCGACGATATCTCCTGGCTGGCAGACTGCCAGCAGCGCCAGTGACATCCCGCTCTGACTCCCGCTGGTGATCACAATATCATCCGCATTGATGACCGAACCTCCGTCCAGCATGAGCCGGGCAATCTGTTGACGCAATTCGCGACAGCCTGGTAATTCATCGTAGCCCAGAACCGCCTTGAGATTATGCTGCGCCACGCGACTTAGCTCGCGCCAGAGCGGCTTCAGGCTGGGTTGATTGATATCGGGCACGCCACTGCTAAAAGGGATTATCGATTTGTCTGCATGACCTGCAAGCATGTCCAGCACCTGATCCCACTGGGTTATCTCAACTGGACGCTGGACCGGGCGTGACATCAGCGGCACCGGCGGCTGTGCTTTTTGTGGTGCGACAAAATAACCGGAACGCGGCTGCGGCGTGATCAGCCGTAATTGTTCCAGCGTCTGATACGCCTGCTGGACGGTGCTGATGCTGACCCCGTGCTCCTGGCTCAGGCTGCGTACCGAAGGCAGTTTTTCGCCATGGCGATACAGACCTTGCTCAATGCGTTCGGCCAGCAGATTGGCCAGATGTTGGTAACGCGTCATGCTGTATCCCTCATGGGTACCATACAGATTAATAAACCAGTACAGATTGGCGTGAAAAAAGCGATGCAGAACTCTTTTTAACCAATCTGTATGTTAAATAAAAGTACTTTGTGAGTCTGTATTGTTTTGGGCCAAATCCGTGAAGATAAAGCCTCTGGCAAGGCGGGGAGGCAAGGTATGGAATTTCACGAGAATAAAGCAAAACAGCCGTTTATTGGGTTTGTACTGATCTGGCGGGCATACAAGGCGTGGCGGCTGCGAGCGCAAACGCGGCGCCTATTGCAACAGATGAGCGACGAGCGGCTGCGGGACGTCGGGCTGCGACGCGATCAGGTGGAGTGATTTTCTTTCATCGGCAGAGGCTGGGGGTTATCGCCCGGCCTCTTTTGTATTCATGGTATTTATCAATTCATGCTTCTGAATGATGTGTTTCTTGATACTTACCATGATAAGTATTATTTTCTTCATCAGCGATGAGGGGAAGGATACATGACTGAAGATGAACTGTTTGCCCGCCGCCCGATGGGGATGCGCATGGCAATGGTGGTGCGCCAGTGGCGGGCCATTATTGATGCAGCCATTACCGACACTGGCCTGACGCAGTCAAGCTGGACGGTATTGATGCAGCTGTATCAACTGGGAGACAACGTCTCGGTCAGTGAACTGGCGGAGGTGCAGGGTATTGAACTGCCGCCGCTGATGCGCACCCTCTCACAGTTGGAAAAGCACGGCTATCTGCTGCGTTCCACATCGCCTTATGACAAACGCATTCGCCTGCTCACGCTGACCGAGCAAGGCCGCGCAAGGCTGGAAGAACTAAACCGGGTGATTGAGAACTATCAACATCGCGTTACGTGTACCATCCCTGAAGCGGAGCTTGCCGCCTTCAGCTCGACCTTAAATCAACTCGCCTGCAATTTGCGGACAATCCGCGAAGAAGACAATCAACACTAAAAAACTATGATGACCCCAGAACAAAAATTTGCCCGTTGGGTAAGGGTGAGTATTGCCGCTTTCCTGGTTATATTCGCCTGGTTTATCGTTGCCGATATCTGGATCCCGCTAACACCGGACTCCACGGTGATGCGTGTGGTAACGCCTGTTTCCTCACGCGTATCCGGCTACGTCTCGCAGGTGCATGTACATAACAATAGCCAGGTGAAAAAGGGCGATTTGCTGTACGAACTGGATCCGACGCCGTTTATCAATAAGGTCGAGGCTGCGCAAATCGCCCTTGAGCAAGCAAAGCTGAGCAACCAACAGTTGGATGCGCAGATCGCCTCTGAGCGTGCCAACCTGCGCACCGCGCAATTTAACGCCCGGAACGACAAGACCACCTTTGACCGCTATCAGCGCCTGAGTGCCATGCAGAACGTGTCGCAAGCCGATCTCGACAAGGTGCGCACCGCCTGGCAAACCAGCGAGCAGTCGGTGTCGGCGCTCAATGCCAGTATTCAGAACCTGCTGATCCAACGGGGCGAGCGCGATGATAAGCGTAACGTGACGCTGCAAAAATACCGTAACGCGCTGGAAGAGGCGCAACTGAACCTCGGCTGGAGCAAAGTGTATGCCCAGACCGACGGTACGGTGAGCAATCTCCAGCTTAGTCCCGGACTTTACGCCACTGCCGCCACGCCATTGCTGGCGCTGGTCAGCCACCAGACCGATATCGTGGCCGACTTTCGCGAGAAAAGCCTGCGTCACACTAAAGTGGATACCGATGCCGCGGTGGTGTTCGACGCCATGCCGGGCAAGGTTTTCTCTGCTCGCGTCACCAGCAGCGATGCCGGTATTTTGGCAGGACAGGAGCAGGTTAACGGCCAGCTGTCGCAACCGGAACAGTCTACCCGCTGGGTGCGCGACGCCCAACGTATGCGTATTCACGTCGCGCTGAACGAACCGCTCGACACGCCGTTGCCGACCGGGGCGCGCGCCACGGTACAGCTGTACAACAGCGAGGGGATGTTCGCCCGCACCTTTGCCGGGGCGCAGATCCATCTCGTTAGCTGGCTGCATTATGTCTATTAACACTCTGGCCCACGTCTTTACGCCGCACGGGAATATTGTCTACACCGCCAATGATTTTCGCCAGACCCTGCGTATCTCGGTTGCCGGCACAATCGCGCTGAGTATTTCGACCTTCTACAACGTGCAGTACGGCGTGTTTTTCGTGGTTTATCCGCTGATGCTGCTGTCGCTGGTACCGGTGTTCAACCGCCATGTGGCCAAACAGTTTGTGTTCAGCGCGGCGGTGAACTGCGTCGAAATGGTACTGATTGTCGGCTATCTCTCACAATGGCCGCTGATTATGACGCTGGTGGTATTTGGCCTGTACGTGATGCGTTTTCGGTTGATGAGCAAAGGACCGCTGTTTCTGTTCGGCTCAATGGGCGTGGTGTGCCAGAGCACGATGCTCAATTTTATGAGCTATCCCACCACCAACTGGCATACGCTGATGTTCTCCAATATGGAAGCCTGCGTCATGGCGGTGGCGCTGAGCGCGTTGCTGCATTATCTGATCCCGGACGTGGAACCCCGACAGCCGCCGCCGCGCATTGAGAAAGATGACGCCCGGGTTCGCCACGAGTCGCTGCTTTCCGGTTCGGTGGCGACAATGATTTTTGTGGTCTTTCAGATTTGTGACTTGAGCGATTCGCTGTCGGCGCTGATGGCGGGTATTTTGATCCTGTTTCCGATGCATTATCGCGGCGCGGTGTTGAGCTCTCTCTGGCGTGTGGTCGGCGTGGTTCTGGCTTGTCTGTACATTCTGCTGGTGCAACTGCTGGTGTATGATTTCAGCAACCATATGCTGTTGATGATGCCGCTGATTGGCCTTGGTCTGGCGTTCAGCGCCCGCCTGCATGTAATGGAAAAAGTCGGTGCGGGCGTGGGTTTTGCCAGTATCACCACCATCGGCATTATGTTCGGCCAGAACCTGCATCCGGATCAGGACCTGGTATTCAGCGATCTCTACCGCATCACTTCCGTTACCGTCGCGCTGCTGGCCACGTTAACGATGGTATTTCTGGTGCACCGGATATTGAACTGCTTTGCGGCGACACGATTTGTGATCACCGAGTGAGTGGTTGGAATGCCGGATGGCGGCTGCGCCTTATCCGGCCTACAAAAAATCTACTTCTTCAATCCCGCAAACGCGGCTCTGATCTCGTCTTCCGGCAGATTAATACCAATAAACACCAGTTGGCTGTACGGTTGTTCGTCGCCCCACGGGCGGTCCCAGTCGGCGCTGTATAGGCGCTGGACGCCCTGGAACAGCAGGCGGTTTGGTTCGCCTTCAATCCACAGCATGCCTTTGTAGCGCAGCAGCTTCTCGGCGGATTCCAGCAATAGATTTTCCATCACCCTGGACACGTCGCTGATGTTCACCGGGTAATCCAGCTCGACGACGATCGAGGAAATATCGTTTTGTTTGTCGGCGATAAAGTGGAAGCGCGGTTTGGCGCTGACCACGTTCTCTTCCAGCATAAAACCGTTGGTGTCGAACAGTTGCGAAAGGTCGATATCGCCATGCGTGACGGTATACACCGGGGCGCGGGCGTTGATGCGCGCCAGGCGCTCACGCAGTTTTTCGCTTTCACCTGCTACGTCGGTTTTGGTCAGCAGGATGCGGTCGGCGTAGCCTACCTGCGACTGGGCAATGGTGAACTGGTTCATCTGCTCGTCGGCATGCACCGCGTCAACCAGCGCAATCACGCCGTCCAGCAGGTAGCGTTCGCAAATCACTTCATGGGAGAAAAAGGTCTGAATAATCGGGCCGGGATCGGCCATGCCAGTGCATTCGATCACCAGACGGTCGAAATTGATGGTGCCTTTGTCGAGGTTGTCGAGCAGATCGAGCAGCGCGTCTTCCAGTTCGCTCGAACGGGTGCAGCAGATGCAGCCGTTGGTCAGGGTTTTGATCTGCGTGGCGCGATCGCCAATCAGCTGATCGTCCACCGAGACTTCGCCGAATTCGTTTTCGATAACGGCAATCTTGTAACCGTGCTGCTCGTTGAGAATATGGCGCAGTAGGGTGGTTTTACCCGCGCCAAGAAAACCGGTGAGTAGGGTAACTGCAATCGGGGTCATTCACTTCTCCTTCTAACAGCAACTGCTTCCGCCGCTACCGTAGCGGGCTTCCTGGCGCTCGCGGAAGAATTCTTCGTAGGTCATGTACGGCTTATCGGGATGGTTGGTCTTCATGTGCTCGACGTAGTTGTCGTAGTCCGGAATGCCAATCAGCATCTTTGCCGCCTGACCGAGATATTTTTTTGCCTGACCTAAAGTACCAAACATTCTGCCGTCCTGTTAATGAATAAAGCCGGATGGCGGCTTGCGCCTTATCCGGCCTACATACTGCACATTTTGTAGGCCGGGAGCTCAGCGCGCCACCCGGCTTCAGGTTAGTGGTGTGAAGAGGTCTTCACACCGCCTTCCGGCACCGGTACATACGGCGTCTCTTTATCAGAGCGACCGTCGATGGCGCGGGCTTTCTGCCAGGTACGGAACCCGTAGAAAATGATGCTGTACACCACCACCAGGAACAGAATACTCAAGCCTGCGTTGGTGTAGTTGTTGACGACGATGTGGTTCATGTTGGCAATCTGCTGGGCGGTCAGTTCGCCGCCGTTAGCAATCTTCTCTTTGTACTGATTCGCCATGAAGAAGAAGCCTTCCATCTGCGGGTTGGTGCTGAACAGTTTCAGACCCAGCGCCCAGGTGGTGCAGATAAGCAGCCATACTGCCGGAACCACGGTAACCCAGATGTATTTGGTGCGCTGCATTTTAACCAGCACCACGGTGCCGAGAACCAGCGCCACGGCAGCCAGCATCTGGTTAGAGATACCGAACAGCGGCCACAGGCTCTTAACGCCGCCCAGCGGGTCAACAACACCTTGATACAGCAGGTAACCCCACAGGCCGACGCAGCCCGCAGTACCAACGACGCCAGCAACCAGGGAGTCGGTTTTCTTCAGGAACGGGACAAAGTTACCCAGTAAATCCTGCAGCATAAAGCGGCCAGAACGGGTACCGGCGTCCAGTGCGGTCAGGATGAACAGCGCTTCGAACAGGATACCGAAGTGGTACCAGAAGCCCATGTCAGCCATCGGCAGCACTTTGTGGAACACGTGGGCGATACCAACGGCCAGCGTCGGTGCACCACCTGCGCGGTTCAGAACGGACGGCTCGCCGATGTCTTTCGCGGTTTGCAGGATCTGCTCAGGCGAAATCACAAAGCCCCAGGAGCTGACGGTTGCCGCTGCGTGTGCGGTAACGTCTTTCAACTGCGCCATAATCAGCGGGGCGTTCTCACCGCTCATTTCATGCAGGTTCGGCATGGTGATGCCAAGGCCAGCAGGCGGGGTGTTCATTGCGAAGTACAGACCCGGTTCGATGATGGACGCAGCAACCAGCGCCATAATCGCCACGAAGGATTCCATCAGCATCGCGCCGTAACCAATGAAACGCGCGTCGGTTTCACAGGCCAGCAGCTTCGGTGTAGTACCGGAAGCGATCAGCGCGTGGAAGCCAGATACCGCACCACACGCGATGGTGATGAACAGGAACGGGAACAGAGCGCCTTTCCACAGCGGGCCAGTACCATCAACGTACTGGGTCATCGCCGGCATTTTCAGTTCCGGGTTGAGAATAACAATCCCCACCGCCAGACCGACGATAACGCCGATTTTCAGGAAAGTAGCCAGATAGTCGCGCGGGGCGAGGATCAGCCATACCGGCAGCAGCGCAGAGATAAACGCGTAACCGATCAGGGTAAAGGTAATGGTGGTGTCTTTAAAGGTCAGCGCCGGGCCCCAGTACGGGTCGTGCGCAATCACGCCGCCGAAGTAGATGGAGGCAACCAGCAACACAATACCAATCACCGACACTTCGCCCACGCGTCCTGGGCGCAGGAATCGCATGTAGATCCCCATGAACAGCGCGATAGGTACGGTTGAGCAGACGGTGAACACACCCCACGGGCTTTCAGCCAGTGCTTTCACCACGATCAACGCCAGTACCGCGAGGATGATGATCATGATTAAGAAGCAGCCGAACAGCGCAATGGTTCCCGGCACCGGGCCCATCTCTTCTTTGATCATCTCACCCAGAGATGCGCCGTTACGGCGAGAAGAGATAAACAGCACCATGAAGTCCTGCACCGCACCGGCCAACACTACGCCCGCCAGCAACCACAGCGTACCAGGCAGGTAACCCATCTGCGCGGCCAGTACCGGCCCAACCAGCGGACCTGCACCTGCGATAGCAGCAAAGTGGTGACCAAACAACACGTTACGGTTGGTTGGAACGTAGTTCAGACCATCATTGTTGATGACCGCCGGCGTGGCGCGCGTCGGGTCAAGTTTCATCACCTTTTGGGCGATGTACAAACTGTAGTAACGATAAGCCACCAGATAAACAGAAACTGAGGCGACTACGATCCACAGGGCACTAATGTGTTCACCCCGACGTAATGCCACTACCGAGAGGCAGAATGCACCGATGATTCCGAGAATCACCCAGGGTATGTGCTTGAATATCTTTTTCGTATCCATAGTAAAACCTGGTATCTAATTAATAATTGGCCGAAGCCGCGTGGGTTTGATCTTGTGTTTGAGGAGGTTATTTGACTGCTATGTTGGGGGGATCTTGCCAGAGAATTACGCGCGTAAAGTAAGGTAAATAAGTGAGCGGTTGTATGTCAGCTTAAGCGGTCCCAAGTGTCAGCGAGCGGTAAGCGGTGGGGACTAACGGGTATATTTATGTGATTGAGATCACTAATAAACCCGCTTAGCGCTTTAGCAGACGGCGTGGATCGACGAATCGTCGATGCTGAGATCGATTCAACTAGCACAAATTTCATAAAGTTTTCCCTTTCCAGGCCGAAAATTCTGATATCTGTCTAGCGGAAAGAGAAAACATGTTAAAACGAATGAAGATTGTTACCAGCTTACTGCTGGTATTGGCGCTATTTGGCCTTTTACAGCTCGCCTCGGGCGGCTTGTTTTTTAACTCACTTAAGAATGACAAAGAGAACTTTACCGTTCTGCAAACCATTCGCCAGCAACAGTCTGCGCTGAACGCCACCTGGGTTGAGCTGCTGCAAACGCGTAACACCCTGAACCGGGCAGGCATTCGCTACATGATGGATCAGAGCAATATCGGCAGCGGCGCGACCGTGGCGGAACTGATGCAGGTGGCGAGTACGGCGCTGAAGCTGACGGAAAAAAACTGGGCGATTTACGAGTCGCTCCCGCGCGATCCGCGCCAAAGCGAAGCCGCTTTCCAGGAGATCAACCGCACCTATGACATCTATCACGGTGCGCTGGCGGAGCTGATCCAGTTACTGGGTGACGGGAAGATCAACGCGTTCTTTGATCAACCGACGCAGAGTTATCAGGATGGTTTTGAGAAGCAGTATATCAATTACATGCAGCAGAACGATCGCCTGTATGACATCGCGGTGGAAGATAACAACAGCTCTTACAGCCAGGCGATGTGGGTGCTGGTTTGTGTGCTGATCACCGTTCTGGCGGCGATTATTGCGGTCTGGTTTGGTATCAAACTGACTCTTATTTCCCCAATGAACCGTCTGATTGACAGCATTCGTCATATCGCCAGCGGCGATCTGGTGAAGCGTATTGAAGTGGAAGGTTCCAACGAGATTGGGCAACTGGCGGAAAGCCTGCGTCACATGCAGGGTGAGCTGATGAACACCGTGGGTGACGTGCGTAACGGCGCCAATGCGATTTACAGCGGGGCCAGCGAGATTGCGATGGGCAATAACGATCTCTCCTCCCGTACCGAACAGCAGGCGGCCTCTCTGGAAGAAACCGCAGCCAGCATGGAACAACTGACGGCAACCGTGAAGCAGAACGCCGAAAACGCGCGTCAGGCCAGCCATCTGGCGCTGAGTGCGTCGGAAACCGCGCAGAAAGGCGGCAAAGTGGTGGACAACGTGGTGCAAACCATGCGTGATATCGCTTCCAGTTCGCAGAAGATCGCCGACATTATTAGCGTCATTGACGGCATTGCCTTCCAGACCAATATTCTGGCACTCAACGCCGCGGTAGAAGCCGCACGTGCGGGCGAGCAGGGCCGTGGATTTGCGGTGGTTGCGGGTGAAGTGCGTAACCTGGCCCAGCGTAGTGCGCAGGCCGCGCGCGAGATTAAGAGCCTGATTGAAGACTCGGTCAGCCGTGTGGATGTCGGTTCAACGCTGGTTGAAAGCGCCGGTGAAACCATGGATGAGATCGTCAATGCGGTAACCCGCGTGACCGATATCATGGGTGAAATCGCCTCTGCTTCTGATGAACAGAGTCGCGGTATTGATCAGGTTGGTCTGGCCGTTGCCGAGATGGATCGTGTGACGCAGCAGAACGCCTCGCTGGTGGAAGAATCCGCCGCTGCCGCTGCCGCGCTGGAAGAGCAGGCCAGCCGCCTGACTCAGGCCGTTGCCGTGTTCCGTATTCAGCATGACCAACAGCGCGCGCGTGACGTTGCGGTCGCTAAACCGGTTTCAACGGTCCAGCCGCGTAAAGCCGCGGTAGCGGATGCCGGGGATAACTGGGAAACGTTCTAAGACTGTGATGCCGGATGGCGCTATCGCTTATCCGGCCTACGGGAATGTTATGTAGGCCTGATAAGGCGTAGCCGCCATCGGGCAATTAGCGCAACATCAGGCGCATGGCGCAGCGCGATTCATATGCCAGTCCATGCGCCGCTTCCTCTTCTCTTTTCTGGCGCAACTTTGCAGGCAGCGTCTCTTCAGCCAACATTTCAAATCCCAGACGCGCGTACCATGGCGCATTCCACGGCACATCGCGGAAGGTGGTCAGCGTAAGCGACGTGTAACCTTTCTCGCGCGCCTGTTCGGCAACATAGCAAATTAATCGGCGGCCAATTCCCTTTCCCTGCCACTCCTGATGCAGCGACAGTTCCGCAATAAACAGCGATGAATCCAGCGTTTCGGCGACTAAAAAGCCGACCGGATGCTCATCGGCCTGCGCCAGCCAGCTCAAGCCAGTGGCGGCAAATGCCTGATGCTGAGCAGCCGATATAATCTGGTCATCAGCAATCCACGCCAGTTCCGGGATCTGTAAAAAACGTTGCCCCGCAGATCGTTCGATGGCGGGAAGAGCGGCTGTGTCTGCCAGAGTAGTAGCGCGTAAGGTGATGTTCATACGAGGAGCATAACATGCCCGATAAGCACGGTGTTATCGGGCATCTGGAGGATTAATCTTTACGTGGATCGCTAATGGGCTGGCGAACCAGGAAGATGTAGGCAAGGGCCCCCACCATGGTGACGCAGCCACAGATGATCAGCGCCAGGCGGAAAGAGTTGGTGGTATCAACAATAAATCCGGTGACGATCGGCGCAAACGACGCGCAGATAAAGCTGGCAAAGTTCTGGATACTGCCCACGGAAGCGGTCATGCGTGAGGCGACGGCGACGTGGATCAGGCCCCAGCACGAGGTACCGGCGAAGTGGATACAGAACAGCGCCATACCGATCAGTAACACGGCGGCCATCGACGTTGTGGCCTGCGGCACAACGAAGGTGAAGGCTGCAGAGCAGAACATCCCGGCGATTATACAAATCTTACGGCTCTTAATCGGCGCCATACCGCCTTTTACCAGCCAGTCGGTGACAAAACCGTTAATCAACATGCCGGCTGCGCCAAACAGGAACGGGATTGCCGCCATTAATCCGGTGCTTTTTAAATCCAGGTTGTAGGAGGTTTGCAGGTAGCCCGGCAGCCAGGCCAGGTATAACCATGCGGTATAGTTGATGCCGCTAAAGCCCAGCATCATTCCCCACATGGTACGGTTGCGAAACAGGCTGCGCCATTCGGCAAAGCTCAGCGGATCGCGGCGGGCATTGACGCTACCAGCGTTCAGGTACGCTTGTTCCGTGGCGCTCAGCTCAATTTGCTCGCGGTTGCGATACAGCATGTACCAGCCGATGGCGAGGAAAATACCCAGCACGCCAATGGTGATGAACATCCAGCGCCAGCCCATTACCAGCATCATGGCAGCCAGAATCGGCGGGCTAATGGCAACCCCGATGGTGGAGGCGGCGTTGAATAATCCCATCGGGCGGCCGCGCTCTTTGATGTTAAACCAGTCGTTGATGACCTTTACGCCGCACGGGTTCATTGGCGCTTCGCCGATCCCCATCCCGATACGCACCAACACAAACTGGGTGAAGCTGTGCACCATGCCGGACATCGCCTGAAACAGCGACCAGAAGAACATCCCCAGTCCCAGCATAATGCGCGGACCTTTGCGATCCAGCAGCGGGCCGCAGGGCAATTGCGCAATACCATAAGCGAGAGAAAATACCGACAGCAGCACGCCGATTTGCGTGGCGCTCAGCCCCAGTTCTTCACGAATCGTTAAGTTGGCGACCGACAGAGAACTGCGGTCGAGGTAATTAATAACCGCAGCAAAAAATAATAAAATCATTGCCGTGGTTTGAATACGTTTTATTCGGCTACTGCGTTGCACCATGCCCTCAGGCGGAACATTAATATCCGCAGATGATGACGTGCCAAACGAAGAACTCGGGTCGAGGGTAATATTATTTTTTTCCACGCCGGACTCCTGAACCTCAATAATTTATTTTTCACACAGCAGGACTGTGCAGTATTGAAAAAATACCGGTGATGAATCAATTTGCTCATCACCGCTCACAAAAGTTTTTAATGCAGTCGACTTAGCGTGAGCATAGGCAAGAGGTATTTTTCAGGCGTTTTTATTTTTATAAAATCGTGCTCCCGGTAATGATTTGCTGTTTTTTATCGGTACTTAATGGGCGGCGCTATGACTCTGGTTGATGGAACGAATCATTGATTGTTTGGCTGAATTCAAATGGTTACAAAGCGCCAGGGTGGCATCCAGGTCGCTGCGGCAGATCAGCGCGCTGAGGATGGTCATATGCTCATCGATGGCAATGATGTTGCGTTGTTTGAGGTCGCTCTCATCCCACTGATAGTGGAAGTGGAAAATCACGGAGATGATTTCAAGTGATTGATTGAAAAATATATTATCGGCAGCAGAGAGCAGCAAGGCATGAAACTCACGGTCTAACTGCGAGAACATACGAAAGCTGCTGCCGATGCTGTCGCGCAGGATCCGGTGGCGTTCCAGCAGCGTTTTCGCCTGCAGCCAGCGTGGGTCATCGTCGGGCAGATTGAGAAAATGTTGCAGGGAATGGGTTTCCAGCATTTCTCTGAGTTCAAACAGCTGCTCCGCATAGGCCTGATCGAACTGCTTCATGCTCCATTGACCGCGTTTTTCGTTTTTGATCAGGTTGTAACGTTCGAATTTTAAAAGATATTCCCGTACGACTACCGGACTGACGCCCGCGGCTCTGGCAAGCTGCAGTTCGGAGAATCTCTCGCCTGCACGCAGCTGGCGCTGGTTGATCATGGTGAAAAAAGCCTGCTCAAAAATCCTGTTTTGCTCGGTCATGGAGGCGGTGGTGCAGGCAAAACCGTCGTCATGGTCGGGTTTACGCACGATAACATAGTGGCTGCCGACCTGGGTCAGCACGCCGCACTCGCCTAAGTGGCTCAGCATATGGCGCACGGTGGTGCGGCTGATGTTGTACATCTCTGCCAGTGCACTTTGTGAGGGGAGCGGGGAAGGGATATGACCACGCGCCATATCATCGATAATCTGGTTAATCACATTGTGGCGTAAGTTCTGCGAACGGCTCATGGCTTCTCCTTTTTATCTATTAAAACCCGATTTAAAACATTTTTATGCGCTGGGATTCACAGATTGTGTTTCTGCTTTCTCCGTCTTTTTTATTTTCGTTGATATCTGAGGCAACAAAAAACAGGAGAGCAGAATCATGTCTACGATGAATACGTTGATTTGCCAGGAACCTAAAAAATTAGTCTGGAAAGAACGCGAAATACCTATTCCGGGTGAGAGTGAAGCATTAATAAAAATTAAATCGGTAGGGATTTGTGGTACCGATATTCATGCCTGGGGTGGCAATCAACCTTTTTTCAGCTACCCACGTGTATTAGGGCATGAAATATGTGGGGAAATTGTCGGGCTGGGTAAGAATATACAGAATCTGAAAAATGGTCAGCAGGTGGCGGTTATTCCTTACGTGGCCTGCCAGCAGTGTCCGGCATGCCTGAGCGGGCGCACCAACTGCTGCGAGAAGATTTCAGTAATTGGCGTGCACCAGGATGGCGGTTTCAGTGAATATTTGTCCGTTCCGGTGACCAACCTGCTGGATGCGCAGGGGATTGACCCGCAGGCGGCGGCGCTGATTGAGCCTTATGCCATCAGCGCGCATGCGGTACGCCGGGCGGCGGTGGCGTCGGGTGAGCAGGTGTTGGTGGTCGGCGCTGGTCCGATTGGCCTGGGGGCAGCAGCGATTGCCAAAGCCGATGGCGCACAGGTGGTGGTCGCCGATACCAGTCCGGCGCGCCGAGACCATGTGGTTTCCCGCCTGGGACTCCCGGTTATCGACCCATCCGCTGAAGATTTTGATGCGCAGCTGCGCGCTCAGTTTGGCGGTTCGCTGGCGCAAAAGGTGATTGATGCCACGGGGAATCAGCATGCGATGAATAACACGGTGAATTTGATTCGTCATGGTGGCAGCATCGTTTTCGTTGGGTTGTTTAAAGGCGATTTGCAGTTCTCTGACCCTGAGTTCCACAAGAAAGAGACCACCATGATGGGCAGTCGCAACGCCACGCCGGAAGATTTCGCCAAAGTGGGCCGCCTGATGTCGGAAGGCAAATTGACCGCCGACATGATGCTTACGCACCGTTACGCGTTTGCCACACTGGCTGAAATCTACGAGCGGGATGTGATCAACAACCGTGAACTGATTAAAGGCGTGATCACGTTCTGAGAGGGAAAACAGGATGAAAACATTGAATCGACGTGATTTTCCGGGAGCCAGCTACCCAACGCGTGTGATCCAGTTTGGAGAAGGTAACTTTCTGCGGGCGTTTGTCGACTGGCAACTGGATATCCTCAATGAGCATACCGATCTGAACGCTGGCGTGACCATCGTTCGGCCAATTAATACCGATTTTCCTCCGTCGCTGAATACCCAGGACGGGCTGTATACCACGCTTATTCGCGGGCTAAACGAGCAGGGTGAGGCGGTGAGTGAGGCGCGGCTTATCCGGTCGGTGAATAACGAAATCAACCCGTACCAGGATTTCGCAGCGTATCTGGCGCTGGCGCACAATGCAGATATCCGTTTTGTGTTTTCAAATACTACCGAAGCCGGAATTAGCTATCACGCGGCAGACTGTGTGGATGATGCGCCGCCAGTAAGCTTTCCGGCCAAACTGACGCGCCTGCTGCTGGAGCGCTTTAACCACTTTGAGGGCGCGGTGGATAAGGGCTGGGTAATTATCCCGTGCGAGCTTATCGACTATAACGGTGAGGCGCTCAAAACCCTGGTGCTGCGGTATGCGCAGGAGTGGCAGCTTCCTCCGGCATTTGCCGACTGGGTGGAGACGGCAAACACGTTCTGTTCCACGCTGGTTGACCGTATTGTCACCGGCTACCCGCGCGAAGAAGCCGCTGCGCTGGAGGCTACACTTGGCTATCACGATGCGTTTCTCGATACCGCGGAGCATTTTTACCTGTTTGTGATCCAGGGGCCGCAGTGGCTGGCAGAGGAGCTGAAGCTGGCGCAGTGTCCGCTGAATATCCGTGTAGTGAGCGATATCAAACCGTACAAAGAGCGCAAAGTCGCTATTCTCAATGGCGCGCATACGGCGCTGGTGCCGGTGGCATGGCTGTGCGGGTTGGAGACCGTTGGCGAGGCGATGCAGGATGCTGATATCCGCCGCTTTGTCGAGCGGGCGATTAGTGAGGAGATTATTCCGGTGTTGGATCTCCCGGCGGACGAACTGCGAGAATTTGCCGACGCGGTGAGCGGGCGTTTTCAGAACCCCTACATTCGCCACCAGTTGCTTTCCATTGCGCTTAACGGGATGACTAAATTCCGCACCCGAATTTTGCCGCAACTGCTGGCGGGTGAGCAAAATGGGCGCTGGCCAGTGCGGTTAACGTTTGCCCTCGCTGCGCTGCTGGCGTTTTATCGCGCAGAGCGTAACGGGGAACGCTATCCGATACAGGATGATGAGCAGTGGGTAAGCCTCTATGCCAGCCTGTGGCCGCGAGTTGGCAATGATTTAACGCTGCGTGAACTGGTGGGTGCAGTGCTTGGCGATGCGGCGCACTGGGGAGAGGATTTTACGTTGTTACCTGGGCTTGCCGGGCAAGTGACGGCCAACCTGGAGATGATTCTGGTGCAGGGTATGCGCCAGGCGGTGAACGGTCTGGAATAAGGTTGCCATGCAGCGCCCGGTGTGGTGTTGGGCGCTGTTTTTTTATCCCTGAGCAGCCACTATTTTGATTTCAACCATCCCGATCCCCAGCTTACGCGGTGAGTGACCGAGAATATTGCCCTCGTTGGTGGCGACCGGATCGGGTGGAACAATAACCAGCGTATCGGCATCCGCCGGGTTATCAAAATGTAAGGTAGTGGTGCTGACGTCATGGCCTAACACCAGCGTCTGTTCCTCGTTGCCAACGCGCACGGGGATCGGACGATTGGCATTGTCGCCGAAGGCTTTCGCGGTAATGACCAGATCGAATTTCTTCGGCAACGGGGCTTTGTACTCTATCGTTACTTCTTCGCTGAGCTGCGCATTGGACCAGCGTCCCCAGGATTCGGGGCGTGAAATACCGCTAAATTGTTTCACCTCTTCCGGCGCGCCCGCCACGTTGAAAACGAAGCTATCTGCTTTGTAGCGAATGTCGTTATCGACAATTTTCAGCGTATCGACGTTACCTTTGTAGCGCTCCATGTCGATCACCGTATCTTTAAATACGGTTTTACTTTTCCATTTGGCTTTGTCGACGTGCTGCACAATTTGCTGCCCGCCTAACTGACCCTGTGAAACGCACCAGTCGGTAGAAAGCGCCAGCTCCGGCGCCCACAGTTGCGCCATTTTGTAGCAGCGATCGACCCAGACAAAGTTATCGCGCGGGGCAAAATCAGCCAGTTGGAAGCGCAGCGGGGCCGAGTATTCGCTTTCCGGCAGCGGCTCGACGCGTTTGTCCGATACACGCAGCAGCAACGGCAAGCGGAAATGGCTGCCGGAGAAGGAGATCATATTTTTGTCCTGGTCGACGGTGAACTCTTTCATCTCTTTCGGGAAATTCCACAGGCGAATGATATCGGGCTTCCACGCCAGCATTTTTTCTTTAATGTTCAGGAATACTTCCGACACGGATTCGCTCGACAAGCTGCTACGGCCAAGACCGATAAAGTTATCGCCGCCGAGAATATCCAGTACCGTTGCGCCGTTATCCATCGTATTACGTTTTACCGCCAGCGTGTCCTGTTGCGGTTGGTCGCCGCGCAGCACGAAGAACAGGTTGTTACGATCCTGCTTGTTCAGATACTTCCATGCTGTGTTGTTCATCGCCAGATGATCGGAAGAAACCACGATAACGGTATCTTTAAACCACGGCGATGCTTTGATTTTATTGATAAATTCGGCAATATTTTCCTGGCTGCAGCTGACCGCGCTGAACGACTGGTTGGCCTTCCCGTCGATGTCATAACGTTTACGGTTGCAGCTACGTGAGATAAATCCATCCGGATGATGGGTATCCACGGTCAGGGTAAACAGTGAAAAACGCTGGCCCGAGCGCGAAAGCTCTTCGAATTTTTTCCATGCTTCGTCCAGCACGGTATCGTCGTAGAAGCCCCAGTCGTTACGATAGGCCGGGTCCGCCACCACGCTTTTTAACTCTTCCGCACCGTACAGATGGTCAAAGCCGTGAGATTTCAGGAACACGTCTTTGCCGGCAAAGCGCAGGTTGGCACCCTGCACAAAGTAGTTCTGATAGCCGGAGTTTTTCAGGATATCGCCCAGACAGATATTGTTAGGGAAGAAACTTGAGACCGACGCCGAGGCGTTGCCTTCAAATGGCGCAAACAGCGGAATACCGCACTGGGAGGCGACCATGCCAGCGATGGTGTAATCGGTACCCGGCAGTTGCATGGTATTGCTGAAATCCAGACCTTCATTTTTTAACGCGCCGAGTTCCGGGGTCAGATCCGGGAACGCGTCGTTATTAAAATAGGTGCGCTCGAGGCTCTCACCGTAGATATACACCAGGTTCAGCTTCGGGTTGGGAATGGTTTTCGACGGCTCTTTATAATACGTCGTGAAATCCGGATCGCCATCGCGCGACTGCGACTTCACCAGTTCGGTTATCTGGTGAAACGCCGGGCTGGCGTCAACGGAGGCCAGCGCCAGCAGCAGGGCCAGCAGACTGTAACCCACATGATGCGGGTGATGGCGACGGCGGCGCAGGATCCAACCGAGCGCGACAAAAACCGTCGTCAGCGCCAGCGCGATGCCGACCCCCGGCAAAATATATTTTCCAATCCCCGCGCCGGTCAGGCTGTTGGTCAGCGTGTAGAGTACCGCGTCATTGATCCCGTCGCCGGTGAAATAGTCACTGGCGTACAGCGTGATATTCAGGACAATAAAAATCCCCAGCACCGTTAACGTGGCGGCAAACCACCAGGTGTTGCGACCCGCTTTCCAGGCGTAAATCAGCACTGAAGCGAGAAACAGAGTGATGGAGATTAATTCTGACAACGGTCGATCCTCAATAAACCGGGCACATGCCTGGCAGGCTAATCATTAGGGGAAAGCACAATGTAATAGCGATGTTATATTGCTGCAATTGTAGTGACATTAAATTACGTTGTTATTCAGAATTGGTTTAGATATGTGTGTTTTTTGCAGGGGATTTACTAGTTATTTAACGTGTGAATGTAATGGGGTAAAAAATAGATGCCGCGCAGGTTATACGCGGCATGTCGTGAGTCAGGAAATGAAGTTCATGCCCTGTTTTAACACCAGATCGCAGGCCTTGGTTTTAACCTGCTTCGCCAGCGAGCTGTTGCCAATCGTGTTCAGGTCCAGCTGTTGACCATCTTTGGCGTTGAGCAGACCCTGAATCCCGTCCATATAGTTGGTGTCTTGCTTCTGCTCAGGAGCACTGAGCCCCAGTTTATCCAGCACCTGGTTTTTGACGTTTTGCGTGTCGGTGACCGAGGCCAGCTTCTGTTTCGCGCAATATTCCAGGATCCCGGCGGCGTTATTCATGCTGCTGGAGGTCAACGACTGATTACTGCCATTCAGCAGGCTGGTCAGGGAAGAGAGCGACGAGCTGCTTTGCGAGCCGGAGCTTTGTTTGCTCAGCTCACTGGCCGCGCTGGAGAGCGAATCCTGCCAGGAGGCAGCGAAAACGCTGGTGGAGATGAGCGTGCTGGCGGCAAGCGCACAGCACAGCAGACGTTTGGTAGTTTTCATCATTATATGCAACTCGTGTTATGCCTTTTCAGCGCAGTATAGCGCTGGCAGTCTTAGGAGTGGTCCTAATACGTTAATACTCTTTACCGGTGACCCGACTACGGTAGCTTTCCCAGTTAAAAATGACCCACAGGCTGTTGCCAAGGCGCATACGATCCATCACGCGCTCTCCCAGCAGCTTGTTCATTTCATCCATATTGCTGTTAGTTAACATGCCGGTCGGACGTTTTGAGGATGAACGGCGATCGACAATCTGATTAATAATCACTTTTTCATAGCGGGATTCGGTCTGCATGCCGATCTCGTCGATCACCAGCAGATCCACATTGCTCAGATCGTTGAGCAGCTGTTCTTCGCTGGTTTCACGATTGCTGAACGTTTCTTTCATCGCCGACATGATATCGGCCACGGTAATGATCAGTACCGACTTGCCGCGCAATAGCAGTTCGTTGCAGATGGCGGCGGCCAGATGGTTTTTGCCGGTGCCGGGTTTGCCGGAGAAGATAAAGCTGGCGATGTTGCCGTCAAACTCTTCAACGTATTGGCGGGCTTTGCTCAGGGCGTTCATCTGACCTTCGCACTCTACCCGATAGTTTTCGAACGAACAGTTCTGATGCAGCGGACGGATACCGGAACGGTTGAATGTGCGCTGCATTTTCATGGCCCGGTTTTCGCGGGCCAGCGCTGCGGCACGAATTTCACCTTGCTCTTTTTGCCATGCCAGCAGCTCCTCGCCCGTTTTAAAGGCGGGCTCGACATTAGGTGGCATCATTTTTTGCAGACGTTTCATCAGGTCGCCAACGTTTTTCATCGTTATCCTCTAAAACCCGGTGGAATGTGGCTGTCAGGTTCACTGACGCTGTTCACATCGCGCTTTGGCATTCCGCCATTGCTGGCCCGTCCAATCTGAATGCTGCGCGCCAGTTTTTGCTGCCACTGAATATGGTGAAAGACTTTGCCTTCAGCCTGCCAGTAGGCAACAAATGAGGCCAGTTCTTCAGCAGTAACCGGCTCTCGCAACGCTACGCCCCATAAAGCGGCCTGACGCTGAAAGTCGGCATCAGGCTGCCAGGCAGCGTACATCGCAAATTTCCCCATTGGCACGGCAACGGGAGCGGTTTGCGGCTCTTCATAAAATTGATCATCCAATGTCACATCGCTTCCCGGGCGTGACAGTTTCTCCTCAAGCGCCAACAGCTCAGCCAGTCTCGCAGGCGTCACCGCGTAAAACGCTGGTGCATTGTTAGCGAATACGGCTACGGCGCCACCCGCAGACTTGGCCAGCACAGCGTGGTGATCGTGTAGTAAGGCGTCAATGCTCGTGACGTCTGGCGTCAAAATTTTGCAGGGCATAATGTATTCTCAATACTGAACAACAACCGAGAAGGGGACTGCTTTTATAGTAACACAGAGAAGAAGGAGAGCAGCAGGTGAGGGGAGATTCCCCTCTCTGCACGGCATTAAAGAAAGTGCACCGTCAAACGCGTGGACGTTTGCGATACAGCCATAATCCTGGCACGGACAGACCGATGGAGAGCGCACCGACAATCGATGAGGCTTTCAGGAAGTTGGTCAGCAGGGTAATCATCAGCACTTCGCTGTAACCAAAATGGCCGATTTTTACTGCTGAGATCATGGCTGTGTAGGCGGAGATCCCCGGAAACATAGGGATCACTGCCGCGACGGTGAAGACTTTCGGATGCGCCAGATACCAGCGCGACCACTGGATCCCAATGCAGCCGACCAGCAGCGACGCCATAAATGTTGACCATTCAATATTAAACCCTGCGGTCATCATCACCATTCGTGAGCCGTGACCGAGTGCGCCGAGTAATGCGCACCATGGGAGCGCCCGATGGGGGACATTGAATACCATGGCAAAGCCAAGCGCTGGGATCGCCGACAGGATCATATCCTGCATCAGCGCCAGTATGAAATCGATCACGCCCATCCGCGCAGCCCCCATAAGGTCATCGACACGATCACGCCAATACAGGTTGCTAACGTAAGCAGACTGGCAATAGCCCAGCGAGCGAGCCCGGTATTAATGTGTCCCTTAAACATATCCGCGACGGAGTTGATCAACGGAAAACCCGGAACCAGCAGTAGCACGCTGGCGGCCATAGCGATAGTCGGAGTATTACTAAAGGTCGGCAACGTCAGCAGCAAGCCTGAAATGGTGGTCGCCACAAAGGCGGTGATGCAAAAATTGATTTGCGGATGCAAATGCCGGGATGCCAGTATCTGGCGGATATACATCGCCACCATGCTGGCGAAAAAGGTGATCACCGCACCATCCCACCCGCCGTTATTGAGTTTACAAAAACAGGCGCAGGATAAACCGACCATCAGGGCGACCAGCCATCTTGGATAGCGCAGTGGTTTAATCTGGCTAAAGCGTTTCTCTACGCCTTTAACAT
Organism: Citrobacter sp. Cf116; assembly: GCF_030336505.1. Lineage (NCBI taxonomy): Bacteria > Pseudomonadati > Pseudomonadota > Gammaproteobacteria > Enterobacterales > Enterobacteriaceae > Citrobacter > Citrobacter sp. Cf116. The sequence goes on along the minus strand of NZ_JAOWEQ010000041.1, from coordinate 282,956 downwards.
CCAGCAGTTTATGTTCCGCCAAAATGACAATGTGCTGCACTTCTGTCACGACGTGCATATTAATGCCGCGATCTTGATTTTTTCGCGTTGATGTCAGGCATTGCCCGTCTTTAATGGTGGTCAGGACGATAGCGTTAGAGGAGATAGCGCTTTCTACACTATCCATGCCAAGCGCCAGCCCGAGGCGGGTGGAAAGCTCGTCAACCAGCGCGCTTTCTGCCCCATGCTGAAGTAAAAAAAGACCGCATTGAATACATAACCGTGTAACCGTTCGCTGTGACGACTGCTCTGTTTGCATGGTTCGCTCTGACTGAAAAGGATCTCTTTGAGTGACGAATGTTTACTTTTATCATGAAGCATGAGCCCGCTGGCTCTGGCTAAGATCAATCTTTGTGTCGAAAAAAGACACCGACGATACGGTTATGGCATATTAACACTCCCTACCCGCCGAGGTATGAGAGGGCGCATGACTGTAATGTAGCGTTATTTATCCGGATGGCAAATACATAAGCCATGCTAACGACCTATTGTAGTTATTTTAATTTTACAAATAACGTATTTATGCGTAATCATGTAATAATAGCTTGACAGTTTGGCTTTATCTGGATTGTAGTGCCAATACTTTTATTTTAATAAACGCCAAGGATAAGCAATTCACCCCGTTTATTGTTCGGAGTATTTTCTCGTGAATTAATGGCTATTAAATTATTCGGGAAAACTGAATTAAGTACGATTACGGACTGGTGAGTGTGGAGGGGATATGTTGCAAGGACGCTGCAAAAACGCAATTATTATTAGTAAATCACCGATTATACAGACCGGGCTTAAAGGTATAATACAGGCGCAGTTTGCCGATTACGAACTCACATACTGTCGTTCTGTTGAAGAGCTAACATTATTACAACTACGGTACGCTGATTTGGTGATTGCTGATTTAACTGGAGACTGCAATTATCCTCGTTCAGTCTGCGAACAATATTATTCTTTATTATCTCAATACCGTGATATTCACTGGGTCTTTCTCGTCTCTCGTATTTTTTATCCTTTGGCTATTGAGCTACTGATGTGTCCTGTCAGTTCGCTACTCTCTGATGCAGAGCCGATAGAAAGTTTAGTGAGCGTCATTCACGCAGGAAATGCGCGAGCAGAAAGAATAAGTAAGACACTACTTTCTCCACCTGCCATGCCGCAATTGTTAGATCATAGCGCGCGCTCAATAGTCCTCACTCTCTCTGAAAGGAAAGTGCTGCGCCTCCTTGGGAAAGGCTGGGGAATTAATCAGATTGCGATGTTGCTGAAGAAAAGCAATAAAACAATCAGTGCCCAAAAGAATAGCGCTATGCGTCGCTTGTCGATAAATAGCAATGCAGAAATGTATGCCTGGATAAATAGTTCTCAAGGATCGCGAGAACTTAATTTACCTTCAGTTTATGGAGAAACCACGGAATGGAAAGCAGAATCATCAAAAGAAACGTTGCACTGGTAGAAAAGTGTACAATGAGCAGTGTAGGTATTAATAGTTTATTTAATACCATGCCAGATGACCAATATAAACTTCATCTCTTTTCTAGCCAGCCCACTTTTAGTCAGGCAATGTTAAAGATGTCGTTTTCGGCAGTTATTTTTTCTCTCTCTGCAATCAGAAGCGATCGCAGAGCTGGGTTGGCCTATTTAACGGAACTGGCGATAAATTTTCCACGGATTCGCCGTGTGGTGATTGCCGATGATGACGCTGAAGCGCGTTTAATTGGCTCCTTGTCCCCCTTGCCGCTGGATGGTGTTGTGAGTAAAGCTTCTTCGTTAACGGTGCTACAGGACGCTTTATTTACGGCGTTAAGCAGCCCAAGCCGAGGAACCGAAAGCACGAAAAACCATTGGTATATTAATCAAAGCCGCATGCTCAGTCCGACAGAACGAGAAATACTGCGCTTTATGTCAAATGGCTATTCGATGCCGCAGATTGCCGCTCAGCTTGAACGGAACATTAAAACCATTCGGGCACACAAATTTAATGTGATGTCCAAACTGGGAGTAAGCTCAGATGCCGGGTTACTGGATGCTGCCGATATCCTGCTGTACCTGCGAGCTGGCGAGCCAGCGCCCTTTATGCAGGCGGCTTCGTGACAGGCAACGTTGACGTGCTTTGTGCCGGGTTTGGTCGCCGATTTGGCGCGTGAAGCATTACTGACACACGTCAACCCAGGTGGCAGAAGTCAGTTCAGCCATCCTCTCAGGCGTGATGCGAACCGCGCTGTGGATGGCACCTGCGGCAGGCAACACTTCAGCGTAGTGCTTCAGAGAAACATCACAGTACACTGAAATCGGTGTTTCTAATCCGAAGGGGCAAACGCCGCCAACGGGATGCCCCGTCGCGCTCACGACCTCATCACTACTCAACATACGGGCTTTGGCACCGAACGTACTCTTTAGCTTTTTATTATCCAGTCGGGCATCACCTTTTGCCACGACCAGGATGATGTCGTTCTTCACCTTTAGCGAAAGTGTTTTCGCTATCTGGCCAGGTTCAACGTTATGGGCTTTTGCTGCCAGATCAACGGTTGCTGTGCTCTGATCTAATTCGATAATCTCAATATCTGGTGCATGTTGCGCCAGGAATTGACGTACTGATTGCAAACTCATTCTTCTCTCCCTATCGCTTACAGATAACCCTGCACAGCAGAAAACATGCAGGATGTAATTTGTCATAGGGGCAACCGCACTGTAAATATTTTATTGTAACAACATAGCAACATTAGCAGTTTTTCGATCGTCTTCACAATCAAAGAAACCGGTTACAGTAACCGGTTGCAGAATGCTGAAATGACGATTAATACTGAAGTTGTCACTTCCTCTGTATCACATAATAAGAGCCATCTATGAAACTTAACTCGAATAGCGGTAGTGCTGGTGTTCCTCCCGGCACGGTTGCGAAAAGTGGTAATGGGCTTTACGTGGTGGTGTTGATGCCAACACAGTTGCAGGATTTTGCACAACGGGAGAACGGCTATGTCTACTAACCATGCTGTGTTTAACGTGATTTTCCGCTTTGTTGAAAACTATGTTAGCCCTGTTGCCGGGCGCATCTCTTCACAACGTCATGTCATGGCTATTCGTGACGGTTTTATTTCGGCGATGCCTTTTATGATTGTAGGCTCTTTTCTGCTGGTTTTTGCCTATCCGCCATTTTCTCCGGATACCACCTGGGGATTCGCCCGTGCGTGGCTGGATTTGGCAAAACAGTTTGAAGGCCAAATCCTCACACCGTTTGATATGACGATGGGGATCATGTCGGTCTACATATGTGCGGCTATTGCTTATAACCTGGGCAAGCACTATGTGAAGTCGCATCAGTTAGATCCGTTTATGTGTGCGATGCTATCAATCATGGCTTTTTTGCTGATTGCCGCGCCAAAAACCAAAGGCACGATGCCGGTTGATAGTCTGGGAGGAACGGGGATTTTCACCGCCATCCTGGTAGCCATTTACTGCGTTGAAATGATGCGCTTCCTGAAGGCGCACAACATTGGCATCCGTTTACCCGATCAGGTGCCGCCGATGATCAAAAACTCTTTCGATCTGCTGATCCCGGTGCTGGTGGTGGTGCTAACGTTGTACCCGCTAAGCCTGGTGATACAGTCGCAGTTTGACATGTTGATCCCGCAGGCCATTATGGCCATTTTCAAACCACTGGTGTCGGCTGCAGATTCTCTCCCAGCGATCCTGCTGGCGGTATTGATCGGCCATCTGCTGTGGTTTGCCGGTATTCACGGCGCGGCTATTGTGTCGGGAATGCTGCAAATGTTCTGGCTCACCAATCTCGGGATGAACCAGTCGGCGCTGGCGCAGGGTGCGCCGTTGCCGCATATCTTTATGGAAGCGTTCTGGACATTCTTCATTGTGGTTGGTGGTTCCGGCGCGACGATGGGGTTGGTGATTTGCTATCTGCGGAGTCGTTCCGCTCATCTACGCTCGATTGGGCGTCTGAGCGTGGTCCCCAGCATTTTTAATATTAACGAACCGGTGATATTCGGTACGCCGATTGTCATGAACCCGGTGTTTTTTATCCCCTTCCTGCTGGCTCCGATGGTGAATGCGGTACTGGCGTGGGCGGCGATGAAACTGGATTTAATTGGGCGGGTAATTTCAGTGGTTCCATGGACGGCCCCGGCACCGGTTGGCGCCGCATGGGCGTTAGGTTGGGATTATCGTGCGGCTATCCTGGTGGTGCTGTTGGCGCTGGTATCGGCCGTTATCTACTTCCCGTTCTTTAAGGTCTACGAAAAGCAGTTATTAGCGCAGGAAAAAGAAGAAGCGCAGCGTATGGAAGAGGAAAACCAGCAGGTTGCATAAATATCTGGCGAGGGGCTACGGCTCCTCGCTTACTTCAGCGTGCAGTCTCCGCATTGCTGAACGTCAGGCAGGCGATAGCGTTGGCAGCAGGTTCTGCGCACTAACAGCCCTTCAAGCGGAACAACGGTACGCCATAAAGGATTATCCTGACCGCAGGAAAGTTGTTTCTCAAAAAAGCAGGTCTGGCGCAGCGTGGTCAGCAGTTCTTCACCTAACAACGGCTTCATTTCCGTTAAATACCAGTGAATTAAGTATCCGGTGTTGCTCCAGATAAGCTTTGCGTTGATCTCACCCGTCGCTTCCAGCGCCTGCACAACCGGCGTTAGCGCTGAGATAATCAGCGTTTCCATGCGTTGTTGAGGAGACAGGGCTGTAGCCAGATGATCCTGATGGACATCGAGCCAGAAGCAGGCTGCTCGGCCCGTTTCGTGGAATTCTACGTGCATGTGTTCAGGAGAGACGTCTATAGCCTCCTTTTGCGTCAGCAGGGCCACCATTAACGGAGGCATCATCAGACCGATATACCATTGCGCCCAAAGAGATATCAGGGGCTTATTTTCGCGGGGCAGCGTGGGCTGGTTGCGATAGATATGATCTGAATAAATAGCGAGCAATGAACTTAGCGTCGTCGGTTGCGTCCATTCATGCAGCGTCATTGCACCTGGCACAGGCGTTTCGTCAAGACGAATGAAGTCCAGCAAGTGCTCGCGAGTTTTGGCTATCGTTGCGCGTACGGCAGCAGCCAGCGAGGGCATCTCTGAGGGGAGATGGCTACGCCAGATGACATCTTCAACGATCGGTGCGGAACGATAAGCCATGTCGATATAAGGATGTTAATCTTAATGATAATGATTGCTAATCCTATAATTGGTGTTAAGCGATAGCAAGATCTTTGTCGCCATCTCGGGTGGCACCGCACAGAAAACTCAGGTAGAAGGGCAGTTTACCCGTAGCTCATCGCTGACCAGAGTATTGTTACGCCCAAGATTCTTAGCCTCGTAAAGGGCTTTATCCGCTTTGGCAATAGCAGCATCAATATCCTGTTCGACCAGAGGTGCAATGCCGATACTGACGGTTACGTTGGTTGCCACGCTCTCATTAAACATGTGAGGGATTTTAAGGTCGTACACTTTCTGGCGGATACGTTCGGCGGCTGCCTGGGCCTGCTGTGGATCGACCGCGGTCAGCAAAATCATAAACTCTTCACCGCCAAAACGCGCCACCACATCCCTGGAGCGGACGGAGTCTCGGATGGCGGCAGAAACACGGATCAACGCCTGGTCGCCCATCATATGTCCGTAATGATCGTTATAGGATTTGAAATGGTCGATATCCAGCAGCAGAACGAAGTGTCTCGAATTACTTAAGGCTAACAGCGTATCGAGCCGGTGTTGCAGCCCCCGGCGATTATACAAACCGGTTAGCGGGTCGAGCATGCTGAGCCCGTTCAGGGTTTCTCGTTCCTCCAGCAGTTTGTACATCAGTTGCTGAGCGAACCCATCGTAGCGCTTTTGTATCACATGCTGGATGGCGATACCGGCCATAGGCAGCGCCATAAAATAGAAAATCCGCAAACCATGCTCGCTGCCGTTAAGCCATAAACAAACGGCGACGGAGGGAAGTGAGTGGAGCGTAAACGCGATGATATTATTGGCAAAAGCGATAGAGCCAATAAACAGTACGCTGAGAAGCGCTATTAACAGGAAATAATAATCATTCTGACCTAGAGCATTATATTTCAATAATATGTGTAACGCCCATAACAAGCCAAAAACGATTGAAATAAAAGGGAGATTAATTCTTTTATCCACGTATTTCCCATGCCATACCAGCAGCAGTGTACTCATCACCAGCATCAGCAACGCCGGTACTGATAAGGCTTTGACCGCAAACAGTGGGAAAAAAAGCGTAAACAGCGCGGAGACTGCGTTGAGCAGCAGAAACAGTCGTAAAGAGAGTTGGTATTTTTTGGTGCGCAGAGTTCGCCAGGATTGTACTGTCATAGGTAAATATTGTTAGTTATCTGCAATGTACGAAGGTGTGTTGGTAAATAAAACAAATAACGAACGGGGTATCATTCGCAGAGGTTTTTATTGTTTTTAGTTGAAGAGCTAACCGGTGAGCAATTTATCACCTTGGATTATTCATGTCATCAATCGTTAAGTAAAACTCATATAATTGATAGTGCTTCACGGCTGACAAATGAGAAATTTTATCATATGATATTGGTTATCATTATCAATGTCATAGGTGGAATCATGTTGCAACGTACGCTGGGCAGTGGATGGGGTGTTTTGCTGCCGGGAATGCTGATTGCCGGGATGGCATATAGCGACCTGTCGGTCTACGTATGGAAGGTGATGATTGTATTAGGATTACTACTGACTTCGCTCATGTTGTACCACAAGCGTTTACGGCACTTTGTTTTGTTACCTTCTTGCGCGGCGCTGATAGGTGGCATTGTTCTGGTAATGATGAACTGGAATCAGGGATGAACAAAACTAGAGAAGGAAATCGAGAGGGAAATAAGATAATTGGTGCGAGGGGGGGGACTCGAACCCCCACATCCTAAGGACACTAACACCTGAAGCTAGCGCGTCTACCAATTCCGCCA
>NZ_JAOWEQ010000041.1:0-275942 GCF_030336505.1 Citrobacter sp. Cf116 | reverse complement strand
GAGGGGGGGGACTCGAACCCCCACATCCTAAGGACACTAACACCTGAAGCTAGCGCGTCTACCAATTCCGCCACCTTCGCCCAGTGCGAGCAATATCAACGTGGATTATGGTGCGAGGGGGGGGACTTGAACCCCCACGTCCGAAAGGACACTAACACCTGAAGCTAGCGCGTCTACCAATTCCGCCACCTTCGCATACCATCGACACTCAAAAAGTATCGTTACCACGGAGGCGAATTCTAGAGATTTTATGCAGGGCGTCAACTGTTAATTATCGAACTTAACGTGATTGCCGAAAAAAAAGGCGTTTCTTCGGCTTTGGCGTTTTATGCAGGCCGGATAAGCGATAGCGCCATCCGGCGTTGCTCGATGTCACGCCGGATGGCGGTGTAAACGCCTTATCTGGCCTACAGCGGTTAGGCTTTTTTCGCCTGGCGCGTCATGATGGTGCGATAGACCTTGAAGCGCCCGGTCTGCGCGATAACTTCGTGGAAGCCAAACACTTCATCCAGAACCTTCGGATAAGGCAGGAAGGCGTTTGCCACGATACGCAGTTCACCGCCACTGTTCAGATGACGCACGGCGCCGCGAATCAGCGTTTGCGCGGCATCAAGGCTGGTCTGCATTCCGTCGTGGAACGGTGGGTTGGAGATGATCATATCAAATCGGCCCGTTACGTCAGAAAAGACGTTACTGGCGATGACGTCACCTTCAATGCCATTGGCTGCAAGCGTTGCACGGCTGGCTTCAACGGCGGCGGCGCTAACATCGCACAGGGTTAAGCGCACTTTCGGCGAGTGGCTGGCTAAGGCGACGGAGAGAACGCCTGCGCCACAGCCGACATCCAGCACTTTGCCTTTGGTGTGCGGCGTCAGCGTGGAGAGCAGCAGTTGGCTGCCAACATCCAGGCCGTCACGGCTGAAGACGCCCGGCAGCGTTTTGATGGTCAGATTTTCTGTCTGGTATTCATCCCAGTATTTTTCTGCATCAAAGACCGGCTGTTTTTCCAGACGACCGTGGTACAGGCCACAGCGACGTGCGCTGTCGACTTTGTTTAACGGTGCGTATTCGGCCAGCATCTGCTCTGCGCTACGTACGCCGCTGCGATTCTCACCGACAACAAAAATATCGGTGCCAACTGGTAACAGCGACAGAATGTTCATCAACTGGAACTGGGCTTCTGGCTTATTCTTTGGCCAGTAGTAGATCAGCGTATCGCTATCGGCAACGTCATCGGCCTGCGCGACGAGGCTGAAGCGGACGTTGTCGCCCATCTGGCGGTTAAGCACCTGCCAGTGGTGAAGTTGCTGAGTGTGCGCTCGGCTGGCGGCGCTTTCAAAATGGGCAGGCAGGTCATCCTGCAAATCACCGGCAAACAGAATACGGCTTTGTTCGAAATCATCACTGTGGCGCAGCAAGACTTCACTTGCCGGGGTAAAAGCAGACATGGAATGCTCCTTAAATTGTACAGCGGGGGATTATAGTTGTTTGATGGCACGGATTCGACAAATTTGCTATATTTGCGCCCCTGATAGACAGGAGTGTTTCGCTATGACATCCCGACGAGACTGGCAGTTACAGCAACTGGGCATTACGCAGTGGTCGTTGCGTCGTCCTGGCGCACTGCAGGGCGAGATCGCGATTTCCATTCCTGCGCATGTCCGTTTGGTGATGGTTGCTGCACAGTTACCCGCGCTAACCGAACCATTGATGAGCGATATTTTACGCGCATTAACCGTCAGCCCGGATCAGGTTTTACAACTGACGCCTGACCGTGTCGCCATGCTGCCGCAAGGCAGTCGCTGTAATAGCTGGCGGCTGGGAACCGAAGAGCCGCTGCTGCTGGAGGGCGCTCAGGTCGAGAGTCCTGCGTTTAATGAATTACGGGAAAACCCAGCGGCACGCGCCGCGTTATGGCAACAAATCTGCGCATATGAACACGATTTCTTCCCTCGAACCGACTGATTTACCCGCAGCATTTCATATTGAAAAACGCGCCCACGCTTTTCCGTGGAGTGAAAAAACATTTGCCAGCAACCAGGGCGATCGCTACCTCAATTTTCAGTTGAGAGTGGATGACGTGATGGCGGCTTTTGCGATTACGCAGGTCGTGCTGGATGAAGCTACGCTGTTCAATATTGCCGTCGATCCTGACTTTCAGCGTCGTGGGCTGGGGCGTGAGCTGTTGGAGTATTTGATCGATGAGCTGGAAAAGCGTGGCATTTTGACGCTGTGGCTTGAAGTGCGCGCCTCGAATGCGGCCGCTATCGCGCTGTACGAAAGCTTAGGCTTTAACGAGGCGACAATCCGTCGCAATTACTATCCAACGGCCGATGGTCACGAAGACGCCATCATCATGGCGTTGCCAATCAGCATGTAAGACAAGGTGTAATGATGAAGAAGTGGGACTGGATTTTCTTTGATGCCGACGAAACGCTGTTTACATTTGACTCGTTTACCGGCTTACAGCGGATGTTTCTCGACTATAGCATTACCTTTACCGCTGAAGATTTTCAGGACTACCAGGCCGTGAATAAACCGCTGTGGGTGGATTATCAAAACGGCGCGATTACCTCATTACAACTTCAGCATGCCCGTTTTCAGAGCTGGGCCGAACGCCTGAAGGTTGAACCGGGCCAGCTTAATGATGCATTCATCAATGCGATGGCGGAGATCTGCTCGCCGTTGCCGGGGGCGGTTTCTCTGCTCAATGCGATTCGTGATAAAGCGAAAATCGGCATCATTACTAACGGCTTTACCGCGTTGCAGCAAATCCGCCTTGAGCGGACGGGGCTGCGCGATTATTTCGATCTGCTGGTGATTTCTGAGCAGGTTGGGGTGGCAAAACCTGATTCCCGTATTTTTGACCATGCGCTGGAGCAGGCGGGCAATCCTGACCGTTCTCGCGTGCTAATGGTGGGTGACACCGCAGAGTCCGATATTCTTGGCGGCATTAACGCCGGGCTATCCACCTGCTGGCTAAATACGCACCACCGCGAGCAGCCAGCGGGCATTCAGCCGACCTGGACCGTAGCGTCATTAAGCGAACTGGAGCAGCTCCTGTGTAAACACTGATTGCCTCCCCCCCGTTGATGGGTAAAATAGCCGCAATTTTTCGTATTCAACTTGCCCGGCCCGTTGCCGTGCTTACCTAAGAAGATTTGACTATGACGTTGTCTCCTTATTTGCAAGAGGTGGCCAAACGCCGCACTTTTGCCATTATTTCTCACCCGGATGCCGGTAAAACGACAATTACTGAAAAGGTACTGTTATTCGGACAGGCCATTCAGACCGCCGGTACGGTAAAAGGCCGTGGCTCCAGCCAGCATGCAAAATCTGACTGGATGGAAATGGAAAAGCAACGTGGTATCTCCATTACCACCTCTGTGATGCAGTTTCCGTATCATGACTGCCTGGTGAACCTGCTGGACACCCCGGGGCACGAAGACTTCTCCGAAGATACCTATCGTACTCTGACGGCGGTGGACTGCTGCCTGATGGTTATCGATGCTGCAAAAGGCGTTGAAGATCGTACCCGTAAGCTGATGGAAGTTACCCGTCTGCGCGATACGCCGATCCTGACCTTTATGAACAAACTCGACCGTGACATCCGCGATCCGATGGAGTTGCTGGATGAAGTTGAGAACGAACTGAAAATCGGCTGTGCGCCGATCACCTGGCCGATTGGCTGCGGTAAGTTGTTCAAAGGTGTCTATCACCTTTATAAAGATGAAACTTACCTGTATCAGACCGGTAAAGGCCACACCATTCAGGAAGTGCGTGTTGTTAAAGGTCTTAACAACCCGGAACTTGATACTGCCGTGGGTGAAGACCTGGCGCAGCAGCTGCGTGACGAGCTGGAGCTGGTGCAGGGCGCGTCCAACGAGTTCGACCATGAGTTGTTCCTTGCGGGCGAAATCACCCCGGTCTTCTTCGGTACCGCGTTGGGTAACTTCGGCGTTGACCATATGCTGGACGGCTTAGTGGAGTGGGCGCCTGCGCCGATGCCGCGTAAAACCGACACCCGCGTCGTCGAAGCCTCAGAAGAGAAGTTCACCGGTTTCGTGTTTAAAATTCAGGCCAACATGGACCCGAAACACCGTGACCGTGTGGCGTTCATGCGTGTGGTATCCGGCAAGTATGAGAAAGGCATGAAAATGCGCCAGGTGCGCATTGGTAAAGACGTGGTGATCTCCGACGCACTCACCTTTATGGCCGGTGACCGTTCTCATGTGGAAGAAGCGTATCCGGGCGATATTCTCGGCCTGCATAACCACGGCACTATCCAGATCGGCGATACCTTTACCCAGGGCGAAATGATGAAGTTCACTGGTATTCCGAACTTCGCGCCGGAGCTGTTCCGTCGTATTCGCCTGAAGGATCCATTGAAGCAGAAACAGCTGCTGAAAGGGCTGGTTCAGCTGTCAGAAGAGGGTGCAGTGCAGGTATTCCGTCCGATCGCCAACAACGATCTGATCGTCGGTGCGGTGGGTGTGCTGCAGTTTGACGTGGTGGTTTCACGTCTGAAGAGCGAGTACAACGTTGAAGCGATTTATGAATCCGTCAACGTGGCGACTGCGCGCTGGGTAGAATGTTCTGACGTGAAGAAATTCGAAGAATTTAAGCGTAAGAACGAAATTCAGCTGGCGCTGGATGGCGGCGATAACCTCACCTATATCGCGCCAACCATGGTTAACCTGAATCTCACCCAGGAACGTTACCCGGACGTTCAGTTCCGTAAAACACGCGAACACTAATCGACCTTCCAGGGCACGGTATCCGCCGTGCCCTGCAACTTTTCCTGTCTTTTAAATCCCTTGCGGAATGTTCTTAAAACCTTGCGTTTTTCTTTTGTTTGCCTGTTTTTTAGTCAATTCGGGCAGCGATCACGAAATCCTGAACTATATTTAACAATGTGATGACATAAATATCGGCGTTAAATGCTTTTTAGGCTGCCTGTTGCAGCTTCTATTGCTGATATTTATTCCACTTACAAAATTAGTTGCTGGTTCAGGCCGTGTAACGGCAGAGCCTGGCTTTTAGCAAAACATACAGGAATACATCGATGACAATGACAGGACTTAAGATTTCTAAAACGCTGCTGGCCGTGATGCTGACCTCCGCTGTTGCAACGGGTTCTGCTTATGCAGAAAACGCCACGATGGATAAAGCGCAATCCGGCGTCGAAAGTGCGGGGCAGAAAGTCGATAGCTCTATGAACAAAGTCGGTAATTTCATGGATGACAGCACCATCACCGCGAAAGTAAAAGCCGCGCTGGTGGACCACGATAGCATTAAGAGCACCGATATTTCCGTCAAGACCGACCAGAAAGTAGTAACGCTAAGCGGCTTTGTTGAAAGCCAGGCGCAGGCTGAAGAAGCGGTGAAAGTGGCGAAAGGCGTTGAGGGTGTGACCTCCGTTAGCGACAAACTGCACGTGCGTGATAGTAAAGAAACCTCCGTTAAAGGCTATGCGGGCGATACGGCAATCACTAGTGAAGTAAAAGCCAAGCTGCTGGCCGATGATATTGTCCCATCCCGCAAAGTGAAAGTTGAAACCACCGATGGTGTGGTACAGCTTTCAGGAACCGTTGAATCACAAGCTCAAAGCGATCGCGCTGAGAGCATCGCCAAAGCGATTGATGGCGTGAAAAGCGTTAAAAACGATCTCAAAACTCACTAATTAGACTTAATTCGCCCTCCTGACGTTTGTCGGGAGGCGTATTGTGCACCACACTGAAAATATCGCCGATGGGTAGCCTGAGCGCTCATATCAAGCGGTGAAATTAACTATGGTAAAGGAGAAGCATATGTTTCGATGGGGCATCATATTTCTGGTTATCGCGTTAATTGCCGCTGCACTGGGTTTTGGTGGACTGGCGGGTACCGCTGCAGGCGCAGCGAAAATTGTTTTTGTGGTGGGTATCATTCTGTTTCTGGTCAGCCTGTTTACCGGGCGTAAACGACCCTAGTACGTAAACCGTAAAGATAACTTGCTACTGAGCCAGTCCAGCGGACTGGCTTTTACGGTTTTAGCTGCAGGCAATTTGCGTTACTTTGTTGTCCTATTACAAAAACAACAGGAAGGCAGAGGTGGGGCAGAGAATACCCGTCACGCTCGGTAATATCGCGCCGTTATCGTTACGTCCGTTTCAACCAGGCAGTATGGCGCTGGTGTGCGAGGGCGGGGGACAAAGAGGCATCTTCACCGCAGGCGTACTGGATGAATTCATGCGCGCGCAGTTCAATCCCTTTGATCTCTTCTACGGGACGTCCGCTGGTGCGCAAAACCTTTCAGCTTATCTCTGTAACCAGCCCGGTTACGGTCGTAAAGTCATCATGCGTTACACTACCCGACGTGAGTTTTTTGACCCGGTGCGCTTTGTGCGCGGGGGAAACTTAATCGATCTCGACTGGCTGGTGGATTCGACCTCGTCCCAAATGCCGCTGGCGATGGACAACGCTGAGCGCTTGTTTGCCGCGGGGAAAGCGTTTTATATGTGCGCCTGTCGGGGTGATGACTACACGCCGGGCTATTTTTCGCCGAACCGGCAAAACTGGCTCGATCTTATTCGTGCCTCCAGCGCGATTCCCGGGTTCTACCGCACAGGGGTTGTGCTGGACGGTGTGAATTACCTGGATGGGGGCGTCAGCGACGCCATTCCTGTGCAGGAAGCGGCGAAGCAGGGGGCGAAAACGCTGGTGGTTATCCGCACTGTGCCTTCGCAAATGTACTACACCCCGCAGTGGTTCAGGCGTATGGAACGTTGGCTGGGCGAAAGCAGCCTGCAACCACTGTTGAATCTGGTGCAGCACCATGAAGCTACCTATCGCGCGATTCAGAGCTTTATTGAGAAACCGCCGGGCAAGCTGCGTATCTTTGAGATCTACCCTCCCAAACCGCTCCACAGCATGGCGTTGGGAAGCCGTATTCCGGCCTTGCGGGAAGACTACAAAACCGGACGTCTGTGCGGTCGTTACTTCCTCGCTACCGTCGGCAAACTGCTGGGGAAAAACGTGCCGCTGCCTCGTCAGACGCCGAAGATTGTGGTGCCGGGACCGGTGGTGGTTCCTCCCGCGCCGGTGGCCAACGATGCCCACGCGCCGGTGGTGGCCAATGCGCCTCAGGCCAACGATACAACGTTTAATAATGAGGATTTGGCGTGAGTTATCGTTTTATCGATACGCACTGTCACTTTGATTTCCCGCCGTTTACCGGCGATGAACCTGTCAGCATTCAGCGCGCGGCGGAGGTTGGTGTACAGAGCATTATCGTTCCGGCCACCCAGGCGGCGAATTTTTCCCGTGTACTGGCGTTAGCGGAAAATTATCCTCCATTATTTGCCGCGCTTGGTTTACATCCCATTGTTATTGAACAACATAGTGATGACTGCCTGGACCAGTTGCAGCAGGTGCTGGATAAGCGCCCACAAAAGCTGGTGGCGGTAGGTGAGATTGGATTGGATCTGTATCGCGACGATCCGCAATTCGACAAGCAAGAGCGGGTGCTGGAAGCGCAACTTAAGCTGGCGAAGAGGTACGAACTGCCGGTGATCCTGCATTCGCGACGCACGCATGACAAGCTGGCGATGTACCTTAAACGCCATGCTTTGCCACGAACAGGCGTGGTGCATGGGTTTTCCGGGAGCGTGCAGCAGGCCGAACGCTTTGTGCAACTGGGATACAAAATTGGCGTGGGCGGCACCATTACCTATCCGCGTGCCAGTAAAACCCGCGAGGTAATGGCGCAGCTGCCGCTGGAGTCGCTGTTGCTGGAAACCGACGCGCCGGATATGCCGCTCAACGGCTTTCAGGGGCAGCCTAATCGCCCGGAGCAGGTAGTCAGAGTCTTTGACGTCTTATGCGAACTGCGCCCGGAACCTGCGGACGTGATCGCTGACGCGCTGTATCGTAATACCACGGCGTTGTTTGATTTTTGAATTCCGGATGCGGCGCTATTGCATCGCATCCGGCCATCACAGGTACAGCGCCGGGAAAATCAAATTATCCACCCCGCGTTCGCGCAATCTTTGCGCCAGGTGTTCCACATCCTCCGGCGTGGCGCTCGGCCAGTCCTTCGCTTCGCCATACACCCCGTGCGCATGAAAGGCATTCAGCCGTACCGGCACGTCACCTGAACCTCTGATAAACGCCGCCAGCGCATCAATATGCTGTAGATAATCCACCTGACCAGGGATAACCAGCAGGCGCAGTTCCGCAAGTTTCCCTTGCCCGGACAGAAAGGTAATGCTTTGTTTAATCAGCGTGTTATCGCGACCGGTCAACTGACGATGACACGTGCTGTCCCAGGCTTTTAAATCCAGCATTACGCCGTCGCACACCGGCAGCAGCTTCTGCCAGCCGGTTTCGTTCAGCATGCCATTGCTGTCGACCATACAGGTCAGGTGTTGCAGTTGCGGATCGGTTTTGATCGCACGAAACAGCGCCACAATAAACGGTAGCTGGGTTGTCGCTTCGCCGCCGCTGACCGTAATTCCCTCAATAAACAGTGCTGCCTTGCGAATATGCTGCAGCACCTCATCAACGCTCATGGTCTGCGCCATCGGCGTGGCCTGCTGGGGGCACATATGAAGACAGGTGTCACACTGCTGACATAAATCAGACTGCCACCACACTTTCCCCGCGCTCAGGCTCAGCGCCTCATGCGGGCAATGCAGCACACACTCCCCGCAGTCGTTGCAGCGTCCCATCGTCCACGGATTGTGGCAGTTTTTACAGCGCAGATTACATCCCTGCAGAAACAGAGCCAGGCGACTGCCCGGCCCGTCGACGCAGGAGAAAGGGATAATCTTACTTACCGAAGCGCATCTGCTGTTCATGGCTAATCACGCGAGGTTGTCGTTCCAGAATGCGCGTATTACGCGCGGCTTCTTCGCCAAGCCAGGTGGTGTTGGTGCGAGAACCTTCGGCGCGATATTTTTCCAGATCCGACAGACGCACCATATAGCCGGTAACGCGAACCAGATCGTTGCCGCTCACGTTGGCGGTAAACTCACGCATCCCGGCTTTAAATGCGCCGAGGCACAGTTGCATCAGCGCCTGAGGATTACGTTTGATGGTTTCATCCAGCGTGAGAATGTCGCTGATCCCCGCGTGATAAAACGCGTGATGCGGCGCGACGGTTTGCAGATGAGTGATCGGGTCTGGCTCATCGCCGTAAGGCAGGCGTGCCCCCGGCGTGGTGCCGATGTCAGAACTGATCCCCGACTGTGCATGCAGCATCGCACGCTGATTCCAGCCATATTTCACCGGGGTGTTTTCGACAAACTCCGCCAATTGGGCGCTGATGCGATAGCCAAGCTGATTGGCGAACTCATCTTTTCCGTAGCGCGCATTTTGTCCCGCCTTATCGCACAGTAGATTCACCGCCTCCGCCAGGCCATACATGCCGAACATAGGCACAAAACGTTCGGGATCAATCAACCCTTCCTGCACGAGGAAGCTATTCTCAAAGAAATGTGATTTTTCATAGAGGAATTCACATCGTGAATCAATGATGGCGATTTGCTGTTGGCAATAGTGCGGTAGAGTGCGCGTAAAGAAGTCATCGACAGAGGCGCTGCGCTCTGCGATGGCTTTCAGATTAAGCCTGACCAGCGTGCTACCACCCCCGGCGAGCGGCAAAGAGTTGTAACAGCTGACGACGCCATACTGGCCTTTTGTGAAAATTTTATCATTTTCAGGGCCATTGGAAATATGTGGCTTACTGCACTCGCAGATATTTTTCGCCACGCTGAGCAGCAGATCGTCAGGTGTGATTTGCGGGTCATAAATGAATGTCAGATTAGGTGAAACCTGCTTTAACTCTGCATCTGCGCGTAAAATTGCACGGGTAACTGGAGTATCGGCGGGGCCGATATTGGCATGCATAAACGCGTCTGGCAGGGTTCTGTCGAGATAACGCCAGAAACGTTTTATTCGAATATCGATCTCTTCTTGTGTTAGAATTCTAACATGCGGTTGCAGCAGAGCATCGAGCTGGCCGAGATAAACCGGCATCGACGTCACTGACGGAACGTGGTGGTACAGGATGGTGAGTAAGGATAACGCGTCATCAAGATCCTTTGCCCCTTCCAGCTCTAGCCACGATGAACCATTGGCCAGAAAACGCGCGTAATCGGGTAAAACGTAGCGCGGTTTGAACGGGGCATGACCTTCGTACATATCGCAGATTACCCCATCATCCAGCGCCTGACGTGCCTGTGCAGGTAGTTGCGGATAAGGCAGCGCGTTTTCAGCTTCCAGCGCCAGAAAGTGGCGTTTCTGCTCAGGGCTGAGCACCGGGCTGGTCACGATTTGTTGGCAACGCTGTTGCAGCGCGAGTTCGCTTGAAGTGGGCATCGTTGATTCCTTTTTGTCCCGAAGGTGTAACGCCATTGTAGAAAGCAACGCCGCCACAACCTTTGATCCGGATGCGCCTGATGCCACCGCATCCCTTTAGAAAAGGTAATTTATTTGAAGTAGATCTCATTAGAGTAATGCAAATCTGTATGTGGTTTTCATTAACTGTGATGTATATCGAAGTGTAATAGCGAGCGGATGTTAGAATACTAACAAACTCGCAAGGTGAAATTTTATACGGCGATGCCGTTGGAGAATGTTATGACCGATTTAACAGCAAGCAGCCTGCGTGCACTGAAACTGATGGACCTGACCACTCTGAATGACGACGACACCAATGAAAAAGTGATCGCGCTGTGTCATCAGGCGAAGACCCCGGTTGGCAACACTGCCGCAATCTGTATCTATCCGCGTTTCATCCCTATTGCGCGTAAGACTCTGAAAGAGCAGGGTACGCCGGACATCCGCATTGCAACCGTCACCAACTTCCCGCACGGCAACGACGACATCGAGATTGCGCTGGCGGAAACTCGCGCGGCGATCGCCTACGGTGCCGATGAAGTTGACGTGGTGTTCCCGTACCGTGCGCTGATCGCCGGTAACGAGCAGATTGGTTTTGATCTGGTTAAAGCTTGCAAAGACGCGTGTGCGGCGGCAAACGTGCTGCTGAAAGTGATCATCGAAACCGGTGAGCTGAAAGAAGAAGCACTGATTCGCAAAGCATCTGAAATCTCCATCAAAGCCGGTGCTGATTTCATCAAAACGTCTACCGGTAAAGTGCCGGTCAATGCGACGCCGGAAAGCGCACGCATCATGATGGAAGTGATCCGCGACATGGGTGTTTCTAAAACTGTAGGTTTCAAACCGGCTGGCGGCGTGCGTACTGCAGAAGATGCACAGCAGTTCCTGGCGATTGCCGATGAACTGTTTGGCGCTGACTGGGCTGATTCTCGTCACTACCGTTTTGGCGCATCCAGCCTGCTGGCTAGCTTGCTGAAAGCGCTGGGTCACGGCGACGGCAAGAGCGCAAGCAGCTACTAAGCCCGTAGGCCGGATAAGGCGCAGCCGCCATCCGGCATTAAGACGACTGCCGGGTGGCGCGTTGCTTACCCGGCTTACAACGGCCTTCTACTCTTTTCCCCTGGGGGTTACCGTGTTTCTCGCACAAGAAATTATTCGTAAAAAACGTGATGGTCATACGCTGAGCGATGAAGAAATTCGTTTCTTTATCAATGGCATTCGCGACAATACCATTTCTGAAGGGCAAATCGCCGCCCTGGCGATGACCATTTTTTTCCACGATATGACAATGCCTGAGCGTGTTTCGCTGACCATGGCAATGCGTGATTCAGGAACCGTGCTGGACTGGAAAAGCCTGCAGTTGAACGGCCCGATTGTGGATAAACACTCTACCGGCGGCGTAGGTGACGTAACGTCACTGATGTTAGGCCCGATGGTTGCTGCGTGCGGCGGCTATATTCCGATGATCTCCGGGCGTGGCCTGGGGCATACCGGCGGTACGCTCGATAAACTGGAAGCGATTCCTGGATTTGACATCTTCCCGGACGACGCGCGTTTCCGTGAAATTATTAAAGACGTGGGTGTGGCGATTATTGGGCAAACCAGCTCGCTCGCACCGGCGGATAAACGTTTTTATGCCACCCGCGATATTACCGCGACGGTGGATTCCATCCCGCTGATTACCGGTTCCATTCTGGCGAAAAAACTGGCGGAAGGGCTGGATGCGCTGGTGATGGATGTGAAAGTGGGCAGCGGTGCTTTTATGCCGACCTACGAGCTTTCTGAAGCCCTTGCTGAAGCGATTGTCGGCGTGGCAAACGGTGCGGGTGTACGTACCACCGCGCTGTTAACTGATATGAACCAGGTGTTGGCCTCCAGCGCAGGTAACGCGGTCGAAGTCCGCGAAGCGGTGCAGTTCCTGACCGGTGAATACCGCAATCCACGTCTGTTAGACGTCACCATGGCGCTGTGCGTGGAAATGCTGATCTCCGGCAACCTGGCGAAAGATGACGCCGAAGCCCGTGCGAAATTGCAGACGGTGCTGGATAACGGCAAAGCAGCAGAGATTTTTGGTCGCATGGTGGCGGCGCAAAAAGGCCCGACCGATTTCGTCGAAAATTATGCGAAGTACCTGCCGACGGCAATGCTCAGCAAAGCGGTATATGCTGATACCGAAGGCTTTGTCAGCGCGATGGATACCCGTGCGCTGGGAATGGCGGTTGTTTCCATGGGTGGTGGTCGTCGTCAGGCATCGGACACCATTGATTACAGCGTTGGCTTTAGCGATATGGCGCGTCTGGGCGACAGCGTAGACGGACAGCGCCCACTGGCGGTGATCCACGCCAAAGACGAAGCCAGCTGGCAGGAAGCGGCGAAAGCGGTCAAAGCGGCAATTAGCCTTGACGATAAAGCGCCAGAAATTACACCGACAGTCTATCGTCGTATTACCGAATAACTGTATACTGATCTGATCGCTTTTTTGCGGCGCAGATGTATGGAGAACAAGATGAAACGTGCATTTATTATGG
The DNA here is from genome assembly GCF_030336505.1 of Citrobacter sp. Cf116. Taxonomy (NCBI): domain Bacteria; kingdom Pseudomonadati; phylum Pseudomonadota; class Gammaproteobacteria; order Enterobacterales; family Enterobacteriaceae; genus Citrobacter; species Citrobacter sp. Cf116. Next base: position 263,031 of record NZ_JAOWEQ010000041.1, on the reverse strand, counting down.
TGCTGGACTCCTTTGGTATTGGTGCGACTGAAGATGCGGATCGCTTTGGCGACGTAGGTTCAGACACTATGGGACATATTGCAGAAGCCTGTGCGAAAGGTGAAGCTGACAATGGTCGCAAAGGTCCACTGAATCTGCCTAACCTGACCCGTCTGGGCCTGGTGAAAGCTCACGAAGGTTCTACTGGTAAAATTGCTGCTGGCATGGACGGCAACGCGGAAGTGATTGGTGCCTACGCATGGGCGCATGAACTTTCTTCCGGGAAAGACACGCCGTCTGGCCACTGGGAAATCGCGGGTGTTCCGGTTCTGTTTGACTGGGGATATTTCTCCGATCACGAAAACAGCTTCCCGCAAGAACTGCTGGATAAACTGGTAAAACGTGCCAACCTGCCGGGCTACCTCGGCAACTGCCACTCTTCCGGTACCGTGATCCTGGATCAACTGGGTGAAGAGCATATGAAAACCGGCAAGCCGATTTTCTATACCTCCGCTGACTCCGTGTTCCAGATTGCCTGCCACGAAGAGACTTTTGGCCTGGATAAGCTCTATGAGCTGTGCGAAATCGCCCGTGAAGAGCTGACCGAAGGTGGTTACAACATCGGTCGTGTTATCGCCCGTCCGTTTATCGGAGATAAAGCCGGTAACTTCCAGCGTACCGGTAACCGTCACGACCTGGCCGTTGAGCCGCCAGCACCGACCGTGTTGCAGAAACTGGTCGACGAGAAAGACGGTCACGTGGTTTCCGTCGGTAAAATCGCGGATATCTACGCTAACTGCGGCATCACCAAAAAAGTGAAAGCCACCGGTCTGGACGCGTTGTTCGACGCCACCATCAAAGAGATGAAAGAAGCCGGTGATAAGACCATCGTCTTCACCAACTTCGTTGATTTCGACTCTTCCTGGGGACATCGTCGCGATATCGCCGGTTATGCTGCGGGCCTGGAACTGTTCGACCGCCGTTTGCCTGAGTTGATGGAGCTGGTGGGTGAAGATGACATTCTGATCCTGACCGCTGACCACGGCTGCGACCCAAGCTGGACCGGCACTGACCATACCCGTGAGCACATTCCGGTACTGGTTTACGGCCCGAAAGTGAAACCAGGTTCTTTAGGTCACCGTGAAACCTTCGCGGATATCGGTCAGACGCTGGCGAGCTACTTTGGTACGTCGCCGATGGACTACGGTAAAAATATGCTCTGATGCAATTGCCCGGTGGCGCTTCGCTTACCGGGCCTACGGTTTTGTAGGCCGGGTAAGGCGCAGCCGCCACCCGGCAAAAACAACAATATAAAAGGAACTGAAGATGGCAACTCCACATATTAATGCAGAAATGGGTGATTTCGCTGACGTCGTATTGATGCCGGGCGACCCGCTGCGCGCAAAGCATATTGCTGAAACTTTCCTCGAAGATGTTCGTGAAGTGAACAACGTTCGCGGCATGTTAGGCTTCACCGGTACTTACAAAGGCCGTAAGATCTCCGTAATGGGCCACGGTATGGGTATCCCGTCCTGCTCCATCTACACCAAAGAGCTGATCACCGACTTCGGCGTGAAGAAAATCATTCGCGTAGGCTCCTGCGGCGCTGTGCGTATGGACGTTAAACTGCGTGACGTGGTTATCGGTATGGGCGCTTGCACCGACTCCAAAGTTAACCGTATCCGTTTTAAAGATCATGACTTTGCAGCTATCGCTGACTTCGACATGGTGCGTAACGCAGTTGATGCGGCAAAAGCGCTGGGTGTAGACGCTCGTGTGGGCAACCTCTTCTCCGCTGACCTGTTCTACTCTCCGGACGGTGAAATGTTCGACGTGATGGAAAAATACGGCGTTCTGGGCGTGGAAATGGAAGCGGCGGGTATCTACGGCGTGGCGGCGGAATTCGGTGCGAAAGCGCTGACCATCTGCACCGTATCCGACCATATCCGTACCCACGAGCAGACCACTGCCGCTGAGCGTCAGACGACCTTCAACGACATGATCAAAATCGCACTGGAATCCGTTCTGCTGGGCGATAAAGAGTAAGTTTTGTTGTGGCCCGGAGGCGCTGCGCTGGCCGGGCCTACGGGAATGCCGCTATTAATGCCTGATGGCGCTTCGCTTATCAGGCCTACGGGAGCGGTCTTGTAGGCCGGATAAGGCGCAGCCGCCATCCGGCAATTCGCCACTAATCGCTTAGCGAACGGCCTTCGCTACCCAAGCAGCCAGCTCACGCAACTCGCTTTCCTGATCTGGATACTCCGCAAGCAGCGCTTCACAAGTCTGCTGTAAAATATCGGCGCGATACTGGCAGCCCTGTAGTCGTTCTGCCAGTACTTCCAGCGGCGCAGGATTGAGGCTATCGGTGTAGACTTGGGTGCGGGTAATCACGCCTTTTTCGACGTCGAAATGCAGCTCAACGCCACCCCAGGTGAAACGTTCGTCCAGTAAATGTGAAAAAGCAGGCGCCTGACCAAAATTCCACTCCCAACTGCTCTGGCGGGCAAAGGTTTCGGCGAAGTTCGGCAGATCCGGCGCTTTGTCTGGGGAGATGATCTCGGCTTCTACGCGTTCGCCGTAGTGGGCAAAAAAGGCTTCCGTGATGGCCTGACAGACCTGTTGATGAGTGATGCCCGGTAACAGCTCGGTCAAATTCGCTACGCGCGAGCGAACCGAAGTGATGCCTTTGGCGGCAAGTTTCTTTTTATCGGGATTGAGATAGTTTGCCAGGCGGCTGAGATCGGCATTCAACAGCAGCGTGCCGTGGTGGAATCCGCGATCTTTCGTTTCCCGATAAGCAGAGCCGGAAACTTTGCGATCGCCGTCCGGCGTTTTCACCACCAGATCGTTACGCCCGGAGGCATCAGCTTCTACGCCCAGCGAATTCAGCGCATTGAGGACGATCGCGGTGGAGATGGTTTTGTCGTATTCCGGTTTACCAGCCATAAAGGTAAAGCAGGTATTGCCTAAGTCATGGAACACCGCGCCGCCACCGCTGCTGCGCCTGGCGAGCCGCACGTTGTCTTCTTCCATGCGGCGTGTATTACACTCTTTCCACGGGTTTTGCGCCCGGCCAATTACCACCGTATCGGCGTTACGCCACAAGAACAGAACGCGCTGCGTGGCGGGCATCTGGCGAAAAATGCACTCTTCGACCGCGAGGTTAAACCACGGATCGTAAGAGTCTGAGATAAGCAGGCGTAGTGTTGTCATGGTTGATTTCCCTTCTGTTTTACAGTTTTTACAGCTTTTACTCTATCTTCTCGTTGTCTTCTTCCTGCACCGGTTTGTTGGCAGTGAGAAGGAAAGGAGATTGCTGCCAGCGGGTACGCTTACCTTGCAATAAGGTACGGGTCAGCACTACACCGATTGCCAGTGACAGTAGCAGCATCAGGCGTAAGATGTTGGTGGTGTTATCCACCTGCTTGGCTTCAGTGGCAAGAGTGTGGGTATCCAGCGTCAGGCGCAGATAGCCCAGCGGACCATTTTTTCCCTGAATGGGTTCGACGATCTGCTGGTTAAAATAGCCTCCGGCTTTTTTGCCGTCGAGCGCCAGACGATCACGAACATTGACGCTCTCACCGGTGCGCGTAATCAGGTCTCCCTGTTCGTCGTACACGCCTGCGTCCAGAATACGGCTACTCTCCGTCAACTGTGTGAGCACCGCCTTAATACGCTTTTCATCCGGCGTTTCGGTACGCATCAGCGGGGCGACGTTCAGCGCGACCTGACGGGCCAGCGTGCGGGCCAGCTCTTCGAGCTGCGGATTACGCTGCTGCTGGTGGCTTTGACTAAACCAGGAAGCCCCCTGCATCAGCGCGACGAGCAGCGCAAGGCAGGACAATACAATCACTGCACGATGAAGTCGGAATTTTAGTTTTGTGCGAGCCATATTCCACCTGCTGAAAATTTGAGACTTAATGTTGCCAGAAGCGCTGGTTACAGGGTAGCCTCATGCGTTATTTTCCCCTGATGATTCCGACCCGAACGATTTTACAGGAGCTTTAATGCCTAACATTACCTGGTGCGATCTACCTGAAGATGTCTCTCTGTGGCCAGGTCTGCCCCTCTCTTTAAGCGGTGATGAAGTCATGCCGCTGGATTACCACGCGGGCCGCAGTGGCTGGCTGCTGTACGGTCGTGGGCTGGATAAACAACGGTTAACGCAATACCAGAGTAAACTGGGCGCGGCGATGGTGATCGTGGCGGCGTGGTGCGTTGAGGATTATCAGGTAATTCGTCTGGCGGGCTCGTTAACGCCGCGTGCGGCAAAACTGGCGCATGACGCCAAACTGGATGTTGCGCCGTTGGGTAAAATTCCGCATCTGCGCACGCCGGGTTTGCTGGTGATGGACATGGATTCAACGGCTATCCAGATCGAATGCATTGATGAAATTGCTAAACTGGCCGGAACCGGCGAGATGGTTGCCGAAGTCACCGAACGTGCAATGCGCGGCGAGCTGGACTTTACCGCCAGCCTGCGCAGCCGCGTGGCGACGCTGAAGGGCGCTGATGCCAATATTTTGCACCAGGTGCGCGAAACATTGCCGCTAATGCCAGGCCTGACTCAGTTGGTGTTAAAACTGGAAACGCTTGGCTGGAAAGTGGCTATCGCTTCCGGCGGGTTTACTTTCTTTGCCGATTATCTGCGCAACAAGCTGCGCCTGGCGGCAGCTGTGGCGAATGAGCTGGAGATCATGGACGGTAAATTTACTGGCAACGTGATCGGCGATATCGTCGATGCTCAGTACAAAGCCAGTACTCTGACCCGCCTGGCGCAAGAATATGAGATCCCGATGGCGCAGACGGTGGCGATCGGCGACGGTGCCAACGATCTGCCGATGATCAAAACGGCCGGGCTGGGGATTGCGTATCATGCGAAACCCAAAGTGAATGAAAAGACGGAGATTACTATCCGTCACGCTGACCTGATGGGCGTGTTCTGCATTCTCTCTGGCAGTATGAATCAGAAATAATGAGGTAAAACGTGGCAAAAGCTCCTAAACGCGCCTTTGTTTGTAATGAATGCGGGGCCGATTACCCGCGCTGGCAGGGGCAATGCAGCGCCTGTCAGGCCTGGAATACCATTACCGAGGTGCGCCTTGCCGCATCGCCAACGGTGGCGCGCAACGAGCGACTCAGCGGCTACGCCGGAAATGCGGGCGTTGCAAAAGTGCAGAAGCTCTCTGACATCAGCCTTGAGGAACTGCCGCGTTTTTCTACCGGATTTAAAGAGTTTGACCGCGTGCTCGGCGGTGGTGTGGTGCCCGGCAGCGCCATACTGATTGGCGGTAACCCCGGCGCGGGCAAATCAACGCTGCTGTTGCAAACGCTGTGCAGGCTCGCCGAGCAGATGAAAACCCTGTACGTCACCGGCGAAGAGTCGCTGCAACAGGTGGCGATGCGCGCGCATCGGCTTGGCCTGCCGACGGCGAACCTGAACATGCTGTCGGAAACCAGTATCGAACAAATTTGCCTGATTGCTGAAGAAGAACAGCCGAAGCTGATGGTGATCGACTCCATTCAGGTGATGCACATGGCGGATATTCAGTCTTCGCCGGGCAGCGTGGCGCAGGTGCGTGAAACCGCTGCTTACCTGACGCGCTTTGCTAAAACGCGCGGCGTGGCTATTGTGATGGTCGGCCACGTCACCAAAGATGGCTCGCTGGCCGGGCCGAAGGTACTGGAGCACTGTATTGACTGCTCGGTGTTGCTCGACGGCGACGCCGATTCCCGCTTCCGTACACTGCGTAGCCATAAAAACCGCTTTGGCGCGGTGAATGAGCTGGGCGTCTTTGCCATGACGGAACAGGGGCTGCGTGAAGTCAGCAACCCTTCTGCAATTTTCTTAAGCCGTGGCGATGAAGTCACTTCCGGTAGTTCGGTGATGGTAGTCTGGGAAGGCACGCGCCCGCTGCTGGTCGAGATTCAGGCGCTGGTCGATCACTCAATGATGGCGAACCCGCGTCGTGTGGCGGTCGGTCTGGAACAGAACCGTCTGGCGATTCTGCTGGCAGTGTTACATCGTCATGGCGGCTTGCAGATGGCGGATCAGGACGTGTTCGTTAACGTAGTCGGCGGCGTAAAAGTCACCGAAACCAGCGCCGACCTGGCGTTGCTGCTGGCAATGGTCTCCAGCCTGCGCGACAGGCCGCTGCCACAGGATTTAGTGGTCTTTGGCGAAGTGGGGTTGGCGGGAGAAATCCGTCCGGTACCCAGCGGGCAGGAGCGTATTTCGGAGGCGGCGAAACACGGTTTTCGCCGGGCGATTGTTCCTGCCGCTAACGTACCGAAAAAAGTACCGGAAGGGATGCAGGTCTTTGGCGTTAAGAAGCTTGCGGATGCGTTAAGCGTGTTTGACGACCTATAATCAAATACCCGTACGTACTGAATTTGTAGGCCTGATAAGCGATGCGTCATCAGGCAGTGTTACGCGATTTTTCCAGCAGGAGGCTCTTGTGTCATTTGATTATCTGAAAACCGCCATTAAGAAAAAGGGTTGTACCCTGCAACAGGTGGCAGATGCCAGTGGCATGACCAAGGGATATCTAAGCCAGCTTCTGAATGCCAAAATTAAAAGCCCCAGCGCGCAAAAGCTGGAGGCGTTGCACCGTTTTCTCGGACTGGAGTTTCCGCGCCAGCAGAAAAATATCGGTGTGGTATTTGGTAAGTTTTATCCGCTGCATACCGGCCATATCTATCTTATCCAGCGCGCCTGTAGTCAGGTTGATGAACTGCATATCATCATGGGCTATGACGACACGCGCGATCGCAGCCTGTTTGAAGACAGTGCCATGTCGCAACAGCCTACGGTGCCCGATCGTCTACGCTGGCTGCTGCAAACCTTTAAGTATCAGAAAAATATCCGTATTCATGCCTTCAACGAAGAGGGCATGGAGCCGTATCCACACGGTTGGGACGTGTGGAGCAACGGGATCAAAACGTTTATGCAGGAGAAAGGGATCCAGCCAAACTGGATCTACACCTCTGAAGAATCAGATGCCCCGCAGTATCTCGAACATCTGGGGATCGAAACCGTGCTGGTGGATCCCAAGCGGACGTTTATGAGCATCAGCGGCGGGCAAATCCGTGAAAACCCGTTTCGCTACTGGGAGTATATTCCGACCGAAGTGAAGCCGTTTTTCGTGCGCACCGTGGCGATCCTCGGCGGGGAGTCGAGCGGTAAATCGACGCTGGTGAACAAGCTCGCCAACATCTTTAACACCACCAGTGCGTGGGAATATGGGCGTGATTACGTCTTCTCCCATTTGGGCGGCGATGAGATGGCGTTACAGTATTCTGATTACGATAAAATCGCCCTGGGACAAGCGCAATACATTGATTTTGCTGTTAAGTACGCCAATAAAGTGGCGTTCATCGACACCGATTTTGTGACCACTCAGGCTTTCTGCAAAAAGTATGAAGGGCGTGAACACCCGTTTGTGCAAGCGCTGATTGACGAGTATCGCTTCGACCTGGTTATCCTGCTGGAAAACAACACCCCGTGGGTAGCGGATGGCTTGCGCAGCCTTGGAAGTTCGGTTGACAGAAAAGCGTTTCAGACGCTGCTGGTCGAGATGCTGCAGGAAAACAATATCAATTTTGTGCACGTTCAGGAGCCTGACTACGACGGCCGCTTCCTGCGCTGCGTGGAGCTGGTGAAAGAGTTGATGGGCGAGCAGAGATAGGTTTTTAATGCCGGATGCGCTGCGCTTATCCGGCCTACAAGTCGCGCTAACCTCGTAGGCCGGATGTGGCATCACGCCGCCATCCGGCGCTTAACGCTAATTACTTAGAAATACGCTTGTACTTAATACGCTTCGGCTCCAGCGCATCGGCGCCCAGCGTGCGTTTCTTGTACTCTTCGTATTCGGTAAAGTTACCTTCGAAGAACTCAACCTTACCCTCATCCTGGTAATCCAGAATGTGGGTCGCGATACGGTCAAGGAACCAACGGTCGTGCGAGATAACCATCGCGCAGCCCGGGAACTCCAGCAGGGCGTTTTCCAGCGCGCGCAGGGTTTCGATATCCAGGTCGTTGGTTGGTTCATCGAGCAGCAGCATGTTGCCGCCAACTTGCAGCAGCTTCGCCAGGTGCAGACGACCACGCTCACCGCCGGACAGCTCGCCAACGCGTTTACCCTGATCCACACCTTTGAAGTTGAAGCGGCCCACGTAGGCACGGCTTGGCATTTCGGTGTTGCCGATCTTCATGATATCCAGCCCGCCGGACACTTCTTCCCACACGGTTTTGCTGTTGTCCATGGCGTCACGGAACTGGTCAACGGAGGCCAGTTTGACGGTTTCACCCAGCGTGATGGTACCGCTGTCAGGCTGTTCCTGGCCGGACATCATACGGAACAGGGTTGATTTACCCGCGCCGTTCGGACCGATGATGCCGACGATAGCGCCTTTCGGTACCGAGAAGCTCAGGTCGTCAATCAGCACGCGATCGCCGTAGGATTTACGCAGATTGGTAACTTCAACGACTTTATCGCCCAGACGTGCTCCAGGTGGGATAAACAATTCGTTGGTTTCGTTACGTTTCTGGTATTCAGTGTTGTTCAGCTCTTCAAAGCGTGCCAGACGGGCTTTGCCCTTAGACTGACGGCCTTTCGCGCCCTGACGAACCCACTCCAGCTCTTTCTCAATGGATTTACGGCGAGCCGCTTCCTGAGAGGCTTCCTGGGCCAGACGCTGATCTTTCTGCTCCAGCCAGGAAGAGTAGTTACCTTCCCACGGAATACCTTCACCACGGTCCAGCTCCAGGATCCAGCCGGCAACGTTGTCGAGGAAGTAACGGTCGTGGGTAATTGCCACTACGGTACCTTCGAAGTCGTGCAGGAAGCGTTCCAGCCACGCGACGGATTCGGCGTCCAGGTGGTTAGTCGGTTCGTCGAGCAGCAGCATGTCTGGTTTTTCCAGCAGCAGGCGGCACAGCGCGACGCGGCGGCGTTCACCACCGGAGAGATTCTCAATTTTAGCGTCCCAGTCCGGCAGACGCAGGGCGTCAGCGGCACGCTCAAGCTGCACGTTCAGGTTATGACCGTCGTGCGCCTGAATGATCTCTTCAAACTTGCCCTGCTGTGCGGCCAGCTTATCGAAGTCAGCGTCCGGTTCGGCGTACTTGGCGTACACTTCATCCAGACCTTTCAGCGCGTTAACCACTTCGGCAACCGCTTCTTCCACGGATTCACGAACGGTATGTTCCGGGTTCAGTTTTGGTTCCTGAGGCAGGTAACCGATTTTAATGCCAGGCTGTGGGCGAGCTTCACCTTCGATATCAGTATCAATACCGGCCATGATGCGCAGCAGGGTAGATTTACCCGCACCGTTCAGACCGAGAACACCGATTTTGGCGCCAGGGAAGAAGCTCAGTGAGATGTTTTTAAGAATATGACGTTTCGGCGGAACGACCTTGCCGACACGATGCATGGTATAAACGAATTGGGCCACGTTGGACTCGCCTCTATGTTTATCCCGTCATACTTCAAGCCGCAGATGCGTTGGCTGTGTCGTTCACCCCAGTCACGTACTTTTGTACGCTCAGGGGATTCACTTCCTCGCCGCCTTGCTGCAACTTGAATTATTTAGGGCTAATTATTGGTAAATAGTTATCAAAGGCGAAGTGTAGCCTTTTTCATTGTCCAATCCCAGCCAGCAGATCCCACTCGCAACAAAAGTAAAAAAGTGTCCGTGACGTGGCGCATTCTGCAATGTCTGGTTAGCATGAATGAATTAAGCGGCATGATGCTGCACAGACGTAACATGAGAAGAGGAAGAGCTTGTGGACAAAGCCAAACAATTTACCTGGCGCCTGCTGGCTGCCAGCGTATGTCTGCTGACGGTCAGTCAAGTAGCGCGAGCGGATTCCCTGGATGAGCAGCGCAATCGCTATGCGCAAATTAAGCAGGCCTGGGATAACCGGCAGATGGATGTCGTAGAGCAGATGATGCCTGGCCTGAAGAACTATCCTCTGTATCCTTATCTGGAATATCGCCAGATCACTGACGATCTGATGAATCAGCCCACCATTACCGTCACCAATTTTGTGCGCGCCAACCCGACGCTGCCCCCGGCGCGTACTCTGCAATCTCGTTTCGTGAATGAACTGGCGCGCCGCGAAGACTGGCGTGGGCTGCTGGCGTTCAGTCCGGAAAAACCGGGCACCACCGAGGCGCAATGTAACTATTACTTCGCGAAATGGAGTACCGGACAAACTGAAGAAGCCTGGCAGGGGGCGAAAGAACTGTGGCTGAGCGGAAAAAGTCAGCCGAACGCCTGTGACAAATTATTCGGCGTATGGCGTGCCTCAGGCACCCAGGATCCGCTGGCGTATCTGGAGCGTATTCGTCTGGCGATGAAAGCCGGGAATACCGGACTGGTCACGGCGTTGGCCGGACAGATGCCCGCGCAATACCAAACCATTGCTTCAGCGATCATCGCGCTGGCCAACGATCCGAATTCGGTAATGACCTTTGCTCGCACCACCGGCGCAACGGATTTCACCCGCCAGATGGCGGCGGTCGCCTTTGCCAGCGTGGCGCGTCAGGATGTGGAGAATGCCCGCCTGATGATCCCTTCCCTGGTGCAGGCGCAACAGCTGAATGACGAGCAAACCCAGGAGCTGCGCGACATTGTCGCCTGGCGTCTGATGGGCAATGACGTTACCGACGAGCAGGCCAAATGGCGTGATGATGCGATTATGCGCTCCAACTCCACCTCGCTTGTGGAGCGCCGGGTGCGCATGGCGCTGGGAACCGGCGATCGTCGTGGCCTGAATACCTGGCTGGCGCGTCTGCCAATGGAAGCCAAAGAAAAAGATGAGTGGCGCTACTGGCAAGCGGATCTGCTGCTGGAGCGCGGACGCGATGCGGAAGCCAAAGAGATCCTGCACCAACTCATGCAGCAGCGCGGTTTCTATCCGATGGTGGCGGCACAGCGCCTGGGCGAAGAGTACGAGCTGAAAGTGGATAAAGCACCAGCGAACGTTGATTCTGCGCTGACTCAGGGCCCGGAAATGGCACGCGTCCGCGAGCTAATGTACTGGAACATGGATAATACTGCGCGCAGTGAATGGGCGAATCTGGTCACCAGCCGTACCAAGTCCGAGCAGGCTCAGTTGGCGCGTTACGCGTTCAATAATCACTGGTGGGATCTAAGCGTTCAGGCGACGATCGCCGGAAAACTGTGGGATCATCTGGAAGAGCGCTTCCCATTGGCCTATAAAGATCTTTTTACCCGTTACACCAGCGGCAAGGATATTCAGCCAAGCTATGCGATGGCGATAGCGCGTCAGGAAAGCGCCTGGAACCCGAAAGTGAAATCACCGGTTGGCGCAAGCGGGCTGATGCAGATTATGCCGGGTACGGCGACGCATACGGTGAAAATGTTCTCGATTCCAGGTTACAGCAGTCCGAGCCAGCTATTGGATCCTGATACCAACATCAACATCGGAACCAGCTATTTGCAGTACGTGTATCAGCAATTTGGCAATAACCGCATCTTTGCGTCAGCAGCCTATAACGCCGGTCCGGGACGCGTTCGCACCTGGCTTGGCAATAGCGCTGGCCGCATTGATGCCGTCGCGTTTGTCGAGAGCATTCCATTCTCAGAGACGCGTGGTTATGTGAAGAACGTGCTGGCTTACGATGCGTACTATCGCTATTTCCTCGGCGATAAACCGGAGTTGATGAGCGACGCAGAATGGCAACGTCGTTACTGATCGTGTCGATTGTGTTATGCTATCGTACTCGTTAAAGAGTACAAAAGGGGGAGGCAAGCACGCTTCCCCCGCAACGATGGCGATATCTTATGACTCAGCAATCACCCTATTCAGCAGAGATGGCAGAACAACGTCACCAGGAGTGGTTACGTTTTGTCGATCTGCTTAAACAAGCCTACGAACAAGATTTACACCTGCCACTGCTCAATTTGATGTTAACGCCGGATGAGCGTGAAGCGTTGGGCACGCGTGTGCGTATCATTGAAGAGCTGCTGCGCGGTGAGATGAGCCAGCGTGAGCTTAAAAACGAGCTCGGGGCGGGGATTGCTACTATTACGCGAGGGTCGAACAGCCTCAAATCCGCACCGGTGGATCTGCGTCAGTGGCTGGAACAGGTGTTGCTCGGGAAAAATTGATCCGCCGGATGTGGCTTTGCCTTATCCGGCCTACGATTGAACATCCGGCACAATGCTATAAATACACCGCGTTATGAAACGGGCTGAGCGCCAGAATCACCGCCTGGTGGTAGACGCTCGAACGCGTCAGCTTACCCGCGGTAAAGACGCCGATTGCGCCCTCTTTACGGCCAATCTCATCAATACCTGTATAGTCCGACATCACCGGGCCGAGTGCTTCACCTTTGCGGACTCTGTCGAGAATGACAGTAGGCAATGGCAGCGTGGCTGAACGGGCTTCACCGCGCTGGATGCCGTTATCAATTACTACCCAACTGAACGTGGCATCGTCGTCAATTCCTGCTTCAATGGCGACCCAGAAATCAGCCTGCGGGTGCTGGCGGCGAGCGTTATCAACGCGATTTCGTGCGCCAGTGCGCGTTTCCTGGTTTCCGAAAGGTTGTTCCGGCACGCCACTCTCGACGGCGACGGGTTCAATATGGCAGGATCCTTCCCCGAAAATCTCTTCAAATGCCCGCAGAATTGCCTGAATTTTGGCAGGATTGGTGGTCGCAGAGATAACCTTGTGCATAATTAAGCTCAGTTTGAAAATTCATCGCATCGCAGTATAACGGAAAAAAAGCATGTTACAGGTATACCTTGTTCGCCATGGCGAAACGCAGTGGAACGCCGAGCGACGTATTCAAGGCCAGTCAGACAGCCCACTAACCGCTAAAGGTGAACAGCAAGCCATGCAGGTGGGTGAACGCGCTCGCTCGTTTGGTATTACGCATGTCATCAGTAGCGATCTTGGTCGTACACGACGCACCGCAGAAATCATCGCCCAGGCCTGTGGCTGTGATATCACCTATGACTCCCGTCTGCGCGAGCTAAATATGGGTGTGCTGGAAAAACGTCACATCGATACGCTGACGCCGGAGGAAGAGGGCTGGCGTCGCCAGTTGGTGAACGGTACGGTGGATGGTCGTATCCCGGAAGGAGAATCGATGCATGAATTGAGCGATCGCGTCAACGCAGCGCTGGCATCCTGTCTGGAATTGCCGCCGGGAAGTCGTCCGCTGCTGGTCAGTCACGGTATCGCGCTGGGTTGCCTGGTGAGTACAATTCTTGGATTACCGGCATGGGCTGAACGTCGCTTGCGTCTGCGCAACTGTTCTATTTCTCGCGTTGATTACCAGGAAAGCTTATGGCTGGCGCCGGGATGGGTCGTTGAAACGGCAGGGGACATCTCACATCTGGACGCCCCTGCGTTGGATGAACTACAGCGCTAGCGGCGAATCGGAATCAGGAATTCGCAGCGCAGGTTGATCGGGCGATCTCCCGCTTTGGCATCTTCTGCCGGGTAATATCGCTCGATATCCTGTCCTTTACGGCGCGTCAGGTTCAGCATTGGCATGCATGTGCCGTAAACCGTCAGGATAAACTCTTGCACGCCGGTTCCCAGCCCTTCGTAGGTAAACATCACGTACTCGCCACCCTGTAACAGGATAGGCTGCGCCGACGGCACATAGCCATTGGCCTGTTCCGGCGTCAGTGCAGTGGTGTAAAACACTTCCTGCTCGTCATCTTTTTCAATGCTCGGACGCGTTTCGTTAAGCCCGTACAGGACTGGCGGGATCGCAGGAGCCTGACTGAGGAAGTCGCGCCAGAACTGAATACGCATTTCATGACGGAAATCTGAAATCTGTTCCAGCGAGCAGGAATAGCTTTGCGTGGTGCCGAGTAGTTGCGTATCTTCCAGGGTGACAAACTCGTGCGCAGGCATCGCAAATTCACCCAGGCGCATTGGCGGGCGAATACCAAACGCACTCCATTCCGGGGAGCGACGATACAGAGCAGGCGTTTGGGAAAACTGTTTCTTGAACGCGCGAGTAAAGGTTTGTTGAGAGTCGAAGCGATATTGCAGCGCAATATCCAAAATTGGGCGCGCAGTCAGGCGCAGCGCCACTGCAGATTTCGATAAACGACGGGCGCGGATATAGGCGCCAATAGCATGGCCCGTCACGTCCTTAAACATTCTCTGCAGGTGCCACTTGGAATAGCCCGCTTTTGCCGCCACATTGTCAAGCGACAAAGGCTGATCCAGATGACCTTCCAGCCAGATTAATAGGTCGCGAATAATGCCAGCCTGATCCATAAAATATCCTCATCCTTTCAACAACGAGTACCTGACGTCAGGTATGAGGATAATAGCATTTTTTGCTGTTTTAGCATTCAGTGTTTTTTTTGCTCATAAATGCTTTTTTCGGACATACGAAAGCGTGATTATTGTAATCCTGTGATCTGTATACGTTTTATCTTAGAATGTCGAATAATTGCACAGAGTAACTTTTAAAAATGGTAACAATATGAAATATAAGAGCTTAGTTATTTCCTCAATTCTGCTGATGTTGGCGCAGGTTGCCCATGCGGAGCAGATTGGATCTGTCGATACGGTGTTCAAAATGTTTGGCCCGGACCATAAAATTGTGGTCGAAGCGTTTGACGATCCGGATGTTACTAACGTGACCTGCTACGTGAGTCGGGCGAAGACTGGCGGCATCAAAGGTGGTCTGGGGCTGGCGGAAGATACCTCCGATGCCGCCATTTCCTGCCAGCAGGTTGGGCCGGTAGAACTGAGCGACAGAATCAAGAACGGTAAAGCTCAGGGCGAAGTGGTATTTAAAAAACGTACCTCGCTGGTGTTTAAATCTTTACAGGTCGTGCGTTTTTACGATGCGAAACGTAATGCGCTGGCCTATCTGGCTTATTCAGATAAAGTCGTCGATGGATCGCCCAAAAATGCCATTAGCGCGGTACCCATCATGCCGTGGCGGCAATAACAAGGAAGCACAATGCAACAGCCGTTGATCTGGTTGGTTGAGGATGAGCAGGGAATCGCTGATACGCTTATCTACATGCTGCAGCAAGAGGGGTTTAGCGTAGAGGCGTTTGAGCGCGGATTTCCCATGCTGGAGAAATCTCGCCAGCAATGCCCTGATGCCATCATTCTGGATGTCGGGCTACCGGATATAAGCGGTTTTGAACTGTGCCGACGTTTACTTGAACGCCACCCGGCGTTGCCGATCCTGTTTCTGACCGCACGCAGCGATGAAGTGGATCGCCTGTTGGGGCTGGAAATTGGCGCGGATGACTATGTTGCCAAGCCTTTCTCGCCGCGTGAAGTGTGCGCTCGTGTGCGTACGCTGCTGCGGCGGGTGCAAAAATTCTCCACGCCTTCATTGACAACGCGCTGTGGGGATTTTGAACTTAATGAGCTGGCCGCGCAGATTACCTGGTTCGGCATGCCGTTGAACCTGACGCGCTATGAATTCCTGCTGCTGAAAACATTCCTGATGTCGCCGGGACGTATTTACTCCCGCCAACAACTGATGGATTTAGTCTGGGCCGATGCGCAGGATACCTTTGACAGAACGGTCGATACCCACATCAAAACGCTGCGCGCCAAGCTGCGGGCCATCAACCCCGAGCTTTCCCCCATCAATACGCATCGTGGTATGGGATACAGCCTGAGGAGCGTCTGATGCGCATTGGCATGCGTTTGCTGCTCGGCTATTTTCTGATTGTTGCCGTCGCTGCCTGGTTCGTTCTGTCTATCTTTGTGCAGGAAATTAAGCCAGGCGTCCGTCGAGCGACTGAAGGCACATTGATTGATACCGCCACGCTGCTGGCTGCGCTGGCGCGTGATGACTTACTCTCTAACTCTCCCGCCAACGGCAAGCTGGCGCAGGCCTTTTCGCAACTGCATAACCGCCCATTCCGCGCCAATATTAGCGGCATTAACAAAGTACGTAATGAATACCATGTCTACATGACGGACGCGCAGGGCAAGGTGGTGTTTGATTCAGCTAATCAGGCCGTCGGTCAGGACTACTCCCGCTGGAACGACGTGTGGTTAACATTACGTGGGCAGTATGGCGCTCGTAGTACGCCGCAAAATCCGGACGACCCGGAAAGCTCGGTGATGTACGTTGCCGCGCCGATTGTAGACGGTGGTCGTATTATCGGTGTGCTCAGTGTCGGCAAACCAAATGCAGCGATGGCGCCGGTGATTAAACGCAGTGAACGGCGAATGCTGTGGGCCAGCGCCGTATTGCTGGGTATTGCCCTGGTGATTGGCTTCGGGATGGTATGGTGGATAAACCGCTCCATTGCCCGGCTGGCGCGTTATGCCGATTCCGTTACTGAGAATTGCCCCGTCCCACTGCCTGATTTAGGCAGTAGCGAGTTACGCAAACTGGCGCAGGCGCTGGAAAGTATGCGTCTGAAGCTCGAAGGCAAGAACTACATTGAGCAGTATGTCTACGCGTTAACGCATGAGCTGAAAAGCCCGCTGGCGGCCATTCGTGGCGCGGCAGAGATACTGCGCGAAGGTCCGCCGCCAAACGTGGTAGCGCGCTTTACCGATAATATTCTGACGCAAAATGCGCGCATGCAGGCGCTGGTTGAAACCTTGTTACGTCAGGCGCGACTGGAGAATCGGCAGGACATTACGTTGACGCCAGTGGCGGTAGATGCACTGTTTGCTCAGCTCAAAGAGGCGCGTAGCGTGCAGCTGGCGGCAAAAAACATCACGCTGACCATTTTGCCTTCATCGCTTAGCGTCGCAGCCGATCCCGCGTTACTGGAGCAGGCATTGGGGAATTTACTCGACAACGCTATCGACTTTACGCCACAGGACGGGACGATTGTGCTGAGTGCACATCAGCACGAGGATCGGGTCACGTTGCAGGTTACCGACAGCGGTAGCGGGATCCCTGACTTTGCGTTGCCGCGTATTTTTGAGCGCTTCTACTCGCTGCCCCGCGAGAATGGACACAAGAGCAGCGGTTTGGGGCTGGCGTTTGTCAGTGAAGTTGCACGACTGCATGAAGGCGCGGTGACATTATCTAACCGACCAGAGGGCGGCGCACAAGCTTCGTTTACGCTTCACCGTCACTTCACATAACTTCAAATTCTCCGCACATAGCTGTTCTACCTTGCTGATATTGCAAAGGAGAACGCTATGTTGAAATCACCCCTGTTCTGGAAAATCGTCACTCTGGGTGGCGCCATGCTGCTGCTGTTAATTCCCCTGACAATGGTCAGGCAGATAATCGTAGAGCGATCGGATTATCGCAATGACGTTGAAGATGCAATCCGCCAGAGCACCAGCGGACCGCAAAAGATGGTCGGCCCGTTGATAGCCATTCCGGTGACAGAGCTTTATACCTCGCTGGAGGATGGCAAAGAGATCCAGCGTAAGCGAAGCTATATCCATTTCTGGCTGCCGGAGTCGTTGGTGGTTGAGGGGAGTCAGAACGTTGAAGCGCGTAAAATCGGTATTTATGAGGGCCAGGTCTGGCACAACGATATCTCGGTGAAGGCCGAGTTTAACGCTGAACGTTTGCGTGATTTAAACCATCCCAACGTCAGCGTCGGCAAACCATTTATCGTGGTTGGCGTGGGGGATGCGCGCGGGATTGGTGTGGTGCAAGCGCCGCAGGTCAATGGAACGCCGCTGGCGGTTGAGCCGGGGACGGGGCTGGATGGACGTGCGCAGGGGATCCACATTCCGTTACCCGACGCGAGCTGGGCGGAGCAAAACCTGAGCATGACGCTGTCGCTGAATTTGAGCGGAACAGGAGATTTCTCCGTTGTTCCGGTTGGCCGTAACAGTGAAATGACCTTAACCAGCAATTGGTCGCATCCCAACTTTCTTGGGGATTTTCTTCCGGCTAAGCGCGAAATCAGTAAGTCTGGATTCAATGCCCAGTGGCAAAGCAGTTGGTTTGCCAATAACCTCGGCGAACGCTTTGATGGCGAAAAGATTGGCTGGGAGGGAATGCCTGCATTTAGCGTCGCTGTCGCCACGCCTGCGGATCAATACCAACTGACGGACAGGGCGACAAAATATGCCATTTTGCTGATTGTGCTGACCTTTATGTCTTTCTTTGTCCTTGAAAGCATGACCAGCCTTCGACTGCACCCGATGCAGTACCTGCTGGTGGGATTATCGCTGGTGATGTTTTATCTGTTGCTGCTGGCGTTGTCAGAACATATTGGTTTTACCGCCGCGTGGATTACGGCCAGTCTGGTGGGGGCGTTGATGAACGGTGTGTATCTGCAGGCGATATTACAGGGTTGGCGTAAGAGTATTTTGTTCACCGTAGCGCTGCTGGGGTTGGATGGTGTGATGTGGGTGTTGCTCCGTTCACAGGACAGCTCTTTACTGCTGGGAACCGGCGTGCTGTTGGTCGCGTTGTGTGGCGTGATGTTCCTGACGCGTCATCTTGACTGGCACTCGCTGGCACAGCCAAAACCAAAGCCGACAGAAATTTCGGAGTCTCAGCCTGCGCAGAGTGACGAGTTTCGCTTATGGAAATAGGGCTGTGGTGAAATGAAAAACGGCGCATATTGCGCCGTTTTTTTACCTGTGAGGATCGAATTAATCCTGCAGGTCGCCGCAGAAACGGTAGCCTTCACCGTGAATGGTGGCGATGATTTCTGGCGTATCCGGCGTTGATTCGAAATGTTTACGAATGCGGCGGATAGTCACGTCAACGGTACGGTCATGCGGCTTCAGTTCGCGACCGGTCATTTTTTTCAGCAGTTCTGCGCGAGACTGGATTTTGCCCGGATTCTCACAGAAGTGAAGCATGGCGCGGAATTCGCTGCGTGGCAGTTTATACTGCTCGCCATCAGGACCAATCAGAGAGCGGCTGTTGATGTCCAGCTCCCAGCCATTGAATTTGTAGCTCTCGACGCTACGGCGTTCTTCGCTGACGGTACCCAGGTTCATGGTACGCGACAGCAGGTTACGAGCACGGATAGTCAGTTCGCGCGGGTTAAACGGCTTGGTGATGTAATCGTCTGCGCCGATTTCGAGGCCGAGAATTTTATCGACTTCGTTATCACGGCCCGTCAGGAACATCAGCGCAACGTTAGCTTGTTCGCGGAGTTCGCGCGCTAACAGGAGGCCATTTTTCCCAGGCAGATTGATATCCATAATCACAAGGTTGATGTCATATTCAGAGAGAATCTGATGCATTTCCGCGCCATCTGTCGCTTCGAATACATCATAGCCTTCTGCTTCGAAAATGCTTTTCAACGTGTTGCGTGTTACTAACTCGTCTTCAACGATAAGAATGTGCGGGGTCTGCATGTTTGCTACCTAAATTGCCAACTAAATCGAAACAGGAAGTACAAAAGTCCCTGACCTGCCTGATGCATGCCGTAAATTAACATGATCGGCGTAACATGACTAAAGTACGTAATTGCGTTCTTGATGCACTTTCCATCAACGTCAACAACATCATTAGCTTGGTCGTGGGTAGTTTCCCTCTGGACCCGACAGTGTCAAAAACGGCTGTCATCCTAACCATTTTAACAGCAACATAACAGGCTAAGACATGCCGGACACCCAATAAAACTACGCTTCGTTGACATATATCAAGTTCAATTGTAGCACGTTAACAGTTTGATGAAATCAACGTATCCAAATGTTTGCTTTCATCACAAAATTGCAATATTACAACTAGTTGCACGCGCTAATTAATAAATGTAATGAATCCAACCAATGCGATCCATTTTAAATTAAATTATCATGGATAAACAGAAGGATATGCAACTTTTGTTAACATAAAGGGCAATAGTTCAGTCTGGAAATAGTTTAGCATTTTTTACCGGATGCGAAATGCTTTTTCAGTGATTTCTGTTAAAAATATGTAAATTCGCGCTGCGTAATATGTTGATGCATGTCACATTATTACCTGCACACAGGCCAAAAGAGTATCGAAATGCGTTTAACAATTATTCTGGTTGCCCCCGCCAGAGCGGAAAATATTGGTGCGGCTGCCCGTGCGATGAAGACCATGGGATTCACCCAGTTGCGAATCGTTGACAGCGAGGCCCACCTGGAACCCGCCACGCGATGGGTTGCGCATGGTTCGGGTGATATTATTGATAATATTAACGTTTTTCCAACGTTAGCCGAGGCGCTTCACGACGTGGATTTTACCGTCGCGACCACGGCGCGCAGCCGCGCGAAGTTTCATTATTACGCTACGCCGGTCGAACTGGTTCCCCTGTTGCAGGAAAAATCAACGTGGATGGATCACGCCGCGCTGGTTTTTGGTCGTGAAGATTCGGGGCTGACCAACGAAGAATTGGCTCTGGCGGATGTCCTCACCGGGGTACCTATGGTGGCTGACTATCCATCACTCAATTTGGGGCAGGCGGTGATGGTGTATTGCTATCAATTAGCAGGTTTAATACAACAACCGGCCAGAAACATTGAGATGACGGATGAGCATCAGCTACAGGCATTGCGCGAACGTGTTTTGCGTTTATTAGCCACGCTGAACGTTTCTGACGACATTAAGTTGACGGACTGGCTGCAACAGCGAATGGGTCTGTTAGAGCAGCGAGACACGGCAATGTTGCACCGTTTTTTACATGATATAGAAAAAAATCTAACAAAATAAAGTGTTGATCAATGTTTGTTGTGCAGTGTTTTGCTCTGGTTTCAAGTGGACGAGACATGCTGTATTGGTTGAAAGTAAAAGGGCAAGCAGTCGCTCATGAACAAGTTTCGGAATGTGATCAATTTAAAAATTTATTGACTTAGGTCAGCAGATACTTTAACCCTTAAAGAATACAGGACAGATAATAAATAATTACAGAGCACACAACATCATGAAACGCATCAGCATCACTATTACCACAACCATCACCATTACCACAGGTAACGGTGCGGGCTGACGCGTACAGGAAACACAAGAAAAAGCCCGCACCTAAACAGTGCGGGCTTTTTTTTTCGACCAAAGGCAATGAGGTAAACCATGCGAGTGTTGAAGTTCGGCGGTACATCAGTGGCAAATGCAGAGCGCTTTCTGCGGGTTGCCGATATTCTGGAAAGCAATGCCAGACAGGGGCAGGTCGCGACCGTGCTCTCTGCCCCCGCAAAAATTACTAACCATCTGGTGGCGATGATTGAGAAGACCATCGGTGGTCAGGATGCTTTAGCCAATATCAGCGACGCCGAACGTATTTTCTCTGAGCTGTTGGTGGGTTTGGCCGCTGCGCAGCCGGGTTTTCCGCTGGCTCCGCTCAAAGCCTTTGTTGAACAAGAGTTTGCCCAGATTAAACACGTCTTGCATGGCATCAGCCTGTTGGGACAGTGCCCGGACAGCATCAATGCCGCGCTTATCTGCCGCGGCGAAAAAATGTCGATCGCCATCATGGCTGGCCTGCTGGAAGCGCGCGGGCACAACGTGACGGTCATCGACCCGGTGGAGAAATTGCTGGCAGTCGGCCATTACCTCGAATCTACCGTTGATATCGCCGAATCTACGCGCCGCATTGCCGCCAGCCGTATTCCTGCGGACCACATGATTTTGATGGCCGGATTTACCGCCGGGAATGAGAAAGGTGAGTTAGTAGTGCTGGGGCGTAATGGCTCCGACTACTCTGCCGCCGTACTGGCCGCCTGTTTGCGCGCGGATTGTTGTGAGATCTGGACCGATGTTGACGGCGTATATACTTGCGATCCGCGTCAGGTACCCGACGCCCGACTGCTGAAGTCGATGTCTTATCAGGAAGCGATGGAGCTTTCTTACTTCGGCGCCAAAGTGCTGCACCCGCGCACCATTACCCCTATTGCCCAGTTCCAGATCCCTTGCCTGATTAAAAATACCGGCAATCCACAAGCGCCTGGCACGTTGATTGGCGCCAGCAGTGATGACGACGATTTGCCGGTAAAAGGTATTTCTAATCTCAATAACATGGCTATGTTTAGCGTTTCCGGCCCAGGAATGAAAGGCATGGTGGGTATGGCGGCACGCGTTTTTGCCGCAATGTCGCGTGCGGGCATCTCGGTAGTGCTGATCACCCAATCCTCTTCCGAATACAGCATCAGCTTCTGCGTCCCGCAGGGCGACTGCGCGCGTGCGCAACGCGCGATGCAGGATGAATTCTACCTCGAACTGAAAGAAGGCCTGCTGGAGCCGCTGGCGGTGACTGAGCGTCTGGCTATCATCTCTGTTGTTGGCGATGGTATGCGTACTCTGCGTGGCATTTCGGCGAAATTCTTTGCCGCGCTGGCTCGTGCGAACATCAATATCGTGGCGATCGCCCAGGGTTCGTCTGAGCGTTCTATTTCAGTGGTGGTGAACAACGACGACGCGACTACCGGCGTTCGCGTGACCCATCAAATGCTGTTCAACACCGACCAGGTGATTGAAGTGTTTGTGATTGGCGTAGGCGGCGTGGGCGGTGCGCTACTGGAGCAGCTTAAACGTCAGCAAACCTGGCTCAAAAAGAAGCATATCGATCTGCGCGTGTGCGGCGTGGCGAACTCGAAGGCCCTGTTGACCAACGTCCATGGTTTGAATCTGGAAAACTGGCAGTCGGAGCTGGAAAGTGCGAAAGAGCCTTTCAACCTTGGGCGCTTAATTCGCCTGGTGAAAGAATATCATCTGCTTAATCCGGTGATTGTCGACTGTACGTCAAGCCAGGCGGTGGCAGATCAGTATGCTGATTTCCTGCGCGAAGGCTTCCATGTGGTTACGCCGAACAAAAAGGCCAACACCTCGTCGATGGATTACTACCATCAGCTGCGTTTTGCCGCCGCGAAGTCCAGGCGTAAATTCCTCTACGACACCAACGTGGGCGCAGGCTTGCCGGTAATTGAAAACCTGCAAAACCTGCTCAGCGCAGGTGATGAATTGCAGCGTTTCTCCGGTATTCTTTCCGGCTCGCTGTCGTTTATTTTCGGCAAGCTGGATGAAGGCATGAGCTTCTCGCAAGCCACCACCATGGCGCGTGAGATGGGCTATACCGAGCCCGATCCGCGTGACGATCTTTCCGGCATGGATGTGGCACGTAAGCTGTTGATCCTCGCCCGTGAGACCGGTCGTGAGCTGGAGCTTTCAGACGTGGTCATTGAACCAGTTCTGCCAAAAGAATTTGATGATTCCGGTGATGTATCCGCGTTTATGGCGAAATTACCGCAGCTGGATGACGTGTTTGCCGCGCGCGTGGCGAAAGCCCGTGATGAGGGAAAAGTATTGCGTTATGTTGGCAATATCGAAGAGGACGGCGTTTGTCGCGTGAAAATTGATGCAGTAGACGGCAACGATCCGCTGTTTAAAGTGAAAAACGGTGAGAACGCGCTGGCATTCTATAGCCACTACTATCAGCCGTTACCGTTGGTTCTGCGCGGATATGGCGCGGGTAACGACGTGACGGCAGCGGGCGTCTTTGCCGACCTGCTACGCACCCTTTCATGGAAGTTAGGAGTCTGACATGGTGAGAGTTTATGCCCCGGCTTCCAGTGCCAATATGAGCGTCGGGTTTGATGTGCTCGGTGCGGCGGTAACTCCGGTGGACGGTTCGCTGTTGGGCGATGTGGTGACCGTTGAGGCGGCTGATCAGTTCAGCCTGAACAACCTTGGGCGCTTTGCCAACAAGCTGCCGTCAGAGCCGCGCGAAAATATTGTCTATCAGTGTTGGGAGCGATTCTGCCAGGAGCTGGGTAAAACGGTTCCGGTGGCGATGACGCTGGAAAAAAATATGCCGATTGGCTCCGGGTTAGGCTCCAGCGCCTGTTCCGTCGTGGCGGCGTTAGTCGCTATGAACGAACACTGCGGTAAGCCGCTCAACGATACGCGCCTGTTGGCGATAATGGGCGAGCTGGAAGGGCGTATCTCCGGCAGTATTCATTACGATAACGTTGCCCCGTGCTTTTTGGGCGGCATGCAGTTAATGATTGAAGAAAACGGCATTATTAGCCAGCAGGTGCCAGGCTTTGATGAGTGGCTATGGGTACTGGCGTATCCGGGGATTAAAGTGTCCACGGCAGAAGCGCGGGCGATTCTACCTGCGCAGTATCGCCGTCAGGACTGTATCGCCCACGGGCGACATCTGGCTGGATTTATCCATGCCTGCTATTCCCGTCAGCCTGGGCTTGCCGCGAAGCTGATGAAGGACGTCATTGCTGAGCCGTATCGTACCCGCTTGCTGCCAGGCTTTAGTCAGGCGCGTCAGGCGGTAACAGAAATTGGCGCGCTGGCCAGCGGGATCTCCGGGTCAGGGCCGACGCTGTTCGCCTTGTGCGATAAGCCAGATACGGCGCAGCGCGTAGCAGATTGGCTGAGTAAAAATTACCTGCAAAATCAGGAAGGCTTTGTTCATATTTGCCGGCTGGACACGGCGGGCGCACGGGTACTGGGATAATCAATGAAACTGTATAATCTGAAAGATCATAACGAGCAGGTCAGCTTTGCGCAGGCCGTCACGCAAGGGCTTGGCAAGAATCAGGGATTGTTTTTTCCGCACGATCTACCGGAATTCAATCTGACAGAAGTGGATGAGATGCTGAACCAGGACTTCGTTAGCCGCAGCGCGAAGATCCTGTCCGCATTTATTGGTGATGAGATCCCTCAGGAAATTCTGGAAAAACGCGTGCGTGCTGCATTTGCTTTTCCGGCACCGGTTGCTCAGGTTGCCGCAGATGTCGGCTGTCTGGAACTGTTCCACGGCCCTACGCTTGCATTTAAAGACTTTGGCGGGCGCTTTATGGCGCAAATGCTGACGCACATCAGCGGCGACAAGCCGGTAACCATTCTGACGGCGACCTCAGGTGATACCGGCGCGGCGGTTGCACATGCCTTTTATGGCCTGAAAAATGTGCGCGTGGTGATCCTCTACCCGAACGGCAAGATCAGCCCATTACAGGAAAAACTGTTCTGTACGCTGGGCGGTAACATTGAAACTGTAGCGATTGATGGCGATTTTGATGCCTGCCAGGCGCTGGTGAAACAGGCGTTTGATGACGAAGAGCTGAAGGTGGCTCTGGGACTGAACTCGGCTAATTCAATTAACATCAGCCGTCTGCTGGCGCAAATCTGTTACTACTTTGAGGCTGTGGCTCAGCTACCGCAAGAGGCGCGGAATCAGCTGGTGATTTCTGTTCCCAGCGGTAACTTTGGCGATCTGACCGCCGGGCTGCTGGCGAAATCACTGGGCTTGCCGGTGAAGCGTTTTATCGCGGCGACTAACGTTAACGATACGGTTCCGCGTTTCCTTGCTGAAGGTGAGTGGGCGCCGAAAGCGACTCAGGCGACGTTATCGAATGCGATGGATGTCAGCCAGCCGAACAACTGGCCGCGCGTGGAAGAACTGTTCCGCCGTAAAATCTGGCGTCTGAATGAGCTGGGTTATGCCGCCGTTGATGATGCCACGACTCAGGACACCATGCGTGAGTTACATGAGATAGGCTACACCTCAGAACCGCATGCGGCGGTGGCTTACCGTGCGCTGCGTGACCAACTGAACCCTGGCGAGTACGGCCTGTTCCTTGGTACTGCGCATCCGGCGAAGTTTAAAGAAAGCGTTGAAGAGATTCTTGATCTGACGTTGGCGTTGCCAAAAGAGCTGGCGGAACGCGCGGACTTGCCGCTGCTTTCTCATCACCTGCCTGCTGATTTTGCGCAACTGCGTAAGCTGATGATGACCCGCAGTTAACGGTGGTGCCCGCTGGCGCTTTGCTTAGCGGGCCTACAAAACCTGTAGGCCGGATAAGGCGTTAGCCGTCATCCGGCATGAAAATTATTGCTCGTGGCGTTTAAACACCAGTTCGCCGTTTCCTGACGCTTCTTCATCAAAGAAATAGCCTTCGCTGTTAAATGCGGTCAGCTGTTCCGGCTGCGTTAAGCGGTTCTCAATGATGTAGCGGCTCATCAGGCCGCGCGCTTTCTTGGCATAAAAGCTGATGACTTTGAACTTGCCGTTTTTCTCGTCGAGGAAGACTGGTTTAATCAGCTCGGCATTGAGCTTTTTCGGCTTCACGGATTTAAAATACTCATCCGAAGCGAGATTAATCACCACGCTGTCGCCTTGTGCTTCAAGTGCTTCATTAAGTTTATCGGTGATGATATCTCCCCAGAACTGGTAGAGATCTTTACCCTTCGCATTGGCCAAACGAATGCCCATCTCCAGACGATAAGGCTGCATCAAATCCAGCGGACGTAGAACGCCGTACAGTCCGGACAACATCCGTAAATGCTGCTGAGCGAATTCGAAATCCGCCTCGCTGAAGGTTTCAGCCTGCAGCCCGGTATACACGTCGCCCTTAAATGCCAGAATGGCCTGGCGCGCATTGTCCGGCGTGAAGTCAGGCTGCCAGTCATGGAAACGCGTGGCATTCAAATCCGCCAGTTTGTCGCTAATTCCCATCAGCTTGCCAATCTGCGGCGCAGAGAGCTGGCGCGCCACATGGATAAGCTGCTGAGAGTGATCCAGCAGTTCGGGTAGCGTATGGCGTGTTGTTGCCAGCGGACTTTGGTAGTCGAGCGTTTTTGCAGGTGAAATCAGAATCAGCATATCCAGTCCTTGCAGGAAATTTACTGCGACTTTAGCAAAAAAAACGACAGATTTGATCGATGGTTGTGATTGCCGCGCTATCCGCGCGGCGTTTGATCCCAGCTTTCGGGGGCAAGCTGTTGTCTGATATCAGGATAACGGTGCGGATCGAATTCCGGGCGCACCCCGAGTTTACGCTGGCGCAGATAGTCGCTGGCGATGGTATGGACAACCGGAGAAAGCAGCAGAATCGCCGTCAGGTTAGTGATGGCCATACAAGCCATAATGATATCGGCCAACTGCCAGACCAGCGGGAAGCTGACAAACGTTCCGCCGATAATGGTGCTAATGGTAGCGATTCGCAATAGCCAGATGACGCGCATATTGTCCAGTTTCAGAAAGACGAGATTGTTCTCCGCATAGATGTAGTTGGCGACGATCGAGCTAAAGGCAAACAGAATCACAATAAAAGCCACGAATCCGGCTCCCCATTCTCCCGTCAGCGTTACCATTGCTTTCTGAAGTAACTGGATGCCTTCCATTGGGACATAGCTGGTGCCATTGCCTGCCAACAGAATAATCATCGCGCTAGCCGTACAGACCACGAGAGTGTCGCCTAATACCCCAATCATTTGCACAATGCCTTGTGCCGCAGGATGCGGTGGCCAGGAGGCGGCCGATGCGGCTGCATTCGGCGTAGATCCCATTCCGGCTTCGTTAGAAAACATGCCGCGCTGAAAACCGTTGGCAATAGCCTGGCTTAGCGTATATCCGGCCGCACCCGCTGCTGCTTCCTGCCAGCCAAAGGCGCTTTTTATAATGGTGACGATAATGTCGGGAAGCTGCCCGATATGCCACAGACAGATGATGATGCTACTTCCAACCCACAGCAGTGCCATCATCGGAACGAACCATTGCATCAGGCGTGCGACGCCTTTAATACCGCCGACGATGACCAGTAATGACACTATTGCCAGTGCGATACCGGAGAAGAGGGGAGGGATGTCAAAAGCAAAGGTCAACGCACGAGAGACCGAGTTCGCCTGAACGCTGTTAAAAATCAGTCCATAGGCAATCAGTAAAAAGATGGCAAAAAGGACGCCCATCCAGCGCATGCCCAGACCACGTGCCATATACCACGCAGGACCACCGCGGAACTGTCCTTTGCTATCGCGTTCTTTATACAGTTGGGCAAGTGAGCACTCGGCGAATGACGTTGCCATACCAATGACCGCTGAGACCCACATCCAGAAAATGGCTCCAGGGCCGCCAGCGGCGATCGCCAACGCTACGCCGGCCAGGTTCCCGCTACCGATACGCGCGGCAAGGCTGGTGCACAGAGCCTGAAAGGAAGTTAAACCGCCCGGCTGCGGGCTAATGCTGTTTTTAAGACTTGTGCCAAACTGGCGAATGTAGCGGAACTGCACGAACCCTGTACGCCAGGTGAACCAACATCCTGCGCCAAGCAGGAGGTAGATCATCACCGATCCCCAGAGTATTTCATTAATAAATGAGAAAAAATCAGGCATTAACATCCCTCTTGTTGATGCCGGTAAGCGCGAAGATTTCCGTGTAAGCGCTACCAATAATCGACCAGTATATACCTTGTCATGAGAGTGATTGCGGGAGTTTATCATAACAATCGTTATATCCCGCAATTGCGCATCACAGGCTTTGAGATGCGTAATCAGGGCTGAGCAGCGGGTCGGACAATCCAGGCGGTTGCGCTGAGAGTGCGTCGTGCTATCATCAGGGAAGATCGGTTACATCCCCCTAACAAGCTGTTTAAAGAGAATCGCTATCATGACGGACAAATTGACCTCCCTTCGTCAGTTCACCACAGTAGTGGCCGACACCGGAGACATCGCGGCAATGAAGCTGTATCAGCCTCAGGATGCCACAACTAACCCTTCTCTCATTCTTAACGCAGCGCAGATCCCAGAATACCGCAAGCTGATTGATGACGCTGTAGCCTGGGCTAAGCAGCAGAGCAACGACCGCGCACAGCAGATCGTCGACGCGACCGACAAACTGGCAGTAAATATCGGTCTGGAGATCCTGAAACTGGTCCCGGGTCGTATCTCTACTGAAGTTGACGCTCGTCTGTCTTACGACACCGACGCGTCCATCGCGAAAGCAAAACGTCTGATCAAGATGTACAACGACGCTGGCATCAGCAACGATCGCATTCTGATTAAACTGGCTTCAACCTGGCAGGGCATCCGTGCCGCTGAGCAGCTGGAAAAAGAAGGCATCAACTGTAACCTGACTCTGCTGTTCTCCTTCGCGCAGGCACGTGCATGTGCAGAAGCTGGCGTATACCTGATTTCTCCGTTCGTTGGTCGTATTCTTGACTGGTACAAAGCCAACACCGACAAGAAAGAGTATGCACCGGCAGAAGATCCGGGTGTGGTTTCCGTAACGGAAATCTACGAGTACTACAAACAGCACGGTTACGAAACCGTGGTGATGGGGGCGAGCTTCCGTAACATCGGCGAAATCATTGAGCTGGCAGGCTGCGATCGTCTGACGATTGCTCCGGCACTGCTGAAAGAGCTGGCGGAAAGCGAAGGCGCTATCGAACGTAAACTGTCCTTCTCCGGCGAAGTGAAAGCGCGTCCTGCACGCATCACCGAAGCTGAGTTCCTGTGGCAGCACAACCAGGATCCGATGGCTGTAGATAAACTGGCGGACGGTATCCGTAAGTTTGCTGTAGACCAGGGTAAACTGGAAAAAATGATCGGCGATCTGCTGTAATCATTTAAGCGTGGCCCTGATATGGGTCACGCTACCTCTTCTGAAACCTGTCTGTCCTTCCTTTCGCAGTGTATCATTCTGTTTAACGAGACTGTTTAAACGGAATAATCATGAATACTTTACGCATTGGCCTGGTTTCCATTTCTGACCGTGCTTCCAGCGGCGTTTACCAGGATAAAGGTATCCCGGCCCTTGAAGAGTGGCTGGCATCTGCCCTTACCACCCCTTTTGAGCTGCAAACGCGACTGATCCCGGATGAACAGGCGATCATCGAACAGACCTTATGCGAGCTGGTGGATGAAATGAGCTGTCATCTGGTGCTGACTACCGGCGGAACGGGTCCGGCACGTCGCGACGTGACCCCCGATGCTACGCTTGCCGTCGCTGACCGCCAGATGCCAGGCTTTGGCGAACAGATGCGCCAGATAAGTCTGCACTTTGTGCCAACGGCTATTCTCTCCCGCCAGGTCGGTGTGATTCGCAAGCAGGCGTTGATCCTGAATCTGCCTGGGCAGCCGAAATCGATCAAAGAAACGCTGGAAGGCGTGAAAGATGCCGACGGTAAGGTTATCGTACCAGGTATTTTTGCAAGTGTACCGTATTGTATACAGTTGCTGGATGGGCCGTATGTGGAAACCGCACCGGCTATTGTAGCATCTTTTCGTCCTAAAAGCGCAATTCGCGACACAAACGCCTGAAAGTAGCCCGATCGTGACATAAGTGCCAATCACAGTGGAGTATTGAATTGTTTACGATATAGTAATTTTTGCTTTACATGTATCGACAGACAGATTCAATAACTCCACTGACTGATGGTTTGCTATGTCACAACACACTCGATCGCTGAATCGCCAGGATTATAAAACTCTTACGCTTGCTGCCCTCGGCGGCGCGCTTGAGTTTTATGATTTCATTATCTTCGTCTTCTTTGCCGCTGTTGTTGGTGAACTCTTCTTTCCAGCAGACATTCCTGAGTGGCTACGTCAGGTGCAAACCTTCGGCATTTTTGCCGCCGGATATCTGGCGCGTCCGCTGGGTGGCATCATCATGGCGCACTTTGGCGATCTGGTCGGGCGTAAGAAAATGTTCACCCTGAGCATTTTGCTGATGGCGATACCGACGCTGGCGATTGGTCTTTTGCCTACCTACGCCTCAATGGGGATCCTCGCACCGTTGTTGTTACTGCTGATGCGCATTTTGCAAGGCGCTGCCATCGGCGGAGAAGTGCCGGGCGCGTGGGTGTTCGTGGCGGAGCATGTACCGGAGCGCCGCATCGGCATTGCCTGTGGCACGCTGACCGCCGGGCTGACGGTGGGGATTCTGTTGGGGTCGGTGGTTGCGACGCTGGTGAACACCAACCTGACGCAACAGGCGGTGCATGACTACGGCTGGCGTATCCCGTTCCTGTTGGGGGGCGTTTTTGGGCTGGTGGCGATGTACCTGCGTCGCTGGTTGCAGGAAACGCCCATCTTCCTAGAAATGCAGCAGCGTAAAGCACTTGCGCAAGAGCTACCGGTGAAGTCGGTGGTGAGTAAGCATAAAAAAGCGGTGGTTATTTCAATGCTGCTGACCTGGTTGTTATCGGCCGGGATTGTGGTGGTGATCCTGATGTCACCAGTCTGGTTGCAGAAGCAGTATGGCTTTGCACCCGCGCTAACGCTACAGGCCAACAGTGTCGCTACCATTATGCTGTGCGTCGGCTGTCTGCTGGCCGGATTTATTGTCGACCGGGTCGGCGCCAGCAAAACCTTTATTGTCGGCAGCCTGCTGCTGGCCTGTTCGAGCTGGTTTTTCTATCACCTGACCGGCAGCCATCCTCAGCACTTGTTCCTGTTATACGGGCTGGTGGGATTATGCGTTGGCGTGGTCGGCGCAGTGCCTTATGTAATGGTGCGGGCGTTTCCGGCGGAAGTCCGTTTTACCGGTATTTCCTTTTCCTATAACGTCTCATATGCCATTTTTGGTGGTCTGACGCCAATCGCCGTGACGATGTTAATGGGCGTGTCGCCAATGGCTCCGGCCTAGTATGTGCTGGCGTTATCGCTGGTGGGGTTAGGTCTGGGGATTTGGCTGCGACAGGATATTTATCATCGCGATACGAGCGTACAGGGAGAGTTACAGCGTTTGTAAGGAATATCCCCCCTTCAGGGGGGATATTGTCAGATTAGTGCGCTTCACCAATCGGCAGGATGGTACGGCCAAACTGTTCGTTCAGCACTTCACCCATCGCCAGGTAAATGGCGCTTGCACCACACACTAAGCCAACCCAACCCGCTACGTGAATGATTGCTTCGTTACCTGCAATGTTGCCAACGGCCAGCAGGGCGAACAGCACTGTCAGGCTCAGGAACACGAACTGCAGCATGCGCGCGGCTTTCAGCGTACCGAAGAACATGAACAGAGTGAACACGCCCCACAGACCCAGGTAAGCGCCCAGGAACTGACCATTGGTTGCATCCGCGAGGCCCATTTTCGGCATCAGCAGAATCGCAACCAGCGTCAGCCAGAACGAACCGTAGGAGGTAAAGGCGGTTAAACCGAAGGTGTTGCCTTTTTTATATTCCAGAAGACCGGCAAAAATTTGCGCGATACCGCCGTAGAAAATGCCCATCGCCAGAATAATAACGTCTAAAGCGAAGAAACCCGCGTTATGCAGGTTAAGCAGAATGGTGGTCATGCCAAAGCCCATCAGGCCCAGCGGTGCCGGATTAGCCAACTTAGTGTTGCCCATAATTCCTCAAAATCATCATTGATTGAATGGTGAAATAGTTTCCCCGAATAACGATCGCTGTCTTCGGGGCGCGGCATAATAATCAGGGGAGAGGGCACTGTCTATGATCTAACGAAGGGAAAACGAATTATTTTCCCTGTGATGGGCATCACGCTTGTGTGTGGTTGAGCATTCTGCGCAGGCAGGCAATGTGGAGTACAGCCGGGATCGTCACCCGATAAGCGCTGCCGCTCACCGCTTTAACCCCGTTTAAAGCCGCACCTACCGGGCCGCCAAGTCCGGCTCCGCGCAGTAATCCGTGCCCTATTACGCTGACGGCGGCGTGGGTTCGCAGAATTTTGGTTAACTGGCCGGAGAGCAGGTGAGAGACGCCTTTTGCCAGGTGACGATCCTTCAATAATAACGGTAGCAGTTCTTCCAGTTCAGAAACTTTTGCATCGACAGCCTGCAGAAATTCCTGCTTTTGTTCGGCATCCATTTTTTGCCAGGCGTTGCGTAAAAAGTGCTCCAGCAGAGACTGTTCAATTTCGAACGTGGACATCTCTTTATCAGCTTTAATCTTCAGACGCTTCGAAACGTCCAGCAAAATCGCCCGATACAGTTTTCCATGTCCACGGAGTTTATTGGCAATGCTGTCGCCCCCATAATGCTGCAGTTCGCCAGCAATCAGTTGCCAGTTGCGACGGTGCTGTTCCGGATGTCCTTCCATCGATTTAAATAAATCGTTGTGGTTGAGAACGCTCGACAGACGGGCTTTCCCCTTTTCATTATGTGTAAGCAGGCGGGTAATATTGGCGAGCTGCTCCTCGCTGCAATGCTGAAGAAAATCGAGATCGTCGTCATTCAAATAGGTGACATTCATGTTTCTATGGCTTTTGAATAAAAGTATGGGGAATTAGTCGTCGCCGATGATTTTCAGCGTCGCCATATCAGAAGAGTTCACCGTATGGCCGGAGAAGGTAATTTTTTTCACGCAGCGCTTATTGTCGTTGTCGCTATTGATGTTGATCCAATTGGTCGTTTGCCCTTCTTTGATGGAGGAAGGCACGTTCAGACTCTGGCTGGACATGCGGGCAGCTTTGAAATAAACCGATGCACCACTGAGCTGTAAATCACCATGGTCGGCCGTAAGTTGAATGCGTTTCACCACGCGGCAAACGGGAAGTTTCAGCGTCAGATCGTTGGTTTCATTACGAGGCATGGCGATCACGCCGAGGACTTTATGATCGTTAGCGTGTGCGGCGCTGCTCAGCAGCAGGCCCATAAGCAGGCTGGCGGAAAGGATTAATACGGATTTCATGGAATTTCTCTTTGACGGCTGTAAAAGTGTGTCGTTTCAGACCATCTTACCGCTGTCAGAATCATGATTCATGCTTGTAATCTTTTCTTTTTATTACAATTTTTATGTGAATGGCTGTGTTGAATTTATCTGTTTTATGAATTAATTTTGATTTGAGACTATTCGTTTTTTAATCTTTTAGCCTTTTTTCTGCGATTTTATTGCCACAAGGCTAAAAAAAATTTTCATGCCCCCCTTGATGACGTGGGTTACGACCCCATCTTGTAAGCAACCGCAGTGGTGAGTCTGAAAAAAAACGATTCAGGGTAGTTGAAACCGCACGTTTCGCCCTTATTACAGATTCACAACCACATGATGACCGAATTTTTAGTGGAGACGTTTAGATGGGTAAAATTATTGGTATCGACCTGGGTACTACCAACTCTTGTGTAGCGATTATGGATGGCACTACTGCACGTGTGCTGGAGAACGCCGAGGGCGATCGCACCACGCCTTCTATCATTGCTTATACCCAGGATGGTGAAACTCTGGTTGGTCAGCCGGCTAAACGTCAGGCAGTGACAAACCCGCAAAACACCCTGTTTGCGATTAAACGCCTGATTGGCCGCCGCTTCCAGGACGAAGAAGTACAGCGTGATGAAGCCATCATGCCGTACAAAATCATCGGTGCTGACAACGGTGATGCATGGATTGACGTAAAAGGTCAGAAACTGGCACCGCCGCAGATTTCTGCTGAAGTGCTGAAAAAAATGAAGAAAACGGCTGAAGATTACCTGGGTGAGCCGGTAACTGAAGCAGTTATCACCGTACCTGCATACTTTAACGATGCTCAGCGTCAGGCAACTAAAGACGCCGGTCGTATCGCAGGTCTGGAAGTAAAACGTATCATCAACGAACCAACCGCAGCTGCGCTGGCTTACGGTCTGGATAAAGAAGTTGGCAACCGTACTATCGCGGTATATGACCTCGGTGGTGGTACTTTCGATATCTCTATTATCGAAATCGACGAAGTTGACGGCGAAAAAACCTTCGAAGTTCTGGCAACCAACGGTGATACCCACCTGGGTGGTGAAGACTTCGACAGCCGTATGATCAACTACCTGGTTGACGAGTTTAAGAAAGATCAGGGTATCGACCTGCGTAATGACCCGCTGGCGATGCAGCGTCTGAAAGAAGCCGCTGAGAAAGCGAAGATCGAGCTGTCTTCCGCTCAGCAGACCGACGTGAACCTGCCGTACATCACTGCAGACGCGACCGGTCCGAAACACATGAACATCAAAGTGACCCGTGCGAAACTGGAAAGCCTGGTTGAAGACCTGGTTAACCGTTCTATCGAGCCGCTGAAAGTTGCTCTGCAGGATGCTGGCCTGTCCGTATCTGATATCAACGACGTTATCCTCGTTGGTGGTCAGACGCGTATGCCGATGGTGCAGAAGAAAGTCGCTGAGTTCTTCGGTAAAGAACCGCGTAAAGACGTTAACCCGGACGAAGCCGTAGCAATCGGTGCTGCTGTTCAGGGTGGTGTATTGACCGGTGATGTTAAAGACGTGCTGCTGCTGGACGTAACCCCGCTGTCTCTGGGTATCGAAACCATGGGTGGCGTAATGACTCCGCTGATCGCGAAAAACACCACTATCCCGACCAAGCACAGCCAGGTGTTCTCTACCGCTGAAGACAACCAGTCTGCGGTAACCATCCACGTGCTGCAGGGTGAGCGTAAACGCGCTGCTGATAACAAGGATCTGGGTCAGTTTAACCTGGATGGCATCAGCCCGGCTCCGCGCGGTATGCCGCAGATCGAAGTTACTTTTGACATCGATGCCGACGGTATCCTGCACGTTTCCGCGAAAGACAAAAACAGCGGTAAAGAGCAGAAGATCACCATCAAGGCTTCTTCTGGTCTGAACGAAGAGGAAATTCAGAAAATGGTTCGCGAAGCAGAAGCGAACGCAGAATCTGACCGTAAGTTTGAAGAGCTGGTTCAGACCCGTAACCAGGGTGACCATCTGCTGCACAGCACTCGCAAGCAGGTTGAAGAAGCAGGCGACAAACTGCCGGCTGACGACAAAACTGCCATCGAGTCTGCACTGACCGCGCTGGAAACTTCTCTGAAAGGTGAAGATAAAGCGGATATCGAAGCGAAAATGCAGGCGCTGGCACAGGTTTCCCAGAAACTGATGGAAATCGCTCAGCAGCAGCACGCACAGCAACAGGCTGGTGCAGCAGGCGCTGATGCTTCTGCAAATAATGCGAAAGATGACGACGTTGTCGACGCCGAGTTTGAAGAAGTGAAAGACAAAAAATAATCGCCCTTTGAACGGGTAATTACTGGCACGGGCGAAGAGGTTTCCTCTCCGCCCGTGCACGCATGTTAGGGGCAGATAAAAAGAGATGGCTAAGCAAGACTATTACGAGATTTTAGGCGTTTCCAAATCAGCGGAAGAGCGTGAAATCAAAAAGGCCTACAAGCGCCTGGCCATGAAATTTCACCCGGACCGCAACCAGGGTGATAAAGAGGCCGAAGCCAAGTTTAAAGAGATCAAAGAAGCGTACGAGATCCTGACCGATGCGCAAAAACGTGCGGCCTACGATCAGTACGGTCATGCTGCGTTTGAGCAAGGCGGCATGGGCGGCGGCGGCGGTTTTGGCGGCGGGGCTGATTTCAGCGATATCTTTGGTGACGTGTTTGGCGATATCTTTGGCGGCGGTCGTGGTCGTCAGCGCGCCTCACGTGGTGCTGATTTACGTTACAACATGGATCTCACTCTGGAAGAAGCCGTGCGTGGCGTCACCAAAGAGATCCGTATTCCGACGCTGGAAGAGTGTGACGTTTGCCACGGTAGCGGTGCGAAGGCAGGTACTCAGCCGCAAACCTGTCCAACCTGTCACGGTTCCGGCCAGGTGCAGATGCGTCAGGGCTTTTTTGCCGTACAGCAGACCTGTCCACACTGTCAGGGCCGCGGTACGCTGATCAAAGATCCGTGTAACAAATGTCATGGCCATGGTCGCGTTGAGAAAAGCAAAACGCTGTCCGTTAAAATCCCGGCAGGCGTTGATACCGGCGACCGTATCCGTTTGTCTGGTGAAGGCGAAGCCGGTGAGCATGGCGCGCCAGCAGGTGATTTGTACGTTCAGGTGCAGGTAAAACAACACCCAATTTTCGAACGTGAAGGCAATAACCTCTACTGCGAAGTGCCGATTAACTTTGCGATGGCTGCTCTGGGCGGCGAGATTGAAGTCCCGACGCTGGATGGTCGCGTGAAGCTAAAAATTCCGGGCGAAACGCAAACTGGCAAACTTTTCCGCATGCGTGGAAAGGGCGTCAAGTCTGTACGCGGTGGCGCCCAGGGAGACCTGCTGTGCCGCGTGGTAGTGGAAACCCCGGTTGGTTTGAACGACAAGCAGAAGCAGTTGCTGAAAGATCTGCAGGAAAGCTTCGGCGG
The DNA here is from genome assembly GCF_030336505.1 of Citrobacter sp. Cf116. Lineage (NCBI taxonomy): Bacteria > Pseudomonadati > Pseudomonadota > Gammaproteobacteria > Enterobacterales > Enterobacteriaceae > Citrobacter > Citrobacter sp. Cf116. Next base: position 226,337 of record NZ_JAOWEQ010000041.1, on the reverse strand, counting down.
TCCTACCGGCGAAAACAACAGCCCGCGTTCCAAAAGCTTCTTCGACGGTGTGAAGAAGTTCTTTGACGATCTGACTCGCTAACGACAAGCCAAAAAACTTTCTCGTTTGAAAAAACCGGTATTCCCTTTTAAGGGAATACCGGTTTTTTATTGTCAAGGATAAAAGTGAGTTGGATGGTCTTGAATGTGAGTTTTCTAACATGTCAGGTAAATATATTAGGGGTGGTTTAGTTAGAAGATATTGATGCGCTTACTAACAAATATGAACTTATCATATCTACAGCAACATTATTTGACACATTATTTTAAGCAGTCATTATCTATTCTGATGTGAGATTTACATCACTATCTTGTAATTACATTTGTTTAATATTTATCACCGCAGCGAACCTTCATTCATTGATGAAAAAAATATAATTATGGGGAATAAATTCAATGCCTCGGATAAAGGAAATACTACTGGCTAGTCTTGTATTCGCCACTCCAGCTCTTTTTAGCCAAAATGTACAGGCTCTGGAATATAAAAACTCTTTTGGGTCAATTAACGCTGGTTATGCAGACTGGAATAGCGGTTTTGTGAATGTGCACCGCGGTGAAGTTTGGAAAGCAACGGCTGATTTTGGCGTCAATTTTAGAGAGGCTGAATTCTATTCTTTTATTGAAAGCAACGTATTAAACCATGCAGTGGCGGGCCGTAACCATACCGTCTCTGCTATGACCCATGTGCGTCTTTTTGATTCTAACTATACCTTCTTTGGCAAGATATACGGTCAATGGGACAACTCATGGGGTGACGATCTGGATATGTTTTATGGACTCGGTTATCTGGGGTGGAGTGGAGATTGGGGTTTCTTTAAACCTTATATCGGCTTGCATAACCAATCAGGTGACTATGTATCACCGAAATATGGACAGACCAGTGGATGGAATGGATATGTTATTGGTTGGACTGCTGTTTATAACTTCTCTTTATTTGGTGAAAGCTTTGTTTTATCAGACTGGAATGAAGTCGAGATTGATAGAAATGATGCTTACACGGAGCAGCAATTCGGTCGAAATGGTTTAAATGGAGGATTAACGCTGGCATGGAAGTTTTATCCACGATGGAAGGCATCTGTAACGTATCGTTATTTTGAGAACAAATGAGGTTATGACGGATATGGGGATCAGATGATTTATATGGTCGGATATTCATTTTAATTAAAATTAAAGGAACTGAAATGAAAAGAACAGTCATTGCCAGCATGATTGGGCTGGCACTGTGCGCCGGGAGCACATTACAAACCGCGCAGGCTGCTGCGGATAAACGCCCTAATTTAGTCATCATTCTTGCGGATGATTTGGGTTATGGCGATCTGGCGGTTTATGGTCATCAAATCGTTAAAACACCGAATATCGATAAATTGGCTCAGGATGGTGTGAGATTTACGGATTACTATGCGCCAGCTCCGCTGTGCTCCCCTTCTCGTGCTGGGTTATTGACTGGACGTATGCCGTTCCGCACGGGGATCCGTTCCTGGATCCCGGAAGGGAAAGATGTGGTATTGGGCCGTAATGAGCTGACGATTGCTAATCTGCTGAAAGCGCAAGGCTACGACACGGCGATGATGGGTAAATTACACCTCAATGCCGGCGGTGATCGAACAGACCAACCGCAAGCTAAGGATATGGGGTTTGACTATGGCCTGGTGAATACAGCCGGATTTGTGACCGATTCCACTTTAGATAACGCGAAAGAGCGCCCACGCTATGGCACCGTGCATCCGACCGGATTCGTGCGTAATGGCAAACCGATTGGCAGAGCAGAAACATTTAGCGGTGAACTGGTTAGTTCAGAGGTTGTTAACTGGCTGGATAACAAGAAAGACGATAAACCGTTCTTCTTATACGTTGCATTTACCGAGGTCCATAGCCCGCTGGCCTCACCGAAAAAGTACCTCGATATGTATTCGCAATACATGAGTGCCTACCAGAAACAGCATCCGGATCTGTTCTACGGTGATTGGGCTGATAAACCTTGGCGTGGCACAGGTGAGTATTACGCCAACATCAGTTATATGGATGCTCAGGTTGGTAAAGTAATGGATAAGATAAAGGCAATGGGTGAAGAAGATAACACCATTGTTATCTTTACTAGTGATAACGGACCTGTCACTCGTGAAGCGCGTAAAGTGTATGAGTTAAACCTGGCGGGTGAAACGGATGGTCTTCGCGGCCGTAAAGATAATCTGTGGGAGGGCGGGATCCGCGTTCCGGCAATTATCAAATATGGTAAGCATATTCCGCAGGGAATGGTGACAGATACGCCTGTCTATGGCCTCGACTGGTTGCCGACGCTGGCAAACATGATGAACTTCAAGCTCCCTACCGATCGCACCTATGATGGGCAGTCTTTGATTCCATTGCTGGAACAGAAAACCTTAAAACGTGAAAAACCGCTGATTTTCGGTATCGATATGCCATTCCAGGATGACCCTACTGATGAATGGGCTATTCGTGATGGCGACTGGAAAATGATCATCGATCGTGAGAATAAACCCAAGTACCTCTATAACCTGAAAAAAGATCGTTTCGAGACACTGAACCAGATCGGCAAACAGCCTGATATTGAGAAACAACTCTACGGTAAATTCCTGAAATATAAACAGGATATTGATAACGACTCGTTAATGAAAGCACGCGGTGATAAGCCTACGTCGGTCACCTGGGGCTAATCGAATAATTATAAGAAATACCATGTATGCCACTTAGGGCTCTGCCCGCCTGGCTCAGCGTTTTAGCTCTGAGCCAGGTTCTTTTATTTATAGGCTTGAATGATGATGAGCAGGAAAAGTTGTCAAGTCATGATTAAACCGACGGGTTCGGTATGCAATCTGGATTGTAAATACTGTTTTTACCTGGAGAAAGAGAAGCTCTATCCGCAGAGAAAAGCCAATTACAGGATGTCTGAAGATACGCTTGAATTGTTTATCAAACAGCATATCGCCGCGCAGGATGTGGATGAGGTGATTTTTGCCTGGCAAGGAGGGGAGCCAACGTTGATGGGGCTGCCATTTTTTCGACGGGCGGTCGAACTTCAGCAGATATATGCGGGTGAAAAGACAATAATCAATACGTTCCAGACCAACGGTATTTTGATTGATAACGAATGGGCTATTTTTTTTAAGCAACACGCCTTCCTGGTGGGCGTTTCTATTGATGGTGATGCCGCGTTACATGATGAATGGCGGGTTACTCGTTCGGGTAAACCAACGCATGAGAGAGTTGAACGGGCCGTTAAATGCCTGGTACGCCACGGTGTGGAATTTAATACGCTGACGGTAGTGAATCACACGAATATGCATCACCCATTGCAAGTCTATGACTATCTGAAAAGCATCGGCAGTCGTTATATGCAATTTATTCCGCTTGTCGAAAGAAGCGCTGAAGGAGACGGTATTGGTCTGACGCATCCTGAAGACGGACAAACGAGAATGATGCCGTGGTCGGTTGATTCACTGCAATTTGGTCATTTTCTCAACGCTATTTTTGATGTCTGGATCCGTAACGATATTGGCGATATCGGCATACAGATGTTTGAGCAGACGCTTGCCGCGTGGTGTGGTTTACCGCCGCAGGTATGCGTGTTTGCATCAACCTGCGGTAGCGCATTTGCCATGGAAATGAATGGCGATGTGTATAATTGCGATCATTTTGTCTATCCGCAGAACAAGTTGGGGAATATTCAAGATTCGACGCTGCGCGCGATGAACAATAGCGAACAAAACCGGCAGTTTGGCGAAGATAAAAATCGCACAATGGCACAAGAATGTTACTCCTGCCAATGGCAGTTCGCCTGTTATGGCGGCTGCCCTAAGCACCGCTTCTTGCCGTCAACGTCAGGTAAAAGAAATCACAACTATTTGTGTGCGGGTTATAAGGCGTTTTTCTCTCATACTGCAATGACGATGAGCGCCATGAGAACACTCTATGAAAATGGTTTTTCACCTGTAGAAATAAAATCAGTATTTGCTTGAACGTATCGTATTCGCAGGGAGTGAATATGTTTTCTTGGGTTAATGTCGATAGCTGCAAAACGCCTGGTTGCAAAAATGTGGGCGTGTTGAACAGCCCGGATTACCAACATCAGGGGAGAAATATACTCTGCCGGGCCTGCGGTTTTCTCTTCCCCATTATTTCGGAACGGTCACTCAACCGCTTTCGTCAGTCGGTCAATCAGGCATGGAAAGGGTTGATTAAATCCTGCCCCTATTGCGGGGGGATTTCACTTAAAAAGTACGGTTTTTCCGCGCAAGGAGAACCGCGTATTTACTGTCAGCGCTGTCATAAAACATTTATATCTCCTGTCAGGCAGAAAACAGATGCACGTCAGGGTTATCTCGCCACGCTGATTCAGGAAGGCGCGACACTGGCGGATATTCGCACCACGCTTGCGCTGGATAGCACCGGGTTAAGCCGGGAGTTACGGAAACTCTCTCGCAGTGCAAATCTGGTAGAACGCGAATTTATTTTTCCTACGTTCGATATCACTATGAGCACGCGCGCTTTTCGGATCAAATTTAACGGCGGTGATAGTTTCCTGTATGTGTTGGTCACTGCAGAAGAAAATACCGGTCGAATTGTTGCCGTGACCACAAATTACTCAGCTCATCCCGTAGAAGCTGAGTATCAGTATCATTCTGACTATGAAGAACGCCTGCCTCCCGGTACGTTGGCGCATATTGTGCAACGTAAAGAAGTGATAACGATGCGGCGGGAGATGCTTTTTGATGTGGATTACGGCCCCGCAATATTGCACAAAAATGATCCGGGGATGTTAGTTAAACCCGTTTTACCCGCTTATCGCCATTTCGAGTTGGTTAAAATGCTTACGGATGAACGCTCTCTCAACATTCAGCATTACCTCGATCAGGAATGTTTTATCCTGGGAGGATGCATGATGGCGAATATACAGCATGTTCAGCAAGGGCGTTGTCATATTGCTTTTGTGAGAGAACGCGGAGAATCAGCACCGCAAAAAGATATTCCGCCAAGGCTGTTCCTGGGAGGCGGCATCCGTAATAACGTTTGGCGAACATTCTCCACGCGTGACTACGCGCTGGCGGTATGTAACTTAACGGAGAACCGGAAAACGAGTATGCAGCGCAGCGCCACGCTTGCGAGTGCGACCCGTTTTATCCATTTTATCGATACACATCCTTTTCTGGCACACCTCAACTGTATGTCTCCGGCAAATGTGACGGCAACGCTGGACCATCTCAGATACGCGTTTAATGCGCGACATCACCCAAGTGAAGGTTAACTGATACAGCATTCTCTTATTATAAAGCTCGAGAAAAACGATCTATTCATCATGAATAATCTAATTTTAACGAGCTTTTTGAGGGTGTAAGATAGTATTTACGAAGTATTCACCCAATAGAGAGAATAAAAGTGAAACATCTGCATCGTTTTTTTAGTAGTGACGCCTCGGGGGGCATCATTCTGATCATCGCTGCCGTGGTCGCTATGCTGATGGCAAACATCGGGGTAACCAGTGGATGGTACCACGCCTTTTTGGAAACGCCCGTTCAACTGCGGGTTGGCGCGCTTGAGATCAACAAAAATATGCTGCTGTGGATCAACGACGCGTTGATGGCGGTGTTCTTCCTGTTGATTGGTCTGGAGGTGAAGCGCGAGTTGATGCAAGGCTCGCTGGCCAGCCTGCGTCAGGCAGCGTTTCCGATCATTGCCGCTATCGGGGGCATGATTGTCCCGGCGCTGCTGTACCTGGCATTCAACTATGCCGATCCCATCACCCGTGAAGGGTGGGCGATCCCGGCGGCAACGGATATCGCTTTTGCATTAGGCGTGCTGGCGCTGTTGGGCAGCCGTGTACCGCTGGCGTTGAAAATATTCCTGATGGCGCTGGCGATTATCGATGACCTCGGTGCTATCGTAATTATCGCGCTGTTCTATACCAGCGATCTCTCGCTGTTGTCGCTGGGGGTTGCCGCGTGCGCGATCCTCGTTCTGGCGGCATTGAATCTGTGCGGAGTGAGACGTACCGGGATTTATATTCTGGTTGGCGTGGTGCTGTGGACTGCCGTACTGAAGTCGGGCGTGCATGCAACTTTGGCGGGTGTGATCGTCGGTTTCTTTATTCCGTTGAAGGAAAAACACGGGCGTTCACCGGCGAAGCGACTGGAGCATGTTCTGCATCCATGGGTGGCATACCTGATCCTGCCACTGTTTGCCTTCGCCAACGCGGGCGTTTCACTGCAGGGCGTCACTATTGATGGACTGACCTCGGTATTACCGCTGGGGATCATTGCTGGTTTGTTGATCGGTAAACCGTTGGGTATCAGTCTGTTTTGCTGGCTGGCGTTACGCCTCAAGGTGGCGCAATTGCCAGAGGGAACGAATTTCCAGCAGATTATGGCGGTCGGCATTCTGTGCGGCATTGGCTTTACGATGTCGATTTTTATCGCCAGCCTGGCGTTTGGGAACGTCGATCCTGAGCTGATTAACTGGGCGAAACTGGGGATCCTGATTGGCTCCTTACTGTCGGCGGTAATTGGTTACTGCTGGTTACGCACCCGGTTGAACGCGTCAGCCTGACGGGATAGCCCTATCGTGACAATTTTCAGGGAGAGAGTATGTCTCATATAAACTACAACCACCTGTACTACTTTTGGCATGTCTATAAAGAAGGTTCGGTGGTTGGCGCAGCAGAAGCGCTTTATCTGACACCGCAGACCATTACCGGGCAGATTAAAGCGCTTGAGGAACGCTTGCAGGGAAAGCTGTTCAAGCGCAAGGGGCGTGGGCTGGAGCCCAGTGAGTTAGGCGAATTGGTTTTTCGTTATGCGGATAAGATGTTCACCTTAAGCCAGGAAATGCTGGATATCGTGAACTACCGCAAAGAGTCTAATTTACTGTTTGATGTCGGCGTGGCGGATGCGCTATCGAAGCAACTGGTCAGTAGCGTGCTGGATGCCGCTGTGGTTGAAGATGAACAAATCCATCTGCGTTGTTTTGAGTCAACACACGAGATGCTGTTGGATCAACTCAGCCAGCATAAGCTGGATATGATTATCTCCGATTGTCCGATCGATTCTACACAGCAGGAAGGGCTGTTCTCGGTGCGGATAGGCGAATGCAGCGTGAGTTTTTGGTGTACCAAGCCGCTGCCTGAAAAACCCTTCCCGGCCTGCCTTGAGGAGCGTCGATTACTGATTCCTGGACGTCGTTCAATGCTCGGTCGTAAGCTGCTGAATTGGATCAACTCACAAGGATTGAATGTCGAAATCCTCGGCGAGTTTGATGATGCTGCGCTGATGAAAGCGTTTGGCGCAACGCATAATGCCATTTTCGTTGCGCCTACGCTGTATTCACACAATTTCTATGCCGATGATTCTATTGTTGAAATTGGACGCGTAGAGAATGTGATGGAGGAGTATCACGCCATATTTGCGGAAAGGATGATCCAGCATCCGGCGGTGCAGCGTATTTGCAATGCGGACTACTCAGCACTGTTCAAGTCGCCACAGGTCTAAACGCCTTCATGTTGCCGGCTGCGGTGTACTAACCGCAGCCGGACTTTGACTACAGTTTCAACATATTACGATACTGCCCGCCTTCGCGGATAAATACCGGAATTCTGTTCAGGGGAGCGTCATAGCACAGCGTTTGTCCTCCCTGATAGCTCTCGCCGGTTGCAAGATCCGTCCATGTTTCACCTTCCGGTAGCCAAACGTCACGCTCGCGCATGCCTTCAAGCATGACGGGCGCAACCAGCAGATCGGGGCCAAAACAGTACTGGTCGGTAATCTCCCAACTCCTTGTCTGTTCTGGGAATTCAAAAAACAGGGTGCGCATAACCGGGGCATTGCGTTCGTGTGTTTCCGCCATCACCGCTTTGATGTACGGCCTTAACTTTTCTCGCAACGTCAGACAGCCAGTCAACACTTCGCACACCTCTTCACCATAGCTCCACACTTCGTTTGCAGCACCGGTCGGACACTGGGCAATACCATCACGGTAAGGATGTTCTGGTAAAATCTGCGGATCGCGGTTGCCGTGCAGGCGCATCACTGGGCTAAACACGCCCCACTGGAACCAGCGAATCAGCAACTCATGAAAGTGTGGGTCGTGAATATTGCCGCCATGAAAGCCGCCAATATCTGTTGTCCACCACGGGATACCTGCAATCCCCATGTTCATCCCGGCGGCAAACTGATTGCGCAGAGAACGAAACGATGAGTGGATATCACCTGACCAGACCAGCGCGCCGTATTTCTGACTTCCGGCCCAGGCGCAGCGCAGCAGGTTGATCACCTGGTCTTCGCCATCGGCTTTCATGCCGTCAAAAAAGGTTTTGGCGTACATTCGCGGGTAGATATTGCCCACTTCCAGCACCGGTCCGGCGTGGTAGCGATAATTATCGTAGTCGTAAACGCTGAACTCCGGCTCGGCTTCGTCAAGCCAGAAGAGCTTCACGCCTTTATCGTAATAGTTGCGTTTTGCTTTACCCCAGACGTAGTCGCGAGCGTCGGGATGGGTGGCATCAAAGAAAGTGGTATTGCCGAGGAAATCCATATTAATCGGCAATCCGCGCTCTGTTTGCACCAGCCAGCCGTTTTCGCGCATCTCCCGATAACTCTCGGTTCGGCTATCCACGGTTGGCCAGACGGAGACCATTAGCTCAATACCCAGCGATTTTAGCTCGGCGATCATGGCATCGGGATCGGGCCAGTCCCGCGAGTCGAACATCCAGTCCCCCTGATTTGGCCAGTGGAAGAAATCGATCACGATTACCGAGATGGGGAGATTGCGCCGTTTGTACTCGCGGGCGACGGCGAGCAACTCCTCCTGAGTGCGATAACGTAACTTGCACTGCCAGAAGCCCATGGCGTAATCCGGCATCATCGGCGGCGTGCCCGTGGCGAGCGCATACGCCCGGCTAATTTCTGCCGGGGTATCGCCAGCGGTGATCCAGTAGTCCAACTGCTCGCTGATTTGAGCTTCCCACTCGGTCACGTTGTGGGCGAATGTCACGCGGCCGACCGCCGGATTGTTCCATAAAAATCCGTAGCCCAGGCTTGAGAGCATAAAGGGCACCGAGGCCTGAGAGTTGCGCTGGGCCAGTTCGAGCACGCATCCTTTGAGATCCAGATTGGCCTGCTGATATTGGCCCATGCCGTAAATTTTTTCCCCTTCGGTGGCTTCGAAGCGGGCTTTAAGTGAATATTTCCCACCCTGAATAGGGCGGAATTCGCGTCCCTCAAGGTTGAGTGCGCTGACGTACTGGCCGTGAGAAGATTCATCCTCGCCAATTTCGCCCCGCAGGCGCCAGAACTCCTGCAACAGGGGTTTGTGTGGATGACGGTAAAAGGTAACTTGTCCTTTTTGATTGACGATAGCGATAATTTTGCCGTTGGTCAGTGTCGCCTGGTGGTGTTCATAATCGATGTGGCAGTGGCTTTCTGCGACTGGCTCAGTCAATGCCCAGTCTTCATTTCTCATTACCGGCAGATGACGACCACTGCGTACGCGCAGGCTGTTCTCGCCCCAGGGTTCAATCCACAAATAGCGATCGTTTTGCTGCCAGACCAGACGACGCGGGTCATGTTGCACAAATGGCATGGTGGTGCCTCCCATATTTTGAGGGTAAAGATTAAGAAAGTTATTGGGTGATGGTTTCCAGATCGTGGCGAATCGTCTCTTCCATTGCTTCGTACTTACGGAAGAAAAGTAGCGGGATCGCCGCGAGTGCGAAGAGTAGGGCTGGCGCCCAGATAAAGGCCCAGGTAATGCCTTCCAGGCCCGCAGCGCTTTGGGCATGGTTCGGGACATAGCCAAAACTGTTTATGATCCAGGCGGCGAAAGCGGTACCCAGACCACTGCCCATCTTGATGCAGAAAGTACTGCCGAAGGCGATAAGAATGCCCGTGGCCTTGATGCCCGTTTTCCAGGCACCGAAGTCTACGGCAAAGCCCAACATGGCAAACGGCATTGAGCAGGCGATTCCGCTACCGATATTGCCGAGCACCCAGGCCGCGATGAGGAAAGGTATGTTGTCCGCCGCCAGCCACATCAAGACGCCGCCGAACGTGGCGATCAGCAAGCCACCTACCCATATCCAGGTTTTAGCCAGGAATTTGCTAAAGAAAGGGATGGCGATGATGAACAGGATCTGAATCGTCGCCAGACTGTTAATCAGCGGAACCAGGTCTTTGCGATCGAGGTTGTAGGTCAGATAATAAACAATGGTTGTGGACCGCTGTTGCAGGGCAATCCAGAAGATCAGATTGGCCAGCACCATCAGGATCCATGGCCAGTTACCTTTCATTGCCGTGAAACTTTTTTTCATCGGCAGTTTTGGTTCTTGCTGTATTTTATCCGCATCCATTTCGCGGATATTTTTAAAGGCGAAAAGCGTTAGCGAACAGGATATTGCAGCAAACAGAATCGCCGTGTAAATAAATCCGGCATGATCATTTCCGTTACCTAAAAATGCAACCAGGGGTAATGCTGTGGCATTCATTAATAAAACCCCAATTTGTCCCCCGGTCATTCTCCAGGAATTTAATACCAGCCGTTCCTTAGGGGACAGAGTCATTAGAGGTAATATTGCGCTGAGCGGTGTGTTGAGTCCGGTAAATAAAATGCTGGCAATCATGTAGGATATTGCTGCATATATGGCTTTTCCTGTCATGCTGATATCTGGAGACCAAAATGACAGCGCGCTGAATACACCAAAAGGCAGCGGTAGCCATAAGAACCAGGGACGACATTTACCGTAACGTGAACGTGTTTTATCGATAATGATCCCCCAGATTGGGGCATCTATACCATCTACGATACGCGCCAACAGCAGGATGACACCTGCTACGGCGAGACTAATACCCGCAACGTCAGTGTAGAAATATAAGATATAGGTTGAGCCGAAACAGTACAGTAGATTACCTGCTACATCCAAAGAGCCGTAGCTAATACGCTGTAGTAAAGATAATGATGCTGACCCGCAAGACTGGGTATCCTCAATAACAGAACTCATAATAATAACTCCGATATTGGTGCGATACGCCCAGAAAAACAACTTTTACTTTCCAAGCAAGTTTTAAATATTATTTTTTATGTCGTTACTGAATTTAACCTCAGATTAAAATGAGTGAGTAAGGTGTACATGGAAAGTAGTTGACCCTACCGCAGCAATCAATTATCAAATCTTACATCAGGATTGCGTTTATTCGTTTTTGAATGAGCGATGTTTCTATTTGCTAAGGTGGTCACAGTTTTTTTAATAATGAAATAAAAAAAGGAAAACAGTGAAAGAAAATAACTTTCAAGTATTACGCGACGCGACTAACTAAGGGAGGGATAGCTGAAAAAACAGGCTGGTCAGGAAGAGCGTGGGCGAGTGAGAACAACATCAGTGGTTGAAGAGAAAAACGCCAGATAGCAGGCATAAAAAAACCCGCTTGCGCGGGTTTTTTCACAAAGCGTCAACAAGCAGGCGATTAAGCCAGTTTGTTGATCTGTGCAGTCAGGTTTGCTTTATGACGTGCAGCTTTGTTTTTGTGGATCAGACCTTTAGCAGCCTGACGGTCCACGATTGGTTGCATTTCGTTAAATGCTTTCAGTGCAGTAGCTTTGTCGCCAGCTTCGATAGCTGCGTATACTTTCTTGATGAAAGTACGCATCATAGAGCGACGGCTAGCGTTGTGCTTGCGGGCCTTTTCAGACTGAACGGCGCGCTTCTTAGCTGATTTGATATTAGCCAAGGTCCAACTCCCAAATGTGTTCTATATGGACAATTCAAAGGCCGAGGAATATGCCCTTTTAGCCTTCTTTTGTCAATGGATTTGTGCAAATAAGCGCCGTTTAAATTCCAGCACTCGTTGCGTAGTGATGGCGCAGGATTCTACCAGCTTGCGTGGCGTGAATACAGCTTTTCGACGAGAAAAATTGCATTGGTGTGCCCGTGAAGGGCGTCAATTTGTTTCATAACAATGAAAACCATCCTCTTTCTGTTTCGTAGAAACAATCGCCGGTTAACCTTGACCGCGGTACAGGGTATACTTTCACGATTTTCACTGTTTTGAGCCAGACATGAAGCTGATACGAGGCATACATAATCTCAGCCAGGCCCCGCATGGGTGTGTGCTGACTATTGGTAATTTCGACGGTGTGCACCGTGGCCACCGTGCGTTGCTGCAAGGCTTACGGGAAGAAGGGCGCAAACGCAATTTACCGGTGGTGGTAATGATTTTCGAGCCACAGCCGCTGGAACTGTTTGCGACGGACAAGTCACCTGCGCGCCTTACCCGCCTGCGGGAAAAACTGCGTTATCTGGCCGAATGCGGTGTGGACTACGTGCTGTGTGTGCGTTTTGACAGGCGTTTCGCCGCATTAACGGCGCAGACCTTCATCAGCGACCTGCTGGTGAAGCGCCTTGGTGTACAATTTCTTGCCGTTGGCGATGATTTCCGCTTTGGCGCTAGCCGTGCGGGCGATTTCTTGTTATTACAGGAAGCGGGCGCTGAGTATGGTTTTGATATCACCAGCACCCAAACCTTCTGTGAAGGCGGTGTGCGTATCAGCAGCACCGCAGTACGTCAGGCGCTGGCCGAAGATAACCTGCAACTGGCCGAAAGCCTGCTTGGGCATCCTTTTACTATCTCAGGACGCGTCGTTCACGGTGATGAGTTAGGGCGCACCATCGGTTTTCCGACGGCAAACTTACCGCTTCGTCGTCAGGTTTCTCCGGTGAAAGGTGTTTATGCGGTTGAAGTGATGGGACTGGGTGACAAACCGTTGCCCGGCGTCGCCAACATCGGCACCCGCCCGACGGTAGCAGGCGTACGCCAGCAGTTGGAAGTGCATCTATTGGACGTTGTAATGGACCTGTATGGTCGCCATATAGATGTAGTACTGCGTAAAAAAATACGCAGCGAACAGCGATTTGCCTCGCTGGATGAACTAAAAGCGCAGATTGCGCGTGATGAGTTGACTGCCCGTGAATTTTTTGGGCTAACAAAACCGGCTTAATGCCTATACGAGTTTTAAATACGGAACCGAGAATCTGATGAGTGACTATAAATCAACCCTGAATTTGCCGGAAACAGGGTTCCCGATGCGCGGCGATCTCGCCAAGCGCGAACCGGGAATGCTGGCGCGTTGGACTGATGATGACCTGTACGGCATCATTCGTGCGGCCAAAAAAGGCAAAAAAACCTTCATTCTGCATGATGGCCCTCCTTATGCGAATGGCAGCATTCATATTGGTCACTCGGTTAATAAGATTCTGAAAGACATTATCGTGAAGTCCAAAGGACTCACGGGCTATGACTCGCCGTACGTTCCGGGCTGGGACTGCCACGGTCTGCCGATCGAGCTGAAAGTAGAGCAGGAATACGGCAAGCCGGGCGAGAAGTTCACCGCTGCTGAGTTCCGCGCCAAGTGCCGTGAATACGCAGCGACCCAGGTTGATGGTCAGCGTAAAGACTTTATCCGTCTTGGCGTACTGGGCGACTGGTCGCATCCGTACCTGACCATGGACTTCAAAACTGAAGCCAACATCATTCGTGCGCTGGGTAAAATCATCGGCAACGGTCACCTGCACAAAGGTGCGAAGCCGGTACACTGGTGCGTTGACTGCCGTTCCGCGCTGGCGGAAGCGGAAGTTGAGTATTATGACAAAACCTCCCCGTCCATCGACGTGGCGTTCCACGCTGCCGATCAGGATGCGGTGAAAGCGAAATTTGGCGTTTCTGACGTCAACGGCCCGATCTCTCTGGTTATCTGGACCACTACCCCGTGGACGTTACCGGCGAACCGCGCAATCTCTCTGGCACCTGATTTTGACTATGCGCTGGTGCAGATTGACGGCCAGGCTGTGATTCTGGCGAAAGATCTGGTTGAAAGCGTCATGCAGCGTATTGGCGCGGCTGAATACACCATTCTCGGCACCGTGAAAGGCGCTGAGCTGGAACTGCTGCGCTTTACCCATCCGTTTATGGGCTTTGACGTGCCGGCTATCCTTGGCGATCACGTTACGCTGGACGCGGGTACCGGTGCGGTCCATACCGCTGGCGGTCACGGTCCGGATGACTACGTCATCAGCCAGAAATACGGTCTGGAAATCGCTAACCCGGTTGGCCCGGACGGCGCATACCTGGCGGGTACCTATCCGGATCTGGACGGTGTAAACGTTTTTAAAGCCAACGACAAAATCGTTGCGCTGCTGAGCGAAAAAGGCGCGCTGCTGCACGTTGAGAAGATGCAGCACAGCTACCCATGCTGCTGGCGTCACAAGTCACCGATCATCTTCCGTGCGACCCCGCAGTGGTTCGTCAGCATGGATCAGAAAGGCCTGCGCGCGCAGTCGCTGAAAGAGATCAAAGGCGTACAGTGGATCCCGGACTGGGGCCAGGCGCGTATTGAATCGATGGTTGCCAACCGTCCTGACTGGTGTATCTCCCGTCAGCGTACGTGGGGTGTGCCGATGTCTCTGTTTGTTCACAAAGACACCGAAGAGCTGCATCCGCGCGCTATCGAACTGATGGAAGAAGTGGCTAAACGCGTTGAAGTTGACGGCATCCAGGCGTGGTGGGATCTCGATCCGAAAGATATCCTCGGCGACGAAGCTGACCAGTATGTCAAAGTCCCGGATACGCTGGACGTGTGGTTCGACTCCGGTTCAACCCACTCATCCGTCGTGGATGTGCGTCCTGAGTTTGCGGGCCATGCGGCAGATATGTATCTGGAAGGTTCTGACCAGCACCGTGGCTGGTTCATGTCTTCCTTGATGATCTCCACCGCCATGAAAGGCAAAGCACCTTATCGCCAGGTACTGACCCACGGTTTCACCGTTGATGGTCAGGGCCGTAAGATGTCCAAATCTATCGGTAACACCGTTTCTCCGCAGGACGTGATGAACAAACTGGGCGCGGATATTCTGCGTCTGTGGGTTGCTTCTACCGATTACACCGGTGAAATGGCCGTTTCTGACGAAATCCTGAAACGTGCTGCCGACAGCTATCGTCGTATCCGTAACACCGCGCGCTTCCTGCTGGCGAACCTGAACGGGTTCGATCCGGTTAAAGACATGGTGAAACCGGAAGAGATGGTGGTGCTGGATCGTTGGGCGGTAGGTTGTGCGCAAGCGGCGCAGGACGAAATCCTGAAAGCCTATGAAGCCTATGACTTCCACGAAGTGGTACAGCGCCTGATGCGCTTCTGCTCCGTAGAAATGGGTTCGTTCTACCTCGACATCATCAAAGACCGTCAGTACACCGCGAAAGCGGACAGCGTGGCGCGTCGTAGCTGCCAGACTGCGCTGTTCCATATTGCAGAAGCGCTGGTTCGTTGGATGGCGCCGATCATGTCCTTCACCGCCGATGAAATCTGGGGCTACCTGCCGGGCGATCGTGAGAAGTACGTCTTTACCGGTGAATGGTACGAAGGTCTGTTTGGCTTAGCCGAAACCGAAGCGATGAACGATGCCTACTGGGACGAGCTGCTGAAAGTGCGCGGCGAAGTGAACAAGGTTATCGAGCAGGCGCGTGCGGATAAGAAAGTCGGCGGTTCTCTGGAAGCGGCAGTGACCCTGTACGCTGAACCTGAGCTGGCGGCGAAACTGACCGCGCTGGGTGAAGAGTTGCGTTTTGTACTGCTGACCTCTGGTGCGACGGTTGCGGATTATGCGGCTGCTCCTGCTGATGCTCAGCAGAGCGAACTGCTCAAAGGTCTGAAAATCGTACTGAGCAAAGCCGAAGGTGAGAAATGCCCGCGCTGCTGGCATTACACTACCGACGTCGGCCAGGTGGCGGAACATGCAGATATCTGCGGACGCTGTGTCAGCAACATCGCCGGTGATGGCGAACAACGTAAGTTTGCCTGATGAGTAAGCCTCTTTGTTCAACAGGACTACGCTGGCTGTGGCTGGTGGTAGTCGTGCTGATTATCGATTTAGGCAGCAAATACCTGATCCTCCAGAACTTTGCTCTGGGGGATACGGTGTCGCTGTTTCCGTCGCTTAATCTGCACTACGCGCGTAACTATGGTGCGGCGTTTAGTTTCTTAGCTGACAGCGGTGGCTGGCAACGTTGGTTCTTTGCCGGTATCGCTATCGGTATTTGCGTCATCCTGATGGTGATGATGTATCGCTCGAAGGCGACGCAGAAGCTGAACAACATCGCGTATGCGTTAATCATTGGCGGTGCGCTGGGCAACTTGTTCGATCGCCTGTGGCACGGCTTTGTGGTTGATATGATTGACTTTTACGTCGGCGACTGGCATTTCGCGACCTTCAATCTGGCCGATACAGCTATTTGTATCGGGGCGGCATTGATTGTTCTCGAAGGCTTCCTGCCGTCGAAAGAGAAAAAAGCCGCATAAAAAAATGCCGGATGGCGCTATGCTAATCCGGCCTACAATTTACTGCGATCCTTGTAGGCCCGGTAAGCGTAGCGCCACCGGGCAGACAGGCGGCAGCAATTTTAAAGAGCAACCTGCATGTCTAAATCAGTACAGAGTAACAGTGCGGTGCTGGTGCACTTCACCCTTAAGCTCGACGATGGCTCCACCGCAGAGTCAACCCGCAATAACGGCAAGCCTGCGCTGTTTCGCCTGGGCGACGGTTCTCTGTCTGAAGGACTGGAGCAACACCTGCTGGGGCTAAAAGAAGGCGATAAAACCACCTTTGCTCTGGAGCCGGATGCCGCCTTTGGCGTATCAAGTCCGGACTTAATTCAATATTTCTCGCGTCGGGAATTTATGGACGCGGGCGAGCCAGAAATTGGCGCTATCATGCTCTTTACCGCAATGGACGGCAGTGAGATGCCTGGCGTGATCCGTGAAATCAACGGTGACTCGATCACGGTTGATTTCAACCATCCGCTGGCTGGGCATACCGTTCATTTTGATATTGAAGTGCTGGAAGTCGAACCGGCACTGGAGGCGTAAAATGCAGATCCTGTTGGCCAACCCGCGCGGTTTTTGCGCTGGTGTAGACCGCGCTATCAGCATTGTCGAAAACGCGTTGGCTATTTACGGCGCGCCGATTTATGTCCGTCATGAAGTGGTACATAACCGTTATGTGGTGGATAGCCTGCGCGAGCGCGGCGCTATTTTTATCGAGCAAATCAGCGAAGTGCCGGATGGCGCGATCCTGATTTTCTCCGCTCATGGCGTGTCTCAGGCTGTGCGTAACGAAGCCAAAGGCCGCGACCTCACGGTTTTTGATGCAACCTGTCCGCTAGTCACGAAAGTGCATATGGAAGTTGCTCGCGCCAGCCGTCGTGGCGAAGAATCCATTCTGATTGGTCACGCCGGACACCCGGAAGTTGAAGGCACGATGGGCCAGTACAGCAACCCGCAAGGCGGAATGTATCTGGTTGAATCACCAGATGATGTGCTGAAACTGAATGTGAAAAATGAAGGCAAATTATCCTTCATGACGCAGACCACGCTCTCCGTTGACGATACTTCTGACGTTATTGATGCTCTGCGTCAACGCTTCCCGAAAATTGTCGGACCGCGCAAAGACGATATCTGTTATGCCACCACCAACCGTCAGGAAGCGGTCCGTGCGCTGGCGGAACAGGCTGATGTTGTGCTGGTGGTCGGCTCGAAGAACTCCTCTAACTCCAACCGTCTGGCTGAACTGGCACAGCGAATGGGGAAAGCGGCGTATTTGATTGACGATGCGACCGACATCCAGGAAGCGTGGGTGAAAGAGGCGAAGTGCGTAGGTGTGACGGCCGGAGCATCGGCGCCGGATATCCTGGTGCAAAACGTGATTGCTCGCCTGCAGGAGCTTGGCGGTGGGGAAGCTATTCCGCTGGAAGGCCGCGAAGAGAACATCGTTTTCGAAGTGCCGAAAGAGCTGCGTGTGGATGTTCGTGAAGTAGAGTAAGTCTTTCCGGTTACGATTATGAGAAGATGCCAGACTTAACGTCTGGCATTTTTTTATGGAGAAACCATGCGCTTACCGATCATTCTTGATACCGATCCCGGCATTGATGATGCCGCCGCCATTGCCGCCGCGCTGTTTGCCCCTGAGCTGGATCTGCAACTGATGACCACGGTAGCAGGCAATGTGTCGGTGGAAAAAACCACCCGTAATGCGTTGCAACTGCTGCACTTCTGGAATGCGGATGTTCCACTGGCGCAGGGAGCATCGATGCCGCTGGTGCGGCCACTGCGTGATGCCGCTTCCGTGCACGGCGAGTCCGGTATGGAAGGGTATGAATTTGTCGAACACGACCGCCAGGCGATGGCAAAACCCGCCTTCCAGGCGATTCGCGATGCGCTGATGCATGCCCCGCAGCCCGTGACGCTGGTGGCAATTGGCCCGCTGACCAACATTGCGCTGCTGCTGACCCATTATCCTGAATGCGTATTCAACATTCACCGTCTGGTGATTATGGGCGGCTCTGCCGGGCGCGGGAACTTCACACCCAACGCCGAGTTTAATATTGCTATCGATCCCGAGGCTGCCGCGAAAGTCTTCCAGAGCGGGCTGGATATTGTGATGTGTGGGCTGGATGTTACTAACCAGGCCATGCTCGCCCCGGACTATCTGGCGACGCTCCCCCAGCTTAACCAGACGGGAAAAATGCTGCACGCGCTGTTTAGCCATTACCGTAGCGGCAGTATGAATACGGGGCTGCGAATGCACGATCTGTGTGCCATTGCCTGGCTGGTGCGTCCGGAACTGTTTACCCTGCAGTCGTGTTTCGTGGCGGTTGAAACCCAGGGCGAATATACCTCAGGTGCGACGGTGGTGGACATCGAAGGACGTCTGGGGCATCCAGCAAATGCGCAGGTTGCGCTGGGTCTGAACGTTGAAGGTTTCCAGCAGTGGGTGGCAGAGGTGCTTGCACTGGCCCCTTGAGGCTGTGATCCGGCCCGCAATATGCAGACAGAATTAGCAGGTTAATCGATTAATCTGCTAATCTGATCCTGTTGTTCTCCTCGGGCCGGAGACACATATGAACCTTTCTTTTATCCAGCCACCGCAGGTGGCGTGGGCAAGCGGCGCTTTGGCCGATGGCCCGTTATTGCGCAAATCTACCCGTATTCAGGATCTTACTGACGTTTTTGCCGATGAAAACGCCCGTCAGCAATTGGCTGGTGAGCAGGTCGTGTATGACGTTGAGATGCTGGATACGTCTTCCGCTGAAGGTGAACTCTACACCGGCGTTACCCATCTTTATCCTGGTCGGGTCGGCTGCGAGTATTTTATGACCCGCGGGCATTTCCATGAGCGCCGCGAACAGGGGGAAGTCTATTTCGGTCTGCGTGGCACTGGTTTGCTGCTGTTGCAAACCGAACAGGGCGACGCGAGGTTGGAAAAGGTATTCGCCGGATCCATCCACATTATCCGCGGCTTTACCGCGCACCGGTTAATCAACACCGGGGAAGAGGTACTGTCGGCGCTCGCCGTATGGCCGGGGATTGCGGGTCATGATTATGCGGCGCTCGCCAGGGGCTTCAGAATAAGAGTCTTTGAGGAAAATAATCGGGTTCAGGCGAAGGAGGTACAGAATGGCTGACTTAGCGCATTCTTACGGCCTCGATATGACGGTTCATCATCGCCCGCTTGGCTTTAGCTATGGGGATGAGGTTACCGGGCCGATGCCGGAAATTCGTCAACTCGATGACATCCGCGCCTCGCTGCGCGATCCGCACTGTGAAGGGCCGCAAGAGGTGTATGCCATTGCGATGGATGTGGCGCGAATGCAGGATCGCGAAGAGTTGAAAAAGCGGATGCTGTTATTTGGCGTGGTGACTTATGCGGCGGGACGACTGGGGGAAGAGCCGGTGCGTAGTCAGGGACATATTCATCGTATCAGTCAGCACAGCGGCTGGTCCCCGCCGGAGCTTTACGAAATCTGGCAGGGAAAAGCGATAATCTATATGCAGGAGTATGTTGAGGATGACCCTGGCCGCTGTTTTGCTGTAATTGCCGGACCCGGTGAGAAAGTGTTGGTACCACCCGGCTGGGGGCATGCGACCATATCCGCAGATCCGGATGTCCCGTTAACCTTTGGTGCGTGGTGCGATCGTGAATATGGTTTTGAGTACGACGCCGTGCGTGCGCATAAAGGGTTGGCGTGGTACCCGTTACTGCAGGGAAACAACGTTATCTGGCAGCATAATCCGCGTTACATTCCCGGACGATTGCAGGCCGTAACGCCCCGACAATATACGGAGTTCTCAATTAGTTCTGCACCTGTTTACCAGCAGTTCATCGAGGACCCGACGCGCTTTCAATTTATCTCACGCCCGGACAAATATCCCGAGCTGTGGCAAAACTTTCACCCATAAAGAGCCGGGGCATAGCCCCGGCTGTATCGTTTTCTGTGTATTACCCCGCAAACAGGCCCGTGGCGACGCCAAGCGCCGCCAGGACCAGCAGCAATACCATCGCTTTCACTGGCGACACACCACGCTTGGCCATCAGATACCAGGTGCCAAGTACCACTATCAGCGGCAGTAACTGCGGGAAGATACCGTCCAGCATTTGTTGAACATGGATATTCACCCCATCTTTGGTAATAAATTCCAGCCCGGTACCAAGTTTAACGTAACTTGCCGCCACGCCCCCCATGACAAACACGCCCAGCAGCGATAATGCTTCACGCAGACGGGCAGACTTGCTACTCACCAGCATTTCCACCGAGCCGGAACCCATCTTGTAGCCTTTCAGGAACAGGAACCACGAGCCGGGAATGATGATAGCCAGCCAGGCAACGGTATAAAACAGCGGCCCCAGAATATTACCGCCGGCCGCCAGGGCCATGCCGATGCTGAGCAGGATAGGGATCAACATGCCGGGGATCATTGAATCGCCGATCCCGGCAATAGGGCCCATCAGACCAACCTTCAAGGTATTGATGGTCTCGCCATCGATCGGCTCACCGTTCGCTTTTTTCTCTTCCAGCCCCAGCACCATGCCATTTACGATCGCGCCTATCTGGGGTTCTGTATTATAAAACGAGGCGTGGCGGCGCAGCATCTCTGTACGTTGGGTTGCGTCGGGATAGAGCTTTTTCGCCACCGGGAGCATACTCAGGCAAAAGCCAAAAGACTCCAGACGCTCAAAGCTCATCGATGACAAGTTGTGCATCATCCATGCGCGCCAGCAGCGGCGAAGATCTTTACGCGTAAGTGTACGTTCTTCCATCAGAATTCATCCTCATCATCATCGGCTACCGACTTTGCATTCGCGGCCTGCGGCGGTTCCGGTTTGTAGTTGTAATGGATCAACGCCAGCAGTGAACCGACGATCACCAGCGCGACCATGTTGAGTTTTAAAAAGACGATGCAGACAAAACCGACGAGGAAGTAGATCAGCATGGTGTAGTTTTTGATGATCTGCTTGAGCAAAATCGCGATCCCGACTGCAGGTAAAATGCCGCCCAGTACGTTCATCGTCGACAGAACAATTTTCGGCAAACTGTCCATAAAGCCGCTGATGTATTGTGCCCCGAAGTAAACCGCAATAAAGGTCGGTACAAAACGCAGGACAAAGTTTGTCACCTGTGGCCAGATGGCGCTGTTCAGGTAAATGCCGCGTTCGTCGCCCCGTTCCAGTGCCACATCTGCCCGGTGATTCCAGAAGGAGTTCAGTACCATCATCGCGTTAAATAAAATGGTTCCGGCTATACCGATGGTTGCCGCCAGCGCGACCGCGACCTCGGGGCCTTTTCCGGAAAGGATCCCTAAAGCAATTGCCGGGTAAGCCACAAAGTTGAGGTCGGCGGGCATCGAACCGCCGGGTGTAACCATCGCGATATACACCGCCTGAACCGCGACGCCAATCATGATCCCGGTTTTAATGTCGCCGAGGATAATCCCGACCAGCATTCCGGAAATCAGCGGGCGGGTGATCAGGTACCAGCCGCCGGTCAGTCCCAGCAACCAGGGGCTGCTAAGGGCGCCGAGATAGCAAAGTATGCCAATCAACGTAGCTTCGATAATCATCGTGCGCTCCTTATTTCAGCTTCTGACGTGCGTCCTGCCAGCTGTAGCAACTGGCATCAGGCACCAGGCGAAACTCAACCAGGTGGCCATGCTGTGTCAGCCAGTCAAAGGCGGCAATTTCATCCCCGTTGACCGACTGATTCGGACCGATGGTGGTGGTATCAGCACGAGCACTCATTGGACCCACATTAATCTTGCCGTTGGCATTTTTCAGGCTGATACCGGCTTCTTCAATGCGTTTGAGCGTCACGGGGGATTTGCCAATGACGAAATAACGTTTCTCGCTGGCAATGACTTTCGGCAGTTTTTCAATTGCGGTGGCCGTATCAAACAACCAGACTTTGGTGTCCTGCACAGCGCCTTTCATCACCGAAGAGAGCAGAGGGTCGGCCGCGACGGCGTCGTCTATAGCGACAATTCCGTCACAGGGCAGCTCTTTGGCCCAACGTGTCACGAGCTGCCCATGGATTACGCGGTCATCGATACGTACAAAAGAAATACTCATAGTGGTTTCCTTTAAAAATCGTCGGACTGAACGGATAAAACCGGGACGGCTTTAATCAGCGTGGGTACCGTCAACGCCAACAGCTCGACGGCTGCGGCGTGAACGTCCGTTAAATGGCAGATCTCTTCGCTTTGTAACAACATTGGGAAATTGACTCCCGCTACCACGGCAACAGGAGGAACCGTTTGTGCAGAAAACGCATGATGGCAGGCGACATTCCAGGGTGTACCGCTTTGCATGTCACACAGCACCAGAACGCCGTCAGCGTCTTTCCCGGCACTGGCGAGGACCTGAGAGAACGACTGTTTAAACCCTTCGATACCTGCCTGTTCACTCAGCGTGACGGGATAAACATGCGGTAATTCTCCGTAAACCATACGACCGCTGGCGAGAAGCGCTTCCGCCAGGGGGCCATGGGTGGCAACAATAACGTTAATCATGCGCTTATCCTCTGACCCAGGCTTTAATCGTGGCAAGCTGTTGACCGATGCCTTTGCCAAACGGCGAAATGCGATACTCTCCAACGGCGGCTGGGATGATAAAGGTCTCTGCATAGTTGACGACAAACGGGGCAAACGCGCCGCTCGGGCTTTCGACAACGGCCTGAGCTCCTTCGACAAGGTTAAGGACGTTTACGCCGCCATGGGTATGGTGAGTGACCGGTGCCGTAAACCAGTGGCGACGCGTTTCGATAAATTCGCGTTCGTGCATCCCGGTTCTTTCTTCTCGCCAACCTTCTCCTTCTGCGATGGGGTCAATACGGTTGACCAGATTGTCGTGTACCCATTGCGTGTCACGCTGCCAGTCAATAACCTGTTGGCCGTGATCCAGATGCACCGGACGCGGTAAGCCGTCTAATCCTAAGCGACCCCAGTCCCACAGTTTGAAGGTGAAAATATACGGCGTTGCGCTGATCTCCAGCACCATGGTGCCTGCTCCTGAACAGTGGACGGTTCCGGCGGGGATCAGGAAGTGATCGTGTTTATGCGCAGGGATCTGGTTCACGAATCGTTCATCATCAAACGTTTTTTCACCACGCCCCGCTGCCCGGAGATCGTCGAGCATATCTTGCGGCGCGATCCCGGTTTTGGTGCCGAGATACACCACGGCGTCCGGCTCGGCTTCGAGAATGTAATAGCTCTCATCCTGGGTATAGTGCATGCCAAACTGCTGCTGAATGTATTCGGTAAGCGGATGAACCTGAAAGCTCAAATTCTGGCCACCAATAGTGTCAAGAAAGTCAAAACGGATCGGGAATTCCGCGCCAAAGCGCGCATGGACTTTTTCGCCCAGCAGTGGGCGGGGACAGGTCAGCACCAGATCCTGAGAGGGGATCTCGATCCGCACGTTGCCAAAACGCAGTAACAGGCTGTTTTCCTCGGGCACGCAATCAAAACACCACGCGTAATTGGGGGCTGAGGGATCGAGATCGAAGCGTTGTTTCATCCATTGCCCGCCCCAGACGCCAGGGTCAAAGAAAGGGACAACGCGAAACGGTTGTTGGGTGGTTTGTTGCAGACCGGCGCGTAGCGCGTCGCCGCTGACCATCGCGGGACTATTTTCTACCGTGGTATCGAGCAAATAATCGGCACGTTTGAGTAACGGCGTTTTGTGTTTGTCGAAGACCCGCCATTCAATGAAAAAAGCACGTTTGTAACGACGAAGAATATCTTCATCCTGGTTTTTTGCCCCCCAGTTACCCAGCCCGTCATGGCGCATGCGCTGCTGAATTTCCCAGCGCGGAAGGTCAGCATAAACCAGCACGTCACCCGGGTGTGCCAATGCAGCGCCAGAGCCGTATACCACGACCAACCCTTCACTAATGGCATCAATCTGTTGGCGGAGCTGGCTGAGTTTGTCGCTATCAAAAAATTCATCCAGGTGATGACAGGAAAGCACGCCGAATACGCGATCGTCGGTCAGGTTACGCGCCAGTAAATCATGCAGGGCCTGCTCATCGCGGCGGGCGGATTCAATATTCAGCACCAGTGCGGCATCTAATGCCGTAACGAGCTGTTGCTCCAGTTCGTCAAGCCGCACGCCCGGATAGCAATCCACGATCAATACGGTTTTGGCTGCGCCAGATACTTTGGTGTTAATCACTGAATGGATCGACGACCAACCCTGCCAGGCGTGGTTGTCATAGCCCTGAATGCTAACCTCAGGGAATTTATTATAGGTTGTACGCATTTTCTGTCTCCGTGTTGGCTTATTTAAGATTAATCGATTAACCTTATTTTCATAGTGTGGTTAACGCGATTAACCCGCCATATTCAGGATCCAGTGCGGTGAAAAGCACGTTAGCGTGATGTGAATCACACGTAAAAAGACAAGATTTCGGTTATTCGATTAACCTTTGCAATAAATTCAGGAGAAGTCATGACAACAGTCACGTTGGCGCAGGTAGCGGAACGCGCGGGAGTCTCCACGGCAACCGTTTCAATGGTATTGCGTAACCGGGGACGCATTTCTCAGGCCACGCGTGACCGCGTGCTCAAAGCGCTGGACGATACTGGCTACGTTTATAATCAAACCGCCGCCAACCTGCGTAACCGGAGCAGTAATCAGGTCGGATTGTTGTTACACGATATCACTAACCCTTTTTACGGTGAGATGACGGCAGGGCTGAGCCATGAGATGGAGCGGCATGACCTGCTGCTGTTTCTGGCAAACAGCGAAGAGTCAGGAGAACGGCAGCAAAAATTTGTCGACTCGTTGATGCGCAATAATGCCTGCGGCATGGTGCTCTGCGCGGCGCGTGAAACGCCGACATCCTTCTTCGAAGCGCTGAAACGGCGCAATATTCCCGCCATCATGGTGGTCCGTCCCCTTAGCGATCCTGATTTTGATTTTGTGGGCACCGATAACTTTCTCGGTACGCAAATGGCCACCACCCATTTAGTCAAAATGGGGCACAAGAATATTGCGTTTATTGGGGGGAGCCCAAGTTCCGGGAGCCGGGCGCAGCGTATAGGTGGATTCACCAGCACGTTGCTGGAGCATAGAATATCGCCTAATCCGGAATGGATAGTGGCGACGCAGGCCAGCCAAATTGATGGCGCAAAAGCGGCGGAGTCTCTTCTTCTGCGCTTCCCGCAAATTACCGCTGCCGTTTGTTATCAGGATATCGTGGCGCTTGGGGTCATGCAGGCATTACGTAAAATGGGGCGTGAACCAGGGCGCGATTTTGCGCTGGTGGGGTTCGACGACATCACCGAAGCGGCGCTGGTACAGCCTGCGCTCACCACTGTGTCGGTGGCGGCAAAAGAGATTGGTCGCAAGGCTGGGGAGCTGCTTTACAGTCGCATTCAGGGAAATGACGAACCACCGAAACGTATTATTCTGCCGCCTGCGCTGGTGGTCAGAGAATCATGTGGTTTTAGCTGATCGTCATGCCTTTTACTGATATCTCTGCCTGTTTATCATTAAATTCTAATTATCGACGTTTTCGGCTGGCGGCGCAGCGTTGCGCTGGTTAATCTGAAAACGATTTACGTAAAATTAACAAAAGAGAATAGCTATGCATGATGCACAAATCCGCGTTGCCATCGCGGGAGCCGGAGGACGCATGGGGCGTCAGTTGATTCAGGCCACTCTCGGCATGGAAGGCGTACAGCTGGGCGCGGCGCTGGAGCGCGAAGGTTCCTCCTTATTAGGAAGCGATGCCGGAGAGTTAGCGGGAGCCGGGAAAACGGGCGTTACCGTACAAAGTAGCCTTGAAGCGGTGAAAGATGATTTCGATGTTTTCATCGATTTTACCCGCCCGGAAGGCACGCTGACGCATCTGGCGTTTTGCCGCCAACACGGTAAAGGGATGGTGATTGGCACCACCGGCTTTGATGACGCGGGTAAACAGGCTATTCGTGATGCCGCGCAGGAGATTGCTATCGTTTTCGCCGCGAACTTTAGCGTCGGCGTGAACGTTATGCTTAAGCTGCTGGAGAAAGCGGCGAAAGTGATGGGCGATTACACTGATATTGAGATTATTGAAGCCCACCACCGCCATAAAGTTGATGCGCCGTCAGGCACTGCGCTGGCGATGGGCGAGGCGATTGCCGGGGCGCTGGATAAAGATCTGAAAGACTGCGCAGTCTATTCACGTGAAGGTTACACTGGCGAGCGCGTACCGGGCACGATCGGCTTTGCCACGGTGCGGGCGGGGGATATCGTTGGTGAGCATACCGCGATGTTTGCTGATATTGGCGAGCGTATTGAGATCACGCATAAAGCGTCCAGCCGCATGACCTTTGCTAACGGTGCGGTGAGATCGGCAATTTGGCTAAAATCAAAGTCAAATGGTCTTTTTGATATGAAAGATGTGCTTGATTTACGTAATTTATAGCTTTTGCTACCCTTCGTGATGTGGTTATTGTAATCATAATTAATTGATTACATGGGGCAATATTTTATTGCCCTTTCATTTTTTCGCTTTTTAATGTGTTTTTTCTTTTAAATGAGTGTTTGTATATATTTTGTTGGGTGTTTATGTTATCTCAATGTAAATTTTGACCAAATGGTCCACTTTTTTCTCTCCCGTATTCTGTTTTTACACTCTTTGCCTACCGCAAGCGTTTTCCACCCCGAGTTAGCTGATCTTTTTGCCTGTTAAATCGTGTGATTTATCCCAGTGGCGCAAAATAATAATAAAAATTACCCTTTTGGGTAGACTTTTACGTGGGCTATCTCTAGAATGCCGCCGTTTGCCAGAAATCCATAGGTAAGCAAATTTGCATTGATTCATGAAGTGTTAATGAATTAATATGCAAATAAAGTGAGTGAATATTCTCTGGAGGGTGTTTTGATTAAGTCAGCGCTATTGGTTCTGGAAGACGGAACCCAGTTTCACGGTCGGGCCATAGGGGCAACAGGTTCGGCGGTTGGGGAAGTCGTTTTCAATACTTCAATGACCGGTTATCAAGAAATCCTCACTGATCCTTCCTATTCCCGCCAAATCGTCACTCTTACTTATCCTCATATCGGTAATGTCGGCACCAATGAAGCCGATGCAGAATCTTCACAGGTACATGCGCAAGGCCTGGTCATCCGCGACCTGCCGCTGATTGCCAGCAACTTCCGCGATACCGAAGACCTCTCTTCTTACCTGAAGCGCCATAACATTGTGGCGATTGCTGATATCGATACCCGTAAGCTGACGCGTTTGCTGCGTGAAAAGGGTGCACAGAACGGCTGCATCATCGCGGGCGATAACCCGGATGCGGCGCTGGCACTGGAAAAAGCAAAAGCTTTCCCTGGCCTGAACGGTATGGATCTGGCGAAAGAAGTGACCACCGCGGAGCCTTATAGCTGGACGCAGGGGAGCTGGACGCTGGCGGGTGACCTGCCGGAAGCAAAATCTGCCGATGAACTGCCGTTCCACGTTGTGGCTTACGATTTCGGCGCTAAACGTAACATTCTGCGTATGTTAGCGGACCGCGGCTGCCGCCTGACGGTTGTACCGGCGAAAACCTCAGCAGAAGACGTTCTGAAGATGAATCCGGACGGTATCTTCCTGTCCAACGGCCCTGGCGACCCGGCGCCGTGCGACTATGCGATTACCGCGATTCAGAAATTCCTCGAAACCGATATTCCGGTATTTGGCATCTGCCTCGGCCATCAGCTGTTGGCGCTGGCGAGCGGTGCGAAGACCATTAAGATGAAGTTTGGCCACCACGGCGGCAACCATCCGGTAAAAGATATTGATAACAACACCGTGATGATCACCGCGCAGAACCACGGTTTTGCTGTAGATGAAGCCTCCATGCCTGCCAACCTGCGCGTGACCCACAAGTCACTGTTCGACGGCACCTTGCAGGGGATTCATCGTACCGACAAACCGGCATTCAGCTTCCAGGGGCACCCTGAAGCGAGTCCGGGTCCGCACGACGCTGCACCGCTGTTCGACCACTTTATCGAGTTAATTGAGCAATACCGTCAGTCCGCGAAATAATCAGGAGTAAAAGAGCCATGCCAAAACGTACAGACATAAAAAGTATCCTGATTCTGGGCGCGGGTCCGATTGTTATCGGTCAGGCGTGTGAGTTTGACTATTCCGGTGCACAGGCGTGTAAAGCCCTGCGTGAAGAGGGTTACCGCGTTATTCTGGTGAACTCCAACCCGGCAACCATCATGACCGACCCGGAAATGGCCGATGCCACCTACATCGAGCCAATTCACTGGGAAGTAGTACGCAAAATTATTGAGAAAGAACGTCCGGACGCGGTGCTGCCAACCATGGGCGGTCAGACGGCGCTGAACTGTGCGCTGGAGCTGGAGCGCCAGGGCGTACTGGCTGAATTCGGCGTGACCATGATTGGCGCAACGGCGGATGCCATTGATAAAGCGGAAGACCGTCGTCGCTTCGATATCGCGATGAAGAAGATTGGTCTCGACACCGCGCGTTCAGGCATCGCTCACACCATGGAAGAAGCGCTGGCGGTTGCCGCTGACGTTGGCTTCCCGTGCATTATCCGCCCTAGCTTCACCATGGGCGGCACCGGTGGCGGTATCGCCTACAACCGCGAAGAGTTCGAAGAAATCTGCGAACGCGGTCTGGACCTTTCCCCAACCAACGAGCTGCTGATTGATGAATCGCTGATTGGTTGGAAAGAGTACGAGATGGAAGTGGTGCGTGATAAAAACGACAACTGCATCATCGTCTGCTCCATCGAAAACTTCGACGCGATGGGCATCCATACCGGTGATTCCATCACCGTAGCACCTGCCCAGACGCTGACCGACAAAGAATATCAAATCATGCGTAACGCCTCGATGGCGGTACTGCGTGAAATCGGCGTGGAAACCGGCGGTTCTAACGTCCAGTTTGCGGTAAACCCGAAAAACGGTCGCCTGATTGTCATCGAGATGAACCCGCGCGTATCCCGCTCCTCGGCGCTGGCGTCCAAAGCTACCGGCTTCCCGATTGCGAAAGTCGCTGCCAAGCTAGCCGTAGGTTACACCCTCGACGAACTGATGAACGACATCACCGGCGGCCGTACTCCGGCCTCGTTTGAGCCGTCCATCGACTACGTTGTGACGAAAATTCCACGCTTCAACTTCGAGAAATTCGTAGGTGCTAATGACCGTCTGACCACGCAGATGAAATCTGTTGGTGAAGTGATGGCGATTGGCCGCACCCAGCAGGAATCGCTGCAGAAAGCGCTGCGCGGTCTGGAAGTGGGCGCGACCGGCTTCGACCCGAAAGTCAGCCTGGACGACCCGGAAGCGCTGACCAAAATCCGTCGCGAACTGAAAGACGCTGGCGCTGAGCGTATCTGGTACATCGCCGATGCCTTCCGTGCTGGCCTGTCCGTCGATGGCGTGTTCAACCTGACCAACATCGACCGCTGGTTCCTGGTGCAGATTGAAGAGCTGGTGCGCCTGGAAGAAAAAGTCATTGACCTTGGCATCAACGGCCTCGACGCTGACTTCCTGCGCGTACTGAAGCGCAAAGGCTTCGCTGATGCGCGTCTGGCAAAACTGGCCGGCGTTCGCGAAGCGGAAATCCGCAAACTGCGTGACCAATATAACCTTCACCCGGTCTACAAGCGCGTGGATACCTGTGCGGCGGAATTCGCGACCGACACCGCTTATATGTACTCCACTTATGAAGATGAGTGTGAAGCGAATCCGTCCGTCGACCGCGATAAAATCATGGTGCTGGGTGGTGGTCCAAACCGTATCGGTCAGGGCATTGAGTTCGACTACTGCTGCGTACACGCCTCTCTGGCGCTGCGCGAAGACGGTTACGAGACCATCATGGTCAACTGTAACCCGGAAACCGTCTCTACTGATTACGACACTTCCGACCGCCTGTACTTCGAGCCGGTCACGCTGGAAGACGTACTGGAAATCGTGCGCATTGAGAAGCCGAAAGGCGTCATCGTACAGTACGGCGGCCAGACCCCGCTGAAGCTGGCGCGTGCGCTGGAAGCGGCAGGTGTACCGGTAATCGGCACCAGCCCGGATGCCATCGACCGCGCGGAAGACCGTGAGCGTTTCCAGCAGGCGGTTGACCGTCTGAAGCTGAAGCAACCGGCGAACGCTACCGTAACGGCTATCGAACAGGCTGTTGAGAAGGCGAAAGAGATTGGCTACCCGCTGGTGGTGCGTCCGTCGTATGTTCTCGGCGGCCGCGCGATGGAAATTGTCTACGACGAAGCCGACCTGCGTCGCTACTTCCAGACTGCGGTCAGCGTTTCTAACGATGCGCCGGTACTGCTGGACCGTTTCCTTGACGATGCGGTTGAAGTGGACGTGGACGCTATCTGCGACGGCGAAATGGTGCTGATTGGTGGCATCATGGAGCACATCGAACAGGCGGGTGTACACTCCGGTGACTCCGCATGTTCTCTGCCAGCGTACACCCTGAGCCAGGAAATTCAGGATGTGATGCGTCAGCAGGTGCAGAAACTGGCCTTCGAACTGCAGGTTCGCGGTCTGATGAACGTTCAGTTTGCGGTGAAGAATAACGAAGTTTACCTGATTGAAGTGAACCCGCGTGCGGCGCGTACCGTTCCGTTCGTCTCCAAGGCAACTGGCGTACCGCTGGCGAAAGTTGCGGCGCGCGTGATGGCCGGGAAAACGCTGACACAGCAGGGCGTAACCAAAGAAGTTATCCCGCCGTACTACTCAGTAAAAGAAGTAGTGCTGCCGTTCAACAAATTCCCGGGCGTTGACCCGCTGTTAGGGCCAGAAATGCGCTCTACCGGGGAAGTGATGGGCGTGGGCCGTACCTTCGCGGAAGCGTTCGCCAAGGCACAGCTGGGCAGCAGCTCCACCATGAAAAAACAGGGGCGTGCGCTGCTCTCCGTTCGCGAAGGCGATAAAGAGCGTGTGGTTGACTTGGCGGCGAAACTGCTGAAGTTTGGTTTTGAGCTGGATGCAACGCACGGCACGGCGATTGTGCTGGGCGAAGCGGGTATCAATCCACGTCTGGTGAACAAGGTGCATGAAGGGCGTCCGCACATTCAGGACCGTATCAAGAATGGCGAGTACACTTACATCATCAACACCACCGAAGGTCGTCAGGCGATTGAAGACTCTAAGCTGATTCGCCGTAGCGCCCTGCAGTACAAAGTGCATTATGACACTACCCTGAACGGCGGTTTCGCGACGGCGATGGCGCTGAATGCCGATGCCACTGAGAAGGTGACCTCGGTGCAGGAAATGCACGCGCAGATCAAAAAGTCATAAACAAAGAGTCCGGTGATAATTGCGTTAACCGGACCTGCAATATAATCTTGAAAGGGTTTCTGTAAAGAAACCCTTTTTTTATCTCTCGTAAGGTCATTCCTGGCCAAATGCAGTTTCATAACCACATTTTCAATGTAATAAGCACGATATTGCTCACACTAATCAACATTCAAGTCGCATACTATCTTTTATATCCACAATTTTAATATGGCTTAGTTTTTATTAATTTGGACAGGCCGTAGCCAGATTTTTAATTTGTGAAATGGTGTGCTTATGTGTGAAAAATATGTTGAAAGACCGCTTTATTTGTTAATTGCTGACTGGATGATGGCTGAAGATCGTTGGATCACCGCAAAAGAAATTTCCCGCCATTTTGATATTGAACACTGCAAAGCAATTAATACGCTCTCTTATATTCTGTCGGAAGTGGGAGAAATTGTTTGTGAAGTTAAGATGATCCCTAATCAGATTGCAGGCCGGGGCTGCCAGTGCCAGCGTCTGGTAAAAGTCATCAGTATTGATTCTCACCTCTACAACCGATTGAGCCACAATTTGCAGGAAAAAAAGGTGAGTGTGGCGAAAACGCCGCGGCTGTCTGCCGTTCCCCCAACAGAGCTCAACCGTGAGCAGAAATGGCAGATGATGCTCTCCAAGAGTATGCGTCGCTAATTGTCAGTTGCCTGATGGCGGCATAAACGGTGGTTGACGCGTAGGCCGGATAAGCGTGAGCGAATCCGGCATCAATTACTGTGCTGATTTGGGTTTTACGTCCGTCGTGCCTTTCAGGCGCGGCCGGTGTTCTTCGACCCGCGTTAATGGCTGCGTTTCGCGTAAACCTGCCCGGCAGCGGACCGCAAGATCCTGATACTCTTTGGTGTTTAACCGTTTCCAGTGCAGTTCCTGGTCCGTGACTTCACGCAATACGCGAGCGGGTGAGCCCACCAGCATCTGCCTTGCCTCCCCCTGAAATCCGGCTTTGACAAAGCTCATGGCGGCGACAATGCTCTCTTCACCAATCGCTGCGCCGTCCATAATGACGCTGTTCATGCCGATCAGCGCATCTCTGCCCACCATGCAACCGTGCAGGATTGCGCCATGGCCGATATGCCCATTCTCATGCACGATGGTGTCAGTGTCGCAATAACCGTGCATGATGCAGCCATCCTGCAAGTTAGAACCTGCCTCCAGAATCAGTCGACCATAGTCACCGCGCAGTGAGGCATGCGGGCCGACGTAGACGCCAGCCCCAACGATTACATCACCAATCAACACGGCGCTGGGATGAACATACGCCTCTGGATGCACTACCGGAATCAGGCCTTCAAAGGCGTAATAGCTCATCGGTTATCAGCGTCCTTTCCACTCCGGATCGCGTTTTTCTGCAAACGCCTGCGGTCCTTCAAGCGCATCTTCGGAGTGCAGCACTGACGGATAGTGCTTCAGCACGCCGCTGCGGATGTAGCGGTAGCCTTCTTCCACCGGCATTTCGCTGGTCGCACGATAAATCTCTTTCAGCGCGGCGATCGCCAGCGGGGCGCTATTCACCAGCTGCTGCGCCAGTTCGCGCGCGCTATCCATCAGTTCGCTCTGGCTGACAACGCGGTTGACGATACCCCAACGCAGTGCTTCTTCGGCACTCATTCGTCTGCCGGTCATCACCATTTCGTTGACGATAGCCGGTGGCAGTAGCTTCGGCAGACGCAGAACGCCGCCGCTGTCAGGCACGATCCCGAGCTTGGCTTCCGGTAGCGCGAAGCTGGCATTTTCCGCGCAGACGATAAAATCCGCCGCCAGCGCCAATTCAAAACCACCGCCAAACGCATAGCCGTTTACCGCAGCGATGACCGGTTTATTGAGGTCGAAAATTTCGGTTAAACCGGCAAAGCCGCCTGGGCCAAAATCGGCATCCGGCGCTTCACCTTCAGCTGCCGCTTTTAAGTCCCAGCCCGCAGAAAAGAATTTCTCACCGCCGCCGGTGATTATCGCTACGCGTAATTCCGGGTCATCACGAAAATTAAGAAACGCTTCACCCATGGCAAAACTGGTTTTTGCATCAATGGCATTGGCTTTAGGCCGGTCGAGGGTAATTTCCAGAATCGGGCCGTTACGGGTCAGATGTAATGATTCACTCATAGTTCATCTCCAGATAAATAGATTTCCCGGCAGGAGGAATTCCTACCGGGAGGGTTATTTCAGATTTTTTTTGATTATTTTTCCTGAACAATTGCGCGGCAGGTCGGTTCTTATCTCCATAAACGAGGGAACCTTGAATTTCGCCATATTGTTTTCGCAGAAGCTGAAGAACTCGGCTTCGCTTAATGTTTCACCTTCATTAAGGACGATAAACGCTTTAATGGCTTCATCACGGATTGAATCTTTAATACCGACAACCACAATGTCCTGAATTTTCGGATGCGCAGAAATAATATTTTCCAGCTCGACGCAGGAGACATTTTCTCCGCCGCGTTTAATCATGTTGCAGCGTCTGTCGACGAAATAAAAATAGCCATCCGCATCCTGATAGCCCGAATCTCCGGTATGTAACCAGCCTTCAGGTTCCAGCGCTTTGGCGGTAGCCTCCGGCTGGGCATAGTACTCTTTGAA
This sequence comes from Citrobacter sp. Cf116, assembly GCF_030336505.1. Lineage (NCBI taxonomy): Bacteria > Pseudomonadati > Pseudomonadota > Gammaproteobacteria > Enterobacterales > Enterobacteriaceae > Citrobacter > Citrobacter sp. Cf116. The sequence goes on along the minus strand of NZ_JAOWEQ010000041.1, from coordinate 192,055 downwards.
GATTGTTTTGCCCGGCACGCCTTTAATACAGATTTCGCCAATTTCTCCGGCGGGCAGGGGACGGTTGTGATCGTCACGGATTTCGGCTTCATAGCTAAATCCCACGCGGCCAATGGAGGGCCAGCGTCGTTTGTCACCGGGACGGTCGCCGATAATACCGACGATGGTTTCAGTCATACCGTAGGAGGTCAGCAGCCTGACGCCAAAGCGTTCGGTAAAGGCGTCTTTTTCCTGTGCGGATAAATTGAGATAGAACATTACTTCGCGCAGGTGATGCTGTCTGTCGGTTGGCGCGGCAGGTTGTACCATCAGCGTTCTGATCATCATCGGAATGCATTCGGTAACCGTCGCCTTATATCTATGCACCTGATTCCAGAACGCCCTGGCACTGTACTTCTCTAGCAGCACAAAGGTGCTGCCAGCGGAGAATGTGGGCATTGCGGCGGTACACTGACAGTCGATATGAAAAGCGGGCATCACCGTCATATAGACGTCATCATCGCGCAGAGCGATTTGCCAGGAAGTGTAGTAGCCTGCAAAACGCAGGTTGTAGTGGGTAATCACCACCCCTTTAGGCCGTGAAGTGGTGCCTGAGGTAAACAGAATTTCCGCCGTATCGTCAGTGGATAACGCAGGTGTATAGCACAGCGTGGCGGACTGGCGGGATTGCAGTTGGGTAAAGTGGCTCACGCCGTCGTCAACCGGAAGCTGTTCGCCAATCAGGCAGATATGATTAAGCGGCGTGGTATTTTCCAGCCGTATCTGGCGGTACATAGGATAAAACTGGGCGCTGGTGACCAGCAGGCTTACCTGGCTGTTTTGCAGGATCCAGGCACTTTCTTCGCCCAGTAAGCGGGCATTAATCGGTACCATAATGGCGCCAATTTTTGCCAGCCCAAACCAGCAAAAAATGAATTCCGGACAGTTATCCAGATGCAATGCGACCTTATCGCCCTTGCGGATCCCTAAGGAATGGAAAAGGTTTGCCGTGCGGTTAATCTCTTCATTGAGCGAGGCATAGCTAAACTGCCGAACGACTCCTTCGCAGGATTCGAAAATTAACGCCGTTTTATCTCCGTACACCCCGGCCAGGTCGTCCCACATCTGACGTAAGTTTTGTCCGCCAACGATATCCATATTGCTTTATCCACTGAAATCAGGCGTGAGCGCTAACCAATGAGCGGTCAGCGCGTCGCGTTTATTCCTCAACTCTGGCCAGGCCTTTGCCGACCAGCTCATTTATGTCTGCTTCGCTATAACCAATGTTTTTCAGAATGGCGGTAGTATCCATGCCATGTGACGGCATGCCACGCCAGATTTTCCCCGGGTTGTTTTTAAATTTCGGCATGATGTTTGGCCCTTTGCAGGTGCGACCGTCCATCGTTTGCCACTGAGTAATAGATTCACGGGCAACGTACTGCGGGTTGCCTTCCAGTTCTGGAATGGTCAGCACCTTCGCGCAGGCGATGTTCAGCTCAGCAAAGCGCGCCTGGACTTCGGCGATGGTGTGCGTTGCCAGCCAGGCGTCCAGTTTCTCTTCCACGAGCGGGCCGTAAGGGCATTCCACACGATGAATAAGCTGGGTACCTTCCGGAACTTCCGGCGTGCCAAGAATGTGGGCGAGGCCAATATCTTTGAAGCACTCGTTGATTTGCGTGATGCCGACCAGCTCCATGACGATATAGCCATCGGCGCATTTATACAGGCCGCAGCCAGCGTAATACGGGTCTTTGCCTTTGGTCATGCGTGGGCAAATTTCACCGCCGTTGAAGTAATCCATCATGAAATACTGACCCATGCGCAGCATCACCTCGTACATGGCGATATCGATGCTTTCACCTTTACCCGTTTCGCGGACTTTGTGCAGAGCCGCCAGCGCCGCTGTCGTCGCGGTCATCCCGGAGAAGTAATCGGCGGTGTACGGGAAGGCTGGCATTGGCTGATCCACGTCACCGTTTTGGATCAGATAGCCGCTAAATGCCTGTGCGATGGTGTTATACGCTGGAAGATTGGTGTACTCCTCGGTACCAAACTGGCCGAAGCCGGAAAGGTGGGCGATAACCAGTTTCGGGTTATGTTCCCACAGCACTTCATCGGTAATACCGCGGCGGGCAAAGGCCGGGCCTTTACTGGCTTCAATGAAAATATCGGTGGTTTCCATCAGCTTCAGAAACGCTTCCCGGCCTTCATCTTTGAAAATATTCAGCGACAGGGCATGCAGATTACGGCGTGAGAGCTGCGGATAGTTAGGTTGCACGCGGATGGTATCGGCCCACGCAACGTTTTCAATCCAGATAACCTCAGCACCCCATTCGGCGAACATCTGTCCGGCGAACGGACCGGCAATTTCGATCCCTGAAAAGACAACGCGTACCCCGGAAAGCGGGCCGAAGGCTGGCATTGGTAAATGATTCATCATTTTTCTCCTGGCATTTTTTTGTAGGCCCGGTAAGCGCAGCGCCACCGGGCATATTGCCGGATGGTGGCGTAAACGCCTTATCCGGCCTACGAAACGAACGAATCAACGGTATTGCTTCAATACCGCACGACCCAACGTCAGGATCTGCATTTCGTCAGAACCTCCAGAAACACGGTCAACGCGCAGGTCACGCCAGAAGCGCGTGATGCGATGGTTACCCGCGATACCCACGCCACCCAGCACCTGCATGGCGGTGTCTACCACTTCAAATGCCGCGTTGGCGCAGAAGTATTTGCACATGGCCGCGTCGCCCGAGGTAATAGTGCCGTTATCCGCTTTCCATGCGGCTTCCAGCAGCATGTTTTTCATGGAGTTCAGTTTGATCGCCATGTGCGCGAACTTCTCCTGAATCAGCTGGAAACGGCCGATCGTTTCACCAAACTGTACGCGTTGGTTGGCATAACGCGCTGCGTCTTCAAAAGCGCACATTGCCGTACCGTAGTTGGTCAGTGCGACGAGGAAGCGTTCATGGTCAAACTCTTCTTTCACACGATTGAAGCCATTACCTTCCCGACCGAACATGTCTTTCTCGTCCAGTTCAACGTCATCAAAGGTGATTTCACAGCAGCTATCCATGCGCAGACCGAGTTTCTCCAGTTTGTTGACCTTGATACCCGCCTTGCTCATGTCAACAAACCACTCGGTATAAACAGGTTTATCCGGCGATGCACCATCTCTCGCCATCACTACGATGTACGGGGTATAGGCGCTACTGGTGATAAAGCACTTACTGCCATTAAGATAAACCTTACCATTTTTGCGTGTATAAGTGGTTTTCAGACTGCCAACATCCGATCCCGCTCCCGGTTCGGTAATTGCAGAGTTCCACATCTGCTTACCTGTTCCCTGGAACGCCATGATTTTATCGATTTGTTCCTGAGTCCCTTCACGCAGGAAGGTGTTAAAACCCCCCGGTAACTGGTACAGCACATAGGTTGGTGCGCCAAGACGTCCGAGTTCCATCCAGACGGCGGCAACGGTGACAAAACCGGCTTCCAGCCCGCCGTGTTCTTCCGGGATCAACAGGCTATCGATGCCCATATCTGCCAGTGCTTTTACAAAACGCTCAGGGTAGACGCTGTCGCGATCGCACTCGGCAAAATAAGCTTCCCAGTTCTCACTGGCCATCAGTTCACGAATACCGGCGACAAACAGTTCCTGCTCGTCATTTAAGTTGAAATCCATCTTTCAGCCTCTTGATCAATTGGGTTAATAAGAATTACTTGTCTTTCCAGTGCACTTTGGCGTCTTTAATAAAGGACAGCGTCACCATGATGTTGACGAAGAACAGCGGACATCCTCCGGCGATAATTGCGGTCTGAATGGGCTTCAGCCCACCCAGTGCCAGCAGAACGATGCCGATGACGCCGACCAGAACGGACCAACCGATACGCACCAGCAGCGGCGGTTCTTCACCATCACGAACTTCGCGACAGGTGGACATCGCCAGGGTGTAGGAGCAGGCGTTAATTAGCGTGACGGTGGCAATAAAGCAGAGGATAAAGAAGCCCCACATGGTGGCGGTGCTGAATGGCAAGGCGGCCCAGGTTTCGATAATGGCGCGCGCCACGCCGTGTTGTTCAATCAGCTGCGGGATGTTGAGAATGTTTTTATCCATCAGCAGCAGCGTGTTGCTGCCAAGGACTGTCCACAGGATCCAGGTGGAAGCGGTCAGGCCCAGCACCATCCCAAAGCACAGTTCACGTACGGTACGACCTCGAGAAATACGCGCCAGGAAGATACTCATCTGGATGGCGTAAATGACCCACCACGCCCAGTAGAAAACAGTCCAGCCCTGCGGGAATCCGCCTTTGCCGATGGCATCGGTATAGAACAGCATGCGCGGCAGATACATCAGCAGCATGCCGACCGAGTCGGTGAAGTAGTTCATGATGAAGCTGGCGCCGCTGACGATAAACACCCAGCCCAGCATCAGGAAGCTCAGGTAGCTACGCACGTCGCTGGCGATTCTGACTCCTTTTTGCAGGCCACAGGCTACGCAAATGGCGTTCAGAATGATCCAGCAGGTAATGATGATGGCATCTAATTGCAGCGTATGCGGAATACCGAACAGCCATTGCATACACTCGGTTACCAGCGGCGTCGCCAGACCGAGGCTGGTACCCATCGCGAAGATCAGCGCCACCAGGTAGAAGTTATCAACGATGGTGCCGAACAGCCCTTTCGCATGCTTTTCGCCCACTAACGGTACCAGCGTAGAGCTGGGACGGATGACGTCCATCTTGCGCACAAAGAAGAAATAGGCGAAGGCCACAGAAAGGAAGCTGTAGGTTGCCCACGGCAACGGCCCCCAGTGGAACAGGCTGTACGCCAGACCGATCTCTTTCGCACCCGTGGAATTGGCCTCCAAAGCGAACGGCGGGGTAGAGATATAGTAGTAGATCTCGATGGAACCCCAGAACAGCACCGCGGCGGATGTACAGGAGGCGAACATCATAAAAATCCAGCTGGCGGTACTAAACTCGGGTTTTTCGTCGCCTAATTTCTTTTTGGCATACGGGCCAAAGACTAACCAGAACCATCCGAAGAGCATGACGACCATATACCATTCGAATGCCCAACCCCAGACGTTGGTGACATAACTGAATACCGCATTAATAACGACGTTAGCGGCATCAAGATCTCTTACTGTTAGCCAACAAAGTATCCCAACAATTATTAATGGCGGAAAAAAAACCTTCGGTTCAATTCCCGATTTTCTCTTTTCATTTTTCATAAGTGAATTCCAGTGTGAAAACGAAATTTATTTAGCGTGCCCGTATGTGATCGTTTGTTTATTTATTATTAATGATTTGTTGATGACTTTTTAACCTCTGGGGCGCCTCAGTGAGTAACTCATAATGGGTATTCATTTCCGGCTATTCTGTTATCTTTGTCACACTTTTTTATGCTGGTTATTTTGTCTGGAAATCTAGATAATTTCTTTATTAATCATGATATTGGCATTGGTTTTTTAACTTTTTTAAGTGACTGGCGTTCAATATTGTTGAACCAGCAGACAATATTGAAAATTTTCATATTTGACGTGATTCTTTCAATATTGGTGAGGCATGTAACACTATTGAAAGTTACGAATTTCAATGTGTGACATTTTCAATATTGGTGATTAAGGTTTTATTTCCGAATTAAAGAGCGTGATATCTGTATTTAACACCGCCGATATAAATACGTTTCCTTCATGATTTCTGGAGATGCAATGAAGATAATTACTTGCTACAAATGCGTACCTGATGAGCAGGATATTGCGATTAATAATGCTGATGGAACACTCGATTTCAGCAAAGCAGATGGCAAAATCAGCCAATATGATCTGAATGCGATCGAAGCGGCTTGCCAGTTAAAACAGCAGGTGGGAGAGGCTCAGGTTGTGGCCATGAGCGTCGGAGGCAAAGCGCTGACCAATGCAAAAGGGCGCAAAGATGTGCTTTCCCGTGGCCCTGATGAACTGATTGTTGTCATTGACGATCAATTTGAACAGGCGCTGCCGCAACAAACTGCCACTGCGCTGGCTGCCGCCGTGCAAAAATCCGGTTTTGATCTGCTTATTTGCGGCGACGGTTCTTCCGATCTTTATGCTCAGCAGGTTGGTCTGCTGGTGGGCGAAATGCTGGACGTGCCGGCGATAAACGGCGTGAGCAAAATCCTCTCTCTTACCGACAGCACTCTGACGGTAGAGCGTGAACTGGAAGATGAAGTTGAAACCCTGAGTATCCCGCTTCCGGCGGTTATCGCGGTCTCTACTGACATCAACACCCCTCAAATCCCTTCCATGAAAGCCATTCTTGGTGCGGCGAAAAAACCGGTTCAGGTTTGGTCACCTGCAGACATTGGGCTGAACAGCGTGCAGGCGTATTCCGCACAACAGGTTGCTGCGCCGAAACAGCGCGAGCGTCAGCGCGTTGTAATTGAAGGTGACGGTGAAGAACAGATTGCCGCGTTTGTCGAGAATCTTCGCAAAATCATTTAATTATCAGGGGATGTTATGAACAAATTTTCCAGTATCTGGGTATTCAGCGATACCCCTTCTCGTCTGCCGGAACTGATGAATGGTGCGCAGGCTTTAGGTGAAAAAGTTAACACGTTTGTGCTCAGCGATGCGGACAGCGCAACGGCATGTCATTTAGGCGCGGATCATGTCTGGCTGCTCAGCGGCAAACCAGAAGACCGTATGGTTGAAGACTACGCCGATGTGATGGCTCAGACCATTCGTCAGCACAGCGAGGGCGGCGCGGTGCTGCTGCCGAATACACGTCGGGGCAAGCTGTTAGCGGCAAAGCTGGGCTTTCGCTTGTCGGCTGCAGTCTCAAATGACGCCAGCGCAGTCGCGGTGCAGGATGGAAAAGCGGCGGTCAAACATATGGTCTACGGCGGCCTGGCGATGGGAGCAGAAACAATCGCTTCACCGTTTGCCGTGATCACTCTCAGTAGCGGAACGTTTGACGCGCAGCAACCGGATACCACCCGCAGCGGCGAGATGCATACCGTACAGTGGCAGGCTCCGGCCATTGTCGTGACCCGTACGGCAACTCAGGCGCGTCAGAGCAACAGCGTCGATCTCGACAAAGCCCGTCTGGTGGTCAGCGTGGGACGCGGTATCGGTAGCAAAGAAAATATCTCGCTGGCAGAAGCGCTGTGCCAGACGATTGGCGCTGAGTTGGCCTGTTCCCGTCCGGTGGCGGAAAACGAGAAGTGGATGGAGCATGAACGCTACGTCGGCATCTCCAACCTGATGCTTAAGCCTGAACTGTATCTGGCCGTGGGGATCTCCGGACAGATCCAACATATGGTCGGTGCCAACGGCGCACAGACGATTTTCGCCATCAACAAAGACAAAAATGCGCCGATTTTCCAGTATGCAGATTATGGCATCGTTGGCGATGCGCTGAAGATCCTGCCTGCGCTGACGGCTGCCTTAGCGCGTTAAACCATTCGGGCAGGATGCGAAGGTATCCTGCCGCTGACAGGAGTACGTATGTCCGAAGATATCTTTGATGCCATCATAGTGGGTGCAGGTCTGGCTGGTTCGGTTGCGGCGCTGGTGCTGGCTCGGGAAGGTGCACAGGTGCTGGTTATCGAGCGCGGCAATTCTGCTGGCGCGAAGAATGTCACCGGTGGGCGCATGTATGCGCATAGCCTGGAGCGCATCATTCCCGGTTTTGCTGAGCAGGCCCCCATTGAACGCATAATCACCCACGAAAAGCTCGCCTTTATGACCGACAAAGGGGCGATGACCATCGACTATTGCAATGGTGAAGAGGCCGCATCGTCGCAGGTTTCTTATTCCGTCTTACGTAGCAAATTTGACGCCTGGCTGATGGAGCAGGCCGAGGAGGCGGGCGCCCAGCTCATCACCGGTATTCGTGTGGATAACGTTGTGCAGCGCGAGGGTAAAGTCGTGGGCGTGGAAGCCGACGGCGATATTCTGGAAGCCAAAGTGGTGATCCTCGCCGACGGGGTGAATTCTCTGCTGGCTGAAAAGCTGGGTATGGCAAAGCGCGTCGAGGCATCGCATGTTGCCGTCGGCGTAAAAGAGCTGATCGAACTGCCAAAATCGGTAATTGAAGATCGTTTCCAGTTACATGGGAACGAAGGTGCAGCTTGCCTGTTTGCCGGTTCGCCAACTGATGGGTTGATGGGCGGAGGCTTTCTCTATACGAATGAAACGACCCTTTCTCTGGGGCTGGTCTGCGGCCTTCATCACCTGAAAGACGCGAAAAAATCGGTCCCGCAAATGCTGGAAGATTTCAAACAGCATCCGGCGGTTGCCCCACTGATCGCCGGTGGCAAGCTGGTGGAATATGCCGCGCACGTCGTACCTGAAGCCGGTATGAATATGCAGCCAGAACTGGTGGGGGACGGTGTACTGATTGCCGGTGACGCTGCCGGAATGTGTATGAACCTCGGCTTTACCATTCGCGGTATGGATCTCGCCATTTCCGCAGGCGAAGCGGCGGCGAAAACGGTGCTTTCAGCGATGAAGCGCGACGACTTTAGCAAGCAGTCGCTGGGTGAATACCGTCAGCATCTGGACGATGGCCCGATGCGCGATATGCGTATGTACCAGAAGCTTCCTGCTTTTCTTGATAACCCGCGCATGTTTACCGCCTATCCCGAAATGGCGGTCAGTATCGCACGCGACCTGTTCACCGTAGATGGTTCCGCCCCGGTGCCAATGCGTAAAAAAATCCTGCGCCATGCGAAGAAAGTGGGCTTCATCAACCTGATGAAAGATGGCCTGAAAGGAGTGACCGTATTATGACATCTCCCGTCAATGTGGACGTCAAACTGGGCGTCAATAAGTTCAATGTCGATGAAGACAGCCCACATATCATTCTCAAAACCGATCCTGATAAACAGGCGCTGGAAGTGCTGATTAAGGCCTGTCCAGCAGGGCTGTATAAAAAGCAGGACGACGGCAGCGTACGGTTTGATTACGCCGGATGCCTGGAGTGCGGAACGTGCCGCATTCTCGGGCTCGATACAGCGCTGGAAAAGTGGGAATACCCGCGTGGGACATTTGGCGTGGAGTTTCGCTACGGTTAATAAGTACGAGGTTGTGCACCCGTAGGCCGGATAAGACGCGCTAGCGTCGCCATCCGGCAATCATGTGACGCCAGTGCCGGATGGGGGCGTAAACGCCTTATCCGGCCTATAGATGACGCTTTGCCCGTGTTGAAACAGGAAGTCGCTATGCAGCAGCCCAGGAACTTTGATGACATCAAATTTACCTCTATTCACCGCCGGATAATGCTGTGGGGAAGCGGTGGGCCATTTCTGGATGGTTATGTGCTGGTGATGATTGGCGTGGCGCTGGAACAGCTCACGCCAGCATTGAAACTGGACGCACAGTGGATTGGTCTGCTGGGTGCCGGCACGCTCGCCGGTCTGTTTGTGGGGACGTCGCTGTTTGGCTACATTTCCGATAAGGTCGGGCGGCGCAAAATGTTCATCATTGATATTATCGCCATTGGCGTGATATCGGCAGCAACCATGTTTGTTTCCTCGCCCGTTGAGCTGTTGGTGATGCGCGTGCTGATCGGCATTGTGATTGGTGCCGATTATCCGATTGCTACCTCGATGATTACCGAGTTCTCCAATACCCGCCAGCGCGCTTTCTCCATCGGTTTTATCGCCGCGATGTGGTATGTCGGCGCCACCTGTGCCGATCTGGTCGGTTACTGGCTGTATGATGTTGAGGGAGGGTGGCGCTGGATGCTGGGCAGCGCGGTGATCCCCTGTATTTTGATCCTGATTGGGCGCTTCGATCTTCCTGAATCGCCGCGCTGGCTACTGCGTAAAGGTCGGGTGAAAGAGTGTGAAGCGATGATGATCAAACTGTTCGGTGAACCGGTGGTGTTCGACGAAGAGGCGCCGCAGGAGACGCGTTTTCTCCAGCTGTTTAACCGCCGTCATTTCCCGTTTGTCCTGTTTGTTGCCGCTATCTGGACCTGTCAGGTGATCCCGATGTTCGCCATTTATACCTTTGGTCCGCAGATTGTTGGACTGTTGGGGCTTGGTGCCGGGAAAAGCGCCGCGTTGGGCAATGTGGTGATAAGCCTGTGCTTTATGCTGGGGTGCATTCCGCCCATGTTCTGGCTCAATAGCGCGGGTCGCCGACCGCTGTTGATTGGCAGTTTTATTATGATGACGCTGGCGCTGGCCGTGCTGGGGTTAATTCCTGATATGGGGGCGTGGCTGGTAGTGCTGGCGTTTGCCGTGTACGCGTTTTTCTCGGGGGGACCGGGAAACCTGCAGTGGCTATACCCAAACGAGCTGTTCCCTACCGACATTCGCGCGTCTGCCGTCGGGGTGATTATGTCCTTAAGCCGCATCGGTACTATTGTTTCAACCTGGGCGCTGCCGGTATTCATCACCAAATACGGTATCAGCAATGTCATGCTGATGGGCGCAGGAATTTCGCTGATTGGCCTGCTTGTGTCCATCGCTTTCGCCCCGGAAACGCGAGGTCTGACGCTGGCGCAAACCAGTCAAATGACGATTCGCAGTAAGCCCGTGACCAGGGCGGGCTATTAGGAGTGTTCTGTATTTTCCCTGCAACTCAGTCAGTTAGCCTACAGTTAACTGGGTATATCACTGAAAACAACTGAAAAGCAGGGAGAACACCATGCAAAAACATATCCTGATCACTTCAATTTTTACCGCAGCAGCACTGTTTACCGTGGTCGGTTGTTCCTCAAACCAGGCGGTTAAAACCACCGATGGCAAAACAATCGTCACTGACGGCAAACCGCAGGTTGATGATGATACTGGTCTGGTGTCGTACAAAAATGCTCAGACGGGTAAGACGGAACAGATTAACCGCGATCAGGTTAAGGATATGAGCGAACTGGACAACTAGTTCAGTTTTCTCCATTCAGCCACTCAATAATATTGACTGTTAGCCTGTGGATTAAGTGACTAAACTCACTGTTATTACAATAATGCAGTGACACAGGCTAATCATGATTCTCATCATTTATGCGCATCCCTATCCGCAGCATTCGCATGCGAATAAGCGGATGCTTGAACAGGCAAGGACGCTGGAGGGCGTGGAGATACGCTCGCTCTACCAGCTCTACCCCGACTTCAATATCGATATTGCCGCTGAACAGGATGCGCTGGCGCGCGCTGATTTGATCATATGGCAGCATCCGATGCAGTGGTACAGCACACCTCCATTACTCAAGCTGTGGATGGATAAAGTCCTTTCGCACGGCTGGGCGTATGGCCATGGCGGTACTGCGCTGCACGGTAAACAACTGCTGTGGGCGGTGACGACCGGCGGCGGTGAAAACCACTTCGATATTGGCTCCCATCCCGGATTTGATGTGCTTTCTCAGCCTTTACAGGCAACAGCGCTCTATTGCGGCCTCAAATGGCTGCCGCCGTTTGCGATGCACTGTACGTTTATCTGTGATGATGAAACGCTGCAAGCGCAGGCGCGTCACTACAAACAGCGTCTGATGGAATGGCAGGAGGCACACCATGGATAGCCATACGCTGATACAGGCGCTGATTTATCTCGGATCGGCGGCGCTGATTGTACCCATCGCCGTACGGCTGGGATTAGGGTCGGTACTGGGGTATCTCATCGCCGGATGCATTATCGGACCCTGGGGTCTGAGGCTGGTGACGGACGCCGAATCCATCCTGCATTTTGCGGAGATCGGTGTGGTACTGATGCTGTTTGTCATCGGTCTGGAGCTGGATCCGCAACGTTTGTGGAAATTGCGGGCATCGGTGTTCGGCGGCGGTGCGCTACAGATGGTGGTTTGCGGCGGCTTAATTGGTTTGTTCTGTATGTTCCTTGGCCTGCGCTGGCAGGTAGCGGAACTGATCGGCATGACGCTGGCGCTTTCCTCAACGGCGATCGCTATGCAGGCAATGAATGAACGCAACCTGATGGTTTCGCAAATGGGCCGCAGCGCGTTTGCCGTGCTGCTGTTCCAGGATATCGCCGCTATTCCATTGGTGGCGATGATCCCGTTACTGGCGGCGAGCGGCGCATCGACTACGCTTGGGGCGTTTGCATTGTCAGCCCTGAAGGTAGCGGGCGCACTGGTATTAGTGGTGGTATTGGGGCGTTATGTCACACGTCCGGCCTTGCGTTTTGTTGCGCGTTCGGGCCTGCGGGAAGTATTCAGTGCCGTTGCGCTGTTCCTCGTGTTTGGCTTCGGTCTGCTCCTGGAAGAGGTTGGCCTGTCGATGGCGATGGGGGCCTTTCTGGCCGGAGTGCTGCTGGCAAGCTCTGAGTATCGCCACGCGCTGGAAAGCGACATTGAGCCATTTAAAGGATTGCTGCTGGGACTGTTTTTCATTGGCGTGGGGATGTCTATCGACTTTGGTACGCTGATTGATAATCCCTTGCGCATTATCATTTTGCTGGTCGGTTTCCTGGTTATCAAAACCGTCATGCTGTGGTTGATAGCGAAACCGTTGCAGGTGCCGAACAAGCAGCGTCGCTGGTTTGCCGTATTGTTAGGGCAGGGCAGTGAGTTTGCCTTTGTGGTGTTTGGTGCGGCGCAAATGGCAAATGTGCTCGATCCTGACTGGGCGAAATCGCTGACACTGGCGGTGGCGTTGTCGATGGCGGCTACGCCGATTTTGCTGGTGATTTTGACGCGTCTGGAAAAATCGGCGACTTCGGAAGAGCGGGAAGCCGATGAAATCGATGAGGAGCAACCGCGGGTGATCATCGCTGGATTTGGGCGATTTGGCCAGATAACCGGTCGTCTGTTGTTGTCGAGTGGGGTCAAAATGGTGGTTCTTGATCATGACCCGGACCATATCGAAACGCTGCGTAAATTCGGGATGAAGGTTTTCTATGGCGATGCGACCCGGATGGATCTGCTGGAATCTGCCGGGGCGGCGAAAGCTGAAGTCATTATTAATGCCATTGACGATCCGCAAACCAGCCTGCAGTTAACCGAAATGGTGAAAGAGCATTTCCCGCATCTGCAAATTATTGCTCGTGCGCGCGATGTGGATCATTACATCCGCCTGCGCCAGGCGGGCGTGGATATGCCGGAACGCGAAACCTTTGAAGGTGCACTGAAGACCGGACGTCTGGCGTTGGAAGGGCTCGGGCTTGGGCGCTATGAGGCACGTGAGCGGGCCGACGTATTCCGCCGATTCAATACCATGATGGTAGAGGAGATGGTGAAAGGGGAAAATGACGCGACTTCCCGCGCGGCCGTTTATAAACGCACCAGCGCAATGCTGAGTGAAATTATTGCGGAAGATCGTCAGCACTTATCGTTAATTCAACGCCATGGCTGGCAAGGCACGGATGAAGGTAAGCATACGGGCGACGTCGCCGATGAGCCGGAAGTGAAACCGTCAGCATAGGGTAAAAAATGTGATGTTCTGCAAACTTTACTGCTAATTGGCTGTTTTTGAACTACTGTAATGCTGGCGTACCACCTTAAATAGGTCGGTTCGCCAGCAGAACGGAAAATTTTCCTGTTCATCCTCTTTCCGCCAGTCGACGAAAGATTGCGCTTTCCGTATAGTGGCGACAATTTTTTTGTATCCGGGAAATATTCAATGATCAGTCTGATTGCGGCGTTAGCGGTAGATCGCGTCATCGGTATGGAGAACGCCATGCCGTGGAACCTCCCTGCCGATCTCGCCTGGTTTAAACGTAATACCTTAAACAAGCCGGTTGTCATGGGACGCCACACCTGGGAATCCATCGGGCGACCGTTACCTGGGCGTAAAAATATCGTCATCAGCAGCAAGCCTGGCACTGACGATCGTGTGCAGTGGGTGAAGTCTGTTGATGAAGCCATTGCGGCCTGCGGTGATGAACCAGAGATTATGGTGATTGGCGGTGGGCGCGTGTATGAGCAGTTCCTGCCAAAAGCGCAGAAGCTGTATCTGACGCACATTGATGCTGAAGTCGAAGGGGATACGCATTTCCCGGACTACGAACCGGATGACTGGGAGTCGGTGTTCAGTGAATTCCACGATGCCGACGCGCAAAACTCTCACAGCTACTGCTTCGAGATTCTGGAGCGTCGTTAATCCTGTAAGTGCCGGATGGCAGCGAAAAGTCTTATCCGGCCTACTCTTGTGCCAGATGTAGGCCTGATAAGCGTAGCGCCATCAGGCATAAATCTCTCAGGCGTTGACCGCTTCGCCAGGATCCAGATTCAGATGGCGATTTGATGGCTGCACAAAGTACTGTTTGTCTTCCCAGCGCAGACAGGTGAGATCGCCTCCCCAGCAACACCCCGTATCCAGCGCGTAAATACCTTCTGGTGTGCCTTTGCCTTCCAGCGATGCCCAGTGCCCGAATGCAATGCTGTACGCTTCACTGACAGGTCCAGGAATGGCAAACCATGGCTTCAGCGGGGCAGGTGCGTCTTCTGGTGACTCTTTGCTGTACATATCCAGTTGACCGTTGGGGAAGCAGTAACGCATGCGGGTAAAGGCGTTGGTAATAAAACGCAGGCGTGCCAGCCCGGTCAGTTCCGGGGTCCAGTTATTGGGCATGTCGCCGTACATCGCATCAAGGAAGAAGGGATATGAGTCACTCGACAACACGGCTTCAACATCGCGAGCACAGTCTTTTGCCGTCTGCAGGTCCCACTGTGGGGTGATACCGGCATGTGCCATCACCAGCTTCTTCTCTTCGTCCACCTGCAACAGCGGTTGACGGCGGAGCCAGTTAAGTAATTCGTCGGCATCCGGTGCTTCGAGCAGCGATGTGACCCTGTCTTTAGGTTTATTACGACTGATACCAGCAAATACGGCCAGCAGGTGTAAATCGTGATTACCCAATACCAACCGTACGCTGTCGCCCAGTGATTTCACGTAGCGCAAAACGTCCAGCGAGCCCGGCCCACGAGCGACCAGATCGCCGGTGAGCCATAGGGTGTCTTTTTTGGAATTAAAGTCTACCTGATGCAGCAAGGCTACCAGTTCATCGTAACAACCGTGAACGTCGCCAATAAGGTATGTCGCCATAGTTATTGTTTTAATGAATGAGTGTTGGAACGGCGAGTCGGAATACGGGAATGTCGATGGTAAAGGCGATGCCTTGTTCATCGATCATTTCGTAGTGACCCTGCATGGTGCCCAGCGGCGTTTCAATCACCGCACCGCTGGTATACTGGTACTCTTCGCCGGGTTCGATATGGGGCTGGACGCCAACCACGCCTTCACCCTGGACTTCTGTTTCGCGGCCATGACCATTAGTGATTAACCAATAACGCCCCAACAGCTGCACAGGCGCTCGCCCCAAATTGCGGATAGTTACGGTGTAAGCAAAAACGTAACGTTCATCATCAGGTGAGGATTGCGCCTCAATGTAGACGCTTTGTACCTGAATGCACACTCGGGGCGAATTGATCATGTTTAACTCTCCTTCGATGGCGCGTTTTCTGACAGATAGTTAGCCATCCGGCAGTATTGCGCGACAGAGATATTTTCCGCTCGCATCGCCGGATCAACGCCCAGCTCTGTCAGTACTTCAACGCTAAATAGGTTGCCGAGACTGTTACGTACCGTTTTACGGCGCTGATTAAACGCTTCGGTGGTAATACGGCTCAGCACACGAACATCTTTAACCGGGTACGGCATCGTCGCGTGAGGGACCAGACGCACTACGGCGGAATCGACTTTAGGTGCAGGCGTAAATGCAGATGGCGGCACTTCAAGTACCGGGATCACATTGCAGTAATACTGCGCCATGACGCTTAATCGACCATACGCTTTACTGTTTGGCCCTGCAACCAGACGATTGACCACCTCTTTTTGCAACATGAAATGCATGTCGGCAATGGCATCAGTATAGGAAAAAAGATGGAACATGAGTGGCGTGGAGATGTTGTACGGCAGGTTGCCGAATACGCGCAGCGGCTGACCCATCGTTTGTGCCAGTTCGCCGAAGTTCATGGTCATGGCATCTTGCTGATAAATCGTCAGCTTCGGCCCTAAAAACGGGTGCGTTTGCAGGCGCGTGGCGAGATCGCGGTCCAGTTCAATGACCGTGAGCTTGTCCAGACGTTCGCCTACTGGTTCGGTCAATGCCGCCAGGCCTGGGCCGATTTCGACCATAGCCTGACCTTTCTGCGGGTTGATAGCAGAGACAATACTTTCGATCACAAACTGATCGTTGAGGAAGTTCTGCCCGAAACGTTTACGGGCTAAATGGCCCTGATGGACTCGATTATTCATTGGTATTAACAATCATTTTGATGGCGAGATTAAGCGCCGTAATAAAACTGCCGACATCTGCTTGTCCACGGCCCGCGAGTTCAAGTGCGGTGCCGTGATCGACGGATGTGCGAATAAAGGGCAGGCCCAGCGTGATATTCACACCGCGACCAAATCCCTGGTATTTTAGCACGGGGAGACCCTGATCGTGGTACATTGCCAGCACGGCATCCGCGTGGTCGAGATATTTGGGCTGAAAAAGCGTATCTGCGGGCAGCGGGCCGTTTAATTTCATCCCCTGCGCACGCAGTTCATCGAGTACCGGAATGAGGGTGTCTATCTCTTCCGTTCCCATATGACCGCCTTCACCAGCATGCGGGTTAAGACCGCACACCAGAATATGTGGATCGGCAATGCCGAACTTAGTGCGTAAATCATGATGTAAAATGCCGATCACTTCCTGAAGCAGGGCGGGTGTAATGGCGTCGGCAACGGCTCTGAGCGGCAAATGCGTGGTTGCCAGCGCAACGCGCAGCTCTTCGGTCGCCAGCATCATAACAACTTTCTTTGCCTGTGAGCGCTCTTCAAAAAACTCGGTATGCCCGGTAAACGGAACGCCTGCGTCATTGATTACGCCCTTGTGAACCGGACCAGTAATCAACGCCGCAAACTCACCTTGCAGGCAACCATCGCAGGCGCGAGCCAGCGTATCCACCACATATTGCCCGTTTTCTACCGCCAACTGACCCGCGACAGCAGGTGCCCGCAGCGCAATCGGTAACAGCGTCAATGTGCCTGCAGATTGCGGTCTGGCTGGGGTATCTGGAGAGTAGGGGAGGAGTGAAAGCGGTAAACCGAGCATTGCTGCCCGGTCACTGAGAAGTCCTGCATCCGCACAGACAACGAGTTCTACAGGCCAATCGCGCTGGGCGAGCTGAACCACCAGGTCCGGGCCAATCCCGGCGGGTTCGCCGGGAGTGATAACAACACGTTGAGTACGAGCCATTAGTTGCTCAGAACTTTAACGTAAGCGCTGGCGCGCTGTTCCTGCATCCAGGTTGCTGCTTCTTCCGAGAATTTACGGTTCATCAGCATACGGTAAGCTCTGTCTTTCTGCGCCGCGTCAGTTTTATCAACGTTACGCGTGTCCAGCAGTTCGATCAGATGCCAACCGAAAGAGGAGTGCACCGGGGCGCTCATCTGGCCTTTATGAAGTTTGGTCAGCGCATCGCGGAAAGCTGGGTCGAAAATATCCGCTGCAGCCCAACCCAGATCGCCGCCCTGGTTGGCAGAGCCTGGATCCTGAGAAAACTCTTTAGCGGCTGCTGCGAAGGTAGTTTTACCGCTCTTAATATCTGCCGCGATTTGTTCCAACTTCAGACGCGCCTGCTGATCGGTCATGATCGGCGACGGCTTAAGCAGAATATGGCGGGCGTGAACTTCAGTCACGGAGATGCTCTGGCTTTGGCCACGCATATCATTGACTTTCAGGATGTGGAAGCCGACACCTGAACGAATTGGGCCGATGATATCGCCTTTTTTCGCAGTGCTTAACGCCTGGGCGAAGATACCCGGCAGCTCCTGAATACGTCCCCAACCCATCTGGCCGCCTTTCAGCGCCTGCTGGTCAGCGGAATAAGTAATAGCCAGTTTGCCGAAATCACTACCGTTACGCGCTTCATCAACAACAGAGCGCGCCTGGCTTTCAGCCGCGTTAACCTGGTCGGAAGTTGGGTTTTCCGGTAATGGGATCAGAATGTGGCTCAGGTTCAGTTCGGTGCTGGCATCGTTTTGGTTGCCTACCTGTTGCGCCAGGGCATCCACTTCCTGAGGCAGGATAGTAACGCGACGGCGAACTTCGTTGTTACGAACTTCAGAGATGGTCATCTCTTTGCGGATCTGGCTACGATAGGTCGAATAGCTTAAACCATCCTGTGCCAGACGACTGCGCATCTGATCCAGCGTCATGTTGTTCTGCTTGGCGATGTTGGCAATAGCCTGATCCAACTGCTCGTCAGAGATTTTAATACCCATCTTCTGACCCATTTGCAGGAGGATTTGATCCATGATCAAACGTTCCAGGATCTGATGACGCAGCGTGGCGTCGTCCGGTAACTGCTGACCAGCCTGACCCGCATTAAGTTTTACTGACTGCATTAAGCCATCGACGTCGCTTTCGAGAACGACGCCGTTATTGACGACGGCTGCGACTTTATCGACTACCTGTGGGGCAGCGAAACTGGTATTCGCGATCATGGCGATACCGAGAAGCAGCGTTTTCCAGTTCTTCATACTTTTTCCATTTCAATTAACCGCGATGCGGATTACGTTGTAAATCAATCAGATCATAAAGAGCTTTGATACGGCAAAATGTTTGAACGCAACATTTGGTTGGTGCCGAGACCGTAGTTGGAGCTCAGGCCGCGCAGTTCGATATTAAAGCCGATCGTGTTGTCATAAATCGCGTGTTTCTGGGTGTTATCCCAGCCGTTCAGCTTACGTTCGTAACCGAAGCGAATGGCGTAACAGCAGGAGTTGTACTGCAGCCCCAGCATTGAATCTGCTTCTTTGTTCACGTTGGTATCGAAGTAGTAAGCGCCAACAATCGACCAACGGTCGGCGATTGGGAAGCTTGCCACTGCGCCCACCTGTGAGATCCCATTTTCATATTGGGCGTTAGTTACATCGCGTGAAGGTACCGCGGCCTTAATATACTCCGGGCTGGCATAACGGTAATTCAATTGCAGCATACGGTTTTCGTCACGGCGGTATTCGATACTGCTATTGCTGGTTGCGATGCTATCCAGGCGCGTGTCGTACTGGATCCCACTGCGTAAACCCCAGCGATCGGAGATGCGCCAGTAGGTGTCACCCGCCCATACCAGTGAGCCCGTTTTGTCGTCATTCTCCCATTCTGTATGGTCATCGCCAGTGCGAGACTCGGTGAAATAGTAGATTTGACCCACAGAAATATTAAAACGTTCAACGGCCGCGTCATCATAAACGCGAGATGTGACCCCGGTCGTTACCTGATTGGCGGAAGCAATACGGTCCAGGCCGCCATAAGAGCGGTCACGGAACAGGCCACTGTAGTCAGATTGCAGCAGGGACGAGTCATAGTTATAGATATGACTTTGGTCGCGATATGGGACGTACAGGTACTGCGCGCGCGGCTCCAGCGTCTGGGTATATCCCGGCGCCAGCATTTGCATGTCACGCTCAAACACCATCTTGCCGTCAACTTTAAACTGCGGCATGACGCGGTTAGCTGAATCATCGAGCTTGGTGGTGTTATTCGCGTTGTACCAATCCAGATTAGTCTGCTGATAGTGCGTTGCCAGCAGTTTTGCTTCGGTATTGATACTTCCCCAGTTGTTCGACAATGGCAGATTGATGGTCGGTTCAAGGTGAACGCGCGTCGCTTCCGGCATGTTGTCGTTGGTGTTAACGAAGTGCACCGCCTGACCATAAATACGGGTATCAAACGGACCAACGTCATTCTGGTAGTAGTTGACGTCTAACTGCGGCTGCGCAGAGTAGCTGTTACTGTTTTGCGCGTCGAAGACCTGGAACTGCTTGGTCGAAACCGTGGCATCAAAGTTCTGTACTGCGTAGCCAACGCTGAATTTTTGCGTGGCATAGCCGTCGGTACTGGAACCGTATTTATTATCGAAATCATTGAAGTAGCTGGTGTCGCTGACCTTGGTGTAGTCGACGTTGAAACGCCACACCTGGTCCATTACGCCAGCGTGCCGCCAGTAAAACAGCCAGCGGCGTGAGTTGTCATCCTTCGGGTTATCATCCTCGTACACTTTATCGGAGTTCAGATAGTCGAACTCCATCAGGCCTGCACCCGCCTGGGTGAGGTAGCGGAATTCGTTCTCCCACATGATCCCGCCACGACGGTGCATATAATGTGGCGTGATGGTGGCGTCCATGTTGGGCGCAATGTTCCAGTAATACGGCAGGTAGAACTCAAAATAGTTATTGGTGGAATATTTTGCGTTCGGGATCAGGAAACCGGAACGGCGCTTATCGCCGACGGGTAACTGTAAATAAGGACTGTAAAAGACCGGAACCGGACCCAGTTTAAAACGGGCGTTCCAGATCTCTGCGACCTGTTCTTCACGGTCGTGGATCACTTCGCTACCGACGACGCTCCAGGTATCGGAACCCGGCAGACAGGAGGTAAAGCTACCATTTTCCAGAATGGTATAACGGTTTTCCCCACGCTGTTTCATCAGGTCGGCTTTCCCGCGTCCCTGACGGCCCACCATCTGGTAATCACCTTCCCAGATGTTGGTATCTTTGGTATTCAGATTTGACCAACCCTTCGGCCCCTTCAGAATAACCTGATTGTCATCATAATGGACATTGCCCAGCGCATCGACGGTACGTATTGGCTCCGGCTGGCCTTCAGCCTGCTTCTGATGAAGCTGTACTTCGTCGGCCTGCAGGCGGCTGTTACCCTGTGCGATGTCCACGTTGCCGGTAAACACCGCGTCATCGGGATAATTCCCTTTAGCGTTGTCGGCATTGATGGTGACGGGTAATTCATTAGTCTCGCCCTGTACCAGAGGACGGTCATAGCTCGGCACGCCCAGCATACACTGTGAGGCGAGATCGGCTGCCAGGCCCTGATGGCTATAGAGGGCACTGGCAATCATGGTAGCCAGAAGAGTGGGAATACGTTTTTTCATACGTTGTATTTATTGTTCCATCATCAGTAGCGTCGCGCGTGACAAACGGTCACAGCCTAACTTATCTCATCTTCACTGCGCTAGTGTTAATCCTGCCCATTTAGGCATCCGTGGTGTTAGGCACGGCATTGAATGACAGGTATGATAATGCAAATTATAGGCGATGTCCCACAATTGACCGCAGCCGTAAATCGGTAAAAGCACCTTATATTGTGGGACATAGCCTGGCTGAGAGCATAAAGATTTGGGGAGTCTATGCAGTATTGGGGAAAGATAATTGGTGTAGCCGTGGCCTTAATGATGGGTGGCGGCTTCTGGGGTGTGGTTCTGGGGCTGTTAGTTGGCCACATGTTCGACAAAGCCCGCATGCGCAAAATGGCGTGGTTTGCCAACCAACGTGAACGCCAGGCGCTGTTTTTTGCCACCACTTTTGAGGTGATGGGACATTTGACCAAATCCAAAGGTCGCGTCACGGAAGCCGATATTCATATCGCCAGCCAGTTGATGGATCGGATGAATTTGCACGGTGACTCGCGAACGGCTGCACAACACGCCTTCCGGGTAGGAAAATCGGATAATTATCCATTACGTGAAAAGATGCGTCAGTTTCGCAGCGTCTGTTTTGGTCGATTCGATCTGATCCGCATGTTTCTGGAAATTCAAATCCAGGCGGCATTTGCCGATGGGTCGTTACATCCTAATGAGCGTGAAGTGCTGTATGTGATTGCTGAAGAGTTGGGGATCTCACGTACCCAATTTGATCAGTTCCTGCGCATGATGCAGGGCGGCGCACAGTTTGGCGGCGGATATCAGCAGCAGTCTGGCGGCGGTGGCTGGCAGCAGGCGCAACGCGGCCCGACGCTGGAAGACGCCTGTAATGTGCTGGGTGTGAAAACGACCGATGATGCGACTACCATAAAGCGCGCTTACCGTAAGCTGATGAGCGAGCACCATCCGGACAAACTGGTCGCGAAAGGTCTGCCGCCAGAGATGATGGAAATGGCGAAGCAAAAAGCGCAGGAAATCCAGAAGGCTTACGAGTTAATCAAAGAACAAAAAGGCTTTAAATAATAATTATGCCGGATGCGGCTAGCGCTTTATCCGGCCTACGGTAATGAATGTAGGCCGGGCAAGCGAAGCGCCCCCGGCATAAATTGGCTCAGAATTTAAAAATCCGCCGGGACTTTAAACGTCATACTGTTGCCGTATTCGGGATGCGTGATGGTTAGCATCTCGGCGTGCAGCAGCAGGCGGGGTGCCAACGCCAGCGCTTCAGGCGGAGCATAGAAGCGATCGCCGAGGATTGGATGCCCTAACGCCAGCATATGCACACGCAGCTGGTGGGAGCGTCCGGTAATCGGTTTAAGCACGACCCGGGCGGTGTTATCCGCCGCGAACTCCACCACCTCATACTCTGTCTGCGCTGATTTCCCGGTCTCATAACACACTTTTTGTTTTGGCCTGTTCGGCCAGTCGCAAATCAGCGGTAAATCAACCAGACCCTCGGCCGGAGCGGGATGCCCCCAGACGCGTGCAACATACTGTTTTTTCGGTTCGCGCTCGCGAAACTGCCGTTTTAGCTCGCGCTCTGCCGCTTTGGTTAGCGCGACTACAATCACGCCGCTGGTGGCCATATCCAGACGATGGACGGATTCAGCCTGCGGATAGTCGCGCTGAATACGCGTCATCACGCTGTCTTTGTGCTCATCCAGACGACCCGGCACAGACAACAAACCGCTCGGCTTGTTGACCACCATAATGTGCTCATCCTGATACAGGATGACCAACCAGGGTTCCTGCGGCGGATTGTAGTTTTCCATCCCCATGTATGGCTCCGTTACTGATGCGTCACGACGATCAGGCGCAGGGCATCCAGACGCCAGCCCGCCTGATCCAGGCTTTCCATCACCTGCTGACGGTTGCTTTCAATTGCGCTGAGTTCGTCATCACGGATGTTCGGGTTAACGGCACGCAGCGCTTCCAGACGGGAGAGTTCCGCAGTCAGTTTTTCGTCCGCTTCTTTACGCGCCGCGTCGATCAGCGCGCGGGCTGATTTTTCCACCTGTGCTTCACCGAGTTGCAGAATAGCATGAACGTCCTGCTGCACGGCGTTGACCAGTTTACTGCCGGTGTGGCGGTTAACGGCGCTGAGCTGACGGTTAAAGGTTTCGAACTCAACCTGTGCAGCGAGGTTATTGCCGTTTTTATCCAGCAGCATACGTACCGGCGTTGGCGGCAGGAAGCGGTTCAGCTGCAGCTGTTTCGGCGCTTGCGCTTCAACCACATACACCAGCTCAACCAACAGCGTTCCGACCGGTAATGCTTTATTTTTCAACAACGAAATGGTGCTACTGCCGGTGTCGCCAGAGAGGATAAGATCCAGACCATTACGGATTAACGGATGCTCCCAGGTAATAAACTGAGCGTCTTCACGCGACAGAGCGACATCACGCTCAAACGTAATGGTGCAGCCATCTTCCGGCAATCCAGGGAAATCTGGCACCAGCATATGATCGGACGGTGTCAGCACGATCAAATTGTCACCACGGTCATCCTGATTAATACCAACGATATCAAACAGATTCATGGCGAAGGCGATCAGGCTGGTATCATCGTCCTGTTCTTCAATACTCTCAGCCAGCGCCAGCGCTTTTTCACCGCCGTTAGAGTGGATCTCCAGCAGACGATCGCGACCTTGTTCCAGCTGTGCTTTCAGCGCGTCATGTTGTTCGCGACAGGTTTTGATCAGATCGTCAAAGCCATCGGTATTTTCTGGTTCAGCCAGGTAGCCGATCAGATTGTTATAGACCGTGTCGTAGATGGTACGGCCGGTCGGGCAGGTGTGTTCGAACGCATCCAGACCTTCGTGGTACCAGCGCACCAGCACGGATTGCGCGGTTTTTTCCAGGTACGGAACGTGGATCTGAATATCATGTGCCTGACCAATACGGTCCAGACGGCCAATACGCTGTTCCAGTAGATCCGGATTGAACGGCAGGTCAAACATCACCAGATTGCTGGCGAACTGGAAGTTACGCCCTTCGGAGCCGATTTCAGAACACAGCATGACCTGTGCGCCGCTATCTTCTTCGCTAAACCAGGCTGCGGCGCGGTCACGCTCAATGATCGACATCCCTTCATGGAACACGGCTGCGCGGATACCTTCGCGCTCGCGCAGAACCTGCTCCAGCTGAAGCGCGGTGGTGGCTTTCGCACAGATAACCAGTACTTTTTGTGAGCGGTGGCTGGTCAGGTAGCCCATCAGCCATTCCACGCGCGGATCAAAGTTCCACCAGGTGCCGGTGTCGCCTTCGAATTCCTGATAAATCTGTTCCGGGTAGAGCATATCGCGCGCCCGGTCTTCCGCGCTTTTACGCGCACCCATAATGCCGGAGACTTTAATCGCCGTCTGGTATTGGGTCGGCAGCGGCAGCTTGATGGTGTGCAGCTCGCGTTTTGGGAAGCCTTTCACACCATTACGGGTGTTACGGAACAGCACGCGGCTGGTGCCATGGCGGTCCATCAGCATCGAAACCAGCTCCTGACGCGCGCTCTGGGCATCTTCGCTGTCGCTGTTTGCCGCCTGCAATAGCGGCTCAATGTCCTGCTCGCCAATCATGTCGCCTAACATGTTCAGCTCATTGTTACTCAGCTTGTTGCCTGCCAGTAACATAGCGACGGCGTCGGCGACCGGACGGTAATTTTTCTGTTCTTCAACAAACTGGGCGAAATCGTGGAAACGGCTAGGGTCCAGCAGGCGCAGGCGCGCAAAGTGACTTTCCATGCCCAGCTGCTCAGGTGTAGCGGTTAGCAGCAGGATACCCGGCACACGTTCTGCCAGTTGTTCAATGGCCATATATTCGCGGCTGGGCGCGTCTTCGCTCCACACCAGGTGGTGGGCTTCATCGACGATCAGCAGATCCCATTCGGCGTCACACAGATGCTCCAGGCGCTGTTTACTGCGACGGGCAAAGTCCAGCGAGCAGATGATCAGTTGTTCGGTTTCAAATGGGTTGTAGGCATCGTGCTGCGCTTCTGCATAACGCTCATCATCAAACAGTGCAAAACGCAGGTTGAAGCGACGCAGCATTTCGACCAGCCACTGGTGCTGTAATGTCTCCGGGACGATGATCAGCACGCGCTCTGCGGCGCCGGACAGCAGTTGTTGATGCAGGATCATCCCGGCTTCAATGGTTTTACCTAAACCCACTTCGTCTGCCAGTAAAACGCGAGGGGCATGACGACGGCCAACATCATGGGCAATGTTCAGTTGGTGAGGAATCAGGCTGGTACGTTGACCACGCAACCCACTCCACGGCATACGGTATTGTTCGCTCTGAAATTTACGCGCGCGATAGCGCAGAGCAAAGCGATCCATGCGGTCAATCTGGCCGGCAAACAGGCGATCTTGTGGTTTGCTGAATACCAGTTTGCTGTCGAGTAGTACTTCACGCAGCATGACACCGGTTTCTTCGGTATCCAGGCGGGTTCCGATATAGGCAAGCAGGCCGTTTTCTTCTTTTACTTCATCGACATGCAGTTGCCAGCCTTCATGGCTTGTTATCGTATCGCCAGGATTGAACATCACGCGGGTCACGGGGGAATCACTGCGCGCATACAGACGGTTTTCGCCCGTCGATGAGAAAAGTAATGTGACGGTTCGCGCATCCATGGCGACAACGGTACCAAGTCCCAATTCGCTTTCTGTATCGCTGATCCAGCGTTGACCAAGTGTAAAAGGCATATATGTTCGGCTCTATATCTTTAGTTGCAGGCAATACTCACCCTCTGCCAGAGTAAAGTGGCAGCAAGTGTATTGGGGTCCAGGAATGGAAAGGGCGCTATGGTACTGGATGGCGACGGTTTCGTCACGCGTCAAAATAACCCCAGTTGCCCTGTGAGTAGTGTAGCAAAATTATCGTCAATAAAGGGAAGAATTCCCTCGGCAACGGGTTGGATCTGGCGTGTCAGATAATGCTCGTAATCGAGCGCAGATAGCTGATAATCAACAGGTTCTGGGCCATTGACCGTCCAGACATATTTTATGGTACCGCGATTTTGATACTGCGGTGGACGCCCCAGCTTTACATTCTGCTCATCGGCGAGTCGCGCGGCACGCACGTGTGGTGGAACATTTCGCTGGTATTCGCTTAACGGGCGGCGCAGGCGCTTGCGGTACACCAGTTGTTCATCCATTTCACCGGTCATCAGACGGTCAATAGTCTCGCGAACAAACTCCTGATAAGGTTCGTTACGAAAAATTCGCAGGTATAGCTCCTGCTGAAACTGTTGGGCTAGCGGCGTCCAGTCGGTTCGTACCGTTTCCAGTCCCTTAAACACCATACGTTGTTCAGCGCCGTCCTGAATCATCCCTGCATAGCGTTTTTTACTGCCGGTATCTGCACCGCGAATGGTCGGCATCAGAAAGCGACAAAAATGGGTTTCAAATTCCAGCTCCAGCGCACTGGTCAGGTTTTGTCGTTTCAGCGACTGCGCCCACCAGTCGTTGACGTAGCTCACCAGCTCACGGCCAATCCGGGCGGCATCATCTTCTGAGTACGCCTTTTTCAGCCAGACAAAGGTCGAGTCGGTATCGCCATAGATAACGTCGTAACCCTGAGCTTCAATCAGCGCTTTGGTCTGGCGCATGATCGCATGGCCGCGCATGGTAATGGACGAGGCCAGTCTCGGGTCGAAAAAGCGACAGGCGGTGGTTCCCAGCACGCCGTAAAATGCGTTCATGATGATTTTCAGCGCCTGCGAGAGCGGCTTATTGCCGCGGCGTTTTGCTTCATCGCGACCATGCCAGATCCGGGTCACGATTTCCGGCAGGCAGTGCTTTTCACGTGAGAACCAGGCGTCAAGGAACCCTTCGGTGCTGTGCTCCGGATCCGGCTGCGCCATTCCTTCGATAAGCCCCACCGGATCGATTAAAAAAGTACGAATTATTGAGGGGTACAGGCTTTTGTAATCCAGCACCAGTACCGAGTCGTATAAGCCGGGGCGCGAGTCCATCACGTAGCCACCGGGGCTGGCGTGCGCGGGGACTTCACCCAGGTTCGGTGCCACATAACCCGCCCGGTGCATTCGTGGCAGGTAGAGATGTCCGAAGGCGGCAACTGAACCACCGTGCCGGTCGACCGGCAGACCGTTGACCGTCGATCGTTCCAGCAGAAATGGCATGATCTCGGTTTTATGAAAAATACGCGTGACCAACTCACAGTCTTTGAGATTGTAGGTGGCGAGCGCGGGCTTATCCTGGGCAAACCGGCGATCGATTTCGTCCATCCTGTCCCAGGGATTATCAATTGACTTCCCTTCGCCCAGTAGCTCCTGCGACACCGTCTCCAGCGAAAATGACGAGAAATTCCAGAATGCGGATTTGAGCGCCTCAATGCCGTCGATAATCAGGCGACCTTTAGCCTGCGCGAAGAACACGCCGTTTTTGAAGCCATGCTCGCGCCACTCCAGCTCGCTATTGTCACGACCAAAACGCAGGGGAATGCGGTAACGTTCGGCGTGCTTTTGCAGGACGCGTAAATCGAATTGCACGACGTTCCAGCCGATTATCACATCAGGATCGTGACGGGCAATCCAGTCATTGAGCTTTTCCAACAACTGCGGGCGGCTTGCAACGTACTCAAGTTCAAAATCCAGCGCAGAGGCATCACCGTTTGCCGGGCCGAGCATATAGACAATACGCTGCCCACAGCCCTCAAGACCGATGCAGTAGAGTTCGCCGTGGCGCGTGGTTTCGATATCCAGCGATACCCATTTTAGCGGTGGTCGATAGTCAGGGTTCGGCTTCAGGCGGGCATTAACCAGCATGTCGTCATGTCTGTCGCCTTCGACCCAAACAGGGGAGGTGATAAAGCGCTCCATTAGATACCGCTCCGGCGGCCGTACGTCAGCTTCGTAGACGGTGACTGCGTTTTCGCGCAGCAGTTTTTCCAGCCGCATAAGCTGGCGATGTGAGCGGCAATACAGGCCGGAAACGGGCTGGCGGTGGAAGTCTTGCAACTGAAGAGGCGTCAGGCGATAGCCGTTTTCAGTACGTAATAGTGAGGTGACGCGAGGAACCTGACTGGTGGGAATAAACGCGACTGACTCCTGTGGCGCAAGCGTGACCTGCAGCGGCCCATCGTCTGTAGCCAGCCAGAATGAGACCTCAGTTCCCTGCGGAGTGTCCCGCCAGTGTCGGGTTAGAATAAAGCCTGCCTGCGCCACGCTGTGTATCCATTAAAAAACCAGGCATTATTATAGCCTGGTTCTGATAGATTGGCTGTGATTTTATACAGTTGTTATGTGTCAGCAGGGACTATTGCCCGTAGTAGGCTTTAGCACCATGTTTACGCAGGTAATGCTTATCTAACAGGGTTTGTTGCATATCTGGCAATTGCGGCGCGAGCTGGCGACAGAAGATCCCCATGTAGGCGACTTCTTCCAGCACGATGGCGTTATGCACCGCATCTTCGGCATTTTTTCCCCAGGCAAACGGACCGTGAGAGTGCACTAGCACGCCAGGCATCTGCGCGGCGTCAATACCTTGTTTCTCAAAGGTTTCAACGATTACATTGCCGGTTTCCCATTCATATTCGCCGTTGATTTCTTCGTCGGTCATTTTCCGTGTGCAGGGAATCGAACCGTAGAAATAGTCCGCATGGGTGGTACCCGTGGCCGGAATCGACTGACCCGCCTGCGCCCAGATGGTTGCATGACGCGAATGGGTGTGAACAATGCCGCCAATGGTCGGGAATGCCTGATACAGCAGTCGGTGCGTTGGGGTATCGGAAGAGGGCTTCTTCTGGCCTTCGACTACTTCACCCGTGGCGATACTGACTACCACCATATCGTCTGCGGTCATTACGCTGTAATCGACCCCGGAAGGTTTAATCACAAACACGCCGCGCTCGCGATCGACGGCGCTGACGTTCCCCCAGGTCAGGGTGACCAGATTGTGCTTAGGCAACGCCAGATTGGCTTCCAGTACCTGACGTTTAAGATCTTCTAGCATGTTAACTCCTGAATGCCGGATGGCGCTTCGCTTATCCGGCCTACGGTGATTTGTAGGCCCGGTAAATGAAATGCCACCGGGCAATCCGTTTCGACAATTAACGTTTGAACGCGTAATACACTTCGTTCCAGCGCAGCGCGTCCTTAAAGGCCGGCAGGCGGGTATCGTTATCGATCACCGCGATCTCGATATCGTGCATTTCAGCGAACTGGCGCATATCGTTCAGATCCAGCGCGTGGCTGAACACGGTGTGGTGCGCGCCACCGGCCAGGATCCAGGCTTCAGATGCAGTTGGCAGATCCGGTTGAGCTTTCCACAGCGCGTTAGCTACAGGCAGTTTCGGCAGGGAGTGCGGTGTTTGTACCGTGTCGATGCAGTTAACCAGCAGGCGAAAACGATCGCCGAGATCGATCAGGCTGGCAACCACGGCCGGGCCGGTTTTAGTGTTGAAGATCAGACGGGCGGGATCGTCTTTACCACCAATGCCGAGGTGCTGTACGTCGAGGATCGGTTTCTCTTCCACCGCGATGGACGGGCAAACTTCCAGCATGTGCGAACCGAGTACCAGATCGTTGCCTTTCTCGAAGTGGTAGGTGTAATCCTCCATAAATGAGGTGCCGCCCTGCAGACCGGTTGACATCACCTTCATGATGCGAAGCAGAGCGGCGGTTTTCCAGTCGCCTTCGCCCGCAAAGCCATAGCCTTGCTGCATCAGACGCTGTACGGCCAGACCCGGAAGCTGTTTCAGGCCGTGTAAATCTTCAAATGTGGTGGTGAAGGCGTGGAATCCACCCTGTTCCAGGAAGCGCTTCATCCCCAGTTCAATACGGGCCGCTTCCAGGACGTTCTGACGTTTTTCACCGTGGACTTGCGTCGCCGCCGTCATGGTGTAGGTGCTTTCGTACTCATCGATTAGCGCGTTGATTTCGCCGTCGCTAATTGCGTTCACTACCTGCACCAGATCGCCCACGGCCCAGGTGTTTACCGAGAAACCGAACTTGATCTGCGCAGCGACTTTATCGCCATCGGTGACCGCAACTTCACGCATGTTGTCGCCAAAGCGGCAGACTTTCAGGTGGCGGGTATCCTGTTTGGACACGGCCTGGCGCATCCAGGAGCCAATGCGTTCATGCGCTTGTTTATCCTGCCAGTGACCGGTGACCACGGCATGCTGCTGACGCATACGTGCGCCGATGAAGCCGAACTCACGACCGCCGTGCGCAGTCTGGTTCAGGTTCATAAAGTCCATATCAATGCTGTCCCACGGCAGGGCGGCGTTGAACTGGGTGTGGAACTGCATCAGCGGTTTGTTGAGGATAGTCAGGCCGTTAATCCACATTTTGGCCGGGGAGAAGGTATGCAGCCAGACCACCATCCCTGCACAGCGATCGTCGTAGTTAGCGTCACGACAGATAGCGGTAATCTCGTCAGGGGAAGTTCCCAGCGGCTTTAATACCAGCTTACAGGGCAGTTTGGCTTCAGTATTCAGTGCGTTAACGACGTGCTCCGCATGTTGGGTTACCTGACGCAGGGTTTCAGGGCCATACAGATGCTGGCTACCAATCACAAACCACACTTCATAGTTATCAAAAATCGTCATTGTCGTGTCCTTAATGTGTCAGGGTTGCCAGGTCTACCGGGGCTTGTTGCGCCGGAGCGGCAGTCGGAAGGTATTGTTGTTCAGCGCTTACCGCCCAGTGCTGATAGCGGCGGTAGAGTTGTTCAAAACGTTGAGCCTGCTCTGGGCGAGGTTGCAGCGTGTTTTCCACGGCGCTTGCCATTTGCTGCTGAGCGGCTGGGATATCGACGTGTACTTTCGCGGCAACGGCAGCGAAGATAGCCGCACCGAGTGCGCAGCACTGGTCTGAAGCGACAATCTGTAGCGGGCGGTTCAGCACGTCACAGCAGGCCTGCATGATGACCGGGTTCTTGCGCGCGATACCGCCAAGCGCCATTACGTTGTTAACCGCAATGCCTTGTTCGGTGAAGCATTCCATAATGGCGCGTGCGCCAAAGGCCGTGGCGGCAATCAGCCCACCGAACAGCGCTGGCGCGTCAGTTGCCAGGTTCAGATCGGTAATTACCCCTTTCAAGCGCTGGTTGGCATTGGGCGTACGGCGACCGTTGAACCAGTCGAGCACCACCGGGAGATGCTCCAGTGATGGATTTTTCGCCCATGCTTCAGTGAGTGCAGGCAGCAGCTGTTTTTGACTGGCTTTAATCTGGGACTGCAGTTCCGGATGCTGTGCGGCAAGCTGTTCCAGAGGCCAGCTCAGCACGCGGCTAAACCAGGCATAGATATCACCGAATGCAGACTGGCCAGCTTCGAGGCCAATAAAATCAGGTACTACGCTGCCATCAACCTGGCCGCATATGCCTTTCACCGCGCGTTCGCCGACGCTGTGCTTGTCGGCAATCAGAATGTCGCAGGTCGACGTGCCGATGACTTTCACCAGCGTGTTAGGCTGTGCGCCTGCGCCAACCGCGCCCATATGGCAGTCAAAAGCACCGCCTGCAATCACCACGCTTTCCGGTAGCCCCAGGCGCTGTGCCCACTCGGCGCACAGGGTGCCAACCGGCAGATCCGCGGTGAAGGTATTGGTAAACATTGGGTATTGCAGATGGCGGTTGAGGATGGGGTCGAGTTCGTCAAAGAAACTGGCTGGCGGCAGACCACCCCAGCTTTCATGCCACAGGGATTTATGTCCGGCGCTGCAGCGACCGCGACGAATATCCTGTGGGCGTACGGTGTTGGAGAGCAGGGCCGGAACCCAATCGCATAGCTCAATCCACGAGACCGCAGCTTCGGCTACCGCATGGTCCTGACGAGTTACATGCAGGATTTTGGCCCAGAACCATTCGCTGGAATAAATGCCGCCGATATAGCGGGAGTAATCGATCTTGCCCGGTGTGTGGCACAGGCGGGTGATTTCTTCGGCTTCTTCTACTGAGGTGTGATCTTTCCACAGGACAAACATTGCATTCGGGTTTTCCGCGAACTCCGGACGCAGTGCCAGTACGTTACCGTCTGCATCGATGGGCGCCGGGGTTGAGCCGGTACTGTCAACGCCGATCCCGACCACTTCCGCGCGCTGTTCAGCGCTCAGTTCGGCCAATACGGTTTTCAGCGCCGCTTCCATGGATTCAATGTAGTCGCGCGGATGATGGCGAAACTGGTTGTTTGGGCCATCGCAATACTGCCCTTCTTGCCAACGTGGATACCACTCAACGCTGGTGGCGATCTCTTCGCCGGTGGCACATTCCACCGCCAAAGCGCGTACTGAATCACTACCAAAATCGAGGCCAATTGCAATCGCCATCGTCTTACTCCATCCAAAAATACGGGTATGGATAAACAGTAGTGAGTAGCGATAAAAACCGTCAGGCAGGATCCGCTAATCTTATGGATTAAAATGCTGTGGCATCACAAAGTGTGACGCTGTGCAAATAATCAATGTGGACATTCCTGCCGTAGTTATAGACACTTTTGTTAGCCGATTTTGACGTTGGCGTAGTACATGTTTTTTACAAAGAGCTTTTCACAAGCGGGATTGGTGGTCCATTACCGCAAATACAGCGGCCCGCAGGGGCGACAGCGATGATGTCTGGCGTAATATGGACAAATTGTTTCTTGGCAAGACATAGGGAGTATTGAAATTATGGCTGAAACGCAAAACGATCCCCTGTTGCCAGGTTATTCGTTTAACGCGCATTTGGTGGCCGGATTAACCCCCATTGAGGCGAACGGATACCTGGATTTTTTTATCGACAGGCCGCTGGGTATGAAGGGTTATATCCTCAATCTCACCATCCGTGGCGAAGGGGTTATCAATAATCAGGGCAAGCAGTTTGTCTGCCGGCCTGGCGATATTCTGTTGTTTCCACCTGGAGAAATTCACCACTACGGACGCCACCCTGACGCCAGCGAGTGGTATCACCAGTGGGTTTACTTTCGCCCGCGCGCCTACTGGCAGGAGTGGCTGACCTGGCCAGCCATTTTTGCCCAGACCGGTTTTTTCCGCCCGGATGAAGCGCATCAGCCGCATTTTAACGAGCTGTTTGGGCAGATAATTAACGCCGGGCAGGGAGAAGGTCGTTATTCCGAACTGCTGGCGATTAATTTACTGGAACAATTATTGCTCCGACGTATGGAAGCCATCAATGAATCGCTACACCCGCCCATGGACAACCGCGTCCGCGATGCCTGCCAGTACATCAGCGATCACTTGGCGGACAGCAATTTTGATATCGCCAGCGTCGCGCAGCACGTCTGCCTGTCGCCTTCCCGTTTGTCGCATCTGTTCCGTCAGCAGTTAGGTATCAGCGTATTAAGCTGGCGCGAGGACCAGCGCATCAGCCAGGCGAAGCTATTACTGAGCACCACACGTATGCCCATTGCCACCGTAGGTCGCAATGTTGGCTTTGACGACCAGCTCTATTTCTCTCGTGTTTTCAAAAAATGTACCGGCGCCAGTCCGAGCGAGTTTCGCGCCGGATGTGAATAAAAAGTGAATGATGTATCCTGAAAGTTGTCATAACTCGCAATCTATTCAGACAATTGATGGCTTGACGAAGTTGAGAGGGGTTATCAAAATCCCTGCTTCGTAAATTTGACGGACACATTATGCAAGCATTGCTGGAACACTTTATTCTCCAGTCCGCCCTGTACTCTCTGATCGCCGTACTTCTGGTGGCTTTTTTGGAGTCGCTGGCGCTGGTTGGCCTGATTCTACCCGGGACCGTGATGATGGCGGGGCTGGGTGCGCTGATTGGCAGCGGCGAACTGAACTTCTGGCATGCCTGGCTTGCGGGCATTATAGGTTGCTTATTGGGGGACTGGATCTCTTTTTGGCTGGGCTGGCGCTTTAAAAAGCCATTGCACCGTTGGTCGTTCATGAAAAAGAACAAGGCGTTGCTGGATAAAACCGAGCACGCCCTGCATCAGCACAGCATGTTTACTATTCTGGTGGGGCGTTTTGTCGGACCGACGCGTCCGCTGGTGCCGATGGTAGCAGGCATGCTGGATCTGCCTGTCGCTAAATTTATCGTCCCGAATATTATCGGCTGCGTGCTGTGGCCACCGTTCTACTTCCTGCCGGGGATCCTGGCGGGAGCGGCAATTGATATTCCTTCTGATATGCAGAGCGGGGATTTCAAATGGTTGCTGCTGGCGACGGCGGTGTTGCTCTGGGTGGGCGGCTGGTTTTGCTGGCGGCTATGGCGCAGTGGCAAAGCGGCTGTCGATCGCTTAACGGCGTATTTCCCCCGCAGCCGTTTGCTGTATCTGGCACCGTTGACGCTCGGGATCGGCGTGGTCGCTCTGGTGGCGTTACTGCGCCATCCGCTGATGCCGGTGTATATCGATATTCTGCGCAAAGTGGTGGGTTACTGACGATTCCTTTGCCGGATGGCGGCTTCGCCTTATCCGGCCTACAGGTCGCACACTATCTAGGCCGGATAAGGCGTTCACGCCGTCATCCGGCAACGCATTATGCTTTAATGCCCAATAGCGCCGAGGCGCTAGCGTTGCCGCTTAACAGATCGTCCGTATCGCCCTGCCAGGCGATGCGCCCGTCGGCGACCACAATCGAGCGGGGCGCAATTCGCGCCGCATCTTCTACGCTGTGGGAAACCATCAGTAACGTCAGCTGCTTCTCGCGACAGACTTCGGCCACCAGCGTTAGCATCTCCTGGCGCAGCGCGGGATCAAGTGCAGAGAACGGTTCATCAAGCAGTAAAATAGGTTGTTCCCGCACCAGACAACGCGCCAGCGCCACGCGCTGCCGCTGCCCGCCGGAAAGCTCACCGGGGAGGCGTTCCAGCAGAGAGTCGATCCCCATTTGCTGGGCGATGTGGAGTATTTTCTCCCGCTGCGATGCGTTAAGCTTCAATCCAGGATTCAGGCCCAGGCCGATGTTTTGCTGTACGCTCAGATGGCTGAACAGGTTGTTTTCCTGAAACAGCATAGAAACAGGACGGCGCGAGGGTGGTGTCGTGGTGTGATCTTCACCGTCAATCACCATGTTACCGCTGGCAGGCGTGAGAAAGCCGGCAATCAGATTCAGCAGCGTACTTTTCCCGGCCCCGCTGGGCCCGAGTATCGCTATCTGCTCACCGTGCGCGACCGACAGCGTAAAGCGCATGGGCAGATGGTGATAAAGCCATGTGATATCAATCAGTTTTAACATTTCGACCCGGCAATTTCTCAATAACGGTAAACAGCGTAAAGCACAGGATCAGCAGTAATAACGCCGTAACTGCGCCATCCTGACTGCGATAAGAGCCAATCTGCTGATATAAATAAAACGGCAGGGTGCGGAAATCTTCATTACCAAATAACGCCACTACGCCAAAATCGCCAATCGACAGCACGCAGGCAAACGCCATCGCCTGTGCCAGCGGGCGCTTCAGGGCGCGCAGTTCAACCACTTTCAGGCGCGACCATCCCTCAATGCCCAACGACTGGCACAACATACTATAGCGCGCAGTGACGTCACGCATTGGGTTTTCCAGCACCTTCAATGCATAAGGGATCGCCATCAGCGCATTGGTAAAAATGACAATGCCGTCGGCAGATTCGGGAAGCCCAATAGTGTTATTGAGCAGCAGAAAGAAGCCGGTTGCCAGCACGATACCCGGCATGGCGAGGATCATCATGCCGCTCAGTTCCAGCATCTGACCTGCCAGCACCTGCTGTCGTGCACGAAGTTCACGACTGCTCCATAACAGCATCATGGTGAGTATGACGCATAACGCTCCTGCTGCTAATGCGATGCGCAGCGAGGTTCCCAGCGCCTGCCATAGCACTGGCTGCATCAGTACATCCAGAATATGGCGGTTTAAGCCATCGACAATCACCGCCAGCAGCGGTGGCAGCAACAGCAACAGGGCCAGAATAATCAGGATTGCGTCAGTCAGTCGGCTGTGCAGGCGATCGTCAGGATCGCGCCAGCCTTGTACCAGGGTCGCACCGGGAGCAATTGCGCGGCTCAGACGTTGACTGAGGAGCACCAGCGCCAAACAACAAACCATCTGGATCAACGCCAGCATGGCTGCGCGGGCAGGATCGTAATCAAAATTCAGCGCCTGATAGATAGCCAGCTCGATGGTCGTAGCCTGTGGCCCGCCGCCCAGCGACAGAACGGTGGCGAAGCTGGCGAAGCACAGCATAAAGATGAGTGCTGCGACGGGCAGGATCTGACGACGCAGCCACGGCCATTCAACAAAACGGAAGAAATGCCAGCCACGCATACCCAACTGAGCGGCTAACTGCCGCTGTTCGCCGGGAATACTCTCCAGCGATTGTAACAGCAGGCGGCTGGCCATCGGCAGATTGAAAAAGACATGCGCCAGCAGAATGCCCTGTAAACCGTATGGCGAAAACGTCCACTCCAGCCCGAATGTATGCCAGAGTGAGGCCAACCAACCCTGGCGACCGTAGACGCTAAGAATACCGAATACCGCGACCAGCACCGGCAGGATTAACGTCATGGCGCACAGGCGCAGCAGCGCCAGACGTCCTGGAAAACGGCGACGATAGAGCGCTCTGGCAAGGAAAATCGCCGGGACAACCGACAGCACAGCGGATAGAAAAGCCTGCCAGAAAGAAAAGCGCACCACGTGCCACAGGTAATCATCTTGCCACAGCGAGAACCACTCTCCCTGCGGGGCGTTAAACCACAGTGCCAGAAACGCGGCCAGGGCAACGGCCACCATCAGCGTGGCGGCGGTAAGCCCTGGAACCAGCCAGCCGGGGATTAACGGCTGACGGAGCGTTGCCATTCGCTAATCCATGCCTGACGTTGAGTCGCAACCTGCTGCGGCGTAAATTCCAGCGCGGTGGTCGGTTTATTCAGTTGCTCGAATCCTGACGGCAGGGCGACTTGCGTCACGGGATACATCCAGTTGCCGGTCGGAATCGCATTCTGGAATGCCGGAGACACCATGAACTTCAGGAATTTCTCGGCCAGTTCCGGCTGCTTTCTGGCCGCGGTGCGGGCGGCGACTTCCACCTGCAAATAGTGGCCTTCACTAAAATTAGCGGCGGCGTAGTTGTCTTTTTTCTCGGCGATGATGTGATAGGCCGGAGAGGTGGTGTAGCTGAGCACCAGATCGCTTTCACCTTTCAGGAACAGGCCGTAGGCTTCGCTCCAGCCCTTGGTGACGGTGACGGTTTTGGCTGCCAGTTTCTGCCACGCCTCTGGCGCTTTATCACCATAGACTTTCTGCATCCATAGCAGCAGACCCAGACCTGGCGTGCTGGTGCGTGGATCCTGATAAATGACGCGCCATTTTTGGTCGCTCTCTACCAGTTCTTTCAGGCTTTTGGGCGGATTCTTCAGCTTGTTCTTATCATAAACGAAGGCGAAATAACCGTAGTCAAACGGCACGAAGGTATCGTTTTTCCAGCCGCCGGGTACGTTAACGGTGTCGTTGGTTACACCACTTTTGGCAAACAGTTTGGTTTGTGTGGCGGCTTCCAGAAGGTTGTTATCCAGACCCAGCACGACGTCGGCTTTGCTGTTTTTTCCTTCCATGCGCAGGCGGTTTAGCAGCGAGACGCCATCTTCCAGCGCGACCAGTTTCAACTCGCAATTGCAGTCAGCTTCAAAGGCTTTTTTGATTGTTGGGCCCGGGCCCCAGTCAGCTGCGAACGAGTCGTAGGTATAGACGGTCAGTACAGGTTTGGCGAAGACAGGCGCTGCACACAGCAGTAAAAGCGGAAGACATTTTTTAAACACTTTGCACCTCAAGAGTTGGGTGGCAAAGGACTTGAGATAAGCCTCAAATCCCTTCGCCGGCATTATCCGGATCAGGTTCGACGGGTATCTCTCAGCCCATACGCAGATCGAATGATTTTGTGTATGTTTTTATTTAGCACCCCGTTGAGAACGGCGTTAGTGTAATGATTTTGTTGCTTAGCAGCAATTAAGGATCCGGCGGAGCAAACCACGCCGATTTAAAATCAAACCAGCCGAGGGTATTCATGCGCAGCCCGCGCATACTGCGCTGTCCCTGAATGATCAGCCAGTGGTGGATTAATGGCACAATGGCCTTTGTGGCGAGCAGCTGTTGGCACCATGCTGCCAGGCTCATTTCGCCCGTTCGCCAGCGAGCCGCATCGTTTTCCCAGTCCCGCGAGATACAGTTTTGCAGCAACGGGACTTCGCATAAATGGGCGAACAGTGAGAAGTCGAGCGGTAGGGTAAAGTTGGCGCTGTTGAGCCAGATATCGCTGACGATTTCACCTGCATGCCATTGATCGTAGTCGATCTCCTGAATATTCAACTGCACCTGATGTTGCGCGAGCAATGTCTTCATGATCTGCGCGATAATCCGGTGTTCGATGTGATCGCGATAGTAAGTGATTGTCAGCGTTTCCAGCCCGGCGGGTTTTTCACCATGGCCGGGTTTTGCGTGATGCCAGCGGGGGAGTAAACCATACGCGGGAAACCACAGTCGCTGGTACTGTTCGTCGGCGTGGCAGATTAAATTCGTTGGCGAGAGAATGCGGCTTACCCATTCGCGGACCTCCTGGTTAGCTCCACGGTGGCTACGCGCATCAAACAGCAGGTAGTAGCAACCTTCTTCGAGGCGGCTTTCGATCGCCTTTTCATCCTCTGTGGGACCTTTTAGCGTCAACCCGCCGCCAGGTTCTTCTCCGATGTCGGGTAATACCCAAACGTTAACTTCGTCGATCAGGGCCCGGTAGCCAAAGTAATCATCAAATGCATGAATTTTCAGTTGGTTATTGGTGTTTCGTATTACCGCATACGGACCGGTACCAATCGGGTGACTGGAGAAGTTGTTTAGCGTTTCCCATTCTCGCGGCAGGATCATGGCGGGGACCTGCCCCAATAGCCAGGGAAGCCAGCGGTCTGGCTGGGCCAGATGGATATCCAGCGTCCAGGCCGTGGGAGAGACGATCTGCGTGATGTGTGAGTACAGCGGCAGGCTGTTAATGCGCATCAGTGAGGCGATAACATCTGCCATTTCCAGCTCGCGGCCATGATGAAAATGGATCCCCGGACGCAGGAAGAATCGCCAGTGTAAAGGTGAAATTTGCTGCCAGTGATGGGCAATGTCCGCTTCCAGTTCCCCATTTTCCTCATTTACCCGAATTAAGGCGCTGAAGATTTGCCGGGCGATATGGGTTTCGGAGCGGCGTAATGCCGTGCCGGGGAGCAGGTTGTGCATGGGGCGATAATAGAGAACGCGCATGATATGCCGACCCTGGCGAAAGCTGCGACCCAGATGGGAGACCAGCATTTGCCGTACGGCCGTTTTATCACCGACCAGTTGCACTAGTTGATCGATGCGATCCTGTTCCAGTAGGTCTTCCGCGCGCTGCTGCTGGAGCGCCAGCCCGGTATAGAGGAATGTCAGGCGCGAGCGTTTACCTCGTCCAACTTCAGCTTCCCACGTTAACCAGCCGCGATCTTGCATGGTATTAAGCAGCGTACGCATATGGCGGCGCGAGCAGCTCAGCAGATCCGCCAGCTCGTTGAGCGTCGTGTCTTGCGTTTTGCCGTCACAGCATTGCCACAGACGGATGAACTGTTGTTGCAAACGACCAGAAGACATAAAAGGGGAACTCCTGCGGAAAACTCAGCAATTTTATAATCCCTATATTAAGCCAATAATAGATTCCGATGAAGCGATGAGACAACGAAGGGGTCATCTATGCGTCAGTTCTGGTTGAAGTACTTTACCACGACGGAAAAATCGTCCTGGTTGGCTTGCCTGAGCGCACCGCAGCGCTTAAAGATGCTCGAAGAGCTGATGCAGTGGGAGATGACATCTGACTCCTGAATTGGAAATTGCAGACATCATGTGTGACTGAGTATTGGTGCAGGCTGTATCCTGCCATTATATCTGAGCATCGCTGGTGGCTATTTTTTCACATGGCAAGGCGCGAACAGTGAAATTTGGTGAACCAAATAAGGTGTGAGCAACACAGCTATGTGAAAAAATGGCCCCAGCCCTCCGGGACGCGTGTAAAAAACGCATACTCTGCGTTGTCAGGCTTGGGAATAGATTTCTATACCCAGCGCCCTCCGCCTGGATTATGCGTTTTTTACCCAGCGTCGATGCCAGATATAATGGCAGGATACAGCCTCGTTCACCCGCCAGCAGGTATTATCTGCTGGCTTTTTTCGTTTCAGCTGCGCTTAAAAGGAAAGATATGCTCTGGATTATGACCATGGGACGGCGCCTCAACGGCGTTTACGCGGCATTTATGCTGGTCGCTTTTATGATGGGTGTGGCGGGGGCATTGCAGGCACCCACTCTGAGTCTGTTCCTGAGCCGTGAAGTCGGGGCGCAGCCATTTTGGGTCGGGCTGTTTTACACCGTCAATGCGATTGTCGGGATCGTCGTCAGCCTTGGCCTGGCGAAACGATCCGACAGCCAGGGCGATCGGCGCAAGCTGATCATGTTTTGCTGCCTGATGGCGATTGGCAATGCGCTGCTGTTTGCCTTTAATCGCCACTATCTCACGCTGATCACCTGCGGTGTGCTGCTGGCCTCGCTGGCGAACACCGCCATGCCGCAGCTGTTTGCGCTGGCGCGAGAATATGCTGATAACTCCGCGCGTGAAGTGGTGATGTTTAGCTCGGTGATGCGTGCGCAGCTTTCGTTGGCCTGGGTGATAGGACCGCCACTGGCATTCATGCTGGCGCTGAATTACGGCTTTACGGCGATGTTTTCCATTGCCGCAGGTATTTTTGCCATTAGCCTGGTGCTGATTGCGCTGATACTGCCGTCTGTCGCGCGGGTGGATCAGCCTGTAGACGTGCCGCTGGAACAGACCGGCGGTTGGCAGGACAAAAATGTGCGTATGTTGTTTATTGCCTCCACGCTGATGTGGACCTGCAACACCATGTACATCATTGATATGCCACTGTGGATAAGTCTTGAACTGGGCTTGCCGGACAAGCTGGCCGGGATCCTGATGGGGACGGCGGCTGGGCTGGAAATTCCGGCGATGATTCTGGCAGGTTATTACGTGAAGCGCTTTGGTAAACGGCGAATGATGATCGCGGCCGTAGCGGCAGGCGTGCTGTTTTATATTGGTTTGATCTTCTTTCACAGCCGTACGGCGCTGCTGGTGCTGCAACTGTTTAACGCGGTATTTATCGGTATTATCGCCGGGATAGGCATGCTGTGGTTTCAGGATCTGATGCCCGGACGTGCGGGGTCAGCGACCACATTATTTACCAACAGTATTTCAACGGGAGTCATTCTGGCAGGGGTGATTCAGGGGGCAGTTGCGCAAAGCTACGGTCACTATGCCGTCTATTGGGTGATTGCGGTGATTGCGGTGGTTACGCTGTGGATGACCGGGCGGGTGAAGGACGTTTAGTCCGGCGCAGTCCTGGCGTCGCAGTGCCCGGACTGGCGATATTTTGCATTAGTTTTTGTCGTTTTTGTAGGCCGGATAAGGCGTTTACGCCGCCATCAGGCAACCTGTCCCTACGGCCTGAACGCGTTACGCTTATCAGGCCTATCCCTCTTTTTTTATCTTGCACGTAAATGTAACGTTGATCACATAACGATCATTTTCCTCTTCCTGGATCTTCTTTTTTCTACTGTTACGCGTATACAGTTACGCGTAACAGTTATCAAAAAAGGAGTTTTTTATGAAAAACCTATTCGACCTGACAGGTAAACGCGCGCTGATTACCGGTTCCGCTCAGGGCATTGGTAACCTGCTGGCCAGCGGTCTGGCGGCGCACGGTGCTGAGATTGTTATTAACGACATTACCCAACTGCGTGCTCAGGTGGCGGCGGACAAACTGGTGGCCGAAGGCTATCGCGCTGTTGGCTATGGATTTGATGTTACCAACGGGGAAGAGGTGGCGTGCGCCATCGCGCAAATTGAAAAGGAAGTTGGGGCCATTGATATTTTAATTAACAACGCCGGAATTCAGCGTCGTTATCCCTTCACCGAATTCCCGGAGGCTGAATGGGACAAAGTGATTGATGTAAACCAGAAATCGGTCTTTCTGGTATCGCAGCAGGTTTCCCGCTACATGGTGCAACGCCGCCGCGGGAAGATTATTAATATCTGCTCAATGCAAAGCGAATTAGGACGTAAAACCATTACCCCCTACGCGGCGTCAAAAGGCGCGGTCAAAATGTTAACCCGTGGCATGTGCGTGGAACTGGCGGAATACAATATTCAGGTCAACGGCATTGCTCCCGGCTATTTCGCTACCGACATGACTACCGCGCTGGTCAACGATGAAGCATTCTCCGCCTGGCTGTTCCAGCGCACGCCCGCCGCTCGCTGGGGTAACCCGGAAGAGTTGATCGGCGCGGCGGTTTATCTTGCTGCACCGGCCTCTGACTTTGTGAATGGGCATCTTCTGTTTGTGGACGGCGGCATGCTGGCCGCGGTTTGATCGCTAACGAGGCCGCGGGAAGCGACCTCATCCTTTAATGATAATCCGAGGAGTGAGTATGAATATGCTCGCAAAACTGCCGGCGCGCCGCTGGTGGTATTTAATGCCGATTATTTTTATTACCTACAGCTTAGCCTACCTTGATCGCGCGAATTACGGCTTTGCCGCTGCCGCTGGTATCGAACACGATTTAGGGATTACTCAGGGAACCGCATCGTTAATTGGCGCGTTGTTCTTCCTGGGCTACTTCTTCTTCCAGGTGCCGGGCGCGATGTACGCCGTCAAGCATAGCGTGCGCAAAATGATTTTCTACAGCCTGATCCTCTGGGGGCTTTGTGCCGCGGCGACCGGCTTTGTCAGCAATATCCCGATGCTGATGGCGATCCGCTTTATTCTCGGCATCGTCGAAGCGGCGGTGATGCCCGCGATGCTGATTTATATCAGCAACTGGTTTACCAAAACTGAACGCTCGCGCGCCAACACCTTTTTAATACTCGGTAACCCGGTCACAGTGCTGTGGATGTCGATTGTCTCTGGCTACCTGATTGAAGCCTGGGGCTGGCGCGAAATGTTTATCATTGAAGGTATTCCTGCGGTCATTTGGGCATTCTGCTGGGTGATTCTGGTGCGCGATAAACCGGCGGATGCGGGTTGGTTGAGCGAGCAGGAGAAGCAGGCGTTACAGCAGGCGATGGACCGCGAGCAGCGGGACATCAAACCGATGCGCAACTACGGTGAAGCGATGCGTTCACGCAGCGTCATTATGCTTTGCGCGGTGCATGCGCTGTGGAGCATCGGGGTGTATGGCTTCATGATGTGGATGCCGTCGATTCTGAAAAACGCGGCGCAGATGGATATTGTGGCGGTGGGCTGGCTGGCGGCAGTGCCGTATCTGGCGGCGATCTGCCTGATGCTGACGGTTTCCTGGCTATCCGATAAATACCAGAACCGTAAGCTGTTTATCTGGCCGCTGCTGCTGATTGCCGCCATCGCGTTCTTTGCCTCGTGGCTGTTGGGCAACCAGTCCTTCTGGCTCTCTTACGCGCTGCTGGTCGTTGCCGCTGCCTGTATGTATGCGCCTTACGGACCGTTCTTCGCGCTGATCCCCGAACTGCTGCCGCGCAACGTCTCCGGCGTGTCGATGGGAATGATCAACAGTTTTGGCGCGTTAGGGGCATTCCTCGGCGCATGGCTGGTGGGTTACCTCAACGGCGTGACCGGCGGGCCGGGCGTCTCCTACACCTTCATGGCGATTGCTCTGCTGTCATCGGTGGTGCTGATGTACTGCGTTCGTGCGCAAAATGAAACCACGTCGTCGTCGGCTGAGGTGGTAACGCGTTAAGGTTGAGCGAGGAGTGCAGTCGCTAACCGGCTGTGATAAGGTTCTCTGCGAGCATAATGGGATGTTGGTCGTAGAGAACCTCATGAAAAACAATCGGATGACATTACAGGATATCGCTAATCTGGCCGGTCTGAATAAGATGACGGTCAGCCGTTATCTGCGTGACCCGAATCAGGTGTCGCAACGCAGCCGTGAATTGATTTCGAAAGTGATGGAAGAGAACAACTACATTCCTAACCGCGCGCCGGAAATATTGCTCAATGCGCGCAGTAAAACCATCGGCGTGTTGATCCCTTCTTTTCGTAACCAGATTTTTGCCGACGTGCTGGCGGGAATTGAATCCGTCACCTCGGCTTGCCAGTACCAGACGTTGATCGCCAACTACGAATATGACGCCGAGCGTGAAGAACGCGAGGTGCTGAATCTGCTCTCTTACAATATCGACGGCCTGATCCTCACGGGAAAGCTGCATACCGAGCGGATGATCCAGTACGTGCGCGCCAGCGGCGTACCGGTGGCGGAACTGATGGATATTAGCGGCCAGTATCTTGATATTCAGGTTGGGTTTGATAACGAAAAAGCCGCGTTTGAAATGACGCAGGCTTTTATCGACAGCGGCAAACGCAGCATTGCTTTCTTTGGCTCGATGGACGACCCCCGCGACCTTAGCCGTTTTCGCGGTACCGGGAAAGCGCTGGCAGCGCAGGGGCTGGAAGCGTACCACCTTGCGCCAAAAACGATTTCGTCGGTGGCGCTGGGCCGCAAGATGTTTCAGCAGGCGATGGCGGAAA
Source organism: Citrobacter sp. Cf116 (assembly GCF_030336505.1). Classification (NCBI taxonomy): domain Bacteria; kingdom Pseudomonadati; phylum Pseudomonadota; class Gammaproteobacteria; order Enterobacterales; family Enterobacteriaceae; genus Citrobacter; species Citrobacter sp. Cf116. The sequence continues at coordinate 147,640 of NZ_JAOWEQ010000041.1, read as the reverse complement.
AGCCGGATATTGACGCTATTTTCTGTACCAACGATGACCTGGCGGTTGGCGTGCTGCTGGAGTGTCAGGCACAGCAGTACGATGTGCCGGGAAAAATGGCGATTGCCGGTTTCCACGGGCTGGAAATTGGCCGCGCGCGGCTGCAAAAAATCGCCAGCGTGATTACACCACGCTATGAGATTGGCAAAACGGCGGCAGATATTCTGATTAAGCGTTTGAACGGTAAAGATGCGCCGGGCAGCGTTAACCTCGGTTACCAAATCTATTACGGCGATACGCTGTAGGCGAAGAGTAGAGGCTGGCCACCGTGCGGTGACCAGCGGGAGAGATTACTGCATAAACGCTGGCTGCTTGTCTTCGTATTCGGTGATGGCCGCTTCATGCTGCAGCGTCAGCCCGATGCTGTCCAGACCGTTCAGCATGCAGTGGCGGCGGAAGTCGTCGATTTTAAAGCTGTAGGACTTATCGCCTGCTTTCACCACCTGCGCTTCCAGATCCACTTCAAATTTAATGCCCGGATTGGCTTTCACCAGGGTAAACATTTCATCTACTTGCGCGTCGCTCAGAGTCACCGGCAGCAGTTGGTTATTGAAACTGTTGCCGTAGAAGATGTCGGCGAAGCTTGGGGCAATCACCACTTTAAAACCGTAATCGGTCAACGCCCACGGCGCATGTTCGCGTGACGAACCGCAACCGAAGTTTTCGCGCGCCAGCAGAATTGATGCCCCTTTATATTCCGGGAAGTTCAAAACGAACTCAGGATTTGGCTGTTGCCCTTTTTCGTCCAGAAAACGCCAGTCGTTGAACAGATGAGCGCCAAAACCGGTGCGCGTAACCTTCTGCAAAAACTGTTTGGGAATGATTGCGTCGGTATCAACGTTGGCGGCATCCAGTGGGACAACCAGGCCGGTATGTTGGGTAAATTTCTCTGCCATGGTAGTTTCCTTATTTGATGCTGCGAATGTCGGCAAAATGACCGGTAACGGCGGCAGCGGCGGCCATGGCCGGGCTGACTAAATGCGTGCGGCCACCGCGGCCCTGACGGCCTTCAAAATTACGGTTGCTGGTGGAGGCGCAGCGCTCGCCCGGATTCAGGCGGTCATTGTTCATGGCCAGACACATGGAACAGCCTGGTAAACGCCATTCGAATCCTGCTTCGATAAAGATCTTGTCCAGACCTTCTGCTTCCGCCTGCGCTTTCACCGGACCAGAGCCCGGCACCACCAGTGCCTGTACGCCTGGCGCAACTTTACGTCCTTTGGCGATTTCTGCCGCAGCGCGTAAATCTTCAATACGCGAGTTGGTGCAGGAACCGATGAACACTTTATCGATAGCCACTTCCGTTAACGGAATACCTGGCTTCAGCCCCATGTAAGCCAACGCTTTCTCAGCCGATGCGCGTTCTACCGGATCGGCAAATGACGCCGGGTCGGGAATATTATCGTTCACCGAGATGACCTGACCCGGATTCGTTCCCCAGGTGACCTGTGGCGCGATCTCTTCTGCCTGCAGGGTGACGACGGTATCAAAGGTGGCGTTGTCGTCGGTTTTCAGCGTTTTCCAGTACTCAACCGCGTGGGTAAAATCTTCGCCCTTCGGTGCGTGTAAACGCCCTTGCACATAGTTAAAGGTGGTTTCATCCGGTGCGATCAGGCCCGCTTTGGCACCCATTTCAATGGCCATATTGCACAGGGTCATGCGGCCTTCCATGCTCAGCGCGCGGATGGCTTCGCCACAAAACTCAACTACGTGTCCGGTACCGCCTGCACTACCGGTTTTACCGATAATCGCCAGCACAATATCTTTGGCGGTAATGCCAGGGGCTGCTTTACCGTTGACTTCAATCTTCATGGTTTTGGCGCGCCCCTGTTTCAGGGTCTGCGTCGCCAAAACGTGTTCAACTTCAGAGGTGCCAATGCCAAACGCCAGCGCGCCGAACGCGCCGTGTGTAGCGGTGTGGGAATCGCCGCAGACGATGGTCATACCCGGCAACGTCACGCCTTGTTCTGGCCCCATCACGTGAACGATACCCTGATACGGATGGTTCAGGTCATACAGCTCGACACCAAATTCGTTACAGTTCTTAATCAGCTCCTGCATCTGGATGCGTGCCATCTCACCAGACGCGTTGATGTCTTTGGTCTGGGTAGAGACGTTGTGATCCATGGTGGCAAAGGTTTTACCCGGCTGGCGTACCTGACGGCCATGCGCGCGCAGGCCATCAAACGCTTGCGGAGAGGTCACTTCATGCACCAGATGTCTGTCGATGTACAACAGCGGGGTTTCGTTTTGCGCTTCAAAGACGACGTGCGCATCAAACAATTTTTCGTATAACGTTTTGGCCATGATTACACCCCTTCTGCGACGTAACGGGCAATGATGTCGCCCATTTCATCGGTACCGACTGCGGCAGCGCCACGGGCTAAGTCACCGGTGCGAATGCCTTCTTCTAATGCGCGGTTGATGGCGCTCTCAATTGCGGTTGCCGCATCATTGGCATCCAGGCTATAGCGCAGCAGCAGCGCCAGCGACAGGATCTGGGCGATAGGGTTGGCAATGTTTTTCCCGGCGATGTCCGGGGCGGATCCGCCAGCAGGCTCGTACAAACCGAAGCCCTGATCATTCAGGCTGGCGGACGGTAACATGCCCATAGAACCGGTGATCATGGCGCACTCGTCAGACAGAATGTCGCCAAACAGGTTAGAGCACAGCAACACGTCGAACTGGGAAGGATCTTTGATCAATTGCATCGTCGCGTTGTCGATGTACATATGCGCCAGTTCAACGTCTGGGTATTCATTAGCAATTTCATTGACGATTTCGCGCCACAGAATCGATGTTTGCAGTACGTTAGCTTTATCAATCGACGTGACTTTACGGCGACGTTTACGGGCGGATTCAAACGCGATACGCGCAATACGTTCGATCTCGAAACGGTGATAAACCTCGGTATCAAAGGCTTTTTCATGTTGTCCGCTGCCTTCGCGGCCTTTTGGTTGACCGAAGTAAATTCCGCCAGTCAGTTCGCGTACGCACAGGATGTCAAAACCGTTCGCGGCAATATCTGCGCGCAGAGGACAAAACGCTTCCAGACCCTGATAGAGTTTAGCCGGGCGCAGATTGCTGAATAATTTGAAGTGCTTACGCAATGGCAGCAGCGCGCCACGCTCTGGCTGCTGGTTTGGCGGCAGGTTCTCCCATTTCGGACCGCCAACTGAGCCAAACAGAATGGCGTCAGCTTGTTCACAGCCTTCAACCGTTGCAGGCGGCAGCGGCTGACCGTGGTTATCGATAGCGGCACCACCCACGTCGTAGTGGCTGGTGGTAATGCGCATGTTAAAGCGGTTACGGATTGCGTCCAGTACCTTCAGGGCTTGCGCCATCACTTCCGGGCCAATACCGTCACCCGGCAAAACAGCAATATGATAATTCTTCGACATCACACGGTTTCCTTGTTGTTCTCGTTGTTCTGAGCTTTGCGTTGCAATTCTTTTTCTACTTCTTCGGCGCGCCAGATGTTGTTCAGCACATGAACCATTGCTTTAGCGGAAGATTCGACGATATCTGTCGCCAGACCGACGCCGTGGAAACGACGACCATTATAGTTGGCAACGATATCCACCTGACCCAGCGCATCTTTACCGTGCCCTTTGGCGGTCAGGCTGTATTTCACCAGTTCGACGTTGTACTCAGTTACACGGTTGATTGCCTGATAAATGGCATCGACCGGACCGTTACCGTTCGCCGCTTCGGCTTTGACTTCTTCACCACAGCCCAGCTTGACGGAGGCGGTGGCGATGTCGTTTGAGCCGGACTGCACGCTGAAGTAATCCAGACGGAAATGCTCCGGTTCTTCCTGCTGTTTATTAATGAAGGCCAGCGCTTCCAGGTCGTAATCAAATACCTGACCTTTTTTGTCCGCCAGTTTCAGGAATGCGTCGTACAGGTTGTCCAGGCTGTATTCATTTTCTTTATATCCCATCTCGTCCATACGGTGTTTCACCGCGGCACGTCCGGAACGGGAGGTCAGGTTCAGCTGTACCTGGTTCAGGCCGATGGATTCAGGCGTCATGATTTCGTAGTTTTCACGATTTTTCAGTACACCGTCCTGATGGATGCCGGAAGAGTGGGCAAAGGCGCCGCTACCGACAATGGCTTTGTTAGCAGGAATAGGCATGTTGCAGATTTGGCTGACTAATTGACTGGTGCGCCAGATCTCCTGGTGATTGATGCGGGTCTGTACATTCAGGATATCTTTACGCACCTTGATCGCCATGATCACTTCTTCCAGTGAGCAGTTACCGGCACGTTCGCCGATACCGTTCATCGCGCCTTCCACCTGACGCGCTCCGGCGTGAACGGCTGCCAGTGCGTTGCCTACGCCCAAACCTAAATCATCATGGGTGTGTACGGAGATGATGGCTTTATCGATATTTGGTACGCGTTCATACAGGCCAGAAATGATTGCTCCAAATTCGAAAGGCATGGTGTAACCGACGGTATCGGGGATGTTAATGGTTTTGGCTCCCGCGTTAATGGCAGCTTCAACCACGCGAGCCAAATCGGCGATAGGGGTACGGCCTGCATCTTCGCAGGAGAACTCCACGTCATCGGTATAATTACGCGCACGCTTAACCATGTAGACCGCGCGCTCAATGACCTCATCCAGCGTACTGCGTAATTTCGTCGCGATGTGCATCGGCGAGGTGGCGATAAACGTATGAATACGGAAAGCCTCAGCGACTTTCAGAGATTCTGCGGCAACGTCGATATCTTTTTCTACGCAGCGAGCTAAGGCACAAACGCGGCTGTTTTTAACCTGACGAGCGATAGTCTGAACTGACTCAAAGTCGCCCGGTGAAGAAACGGGGAAACCCACTTCCATCACGTCAACGCCCATACGCTCAAGGGCCAGCGCAATCTGCAGTTTTTCTTTCACACTCAGGCTTGCCTGTAACGCCTGTTCACCATCGCGTAAGGTGGTATCGAAAATAATGACTTGCTGGCTCATGGTTTAGGTCCTTGGTTTCTTAGGGCGCCTTGCTTCGAGCATAAAAAAACCCGCGCAACGGCGCGGGTTTTTTGTCTTAACTGGAGCTGACTTAATGCTGAATGTCGTCCACCAGTCTACCGCGCAACGAAGATGCGTTTAGTAGTAGTAGACCGTTGAAACGAGCAATGTAAGTCATCAATTAAGCTCCAGGCGAATGCGATATGCTTTTAGTGGTACTGGATATGAAGACTGATGTCAACCCTCACCCCAGCAAATGCCTCGTTAGAGGGGGGAAGTTTCTGCAAAACTTAAGCGAATTGTGCTGAATTTTTCGGGGTACATAAAATTAATCAGTTGATGGTTGTACATAATTTTCATGGTTTGACATATTTGAGCATAGTTATTTGCATTTATTGTAACGGCGAACTGAAGGAAAAGTCGCTCTTGGGATTTCATATCTTAATGATTTATCTGTCTTTATAGTAATTATGAATGGCTATGGGTAGTGTGACACCACAAAATTGATAAATTAATGTTAACTTTTAATGTATTAATAATATAAACATTTAATTAAAACTTAAATACACATTCACGATACGTATGATTGTATATTCGCCATGCTTATGGTTATATTGTTTTTGAAAATTAAACATATGAATCACCGTGCAGTGACACTGCCACACTGCGATCGCATTGGTCTTTTGTTCATTTAGGTTTGTGCCTTTATGTTTTCCTAATTTTAATGTTTTTTCTTTTTCTCATCTTATATGTATGGTAAATCATATTAACGGAGATTATTTCTTCACTACGTCTGGGAAAAGGGAGTTTAGAGTGACAGTGGAGTTAAATATGCCAGAAGTAAAAATAACAGATAAAACAAATATTATAGATATTGGGAAACCACAGCTTCGCATGGTTGATCTTAATTTATTAACCGTCTTTGATGCGGTGATGCAAGAACAAAACATTACCCGTGCCGCGCATACTTTGGGGATGTCGCAACCTGCTGTCAGTAATGCGGTCGCGCGCCTGAAAATTATGTTTAATGATGAGCTTTTTGTTCGTTATGGACGCGGTATCCAGCCGACAGCAAGAGCCTTCCAGCTATTTGGTTCTGTTCGCCAGGCATTGCAATTAGTGCAGAATGAACTGCCTGGATCGGGTTTTGAGCCAGCCAGCAGCGAGCGCGTATTCAATCTTTGCGTATGCAGCCCATTGGATAATATTCTGACCTCGTTGATTTATAATAGAGTTGAGCAAGTTGCACCAAACATTCATGTCGTATTTAAATCTTCACTCAATCAAAATACAGAGCATCAATTACGTTACCAGGAAACTGAATTCGTTATTAGCTATGAAGAGTTCCGACGTCCTGAATTTACCAGTATTCCGTTATTCAATGACGAAATGGTGTTAGTGGCAAGTAAAAAGCATCCGCGCATTAGTGGTCCTTTACTGGAAAGCAATGTCTATAATGAACAGCATGCGGTGGTGTCACTTGATCGCTTCGCATCATTTAGCCAACCGTGGTATGACACACCGGATAAACAATCCTGCGTGGCTTATCAGGGCATGGCATTAATTAGCGTTCTAAATATTGTGTCGCAAACGCATTTGGTCTCTATTGCGCCGCGTTGGTTAGTAGAAGAATTTGCCGATTCTTTAGAACTACAGATCTTGCCTTTACCGTTAAAATTGAACAGCCGCACATGCTATCTTTCATGGCATGAAGCCGCAGGCCGAGATAAAGGACATCAATGGATGGAAGAGTTGTTAGTCTCCGTTTGTAAGCAGTAGCATTTAGCAGAGTAAACCGGGCGGTGCATCCTGTTTATTCTGCTTTTAACTTTATAACTGAAATTTTATGCTGAACTCTATTTTTTACGTCTGTCCAAAAGTGTCAAAAAATAGAGTAATCGCTGTAAGTTCCCATTTTTAAGCGATTATTTATCATACTGATTGCTTATGCTGGTTTAATTCTCCGTTTATTCGCGTCTTTCCTCCTTTTTATTCTTATTTACTCCAGTGCCATCCCTTCGGAGTCAATTGCCATGCGTCATCGTCAGCGGTTAATGTGTTGTTAAACCGCAATTCATTATAAGAGTGAGGCAAGCCATGGAGATGTTGTCTGGAGCCGAGATGGTCGTCCGATCGCTCATCGATCAGGGTGTGAAGCAGGTATTCGGTTATCCCGGGGGGGCCGTCCTCGATATTTATGATGCCCTGCATACGGTCGGCGGTATTGATCATGTGCTGGTCCGCCATGAACAAGCGGCGGTACATATGGCTGATGGCCTTGCGCGTGCCACGGGAGAAGTGGGGGTCGTATTGGTCACCTCCGGGCCGGGGGCGACCAACGCGATTACCGGGATCGCAACGGCTTACATGGATTCCATTCCGCTGGTGATCCTCTCCGGACAGGTCGCAACGTCGCTGATTGGCTACGATGCCTTCCAGGAGTGCGACATGGTAGGTATATCCCGCCCGGTGGTGAAACATAGCTTCCTGGTCAAACAAACGGAAGATATCCCGCAGGTGCTGAAAAAAGCCTTCTGGCTGGCAGCAAGCGGTCGTCCGGGGCCAGTGGTGGTGGATTTGCCGAAAGATATTCTGAATTCGGCGAAGAAACTGCCTTATAGCTGGCCGGGCTCGGTGAGTATGCGTTCGTATAATCCGACGACGACCGGGCACAAAGGACAGATAAAACGGGCGTTGCAGACGCTGGTCGCGGCGAAGAAACCGGTTGTCTATGTGGGCGGTGGCGCGGTCAATGCCGCTTGCCATGAGCAGTTAGCTCAGATTGCTGAAGCGCTGAATCTGCCGGTTGTCTCCTCGCTCATGGGGTTGGGCGCGTTTCCGGCCACGCATCGTCAGGCGCTGGGCATGTTGGGCATGCACGGTACCTACGAAGCCAATATGACCATGCATCATTCCGATGTGATCTTTGCCGTTGGCGTTCGCTTTGACGATCGAACGACGAATAACCTGGCAAAATATTGTCCTAATGCGACCGTGCTGCATATCGATATCGATCCGACCTCTATTTCCAAAACCGTTACTGCGGATATTCCGATTGTGGGGGATGCCCGCCTGGTGCTGGATCAGATGCTCGAACTACTGGAGCAGGAGAAATCTCAGCAGCCGCTGGATGATAATCGTGACTGGTGGCAACAGATTGAGCACTGGCGTGCCCGTCAGTGTCTGAAATACGACACGCAAAGCGAAAGTATTAAGCCGCAGGCGGTGATTGAAACCATCTGGCGTCTGACGAAAGGGGAGGCGTATGTGACCTCTGACGTTGGCCAACACCAGATGTTTGCCGCACTTTACTATCCGTTCGATAAACCGCGTCGCTGGATTAACTCAGGCGGCCTCGGGACTATGGGATTCGGTTTACCTGCGGCGTTAGGGGTGAAAATGGCTTTGCCGGATGAAACGGTAGTGTGCGTCACCGGGGATGGCAGCATTCAGATGAATATCCAGGAGCTGTCGACGGCGCTGCAATATGAACTGCCGGTGCTGGTACTCAACCTTAACAACCGTTATCTCGGCATGGTCAAACAGTGGCAGGACATGATCTACTCCGGGCGTCACTCACAGTCTTACATGCAGTCGCTGCCCGATTTCGTGCGCCTTGCTGAGGCTTATGGACATATCGGTATCCAGATTAATCGGCCTGAAGAACTTGAGAGCAAGTTGGGCGAAGCGCTGGAACATGTGCGTAACCATCGTCTGGTGTTTGTCGATGTCACCGTCGACGGTAGTGAACATGTCTACCCGATGCAGATTCGTGGGGGTGGGATGGATGAAATGTGGTTAAGCAAAACGGAGAGGACCTGATTATGCGCCGGATATTATCAGTATTGCTGGAAAACGAGTCAGGTGCATTATCGCGTGTGATTGGCCTCTTCGCCCAGCGTGGTTACAACATTGAAAGCCTGACCGTCGCGCCGACCGACGATCCGACCTTATCGCGGATGACGATTCAGACGGTAGGGGATGAGAAAGTCCTTGAGCAGATCGAAAAGCAGCTCCACAAACTGGTGGATGTTCTGCGCGTTAGCGAGCTGGGGCAGGGCGCTCACGTTGAACGAGAAATCATGCTGGTGAAAATCCAGGCCAGCGGTTATGGCCGGGAAGAAGTGAAACGCAACACGGAAATTTTCCGCGGGCAAATCATCGATGTCACGCCGTCTATCTACACCGTACAACTGGCGGGCACCAGCGATAAGCTGGATGCGTTTCTGGCAACGCTGCGTGAAGTCGCTAAAATTGTGGAAGTTGCTCGCTCCGGCGTGGTGGGGCTTTCCCGCGGCGATAAAATCATGCGTTAATCATGATCGGGTTCTTAATTCGCAAGCCCAACGACTCAGGTTGGGCTTTTTTTTGCGAAATCAGCGGTAACCAGAGACAAAAGCGGTTGCCGGAGTCATTATTCTGCGCTTAGATGTTAATAAATTTAACCCATGCCATCACAAAGGTTATGGTTTGTACATTTTACGCAAGGGGCAATTGTGAAACTGGATGAAATCGCTCGGTTGGCCGGCGTTTCGCGAACGACTGCAAGCTACGTTATTAATGGCAAAGCAAAGCAATATCGCGTAAGCGACAAAACGGTTGAAAAAGTCATGGCGGTGGTGCGCGAGCATAATTACCACCCGAATGCCGTGGCGGCCGGGCTGCGTGCTGGACGCACACGTTCTATCGGGCTGGTGATCCCGGATCTTGAGAACACGAGCTATACCCGGATCGCAAACTATCTGGAGCGCCAGGCGCGTCAACGTGGGTATCAGCTGTTGATTGCCTGCTCTGAAGATCAGCCAGATAACGAAATGCGCTGTATTGAGCATCTTTTACAGCGCCAGGTCGATGCCATTATTGTGTCGACTTCCTTGCCGCCTGAACATCCGTTCTACCAACGCTGGGCAAACAGTTCATTCCCGATTGTGGCGCTGGATCGTGCACTGGATCGCGAACATTTTACCAGCGTTGTGGGTGCAGATCAGGATGATGCGGAAATGCTGGCGGAAGAGTTACGCAAATTCCCTGCTGAAACCGTCCTCTATCTGGGCGCGCTTCCTGAATTATCCGTCAGTTTCCTGCGCGAACAGGGTTTTCGTACCGCGTGGAAGGACGATCCGCGTGAAGTCCATTTCCTGTACGCCAACAGCTATGAGCGGGAAGCTGCAGCGCAGCTGTTTGATAAATGGCTGGAAACGCACCCAATGCCTCAGGCGTTGTTTACCACGTCGTTTGCCCTGTTGCAGGGGGTGATGGATGTGACCCTGCGTCGTGATGGGCAGTTGCCGTCTGATTTAGCGATTGCGACTTTTGGCGATCACGAACTGCTCGACTTCCTGCAGTGCCCTGTACTGGCAGTGGCACAGCGCCATCGTGATGTCGCGGAACGCGTGCTGGAGATTGTACTGGCAAGTCTGGACGAACCGCGTAAACCAAAACCAGGTTTAACGCGTATACGGCGTAATCTGTACCGTCGCGGTATTCTCAGCCGTAACTAAGTTTCCTCAATTGATGGCGTCGGCGGGATAAGCCTCTGACGTCTTCAGTTTTTCTATTCTCAGAAATAACCGCATTATATTTAAGAATATTCTTTAGAATTATCTGAAATGTATTCTTGAAATACCCCGAATTAAAAATGCAACTATCCATTTTTGGGTTATTGATACGTAACGACGCGTTACGGTTGTATTATTTTGTTACATGCATGTGTGGATTTGCCGAATTAACAAACACTTTGCTCTCGTATTGCGGCCATCTGGTGCTTACCTTGGTCCTGCGCGGCGTACAGACCGATTAACTGGTACTGTTAACTCGCTGCATATTGTCCTAAAATGCCGCTCGCGTCGCAAACTGACACTTTATATTTTCTTCTGATGATATTCAGTTGTTTTAAACAATGATGAGTTGTTGGATTTTTTTCTTACAAATATTCATGACGTTAATTTGCTTCGTTTGCTGTACGGATTTTGTTCAACGCTGATATTAGCCGTAAACAATGGGTTTTTTGCTCCGCTAAGCGCCGCGACTTGCTTGACAAGGTTTTCCTCCGCTCCGTAAACTCCTTTAAGTGGGAATTTGTGGGATAAAGTGGTAATCGGGGGTGAGACTGGCATGTTCCGGGGAGCAACGTTAGTTAATCTCGACAGTAAAGGGCGCTTATCCGTGCCTACCCGTTATCGGGATCAACTGCTTGAGAGCGCTACCGGTCAAATGGTTTGCACCATTGACATCCATCACCCGTGCCTGCTGCTGTACCCCCTGCCTGAATGGGAAATAATCGAGCAGAAGCTATCGCGTCTGTCGAGCATGAATCCAGTTGAGCGTCGCGTACAGCGCTTATTGTTGGGTCATGCCAGCGAATGTCAGATGGATAACGCTGGTCGATTACTGATAGCGCCCATTCTGCGGCAACACGCAGGGCTAACGAAAGAAGTGATGCTGGTTGGGCAGTTCAATAAGTTTGAGCTGTGGGATGAAACGACCTGGTATCAACAGGTCAAGGAAGATATCGACGCTGAGCAGTCTGTTACTGGCGCGTTGTCGGAACGATTGCAGGATTTGTCTCTATAAAATGACGGAAAATTATAAACATACAACGGTGTTGCTGGATGAAGCCGTAAACGGCCTGAATATTCGTCCAGACGGCATCTACATTGACGGGACATTTGGTCGCGGTGGTCACTCACGTCTGATCCTCTCCCAGCTTGGCGAAGAGGGGCGTTTACTGGCAATCGATCGCGATCCGCAGGCTATTGCCGTTGCTAAAACGATTACCGATCCTCGCTTCTCCATCGTACATGGACCTTTCTCTGCGCTGGCTGACTATGTCGCTGAGCGTGGACTGACCGGTAAGATCGACGGGATTCTTCTCGATCTGGGCGTTTCTTCACCGCAGCTCGATGACGCAGAGCGCGGTTTTTCGTTTATGCGTGACGGTCCGTTAGATATGCGTATGGACCCAACACGCGGTCAGTCAGCGGCCGAATGGCTGCAAACCGCCGATGAAGCAGACATTGCCTGGGTGATTAAAACCTTTGGCGAAGAGCGCTTCGGCAAACGCATTGCGCGCGCCATCGTGGAGCGTAACCGCATCGAACCGATGACCCGCACCAAAGAACTGGCGGAAGTTATTGCGGCGGCAATGCCGGTGAAGGACAAATTCAAACATCCCGCGACCCGTACCTTCCAGGCGGTGCGCATTTGGGTGAACAGTGAACTGGAGGAGATAGAGCAGGCGCTAAAAAGCTCGCTCAGCGTGCTGGCTCCAGGTGGTCGCCTTTCGATCATCAGTTTCCATTCGCTTGAAGACCGCATTGTGAAACGCTTTATGCGTGAACAAAGCCGTGGTCCTCAGGTACCGGCTGGAATACCGATGACCGAAGCGCAGATCAAAAAACTGGGCGGCCGTGAGTTAAGAGCACTAGGCAAGATGATGCCGGGTGAAGAAGAGGTCGCTGAGAATCCTCGTGCCCGTAGTTCAGTTCTGCGTATTGCAGAGAGGACGAACGCATGATCAGCAGAGTGACAGAAGCCCTCAGCAAAGTTAAAGGATCGATAGGAAGCAACGAGCGCCATGCCTTGCCTGGCGTGATCGGTGACGATCTTTTGCGGTTTGGGAAGCTGCCACTCTGCCTGTTCATTTGCATTATTTTGACGGCGGTTACCGTCGTGACAACAGCGCACCATACGCGGTTACTGACTGCGCAGCGTGAGCAGCTGGTCCTGGAGCGAGATGCGCTGGATATCGAATGGCGTAACTTGATCCTTGAGGAGAACGCGCTCGGCGACCATAGCCGTGTTGAACGGATCGCAACGGAAAAGCTGCAAATGCAGCATGTCGATCCCTCACAAGAAAATATCGTAGTACAAAAATAAGGATAAACGCGACGCATGAAAGCAGCGGCAAAAACGCACAAACCAAAACGCCAGGAAGAACAAGCCAACTTTATCAGTTGGCGTTTTGCGTTACTGTGCGGCTGTATTTTGCTGGCACTGGGTTTTCTGCTGGGTCGCGTTGCCTGGCTGCAAATCATCGCGCCGGACATGCTGGTGCGTCAGGGTGATATGCGCTCTCTACGCGTCCAGGAAGTGTCTACATCGCGCGGAATGATTACCGACCGCTCTGGTCGTCCGCTGGCGGTGAGTGTTCCGGTTAAAGCTATATGGGCCGACCCGAAAGAAGTACATGATGCCGGCGGAGTGAGCGTTGGCGAACGCTGGAGAGCGCTGTCAACCGCGCTGAATCTCCCGCTCGATCAACTGGCTTCCCGCATTAACGCGAATCCGAAAGGGCGCTTTATCTATCTGGCGCGTCAGGTAAACCCTGACATGGCTGATTACATCAAAAAACTGAAGCTGCCAGGTATCCATCTGCGCGAAGAATCCCGCCGTTACTACCCTTCCGGGGAAGTGACTGCTCACCTCATCGGATTTACGAACGTCGACAGCCAGGGCATTGAAGGCGTTGAGAAGAGCTTCGACAAGTGGCTCACCGGACAACCGGGCGAGCGTATTGTACGTAAAGACCGGTATGGCCGCGTCATTGAAGATATCTCCTCTACCGACAGCCAGGCGGCGCATAACCTCGCGTTGAGCATTGATGAGCGTTTACAGGCACTGGTCTACCGTGAACTGAATAACGCCGTGGCGTTCAACAAGGCGGAGTCAGGCAGTGCGGTACTGGTGGATGTGAACACTGGTGAAGTGCTGGCAATGGCCAACAGTCCGTCCTACAACCCGAACAATCTCACTGGTACGCCAAAAGACGCGATGCGTAACCGCACCATTACCGACGTGTTTGAACCGGGTTCTACCGTTAAACCGATGGTGGTGATGACCGCGCTGCAGCGCGGTGTGGTACGCGAAAATACGGTCCTCAACACTATCCCTTACCGAATTAATGGTCACGAAATCAAAGACGTGGCACGTTATAGCGAATTAACCCTCACCGGGGTTTTGCAGAAGTCGAGTAACGTCGGTGTTTCCAAGCTGGCGTTAGCGATGCCGTCCTCAGCGTTAGTAGATACTTACTCACGTTTTGGGCTGGGAAAAGCGACCAATTTGGGGTTGGTCGGAGAACGCAGTGGCTTATATCCTCAAAAACAACGGTGGTCTGACATAGAGAGGGCCACCTTCTCTTTCGGCTACGGGCTAATGGTAACGCCGTTACAGTTAGCGCGAGTCTATGCAACGATCGGCAGTTACGGCGTTTATCGTCCACTGTCGATTACCAAAGTTGACCCTCCAGTTCCGGGCGAGCGTATCTTCCCGGAAGCGACCGTACGCACCGTGGTGCACATGATGGAAAGCGTGGCGCTGCCCGGTGGCGGCGGCGTGAAGGCGGCGATTAAAGGCTATCGTATCGCCATTAAAACCGGTACGGCGAAAAAAGTAGGGCCGGATGGCCGCTACATCAACAAATACATTGCTTATACCGCAGGCGTTGCGCCTGCGAGTCAGCCGCGCTTCGCGCTGGTTGTTGTTATCAACGATCCGCAGGCGGGTAAATACTACGGTGGCGCCGTTTCCGCGCCGGTCTTTGGTGCCATCATGGGCGGTGTACTGCGTACCATGAACATCGAGCCGGATGCGCTGACAACGGGCGATAAAAATGAATTTGTGAATAATCAAGGCGAGGCAACAGGTGGCAGATCGTAATTTGCGCGACCTTCTTGCTCCATGGGTGCCGGGTGCACCGGAGCGAGCACTGCGGGAGATGACGCTTGACAGCCGTGTGGCTGCATCGGGCGATCTCTTTGTCGCAGTATTAGGTCATCAGGCGGACGGGCGTCGGTATATCCCGCAGGCGATAGCGCAAGGTGTGGCTGCCATTATTGCAGAAGCGAAAGATGAAGCTACTGATGGTGAAATCCGTGAAATGCACGGCGTTCCGGTCATCTATCTTAGTCAGCTTAACGAACGTTTATCTGCACTGGCAGGCCGTTTTTACCACGAGCCTTCTGAGAAAATGCGCTTGGTCGGCGTGACCGGGACCAACGGTAAAACCACCACCACCCAATTGCTGGCACAGTGGAGCCAACTGCTTGGCGAAACCAGCGCGGTGATGGGAACAGTAGGCAATGGCCTGCTGGGCAAAGTGATCCCGACGGAAAATACCACCGGTTCAGCCGTTGATGTCCAGCATGTGCTGGCGGGGCTGGTTGCGCAGGGCGCAACGGTTGGCGCGATGGAAGTCTCTTCACACGGTCTGGTTCAGCATCGCGTGGCGGCGCTGAAGTTTGCCGCATCAGTATTTACTAACTTAAGCCGTGACCATCTCGACTACCACGGCGACATGGAACATTACGAAGCCGCGAAATGGCTGCTGTATTCCACGCACCATTGCGGTCAGGCCATCGTCAATGCGGATGATGAAGTCGGTCGTCGCTGGTTGGCGAAACTCCCGGATGCGGTTGCCGTTTCGATGGAAGACCACATCAACCCGAACTGTCACGGTCGTTGGTTAAAAGCGGTTGACGTGAAGTATCACGACAGCGGGGCAACGATTCGTTTTACCTCCTCATGGGGCGATGGCGAAATTGAAAGCCGCCTGATGGGGGCGTTTAACGTCAGCAATCTGCTGCTGGCGCTGGCAACGCTGCTGGCACTTGGCTATCCGTTAGCTGATTTACTGAAAACGGCGACACAATTGCAGCCGGTTTGCGGGCGTATGGAAGTGTTCAGCGCGCCGGGTAAAACCACCGTGGTGGTTGATTACGCCCATACGCCAGATGCGCTGGAAAAAGCGCTACAGGCGGCACGTCTGCACTGTACTGGCAAACTGTGGTGCGTCTTTGGCTGCGGCGGCGATCGCGATAAAGGCAAACGTCCGTTGATGGGCGCAATTGCCGAGCAGTTTGCCGATGTTGTTGTGGTGACCGATGACAACCCGCGTACCGAAGAGCCGCGCGCCATTATTAACGACATTCTGGCGGGGATGCTGGATGCCGGACAGGCGAAGGTGATGGAAGGTCGCGCAGAAGCGGTGACAAACGCCATTATGCAGGCGAAAGAAAATGATGTGGTGCTGGTGGCCGGTAAAGGTCATGAAGACTACCAGATCGTTGGTTCACAGCGCCTCGATTATTCTGACCGCGTCACGGCAGCGCGTCTGCTGGGGGTTATCGCATGATTAGCGTAACGCTCAGCCAACTGGCGGAGATCCTCCGTGGCGAATTGAAAGGGGCCGATCTGACCCTTGATGCCGTAACAACCGATACGCGTAAAGTGACGCCGGGCTGCCTGTTTGTGGCACTGAAAGGCGAACGCTTTGATGCCCATGATTTTGCAGACAAAGCGCAAGAGAGCGGGGCCGGTGCGCTGTTGGTCAGCCGCCCGTTGGACACCAACCTGCCGCAGCTGATTGTTAACGATACGCGTCTGGCGTTTGGTGAACTGGCTGCGTGGGTTCGCGCCCAGGTTCCGGCGCGCGTTGTCGCGCTGACCGGCTCATCCGGTAAAACGTCCGTCAAAGAGATGACGGCTGCCATTCTGAGCCAGTGTGGTAACACCCTATATACTGCGGGCAACCTGAATAACGACATCGGTGTACCGATGACGCTGCTGCGCTTAAACAACGATTACGACTATGCCGTGATTGAGCTCGGTGCCAACCATCAGGGCGAAATCGCCTGGACCGTCGGCCTGACGCGTCCGGAAGCGGCGCTGGTGAACAACCTGGCCGCCGCGCACCTGGAAGGCTTCGGCTCTCTGGCGGGCGTTGCGAAGGCAAAAGGTGAGATTTTTACCGGCCTGTCAGCGAACGGTATCGCCATTATGAATGCCGACAACAACGACTGGCTGAACTGGCAAAGCATCATCGGCGATCGCAAAGTCTGGCGTTTCTCCCCGAATGCAGCCAATAGCGACTTTTCGGCGACCAACGTTCATGTGACCTCGCATGGCACGGAATTTTCTCTGCAAACGCCGACCGGAAGCATTGATGTCCTGCTGCCGTTACCGGGTCGCCATAATATCGCTAACGCCCTTGCGGCGGCGGCGCTCTCTATGGCGGTAGGCGCGACGCACGAGGCGATCAAAGCGGGTTTGAAGGATCTGCAAGCGGTACCGGGGCGTCTGTTCCCGATTCAACTCGCGGAAAATCAGCTGCTGCTGGACGACTCCTATAACGCGAACGTCGGTTCGATGACCGCAGCGGTGCAGGTGCTGTCTGAAATGCCGGGCTATCGCGTACTGGTCGTTGGCGATATGGCAGAGCTTGGCGCAGAAAGCGAAGCATGCCATGTACAGGTGGGGGTTGCTGCGAAAGCCGCAGGCATCGACCGTGTATTGAGTACGGGAAAACTGAGTCAGGCAATTAGCGACGCCAGTGGCGTTGGCGAACATTTTGCGGATAAAAGTGCGCTGGCCGCGCATCTTAAAGCATTGATTGCAGAACATCAGGTCATGACGATTTTAGTGAAGGGTTCACGTAGTGCCGCCATGGAAGAGGTAGTACGCGCATTACAGGAGAATGGGACATGTTAGTTTGGCTGGCCGAACATTTGGTCAAATATTATTCCGGCTTTAACGTCTTTTCCTATCTGACGTTTCGCGCCATCGTCAGCCTGCTGACCGCGCTGTTCATCTCTTTGTGGATGGGCCCGCGCATGATTGCCCGCTTACAAAAAATGTCCTTTGGACAGGTCGTACGTAACGACGGTCCGGAATCGCACTTCAGTAAACGCGGTACGCCAACCATGGGTGGGATCATGATCCTCACCGCGATAGTTATCTCCGTACTGCTGTGGGCATATCCGTCGAACCCGTACGTATGGTGCGTGCTGGTGGTATTGATTGGCTACGGCATTATCGGTTTTGTCGATGACTACCGCAAAGTGGTGCGCAAAGATACCAAGGGCCTGATTGCCCGCTGGAAGTACTTCTGGATGTCGGTGATTGCGCTGGGTGTAGCCTTTGCGCTGTACCTCGCAGGTAAAGATACCCCGGCTACCGAGCTGGTGGTGCCGTTCTTTAAAGATGTCATGCCGCAATTGGGGCTGTTCTACGTGCTGCTGGCGTACTTCGTGATTGTGGGTACGGGCAATGCGGTAAACCTCACCGATGGCCTGGATGGCCTGGCGATTATGCCGACCGTGTTCGTAGCAGCGGGTTTTGCGCTGGTGGCATGGGCTACCGGTAACATGAACTTTGCCAACTATCTGCACATTCCCTATTTACGCCATGCAGGCGAACTGGTGATCGTCTGTACGGCGATTGTCGGCGCGGGATTAGGTTTCCTGTGGTTTAACACCTATCCGGCGCAGGTCTTTATGGGTGACGTAGGTTCGCTGGCGCTGGGTGGCGCGCTGGGCATTATTGCCGTGCTGCTGCGTCAAGAGTTCCTGCTGGTAATCATGGGCGGCGTATTTGTTGTAGAAACGCTGTCGGTCATTCTGCAGGTTGGCTCCTTTAAGCTGCGCGGACAGCGCATCTTCCGTATGGCGCCGATTCACCACCACTATGAACTGAAGGGCTGGCCGGAACCGCGCGTCATTGTGCGCTTCTGGATTATTTCGCTGATGCTGGTGCTGATTGGCCTGGCAACGCTGAAGGTACGTTAATCATGGCTGATTACCAGGGTAAAAAAGTCGTCATTATCGGTCTCGGATTGACCGGGCTGTCCTGCGTGGATTTCTTTCTGGCGCGTGGCGTGACGCCGCGCGTGATGGATACCCGTGCGACGCCGCCTGGTCTGGATAAATTACCGGAAGCAGTTGAGCGTCATGTTGGCAGCCTGAATGATGACTGGCTGCTGGCCGCCGATCTCATCGTCGCCAGCCCTGGTATTGCCCTGGCGCATCCTTCGCTGAGCGCCGCCGCTGATGCAGGGATCGAAATTGTCGGTGACATCGAGCTGTTCTGTCGCGAAGCACAGGCGCCGATCGTCGCGATCACCGGGTCCAACGGGAAAAGTACCGTCACTACGCTGGTCGGCGAGATGGCGAAAGCGGCCGGCGTGAACGTGGGTGTTGGCGGAAATATCGGCTTACCCGCGTTGATGCTGCTTGATGACGAACGCGAGCTGTATGTACTGGAGCTGTCGAGCTTCCAGCTGGAGACAACCTCCAGCTTAGAGGCCGTAGCCGCCACCATTTTGAACGTCACCGAAGATCATATGGATAGATATCCGTTTGGCTTGCAGCAGTACCGTGCGGCCAAACTGCGTGTCTATGAGAATGCGAAAGTGTGTGTGGTCAATGCTGATGATGCGCTGACCATGCCGATTCGCGGGGCGGATGAGCGCTGCGTGAGCTTTGGCATCAACATGGGTGACTATCATCTCAATCGTCAGCAGGGTGAAACCTGGCTGCGGGTGAAGGGTGAAAAAGTCCTGAACGTGAAAGAGATGACGCTTACCGGCCAGCATAACTATACCAACGCCCTGGCGGCGCTGGCGCTGGCGGATGCTGCGGGTCTGCCGCGGGCGTCCAGCCTGAAAGCGCTGACTACTTTTACCGGTCTGGCGCATCGTTTCCAGTTGGTACTGAATCATAACGGTGTGCGTTGGATCAACGATTCAAAAGCCACCAACGTCGGCAGCACCGAAGCGGCACTGAATGGTCTGCACGTTGAGGGTACGCTGCACCTGCTGCTGGGCGGTGACGGGAAATCCGCCGACTTTATGCCGCTGCAACGTTACCTGACTGGCGACAACATTCGTCTGTACTGCTTTGGTCGCGATGGCGCACAGCTTGCCGCTCTGCGTCCTGAGGTTGCGGAACACACTGAAACCATGGAGCAGGCAATGCGTCTGCTCGCACCGCGTGTGAAGTCGGGTGATATGGTGCTGCTGTCGCCAGCGTGTGCCAGCCTTGACCAGTTCAAGAACTTTGAGCAACGTGGTGACGTCTTTACCCGTTTGGCGAAGGAGTTGGGTTGATGCGCTTCTCTCTCCCTCGTCTGAAAATGCCGCGCGTACCGGGACTGGGTGTCCTGGCGTGGATCTTCGCGGCACTTAAAGGCTGGGTGATGGCTTCGCGTGATAAAGACGCGGACAGCCTGATCATGTATGACCGCATGCTGCTGTGGCTGACTTTTGGTCTGGCAGCGATCGGTTTTGTGATGGTGACATCGGCATCGATGCCCGTAGGGCAACGCCTGGCAGGCGATCCCTTCCTGTTCGCTAAACGTGACGCGCTGTATATCTTCCTCGCGTTCTGTCTGGCGATGGTGACGCTACGTCTGCCGATGGAGTTCTGGCAAAAGTACAGCACGACGATGCTGATCGCCTCGATCATCATGTTGTTGATCGTTCTGGTGGTGGGGAGCTCCGTTAACGGGGCATCGCGCTGGATCGCGTTGGGTCCACTGCGTATTCAGCCTGCGGAATTCACCAAGCTGTCGCTGTTCTGTTATCTCGCCAACTACCTGGTGCGTAAAGTCGATGAAGTGCGTAACAACCTGCGCGGCTTCTTAAAACCGATGGGTGTGATTCTGGTGCTGGCAATCTTGCTGCTGGCGCAGCCTGACCTTGGTACGGTAGTGGTGCTGTTTGTCACGACGCTGGCGATGCTGTTTCTCGCTGGAGCGAAACTGTGGCAGTTCATTGCCATTATCGGTATGGGGATTTCGGCGGTGGTGCTGCTGATCCTTGCCGAACCGTATCGTATTCGCCGCGTAACCTCCTTCTGGAACCCATGGGAAGATCCGTTTGGCAGCGGCTACCAGTTGACGCAATCGCTGATGGCTTTTGGTCGCGGTGAGATTTGGGGGCAGGGGTTAGGTAATTCGGTGCAAAAACTGGAGTATTTACCGGAAGCGCACACCGACTTCATCTTCGCCATCATTGGGGAAGAGCTGGGTTATATCGGTGTGGTATTGGCACTTTTAATGGTATTCTTCGTCGCTTTTCGCGCGATGTCGATTGGCCGCAAAGCGCTGGAAATTGACCACCGTTTTTCAGGCTTTTTAGCCTGCTCCATCGGGATTTGGTTTAGCTTCCAGGCGCTGGTAAACGTCGGTGCGGCAGCTGGTATGCTGCCAACCAAAGGTCTGACGTTACCGCTGATCAGTTATGGTGGTTCCAGTTTGTTGATTATGTCGACGGCCATCATGTTTTTGTTACGTATTGATTATGAAACGCGTCTGGAAAAAGCCCAGGCGTTTACACGAGGTGCACGATGAGTGGTCAACCGAAGCGGTTAATGGTGATGGCAGGCGGTACCGGCGGGCATGTGTTCCCGGGGCTGGCGGTCGCGCATCATTTAATGGCTCAGGGCTGGCAAGTTCGTTGGCTGGGCACCGCCGATCGTATGGAAGCGGACTTAGTGCCGAAGCATGGCATTGAAATTGACTTTATTCGCATCTCCGGTTTGCGTGGCAAAGGTGTCAACGCTCTGCTTGCCGCCCCCGTGCGTATTTTTAATGCCTGGCGTCAGGCGCGGGCCATCATGAAGCAGTTTAAGCCTGATGTGGTGCTGGGTATGGGCGGCTACGTGTCCGGCCCTGGCGGTCTGGCAGCCTGGTCATTAGGCATTCCGGTTGTACTGCATGAGCAGAATGGCATTGCGGGATTAACCAACAAGTGGCTGGCGAAAATTGCCACTACGGTGATGCAGGCTTTTCCTGGCGCTTTCCCGAATGCGGAAGTGGTGGGTAACCCGGTACGCACCGACGTTCTGGCGCTGCCGTCGCCCGAAGTACGTCTGGCAGGGCGTGAAGGCCCGGTTCGCGTGCTGGTCGTCGGGGGTTCTCAGGGAGCACGCGTATTGAACCAGACGATGCCGCAGGTTGCCGCAGAGCTTGGTGACGCGGTGACTATTTGGCATCAGAGCGGCAAAGGTGCGCAGCAAACCGTTGAACAGGCATATGCTGACGCGGGACAACCGCAGCACAAGGTCACTGAGTTTATTGATGATATGGCAGCCGCCTACGCGTGGGCGGATGTCGTAGTTTGTCGCTCAGGTGCGCTGACGGTAAGTGAAATTGCTGCCGCAGGTTTGCCTGCGCTGTTTGTGCCTTTCCAGCACAAAGACCGACAGCAGTACTGGAATGCGCTGCCGCTGGAGAAAGCGGGCGCCGCCAAAATTCTTGAGCAGCCGCAGTTTACTGTGGATGCCGTCGCTAACACCCTTTCCGGGTGGTCGCGAGAAACCTTATTAACCATGGCAGAACGTGCGCGCGCCGCATCCATACCGGATGCCACAGAGCGTGTTGCTAATGAAGTGAGCCGGGCTGCCCGGGCGTAATTGTGGTGATGCCTTTTGCATCGCATGAACTAAGAAGTTAATGGCTAAAGAATGAATACACAACAACTGGCAAAACTGCGTTCCATAGTGCCCGAAATGCGTCGCGTTCGGCACATTCACTTTGTCGGCATCGGTGGTGCTGGTATGGGCGGTATTGCCGAAGTTTTGGCCAACGAAGGTTATCAGATCAGCGGTTCTGACCTGGCGCCGAATCCGGTGACTCAGCAGTTGACGAATCTGGGCGCCACGATTTTCTTCAACCATCGCCCGGAAAACGTGCGTGATGCGAGCGTGGTGGTGGTATCCAGCGCCATTTCTGCGGATAACCCGGAAATTGTTGCGGCGCATGAAGCACGTATTCCGGTGATCCGTCGTGCTGAAATGTTGGCTGAATTAATGCGTTTTCGTCACGGTATCGCCATTGCCGGGACGCACGGTAAAACCACGACCACAGCGATGGTCTCCAGTATCTACGCGGAAGCGGGGCTGGATCCGACGTTTGTCAACGGCGGTCTGGTGAAGGCTGCAGGCGTCCATGCGCGTCTGGGTCATAGCCGTTATTTAATTGCGGAGGCGGATGAGAGCGATGCGTCGTTCCTACATTTGCAGCCGATGGTGGCGATTGTTACCAATATCGAAGCCGATCATATGGATACCTACCATGGCGACTTCGAAAATTTAAAGCAGACGTTTATTAATTTCCTGCATAACTTACCGTTTTATGGTCGTGCGGTGATGTGCGTTGACGATCCGGTGATCCGCGAGTTGTTGCCGCGCGTCGGTCGTCAAACCACAACCTATGGTTTCAGCGATGATGCTGATGTGCGCGTTGAAGATTACCAGCAGATTGGTCCACAAGGGCACTTCACGCTGCTGCGTCAGGGGATGGCCGATTTACGTGTGACATTGAACGCACCGGGCCGTCACAATGCGCTGAACGCGGCGGCGGCGGTGGCAGTTGCAACAGAAGAAGGCATTGAAGACGACGCAATTCTGCGCGCGCTGGAAAGTTTCCAGGGCACCGGACGCCGTTTTGACTTCCTCGGCGAATTTCCGCTTGAGCCGGTAAACGGTAAAGCCGGGACGGCGATGCTGGTTGATGATTATGGCCATCATCCAACGGAAGTGGATGCCACGATTAAAGCTGCACGCGCGGGCTGGCCGGACAAAAATCTGGTAATGCTGTTCCAGCCGCACCGCTTTACGCGTACACGCGATCTGTATGACGACTTTGCCAACGTGCTGACTCAGGTCGATGCGCTGTTGATGCTGGATGTATACGCCGCGGGTGAAGCCGCGATTCCGGGGGCTGACAGCCGTTCGCTGTGCCGTACGATCCGTGGTCGCGGTAAGATCGACCCGATTCTGGTATCCGATCCGGCTCAGGTGGCAGACATGCTGGCGCCGGTATTAACCGGCAATGATCTGATTTTGGTGCAGGGCGCAGGAAATATCGGCAAAATCGCGCGTTCCTTAGCTGAAATCAAACTGAAGCCGCAAAACCCGGAGGAAGAACAACATGGCTGATAAAATCGCGGTCCTGTTAGGAGGAACCTCCACAGAGCGTGAAGTTTCGCTGAATTCCGGCGCGGCCGTACTGGCAGGGTTACGCGAAGGTGGTGTCGATGCCCATCCGGTTGACCCTAAAGATATTGATGTCACTCTTCTGAAATCTATGGGTTTTCAGAAGGTGTTTATTGCGCTGCACGGTCGTGGCGGGGAAGATGGCACGTTGCAGGGCATGCTGGAGCAAATTGGCCTGCCATATACCGGCAGCGGCGTCATGGCGTCCGCAATTTCGATGGACAAACTGCGCAGCAAGCTGCTGTGGCAGGGCGCAGGTTTACCCGTCGCGCCCTGGGTTGCATTGACCCGCTCTGAGTTCGAAAAAGGTCTTAGCGATGAAGCGGTTACAAAAATCTCTGCGTTAGGTTTGCCGCTGATTGTGAAGCCAAGCCGTGAAGGCTCCAGCGTAGGGATGTCAAAAGTTGAAGAAGAAAATGCTTTGCAGGGTGCATTAGCATTGGCTTTTCAGCATGATGAAGAAGTACTGATCGAAAAATGGCTCAGTGGCCCGGAATTTACAGTTGCGATACTTGGTGAAGAAATTTTACCGTCAATACGTATCCAACCCGCGGGAACCTTCTATGATTATGAGGCGAAGTATCTCTCTGATGAGACACAATATTTCTGCCCTGCAGGTCTGGAAGCTGAACAAGAGGCCCGTTTGCAGGAATTAGTCCTGAAAGCATGGACCGCATTGGGCTGTAAAGGTTGGGGTCGCATTGACGTCATGCTGGACAGCGATGGCCAGTTTTATCTGCTGGAAGCGAATACCTCTCCGGGTATGACCAGCCACAGCCTGGTGCCGATGGCGGCACGTCAGGCTGGCCTGAGCTTCTCGCAGTTGGTGGTAAGAATTCTGGAGTTGGCGGACTGATATGTCGCAGGCTGCGCTGAACACGCGAAACGGTGATGAAGAAGAAGTAAACTCCTCACGCCGCAATAATGGAACGCGTCTTGCAGGAATACTGTTCCTGCTGACAGTGCTGTGCACCGTGTTTGTCAGCGGCTGGGTAGTGTTGGGGTGGATGGAAGATGCGCAGCGGTTGCCATTGTCAAAGCTGGTGTTAACCGGCGAACGGCATTACACGCGCAATGACGATATTCGTCAGTCCATTCTGGCTCTGGGCGCTCCGGGAACCTTTATGACTCAGGATGTGAACATCATTCAGAGTCAAATTGAACGTCTCCCCTGGATTAAACAGGCGAGCGTCAGAAAGCAATGGCCCGATGAATTGAAGATTCATCTGGTTGAATATGTGCCCATTGCGCGTTGGAATGACCAGCATATGGTGGATGCCGAAGGCAATACGTTCAGCGTCCCAACCGGTCGGGCCAATAAGCAGGTATTACCTATGTTGTACGGACCGGAAGGCAGCGCAAGTGAAGTGTTGCAAGGGTTCCGTGATATGGGGCAGGTGCTGGCTAAGGATAGATTCACCCTGAAGGAAGCGGCGATGACCGCTCGTCGTTCCTGGCAGTTGACGCTGAATAACGATATTAAGCTCAATCTGGGCAGGGGCGATACGATAAAACGTTTGGCTCGCTTTGTGGAACTCTACCCGGTTTTACAGCAGCAGGCGCAAACCGATGGCAAACGGATTAGCTACGTTGATTTGCGTTATGACTCAGGAGCGGCAGTAGGCTGGGTTCCCTTGCCTCCTGAGGAATCTAATCAGCAACAGAATCAGGCACAGGCAGAACAACAATGATCAAGGCGACGGACAGAAAACTGGTAGTTGGACTGGAGATTGGCACCGCGAAGGTAGCCGCTTTAGTAGGGGAAGTTCTGCCCGACGGTATGGTCAATATCATTGGCGTGGGTAGTTGCCCATCGCGAGGTATGGATAAAGGCGGGGTGAACGACCTGGAGTCAGTGGTGAAGTGCGTACAGCGCGCCATTGACCAGGCTGAACTGATGGCAGATTGCCAGATTTCCTCGGTGTATCTGGCACTTTCCGGTAAACATATTAGCTGTCAAAATGAAATTGGTATGGTGCCCATTTCCGAAGAGGAAGTGACGCAGGAAGATGTGGAAAACGTGGTACATACGGCAAAATCCGTACGCGTTCGCGATGAACATCGTGTTCTGCACGTTATTCCGCAGGAATACGCCATTGACTACCAGGAAGGCATTAAAAATCCGGTAGGTCTTTCCGGCGTACGTATGCAGGCAAAAGTCCACCTTATTACCTGCCACAACGACATGGCGAAGAACATTGTCAAAGCTGTTGAACGTTGTGGTCTGAAAGTTGACCAACTGATTTTTGCCGGGTTGGCAGCCAGTTATTCCGTGTTGACGGAAGATGAACGTGAGCTGGGTGTCTGCGTGGTGGATATTGGTGGTGGTACAATGGACATCGCCGTTTATACTGGCGGGGCGTTGCGCCACACTAAAGTTATCCCTTATGCAGGGAATGTAGTGACCAGTGATATCGCGTATGCCTTTGGTACGCCGCCGAGCGATGCTGAAGCCATTAAAGTGCGCCATGGCTGTGCGCTGGGGTCCATCGTGGGTAAAGACGAAAGCGTTGAAGTGCCAAGCGTAGGTGGTCGTCCACCGCGCAGCCTGCAACGTCAGACCCTGGCAGAAGTCATTGAGCCGCGTTATACCGAGCTGCTCAACCTGGTCAACGAAGAAATTTTGCAATTACAAGAACAGCTTCGCCAGCAGGGTGTGAAACATCATCTGGCGGCGGGGATTGTGTTAACCGGTGGTGCTGCGCAAATTGAAGGTCTGGCGGCCTGCGCACAGCGCGTGTTCCATACGCAAGTACGTATTGGCGCGCCGCTGAATATCACTGGTCTGACGGATTATGCTCAGGAGCCGTATTATTCAACGGCAGTGGGGCTGCTTCACTACGGAAAAGAATCCCATTTGAGTGGTGAGGCTGAAGTTGAAAAACGCGTAACGGCATCAGTTGGCTCGTGGATCAAACGACTCAATAGCTGGCTGCGAAAAGAGTTTTAATTTTTAAAGAGACCATCGCACATTAACGGTCTCAGGCGACAGGCACAACGGAGAGAGAAACTATGTTTGAACCTATGGAACTTACCAATGACGCGGTGATTAAAGTCATCGGCGTCGGCGGCGGTGGCGGTAATGCCGTTGAACACATGGTGCGTGAGCGCATCGAAGGTGTTGAATTCTTCGCGGTGAATACCGACGCTCAGGCGTTGCGTAAAACGGCGGTTGGACAGACCATTCAGATTGGTAGCGGCATCACCAAAGGTCTGGGCGCGGGTGCGAACCCGGAAGTCGGCCGTAATGCGGCAGACGAAGATCGTGAAGCTCTGCGTGCAGCGCTTGACGGGGCAGACATGGTGTTTATCGCAGCAGGCATGGGCGGCGGTACCGGTACCGGTGCAGCGCCAGTGGTTGCTGAAGTAGCAAAAGATTTAGGTATTCTGACCGTTGCTGTCGTGACTAAGCCTTTCAACTTTGAAGGCAAGAAGCGTATGGCATTCGCGGAGCAGGGTATCACCGAGCTGTCCAAACATGTGGACTCTCTAATTACTATTCCGAATGACAAACTGCTGAAAGTACTGGGCCGCGGTATCTCCCTGCTGGATGCGTTTGGCGCAGCGAACGACGTACTGAAAGGTGCAGTTCAGGGTATCGCTGAACTGATTACTCGTCCGGGCCTGATGAACGTCGACTTTGCAGACGTACGCACCGTGATGTCCGAAATGGGCTACGCGATGATGGGTTCTGGCGTGGCGAGCGGTGAAGACCGTGCAGAAGAAGCGGCTGAAATGGCTATCTCTTCTCCGCTGCTGGAAGACATCGATCTGTCCGGCGCACGCGGCGTGCTGGTCAACATTACTGCGGGCTTCGACCTGCGTCTGGATGAGTTCGAAACCGTGGGTAACACCATCCGTGCCTTTGCATCGGATAACGCGACCGTGGTAATCGGTACCTCTCTGGACCCGGATATGAACGACGAACTGCGTGTGACCGTTGTTGCGACTGGAATTGGTATGGACAAGCGTCCTGAAATCACTCTGGTAACCAACAAGCAGGTACAGCAGCCGGTAATGGATCGTTACCAGCAACACGGCATGGCGCCGTTGACGCAAGAACAGAAGCCGGTAGCGAAAGTGGTTAACGACAATACGCCGCAAACCACTAAAGAGCCGGATTATCTGGATATCCCAGCATTCCTGCGTAAGCAAGCTGATTAAGAATTAGCTGGAATTTGGGAATCTGCGCTCTTTGTGCTAAACTGGCCCGCCGAATGTATAGTACACTTCGGTTGGATAGTTAATTTGGCGAGATTATACGATGATCAAACAAAGGACACTTAAACGTATCGTTCAGGCGACTGGCGTCGGTTTACATACCGGCAAAAAAGTCACGCTGACGCTACGCCCTGCGCCGGCCAACACCGGGGTCATCTATCGTCGCACCGACTTGAATCCTCCGGTAGATTTCCCGGCCGATGCCAAATCTGTGCGTGATACCATGCTCTGTACGTGTCTGGTCAATGAGCATGATGTGCGGATTTCAACCGTAGAGCACCTGAATGCTGCTCTGGCGGGCTTAGGTATCGATAACATTGTTATTGAAGTTAACGCCCCGGAAATCCCGATCATGGATGGTAGTGCTGCTCCATTCGTATACCTGCTGCTTGATGCGGGTATTGAAGAACTGAACAGCGCGAAGAAATTTGTTCGCATCAAAGAGACCGTTCGTGTCGAAGATGGCGATAAGTGGGCTGAATTCAAACCGTTTAATGGTTTCTCGTTGGATTTTACTATCGACTTTAACCATCCGGCGATTGATGCCAGCACGCAGCGCTACGCGATGAACTTCTCTGCAGATGCGTTCATGCGCCAGATCAGCCGTGCGCGTACTTTCGGCTTCATGCGTGATATCGAATATCTGCAGTCCCGTGGCCTGGCCTTGGGCGGCAGCTTCGATTGTGCCATCGTTGTTGACGATTATCGCGTATTGAACGAAGACGGTCTGCGTTTTGAAGACGAATTCGTTCGTCACAAAATGCTCGACGCGATTGGTGACTTGTTCATGTGTGGTCACAACATTATTGGTGCATTCACCGCGTATAAATCCGGTCATGCATTGAATAACAAACTGTTGCAGGCGGTCCTGGCAAAACAGGAAGCCTGGGAATATGTGACCTTCCAGGACGATGCAGAACTGCCTCTGGCGTTCAAAGCACCTTCGACCGTACTGGCATAACGACATACGCTGTCGTATAAATTCGACTGGTAAATCTGGCACTCTCTCCGGCCAGGTGAGCCAGTCGTTTTTTTATGTACTCATTAACGCAGCCTTTTCCAACGCAAATATTTCCCTGCCACTAGGTTAAAATAGTGTGCGATCGCTGCTTTCTTGAGCATATTTACCCATGGCCGGTTGTCATTACTGCTGTGGAGCGTACGCTTTAATGATAAGATTCGTGCGCAAAAAAAATGTTTTGCATTCGTAACCCCAAACGCAGGGTATATCAGGTGGCAAAAACGTGAGTGGAATACTGACGCGTTGGCGACAGTTAGGCAGACGGTACTTCTGGCCGCATCTCCTGTTGGGGATGGTCGCGGCGAGTTTTGGCCTGCCCGCGCTCGGTAATGCTGCTGAACCCAATACCCCCGCGAAGGCGACCGCCAGCAATCACGATCAATCCGCTAAAGTTAACTTTAGCCAGCTTGCTTTGCTGGAAGCGACTAATCGCCGCCCAAATTTTACCGTCGATTACTGGCATCAACATGCCATTCGTACGGTTATCCGCCATCTTTCTTTTGCCATGGCGCCTCAGGCGTTGCCTGTTGCCGAAGAGCCGTTGCCAATCCAGGCGCACCATCTTGCGTTACTGAATACGCTCAGCGCGATGCTGACGCAAGAAGGCACTCCGCCCGCGACAGTAAGTCGCGTGACATACGCCCACTTTACTTCTCAGGCCGCGTTTAGCGTTCCGGTCTGGATCAGCCAGCTGCAGGGTATCCGCGCTGGTCCTCAACGCCTCAGCTAAAAAAGAACCTTCCAACTTATAATTTTTGACTCCGCATCGCGGGGCGTTTGAGATTTTATTATGCTAATCAAATTATTAACCAAAGTATTCGGTAGCCGTAACGAGCGTACGCTGCGTCGTATGCGTAAAGTGGTCAATGTCATCAACGCAATGGAACCGGAGATGGAAAAACTCTCCGATGATGAACTGAAAGCAAAGACCGCTGAATTCCGCGCCCGTCTGGAAAAAGGTGCCAGCGTTGAGAGCCTGATCCCGGAAGCGTTCGCAGTGGTGCGTGAAGCGAGTAAACGCGTGTTCGGTATGCGCCACTTCGATGTTCAGCTGCTGGGCGGTATGGTGCTTAACGATCGCTGCATCGCGGAAATGCGTACTGGTGAAGGTAAAACCCTGACCGCGACGCTGCCAGCCTACCTGAACGCATTAAGCGGGAAGGGCGTACACGTGGTTACCGTGAACGACTACCTGGCTCAGCGTGATGCCGAAAATAACCGCCCGCTGTTTGAATTCCTCGGCATGACCGTTGGTATCAACATGTCTGGCCTGCCAGCGCCAGCCAAGCGTGAAGCCTACAACGCCGATATTACTTACGGTACCAACAATGAATACGGCTTTGACTACCTGCGCGACAACATGGCGTTTAGTCCGGAAGAGCGTGTTCAACGTAAACTGCACTATGCGCTGGTCGATGAAGTTGACTCCATCCTGATCGATGAAGCGCGTACGCCGCTGATCATTTCCGGCCCGGCTGAAGACAGCTCGGAAATGTATAAAAAAGTGAACAAAATCATCCCACACTTGATCCGTCAGGAGAAGGAAGATTCCGACACGTTCCAGGGGGAAGGCCACTTCTCTGTTGATGAGAAAGCGCGCCAGGTTAACCTGACCGAACGTGGTCTGGTACTGATTGAAGAGTTGTTGGTTAACGAAGGCATTATGGATGAGGGCGAGTCTCTGTACTCTCCAGGCAACATTATGCTGATGCACCACGTGACTGCCGCACTGCGTGCGCACGTGCTGTTTACCCGCGATGTTGACTACATCGTGAAAGACGGCGAAGTTATCATCGTTGATGAACACACCGGCCGTACCATGCAGGGGCGTCGCTGGTCTGATGGTCTGCACCAGGCAGTTGAAGCTAAAGAAGGCGTAGAGATCCAGAACGAGAACCAGACGCTGGCATCTATTACCTTCCAGAACTACTTCCGTTTGTACGAAAAACTGGCCGGTATGACCGGTACAGCAGATACCGAAGCCTTTGAATTTAGCTCCATCTACAAGCTGGATACCGTAGTTGTACCAACTAACCGTCCGATGATCCGTAAGGATTTACCGGATCTGGTGTACATGACCGAAGCGGAAAAAATTCAGGCGATCATTGAAGATATTAAAGAGCGTACCGCAAATGGCCAGCCGGTGCTGGTGGGTACTATCTCCATTGAAAAATCTGAAGTGGTCTCTAACGAGCTGACCAAGGCAGGCATCAAACATAACGTTCTGAACGCCAAGTTCCATGCCAGCGAAGCGGATATCGTCGCACAGGCGGGTTACCCGTCTGCCGTGACAATCGCTACTAACATGGCGGGTCGTGGTACCGATATCGTGCTGGGCGGTAGCTGGCAGGCAGAAGTTGCCGAGCTGGAAAACCCAACTCCGGAACAAATCGCGCAGATCAAAGCCGAGTGGCAGGTTCGCCATGACGCGGTATTAGCTGCTGGTGGTTTGCATATTATCGGTACTGAGCGTCACGAATCTCGTCGTATCGATAACCAGCTGCGTGGTCGTTCGGGTCGTCAGGGGGATGCGGGTTCTTCTCGTTTCTATTTGTCGATGGAAGATGCGCTGATGCGTATTTTTGCCTCTGACCGCGTGTCCGGCATGATGCGTAAACTGGGTATGAAGCCTGGTGAAGCCATTGAACACCCATGGGTGACCAAAGCAATTGCTAACGCGCAGCGTAAAGTGGAAAGCCGCAACTTCGATATTCGTAAGCAGTTGCTGGAATATGATGATGTTGCCAACGACCAGCGTCGTGCTATCTACACCCAGCGTAACGAACTGCTGGACGTAACTGACGTTAGCGAAACCATTAACAGCATTCGCGAAGACGTCTTCAAAGCGACGATTGATGCCTATATTCCGCCGCAGTCTCTGGAAGAAATGTGGGATATTCCGGGTCTGCAGGAGCGCCTGAAAAACGACTTCGATCTGGATATGCCGATTTCAGAGTGGCTGGATAAAGAACCTGAGCTGCACGAAGAAACGCTGCGCGAACGTATTCTGGCAAACGCAGTAGAAGTTTATCAGCGCAAAGAAGAAGTTGTGGGCGCGGAGATGATGCGTCACTTCGAAAAAGGCGTGATGCTGCAAACGCTCGACTCTTTGTGGAAAGAGCACCTGGCGGCGATGGATTACCTGCGTCAGGGTATCCACCTGCGTGGTTACGCGCAAAAAGATCCGAAGCAGGAATACAAGCGTGAATCCTTCTCTATGTTTGCATCAATGCTGGAATCACTGAAGTACGAAGTGATCAGCACTCTGAGCAAAGTTCAGGTGCGTATGCCTGAAGAAGTAGAAGCGATGGAGCAGCAGCGTCGCGAAGAAGCTGAGCGTTTAGCGCAGATGCAGCAGTTGAGCCATAAAGGTGATGATTCTGCTGCGGCAGAAGAGCTGGCGGCACAAACCGGCGATCGTAAAGTGGGTCGTAACGATCCGTGTCCTTGCGGTTCCGGCAAGAAATACAAACAGTGTCATGGCCGTCTGAGCTAAGAAAATAACTTATTGAAAAGGCGCAGACTTCTGCGCCTTTTTTATGGACGATGAAAATGAAAATATTGCAGATCGCCGTCGGGATTATTCGTAATCAGCACAATGAAATTTTTATCACCCAGCGTGCGGCTGATGCCCACATGGCCAATAAGCTGGAGTTCCCCGGCGGGAAAATTGAAGCGGGCGAAACGCCGGAGCAGGCGCTGATTCGCGAGCTACAGGAAGAAGTAGGTATTACGCCGACTGAAAGCTCGTTGTTCGAAAAGTTGGAGTATCAGTTTCCGGACAGGCATATCACTCTGTGGTTCTGGCTGGTTGAAAGCTGGGAAGGCGAGCCGTGGGGAAAAGAGGGGCAACCGGCGCAGTGGATTGCGCAATATGCTCTGAATGCGGAAGATTTCCCGCCGGCGAATGCACCGGTCATTGAAAAGCTGATTACTGGATAATGGTCTTCGTAGGCCGGATAAGGCAACACCGCCATCCGGCAAATTATGGCGGGGGTGCTACGCTTGCCCGCCCTACGTATTAGCAGAATTACTTCTGCTCCTCACTCCAGTCGTCGCTTTCCGACAGATCGCCTGAGCTTGGGATGCGTTTCTCTTCTGCAGCCCACTCTCCCAGATCGATTAACTGGCAGCGCTTGCTGCAGAATGGGCGAAACGGACTGACTTCAGCCCATACTACAGGCTTGCCACAGGTTGGGCAGTTGACGATGGTTTGTTCAGACATGTTGACTCCTTAACAGCACGCCAGTTCAAAATCGAGGCGCTCAGGCACCTGACCATTCTCGCTATCCAGCGGCATAAAGCGGATGGCAAAACGGCTCTTATGACCAGAAATTTGCGGATAAAGCTGCGAATCAAGCGGCAGTTGCAAGCGCAGCAGATCTGCATCTTCGCCGTTGTCCTGATAAAAACCATTCAGGCTGGTTTGCTTACGAAACGGCGCTGAGTTGCGAATTAAATCCAGCACCAGCGACAGCGCTTGATTGAGCGGATTCAGGCTGGCAAGCCAGGTTTCAACTTGCGCGTCACGATACGATTGCGCCAGGTGTAACCAGATATGCAGAGTCGGCAGATCGAAACTGCAGCACCCGCCTGGAATACTTAAACGCTGACGTACGAGACCAATCAGACGATCTTCGCGCAGCGTCTGTCCAATACGCGGGGCAGAAATCAGAATGCTGCCTGCACTTTTTAACTGCTGGCGCAAAGAGTCGATTCTGCTTTGATCGACGCCGGGAACTTCGACCCAGGCCTGGAGTTTTCGCTGCTGTCGCTCCAGTTCTTTGAGGAGTTCGGTACGGACTTCGCCGCGTTCAAATACATCCAGTAAATCTCCGATATTGCGGAAAAAATGCAGAGCGCCGGCATGGTCAGCAATGGGCAAATTAACGGAGAGCTGTTGGATTAAAAACTCAATGCGCAGCCATGTACGCATCTTCTCATTGAGAGGGTGTTCAAAAAGGACCTGGGTGTGCATTACGGTTTTTCCTGTGAGACAAACTGCGACGCGCATTGCAAATAGAGCGCGTGCAGGCGGGCGACATCCGAGGCGATGGCTTCCGGTGCGCCATTATTATCAATAACATCGTCTGCCACGGCCAGCCGCGCTTCACGCGTTGCCTGGGCAGCAAGAATTTGTTCAACATGCTCACGTGTGACGTCATCACGCTGCATGGTGCGTCTGAGCTGGGTTTCGGGCGTGACATCCACCACGAGTACGCGGTCGGCTTTTTTATACAGCGAATTTTCCACCAGCAAAGGGACAACCCATAACAGGTAAGGTGAGGTCGATTGCTGAAACTGGCGCTGCGTTTCCTGCTGAATAAGCGGATGGAGCAGGGCATTCAGCCAGCTTTTCTCCTCTGGGGCGGAAAAAATGCGTTCGCGTAAAATGCGCCGCTGCAACGATCCGTCTGCGGCGATAACCTCGGAACCAAAATGTTCTTCGATCGCCTTAAGAGCAAGTGTGCCGGGTTCAACCACCTGGCGCGCAATAATATCTGCATCAATGATGTTTATTCCGAGGTCAGCGAACGCATTTGCAACGGTGCTTTTACCACTGCCAATGCCGCCGGTTAAGGCTACCGTATACCTCATAGATGCCGATCCTGGAGTTTAAGTTTGATTATCAAACAGTTAAAAGTTAAGCGTGCGAAGGCGAGGCTGTTGCAGGATTAACCTACTATTCGCCAGGTAAATTTATGGGATTGTAGCGTAAAAAAAGAGAATTTCGCAGTCTTGCGCGGCATTGATTAGTGCGTATGATAGCGTCACTGGAGTTGTGAGTTTCGATTTTTCGCCATTAACCCCAGGAATCCGCACATGCGTATCGAAGAAGATCTGAAGTTAGGTTTCAAAGACGTTCTTATCCGCCCTAAGCGTTCTACTCTCAAAAGCCGTTCCGATGTTGAGCTGGAACGTCAATTTACCTTTAAGCATTCAGGTCAGACCTGGTCCGGCGTACCTATTATTGCCGCGAACATGGACACTGTCGGGACGTTTGCCATGGCAACGGCGCTGGCATCCTTCGACATCCTGACCGCTGTGCACAAACACTATTCTGTTGAAGACTGGGCCGCCTTCATCGCAGAGAGCTCTGCCGATGTACTCAAACACGTAATGGTTTCAACTGGCACGTCTGACGCAGACTTCGAAAAAACCAAACAGATTTTGGCGCTCAACCCAGCGCTGAATTTTATCTGCATTGATGTGGCAAATGGCTACTCAGAGCATTTTGTTCAGTTTGTGTCGAAAGCGCGTGAAGCATGGCCGACAAAAACGATTTGTGCGGGCAATGTGGTCACCGGTGAAATGTGTGAAGAGCTGGTGCTCTCCGGTGCTGATATTGTCAAAGTAGGTATTGGCCCAGGTTCTGTATGCACCACGCGTGTAAAAACCGGCGTTGGCTATCCACAGCTTTCTGCGGTTATTGAATGTGCGGATGCAGCCCACGGTCTGGGCGGCATGATTGTCAGCGACGGCGGCTGCACAATGCCGGGTGACGTTGCAAAAGCGTTTGGCGGCGGCGCAGACTTCGTTATGCTCGGCGGTATGTTGGCCGGTCACGAAGAAAGCGGCGGCAAAATTGTTGAAGAAAACGGTGAGAAATTCATGCTGTTCTACGGTATGAGCTCAGAATCTGCCATGACGCGTCACGTTGGTGGTGTTGCACAGTACCGCGCTGCAGAAGGTAAAACCGTCAAGCTGCCACTGCGCGGCCCGGTTGATAATACCGCTCGCGATATTCTCGGCGGTTTGCGTTCTGCTTGCACCTATGTAGGCGCATCCCGTCTGAAAGAGCTGACCAAACGTACAACGTTTATTCGTGTACAGGAACAAGAGAACCGCGTATTCAATAGCCTGTAAAACAGGTCGTTCTGTGAAATGCCGGATGGCGTTACGTCGCCATCCGGCATTTGAATTTATCCCACTCCGCTCATCGCATCTCCCAAATGGAAAATCGGTAAATACATCGCGACAACCAGCGTACCGATGATAAGCCCCGTGATGACCAGCAACGCAGGCTCAAGTAATGCAGCCAAATTCTCAGCTTGAGCCAGGGTTTTCTCACCATGGTGATGCGCGAGATTGCGCAGCATTGCATCCAGCGAGCCGGAAGCTTCACCAGTTCGGACCAGCTGTATGCACAATGGGCTAAATTCACCGCTATTTTTAAGCGCTAACCAGACCGGCTTTCCGGCGCTAATGTCGTGCTGAACCAGCGCTAAACGCTGCGACCAGAAAGGGTTAGCCAGCGTTTCGGTAACGCTCTCAAGACCCTGCAAAAAGGGAATGCCCGCATTTTGCGTTAACGCCAGAACGGTGAAGATCTGCGTGAGCTTTTGCCCTCTCACCATCGGCCCTATGACCGGGAGGCTGAGCAGCAATTTCTGGCGCAGAACGAGCCAGTACGGTTTCTGATTTATCAAATGATGTGCCGCAACCGCTACCAGGCCAAGTGCTACCGCCAGCCATCCCCATTGGCTGCTATAGTGTGCGATGGTAATAATCCACTGAGTGAGGGCCGGTAGCGGGGTGTTGAATGTCTGGTAGATGGCGGCAAACTCAGGGAGTACAAACTGCAACATCGCAAATACGACCAACACCGCCATTGTGATGATGATAAGCGGATAACGCAGGGCTTTTTTAACTTTATCAGCAAGTTGCTGTTGTT
Source organism: Citrobacter sp. Cf116 (assembly GCF_030336505.1). Taxonomy (NCBI): domain Bacteria; kingdom Pseudomonadati; phylum Pseudomonadota; class Gammaproteobacteria; order Enterobacterales; family Enterobacteriaceae; genus Citrobacter; species Citrobacter sp. Cf116. The sequence continues at coordinate 110,936 of NZ_JAOWEQ010000041.1, read as the reverse complement.
TCTTTTGCTGGTAGGCGAGTTCAAAACAGCAGTCGTCCAGCTTACCCGTAAGCTCTCCGGTGCGGATCATTGCCTGGTAAAGGGGCGGAAAAACGTGTTGCCATTGTGATAGCGAGGTGGAGAGGGTAATGCCCTGTTCCATATCGTAAGCCAGCGTACGCAGTAGCGCCTGCCATTGACTGCTGGGATGCTGTTCAGCAAGCAGAGCTAGCCCTGCTGAGAGCGTTAACCCTGCTTTTAGCAATGTCGCCAACTGGTGTATGGTTTCGGCACTTCTTGTACGGCTCCAGTGCGAGGTTTTGACACGCATACGCTTAATGCGTAGCGGCGTAATCTGTTGTTTCTCAAGAGCCAGCATTAATGACGGTCGGGTATCGGCCCATAGTGTACCTTCCAGCGATTTACCTTTGTTGTTAATGCCTTGCCAGCGCCAAAGCTGTTTAGCGGACATGAGGCATGCCCAGTACACGAATCAGCTCTTCAAATGTCGTTAATCCTTGCTCGACGGCCTGACAGCCATTCTCGAAAAGCGTTCTCCCTGATAGCTGAGCATCAGGTTCCACTCCGTCTACGGGGGCGTCACTGGCAATACTCTGACGTAATGCCGGAGTAACAGGGAGTACTTCAAACAATGCCGTACGGCCATAAAATCCGTGATAACAATGTTTGCAGCCAGGGGCCTGCCAATTCGGTAGTGGTGTAGGCCAGACAGCTTTCGGGAGTGTGATAGGCGTACTCTGACGTTGTCGGCAATGGGGGCACAACTTTCTGACCAATCGCTGTGCAATGACGAGCGTCAGCGCGGAGGCGATCATCCAGCGTGCAACCCCCATTTGTTGCAGACGCACCAGCGTTTCACTGGTGGAATTGGTATGCAGCGTAGAAAGAACCAGATGACCGGTTTGTGCGGCTTTAAGGGCTATTTCTGCTGTTTCACCATCGCGGATTTCACCCACCATGATAATGTCGGGATCCTGGCGCAACAGAGCACGTAAGACTCCCTGAAAAGTCAAACCGGCGCGTGGGTGAATTTGCGTCTGGTTGATGCCTGTGATCGGGATCTCTACCGGATCTTCCACGCTACAGAGATTAACATCTGGCGTGTTTCGGGTTTGCAGCGCACTGTACAGTGTGACCGTTTTACCGCTTCCGGTAGGCCCGGTAACCAGAATCAGCCCCTGAGGCTGCTGTAAGGCTTGCGAAAATGCGGCCAGCTGCGCGTCATGCATTCCCAGTGCGGCGATCTCCAGTGACTGCTCGACCTAATGAAGTAGCCTCAACACGACTTTTTCGCCGTAGCGACAGGGCAGGGTGGCGATGCGAAACGAGATAGGTTCTCCTGAAATCTCAACGGTAAATTGTCCGTCTTGTGGAAGCCGATGCTCGGCAATATCCAGACTGCCTAATACTTTTAACCTCGCGGTGATGGCAATGCCCATCTCGGTCGTGACTTCCGGTAAAGCGTGGAGTACTCCATCCACACGTAATCTGATCCGATAGTGATTTTCCGCTGGCTCAAAATGAATATCAGAAGCCCGTTTCTCCAGAGCGGAATGAAACGTCTGATTCAGCAAGTCTGCTGCGCTGGCGCTGCTTTTTGTGACTACTGCAGGGAGCATTTTCTGCGGTGTATGCGTGTGGCCTTCCATTTGCTGACGTGTCCAGCAGACAATGTCGATGCGCCGGGTGGTGGCAAAATGCAGTGCATCCAGCAGTTCGTGTGATGGGGCGTCTACGACGGCGATATGCACCACTTCATTGTCTGCATCCAGTAATATTCCCTGATAACGTTGGCATAGCGCTGTAAGCTGGGTGGTATTCATCTCTGTTCCTTAGTGGGTATTGAAGCGGAAAACATCTTCACAGGCCTGCTGCAATGCGCTGTCGTTCTGGATGATGCAGTTACGGTTCCAACCGGTAATGCCGTTGGCATTGTCCCAAGCCGGCGTCATGGTGATGCTTAACCCGTTCAGGCTTTCCTGCCCACTAAGGCTGACAACGCCTTTTTCAATGCTCATGGCTGAGACGTAACGGGTAGTTGTTGGCGTGGGAATACCATTCGTTCCGGCATCGCAGGTATCTGTTCCTCCATGCTCCAGTGCACAGAGCTCAACCGCTGTGCGATAGGGGACAAAGGTTTGCAGCATGTCTGTCAGCGCGGCCTTGCGCAGATAGTTTTGATATGCCGGAATACCGATGGCGCTAAGAATGGCAATAATGCCAATCACCACCATGAGTTCGATAAGCGTAAAGCCTCGTTGCTTGTTCATTGTTCACTCCTTGAGTTTGCTGGCGCTACTTTGGCAAACCGACGGGAGGACGGCGAGAGACAAAAAACAGAATGGGAAGGCGGATTCCGAGGACTTTTACGAAATTACAGAATCAGACAATGTATTTGCTAAGAGGCTCGCAGAAACTGCCGGATGGCGGCGTAAATGCCGTATCCGGCTTACAGAATAAACCTGTGTTGGATGCCCGATAAGCGAAGCACCATCGGGCAATACAATCAGCAATTAGCGAAAACGCATGGAGAGATCGAGTGCGCGAACATGTTTGGTCAGCGCGCCAACAGATATGAAATCCACGCCGGTTTCGGCAAATTCGCGCAGCGTTTCATGGGTGACATTGCCCGAGACTTCCAGACGCGCCTGGCCGTTTGTGCGTTTTACCGCTTCGCGCATTTGGTCGGTTTCGAAGTTATCGAGCATGATGATGTCGGCTCCGGCTTTCAGCGCGTCGTCCAGCTCATTCAGGCTTTCTACTTCGACTTCAACCGGCACATCTGGGTGCAACCAGAATGCTTTTTCTACGGCCTGACGTACCGAGCCGGAAGCAATAATGTGGTTTTCTTTAATCAGGAAAGCGTCGGACAGCCCCAAACGATGATTCGCACCGCCGCCGCACAATACGGCGTATTTTAGCGCGGTACGCAGCCCTGGCAGGGTTTTACGCGTATCCAGCAGTTGGGTCTTGGTCCCCGCTAACAGGTCGACGTATTTACGCACCTCGCTTGCTACACCTGAAAGCGTCTGCACAAAATTAAGCGCGGTACGTTCACCGGTCAGTAACACGCGGGAAGGGCCGTCCAGTTCAAACAGTGGCTGATTAGCCTTAATGCTGTCGCCATCTTCGACATGCCAGGTGATGTTTACATCATCGCCAGCCAGTTGAATAAAGACCTCTTCCACCCAACGTTTCCCACAAAAAACGCCATCTTCGCGGGTAATTACGGTAGCGTGGGAGCGCATGTCTTCGGGTAAAAGCTGTGCGGTGATATCGTTATTGGCATCAACTTCTCCGCCTAAATCTTCACGCAGCGCCTGAGCGACAGCGGCAGGGATATCGAGATTTATGCGTTCCAACAGCGCGTCACGTCGGTAGTCAGGGTTATAGCGGCGAGGCGGCATGATAAAACTCCAAATTGCTAACGAATCATAAGGTGGAAACATGCTACCCTGAACCTGATATGAGCACCACCAATAAGGAGATTCTGCATGTTGTTAGACGAGGGCTGGCTGGCAGAGGCGCGACGCGTTCCCTCTCCGCATTACGATTGCCGCCCGGATGACGAAAACCCTTCTCTGCTGGTGGTGCATAATATCAGCCTGCCGCCCGGCGAGTTTGGCGGCCCGTGGATAGACGCGCTGTTCACTGGCACGATTGATCCCAACGCCCATCCTTATTTTGCCGGAATCGCCCATTTGCGCGTTTCGGCCCATTGTTTAATTCGCCGTGATGGTGAAATCGTGCAGTATGTCCCCTTTGATAAACGCGCCTGGCATGCCGGCGTCTCGAGCTATCAGGGCCGTGAACGCTGTAATGATTTCTCAATTGGTATTGAGCTGGAAGGGACGGATACGCTGGCCTATACCGACGCGCAGTACCAGCAACTAGCAGCCGTGACCAATGCCCTGATTACGCGTTATCCGGCTATTGCTAACAATATGACAGGACATTGCAATATTGCGCCCGAGCGTAAGACCGATCCCGGGCCCTCATTTGACTGGGCAAGGTTTCGCGCCCTGGTCACCCCCTCGTCGCACAAGGAGATGACATGACGCTGTTTACAACATTACTGGTGTTGATTGTTGAACGCCTGTTTAAGCTGGGTGAGCACTGGCAGCTTGATCACCGGGTTGAAGCTTTTTTCCGCCGGATTAAGCATTTCTCGATGATGCGTACGGTAGGCATGACTCTTATTGCGATGGGAGTGACGTTTCTGCTACTGCGCGCACTTCATGGGCTGCTGTTTAACGTTCCGTTGCTGGTGGCGTGGATCTTAATTGGCTTGCTGTGCATCGGCGCAGGCAAGGCACGCCTTCACTATCACGCTTACCTGAACGCGGCTGCTCGCGATGATGCTCACGCTCGTGAGGCGATGGCCAGCGAGCTGACGCTTATCCATGGTGTTCCGCCGGACTGTGATGAGCGTGAGTTCCTGCGTGAACTGCAGAACGCGCTGTTATGGAACAACTTTCGCTTTTACCTGGCGCCGTTATTCTGGCTGATTGTCGGTGGCCCGTGGGGACCTGTGACGCTGGTTGGTTATGCCTTTTTACGTGCCTGGCAGTCCTGGCTGGCGCGTTACCAGACACCGCACCAGCGTCTGCAATCGGGTATTGATGCGATCCTGCATGTGCTGGACTGGATCCCGGTGCGTCTGGCGGGCGTGGTCTATTCGCTGCTGGGACACGGCGAGAAGGCGTTGCCAGCCTGGTTTGCGTCGCTTGCTGATCTGCACACGTCGCAATATCAGGTGCTTACGCGTCTGGCGCAGTTCTCGCTGGCGCGCGAACCTCATACCGATAAAGTCGAAACGCCAAAAGCGGCTGTTTCGATGGCGAAGAAGACCTCGTTTGTGGTGGTGGTGATTATTGCGTTGCTGACCATTTATGGGGCATTAGTATAGCGTTGTGCCGGATGGCGCTAACGCTTATCCGGCCTACAATTGAAAAACGTGTAGGCCCGGTAAGCGTTAGCGCCACCGGGCAGTGCAACGGTTTAGTTCGTATCAGCAGGCGGGATGCCAAAATCTGGCATGCCGTTTTCGTCCCAACGCACGAGCTTCAGACGAGTGTGGCGGTTTGGGTCGTACAGCGGATCGCCCTCGATTTCGGTGTAATTTCTCGCGTGATACACCAGCACATCTTCACCTTCTGGCGTTTGCGTAAAGCTGTTGTGTCCTGGCCCAAACTGGCGGTTTTCATAGCTGGTGGTAAAGACCGGGCGCGGTGATTTGTGCCAGTTCTGCGGGTTGAGCGGATCTGCGTCTAAGTCAATCCACAATAATCCCATACAGTAGTTCTCATCAGTAGCGCTGGCGGAATAGCTGATAAACAACTTGTCGCCGTGAACCATGACGGCAGGACCTTCGTTGACCCAAAAACCCCGGCATTCCCAGTCATATTCAGGATGGCTTAGCATGACCGGCTCGCCTTTAATCGTCCATGGATTTTCCAGTTCTGCGAGATAGATATTGGAGTTTCCGGCGATATCGGGCGATTTCTGCGCCCATAGATACCACTGTTTTCCCTGATGGTTAAAGGTGGTGGCATCGAGCGCAAAGGTATCAAACTGCGTTTTAATCTGACCTTTCTCCGTCCACTTTCCGGTCAGCGGATCGGCGTCGGCACATTCGAGCGCAAACATGCGATGCTGGAACATCCCCAGCTTGTCGAGCGACTGTGTGTGGGTGGCGGCAAAATAGATGTACCACTTGCCTGCCAGATGATGGATTTCGGGCGCCCAGATGAGTTGGCTCATGGGGCCGCTTTCTGGCTTGCGCCAGATGATAACCGGGGCGGCGGTGCGCAACCCTTCCAGCGAGTCGGCCCGGCGTATCTCCAGCCGGTCATATTCAGGTACTGAAGCAATGAAATAGTAGTGGCTACCGTCACGTAAGATAAACGGATCGGCACGCTGTTCAATAAAGGGATTTGGCCACTGATTCATTAGGCTTTCCTTACGGTTTCAGTCGTTTTTATATCGTGGTATTCATTCAGTTCACGGTAGTTGGCGCGGCGCTTTTCTAAATCTGTCTGGATTTGCTGCATAAACTCGCGGTCAACTTTCAGCAGACGAACCACGCCTGCAGTAATCAGGTAGCCTGCGCCAGGTATGATGGTAAACAGCAGCATAATACCGTTAATGGCGGAGTCGCTTTGCGCTTTCGCCCCAGCGTCGTAGCCGTACCAGGAGAGCAGGAAGCCGACCATCGCTCCGGCAATCGCCAGACCCAGTTTCAGGAAGAACAGGTTACCGGAGAAGCTGATTCCGGTGATACGTTTACCGGTTTTCCACTCGCCATAGTCATCGACATCCGCCATCAGCGACCAGTGCAGCGGGGATGGGATCTGATGCAGGATGTTGAGCAGGAAGTAGAGCACCATAATCATCATGGTGGCTTTCGGATCGAAGAAGTAAAACGCGGCGGAGAAAATCGCCAGGATGATATTGGTCCAGAAGAACACTTTCAGTTTGCACCAGCGATCGGTTAACACCTTCGCCAACATGCTGCCGATCATCATGCCTACAACGCCAAGGCTGATAAACAACGTCGCAAATTGTGTACTCTGCTGCATAACCCAGGTCACGTAGTACATGGTGGCAGCCATGCGAATAAAACCCGGACAGACGTTGCACAGGGTTAACAGCAGAATTTTTACCCACTGATCGTTCTTCCACACATCTTTTAGATCGGCTTTTAAATCGTCATTGGTCGGGACGGCAGGACGGACACGCTCACGGACGGTTGCAAAGCAGAACAGGAACATACACATGCCGATGAAGGCCAGTACCGCCATCGCCATTTGATACCCTTTGGCTTTGTCTTCCCCGCCGAACCAGTCGGCCATGGGGAGCAGGGTGAGTGACAGCAGCAGAGTTGCAATGCCTACCAATACAAAGCGATATGACTGGCAGGCGACGCGTTCTTGCGGATCGTTGGTGATGACGCTGCCGAGAGAGCAATAGGGGATATTGATCGCCGTATAGGTGATAGAGAGCAGGAAGTAAGTGACAAAAGCATAGATAACTTTGCTGTTATATGTCCATTCTGGGGTGGTAAACATCAGTACGCTGAATAATGCGTACGGGAAAGCCATCCACAAAAGCCATGGACGAAATCGACCATATTTGCTGCGCGTACGGTCGGCCATTGCGCCCATAATGGGATCAGTAACGGCATCAATAACGCGTACTGAGAGCAGTAATACGCCGACCAGAGCAGGCGCCAGACCAAAAATGTCTGTGTAAAAATAGTTAACAAACAACATGATGGCGCCAAAGATGATGTTGCATCCGGCGTCGCCCATTCCATAGCCAATCTTTTCTTTCACCGTGAGCTTACTGGTTTCCATCAACTGCACTCCATGAATGAAATATGGAGAGAATTATTGTCTGGTACCGGTGTTTTTGCGTTGCAGGATAACGCCGCTGATATGGACTAAACAGTCGTGAGTGGGAAAGTGTGAGGCAGGTAACAACCCCCACCTGGCGCAGGTGGGGGAGGAAAAATTAATGTGCTTTAACCGTGCCGGCCGTTTTCTGTTTGAACAGGTAACCAATGCCAAGAATAGCAATCCATACCGGGATTAAGTACACCGAGATCGCCATGCCCGGCGTCATCAGCATAATCACCAGTACTGCAGCCATGAAAATCAGGCACACCCAGTTACCCAGCGGATAGAGCAGCGCCGGGAAGCGGGTGGTAACACCCTGCTGCTGTTTGGCTTTGCGGAACTTCATGTGCGCAAGGCTAATCATTGCCCAGTTGATCACCAGTGCGGAAACTACCAGCGCCATCAACAGGCCAAAGGCAGATTCTGGCGCCAGGTAGTTGATCAGCACGCACAGAGCCGTCACCAGTGCGGAAACCAGAATGGTGTTCACCGGCACGCCGCGTTTGTCGACGTTCATCAGCGCTTTCGGCGCATTGCCCTGCTGTGCCAGACCGAACAGCATACGGCTGTTGCAGTACACACAGCTGTTATAGACAGAAAGGGCAGCAGTCAGCACCACGATGTTCAGGGCATTAGCAACAAACGTGTCGCCCAGTTCGTGGAAAATAAGGACAAACGGGCTGGTATCAGCCGTAACGCGCGTCCACGGCATCAGGGAAAGCAGAACCGCCAGCGAACCCACATAGAAAATCAGGATACGGTAGATAACCTGGTTGGTTGCTTTGGGAATGCTTTGCTCCGGGTTATCCGCTTCTGCTGCGGTGATCCCAACCAGCTCCAGTCCACCGAAAGAGAACATGATAATCGCCATCATCATCACCAGACCGTTGAAGCCATGCGGCAGGAAGCCCCCCTGGTTCCACAGATTGCTGACGCTGGCCTGCGGCCCGCCGTTGCCGCTGAACAGCAGCCAGCCGCCGAAGATGATCATCGCGACGACAGCAATGACTTTAATAATGGCGAACCAGAACTCCATCTCACCAAACACTTTCACGTTGGTCAGGTTAATGGCGTTGATAATCACGAAGAAGGCTGCAGCAGAGGCCCAGGTTGGGATCTCCGGGTACCAGAACTGGATATATTTACCGACTGCAGTCAGCTCAGCCATGGCAACCAGCACGTACAGTACCCAGTAGTTCCAGCCAGAGGCGAAACCCGCGAAACTGCCCCAGTATTTATAAGCAAAGTGGCTAAAGGAGCCTGCTACCGGCTCTTCAACCACCATTTCACCTAACTGACGCATAATCAAAAAGGCGATAAAGCCGGCAATAGCGTAACCCAGAATAATCCCCGGTCCTGCAGACTGGATAACGGATGCGCTACCGAGGAATAACCCGGTACCAATCGCGCCACCCAGTGCGATTAGCTGTATATGGCGGTTCTTAAGACCGCGCTTGAGCTGATCGCCATGCTGTTGACTTTCCATCATGAAACCTCGTGTGTGGTTTTACTCTTCATATTTCGAGTACTTATTTTTTGAACTACGCAGCAATGCGTGTGTAAGTTTGCAATTCCGTTTGTTGTATTAATTTGTTTACAGATGCTTTTAATGAAATGTTGCCTTAATGCTTTTGTCTTGATCAGAATAATGATATGTGAGCGCGAATGCACCTGCTTTATGCGGGGGAGATGACGAGTTGAATAAAAAGAAACCATTTGTAAATGCGAGTTTATCTACCACAAAATTTCTATTTTGAATTTCTATTCATTAATAGTGATTTAAGTATCGATAAATAAGCAGGTGAATCGGTTCAGATGAGATAATTTTTCGTTTCAATTCCGTTAAAACTACCTCGAGGTGGGTAAATTTAACATTTGTGCATAGTTACATGTTTGAAACGTTATTTCTGTAATGTTGTTAAAATATGCCTCCTTTACTGATTTCAATCAAAACCTGTATGGACAGAAGGTGAATACTTTGTTACTTTAGCGTCAAGAACATGAAATTGGTAAGACCAATTGACTCCGGGCAAATGGCTTAAGACAGGAAATCATGGCCTACAGCAAAATCCGCCAACCAAAACTCTCCGATGTGATTGAGCAGCAGCTGGAGTTTTTAATTCTTGAGGGGACACTTCGCCCCGGAGAAAAACTCCCACCGGAACGCGAGCTGGCAAAACAGTTCGACGTCTCCCGCCCCTCCTTACGCGAGGCGATCCAACGCCTTGAAGCGAAGGGGTTACTGCTTCGTCGTCAGGGCGGTGGCACTTTTGTTCAGAGCAGCCTGTGGCAGAGCTTTAGCGACCCACTGGTAGAGCTGCTCTCCGACCATCCTGAATCCCAGTTTGACCTGCTTGAGACGCGCCATGCGCTGGAAGGTATTGCAGCTTATTACGCTGCACTGCGCAGCACGGATGAAGACAAAACGCGTATCCGTGAACTCCACCATGCGATCGAGCTTGCTCAACAGTCCGGCGATCTTGACGGTGAATCTGATGCAGTACTCCAGTATCAAATTGCTGTCACCGAAGCGGCACATAATGTGGTGCTGCTCCATTTGCTAAGGTGTATGGAGCCGATGCTGGCCCAGAACGTTCGGCAAAACTTCGAATTGCTGTATGCGCGTCGTGAAATGCTGCCACTGGTTAGCAGTCACCGTACCCGTATTTTTGAAGCAATTATTGCCGGGAAGCCGGAAGAGGCGCGTGAAGCGTCCCACCGTCACTTGGCGTTTATCGAAGAGATTCTGCTGGACAGAAGCCGTGAGGAAAGCCGTCGTGAACGCGCCTTACGCCGTCTGGAGCAACGAAAGAATTAGTGATTTTTCTGGCAGAACGTTAACCAGAAGATGTTGTAAATCAAGCGCCATATAAAGTGCGCGGCAACTAAACGCAGAACCTGTCTTATTACGCTCTCTGGCGAGAACGTAATGGGACAGGTTCCAGATAACTCAACGTATTAGATAGATAAGGAATACCCCCATGTCAGAACGTTTCCCAAATGACGTGGATCCGATCGAAACTCGCGACTGGCTACAGGCGATCGAATCGGTCATCCGTGAAGAAGGTGTTGAGCGTGCTCAGTATCTGATCGACCAACTGCTTTCAGAAGCCCGCAAAGGCGGCGTGAAAGTAGCGGCAGGTGCAGGGGCCAGCAATTATGTAAACACTATTGCCGTTGAAGATGAACCGGAATACCCGGGCAATCTGGAGCTGGAACGTCGTATTCGTTCTGCTATCCGTTGGAACGCCATCATGACCGTACTGCGCGCGTCTAAAAAGGACCTCGAGCTGGGTGGCCACATGGCATCCTTCCAGTCCTCCGCAACGGTATATGATGTTTGCTTCAACCACTTCTTCCGTGCACGCAACGAGCAAGATGGCGGCGATCTGGTGTACTTCCAGGGTCACATCTCTCCGGGCATCTACGCACGCGCATTCCTGGAAGGTCGTCTGACTGAAGAGCAGATGAACAACTTCCGTCAGGAAGTACATGGCAAAGGCCTGTCTTCCTACCCGCACCCGAAACTGATGCCAGAATTCTGGCAGTTCCCGACCGTATCTATGGGTCTGGGCCCAATCGGTGCTATCTACCAGGCTAAATTCCTGAAATATCTGGAACACCGTGGTCTGAAAGATACCTCTAAACAAACCGTTTACGCCTTCCTGGGCGACGGCGAGATGGATGAGCCAGAATCAAAAGGTGCGATCACCATCGCGACCCGTGAAAAACTGGACAACCTGGTCTTTGTTATCAACTGTAACCTGCAGCGTCTTGACGGCCCGGTAACCGGTAACGGCAAGATTGTTAACGAACTGGAAGGCATCTTCGCGGGCGCTGGCTGGAACGTTATCAAAGTCATGTGGGGCGGTCGTTGGGATGAGCTGCTGCGTAAAGACACCAGCGGTAAACTGATCCAGCTGATGAACGAAACCGTTGACGGCGACTACCAGACCTTCAAATCCAAAGATGGCGCATATGTACGTGAGCACTTCTTCGGTAAATACCCGGAAACCGCAGCACTGGTTGCTGACTGGACTGATGAGCAGATTTGGTCTCTGAACCGCGGTGGTCACGATCCGAAGAAAGTTTACGCTGCACTGAAAAAAGCGCAGGAAACCAAAGGCAAAGCAACTGTAATCCTGGCCCATACCATCAAAGGTTACGGCATGGGTGACACCGCTGAAGGTAAAAACATCGCTCACCAGGTTAAGAAAATGAACATGGACGGCGTGCGTTATATCCGCGACCGTTTCAACGTTCCTGTGACCGATGAGCAGGTTGAAAACCTGTCTTACATCACCTTCCCGGAAGGTTCTGAAGAGCACACTTATCTGCACGCTCAGCGTCAGAAACTGCATGGCTACCTGCCAGCTCGTCAGCCGAACTTCACTGAGAAGCTGGAACTGCCGGCTCTGGAAGACTTCGGTGCGCTGCTGGAAGAGCAGAACAAAGAAATCTCCACCACTATCGCTTTCGTTCGTGCCCTGAACGTGATGCTGAAGAACAAGTCGATCAAAGATCGTCTGGTTCCGATCATCGCTGACGAAGCACGTACTTTCGGTATGGAAGGTCTGTTCCGTCAGATCGGTATCTACAGCCCGAACGGTCAGCAGTACACCCCGCAGGACCGTGAGCAGGTTGCTTACTATAAAGAAGACGAGAAAGGTCAGATCCTGCAGGAAGGTATCAACGAACTGGGTGCTGGCGCATCTTGGCTGGCTGCTGCGACCTCTTACAGCACCAACGATCTGCCGATGATTCCGTTCTACATCTACTACTCCATGTTCGGGTTCCAGCGTATCGGTGACCTGTGCTGGCAGGCAGGCGACCAACAGGCTCGTGGCTTCCTGATTGGTGGTACTTCCGGTCGTACGACGCTGAACGGTGAAGGTCTGCAGCACGAAGATGGTCACAGCCATATTCAGTCTCTGACTATCCCGAACTGTATCTCTTACGATCCGTCTTACGCGTACGAAGTTGCGGTCATCATGCACGATGGTCTGGAGCGTATGTACGGTGAGAAACAAGAGAACGTTTACTACTACATCACCACGCTGAACGAAAACTACCACATGCCGGCAATGCCAGCAGGTGCCGAGGAAGGTATCCGTAAAGGTATCTACAAACTCGAAACCCTCGAAGGTAAGAAAGGTAAAGTTCAGCTGCTGGGCTCCGGTTCTATCCTGCGTCACGTCCGTGAAGCAGCACAGATCCTGGCGAACGACTACGGTGTAGGTTCTGACGTTTACAGCGTAACCTCCTTCACTGAACTGGCGCGTGATGGCCAGGATTGTGAGCGCTGGAACATGCTGCACCCGATGGAAACTCCGCGCGTTCCGTACATCGCTCAGGTGATGAACGACGCTCCGGCAGTAGCATCTACTGACTATATGAAACTGTTTGCCGAACAGGTTCGTACTTATGTACCGGCTGATGATTATCGCGTACTGGGTACCGACGGTTTCGGTCGCTCTGACAGCCGTGAAAACCTGCGTCACCACTTCGAAGTTGATGCTTCCTACGTGGTTGTAGCGGCCCTGGGCGAACTGGCTAAACGTGGCGAAATCGATAAGAAAGTGGTTGCAGACGCAATCACCAAATTCAACATCGATGCAGATAAAGTTAACCCGCGTCTGGCGTAAGAGGTAAAAGAATAATGGCTATCGAAATCAATGTACCGGACATCGGGGCTGATGAAGTTGAAATCACCGAGATCCTGGTCAAAGTGGGCGACAAAGTTGAAGCTGAACAGTCGCTGATCACCGTAGAAGGCGACAAAGCCTCTATGGAAGTTCCGTCTCCTCAGGCTGGTATCGTTAAAGAGATCAAAGTCTCTGTTGGCGATAAAACTGAGACCGGCAAACTGATCATGATTTTCGATTCCGCCGACGGTGCAGCAGCAGCTGCACCTGCTCCGGCAGAAGAGAAGAAAGAAGCGGCTCCGGCAGCAGCACCTGCTGCTGCGGCGGCGAAAGACGTACACGTACCGGACATCGGCAGCGACGAAGTTGAAGTTACCGAGATCATGGTTAAAGTGGGCGACACCGTTGCGGCTGAACAGTCTCTGATCACCGTTGAAGGTGACAAAGCGTCAATGGAAGTTCCGGCACCGTTCGCGGGTACCGTTAAAGAGATCAAAATCAACACCGGCGACAAAGTGTCTACCGGTTCCCTGATTATGGTCTTCGAAGTAGCGGGCGCAGCGCCTGCTGCTGCACCGGCTCAGGCGGCTGCTCCAGCAGCAGCGGCGGCTCCGGCTGCTTCCGGCTCGAAAGAAGTTAACGTACCGGATATCGGCGGTGACGAAGTCGAAGTCACTGAAGTGATGGTTAAAGTGGGCGATAAAATTGCCGCTGAGCAATCACTGATCACCGTTGAAGGCGATAAAGCGTCAATGGAAGTTCCGGCACCGTTCGCGGGCACCGTGAAAGAAATCAAAATCAGCACCGGCGACAAAGTTAAAACCGGTTCTCTGATTATGGTCTTCGAAGTCGAAGGCGCAGCACCTGCAGCCGCTCCAGCACAAGCAGCTGCTCCGGCTCCGGCCGCAGCACCAGCGCCTGCGCAAGCCGCAGCTCCGGCCGCGAAAGCGGAAGGCAAATCTGAGTTTGCTGAAAACGACGCTTACGTTCATGCAACACCGCTGATTCGTCGCCTGGCGCGCGAATTCGGTGTGAACCTGGCGAAAGTGAAAGGTTCTGGCCGTAAAGGTCGTATCCTGCGTGAAGACGTTCAGGCTTACGTGAAAGACGCTATCAAGCGTGCTGAAGCGGCTCCGGCTGCAGCAGCAGGCGGCGGTATCCCGGGCATGCTGCCTTGGCCGAAAGTGGACTTCAGCAAGTTTGGTGAAATCGAAGAAGTGGAACTGGGCCGTATCCAGAAAATCTCTGGTGCTAACCTGAGCCGTAACTGGGTGATGATCCCGCACGTTACTCACTTCGATAAGACCGATATCACCGATCTGGAAGCGTTCCGTAAACAGCAGAACGCCGAAGCTGAAAAACGTAAACTGGACGTGAAATTCACCCCAGTAGTCTTCATCATGAAAGCCGTTGCCGCAGCTCTGGAACAGATGCCGCGCTTCAACAGCTCCCTGTCTGAAGACGGTCAGCGCCTGACCCTGAAGAAATACATCAACATCGGTGTAGCGGTTGATACTCCGAATGGTCTGGTTGTTCCGGTCTTCAAAGACGTGAACAAGAAGAGCATTACCGAGCTGTCTCGTGAACTGACCGTGATCTCCAAGAAAGCGCGTGATGGCAAGCTGACTGCTGGCGAAATGCAGGGCGGTTGCTTCACCATCTCCAGCATCGGTGGCCTGGGTACTACCCACTTCGCGCCGATTGTGAACGCGCCGGAAGTGGCTATCCTCGGTGTCTCCAAGTCCTCTATGGAGCCAGTGTGGAACGGTAAAGAGTTTATGCCGCGTCTGATGATGCCGATTTCGCTCTCCTTCGACCACCGTGTAATTGACGGTGCGGATGGTGCGCGCTTTATCACCATCATCAACAACATGCTGTCTGACATTCGCCGCCTGGTGATGTAAGCGAAAAAGCCGGCCCGACGGCCGGCTTTTTTCTGGTAATCTCATGAAGTCAGTGAGGTTATTGTGCGAAAGACAAATCGGTTGCCGTTTGTTGTTTCAAAATTGTTAACAATTTTGTAAAATACGGGCGGATAGAACGACCCGGTGGACGACGGGTATAAATTAAGAGGTCATGATGAGCACTGAAATCAAAACTCAGGTCGTGGTACTTGGGGCAGGCCCTGCAGGTTACTCTGCTGCCTTCCGTTGCGCAGATTTAGGTCTGGAGACCGTCATCGTAGAACGTTACAGCACCCTCGGTGGTGTTTGTCTGAACGTCGGCTGTATCCCTTCTAAAGCGTTGCTGCACGTAGCAAAAGTTATCGAAGAAGCCAAAGCGCTGGCTGAACACGGTATCGTTTTTGGCGAGCCGAAAACCGATATCGACAAGATTCGTACCTGGAAAGAAAAAGTTATCACTCAACTGACTGGCGGTCTGGCTGGTATGGCCAAAGGCCGTAAAGTGAAAGTGGTTAACGGTCTGGGTAAATTTACCGGGGCGAACACTCTGGAAGTTGAAGGCGAAAACGGCAAAACCGTAATCAACTTCGACAACGCGATCATCGCGGCGGGTTCCCGTCCGATCGAACTGCCGTTCATTCCGCACGAAGATCCGCGCGTGTGGGACTCCACTGACGCGCTGGAACTGAAAACTGTTCCTAAGCGCCTGCTGGTTATGGGCGGCGGTATTATCGGTCTGGAAATGGGTACCGTGTACCATGCACTGGGTTCAGAGATCGACGTGGTTGAAATGTTCGACCAGGTTATCCCAGCTGCCGACAAAGACGTGGTTAAAGTCTTCACCAAGCGCATCAGCAAGAAATTCAACCTGATGCTGGAAACCAAAGTGACCGCCGTTGAAGCGAAAGAAGACGGTATCTACGTTTCCATGGAAGGCAAAAAAGCCCCTGCCGAAGCTCAGCGTTACGATGCTGTGCTGGTAGCTATCGGTCGTGTACCGAACGGTAAAAACCTCGATGCGGGCAAAGCTGGCGTTGAAGTTGATGACCGTGGCTTCATCCGCGTTGACAAACAGCTGCGCACCAACGTGCCGCACATCTTTGCTATTGGCGATATCGTCGGTCAGCCGATGCTGGCGCACAAAGGTGTTCACGAAGGTCACGTTGCCGCTGAAGTTATCGCCGGTAAGAAACACTACTTCGATCCGAAAGTTATTCCATCCATCGCGTACACTGAACCAGAAGTTGCATGGGTTGGCCTGACTGAGAAAGAAGCGAAAGAAAAAGGCATCAGCTACGAAACCGCCACCTTCCCGTGGGCTGCTTCTGGCCGTGCTATCGCTTCTGACTGCGCAGACGGTATGACCAAACTGATTTTCGACAAAGAATCTCACCGTGTGATCGGTGGTGCGATTGTCGGTACCAACGGCGGCGAGCTGCTGGGTGAAATCGGTCTGGCGATCGAAATGGGCTGTGACGCTGAAGACATCGCGCTGACCATCCACGCTCACCCGACTCTGCACGAGTCCGTTGGTCTGGCAGCTGAAGTGTTCGAAGGTAGCATCACCGACCTGCCGAACCCGAAAGCGAAGAAAAAGTAATTTTTCCAAAATGATAAAAAGCGGCTGAATGGCCGCTTTTTTTATGTGTTTGTTACACAATAGTGTCAAAATCTGGCAAAAATTAAGGTAAATCACCGAATTGCCAGAAAATATTTTTTCCCGTACTGCACGATACGCCCGAACCGCATGAAATCGCCATTCCAAATCAACGTACTGTTTCACAAGAAATAAATCACCGTATCTTGTCATTAGATGAAATTAATAACCATCTAAACTAATAGCGTGATAACAAATTGAGAGGGGAAATGATGAAACGTTTTTTAAAAGCAGCAGTAATGACTACTGTGTTTATTTCCGGCATGGCACTGGCACAGGATGCCGTCATTCCATGGGCTACCAACAGCGGTGGCACTGAAAGCACGCATATTGCGGCAATGGGACAAAATTTGAATGCGCAGCATCAGCAGATTAGCCAGACACAGGAAGGTGTGTGGGCCACAAACTCTGGCAGCATTCGAGCTGACGAAGTAGCACTTACCAGCACGAAGCCGGCGTTTAAAGGTTATCCTGAATTAATGCCGCATCAGAATTAACTCTCCCGCTCACGTCAGACAAATCCACGCTGACGTGAGCGTCGCCAATCCCAAACTACCAGTTCTGGTAGTCATCTTATTGATATCTCCACTAAAAAAAATTGCGCAACTGCCGATACTTTTTTCGCCATTGTGTGGCTACTGGCCGCGCGGTTAAGAGGCTCTGGACTCTCTATTACACGAAAAAAGGAAAATACATGTCTTTAAAAAAAATCGCGGTTGTTGGCATGATTGTCGCGACAATGACACTGACCGGTTGTGGCGCGATGACCACCGCCGTTAAAAAACGTAACCTTGAAGTGAAAACGCAGATGAGTGAAACCATCTGGCTGGAGCCTTCCAGCGAGAAGACCGTCTACATTCAGGTAAAAAATACCTCTGACAAAGACATGAGTAACCTGCAAACCCTGCTGGCAAATGACTTGTCCGCTAAAGGTTATAAAGTGACCAGCTCACCAGACAGCGCTTATTACTGGGTACAGGCGAACGTATTGAAAGCGGACAAAATGGATCTGCGTGAAGCTCAGGGCTTCCTGAAAACGGGTTATGAAGGTGCCGCGATGGGCGCAGCGTTGGGTGCGGGGATTACCGCCTATAATAGCAACTCCTCTGGTGCGGCGCTGGGTGTTGGTATCGCGGCGGGGCTGATCGGCATGGCTGCGGATGCGATGGTGGAAGACGTAAACTACACCATGGTCACTGACCTGCAGATCTCTGAACGCAGCAAAGCGAAAGTGACAACGGATAACGTTGCGGCGTTGCGTCAAGGGACATCCGGTATCAAGTTGCAAACCAGCAGCGCGCAAGGCGATCGTGCAAAATATCAGACTCGCGTCGTGTCTAATGCTAACAAAGTGAATCTGAAGTTCGAAGAAGCGAAGCCGGTTCTGGAAGCTCAGTTGGCGAAATCTGTCGCTAACATCCTGTAATTTGCTGTGGGTTGCCGGGGGGCGGCTACGCCTTACCCGGCCAACTAATCTTTCGAATTGGTATCAGGGCGCTACGGGCTGCCAGGTTTTATCCGGATGGAATGTGGTTAACGCCTGTGCTTTTTGCTGAGAATCAACGCCGAGATCGGCCTGATAGACTTTATCATCACCGTTAATCATAAAACTCATCACGCCGGTGTGATCATAGCTAACAGGCCAGGCCACCATGGCAAAACCGCTGGTTTTGTCGGGAAGGATACGAAAATGATAGCCGTGATAGCCCGTGCCAGGTTCCTGTGGACTAAAGGCCGGGCCGAGCGGGCTTGGCGCTTCGCCGGGTGAAACAGGCCAGTACAGACCATCTTTTTTCCCTTCAGAACTGACAATCTTTTGCGCGTATTTCTGGTTCATCGCAAAATAGCTCTGCTGGGCATCTACATAAGCGTGTAACGCCTCGATAGCCGCGAGTTCGTTTCGTCCAATCTCACGGGTCAGGATCTCTTCGGCCGCTTCCTTGATATCAAATTGCCAGCCTGAAGCGTTTTTGACGACCGGGATTGGCAATTGCCAGTCGCTATCCCCGACCACCAGATGCGCGGTATTGCCGTCGACAACGGTATTATGGCGAACCTTCCAGTCGCGCAGGAAACGATCAACCGCATCAGGATCGACGCCTTCTGGCGGTAGAAAATCACGCCAGTTTTCCCCGAGCAGGTTGCTCATTGCACTTTCATTTTGCTCACTAATCGCGTTTGCCAGCGCATCGGTCGCCTGGTCTGGTGTGCTGAAGGATTGTTGTGCCATCGCGGCAGCCGAAACCATGAACAACACCATTCCACTGAGTAGTTTATTTTTCATGTCGGCTCCCTTAACGATGACGGAATTCACGGTGTTCAGCACGCCCGCCAGAAGGCTGGCGTGCTGGCTGATTACGGGCGACCTGCCGGCTCTGTGCCCCTCGCTGTTGCTGCGCCTGCCAGTTGGCGGAGCGACTGTCGTTCCCGCTCAGCGCATTGGCGCGTGGCTGGCTGGTCCGTTGTTGAAGATTGCGCTGTTGCACATTGCGTTGCTGCGCCGGTTGCGTGACCCGTTTCTCCTGTCGCTGGGCGACTGCCTGACGATTTTCACGTTGCTGTATGCTTGTCCGTTTCGCGGTTTGCGGTTTGGTATCGTAACCACGGTAGTTATTACGTTGGGAAATTTGCTTCAGCTGTTGGCTGGATGCCTGACGCTGGGCGTCTTTCGTGCCCGTACGCGCCGTCTGCGGGAATGTTTTTCCCGTTGATTTTTCCATTTGGCTCATCGCAGCCTGGCGTTGGCTATCACGGTTGACCGGTCTTTGCTGGGTTGAACTTAAACCTGTAGCCGTGTTAGTGGAGTGGAAGCGGTTATTGAGCTGGTTATTTGGGTATGGCACACCCTCACGATAGGCCGGGTTGTGCTGCCAGGTACGGTTGGCGTCTGTCAGTCGTTGTCCACTGATTTTATTAAAGTTATCAACGTTAATATTGATGTTGTTATCACCATTACGGTTATAGCCGCCATGGTTATCCCAGTCATCATTATGATGGTGATCGTCGTCGTCATCCCAGTCGATGTTGCTGAAGATGGCATAGGTTGTGGCAACACCGAGGCTGAAGCCTAAACCATTAACGAAGCTGTTACCAAACTGCTCGCCGGGCGTTGGCGGCAGATAGGTTGGCGGATAGGCGGTGTTCGGCCAGGTACCGTAAACCGTATTCGGGTTATAGGTAGGAACGTACACCACCTGCGGATCGGCGGATTCAATTTTGATTACCGTTGGGCTTGTTGAGGCGGTCGTGGCTGTTGTGGTCGCTGAACTGGTCGTCGACTCGCTGGTGACGGTTTTAGCCGGCGCCGCTTTGGTCACGGTGGTGACTGTCTGCTGCGGTGTCGATTGCAACGCACCGGTCTGTTGCGCCAGTGCACGCAGGCGTTGAACGGAATCCATAACATCTTTTGGCTGCGCAAGGAAAGCATCGCCCAGACTTTGTACCCACGGCGGATTTTCATCCATCAGCGACATCAACTGAGGAAAGGCGACCAGCGATTTCACGCTGGGATCCCAGGGCTGGCTGGCAACGGCCTGAATGGCGGCATCGCCCTGCATTTTGGGATTGTCTTTTGACCACTGTGCGGCCTGGATGACGTTAGCCGGATAGGTTGAGGCCATCAAAATTTGCGACAGCAGCGAGTCTGGATAGAGTGCGATAGGTGCAACCCACTGATCGATTTGTGCTGCCGAGTAGGTTGGTGCCACGACGGGCGCTGTTTGGTCGGCCGGGGCAGGGGCCGCTACGGGCGCTGGAGCCGGTGCTGACGGTTGCTGTGCAACGGGGGCCGGAACTGCAGGCTCCGTAGCACGACTTTTAACGAACATCACGCCTGAGGCGGCAAACAGCCCGACACTGCACAAAAGGACAAGCAGATGTGGCTTAAGGGGCAACTTCATAAAATGACTCCAACGAGACAAGCGCTGTGCCGTGAGGCGTTCCTGTTGCCGCGAGTATTATTCACCCGTGTTAGACAGTTTTGACTTTTATTGGGGATTCACCCGGTAGGTCCGGAAAAAGAGTGTGAGGATTTATTACACAATTATATCTGATGGCTGAAAAGTCGCTGGAAAATTCAGCATCTCGCGCTTGAAAATCAACCGTTTCAGGGTGGTTTTAGGTAGCCTGAATTGCGTTCCGCCTTGCCGCTACACCATTCTTAACGATTCAGCCAATTTTTTATGTTGCTTTTTTGTAAACGGATTAACACTTAATGAAAATCCTGTTATTGTGCCTTATGCGGTACCGGGCATTTACCCTACTAACTACTGTCTCACAGGAGCGTGAAGAGAATCGCCCATCTACAAAAGCGCCGCATTATGACAATGAGAGCGAGGAGATATCGTCGTGCTAGAAGAATACCGTAAGCACGTAGCTGAGCGTGCTGCCCAGGGGATTGTGCCAAAACCTTTAGACGCAACCCAAATGGCCGCACTTGTCGAGCTGCTGAAGACCCCGCCTGTGGGCGAAGAAGAATTCCTGTTAGACCTGTTGATCAACCGTGTTCCTCCTGGCGTAGATGAAGCCGCTTATGTTAAAGCTGGTTTTCTCGCTGCCGTCGCGAAAGGCGACACCACCTCCCCGCTGGTTACTCCAGAAAAAGCCATTGAACTGCTGGGCACCATGCAGGGTGGTTACAACATTCATCCGCTGATCGACGCGCTGGATGACGCCAAACTGGCACCGATTGCCGCCAAAGCGCTCTCTTCAACGCTGCTGATGTTCGATAACTTCTACGATGTGGAAGAAAAAGCCAAAGCGGGCAACGAATATGCGAAGCAGGTCATGCAGTCCTGGGCTGATGCCGAATGGTTCCTGAACCGTCCGGCTCTGGCTGAAAAAATCACCGTTACCGTCTTTAAAGTGACCGGTGAAACCAACACCGATGACCTCTCTCCGGCACCGGACGCATGGTCCCGCCCGGATATCCCGCTGCACGCGCTGGCGATGCTGAAAAACGCCCGTGAAGGTATCGAACCGGATCAGCCGGGCGTAGTTGGCCCGATCAAACAGATCGAAGAATTGCAGAAAAAAGGTTACCCGCTGGCTTATGTGGGTGATGTTGTCGGTACCGGTTCTTCGCGTAAATCCGCGACCAACTCCGTGCTGTGGTTCATGGGTGACGACATTCCTCATGTGCCGAACAAGCGCGGCGGCGGCCTGTGCCTCGGCGGCAAAATTGCACCTATATTCTTCAACACCATGGAAGATGCGGGCGCACTGCCGATTGAAGTGGACGTGTCGAACATGAACATGGGCGACGTGATTGACGTTTACCCGTTCAAAGGCGAAGTACGCAACCACGAAACAGGCGAACTGCTGGCCAGCTTTGAGCTGAAAACCGATGTCCTGATCGACGAAGTACGTGCCGGTGGTCGTATTCCGTTGATCATCGGTCGTGGCCTGACCACCAAAGCGCGCGAAGCGTTGGGTCTGCCGCACTCAGACGTCTTCCGTCAGGCGAAAGACGTGGCGGAAAGCAGCCGTGGCTTCTCCCTGGCACAGAAAATGGTTGGCCGCGCCTGCGGCGTGAAAGGTATCCGTCCGGGCGCGTACTGCGAACCGAAGATGACCTCCGTGGGATCTCAGGATACCACCGGTCCAATGACCCGTGACGAACTGAAAGACCTGGCGTGCCTGGGCTTCTCAGCTGACCTGGTGATGCAGTCCTTCTGTCACACCGCTGCCTATCCGAAGCCGGTTGACGTGACCACGCACCACACGCTGCCAGACTTCATCATGAACCGTGGTGGTGTTTCCCTGCGTCCGGGCGATGGTGTTATCCACTCCTGGCTGAACCGTATGCTGCTGCCGGATACCGTAGGTACCGGTGGTGACTCCCATACCCGTTTCCCTATTGGGATCTCCTTCCCGGCAGGTTCTGGCCTGGTGGCGTTTGCTGCAGCGACCGGCGTGATGCCGCTGGATATGCCGGAATCGGTACTGGTGCGCTTCAAGGGTAAAATGCAGCCGGGTATCACTCTGCGTGACCTGGTTCACGCCATTCCGCTGTACGCGATCAAACAGGGTCTGCTGACCGTTGAGAAGAAAGGTAAGAAGAACATCTTCTCTGGCCGCATCCTTGAAATCGAAGGTCTGCCGGATCTCAAAGTGGAGCAGGCGTTCGAACTGACCGATGCTTCCGCAGAGCGTTCTGCTGCGGGCTGTACCATCAAGCTGAACAAAGAGCCGATCGTTGAGTATCTGAACTCTAACATCGTTCTGCTGAAGTGGATGATCGCGGAAGGTTACGGCGATCGCCGTACGCTGGAACGTCGTGTGCAGGGCATGGAAAAATGGCTGGCGGATCCGCAGTTGCTGGAAGCCGACGCTGACGCAGAATACGCGGCGGTGATCGACATTGACCTGGCTGACATCAAAGAACCAATCCTGTGTGCACCGAACGATCCGGACGACGCGCGTCTGCTGTCTGACGTACAGGGTGAGAAGATCGACGAAGTGTTCATCGGCTCCTGTATGACTAACATCGGCCACTTCCGTGCCGCTGGTAAACTGCTGGATGCGCACAAAGGTCAACTGCCGACGCGTCTGTGGGTGGCTCCGCCAACCCGTATGGATGCGGCACAGCTGACCGAAGAAGGTTATTACAGCGTGTTCGGTAAGAGCGGTGCGCGTATCGAAATTCCAGGCTGCTCTCTGTGCATGGGTAACCAGGCGCGTGTCGCCGACGGCGCAACGGTGGTCTCGACCTCTACCCGTAACTTCCCGAACCGTTTAGGTACCGGGGCAAACGTCTACCTGGCTTCTGCGGAGCTGGCGGCGGTTGCGGCGCTGATCGGCAAACTGCCGACGGCGGAAGAGTACCAGACCTATGTGGCGCAGGTGGATAAAACTGCCGTGGATACTTACCGTTATCTGAACTTCGACCAGCTGTCTCAGTATACGGAGAAAGCCGATGGTGTGATTTTCCAGACCGCGGTGTAATGCGCTAACGCGTTTTGTGTAAAAACACATCAATGCCCGGAGAAGTCTGCTTCTCCGGGCATTTTTATTTCTATTCCTTATACCCACTACGCTTTTTTTCTGCCGCGCTGCTGCGATAATTACAGCAAGGCGCGATGCGGTATTGGCGCATTGCCGGGAGTAGAGGAAGACATTATGGATTACGAATTTCTGCGCGATATTACCGGGGTGGTAAAAGTGCGTATGTCCATGGGCCACGAGGTGGTGGGGCACTGGTTTAATGAAGAAGTGAAAGAAAACCTGGCCTTACTTGATGAAGTGGAACAGGCGGCGCGTGCGGTTAAGGGCAGTGAGCGCTCCTGGCAGCGAGCAGGGCATGAATACACGCTCTGGCTGGATGGCGAAGAAGTGATGGTTCGCGCTAATCAGTTGGAGTTCTCTGGAGATGAGATGGAAGAAGGGATGAGCTATTACGACGAAGAAAGTTTTTCGCTTTGTGGTGTAGAGGACTTTCTTCAGGTTGTGGCGGCATACCGCGAATTTGTGCATCAATCCTGAGATATTTCAGATATCAATGAAGCCGGGTGAGACAACCCCGGCTTTTTTTTCGCCTGGAATGATTGTTTGATTTTTATTAATCATTCTAAAACTGTGATCTGGCGCGTTTGTGATCTTATTTTGATTAAATATAATCGTTATGATTTTATTTAATCACAACATAACAACAGGCGGGAAGACCATGAACATCAAGAAGGCAATAGAACGCGTACCCGGCGGCATGATGGTTGTGCCGTTGGTTATCGGTGCCATTATCAACACTTTTGCCCCGCAGGCGTTGCAGATCGGTGGATTCACCACTGCTTTATTTAAAAATGGCGCGGCTCCCTTGATTGGCGCGTTCCTGCTCTGTATGGGCGCGGGAATTAGTGTAAAGGCCGCGCCGCAAGCTTTGCTACAAGGCGGCACGATTACGCTGACCAAGTTACTGGTCGCGATTGCGATTGGTCTCGGGGTTGAACACCTGTTTGGCGCGGAAGGCATCTTTGGTTTAAGTGGTGTCGCCATTATTGCGGCAATGAGTAACTCCAATGGTGGGCTTTACGCGGCGTTGGTTGGCGAGTTTGGCAATGAACGCGATGTCGGCGCGATCTCCATTTTGTCTCTGAATGACGGACCTTTCTTTACCATGATAGCGCTGGGCGCGGCGGGTATGGCAAATATTCCTATCATGGCGCTGGTGGCGGTTCTTGTTCCGCTGGTGGTTGGCATGATCCTTGGTAACCTCGACGCCAACATGCGTGACTTCCTGACGAAAGGCGGCCCGCTGCTCATTCCTTTCTTTGCGTTTGCCCTTGGAGCCGGTATTAACCTGGAAATGCTGCTGCAAGGCGGTTTGGCGGGCATTCTGCTGGGCGTGCTGACCACCTTTGTGGGCGGCTTCTTTAACATTCGTGCCGATCGTCTGGTTGGCGGGAGTGGTATTGCTGGTGCTGCGGCATCAAGTACGGCGGGGAACGCCGTCGCAACGCCTCTGGCCATCGCACAGGCCGATCCCTCGCTGGCAGAGGTTGCCGCTGCGGCAGCGCCGCTGATCGCTGCATCAGTCATTACAACCGCCATTCTGACGCCAATTCTTACGTCGTGGGTCGCGAAAAAACAGGCGCGTCAGACCGTGCAGGAGAAGAAAGCATGAAAATGATCGTTATCGCCGATGACTTTACGGGCTCTAACGATACCGGCGTACAACTGGCGAAAAAAGGGGCGCGTACCGAAGTAATGCTGACCCCAGCGCAGAAACCGTCGCGCCGCGCCGATGTTCTGGTCATCAATACGGAAAGCCGGGCGATGCCGGCAATGCAGGCCGCTACGGCTGTACAACAAGCGTTAGCGCCATGGTGTGGGGACGTAACAACACCACTGGTATACAAAAAAATTGACTCGACATTCCGTGGCAATGTGGGAGCTGAAGTCACTGCAGCCATGCGTATAGCCGGTCGGACGCTGGCCGTGATTGCGGCAGCGATTCCTGCTGCCGGGCGCACCACGCAGGATGGCTTGTGCCTGGTCCATGGTGTACCGCTGCTGGAAACGGAATTCGCCAGCGATCCAAAAACGCCTATTCACTCTTCGCGTATTGCTGAACTGGTCGCGCTGCAAAGCAATATCCCTGTACATGAGGTGTCGCTGGTGGATGTGCGTCGGGGAAGTTTGAGTGCGCTGCTGAGCGCTTTTGCAAAAGCCGGCGAATGTATGGTGGTGGTGGATGCTGTGGAAGAGCGAGATCTCGCGCTCATTGCACAGGCAGTTTGTGAGCAAAAAAAGATGCCGCTGCTCGTAGGGGCGGCAGGGCTGGCCAATGCTTTACCGGCCGGAACGTTTATGCAAGAGAAGCAGGAATTACCGGTGTTGGTTGTGGCTGGCTCAATGAGTGAGGCAACGCGACGTCAGGTGGAAAAAGCAGTGTGTCAGGGCCGGGCAAAAGTTGTTGATATCGATGCCGCGCGATTGGTTGCATCGTCATTTGCACCGGAAATGGACTCTGTTATTGAACAGGCTTGCGCGCAGTTGAGCCAGCAGCAACACACAATCCTGCGTAGCAGTCGGTGTGCAGAAGACCGGGACATGATCGACACGCTGTGTTTCAACGTGGGGATGAGTCGCCAGCAGTTGGGAGAACTGCTGAGTCAGCGTCTTGGGGAGACAACGCTGCGCATTATTGAACAAGCACGTATCGGCGGTTTGTTCCTGACCGGAGGCGATATTGCCACGGCGGTCGCCAGTGCGTTGGGTGCTGAAGGGTATCGCATCCACAGTGAGGTTGCCCCCTGTATTCCGTGCGGAACGTTTGTGAATAGCGAGATTGACGACTTGCCGGTAATTACCAAAGCGGGTGGATTCGGTTCTGATACGACCCTTTGCGATGCGCTGTATTTTATTGAGGAGATGTACCGTGGTAACTAAAACAATTGCGATTACGATGGGAGATCCGGCGGGGATTGGTCCGGAAATTATTGTTAAAGCGCTACGCGAAGATGAACTTAATGGTGCACCGCTGGTGGTGGTCGGGTGCCTGAAAACGCTGCAGCGATTGCAGGCTCAGGGGCTGGCTGACGGAGTAACATTTCGCGCAATCGAACAGGTTGCTGATGCCCGATTTACGCCAGATACGATTCATGTGATTGATGAGCCGTTGGCACAACCCGAAGAACTTGTTCCCGGAAAAGTGCAGGCCC
Organism: Citrobacter sp. Cf116; assembly: GCF_030336505.1. Lineage (NCBI taxonomy): Bacteria > Pseudomonadati > Pseudomonadota > Gammaproteobacteria > Enterobacterales > Enterobacteriaceae > Citrobacter > Citrobacter sp. Cf116. The sequence goes on along the minus strand of NZ_JAOWEQ010000041.1, from coordinate 84,173 downwards.
AGGCGGGCGATCTGGCCTATCGCTGTGTGAAACGGGCGACTGAACTGGCGATGAAGGGGGATGTGCATGCCATCGCGACCGCGCCGTTGAACAAAGAGGCGCTGCATCTCGGCGGACACAATTATCCGGGACATACCGAACTGCTGGCAACGCTGACCGAAAGCCGTGACTACGCGATGGTGCTGTACACCGATAAGCTGAAAGTTATCCATGTTTCGACGCATATCGCACTGCGCAAATTCCTTGATACGCTCAATGGGCAACGTGTCGAAACGGTGATTGGTATCGCGGATACCTTCCTGAAGCGCGTAGGCTTTGCACATCCGCGTATTGCCGTTGCGGGGGTGAATCCACATGCCGGAGAGAATGGTTTGTTTGGCGATGAGGAAATTCGTATTGTCGGACCCGCGATTGAGAATATGAAAGCGAAGGGGATGGATGTTTACGGTCCGTGCCCGCCGGATACCGTGTTTTTACAGGCTTATGAAGGTCAGTATGACATGGTGGTGGCGATGTACCACGATCAGGGACATATCCCGCTGAAATTGCTTGGTTTCTATGACGGTGTAAATATCACAGCAGGTTTGCCGTTTATTCGTACCTCTGCCGATCACGGTACGGCATTTGATATCGCCTGGACGGGAAAAGCAAAATCTGAGAGCATGGCCGTATCGATCAAACTGGCAATGCAACTGGCGTAATTTACTGTTATGAAAGGGCAACATCGTCTGGATAAGATTGTGGCGTATTTGAAAAATCATACGCTGGTTACCGTGGAACAGTTGGTTGACGCGGTTGACGCCTCTCCAGCAACGATCAGGCGCGATCTCATCAAGCTGGATGAGCAGGGCGTGATCAGCCGTAGCCACGGCGGTGTTGCGTTACGGCGCTTTGAAGCGGCGCAGCCGACCACGAACGAAAAGCAACTGCGATCGCCTGCTGAGAAACGGGCGATTGCGCGTTTTGCCGCCTCAATGGTGCGTGCGGGCGATGCCGTGGTGCTTGATGCCGGTACCACAATGCTGGAGCTGGCAAAATGTCTGACGCATTTGCCGCTGCGAGTAATTACCGTTGATCTGCACATTGCCCTGTTTTTGTCAGAATTCCGTCAGATAGAGGTGACGATTGTCGGTGGGCGCATCGATGACAGCAGCCAGTCCTGTATTGGTGAGTTTGGCCGGAAAATGTTGCGTAGTGTCTATCCCGATATCGCTTTTATGAGTTGTAACACCTGGAGTATGGAAAAGGGTGTAACCACGCCAACGGAAGACAAAGCGGGATTAAAGCAGGAAATTATTGCGAATGCCCAACGGAAGGTATTACTGGCGGATAGCAGTAAGTACGGTGCACATTCGTTATTTAACGTCGCGCCGCTTAGTTGTTTTACCGATGTTGTTACCGATGTGAATCTACCGCCAAACGCGCAGACTGAATTAAAAGCGCAATCCGTTGCCCTGACGCTGGTACAGCCAGAGTAACGGCTCTCTCAATACTGATTGCGCCGGAGATTATTTAACGTAGGCCAACAGGCTCAGAGAATCACGCGCCAGTGCTTTGCATTTCTTTGCCGTGGGGATGCCGATACCGCTGAGATCGCGGTAGCTGTCTTCACCCAGCGCTTTCATATTGAAGGTATCGTAATTACTCAGGTCCCACTGGTTTTGCTGGGCAAAAAAGACCAGTGCGCGACGGATCTGCCCATTAGGCAAATTCTGGTATCCACAGTCATTTTTCAGAAAAACAAAAACTGCCGTTAAATCGGCCATATCTTCGGCTTCGGACTCGCTGAGCGCGTAGCTGTTTGCGCATACGGCCATCAGGCTGCCGAACAAAACTGTTCTGAAAAACGTCTTCATTGCTTCTACCACTGCATCACGGAATTTAAACGTTAGCATACTGCGAGCGAAGCGACGACCTTTATTATTAGCCGTTCACTTGACCTTCCCGTAAGGGGAAGGCTTATGCTTAAAAGATAGCCTGCTTAAGCTGCTGAATATAAGGAAGTGATTATGCAACGTCGTGACTTTTTAAAGTACTCCGTGGCGCTGGGCGTAGCGTCAGCGTTACCTCTGTGGAGCCGGAGCGTTTTTGCCGCAGACCGCCCTGCATTGCCCATTCCTGATCTGTTAACCGCCGATGCTTCGAATCGCATCCAGCTGATCGTGCAAGCCGGGCAGTCAAACTTTGCCGGTAAGACGGCCACGACCTGGGGATATAACGGCAATCTGCTCGGACCGGCGGTCAAGCTGAACAAAGGGCAATCGGTGACCGTAGATATCCATAACCAGCTTGCCCAAGAGACGACGTTGCACTGGCACGGGCTGGAAATCCCTGGTGAAGTCGACGGTGGGCCGCAAGGCATAATCCCGGCGGGCGGGAAACGTTCAGTGACCTTCACGCCGGATCAGCGCGCGGCAACCTGCTGGTTCCACCCTCATCAGCATGGAAAGACCGGTCATCAGGTAGCGATGGGGCTGGCCGGACTGGTGCTGATTGAAGACGAAGAGATTCGCAAGCTGATGCTGCCTAAGCAGTGGGGAATTGATGATGTGCCGGTAATTATTCAGGACAAACAGTTCTCTGCTGATGGGCAGGTTGATTATCAACTGGACATCATGACCGCCGCAGTCGGCTGGTTTGGCGATACGCTGCTGACCAACGGGGCGATTTATCCTCAGCATGCCGCACCGCGCGGCTGGCTACGTCTGCGTCTGTTGAATGGTTGTAACGCGCGCTCGCTGAACATTGCGGCCAGCGACAATCGCCCTTTGTACGTCATTGCCAGCGACGGTGGACTGTTGGCGGAACCGGTAAAAGTGACCCAGCTTCCTATGCTGATGGGCGAGCGCTTTGAAGTGCTGGTGGATGTCAGTGACGGCAAAGCTTTTGATCTGGTCACTCTGCCAGTTAGCCAGATGGGGATGGCAATTGCGCCATTTGATAAGCCGCACCCGGTGATGCGTGTTCAGCCGCTGCTGATTACCGCTTCCGGCACGCTGCCGGATACGCTGACATCCATGCCATCGCTGCCGTTACTGGAAGGTCTGACGGTGCGCAAGCTGCAGCTGTCGATGGATCCGATGCTCGATATGATGGGCATGCAAATGCTGATGAAGAAATTCGGCGGTCAGGCCATGGCGGGTATGGATCATGGAAAGATGATGGGCCATATGAATAATGACAATATGGACCACGGCAATATGAATCATGGCAATATGAACCACGGTGAGATGGGGAATATGCAGCATGGCAACATGGGCAACATGAAGCATGGCGGATCGTTTGATTTCCATAATGCCAACCGGATTAATGGTCAGGCGTTTGATATGAATAAACCGATGTTTGCCGCGGCAAAAGGGCAGCATGAACGCTGGGTGATTTCTGGTCAGGGCGACATGATGCTGCATCCGTTCCACATTCACGGCACGCAGTTCCGCATTCTGTCTGAGAATGGCAAAGCGCCTGCCGCACACCGTGCGGGATGGAAGGACACGGTGCGGGTAGAAGGTGGCGTGAGCGAGGTATTGGTTAAGTTTGACCATGACGCGCCAAAGGAGCATGCCTATATGGCGCACTGCCATCTGTTAGAGCATGAAGATACCGGGATGATGCTCGGCTTCACCGTCTAAACAAATCGCGCTGTGCTTATCCGGCCTGCAGAAATCTCTCGTAAGCCGGATGAGACACAGTCTCTTTACAGTGTTTCATCGCACGACTCCCACCTCCTGCAAATTCTGCTATTGCACATAAAGTAATCGCCTTTAGAACCGATAATCATTGGGTACCCAATGTGAGTTCAATGGATGAAATACTATGATTAAAAATGTGCGCGTTATTACCGGCATTCTTCTGGTTCTCGCCATTTTCTGTTTGCTACAGGCCGTGACAGGAAGTTTTTTTTATTCTGCAGTAAGCAATGATCGCCATAATTTCCAGAACTCAGGCACCCTGAATGCCCAACAGGAAAATCTGAGTGATAGCGTCAATACGCTGATTAAAACCCGGGTAACGGTAACCCGCGTAGCAATTCGTTTCTTAAAGAACCAACGCGATCCGGCCTCACTGGCGGCAATTGATACTTTGCTAAAAACGGCGAGTGAGTCGATGAAGAAGGCTGAGGGATACTTCGCGCATTATCAGTCATTGCCGCAGGTGTCGGGGCAGAATCCGCAAATTGCATCTGAAATGGAAAAACAGTATCGGCAGATGCACGACGTGATGGCGTTATCGATAGAGTATCTGCGCGCGAATAACTATCAGGCCTATGGCGATCTTGATGCTCAGAAGGCGCAAGATGAAATGGAAGCCAGCTATGACCAGTGGCGTAACGAAAATAACGCGTTGCTTCAGCACGCGGCGGCGGAGAATCAGCACAGCTTTACCCGCATGCAATGGACATTAGGGGCAATTGTCGTCGCTGTGCTCATCGTTCTGGGCATGATCTGGAGTGGGTTGCAGCATATGCTGCTTAAACCCCTGGCGCAGATTATGGAGCATATCCGCATTATTACCCGTGGTGATTTGACCCATCAACTCGACGTCCAGGGACGTAATGAAATGGGGCGTTTGGCGACGGGGTTAGATGAAATGCGACAGTCGCTGATTTCGACAGTCACGTCGGTGCGTAACAGCTCAGAAACGATTCATAGCGGTGCAGCGGAAATCTCGTCAGGTAACAACGATCTGTCTTCGCGTACCGAGCAGCAGGCTGCTTCACTTGAAGAGACTGCCGCCAGCATGGAACAGCTTACTGCAACCGTGAAGCAAAATACGGACAATGCGAAACAGGCGACTCAACTGGCTAAGAATGCGTCTGATACTGCCGCGCGTGGTGGACGGGTTGTTGATACTGTCGTGCACACGATGAGTGAAATTGCCGGTAGTTCACAGCAAATTGCGCAGATCACCAGCGTCATCGACAGTATTGCTTTCCAGACCAATATCCTGGCGCTCAACGCGGCGGTTGAGGCAGCCAGAGCAGGAGAGCAGGGACGAGGATTTGCTGTTGTAGCGGGTGAAGTCCGTACTCTGGCAAGCCGTAGCGCTCAGGCAGCCAAAGAGATCAAAGCGTTGATTGATAACTCAACTCACAGCGTGGGGATGGGATCTCAGCAGGTGTCGGACGCGGGTAAAACGATGAAAGAGATTGTCGCTGCGGTTACCCGCGTGACGGACATCATGGGGGAAATCGCCTCAGCCTCAGAGGAACAGAGCCGGGGGATTGAGCAGGTGAGTCTCGCGGTCTCGCAGATGGACAGTGTCACACAACAAAACGCCGCGCTGGTAGAAGAGTCTGCCGCCGCCGCCGCTTCGTTGGAACAACAAGCTGAACAGTTACGCCTGGCCGTGGCTGCATTTCGCATCACACGCGATACCTCCAACAGTGAGCATCGGAAACCGCCTAAGGATGCTCCGCAAGCAACCTCTGCAGGGAGTACGACACAAGACCCGCATTGGGAAACGTTTTAGCCACATGCTGTCGTGCGAACCAGGTTTTGCTTAATAAGCATACAAAAAACGACGCAAACGGGTTCTCCTGTGAACTATCAGAGGAACCCGCTCTCTTTACTGGTATACTTCATCAACTGAATTGTTTGTATGCTGTCGCAAGTTTTGTGGTTAGAGCGGGTCGCCGTCTGTCAGTCGGTGTATCAACGTAAGCGCTTTCTTTCGATCTGCATGATGTGTCAACTGATAAAAATCAGTGAGTTATAGGGTTTATGAAACATACTGTTGAAGTGATGATCCCGGAAGCGGAGATCAAAGCGCGTATTGCTGAACTGGGGCGCCAGATTAACGAACGTTACAAAGACAGCGGCAGCGATATGGTGCTGGTTGGTCTGTTACGTGGCTCATTTATGTTTATGGCGGATCTGTGCCGTGAAGTGCATGTCTCCCACGAAGTCGATTTCATGACGGCATCCAGCTATGGCAGCGGAATGTCTACTACGCGTGATGTTAAAATCCTGAAAGACCTGGATGAAGACATTCGTGGCAAAGACGTGCTGATTGTCGAAGACATCATCGACTCCGGCAATACGCTGTCCAAAGTGCGTGAAATTCTGAGCCTGCGCGAGCCGAAATCCCTGGCTATCTGCACGCTGCTGGACAAACCTTCTCGTCGTGAAGTGAATGTTCCGGTCGAGTTTATCGGATTCTCTATTCCAGATGAGTTTGTGGTCGGTTACGGCATTGACTATGCCCAGCGTTATCGCCATCTGCCGTATGTTGGCAAAGTGGTGCTGCTGGACGAGTAATTGGCGGGAGCGCCTGATGGCGCTTCGCTTATCAGACCTACGGCGTAGGTTTGTAGGCCGGGTAAGGCGTCTCCGCCTCCCGGCAATGTCACATTATTTATGGTTGCTGTGTTTCTGACTCAGGTTAGACAACCCCTGGCGATAGCGCTGCTCCAGCGTTTCGCGGCTGGTGGCGGTGACGTCGAGATCGCGTAATAGACCGTCATGAATACCGTAAGCCCAGCCGTGAATGGTAACTTTCTGACCGCGCTTCCAGGCTGAACGCATAATGGTTGAGTGGCCGAGGTTGTAGACCTGCTCCATGACATTCAGTTCGCATAGGGTGTCCATGCGACGTTCCTGCGGCATTTCGCCCAGCAGTGAGCTGTGTTTGAACCAGATATCGCGGATGTGCAGTAACCAGTTATCAATCAGCCCTTGTTCTTTATTTTCAATCGCCGCCTGGACGCCGCCGCATCCGTAGTGGCCGCAAATAATAATATGTTCCACTTCCAGCACATCCACCGCATACTGAACGACTGATAGACAGTTCAGGTCGGTGTGAATAACCAGATTGGCAACATTGCGGTGAACAAATAATTCGCCCGGTTCAAGACCGGTTAATCGTTCAGCGGGAACGCGGCTATCGGAACATCCAATCCATAGAAAACGCGGATTCTGTGCATGCGTCAGCGTTTCAAAAAATCCGGGATCCTCTTCTACCAGCATCTTTGACCATAGTGCATTGTTGCTGATGAGTGTATCTATGTCTTTCATGGAGTTGTACGACCCGAAGCCAGATAAATTCGATGGGCTAATATAGGGTAACTCCAGCATTAATTAAACTATATATAAAATGTCAGAACGTAAGGTAAGTAAAAAACCATGACCATTGCTCTGGAACTTCAACAACTTAAAAAAACCTATCCCGGTGGCGTTCAAGCGTTACGCGGGATAGATTTGCAAGTCGAAGCGGGTGATTTTTATGCGCTTTTGGGGCCGAATGGCGCAGGAAAGTCCACCACCATTGGAATAATCAGCTCGCTGGTGAATAAAACCTCCGGGCGGGTTAGCGTTTTCGGCTACGATCTCGATAAAGACACAGTTAACGCCAAACGCCAGCTTGGGCTGGTCCCACAGGAGTTTAACTTTAACCCGTTTGAAACCGTGCAGCAGATCGTGGTCAACCAGGCCGGTTACTACGGCGTTGAGCATAAAGAAGCGGTTAAACGCAGCGAAATTTACCTCAAACAGCTCGATCTGTGGGAAAAACGCAACGAACGCGCGCGCATGCTTTCCGGTGGGATGAAACGCCGTCTGATGATTGCCCGTGCGCTGATGCATGAGCCAAAATTACTCATCCTTGATGAACCGACGGCGGGCGTGGATATTGAGCTGCGCCGTTCAATGTGGGGCTTTTTAAAAGATTTAAACGACAAAGGCACCACCATTATTCTGACCACTCACTATCTTGAAGAAGCGGAAATGCTGTGTCGCAATATCGGCATTATCCAGCACGGTGAGCTGGTGGAAAACACCTCAATGAAGAGCCTGCTCTCTAAGTTGAAATCCGAGACCTTTATTCTCGATCTGGCACCGAAAAGCCCGCTGCCAAAACTGGAAGGCTACCAATACCGGCTGGTGGATACCTCCACGCTGGAAGTGGAGGTGCTGCGTGAACAAGGGGTCAACAGCGTGTTCTCACAGCTGAGCGCCCAGGGCATTCAGGTATTGAGTATGCGAAACAAAGCGAACCGACTGGAAGAACTGTTTGTTTCTCTGGTGCATGAAAAACAAGGAGATCGCGCATGATGCAGCTTTATTGGGTGGCGCTGAAAAGCATCTGGGCGAAAGAGATCCACCGCTTTATGCGCATCTGGGTCCAGACACTGGTTCCCCCCGTCATCACCATGACGCTCTATTTTATTATCTTTGGTAACCTGATCGGCTCGCGGATCGGCGAAATGCATGGTTTTAGCTACATGCAGTTTATCGTGCCGGGGCTGATTATGATGGCGGTGATCACCAACTCATACGCTAACGTGGCATCGTCATTCTTCAGCGCCAAGTTTCAACGCAATATTGAAGAGCTGCTGGTCGCTCCCGTACCAACGCACGTGATTATCGCTGGGTTTGTCGGCGGCGGCGTGGCGCGTGGCCTGTGCGTAGGCATTCTGGTCACGGCGATTTCACTGTTCTTCGTGCCGTTCCAGGTGCATTCCTGGGTCTTTGTCGCGCTCACGCTGGTGTTAACGGCGGTGCTGTTTTCGCTGGCCGGTTTGTTGAACGCAGTTTTCGCCAAAACCTTTGACGATATCAGCTTGATCCCAACTTTCGTGCTGACGCCTCTGACCTATCTGGGTGGCGTGTTCTATTCGTTAACGCTGCTGCCGCCGTTCTGGCAGGGGCTGTCGCATCTGAACCCGATTGTCTACATGATTAGCGGTTTCCGCTACGGCTTCCTGGGGATTCATGATGTTCCGCTAGTCACCACGTTTGGTGTGCTGGTGGTGTTTATCGCTGCGTTTTATTTGCTGTGCTGGTACCTGATTCAGCGCGGACGCGGCCTGCGCAGCTAATTCTTTCTTCCTCTCCTTGCCTGGGAGAGGAAGACTTTTGATGCTTGTCACCATTACGGATTTATCACACTGATAAACTACTTGCCTGCTAAGGAGGTAGGCAATGTTAGGTTGGGTAATTACCTGTCATGACGATAAGGCACAGGATATGCTGCATCGTCTGGAGAAAAAGTACGGCCCGTTGGCCCAATGTCAGGCGGTAAGTTTCTGGCGTGGACTCAGCTCGAATATGCTAAGCCGCATGATGTGCCACGCCCTGCATGCCACAGACTCAGGCGAGGGCGTGATATTCCTGACGGATATGGCCGGGGCCGCGCCTTACCGCGTGGCTTCGTTAATGAGCCATAAACATCCCCAGTGTGAAGTGATTTCTGGCATCAGCTATCCATTACTTGAGCGAATGATTTCGTCTCGGGAATCTATGAGCAGTTCAGCGTTTCGCGATTGCATCGTCGCACTTGGCGGCCCCGAAGTCTCCAGTCTCTGGCATCAGCAACAAAAAAATCCCCCCTTCGTGTTGAAGCATGATTTGTATGAGTATTAATCATTGGTATTGATGGCGCTTTTGCTACAATAGCCGAGGTTTCTCGCCTCGGTTATCTCATATGGTTATGCGCGTTCTGCTTGTTTTATTGCTCCTGTTTTCTGGCAGCGTCGCTGCGGCTTTGCCTGCTCGTTATATGCAAACCACCGAAGCCGCCGCCGTATGGGCGCAGATTGGCAATAAAATGGTGACGGTTGGGAATATTCGCGCCGGGCAGATCCTCGCCGTTGAGCCAATTGCCGCAGACTATTACGAATTTTCCTTTGGTTTTGGCACCGGGTTTATTGATAAGGGACACCTGGAGCCCGTTCAGGGGCGGCAGAAAGTCGATGATGGTCTGGGCGATCTCAATAAACCGCTCAGTAACCAAAGTCTGATAACCTGGAAAGATACATCGGTTTATAACGCTCCGGATGTCGGTAGCGCCCCGTTTGGCGTGCTGGCGGATAATCTGCGTTATCCGATTATCAGCAAGCTTAAAGACCGACTCAACCAGACCTGGTACCAGATTCGCATTGGTGGCCGACTGGCCTATGTTAGCGCGCTGGATGCGCAGGAAGACAATGGCATCCCGGTGTTAACCTACCATCATATTCTGCGCGATGAAGAGAATACCCGTTTTCGCCATACCTCCACCACAACCTCCGTACGCGCTTTCAGCAACCAGATGGCCTGGCTTCAGGATCGCGGCTACACCACGTTGACGATGTATCAACTGGAAGGCTACGTGCAGAATAAAATGAATCTCCCGGCGCGGGCGGTGGTGCTGACCTTTGATGATGGTCTCAAGTCGGTGAGTCGTTATGCTTACCCCATTTTGAAGCAGCACGGCATGAAGGCCACGGCGTTTATCATCTCCTCACGCATCAAGCGCCACCCGCAGAAGTGGGATCCGAAATCGCTGCAGTTTATGAGTCTCTCTGAACTGAACGAGATCCGGGACGTGTTCGACTTCCAGTCGCATACCCATTTTTTGCATCGGGTTGATGCGAATCGCCGGCCGATCCTACTGAGTCGCAGCTATCATAATATTCTGTTCGATTTCGCCCGTTCGCGCCGGGCATTGTCCCAGTTTAATCCTCACGTTCTGTATCTTTCGTACCCGTTTGGCGGTTATAACGCTACGGCGGTAAAAGCAGCAGGCGACGCGGGATTCCACATGGCGGTCACCACGGTGAGAGGGAAGGTTAAGCCGGGAGATAATCGGTTCTTATTGAAAAGGCTTTATATTTTAAGGACGGATTCGCTGGAGACGATGTCGCGGCTGATAGTCAATCAGCCGCAGGGGTAAGTACTGTCAGGCAACCTGTACCGGAATAGCTTTCGCGGTGCGCTTCATCTCGTTGTTGCCTTCAAAATAGGCCACTTTCGGACGCCAGGTGCGGGCTTCTTCGTCAGACATGGTGACGAAGCTGGCGATAATTACAATATCGCCAACATCAGCGCAATGCGCCGCAGCTCCGTTCACCGAGATGATTCTGGAGCCGCGTTCAGCCGCAATTGCATAGGTTGAGAAACGTTTACCGTTGGTTACGTTCCAGATATCAATAGCTTCGTTTTCCAGAATACCTGAGGCATCGAGAAAATCCTGGTCGATGGCGCAGGAGCCTTCGTAATGCAGGTCCGCCTGCGTGACTTTTACGCGGTGGAGCTTGCCTTGCAGCATGGTGCGAATCATAACTTCTATACCCTGTCGTTTACCTTGGCTAAGCAGACGAAACTGGCCTGCTTTGAGAAATTCTCAGGCAGTATTGCCCGATTTTTAACCCCTGTCTACTGGGCTAATGTAACGCTTTGATTATCGATCAGACGCGCCTGACCCAGCCAGGCGGCAGCCAGAATCACCGCGCGTTTGCTGGTTTCCGTCAGCTCCAGCAGCGTGTCGGCATCGCGAATCTGAATATCGTCGGCGCGGAAGCCTTTTTCATTCAGCTCCTGCTCGGCAATAGCAATAATCTCCTGCAACTCACGATTACCCGCAATCAGTTTTTCTGCGATGCTAGTCATCACTTTGTGCAGACCCGGCGCAATTTTACGCTGTTCTGCGGTCAGATAACCGTTACGTGAGCTAAGCGCCAGACCGTCTTTGGCGCGAATAATCGGCACGCCAACGATCTCAATGTCATAACCCATATCCGCCACCATTTTGCGGATCAGCGCCAACTGTTGGAAATCTTTCTCGCCGAAGCAGGCGAGGTCAGGCTGGATAAGGTTGAACAGCTTGCTGACGATAGTGGAAACGCCGCGGAAATGGCCCGGACGGCTTGCGCCTTCCAGCATGGTGGAGAGACCGGGAACCTCAACGAAAGTCTGGCCTTCCAGACCCTGTGGATAGATTTCCTCAACGGCTGGTGCAAAAACATAATCGACTTTGCGCTTGTTCAGCTTTTCACAATCTTCCTGCAGTGTGCGCGGATAACGCACCAGATCGTCCGGTCGGTCAAACTGCATCGGGTTGACGAAAATGCTGGCGATTACCACATCAGCCCGGGCTTTTGCCTCATCGACCAGCTTCATATGGCCGTCGTGCAGATTTCCCATGGTGGGAACCAGTGCGATGCGTTTACCTTCCTGACGCAGACGACGAATATGCTGGCGCAGCAGCGGCAGGGTTTCAATAATTAACACAACAAGACTCCTTAAATACGATGCCTGATGGCGCTTCGCTTATCAGGCCTACGCGTGAAATTGTAGGCCGGATAAGGCGCGTAGCGTCGCCATCCGGCGTAATGGCGTGCTGGCAGATAAATTAATGGAAGCTGTGTTCTTCGCCCGGGTAAACGCCGGACTCCACTTCAGTCATATACTGCCGCACTGCGGCGCGCATGTCGCCTGCTTCATTGAGGAAATTCTTCGCAAATTTCGGGATATGACCACCGGTAATGCCAAACGCATCGTGCATGACGAGAATTTGCCCGTCGGTGACGTTACCTGCGCCAATACCGATAACCGGAATAGAAAGTGCTTCAGTGACGCGCTTAGCCAACTCAACCGGCACGCACTCCAGCACCAACAGCTGAGCGCCAGCGGCTTCTAAGGCCAGCGCGTCATCCAGCAGCACTTGTCCGGCATCGCCGCGGCCCTGAATTTTATAGCCGCCAAACACGTTCACCGACTGCGGGGTTAACCCCAGATGGCCGCAAACCGGTACGGCGCGTTCGGTGAGCATTTTCACCGTATCAACCAGCCACGCGCCGCCTTCAATTTTGACCATGTTGGCGCCCGCACGCATAACCACCGCGGCGTTTTCAAACGCCTGTTCCGGCGTGGCGTACGTCATAAATGGGAGATCGGAAAGCAGTAGACAGTTAGGGGCGCCGCGACGCACAGCGCTAGTGTGGTAGGCGATATCGTCAACGGTGACAGGCAGAGTGGAGTCATGCCCCTGGATCGTCATGCCCAGCGAGTCGCCAACCAGCATCACGTTAATGCCCTCGTCAGCAAATAGTTTGGCAAAGCTGTAGTCGTAGGCGGTAATTGTCGCGAAGCGTTTTTTCTCTTGCTTGCATTTCTGCAGCAGTGAAATGGTAGTGGGTTTCATAACATTTCCTGATGATGAAAGTCATATTTATCGGCATTCTAACAGTCACATTCAGGGGGGCAATTGTTTTAAGCAATCGTTTGGCGCTAAAGCAGTAAACGCTAAAGGGGAGGAGATACTTTACCAGTGTGCAGGTTTTGCAATACCAAGATGGGTGAGGTGCTGATGCAGTCTGATACCATCCGGAAAAATAAGCTCAGGCGCAATTTCGAATAACGGCCACAGCATAAAACCACGGTTTTTCATGTCGTAGTGCGGCACGGTCAGGCGTTCGGTGTTAATCACTTCATCGCCAAACAGCATAATATCGAGGTCCAGCGTTCGCGGTCCCCAACGTTCAGCTTTGCGCACCCGGCCCTGTTGCAGTTCAATTCGCTGGGTATGATCCAGCAACGCTTCGGGGGCGAGAGCGGTATCCAGCGCCACGGCGGCGTTCAGATAGTCGGGCTGATCCTGTGGACCCAACGGGGGGGTGCGATAAAACGAAGAAACCGCAACGATACGGCTGTCAGGGATTTCGCCGATCGCTTGCACGGCAGCATTCACCTGCTCCAGGGGAGAAGCTAAATTACTGCCGATGGCGATATAAACGACGGTCACGCGCTACCTTCGCGACGCGGCGCACGCTTACGCGGGCGGCGATGGCGACGGCGTACGTCAGGCTCTTCATCCAGTTCGTTCAGCATGCCTTTTTGTTCCGGCGGCGCGGAAACCTGGAATTCACCCCACCATTTCGCCAGTCGTTGCAGTTCAGCGTTGTGTTCTACTTCGGCACGCAGTGCTAACAGGTCGTAAGCTGCGCGGAACTTTGGATGTTCCATCAGCTTCCAGGCGCGTTTACCCTGACGACGGGACATACGTAATTGCAACTGCCAGATATCGCGGGTTAGCGAGGTCAGACGTTTCGGGATCGCCAGCGAGCGGCAGGCTTCGTCCAGCACGTCGTTCATTGCCAGCGCGAAAGCGTCGTAGTAAGCCAAACCGCTTTCTTGCGCAATTTTCTGCGCGGCTTCCAGTAACGGATACCAGAACATCGCGGCGAACAAGAACGCCGGGTTAACGCGCATATCATTGTTAATGCGGTTATCGGTATTCTTCAGCACCTGAGCGATAATGCGTTCCATCGGGCTGTCACCGTCTTCGGTGAAGTAGCGTGTAATGGTTGGGAACAGCGGCTGGAACAGGCTGTACTCACGCAGTTTTTTATAGGTTTCATACCCATAGCCCGCCTGTAACAGCTTAAGTGCTTCTTCAAACAGGCGTGCGGGAGGAATGTCGTTCAGCAGCGTTGCCAGACGTGGGATCGGCTCTGCGGTTTCCGGGCTGATACGCATGTCGAGCTTGGCGGCAAAGCGCACGGCGCGCAGCATACGCACGGGATCTTCGCGATAGCGCGTTTCCGGATTACCGATCAGGCGAATGATGCCCTCTTCGAGGTCCTGCATACCGCCGACGTAATCACGTACGGTGAAATCGGCCACGCTGTAATACAGGCTGTTTATCGTGAAATCGCGACGTTGGGCATCTTCTTCAATGGAGCCGAAGATGTTGTCGCGCAGCAACATACCGTTTTGCCCGCGTTGCGACGTGGTGCGATCGGCTTCGCTGCCTTCATGATGGCCGCGGAATGTCGCCACTTCGATAATTTCTGGGCCGAACATGACATGAGCCAGACGGAAACGGCGACCGACCAGGCGACAGTTACGAAACAGTTTGCGCACCTGATCCGGCGTTGCGTTAGTGGTGACATCAAAATCTTTCGGCTTTTTGCCCAGCAAAAGATCGCGTACACCACCGCCAACCAGCCATGCCTCGTATCCGGCCTTATTGAGCCTGTACATTACCTTCAGGGCATTTTCACTGATATCTTTGCGGGAGATAGAGTGCTGCTCACGCGGAATTACCGTCATATGTGGACGGGCGACGGCGAGCTCAGCCTCGCGCTCCTCGCGGCTTAGCACCTTGCGGCAAAAATTAGCGACTCGGGTAAAAATAGTGCACCTCGGTAGTGTCAAACTTCAATCAGAACAAGTGTTGCTGTGTAAAAATAGCGGCTAATCATAGCTCAGCGTGGCGCATTTGAGAATGCCGGATTTAAGATCACTGATTCAGGCACTGTTGTCAGACGCCAGTTCTCAACGGCAGACGCCAGGATCTGGTCCACACGCATCTCCTGCCACGGGATATCGGCACGCTGGCCGAGAAAGCGTAGCGCGGCAATAATCACTGGGCGCGGATCGCCTTGTGGTAGCGCAGGTGCATGATTTTGTTTTGAAAGTTTAGCGCCTTGTTCGTTGAGCGCCAGCGGAAGATGAATATAGTCAGGCGCTTGCCAGCCAAACTGCTGATACAAAGAGATTTGCCGCACCGTGGGTTCGATGAGATCGGCGCCGCGAACAATCTCCGTTACGCCCTGAAAGTGGTCATCAACTACCACGGCGAGGTTATAGGCAAACAGCCCGTCGCGGCGGTGGATGATAAAATCTTCACCAGCAAGTTGCGGGTCAGCCTGAATCACACCGCGTAGCCGGTCAGTAAACTGCATCACGGGATGGCGTTGTTTAATGCGGACGGCCGCCTGTTCTGGCCCGAGGCGTAACTCACGGCAGTGACCGTCGTAAATACCGCCGACGCTTTGAATACGCGCTCGTGTGCAGGTGCAGTAATAGCTCAGATCCTGCTGATGCAGCCAGGTAAGCGCTTCGCGGTAGGCTTCATGGCGTTGGGATTGCCATAAAATATCGCCATCCCAGTGCAGGCCGTAATGTTCCAGCTGACGCAGGATCGTATCTGCAGCACCGGGAACTTCACGAGGGGGATCAATATCTTCAATGCGTACTCGCCAGATTCCGCGCCGGGCACGAGCCTGCAGGTAACTGCCGAGGGCGGCAATCAGTGAACCGAAATGCAGTTCGCCGGAGGGGGAAGGGGCGAAGCGGCCAATATAGTGTGAATCGCTCATTTTGCGGACTGACAAATAATAAGGCGGGAGAAACTCCCGCCTGTAGTAAATGTGGTAAAAATGACCGGAATTAACCTGCCATCTGTTTTTCGCGGATTTCTGCCAGCGTTTTGCAGTCGATACACAGATCGGCTGTCGGACGCGCTTCCAGACGGCGAATACCAATTTCTACGCCGCACGATTCGCAGTAGCCGAAATCTTCGTCTTCTACTTTCTTCAGCGTCTTCTCGATCTTTTTGATCAGTTTGCGCTCACGGTCACGGTTACGCAGCTCAAGGCTGAATTCTTCTTCCTGCGCGGCGCGGTCCACCGGATCAGGGAAGTTAGCCGCTTCGTCTTGCATATGAGATACGGTGCGATCAACTTCATCCCTAAGTTGATTACGCCATGCCTCAAGAATACGCCTGAAGTGCGACAGCTGGGCTTCGTTCATATACTCTTCGCCCGGTTTCTCCTGGTACGGCTCCACCCCAGCGATGGCGAGAATACTCAGGGACGATGTTTTACGGTTTTGCCCTTCTTGCATGTTGCTTCTCCTTAACACGCACTATCGATCCCCATGTTCGGGGGAAAAATCAGGTCGCTATAAATAGCAGATGCTTTTCCGGATAGCAATTATCTAAACGTAACACTTGACAACCCTGTGAGGAAAAGCGTATTTGCCCACGCGCCCAGAATACTAATTAACCAAATGTTTACACCATTACAAGGTAATGGGCAACGGCTCTTTAAGAGTCATGCCATGGGCAGAAAGTTCCGCTTTATAAACCAGAATTTCTACCCCCTTAAGCTGTGCTTCAACTAATAATTGCGCATATTTTGCATCGATATGGTGCGCGGGTGAAAACCGTGTAATGGCTGAATGCAACACGGCGAAAAATATCACCGCCCGCTTGCCTTCTGCCGCTACGCTCATCAATTCCCGAAGATGCTTCTGACCTCGTTCAGTGATGGCATCGGGAAAATAACCCTGATCATTTTCCGCCAACGTGACTGATTTCACTTCAATATAGCAGTCAGGTCGGGAATCCGCCTGCAACAAAAAGTCGATACGACTCCCTTCTGCGCCGTATTTTACTTCACTTTTCAAGGCACTGTAGCCTGAAACTTCCGAAATAAGCTCATTCTGAATAGCCTCTTTCGTTAATCTATTGGCCCGCAGCGTGTTAACACAAATAAATGCCCCGGATTGGGTTTGCGTTAATTCCCAGGTATGTGGATATTTCCGTTTAGTATTTTCTGATGTCGAATACCAGACGGTATCACCCGGGGTGGCGCATCCGGTCATCGCGCCAGTATTTGGGCAGTGTAACGTTAACGTTGAGCCATCCGGTGTGATCACATCCGCTAAAAAACGCTTGTAGCGCTGGATGAGCGTTGCGGGTTGTAAAGGTGGAGAAAATTGCATAAACAGTCCCTTTAATTATTCAGTCAGCGTCCAGCGTTGCAGCTGCGTATAACGCGTGCGTCCTCGTGCGAATGAAGAGGAGTAAAGTGCGAACTCTGTGACCGGAAATGACCAGCCAAAGCCCGGTGGGGGGATGGGAACCGCGTGTCCGGCATCGCGCAGCAGCGTGATATGTGGGTGAAACGGCTGCGGGCTTTGATAACACCCGCTGCGCGCGGCCTGCGCCCGCAGCATATTCGCCAGTTGTAACAGTCCGCGCGGCGGCTGACGCATCCCCAGCCACACGACCCGCGAGCGCAGCCATTGCCCGGCATCATCCAGTTTGAGCGTAAAACCTGGCTGGCGAATGCGTCCGGCTAGTTGCGACAACGCCTGTTGCTTCTCTGCGCTGACATCACCTAAAAAGGCCAGCGTCAGATGCAGGTTTTCTGCCGCAACGGGACGCCCGGCTTCTGCGGGGAACTGCTCCGCACGCCAGTGAACAATTGGCTCACGGATTGCGCCAGGCAATTCAATCGCAAAGAACAGCCTTTTTGGCTCAGACATGATGGATACTCGGTTATGAATTAACGCGATGCTACAATGCAGCGCGAAGAATGTTAACCCTCTGGAGCTATTTGTGACGTCGTTGCCCGTTGCCGCCGTAGTGCCTGAACTGCTTACTGCCCTTGATGCCTCGCCGCAGGTGCTGCTGACCGCGCCGACCGGTGCCGGGAAATCGACCTGGCTGCCGTTGCGACTACTTGAACATGGTGGCATCAAGGGGCGGATTATTTTGCTGGAGCCGCGCCGTCTGGCGGCACGCAACGTGGCGCAGCGGTTGGCGGAGTTGCTGAACGAAAAGCCCGGTGAGACCGTGGGTTATCGCATGCGCGCGCAAAGCTGCGTGGGGTCGCAGACCCGGCTGGAAGTGGTGACGGAAGGCGTCCTGACGCGCATGATCCAACGCGATCCCGAACTCACTGGCGTCGGGTTAGTGATCCTCGATGAATTTCACGAACGGAGCTTGCAGGCCGACCTGGCGCTGGCGCTGTTGCTGGATGTACAGCAAGGTCTTCGTGACGATCTGAAACTATTGATCATGTCCGCAACGCTCGATAACGGGCGCTTGCAGCAGTTATTGCCCGATGCGCCCATGATTATCTCTGAAGGCCGCACATTCCCCGTCGAGCGACGGTATCAGCCGCTGGCGGCACATCTGCGTTTTGACGAAGCGGTGGCGATAGCGACGGCGGAGCTACTGCGCCATGAAAGCGGGTCGCTGCTGCTGTTTTTACCGGGCGTTGGGGAAATCCTGCGCGTGCAGGAACAACTGGCAACGCGTGTGGGCGGCGATGTTGTGTTATGTCCATTGTACGGCGCGTTGACGCTGGCTGAGCAGCGTCAGGCGATTTTGCCCGCGCCGCAAGGTAAGCGCAAAGTGGTGCTGGCGACCAATATTGCCGAAACCAGCTTAACGATTGAAGGTATCCGGCTGGTGGTGGACTGCGCCCAGGAGCGCGTGGCGCGCTATGACGCGCGTACCGGTTTAACGCGGTTGATTACCCAGCGCATTAGCCAGGCATCGATGACCCAGCGAGCCGGGCGTGCAGGTCGTCTGGAGCCAGGTATCTGCCTACATTTGCTTGCCAAAGAGCAGGCGGAAAGAGCGGCGGCGCAGGGAGAGCCTGAGATATTACAGAGCGATCTGTCCGGACTACTGATGGAGCTGCTGCAATGGGGATGTACCGATCCTGAGCAACTGAACTGGCTGGATACGCCGCCCGCTATTAACCTGCAGGCGGCAAAACGGCTGTTGCAGATGCTGGGCGCGCTTGAGGGCGACAGGCTCAGTGCCCGTGGGCAAAAAATGGCGGCATTGGGTAACGATCCCCGTTTAGCGGCTATGCTGGTTAGCACCAAAAATGACGATGAAGCGGCATCGGCCGCAAAACTGGCCGCAATTCTGGAAGAGCCGCCGCGCGGGGGCAGCACCGATTTGGCTGTGGCGTTTTCACGAAATCAGCCCGCCTGGCAGCAGCGCAGTCAACAATTATTGAAACGGCTTAACGTACGCAGCGGGCAGCCTGACGGCGCGTTGCTCCCTTTGTTGCTGGCGCAAGCGTTTGCCGATCGGATCGCCCGTCGACGTGGACAAGAAGGGCGCTATCAACTGGCCAACGGCATGGGCGCGATGCTGGATGCCGATGACGCCCAGGGGCGCCATGAGTGGCTGATAGCGCCGCTGTTACTGCAGGGTAGCTCATCGCCAGATGCGCGTATTTTGTTAGCGTTGCCGCTGGATATTGAAGCGTTGATGCAGGCATGTCCTGAGCTGCTGCAACAGTCCGATACTATCGAATGGGATGAAACCCAGGGAACATTAAAGGCACTGCGTCGGTCGCGTATCGGCCAGTTGACGGTAAAAGTACAGCCGCTGGCCAAGCCCTCGGAAGAGGAACTACACCAGGCCATGCTGAATGGTATTCGCGATAAAGGGCTAAGTGTGCTCAACTGGACGTCGGAGGCCGAGCAGTTTCGGCTGCGTTTGCAATGTGCGGCAAACTGGTTACCGGAGTACGACTGGCCTGCGGTAGATGAGGATTCTCTGCTGAAGACGCTGGAGCGCTGGCTGTTGCCACACATGAGCGGTGTGCACTCTTTACGCGCGTTAAAAGCACTCAATGTGGGTCAGGCATTGCGCGGTTTGCTGGACTGGTCAATGCTGCAACGTCTGGATAGTGAACTGCCAGCGCATTACACTGTGCCAACGGGAAGCCGGATTGCTATTCGCTATCATGAGGATAATCCTCCGGTATTGGCCGTTCGGATGCAGGAAATGTTTGGTGAAGCAAACACCCCGACTATCGCCCAGGGACGCGTGCCGCTGGTACTCGAGCTGTTGTCTCCGGCCCAAAGACCGCTACAGGTGACGAGTGATTTGAGTGCGTTCTGGCAGGGATCGTACCGCGAGGTGCAAAAAGAGATGAAAGGGCGTTACCCCAAACATGTCTGGCCGGACGATCCGGCGAATACCGCGCCAACGCGGCGCACCAAAAAGTATTCATAAATTGAGAGATTTCTTCTTCTGTCGCAGGACGGAAGAACAGAGAATCGGGCCTTTGCGCCTGAATGTTGCGGAGAAAAAGCATGGCGGGGAATGACCGCGAGCCAATTGGACGTAAAGGGAAACCCTCGCGTCCAGTGAAACAAAAGGTGAGTCGTCGTCAACTCAGAGATGAAGAGTATGACGACGATTATGATGATGATGACTATGAGGATGAAGAACCGATGCCGCGTAAGGGTAAAGGCAAAGGGCGTAAGCCTCGTGGTAAACGCGGCTGGTTCTGGCTGCTGGTAAAACTGTCGATTGTTTTTTTGGTGCTGATCGCCATTTACGGCGTCTATCTGGACCAAAAAATCCGTAGCCGTATCGACGGTAAAGTCTGGCAGCTTCCGGCGGCAGTATATGGCCGCATGGTTAACCTTGAGCCAGAAATGCCCATCGGCAAGAACGAGATGGTGAAGCTGCTGGAGGCCACGCAGTATCGTCAGGTCTCGAAGATGACGCGTCCGGGCGAATTCACCGTACAGGCGAAGAGCATTGAGATGATTCGTCGTCCGTTTGACTTCCCGGACAGTAAAGAAGGGCAGGTGCGCGCACGTCTGACCTTTGATGGCGATCATCTGGACACTATCGAGAATATGGATAACAACCGCCAGTTCGGTTTCTTCCGTCTCGATCCACGCCTGATTACCATGCTCTCTTCACCTAACGGCGAGCAGCGCCTGTTTGTCCCGCGCAGTGGATTCCCGGATCTGCTGGTAGATACATTGCTGGCAACCGAAGACCGTCACTTCTATGAGCATGATGGCGTCAGCCTCTACTCGATTGGTCGTGCGGTGCTGGCCAACCTGACGGCCGGTCGCACGGTGCAGGGGGCGAGTACGCTGACTCAGCAACTGGTGAAGAACCTGTTCCTGTCCAGCGAACGTTCTTACTGGCGTAAGGCCAACGAAGCTTACATGGCGCTGCTGATGGATGCGCGTTACAGCAAAGATCGCATTCTTGAGCTGTACATGAACGAAGTCTATCTCGGTCAAAGCGGCGATAATGAAATTCGCGGCTTCCCGCTGGCGAGCCTCTATTATTTCGGTCGTCCGGTGGAAGAACTGAGTCTCGACCAGCAGGCGTTGCTGGTGGGGATGGTTAAAGGGGCGTCAATCTATAACCCATGGCGTAACCCGAAGCTGGCGCTGGAGCGTCGTAACCTCGTGCTGCGTTTGCTGCAACAGCAGCAGATCATCGATCAGGATCTGTATGACATGCTGAGCGCGCGTCCGTTAGGCGTACAGCCGCGTGGTGGAGTGATCTCGCCACAGCCAGCCTTTATGCAGATGGTGCGTCAGGAGCTTCAGGCGAAGCTGGGCGATAAAGTTAAAGATCTCTCCGGCGTGAAAATTTTCACCACCTTTGATTCCGTGGCGCAGGACGCTGCGGAAAAAGCGGCGGTGGAAGGCATTCCGGTGCTGAAGAAACAGCGTAAGCTGAGCGATCTGGAAACCGCGATTGTGGTGGTTGACCGATTCAGTGGCGAAGTTCGCGCCATGGTTGGCGGGGCAGAGCCGCAGTTCGCGGGCTATAACCGTGCGATGCAGGCGCGTCGTTCGATTGGTTCTCTGGCGAAGCCGGCGACCTATCTGACTGCGCTCAGCCAGCCGAAGCTTTACCGCCTGAATACCTGGATTGCTGATGCGCCGATTGCACTACGTCAGCCGAACGGTCAGGTCTGGTCGCCACAGAACGATGATCGTCGCTATAGCGAAAGCGGAAAAGTGATGCTGGTGGATGCGTTAACCCGCTCCATGAACGTACCGACGGTAAATCTGGGGATGGCGCTGGGCTTGCCTGCCGTGACTGATACCTGGTTGAAGCTGGGCGCGCCGAAAGATCAGCTTAACCCGGTTCCGGCCATGCTGCTCGGGGCGTTGAACCTGACGCCGATCGAAGTGGCGCAGGCGTTCCAGACTATCGCCAGCGGCGGGAACCGTGCGCCGTTGTCGGCGCTGCGTTCGGTGATTGCCGAAGATGGTACCGTGCTGTACCAGAGCTTCCCGCAGGCTGAGCGTGCCGTTCCGGCGCAGGCGGCGTATATGACGCTGTGGACCATGCAGCAGGTGGTTCAGCGTGGTACGGGTCGTCAGCTTGGCGCGAAATATCCTGGCTTGCATCTGGCAGGGAAAACCGGGACCACCAACAACAACGTGGATACCTGGTTTGCCGGGATCGACGGCAGCCAGGTGACCATCACCTGGGTGGGCCGCGATAACAACCAGCCAACCAAGCTGTACGGTGCCAGCGGCGCGATGTCGATTTACCAGCGCTATCTGGCAAACCAGACGCCAACACCTCTGGTGCTGACGCCACCGGAAGATGTGGTGGATATGGGCGTGGACTACGACGGTAACTTCGTTTGTAGCGGCGGGATGCGCACGCTTCCGGTATGGACCACCGATCCTGATTCGCTGTGTCAGCAGGGTGAAATGCTGCAGCAGTCGGGGAATCCGTTCGATCAATCTTCTCAACAGCCGCAGCAGCAGCCTCAACAGCAGCAACCGCCGCAGCAAGAGAAGAAAGACAGCGATGGCGTGGCTGGTTGGATAAAAGATATGTTTGGCGGTAACTGATTTTTTAGCTGTCCTCCCCCGCATCGGTGCCTGCTGATGTGGGGGAATTCTCCCTCTTGTTGTATTCGCATTTCGGTCTGTATAGCAAGCTCAGGATAGGGTGAACAGTGATGGTGTTTCCTGCCTATATTTTCCGTTTAATCATAAATTCAATATATTATTTTTTTGTATATATCATCGGTTGGTTGATTTTATTCTATTTTTTTCTGCGTTTTTTTATTATCTGCCCGTATGCATATGTGGGCAATATTGTTTTTATGAATATATTCATGCTGGCTAAAATCACCATTAAGAAAATATTATTTTCATAAATTGTTCTGCTAAAACAAGATGTTGTGTGTTGTTTCTTTAGTTTTGGTGAATGTGTTGATTAGCTTTTATTCATCATGGTACGTAGAATAGATGACACAAGGGAATGTTTTAAACTGAATGAGTTGATAAAGATATATTATATCTATGATGTTGTTGGATTTATATTCCAGCACTTCTCCAGCCATTGTCTATTTCCCCTCTGTGTTAACTTTTCTCTTCATTGATTTTTGTGAACATATGTAAGGAATACGTTATGTGCAAAAAAATTATCATCTCGTTGCTTGTCAGTAGTGCAATGGCAACTGTAGCAACATCTGCTTTTGCCGTTGATACCGGGACGGTAACGTTTAATGGGAAAATTCTTCCCGATAGTTGCGTGGTTGATGTAAATGGTACAGCGACAAACGGTACTGTGACGTTTAACAACCTTTCTCAAACTGCGTTTGGCGAAGATAAAAAAGTCGGCGACACGCAATCTTTTGCGATTACGCTGACAGAATGTGATGCTGCGGTTGCCAACCTCAATATCAAATTTGATGGGACGCGTATTGCCGGATACGACGATGAAGTCTTGCAGGCGACAGGGACTGCGCAGAACCTCGGGGTACGTATGCTTCCAGAAGGGAGCAGCAACTACGTGAAATTTGATGGCTCAGATCCTGAAGCGGCACTGAATAAGACTAACGGCGAGAGCGTGGTTTTTAATTATAAAGCTGAGGTTATCCAGGTTGGTAGCACTTTACCAACTACCGGTGATTATACCGCACAAGCGACCTATACTCTGCTTTATCGTTAATCATCATAAACCTGGCCCAGGCAGGGCCAGTATTTCAATGGAATGGAAAGATGAAACGACTTATCACAGCATTAATACTTATATTAACCTCGGGATTAAATTCGGTTCAAGCTGGCGTAGTAGTGGGTGGCACACGAATTATATATCCGGCTAACCAATCTGAAGTACAGATTGCTTTAAAAAATAAAGATAATGATAAACGTTATCTGGTGCAGAGCTGGGTCAGTAATATTGATGACAGCAAAGCGCCATTTATTATGACACCGCCAATTTACAAATTGGACGAAAACCGCCAGACGCTGCTACACGTGGTTTATACCGGAAATAAATCGGCGCTTCCTCAGGATCGTGAGTCATTATTTATGGCGAACATCAAATCTGTTGCAGCGATCCCAGAAGAATTGCATGACAAGAACATGTTACAATTTGCCATTAAAACTAAATTAAAACTGTTTTATCGCCCGGCCTCATTGACAGAAGACGAGGCAAAAATGGCCTGGCAATCGTTGCAATTTAGCCGCCATCAAAATCAACTGGTGGTGAAAAACCCCACACCCTTCTATGTCACCTTCGGACAGATCTCTGTGGCGGGAAAAGCGATTAAACCGGCTACAAACCAGTCCTCTCCGACGGCATTAACGATGATGGTCGCTCCATTTGGTGAGCAGCGTTTTCCGCTGCCATCGGCAGTAAAAGGCAACGTTGTCTGGACCGCAATTAATGATTTTGGCTCAGAAACCGAACAGCGTAAACAGTCGCTGTAAATCAGCTATCGATGAGTTATGGGGTGACATTTATGCCTTCACATCGTACTGCCCGGCTTTTTGCTCTCAATACGCTGACATTCGCTATATTGACTGCGAGTGGTTCCGTTTGTGCTGATGATTATTTCAATCTCAGTGTACTTGAAACGGGAACCCCACTTGAGAATACCGGGGCGCTTGAAGCTTTTTTACAGCATAATGGTTTATCCCCCGGACGTTATTTAACGTCGATTGTTTGGGATCAGGAGCGCATTGATAAACGAAATTTAAATTACCTCCTTTCAAAAGATAACAGCAAACTGATTCCGCAATTTACCAAAGCGGAGCTGCGCGAACTGGGCGTTAAAGTTGATACGGTTCCGGCATTAAATAATGTTAACGAAGATACGTTGCTGGGTGATATTAGCGAATATATCGCGGATGGACGCTATGACTTCAATCCGGAAACACAGGTGCTGCAATTACGTATTCCGCAGATCTACCGCGACCGCAAAATTTCGGGCGAAAGCAATCCCACTTTCTGGGATGACGGCATTCCGGCTCTGTGGACCAGTTACTATATTTCGGGATCGCACCAACAATCCGGAGGTCAAAATAATGCTTCGAACTGGGCAAGTTTGAATTCAGGGATGAATATCGGCCCCTGGCGTTTGCGTAACACCAGCAATTGGGGGAATGATAATGGTTGGCAATCTATTAATACGACGCTTGGACGCGATGTCAAAGCATTGCGTAGCCAGCTTCAGATAGGGCAAACCTACACTAACGGCGAACTGTTCGATAGCGTGCAGATGACGGGCGTTAAGCTGGAGACCGATACCAGTATGCAGCCCAGTGGATTACAGGGCTTTGCCCCGGTCGTTCGTGGGATTGCTAATAGCGATGCTAAAGTCACCATTAAGCAAAACGGTTACACCATCTACCAGACCAACGTCTCGCCTGGCCCGTTTGAAATTCGTGATTTAACGCAGGTGACGGCAGGAGCGGATCTGGAAGTCACCGTGACGGAGGCCGACGGTACAGAGCGCAGCTTTATTCAGGCCAGCTCCTCGGTGCCGATTATGCAACGTGAAGGCGCGCTGAAGTACAGCCTGGCGGCTGGGAAATATCGCGATGTTGATAACGGCGAGGAGCCGGAATTCAGCCAGGCTACGGCAATTTATGGCTTACCTTTCGGAATTACCGCTTACGGCGGTCTGCAGGGCGCGTCGATGTATCGTGCCGGACTGGTCGGCATCGGAGCTGATTTACGCGATTTTGGTTCGCTGTCGATGGATCTGACGGCGGCGAGAACCGCGTTTGACGACGAACGCGCGGATGCGAATGGCCAGTCGTGGCGCGCGCAGTACGCAAAAGATTTTCCGTTAACCAGTACCACGGTCACGCTGGCCAGCTATCGTTATTCCACCTCCGGGTTTTATACCTTTCAGGAGGCTCTCGATCAGCGTAATAACAGCTACGACGATGACAGCATCTATAGCTATCGCGATAGCTATAACCGTCGCAGCCGCCCGCAACTTAATCTTTCTCAGTCGTTACAGAGCTGGGGATCGGTATACGCCAACGCTTATCAGCAAGATTACTGGGGAATGGAAGGCCATGAACGAAGCGTGAGTCTCGGTTACAGCAGCAGTTGGCAGGGCGTTAACTGGTCGCTGAATTACAGCCTGACAAAAACGCCATCAACCACTAACGATCAGCAGTTTTCTATCTCAATGAATGTCCCTCTTTCGCGTTGGCTGGCTAATGCCTGGGGAACATATACTCTGACAAGTTCAAAAAATGGTAATAGTGCACATCAGGTTGGCGTCAGTGGAACGTTACTGGAAGATAACAATTTAAATTATAACCTTCAGCAAACCTACACCGATAACGATGTCGGTTATGGTGCCTATCTCTCTTCCCGGTATCGGACATCGGTTGGCGAGTTCAGCGCCAATTACAGTTATCAAAAAGACAGTAAACAGTGGGGCTATGGCGCCCAGGGTTCCGTTGTTGCGCATTCGCAGGGAATAACGCTTGGACAATCCATTCAGGATGCTTTTGCCATTGTGCACATTACCGATGGCGATAATGTAAAAATACAAAATTCCCGGGGGGTTTACACCGATTATTGGGGCAATGCCATTGTGCCAACTTTAACCAATTATCGCCGTAATACTATTACTGTGAATACTCAGGGACGTGATGATATTGATATTCAGGATGCTTCTCTGGATGTGGTTCCGACAAAAGGGGCCGTCCTGAAGGCTGACTTCACGGCGCGTTCAGGTAAGCGTGCATTACTTACCTTAAAACATGGTCAGAGCGTGGTTCCTTTTGGTGCTCTGTTAAGTATGGACGGTACGACATCGATCGTGGGTGACGACGGTGAAGTGTATGTCACTGGGCTAAAAGGAACACAGCGCATTGAGGTGCAATGGGGAAATACCGCACAGACGAAATGTACGGGCAGCGTAAGCGTGCCTGAGAACATGGGTACGGGAATTCTCTCAGCTACGGTTAATTGCCAATAATGGAAGATGGCTTATGAATACGGAAATTGTCAGATATGAGTAAAAGGAACATAAACATTTTCAGGGCTATGTTGATCATATTGATTTTAGCTGGATCTGCGGCACCTGTTTATGCCGCCACATGTACCGGAAATTACCCGGAAAATGGCGCAATGACCTTTCAGCTACCGGCAAGCATCACTGTGGAGCCTGACGTATCAGTTGGTACGGTTATTTATGAGGGAAGCATTGAGAGCGGCCAAATCGATATGGATTGCCAGGATACTGGCAACAAATACAAAGGTTACGCAGTGTTAACGGATGCCGATGCCCGCAATGGAGTGCTGGAAGGCGTTTATCAGACTAGCGTTCCAGGTATAGGTATCCGCATGGCTGAAGCGGAAGAACGAACACCTACCTTTACCTCTGAGGATATCGTCACACCCATGCATTTTTATAGCTATGGAGCAAGCGGATGGAACAGTATTCATACAAAGTACCATGCGTCAATGCAGTTGGTTGTGACGGGCGACGTCGAGGATGGTTATCTTGATACCTCCCGGCTGACAGCGCAAGAGAAGTGGGGTAATGATGTGATAGCTCAGATATTGGTATCTCCCACCAGCATTCATATCCAGACTAATACCTGTAACCTGGAGGATAAAAATATCTACGTGCCGCTGAAGACGATTAATGTCGATAACTTTGACAGTCAATTTTCAGAAGTACTCACCGATAACAGTTTCAAAATCGAGATTTCTGATTGTCGGGCAGGTACCCAAATCGATTATAAGTTCAACAGTGCTGGTTCGACAGGCGTTACGGATGGCAATATTTTGGCTATCGCCAGTGGAGACAGCTCTGCCAGCGGTGTCGGTATCCAGATTCTGGACACGAACAATAATGTGCTGAGTTTTGATCAAACCTATATAGCTGTGAGCAGCACCAGCGCTAACGAAGTGGCAGAAATTCCGCTGAAGGCACGCTATGCCAAAACCGGCAATGTCAAAGCCGGGAAAGTGGACGCCGTCGCGACTTTTGAGGTCTTTTACCGCTAACGCCTTGCGACCCGCTGCGGCGGGTTGTCAGCGCTCTAACATTCCAGCCTAATTTATTAACCCTTTCTTTTCATCTGGTTATTTCTTAACCCCTCAGTTTTAGTAGGGGCGCGTATTGCTTGCTATCTCGCCAGAGTTTCGAATATTATGCTGCCGTTATAATAATAATTCTCGTTTACGTTATCATTCACTTTCATCAGAGAAATACCAATGGCGCGTCTTAAAACTGCTCAGCCAAGTTCATCACTGCGTAAAATCGCAGTAGTGGTAGCCACAGCGGTTAGCGGCATGTCTGTCTATGCACAGGCGGCGGTTGACCCGAAAGAAGAAACCATCACCGTAACTGCAGCTCCTGCTCCGCAGGAAAGCGCATGGGGGCCAGCGGCAACCATCGCCGCACGACAGTCTGCTACGGCGACCAAAACCGACACTCCGATTCAAAAAGTTCCTCAGTCTATTTCAGTGGTCACCGCCGAAGAGATGGCGTTGCATCAGCCAAAATCGGTCAAAGAGGCGCTTAGCTACACCCCGGGCGTTGCCGTGGGTACGCGTGGTGCGTCCAATACCTATGATTACCTGATCATCCGTGGCTTCGCTGCCGATGGCCAAAGTCAGAATAACTATCTGAATGGCCTGAAGATGCAGGGTAACTTCTACAATGATGCGGTGATCGACCCTTATATGCTGGAACGCGCCGAAGTGATGCGTGGTCCGGTTTCCGTTCTGTACGGAAAGAGCAACCCAGGTGGGTTGTTGAATATGGTCAGCAAACGCCCGACCACAGAACCGTTGAAAGAAATTCAGTTCAAGATGGGCACTGACAGCCTGTTCCAGACCGGTTTTGATTTCAGCGATGCGCTGGATGATGACGGCGTATACTCTTACCGCTTAACTGGCCTGGCGCGTTCCGCCAATGCGCAGCAGCAGGGCGCAGAAGAACAACGCTATGCCATCGCGCCATCTTTCTCATGGCGTCCGGACGATAAGACAAACTTCACCTTCCTCTCCTACTTCCAGAACGAGCCGGAAACCGGTTATTACGGCTGGTTGCCGAAAGAAGGGACGGTGACTGAGTTGCCGAATGGCAAGCGTCTGCCTACCGATTTCAACGAAGGGGCGAACAACAATACCTATTCTCGTAACGAGAAGATGGTGGGCTACAGCTTCGATCACGAATTTAACGACACCTTTACCGTGCGTCAGAACCTGCGTTACGCGCAAAATAAAGTCTCGCAGAACAGCGTGTATGGCTACGGTATGTGCTCCGATCCGCTCTATACCAAGGATCCGGCTAACAGCCCTTGTGCCAGCGTTCCTCAGGCCGACTGGGATCATACGCTGACGCGTCAGTATGTTATCGATAATGAGAAATTGCAGAACTTCTCCGTCGATACTCAGCTGCAAAGCAAGTTCGCTACTGCCGACGTAGATCACACGCTGCTGACCGGCGTTGACTTTATGCGTATGCGGAACGATATCAACTCCTGGTTTGGCTATGCGGGCTCTGTTGCGCCGTCCGATATCTATAACCTCGACCGTAGCGACTTCGATTTTGGCTCACACCCAGGCCCTTCAGGTCCTTACAAAGTGCTGAACAAACAGAAGCAGACTGGCTTGTATGTTCAGGATCAGGCGCAATGGGATAAGGTGCTGGTTACTCTGGGCGGTCGTTACGACTGGGCTAAACAGGACTCTCTGAACCGTGTTTCTGGTGTAACGGATTCCCGCGATGATAAGCAATTCACCTGGCGTGGCGGTGTTAACTACCTGTTCGATAACGGCGTAACCCCGTATTTCAGCTACAGCGAGTCGTTTGAACCGGCTTCTCAGACGGGTGCAAGCGGTAATATCTTTGCGCCGTCCAAAGGTAAGCAGTACGAAGCGGGCGTGAAGTACGTGCCGAACGATCGTCCGATCGTGATCACCGGTGCTGTCTATCAGTTGACTAAAACCAACAATCTGATGGCCGATCCGAACGGATCGTTCTGGTCAGTTGAAGGTGGTGAAATTCGTTCTCGCGGAGTGGAAATTGAAGCGAAAGCGGCGCTGTCTGCCAGCGTCAACGTAGTGGGTTCTTATACCTACACCGACGCGGAATACACCACCGACACCAACTACAAGGGCAATACGCCTGCGCAGGTGCCAAAACACATGGCATCATTGTGGGGCGATTACACCCTTTATGACGGCGCGCTTTCCGGGCTGACGTTGGGTACTGGCGTTCGTTATACTGGTTCCAGTTATGGCGATCCGGCAAACTCCTTTAAAGTGGGGAGCTATACGCTGGTGGATGCGTTAGTACGTTACGATCTGGCGCGCGTCGGCATGGCGGGCTCCAACGTGGCGCTGCATGTGAACAACCTGTTTGACCGTGAATACGTCGCCAGCTGCTTCAATACCTATGGCTGCTTCTGGGGCGCAGAACGTCAGGTCGTTGCAACCGCAACCTTCCGTTTCTAATTTCTTTTGGGCACGCTTTGCGTGCCCGTTTTACAAGTTGGCTGCTATGCAGGAAAACAGATCCCATCCCGACACCACTTTTGCGTTGCGTAATGTCTCCTTTCGTGTGCCTGGCCGCACGCTTTTGCATCCTCTCTCATTAACTTTTCCTGCGGGGAAAGTGACTGGTCTTATCGGCCACAACGGCTCCGGAAAATCGACGTTATTGAAAATGCTGGGACGTCATCAGCCGCCGTCAGAAGGTGAAATTCTGCTCGACGAACAGCCGCTGGAGAACTGGAACAGTAAAGCGTTTGCCCGCAAGGTCGCCTATCTGCCGCAGCAGTTGCCGCAGGCCGAAGGGATGACGGTGCGCGAACTGGTGGCGATTGGCCGCTATCCGTGGCATGGGGCGCTGGGACGTTTTGGGGTTGCCGACAGAGAGAAAGTAGAAGAGGCGATTTCGCTGGTTGGCTTAAAACCGCTGGCGCACCGTTTGGTTGATAGTCTGTCCGGCGGAGAACGCCAGCGCGCGTGGATTGCCATGCTGGTAGCGCAGGACAGCCGCTGTCTGCTGCTTGATGAACCGACTTCCGCGCTGGATATCGCTCATCAGGTTGACGTACTGGCGCTGGTGCATCGCTTAAGTCAGCAGCGCGGGCTGACGGTGATTGCGGTGCTGCATGATATCAACATGGCGGCCCGCTACTGTGATTACTTAGTTGCGCTGCGCGGTGGTGAAATGATTGCACAAGGGACGCCAGCTGAACTGATGCGCAGTGAAACTCTGGAACAGATTTACGGTATCCCGATGGGCATTTTGCCGCATCCGGCCGGTGCCGCACCCGTGAGTTTTGTCTATTAATGATTGAATTACATCATATTACCCGTCGGCGGCTGCTTGCGGCGATGGCGCTGTCGCCGCTGCTGTGGCGGATGAATACGGCGCACGCTGCGGCGGTTGATACGCAGCGCATTGTGGCGCTGGAATGGCTACCGGTGGAACTACTGCTGGCGCTGGGTATTACGCCGTATGGCATCGCGGATATCCCTAACTACAAGCTGTGGGTCAGTGAGCCCCCGTTGCCGGATTCGGTTATTGACGTCGGGCTACGTACGGAGCCCAATCTCGAACTGTTGACCGAAATGAAACCCTCGTTTTTGCTGTGGTCGGCAGGCTATGGTCCTTCCCCTGAAAAGCTGGCGCGGATTGCGCCTGGCCGGGGATTTAACTTCAGTGACGGTAAAAAGCCGCTGGCCGTTGCGCGACAATCGCTGCAGGAAATGGCGCAATTGTTCAATCTGCAAGCCTCTGCTGAACGCCATCTGACCGAGTACGATCGTTTTATCGCCAGCCTGAAACCGCGCTTCATTCAACGTGGCGCGCGCCCTGTACTTCTCACTTCCCTGCTCGATTCACGACATATGCTGGTGTTTGGCCCAAACAGCCTGTTTCAGGACGTGCTGGATGATTATGGGATCCCCAACGCCTGGCAGGGCGAGACAAACTTTTGGGGCAGCACTGCCGTGAGTATTGACCGTCTGGCTGCTTATAAGGATGTCGATGTGCTGTGTTTTGACCACGGCAACGATAAAGAGATGACTGCACTGATGTCTACGCCATTATGGCAGGCGATGCCGTTTGTCCGCAGCGGACGTTTTCAGCGTGTGCCTGCCGTCTGGTTCTATGGCGCCACGCTCTCGGCGATGCATTTTGCCCGCATTCTGGATAATGCGCTGGGAGGCAAAGCGTGAGTAAACGAATTGCGCTGTTCCCAACGCTTCTTCTGGCGGTTCTGTTTGTCGCTGCCTGTTGGCTGACCTGGGTTAACTTCTCTGTTGCGCTACCGCGCAGTCAGTGGCAACAAGCTATCTGGTCACCGGATATCAATGCTATTGAGCAGATGGTTTTCCACTACAGTCTGCTGCCGAGGCTGGCGATTTCGCTGCTGGTCGGTGCCGGGCTGGGGCTGGTCGGTGTCTTGTTTCAGCAGGTGCTGCGTAACCCACTGGCAGAACCCACTACGTTAGGTGTTGCAACCGGGGCGCAGTTGGGCATTACGGTTACCACGCTGTGGGCTATTCCCGGTGCGCTGACCACGCAATTTGCGGCGCTGGCGGGAGCATGTGTTGTTGGGGCTCTGGTGTTTGGCGTTGCCTGGGGCAAACGTCTTTCTCCGGTGACGTTAATCCTTGCCGGGCTGGTGGTCAGCCTGTACTGCGGGGCAATTAACCAGTTGATGGTTATCTTCCATCACGATCAACTGCAAAGCATGTTTTTATGGAGCAGCGGTACGCTAACGCAGACCGACTGGAGCGGCGTACAGCGTCTGTGGCCGCAACTGCTGGGCGGTGTGATGCTGACGCTGTTGTTATTACGCCCAATGACGCTGATGGGACTGGATGACGGCGTGGCGCGTAACCTCGGTCTGGCGCTGTCGCTGGCACGTCTGGCAGCGTTATCGCTGGCCATTGTTATCAGCGCCTTACTGGTTAACGCGGTTGGGATTATCGGCTTTATTGGCCTGTTTGCACCGCTGCTGGCGAAAATGCTCGGCGCGCGTCGTCTGCTGGCGCGTCTGATGCTGGCCCCTCTGATTGGTGCGTTGATCCTCTGGCTCTCCGACCAAATTATTCTGTGGCTGACCCGCGTATGGATGGAAGTCTCCACTGGTTCGGTGACGGCGCTGATTGGCGCGCCATTGCTGCTGTGGCTGTTGCCGCGCCTTAGAAGTATGAGCGCGCCGGATATGAATGCCAGTAACCGCATCGCTGCTGAGCGCCAGAATGTACTGATGTTTGCCCTGGCGGGCGGGGCGATATTGCTGCTTACCGTTATTGTGGCGCTCGCGTTTGGCCGCGATGCGCACGGCTGGACATGGGCCAGCGGCGCGATGCTGGACGAGCTCATGCCCTGGCGCTGGCCACGTGTTCTGGCGGCGCTGATTGCCGGGGTAATGTTAGCGGTAGCTGGCTGTATTATTCAGCGTCTGACCGGAAATCCAATGGCCAGTCCGGAAGTATTAGGAATTAGCTCCGGGGCGGCATTTGGCGTGGTGCTAATGTTATTTCTGGTCCCCGGCAATGCCTTTGGCTGGCTGCTGCCGGCCGGGAGCCTCGGTGCGGCAGCCACCTTGCTTATCATTATGATTGCCGCCGGGCGCGGGGGCTTTTCACCGCACCGCATGTTGCTGGCAGGGATGGCGCTCAGCACTGCGTTTACAATGCTGCTGATGATGCTGCAGGCCAGCGGCGATCCGCGTATGGCGGGGGTGCTAACCTGGATCTCCGGCTCAACCTATAACGCGAGTGGCGAACAGGTGCTGCGTACCGGGATTGTAATGGTTATCCTGCTGGCGATGACGCCGCTGTGCCGCCGTTGGCTGACAATTTTACCGCTCGGCGGCGATACGGCGCGGGCTGTCGGTATGGCTATTACGCCATCACGCGTGGGGTTACTGCTACTGGCGGCAGGGCTGACGGCGACAGCCACCATGACCATTGGACCGTTGAGCTTTGTCGGGCTGATGGCTCCGCATATTGCCCGTATGATGGGTTTTCGTCGGGCGATGCCGCATATGCTGATTTCGGCGCTGGCGGGTGGCGTGTTGCTGGTCTTTGCTGACTGGTGCGGCAGGATGGTGTTGTTTCCGTATCAGATCCCGGCGGGATTACTGTCGACGTTTATTGGCGCGCCGTACTTTATCTATCTGCTACGTAAGCAGAGCCGGTAATTTATGCCGCCATCCGGCCTACGGCGTAGAATGTAGGCCGGGTAAGCGTAAGCGCCACCCGGCAATTCATCCTTTACAGTTTCGCAAACACCCGGCGCGCGGCGTCGATGGTGTTATTGATATCTTCTTCACTGTGCGCCACGGACATAAAGCCTGCTTCAAACGCGGACGGCGCCAGATAAATTCCTTCATCCAGCATCATGTGGAAGAAACGCTTGAAGCGTTCAACGTCGCATGCCATCACATCCTGATAGCAGGTTACGGTTTCTGCATCGGTGAAGAAAATCCCGAACATCCCGCCTACATGATTAACTACCAGCGGAATATTCGCTTCTTCAGCAGCTTCCAGCAGACCTTCCGCCAGACGCGTCGTCAGTTCGTTCAGCGTTTCATGAATACCCGGCTGGGCGACTTCGGTCAGACAGGCATAACCTGCCGCCATCGCGATTGGGTTACCGGAAAGCGTCCCCGCCTGGTAAACCGGTCCGGTCGGCGCCAGTGCGTCCATCACATCGCGACGGCCACCGAATGCGCCAACGGGCATTCCGCCACCGATGATTTTGCCAAGACAAGTCAGATCCGGCACGACGCCGTAATAATCCTGTGCACCGGCCAGCGCCACGCGGAAACCGGTCATCACTTCATCGATGATCAATAGCGCGCCAAACTCATCGCACAGTGCACGCAGGCCCGGCAGGAATTCCGGCAGCGGCGGGATGCAGTTCATGTTGCCTGCGACCGGCTCAACGATGATGCAGGCGATCTCCTGCGGATATTGTTCAAATGCCGCACGTACTGAAGCGAGATCGTTATAGGTGCAGGTCAGGGTGTGTTTCGCGAAATCAGCCGGAACGCCCGGGGAGTTAGGCTGACCCAGCGTTAACGCTCCCGAACCCGCTTTGACCAGCAGACAGTCGGCATGACCGTGGTAGCAGCCTTCAAATTTGATGATCTTATCGCGACCGGTGAAACCGCGCGCCAGACGGATTGCGCTCATCGTCGCTTCCGTGCCGGAGTTCACCATGCGCACCATGTCCATGGTCGGCACGAGTTCAGTGACCAGCTCCGCCATTTTCACTTCCATTTCGGTCGGTGCGCCAAAGCTTAAACCGCGCTCCGCAGCTTCAATCACCGCATTACGGATTGCCGGGTGATTATGGCCCAGCACCATCGGTCCCCAGGAACCGACGTAGTCAACATAGGCTTTACCATCGACATCGTACAGATACGCGCCGTCGGCTTTTTCGATAAACAGCGGAGTACCACCCACGCCAGTAAAGGCGCGAACGGGGGAGTTAACGCCGCCTGGGATAAGTTCGCGTGCTGCGCTGTAGAGATTTTCAGACTTACTCATGGATGGGGTCCTGGTTCGTAGAAAAAGTAAATGCCCGCTATTCTAGTTATTCAGAGAAGGTTATGAAAGTTTTACGCATTTGAAACAATACGATTTGCAGGGGATTTTCGTGAAATGTGCGAGTAGAATGCCGATTCCGTATTTGTATTACCAATTAATGATCATCTGATGAAGACAGACACTCCCTCTTTTGAAGCACAACAAATTGTGCGTTTACGCCGCAGGGATCAAATCCGTCGACTCCTGGAACGAGACAAAACGCCGTTGGCGATCCTGTTGATGGCTGCCGTAGTGGGTACAGTGACAGGGCTTGTTGGCGTGGCATTTGAGAAAGCGGTGACCTGGGTGCAGAATCAGCGCATTGGCGCGCTGGCTCAGGTTGCGGACCATGCCATTCTGCTGTGGCCGCTGGCATTTATTCTCTCTGCGTTGCTGGCGATGGTCGGCTATTTCCT
Organism: Citrobacter sp. Cf116; assembly: GCF_030336505.1. Taxonomy (NCBI): domain Bacteria; kingdom Pseudomonadati; phylum Pseudomonadota; class Gammaproteobacteria; order Enterobacterales; family Enterobacteriaceae; genus Citrobacter; species Citrobacter sp. Cf116. The sequence continues at coordinate 47,829 of NZ_JAOWEQ010000041.1, read as the reverse complement.
GGTGCGTAAGTTTGCGCCGGAAGCCGGTGGTTCGGGGATCCCAGAGATTGAAGGCGCGCTGGAAGAGCTGCGGCCTGTGCGCTGGTGGCGCGTACTGCCGGTGAAATTTTTCGGCGGTATGGGCACGCTGGGTGCCGGTATGGTGCTCGGGCGAGAAGGACCGACCGTGCAGATCGGTGGTAACCTCGGGCGCATGGTGCTGGATATTTTCCGCATGCGTAGCGCAGAAGCGCGGCATACCTTATTGGCGACCGGTGCGGCAGCGGGCCTTTCGGCGGCGTTTAACGCTCCGCTGGCGGGGATCCTGTTCATTATTGAAGAGATGCGCCCGCAGTTTCGCTATAACCTTGTCTCGATCAAAGCCGTGTTTACCGGCGTCATCATGTCGAGCATTGTGTTTCGTGTTTTCAACGGCGAGGCACCGCTTATTGAAGTTGGGAAGCTCTCCAATGCACCGGTGAACACGCTGTGGTTGTATCTGGTCCTGGGGATTATTTTTGGCTGTGTCGGACCGTTGTTCAACACCATGGTGTTACGGACTCAGGATATGTTCCAGCGTTTCCACGGCGGCGATCTCAAAAAATGGGTGCTGATGGGCGGTGCGATCGGCGGTCTGTGCGGGATTCTTGGCTTAATTACACCAGAAGCGGCTGGAGGCGGGTTTAACCTGATACCTATCGCTGCGGCAGGGAATTTCAGCGTTGGTTTACTGCTGTTTATCTTTATTGCCCGCGTCATTACCACGCTGCTGTGCTTCTCGTCCGGCGCGCCCGGCGGGATATTTGCCCCGATGCTGGCATTGGGCACGTTGCTTGGCACCGCGTTCGGTATGGCGGCAGCGGCCTCTTTTCCGCATTATCATCTGGAGGCCGGGACCTTTGCCATCGCCGGAATGGGGGCATTGTTGGCGGCGTCGGTAAGGGCGCCGCTCACCGGTATTGTGCTGGTGCTGGAGATGACCGATAACTATCAGCTCATTTTGCCAATGATTATTACCTGTCTTGGCGCAACACTATTAGCCCAATTTATGGGCGGAAAGCCGCTATACTCGACTATCCTTGCCCGTACGCTGGCAAAACAGGAAGCGGAGCAGGCGGCTAAAAGCCAGGGTACAGCCGCTGGCGAGAATACTTGAACGAAATACCAGGGTATTAGATAATGGCCTTAACCATTGGGTTATAATTTGCCCAATTGCCAATGTCGTTTGGAGCAAAATATGAGTGATGACGTAGCGCTGCCACTGCAATTTACTGAAGCAGCAGCCAATAAAGTAAAAAGCCTGATCGCTGACGAAGATAACCCGAATCTGAAATTACGTGTGTATATCACCGGCGGTGGTTGCAGCGGTTTCCAGTACGGTTTCACCTTTGACGATCAGGTGAACGATGGTGATATGACCATTGAGAAACAAGGTGTTGGTCTGGTGGTTGACCCGATGAGCCTGCAATATCTGGTGGGCGGCGCGGTTGACTATACCGAAGGTCTGGAAGGTTCCCGCTTCGTTGTGACTAACCCGAATGCGAAAAGCACCTGCGGGTGTGGTTCTTCTTTCAGCATCTGATTGCTGTCTGTAATACCAGTGGTCTGATGGTGTAGGCCCGGTAAGCGTAGCGCCACCGGGCAATGTGCCGGATGGCGGCGTAAACGCCTTATCCGGCCTACATATTCTGCATCATCATGTCAACGTCCGTTATCATCCAGCGCAAACGTCGGTAATTTCAAATGCCAGCGAATGGCGGCAAGCCGAATCAGCAGGGTGACAATCATCCCCATCATACTGGCGTTTTCCAGTGAAACATCAAAGGTATAAAACGCCGTCGCATGCACGATCCCGCCGATAATACAGGCTGTGGCGTAGATCTCGGTGCGCAAAATCATCGGGACTTCACGTGCTAATACATCGCGAATGATCCCACCGCCGACGCCGGTAATCACCCCCATACAAATCGCAACCAAGGGTCCTGTTCCTGCGAGAAAGGCCTTGTTGACGCCAATACCCACGAACACCGCCAGGCCAACGGCATCAAGCACCGGAAGGATCCATTTCGGCAGGCGTCTTGGCTGCCGTACCAACAGGATCGTCAGCATGCTGGTGATCATCGCTACGACCAGATCGGTTGGATCTTTAACCCAAAAAACCGGTCCATTATCCAGCGCCATATCGCGGATCGTGCCACCTCCGACGGCGGTAACCACGCCGAGGACCAGGACGCCAAACGGATCCATACGTAATTTTCCGGCCAGTAATACGCCAGAGATTGCAAATACCGCGGTGCCTACAATATCAAGCCAATAGACGAGCATTTTTAAATCCTCACAACAGACCTGGTGGGGGCAGGCGCTAATTTATCTGTGAAAGCGCATTACAGAGTTGTTTTGCGGCGAGGATAATACGCGGGCTCGCGCGTTCGAACCAGTCACTATTAAGTGTAATAACGGGTATTTTTAGCTGGTTTCCCCAGTATTGCTCAATTTTCAGAGTTTCGCCCGGACCGCCGGTTGCAACAATAGCCTGGGGGGCTCGTGCCAGGACCTGCTCACGGCTAACCTGCGGCCAGGGAACCCGACTACCGGCAAAGATGTTTTCTCCGCCGCATACCTCAAGAACTTCGTGCTGAATAGAACCTTTTCCACTGGTAAACAGAGGATTGGCACCAAACTGGAGAAACACGCGTTTTTTCGGTTTGTTGGCATACTGAGATTTAAGTAAAGCATAGTCATCAAGCATGGTTTGCGCCGCCTGTTTAGCTTGTTCAGGCTTGGGGCTCCACGCAGCCAACTGGCGTAGCGCATCGGCAACCTGCTCAATGGTAACGGCGTCCACCCAGATGACCTTAATTCCCAGGGAGGTCAGTTGATTCACCTGCCGCTCAGCATTTCCCCCGCGCCAGGCGACGACCAAATCAGGTTTCAGCGCCACAATACGCTCAAGATTCATACCTTGCCATGTTGAGACCTCTTCAATATTTTTGGCTTCTGGCGGGTAGTTTGAGTAGCTGCTGACGCCAACGGGGGTAATGCCAGCGGCAAAAGCGAGTTCGGTATTGGCAGGAGAAAGCGTTACAACACGCGGTGCGGCGTAAAGGAACGCCGGGAGAGTGAAAAGCAGGGCGACCAGCGCCCTTGAGAATAATTTAGCCATGCGCCAGTTTCTGCACCAGCGTTTCAACCATCAGGCTTGACTGCTTCGCGGCAACCACCAGGAATTCGTCAAAGCTGAGATGGGACTGCTGATCGGCAACGTCAGAGATAGCGCGAACCACGACAAATGGCACCTTAAAGTTGTGGCAAACGTGCGCAATTGCGGTCGCTTCCATCTCAACGGCAATCGCCTGCGGGAAGTTATGCTTAATTTTAGCCAGCCCCACGGAACCATTAATGAATGCATCGCCGCTGACGATAAGTCCGCGAACAGCGTTCAGATTGAGTTCGGCGATGCAAGATTCTGCGGCTGCAATCAACGCAGGATCGGCTTTAAAACCAGCCGGGCAACCCGGTAGCTGACCAAATTCATAACCAAAGGCAGTGACGTCGGCGTCGTGATAGCGCGCTTCATCAGAAACTACGATATCGCCGACTTTCAGCGTAGAGGCCAGGCCGCCCGCGGAACCGGTATTAATGATGGCGTCCGGCTTGCAGCGTTCAAGCAGCAGCGTAGCGCCGAGCGCCGCAGCCACTTTACCGATACCTGATTTCAGAAGCGCAACCTCAGTACCGTTCAGTTGGCCGGTGTAAATTTCACAACCGCCGAGCGTGATGGTCTGACGGTTTTCGATTTTGTCACGCAGCAGCGTAACTTCTTCTTCCATTGCACCAATGATGCCGATTTTCATAGATTTACTCGCGATAAGCCAGATTTGAGGGCATAGTCTATCATGCGCTTAAGGGGTAGCGCATTTCTCAGGCGGGAGAGGATATGGTACAGATCGATTTCCGAAAAAAAATAAACTGGCATCGCCGTTACCGTTCGCCGCAGGGCGTGAAGACGGAGCATGAGATCCTGCGAATTTTTGAAAGCGATCGTGGACGTATTATCAATTCTCCGGCTATTCGCCGGCTGCAACAAAAAACCCAGGTCTTTCCGCTAGAGCGTAATGCAGCGGTGCGTACGCGCCTGACGCACTCGATGGAAGTGCAGCAGGTTGGGCGCTATATCGCGAAAGAGATCCTCAGCCGACTGAAAGAGCTAAAGCTGCTGGAGCAGTATGGTCTGGATGAACTGACGGGACCGTTTGAGAGTATTGTCGAAATGTCGTGCCTGATGCATGACATCGGTAATCCGCCGTTTGGTCATTTTGGCGAAGCGGCGATTAATGACTGGTTTCGCCAGCGGTTGTATCCCGCCGACGCGGAAAGTCAGCCCCTGAGTGATGACCGCTGCCAGGTGACGGCATTACGTTTGCGTGAAGGTGAAGAGTCGCTGAATGATATTCGCCGCAAGGTACGCCAGGACTTGTGTTATTTTGAAGGCAATGCGCAGGGTATTCGTCTGGTGCATACTTTGATGCGTATGAACCTTACCTGGGCGCAGGTTGGCGGTATTTTAAAATATACCCGTCCGGCATGGTGGCGCGGCAGTGCACCCGAGACGCACAACTATTTAATGAAGAAGCCTGGTTATTACCTTTCCGAGGAACCGTATATTGAGCGGTTACGTAAAGAATTATCATTAGCACCTTACAGTCGTTTTCCATTAACCTGGATTATGGAAGCTGCCGATGATATCTCATATTGCGTGGCCGACCTGGAAGATGCCGTTGAGAAAAGAATCTTTAGCGTCGAGCAACTTTACCATCATCTGCATGAAGCGTGGGGGCATCACGAAAAAGGCTCTCTGTTTAGTCAGGTTGTTGAGAACGCCTGGGAAAAATCACGTTCAAATACATTAAGCCGCAGCACCGAAGATCAGTTCTTTATGTATTTACGCGTCAATACGCTGAATAAACTGGTTCCGTATGCGGCCCAGCGGTTTATTGATAATTTGCCGCAGATTTATGAAGGCAGCTTTAATCATGCGCTGTTAGAAGATGCCAGTAGCTTCAGCCAGTTACTGGGCGTTTATAAGAATGTGGCGGTAAAACATGTGTTTAGCCATCCGGATGTTGAGCAACTGGAATTACAGGGCTATCGGGTGATCAGCGGGTTGCTGGAGATCTATCAACCGTTATTGAAAATGTCTCAGTCAGATTTTACTGAACTGGTCGACAATGAAAGAGTAAAACGTTTTCCTATCGAGTCCCGTTTATTTCAGAAGTTGTCTACCCGCCATCGTCTTGCGTATGTTGAGGCGGTTAGTAAAATATCGACGGAGTGCGCTGAGTATTCGGTTCTGGAATATTATTATCGCTGCCGGTTGATCCAGGATTATATCAGCGGGATGACAGATTTGTATGCCTGGGATGAATATCGTCGCTTGATGGCCGTAGAACAATAAATACTCATTTGTAAAGACGGCCAATAAAATTTTACTTTTTCCTTAAACTCAATTCTGGAACTTAGCGTTATAAAACGACTCTGACGTATACAGCAATTTTGCGTTACCTGTTAATCGAGAACGAAACACATGAAAAAAACCACATTAGCAATGAGTGCACTGGCTCTGAGTTTAGGTTTGGCGTTGTCCCCCCTGTCTGCAACTGCGGCTGAGACGTCGTCTTCAGCAATGACCGCCCAACAGATGCCAAGCCTGGCCCCGATGCTCGAAAAAGTGATGCCATCGGTGGTAAGTATTAACGTCGAGGGGAGCACGACGGTGAATACGCCGCGTATGCCGCGTAATTTCCAGCAGTTCTTTGGTGATAATTCACCGTTCTGCCAGGACGGATCTCCGTTCCAGAGTTCACCGTTCTGCCAGGGCGGCGCACCGGGCGCTGGTAACGGCGGCGGCCAGCAGCAGAAATTTATGGCGCTGGGTTCCGGCGTAATTATTGATGCTGCGAAAGGGTATGTCGTGACCAACAACCACGTGGTGGATAACGCTACGGTAATTAAGGTTCAGTTGAGCGATGGCCGTAAATTTGACGCGAAGATCGTGGGCAAAGATCCACGCTCCGATATCGCGCTGATCCAAATTCAGGATCCGAAAAACCTGACGGCGATTAAGCTGGCAGACTCCGACGCGCTGCGCGTGGGTGATTACACCGTAGCAATCGGTAACCCGTTTGGCCTCGGTGAGACCGTGACCTCCGGCATCGTTTCTGCTCTGGGCCGTAGCGGCCTGAATGCGGAGAACTATGAAAACTTTATTCAGACGGATGCTGCGATCAACCGGGGTAACTCCGGTGGCGCGCTGGTCAATCTGAACGGTGAGCTGATCGGCATTAACACCGCGATCCTCGCGCCGGACGGCGGTAACATCGGTATCGGTTTTGCAATCCCAAGCAACATGGTGAAAAACCTGACTTCGCAGATGGTTGAGTTTGGTCAGGTTAAACGTGGTGAGCTGGGTATTATGGGGACCGAACTGAGCTCTGAGCTGGCGAAAGCGATGAAAGTTGACGCTCAGCGTGGCGCATTCGTCAGCCAGGTAATGCCGAACTCTTCCGCAGCGAAAGCCGGTATTAAAGCCGGGGATGTGATTACCTCCCTGAACGGCAAACCAATCAGCAGCTTCGCCGCTCTGCGTGCGCAGGTGGGGACGATGCCGGTCGGCAGCAAAATCACCCTGGGTCTGCTGCGTGACGGTAAGCCGGTCACCGTGAACCTGGAATTGCAGCAGAGCAGCCAGACTCAGGTTGATTCCAGCTCTATCTTCAAAGGCATTGAAGGTGCCGATATGAGCAACAAAGGCCAGGATAAAGGTGTCGTGGTAAGCGACGTGAAACCGAATTCTCCGGCTGCACAGATCGGCCTGAAGAAAGGGGATGTGATTATCGGTGCGAATCAGCAGCCGGTGAAAAACATCGCCGAATTGCGCAAAATCCTCGACAGCAAACCCGCTGTGCTGGCGCTGAACATTCAGCGTGGCGACAGCTCCATCTATCTGTTGATGCAGTAATCTCCCTCAACCCCTTCCTGTACAGGAAGGGGTTCTTTTTGTGATACCTCCCACAACTCCATATTTCTCCCTTCCGCTTTGTGCATTTGCACAATGTCGCCGCTTATTATCTTCCCTATGCTTGAGCTCTGCTCACAGGAGGGGTTTATGGCTGGCTGGCATCTTGATACCAAAATGGCGCAGGATATCGTGGCGCGAACCATGCGCATCATTGATACCAATATCAACGTAATGGATGCCCGTGGGCGGATCATTGGCAGTGGCGATCGCGAACGCATTGGTGAATTGCACGAAGGTGCGCTGCTGGTGCTTTCGCAGGGCCGGGTGGTGGACATTGACGATGCAGTGGCGAGGCATTTGCACGGCGTGCGTCAGGGGATAAACCTGCCGTTGCGCCTGGAAGGCGAAATCGTTGGCGTTATCGGGCTTACCGGTGAACCGGAACATCTGCGTAAATACGGCGAGCTGGTGTGCATGACAGCCGAAATGATGCTGGAGCAGTCGCGCCTGATGCATCTGTTAGCGCAGGATAGCCGCCTGCGTGAAGAGCTGGTGATGAATCTGATTCAGGCGGAAGAGAATACCCCGGCGCTGATGGAGTGGGCGCAACGTTTAGGCATTGATTTGAACCAGCCGCGCGTGGTGGCAGTGGTAGAGGTTGATAGTGGCCAGCTTGGCGTTGACAGCGCGATGGCGGAGCTACAGCAATTGCAGAACGCGTTGACTACGCCTGAACGTAATAATCTGATTGCGATTGTTTCCCTGACCGAGATGGTGGTGCTGAAACCGGCGCTCAATCAGTTTGGTCGCTGGGACGCGGAAGATCACCGCAAGCGTGTTGAGCAGCTCATTGCTCGCATGAAAGAGAACGGACAGCTGCGTTTTCGCGTGTCGCTGGGCAACTATTTTACCGGGCCAGGCAGTATTGCCCGTTCGTATCGTACGGCGCGCACGACCATGATGGTCGGCAAGCAACGGATGCCGGAAAGTCGTAGCTATTTCTACCAGGATTTGATGCTGCCAGTTCTGCTGGACAGCCTGCGCGGCGGCTGGCAGGCCAACGAGCTGGCGCGTCCGTTGGTACGGCTGAAAGCAATGGATAACAACGGCTTACTGCGTCGAACATTAGCGGCGTGGTTTCGGCATAACGTTCAGCCGCTGGCGACCTCAAAAGCGTTATTTATCCACCGTAATACGCTGGAATATCGCCTGAACCGAATTTCAGAGCTGACCGGGCTGGATTTAGGGAATTTTGACGACCGATTGCTGCTGTATGTCGCGCTACAACTGGATGAGCAGCATTAATTCCTTGCCTGTTGGCGCTACGCTTATCAGGCAAAATGCCGGGGGGCGGCTTCGCCTTACCCGGCCTACGAACACATTCACTCGCGGTTATTTACGCGTTAGTTTTTCCAGATCGGCTTCAATTTCGCTGATCTTGTTGGTCACGACGCTTTCCAGATGACGTAAATCATCAAGGATCTTGCGTTTAAGATCGACTTCGCTGCGATCGCGCTGGCAGATCTGATCCAGTTCGTCGATCACATAGCGCAGGTTGGGACTGATCTCCTGCACTTCTTTGTAACCCTGGCCGACGCCATCGGCGACAACCGTTTTACGCTGACGGGGATATTTGAACTTCACGCTCTTGGCAAAAAACTCGCCTTTATCCTTCTGGAAATAGATTTTCAGGATATCGTTGTTGGCTTCTTGCCGCAGGCTGTAACGATCGATTTCTTCAGGATTAGTAATGCCCAGACTTTTCAGATTGTCATACATAGCGGTACCCTTAAGCTCACCATAACCATTGAATAATTAACGAAAAGCCTTGTTTATGCCACTCGCAGATGTAAAAAAAGCGGGCTAAGCCCGCTTTTTCAAATCACTGTTAGTCGATGGTGCGTAACAGTTCGTTGATTCCTACTTTGCCACGCGTTTTGGCATCGACTTTCTTCACAATCACCGCGCAGTACAGGCTGTATTTGCCATCTTTCGACGGCAGGTTGCCGGAGACAACCACAGAGCCCGCCGGAACGCGGCCATAATGCACTTCGCCGGTTTCACGATCGTAAATACGGGTGCTCTGACCAATGTACACGCCCATAGAGATAACAGAGCCTTCTTCGACGATCACGCCTTCAACCACTTCAGAACGTGCGCCGATGAAGCAGTTGTCTTCGATGATGGTCGGGTTAGCCTGTAACGGCTCCAGTACGCCACCGATGCCAACGCCGCCGGACAGGTGAACGTTTTTACCAATTTGCGCGCAGGAACCCACGGTCGCCCAGGTATCAACCATCGTACCTTCATCCACATAAGCGCCGATGTTCACGTAAGACGGCATCAGCACGGTGTTACGGGCGATAAACGCACCCTGGCGTACGGCCGCTGGCGGAACCACGCGGAAACCTTCTTTCTGGAAGCGTGCTTCGTCGTAGTTGGCGAATTTCATCGGCACTTTATCGAAGTAACGGCTTTCCGCACCCTCGATAACCTGATTATCGTTAATACGGAAAGAGAGCAGGACCGCCTTTTTCAGCCACTGATGCGTGACCCACTGACCCTCAATCTTTTCTGCGACGCGCAGTGCACCGGAATCCAGTAAAGCAATAACCTGATTCACCGCTTCGCGGGTTACGGTATCTACATTTGCCGGAGTAATGTCGGCACGGCGCTCGAAAGCGGACTCAATAACGTTCTGTAACTGCTGCATTGTTAAACTCTTTCCATAATAAATAAAAACATCACCCTTTATCGTTTGGATTGAGGGCCTCTGTCAACCGTTGATGCACTTCCTGCTGCAGCTCATTATTAAGGGCGCGCCGGTCGGCGGTGGCGATTATGAATAAATCTTCTACTCGCTCGCCAATGGTTGTAATTCGGGCGCCATGCAGCGAAATTCCCAGATCGGCAAAAATCTGCCCGACCCGCGCCAGCAGTCCAGGCTGGTCGAGAGCGATAAGCTCAAGAAATGATTTTCGGTCGGTGTGGGTCGGCAGGAAAGTAACCTCGGTATCGACGGTAAAGTGGCGTAATTTTGCCGGCTGACGACGTGGTTGCGGTGGCTGCCAGCTGCGCTGCGTGATGGCCTGTTCCAGTCCAAAACGGATCGCTTCGTGTCTGTCTGAAGACAGCGGGCTGCCGTCCGGTTCCAGCACGATGAACGTATCCATCGCCATCCCATCGCGGGTAGTGAAAATCTGCGCATCGTGGACGCTTAGATTGCGCCTGTCCAGTTCGGCGCAGACGGCGGCAAACAGGTAAGGGCGATCGGGGCTCCAGATGAAAATTTCCGTTCCGCCGCGCGTGGCCTGCGGGCTGAGCAGGATTAGCGGCTTACTGAGATCGTGCTGCAGCAGATGACGCGCATGCCAGGCCAGTTGATTTGGGCTGTGGCGCACGAAATAGTTGGCGCGACAGCGCGACCAGATGTGGTGCAGGGCTTCTTCATCAATGTTGTCCATACGCAGTAGCGCCAGTGCCTGAAGCTGATGATGGCGAACGCGTTCGCGCATATCTGGCGTGTTTTGCATCCCTCGACGTAGCTGTTTTTCCGTCGCAAAGTACAGCTCGCGCAGCAGACTTTGCTTCCAGCTATTCCACAGCGTTTCGTTAGTAGCGCAAATATCCGCGACGGTCAGGCACACTAAAAAGCGCAGACGATGTTCCGTTTGTACTTCTTCAGCGAATTGCTTGATCACTTCCGGATCCTGAATATCACGGCGCTGAGCGGTCACCGACATCAGCAAATGCTGACGCACCAGCCAGACGATCAGTTGCGTTTCACGCGAGTTCAGACCGTGCAGCTCGGCGAATTTGAGCACGTCCTGGGCGCCGAGAACCGAGTGATCGCCGCCGCGACCTTTGGCGATATCGTGGAACAGCGCGGCAATCAGAATTAGCTCCGGCTGTCGCAAGCGCGGCCACAGATCCACGCACAGCGGATGGCGCGGACGGGTCTCTTCGTTAGCAAAACTCTCCAGCTTGAGCATCACACGGATAGTGTGCTCATCCACCGTATAGGCATGAAACAGGTCAAACTGCATTTGGCCGACAATGTGCGACCATTGCGGCATATAGGCCCACAAAACGCTGTGCCGATGCATCGGCAGCAGGCCGCGACTCACCGCGCCCGGATGGCGCAACATACTGAGAAACAGCGAACGCGCTTCCGGAATGTAGCAGAGTGGCTGGGTTAAATGACGGCGGGCATGACGCAAATGGCGCAGCGTGGTGGAGTAAATCCCGCTGATCGCGCTGTTACGTACCATGATGTAGAACATCCGCAATATCGCTTCGGGTTTACGGATAAACAGGTCGTCGTTGCGCAGATCGATCAATGTGCCGCGCAGTTGAAAGTCGTCATCAATCGGGCGCGGTTTTTCATCGGCTGGCAGGGCGAGGATCGCTTCGTCGAACAGTTGCAACAGCATATGGTTCAGTTCGCTGACCCGTCGCGTGACCCGGAAATAGTCTTTCATCATCCGCTCGATCGGCTCGTTGCCTTCGCCGCCGTAGTTTAGCCGTTGCGCCACGCTGAGTTGGCGGTCAAACAGCAGGCGGTTGTCGTAACGACTAACGACCAGATGCAGGGCGAAGCGAATCCGCCACAGGATATGCAAACATTCATTCAGTTCGGCGCGTTCTGCCAGCGTCAAAAAGCCGAAGCCGACCATTTCGTCCAGCGAGGTGGCGCCAAAATGGCGACGGGCCACCCATTGCAGAGTATGGATATCGCGCAGGCCGCCGGGACTGCTTTTGATATCCGGCTCCAGGTTGTAGCTGGTGCCGTGATAACGCTGGTGGCGCTGATTTTGCTCTTCCACTTTGGCGGCGTAAAATTTATCGGACGGCCAGAAACCTTCGCTAAAAATATGCTTTTGCAGCTCAAGAAATAACGCCACATCGCCGATAAGCAGGCGTGTTTCAATCAGGTTAGTGGCGACGGTTAAATCTGATAATCCTTCCAGCAGACACTCTTCCAGCGTACGCACGCTGTGCCCAACCTCCAGCCTCACGTCCCATAGCAGCGTTAACAGCTCACCGACTTTTTCTGCCTGCGAATCAGGTAGCTTTTTACGACTGAGGATCAGCAGGTCAATATCGGAGAGCGGATGCAGTTCGCCGCGCCCGTAGCCGCCAACGGCAACCAGCGCCAGGTCGGCAATTTGACCGAAACCGGCTTCAATCCACAGGCGCTGAAGCAACTGATCAATAAATTCGGTGCGGGCCTCAATGAGCTGTTCTGCGGAAATTCCACTGTCAAACGCTTCGCCTAACCAGCTCTGGAAGGTGTCGATATGCGCTTTAATACCGGTGCAGTTGAGGTCGTGCTGTGGCCATGTCCCTGGGTTTTGTGGCTGGCCAGGCAGGGTGGGGAGGGCAGTATTTGCGTGCTGTTCAGGAAGAGTATTCATTATGCGCCACCCATTAAAAAGCCGGATGATGGCGTGAACGCCTTACCCGGCCTACTAAGTAGTACAATTTGTAGGCCTGATAAGATGCGAATGTATCGCCATCAGGCAAAACATTATTCGCCGTGTGTGATGATCGCCGGGATGGTGTCATCCTTGCGTAACGTCAGAATCTCACAGCCGTTTTCCGTCACTACAATAGTATGCTCGTACTGTGCAGACAAGCTCCGGTCTTTGGTTTTCACCGTCCAGCCGTCTTTCATGGTGCGGATGCGGTAATCACCGGCATTCAGCATCGGTTCTACGGTGAACGTCATGCCCGGCTGCAGTACCACACCGCCGTCGTCTGCATCGTAGTGCAGAACCTGCGGCTCTTCATGGAAGCCGCGACCGATACCGTGACCGCAGTATTCACGAACGACAGAGAAACCTTCACCTTCCGCATATTTCTGAATTGCAGCGCCCAGCGTGCGCAGGCGAATGCCCGGTTTCACCATCCGCAGCGCCAGATACAGGCTTTCCTGCGTGACGCGGCACAGACGCTCGCCCAGAATAGTAGGTTTGCCGACGATAAACATTTTCGAGGTGTCGCCGTGGTACTCGTCTTTAATCACAGTCACATCGATGTTGACGATATCGCCGTCTTTCAGAAGTTTGGCGTCGTCCGGGATCCCGTGGCACACCACTTCATTAATAGAGATACACACGGACTTCGGATAGCCGTGGTAACCCAGGCAGGCGGAAATGGCCTGCTGCTCATTCACGATATAGTCATTACAGATACGATCCAGCTCGCCGGTGCTGACGCCCGGTTTAACAAACGGTTCGATCATTTCCAGTACATCAGCGGCCAGGCGGCCAGCGACGCGCATTTTTTCGATTTCTTCAGGGGTCTTGATTGAGATAGCCATGAATTCTGTCCATCAGTGCCGATGATATCGGCAATAATTGTTTAAGTGCTGCCAATGGTATCAGTCCCGCATACGTGCTGCCAAATTGAGAATCATTAACAGCACACAGTGCCAACAATTATTGGTGTCTATGGCGTATTTGTGGTATAAAGCGCGCCGGACTTCCGATCCATTCGAAGACTACACACGATGGACGGGAGCGACAAATCTCACTTTGTGTAACAACACACACGTATCGGCACATATTCCGGGGTGCCCTTTGGGGTCGGTAATATGGGATGCGTGGAGGCTTAACCCCAACTTTTATATATAGAGGTTTTAATCATGGCAACTGTTTCCATGCGCGACATGCTCAAGGCTGGTGTTCACTTCGGTCACCAGACCCGTTACTGGAACCCGAAAATGAAGCCGTTCATCTTCGGTGCGCGTAACAAAGTTCACATCATCAACCTTGAGAAAACTGTACCGATGTTCAACGAAGCTCTGGCTGAACTGAACAAGATCTCTGCTCGTAAAGGTAAAATCCTTTTCGTTGGTACTAAACGCGCTGCAAGCGAAGCGGTGAAAGAAGCTGCTAACAGCTGCGACCAGTTCTTCGTGAACCATCGCTGGCTGGGCGGTATGCTGACTAACTGGAAAACCGTTCGTCAGTCCATCAAACGTCTGAAAGATCTGGAAACTCAGTCTCAGGACGGTACTTTCGAAAAGCTGACCAAGAAAGAAGCGCTGATGCGTACTCGTGAGCTTGAGAAACTGGAAAACAGCCTGGGCGGTATCAAAGACATGGGCGGTCTGCCGGACGCTCTGTTCGTAATCGATGCTGACCACGAGCACATTGCTATCAAAGAAGCAAACAACCTGGGTATCCCAGTATTTGCAATCGTTGATACCAACTCTGATCCGGACGGTGTTGACTTCGTTATCCCGGGTAACGACGACGCAATCCGTGCTGTGACCCTGTACCTGGGCGCTGTAGCTACTACCGTTCGTGAAGGCCGTTCTCAGGATCTGGCTTCCCAGGCGGAAGAAAGCTTCGTAGAAGCTGAATAATAAGGCACGCTCGTTAGAGCCCTTATAGACCAGGTAGTATCACGTTTGGTTAGGGGGCCTGTATATGGCCCCCTTTTTCACTTTTAAATCTGTGCGGTTTCATGCCGGGCAGATCAAATCTTCCGAGGATTTTAGAATGGCTGAAATTACCGCATCCCTGGTAAAAGAGCTGCGTGAGCGTACTGGCGCAGGCATGATGGATTGCAAAAAAGCACTGACTGAAGCTAATGGCGACATCGAGCTGGCAATCGAAAACATGCGTAAGTCCGGTGCAATCAAAGCGGCGAAAAAAGCAGGCAACGTTGCTGCTGACGGCGTAATCAAAACCAAAATCGACGGCAACATCGCTTTCATTCTGGAAGTTAACTGCCAGACTGACTTCGTTGCTAAAGATGCTGGTTTCCAGGCATTTGCTGACAAAGTACTGGACGCTGCCGTTGCTGGCAAAATCACTGACGTTGAAGTTCTGAAAGCACAGTTCGAAGAAGAACGTGTTGCTCTGGTTGCTAAAATCGGTGAGAACATCAACATCCGTCGCGTTGCTTCCCTGGAAGGCGAAGTTCTGGGTAACTACCAGCATGGTGCTCGTATCGGTGTTCTGGTTGCTGCAACTGGCGCTGACGAAGAACTGGTTAAACAGCTGGCAATGCACGTTGCTGCAAGCAAACCAGAATTCGTTAAGCCGGAAGACGTTTCCGCTGAAGTGGTAGAAAAAGAATACCAGGTTCAGCTGGACATCGCTATGCAGTCTGGCAAGCCGAAAGAAATCGCAGAGAAAATGGTTGAAGGCCGCATGAAGAAATTCACCGGCGAAGTTTCTCTGACCGGTCAGCCTTTCGTCATGGAACCGAGCAAATCTGTTGGTCAGCTGCTGAAAGAGCATAACGCTGACGTAACAGGCTTCATCCGCTTTGAAGTGGGTGAAGGCATCGAGAAAGTTGAGACTGACTTTGCAGCAGAAGTTGCTGCGATGTCCAAGCAGTCTTAATTTTGAAAGGAGCCGCCTGAGGGCGGCTTCTTTTTGTGTCTGGCTTGTAAATTCAGCGAACCGCTATAGTGGTCCTGCTGAAAAGCGACATACAATGTCGCTGGAATTAACTCATCTCATTCGTTGACAGTCTCAGGAAAGAAACATGGCTACCAATGCAAAACCCGTCTACAAACGTATTCTGCTTAAGTTAAGTGGCGAAGCTCTGCAAGGTTCGGAAGGCTTCGGTATTGATGCAAGCATCCTTGACCGCATGGCTCAGGAAATCAAAGAGCTGGTTGAGCTGGGTATTCAGGTTGGCGTAGTGATTGGTGGTGGTAACCTGTTCCGTGGCGCTGGTCTGGCGAAAGCAGGGATGAACCGCGTTGTGGGCGACCACATGGGCATGTTAGCCACCGTAATGAACGGTCTGGCGATGCGCGATGCGCTTCACCGCGCCTATGTGAACGCTCGCTTGATGTCCGCAATTCCTCTGAACGGCGTGTGTGATAACTACAGTTGGGCTGAAGCTATCAGCCTGCTGCGTAACAACCGCGTTGTTATTTTGTCTGCGGGTACCGGCAATCCGTTCTTCACCACCGATTCAGCAGCCTGCCTGCGTGGTATTGAAATTGAAGCGGATGTGGTACTGAAAGCCACCAAAGTCGATGGCGTATTTACTGCCGACCCGGCTAAAGATCCGACGGCGACCATGTACGAACAGTTGACCTACACTGAAGTACTGGATAAAGAGCTGAAAGTCATGGATCTGGCTGCGTTCACGCTGGCTCGTGACCACAAATTACCGATTCGTGTCTTTAACATGAACAAACCAGGTGCACTGCGCCGTGTTGTTATGGGTGAAAAAGAAGGCACGTTAATCACGGAATAATTCCCGTTGCGGCTAAATGCAGGTAATATTCCGCTTTAATGTCGCGGGATACGTCCCTCAAAATTAATCAAGACTATACTTGTCACATCTTGCGCGGCGGGTATGGTCTGACTGAAACAAGCTTTCAAGGATTCGTAACGTGATCAACGATATCAGAAAAGATGCTGAAGTACGCATGGACAAATGCGTCGAAGCGTTCAAAAACCAAATCAGCAAAATTCGCACGGGTCGTGCTTCTCCTAGCCTGCTGGATGGTATTGTCGTGGAATATTACGGCACACCGACTCCGCTGCGCCAACTGGCAAGCGTAACGGTTGAAGATTCCCGTACCCTGAAAATCAACGTGTTTGACCGTTCTATGGGGCCAGCCGTTGAGAAAGCCATCATGGCTTCCGACCTCGGTCTGAATCCAAGCTCTGCGGGTTCCGACATCCGCGTTCCGCTGCCGCCGCTGACCGAAGAACGTCGTAAAGATCTGACCAAGATCGTGCGTGGCGAAGCTGAAGGCGCGCGTGTTGCGGTACGTAATGTACGCCGCGATGCAAACGACAAAGTGAAAGCGTTGTTGAAAGAAAAAGAGATCAGCGAAGATGACGATCGCCGTTCTCAGGACGACGTACAGAAACTGACTGACGCTGCAATCAAGAAAGTTGATGCGGCGCTGGCAGAGAAAGAAGCGGAACTGATGCAGTTCTGATTCGCCTGTACGCTAAAAACGCCGCTTAGAAGGCCTGAGAAGGCTGGATGGCGGCGTTTTGCTTTTTTCTGTCTATATACCTTAAAGGGTAAAATTCTTCTGGATGTCTCATGAAGCAATTAACCATCCTGGGATCAACCGGTTCCATTGGTTGCAGTACGCTGGATGTAGTACGCCATAACCCGGAAAAATTTCGTGTTACTGCGTTGGTGGCGGGTAAAAATGTCGCCCGCATGGTAGAGCAATGCCTGGAGTTTTCTCCTCGCTATGCGGTAATGGACGATGAAAAAAGCGCTGCGTTGGTAAAAGCAGCTCTGCTGGAGCAGGGCAGTCGCACTGAGGTCATGAGCGGTCAGCAGGCTGCCTGTGATATGGCTGCGCTGGATGATGTTGATCAGGTCATGGCGGCAATTGTCGGCGCAGCGGGCTTATTGCCAACGCTGGCGGCAATTCGTGCGAGCAAAAGTATTTTACTGGCGAACAAAGAGTCTCTGGTGACCTGCGGTCGTCTGTTTATGGACGACGTGAAACGTCACAAAGCGCAGCTTTTGCCGGTAGATAGCGAGCATAACGCGATTTTTCAGAGTTTACCGCAACCTATCCAACACAATCTGGGATACGCTGACCTTGAGCAAAACGGCGTCATGTCAGTTCTGCTTACCGGGTCTGGTGGCCCATTCCGTGAAACGCCATTGCGCGATCTGGTCTCTATGACCCCCGATCAGGCATGTCGTCATCCGAATTGGTCGATGGGACGAAAAATCTCTGTCGATTCCGCCACCATGATGAACAAAGGTCTGGAATACATTGAAGCGCGTTGGCTATTTAATGCCAGTGCAAGCCAGATGGAAGTGCTGATTCACCCGCAGTCGGTTATTCATTCGATGGTCCGTTATCAGGATGGTAGTGTTCTGGCGCAGTTGGGTGAACCGGACATGCGTACACCTATTGCCCATACCATGGCATGGCCAGAACGAGTGACGTCCGGTGTTAAGCCTGTCGATTTTTGCAAACTCAGTGCGCTGACGTTTTCTGCACCTGATTACCAGCGTTATCCGTGCCTGAAACTGGCGATGGACGCGTTTGAGCAAGGGCAGGCGGCGACGACCGCACTTAATGCCGCGAATGAAATTACCGTTGCCGCGTTTCTGGCGCAGCAGATCCGATTTACCGATATTGCTGACCTGAATTTATCCGTGCTGGATAAGATGGATTTGCAGGAGCCGCAGAGCGTTGATGACGTGCTGAAGGTTGATGCCATCGCGCGGGACGTCGCCAGAAAAGAAGTGATGCGACTCTCAAGCTGATGATAATCCCTCTACGGAGAATCGTGCTATTTGTTAGCGTTGGGCTTCAGTGATATAGTCTGCGCCACCCGATCGCGGGTATTTGCTTTTTTTCGGTCGGGTAAGCCGTGGTTTGACACGGCTTTTTTGTGGATGGGCTTCAGTATTCCTGAGTACCGTAAATCCTTTCAGGGACTAATAACGCGTTATGTTGTCTGCAACTAAACCATTAAGCGAAAATTTGCCAGCACATGGTTGTCGCCATGTCGCAATTATCATGGATGGCAATGGCCGCTGGGCGAAAAAGCAAGGGAAGATTCGCGCCTTTGGGCATAAGGCCGGAGCAAAATCCGTCCGCCGGGCTGTCTCTTTTGCTGCCAATAACGGTATTGATGCGTTAACGCTGTATGCCTTTAGCAGTGAGAACTGGAACCGACCTGCGCAGGAAGTGAGCGCGTTAATGGAACTGTTTGTGTGGGCACTTGATAGTGAAGTGAAAAACCTGCACCGCCATAACGTACGTCTGCGTATTATCGGGGATATCAGTCGATTTAACTCTCGTTTGCAAGAACGGATTCGCAAATCAGAAGCGATTACTGCCCAGAATACCGGGTTGACGCTGAATATTGCAGCGAATTACGGTGGACGGTGGGATATAGTCCAGGGGGTCAGGCAACTGGCACAACAGGTGCAGGATGGTCTGCTGCGTCCAGAGCAAATCGATGAAGAGATGCTTGGGCAGCAAATTTGTATGCATGAACTGGCTCCTGTGGATTTAGTGATAAGGACTGGGGGAGAGCATCGAATTAGTAATTTTCTGTTGTGGCAAATTGCCTATGCCGAACTTTACTTTACGGATGTTCTCTGGCCCGATTTCGATGAACAAGACTTTGAAGGTGCGCTGCATGCCTTTGCTAATCGTGAGCGTCGTTTCGGCGGCACCGAGCCCGGTGATGAAAAAGCCTGATGGGGGTCGCTTTTGCTGAAGTATCGCCTGATTTCTGCTTTTGTTTTAATACCCGTTGTCATCGCGGCGCTGTTTTTGCTGCCGCCGGTGGGGTTCGCCATTGTCACGCTGGTCGTTTGTATGCTGGCCGCCTGGGAATGGGGACAGTTAAGCGGTTTTACCACGCGTACACAGCGAGTCTGGCTGGCGGTTTTGTGCGGGCTATTGCTGGCGCTAATGCTGTTCTTACTGCCGGAATACCATCGCAATATTCATCAGCCGCTGGTTGAAGTATCGCTGTGGGCGTCGCTGGGCTGGTGGGTCGTGGCGCTGTTGCTGGTATTGTTTTATCCCGGCTCTGCGTCGGTCTGGCGTAATTCCAAAACATTACGCATAATTTTCGGCGTGTTAACCATTGTTCCGTTCTTTTGGGGAATGCTGGCGCTACGTGCATGGCACTATGATGAGAATCATTATAGTGGCGCGCTATGGCTGCTGTATGTCATGATCCTCGTTTGGGGAGCGGACTCTGGTGCGTATATGTTTGGTAAGCTGTTTGGCAAACATAAGCTGGCACCGAAGGTTTCTCCTGGTAAAACCTGGCAGGGTTTTATTGGCGGACTCGCCACTGCGGCCGTGATCTCATGGGGTTATGGCATGTGGGCGAATCTTGAAGTTGCGCCTGTCACCTTGCTCATTTGCTCCATCGTTGCAGCCCTGGCCTCCGTGCTGGGTGACCTGACCGAGAGTATGTTTAAGCGTGAAGCAGGTATTAAGGATAGTGGTCACTTAATTCCAGGACACGGTGGTATTCTGGACCGTATTGATAGCCTGACGGCTGCGGTACCGGTCTTTGCCTGCCTGTTGTTACTGGTATTCAGGACGCTCTAACGGATGGTCTTATGCTGAGTATTCTCTGGAATCTGGCTGCATTCATTGTCGCACTTGGTGTGCTTATCACCGTGCATGAATTTGGTCATTTCTGGGTTGCGCGGCGCTGCGGAGTCCGCGTCGAACGCTTTTCCATTGGTTTTGGAAAAGCGCTTTGGCGGCGTACCGATAAATTAGGTACGGAATACGTTATCGCCCTGATTCCCCTCGGCGGTTACGTCAAAATGCTGGATGAGCGCGCTGAACCAGTCGCACCGGAGCTGCGCCATTACGCTTTCAACAATAAAACGGTTGGACAACGCGCAGCCATCATCGCCGCAGGTCCGATTGCAAACTTCCTTTTTGCTATTTTCGCTTACTGGCTGGTGTTTATCATCGGTGTCCCTGGTGTTCGTCCGGTTGTTGGTGAAATAACACCCAACTCGATTGCCGCGCAGGCGCAAATTCAGCCGGGTACGGAACTAAAAGCGGTTGATGGTATCGAAACCCCTGATTGGGATGCCGTGAGATTGCAACTGGTAGCCAAAATTGGCGATGAGCATACGACTCTCAGCGTAGCGCAGTTTGGCAGTAACCAGCGTCAGGACAAAACGCTGGATTTACGTCAGTGGGCATTTGAGCCAGACAAAGAGGATCCCGTCTCCAGTTTAGGGATTCGTCCGCGCGGTCCGCAGATTGAACCGGTGCTGTCAGAAGTGCAGGTTAACTCCGCTGCAAGTAAGGCAGGTTTGCAAGCAGGCGACAGGATCGTTAAAGTCAATGGTCAGCCGCTGACGCAATGGATGACGTTTGTGACGCTGGTGCGCGATAATCCGGATAAGCCGTTAGCGCTAGATATTGAAAGACAAGGAAGTTCCTTGTCTTTAACGTTAACCCCAGATTCAAAACAGGTTAACGGGAAGGCAGAAGGTTTTGCGGGCGTGGTGCCTAAAGTTATTCCTCTGCCTGATGAGTATAAGACTGTACGCCAGTATGGGCCATTCAGCGCCATCCTCGAAGCCTCGGATAAAACGTGGCAGTTGATGAAGCTGACGGTCAGTATGCTGGGAAAATTGATTACCGGTGATGTAAAACTGAACAACCTCAGTGGGCCGATTTCTATCGCCCAGGGGGCTGGGATGTCAGCGGAGTTCGGGGTTATTTATTACCTGATGTTCCTTGCGCTTATCAGCGTGAACTTAGGGATAATCAACCTGTTTCCGTTGCCCGTTCTTGACGGGGGGCATCTGCTGTTCCTGGCGATTGAAAAGCTGAAGGGCGGTCCGGTATCCGAGCGGGTTCAAGACTTTAGTTATCGCATTGGCTCTATCTTGCTGGTGTTGTTAATGGGGCTTGCACTTTTCAATGATTTCTCTCGGTTGTAAGAGAGTGTTAGGAAGAACGCATAATAACGATGGCGATGAAAAAGTTGCTCATAGCGTCGCTGCTGTTTAGCAGCGCCACCGTATACGGTGCTGAAGGGTTCGTAGTGAAGGACATTCATTTCGAAGGCCTACAGCGAGTCGCCGTTGGTGCGGCTCTCCTCAGTATGCCGGTGCGCACAGGCGACACGGTTAATGATGAAGACATCAGTAATACCATTCGTGCTCTGTTCGCCACCGGTAACTTTGAGGATGTCCGCGTCCTGCGCGATGGTGATACCCTTCTGGTTCAGGTAAAAGAGCGTCCGACGATTGCAAGCATCACTTTCTCCGGTAATAAATCGGTGAAAGATGACATGCTCAAGCAAAACCTCGAGGCGTCTGGCGTGCGTGTTGGCGAGTCTCTGGATCGCACCACGCTTGCCGATATCGAAAAAGGCCTGGAAGATTTCTACTATAGCGTCGGTAAGTACAGCGCCAGTGTGAAAGCGGTGGTGACGCCGTTGCCGCGTAACCGCGTTGACCTCAAGCTGGTCTTCCAGGAAGGTGTTTCGGCGAAGATCCAACAGATCAATATCGTCGGCAACCATGCCTTCACGACTGACGAACTTATCTCTCACTTCCAGTTGCGTGATGAAGTACCGTGGTGGAACGTGGTGGGCGATCGCAAATACCAGAAACAGAAACTGGCGGGCGACCTTGAAACCCTGCGCAGTTACTATCTGGATCGCGGTTATGCCCGCTTCAATATCGATTCCACTCAGGTCAGCCTGACGCCGGATAAAAAAGGTATCTACATCACCGTTAACATCACAGAAGGCGAGCAGTACAAGCTTTCTGGTGTTCAGGTGAGCGGTAACCTGGCCGGGCACTCTGCCGAAATTGAGACCCTGACGAAGATCGAGCCAGGTGAACTCTATAACGGCACCAAAGTGACCAAAATGGAAGATGATATCAAGAAGCTCCTGGGTCGCTATGGCTATGCCTATCCGCGCGTACAGTCGCAGCCTGAAATCAACGACGCTGACAAAACCGTTAAATTACGCGTAAACGTGGATGCGGGTAACCGTTTCTATGTGCGTAAGATTCGTTTTGAAGGTAACGACACCTCTAAAGATTCCGTTCTGCGTCGCGAAATGCGTCAGATGGAAGGTGCATGGTTGGGCAGCGATCTGGTCGACCAGGGTAAAGAGCGTCTGAACCGTCTGGGTTACTTTGAAACAGTTGATACCGATACTCAGCGTGTTCCGGGCAGACCGGATCAGGTTGATGTAGTCTACAAGGTCAAAGAGCGTAACACCGGTAGCTTTAACTTCGGCGTCGGTTACGGTACCGAGAGCGGCGTGAGCTTCCAGGCTGGCGTTCAGCAAGATAACTGGTTAGGTACCGGTTATTCTGTTGGCATCAACGGCACCAAAAACGACTACCAGACCTATACTGAGTTGTCTGTGACTAACCCGTACTTCACCGTTGATGGTGTGAGCCTGGGTGGCCGTGTCTTCTATAACGACTTTGAAGCGAATGATGCGGATCTGTCCGACTATACCAACAAAAGTTATGGTACAGACGTAACGCTTGGCTTCCCGGTAAACGAATACAACACGTTGCGTGCCGGCCTGGGTTATGTACATAACAAACTGTCCAACATGCAGCCGCAGGTTGCGATGGATCGTTATCTTGAGTCAATGGGCGAGACCAATACCAACAGCTTTGCCGCTGATGACTTCACCTTTAACTACGGTTGGACGTACAACAAACTGGACCGTGGATATTTCCCAACGGACGGTACACGCGTCAACCTGAACGGTAAAGTGACCATTCCGGGTTCTGATAACGAATACTACAAAGTGTCGATGGATACCGCGACCTATGTGCCGATCGATGACGATCACAAGTGGGTGGTTTTAGGACGTACGAAGGTAGGCTATGGCGACGGCATTGGCAGCAAAGAAATGCCGTTCTATGAGAACTTCTATGCAGGTGGTTCCAGCACCGTGCGTGGCTTCCAGTCGAATACTATCGGTCCAAAAGCAGTCTACAAAAACGGTGCTTACGCCAGTGGTTCTGATAATAGTGACTACGAAGAGTGTTCCAACGCAGACGGTAAGGACTGTAAATCGGATGACGCAGTGGGCGGTAACGCCATGGCTGTCGCCAGCCTGGAGTTTATTACCCCAACGCCGTTCATTAGCGACAAGTATGCCAACTCGGTTCGTACCTCGTTCTTCTGGGATATGGGTACCGTTTGGGATACTAACTGGCAGGATAGCGCTCAAACACGTGCTATAGGTGTGCCGGACTACAGTGATCCAAGTAATATCCGTATGTCAGCGGGTATCGCTTTACAATGGATGTCCCCATTGGGGCCGTTGGTTTTCTCCTACGCCCAGCCGTTCAAGAAGTACGATGGAGACAAAGCGGAACAGTTCCAGTTTAACATTGGTAAAACCTGGTAATTGTTCTTCGCAAAGGAATGTAGTGGTAGTGTAGCGATGACTTTAGGCGATCTTGCATGGGATCGCCTGGCCACGCAAAGAACTGCACCTTCGGGTGCAAATGGGATGGTAAGGAGTTAATTGTGAAAAAGTGGTTATTAGCTGCAGGTCTCGGTTTAGCGATGGCAACGTCCGCACAAGCGGCTGACAAAATTGCAATCGTCAACATGGGTAGCCTGTTCCAACAGGTTGCACAGAAGACAGGCGTTTCTGCTACGCTGGAAAACGAGTTCAAAGGCCGTGCCAGCGAATTGCAGCGTATGGAATCCGATCTGCAATCTAAGATGCAGCGTCTGCAATCAATGAAAGCAGGTAGCGATCGTACCAAGCTGGAAAAAGACGTTATGGCTCAGCGCCAGACTTTCTCTCAGAAAGCTCAGGCTTTTGAGCAGGATCGTGCGCGTCGCTCCAACGAAGAACGTGGCAAACTGGTTACTCGTATCCAGACTGCTGTGAAATCTGTTGCCAGCAGCCAGAGCATCGATCTGGTCGTTGACGCAAACACCGTTGCATACAACAGCAGCGATGTAAAAGACATCACCGCTGACGTACTGAAACAGGTTAAATAAGTAATGCCTTCAATTCGACTGGCTGATTTAGCAGAGCAGTTGGATGCAGAATTACACGGTGATGGCGATATCGTCATCACCGGCGTAGCGTCCATGCAATCTGCGCAAACTGGCAATATCACGTTCATGGTGAATCCTAAGTACCGTGAACACTTAGGCGTATGCCAGGCTTCTGCCGTAGTAATGACGCAGGACGATCTTCCTTTTGCTAAAAGTGCCGCGTTGGTAGTGAAGAATCCCTACCTGACCTATGCACGTATGGCGCAAATTCTAGATACCACGCCTCAGCCTGCACAGAACATTGCACCGAGTGCAGTGATCGATGCAACGGCGAAGCTGGGTAATAATGTCTCTGTGGGCGCAAATGCGGTCATTGAGTCTGGCGTAGAACTGGGTGATAACGTCGTTATCGGCGCAGGCTGCTTCGTCGGAAAAAATACTAAAATCGGTGCAGGTTCACGCTTGTGGGCGAATGTGACGATTTACCACGACATTCAGATCGGTGAGAATTGCCTGATCCAGTCAAGCACTGTCGTTGGATCTGATGGATTTGGTTACGCGAACGATCGCGGTAACTGGGTAAAGATCCCGCAACTTGGTCGCGTGATTATCGGCGATCGCGTTGAGATCGGCGCTTGTACCACCATTGACCGTGGTGCTCTGGACGATACTGTGATCGGTAATGGTGTTATCATTGATAACCAGTGCCAGATTGCGCATAACGTTGTGATTGGCGACAATACGGCAGTAGCCGGTGGCGTCATTATGGCGGGTAGCCTGAAGATTGGCCGTTACTGCATGATTGGCGGCGCCAGCGTGATCAATGGGCATATGGAAATATGCGACAAAGTCACGGTGACTGGCATGGGTATGGTGATGCGTCCTATCACCGAACCCGGCGTCTATTCCTCAGGCATTCCGCTACAACCCAATAAGGTATGGCGTAAAACAGCTGCACTGGTGATGAATATTGATGATATGAGCAAGCGCCTCAAAGCGATTGAGCGCAAGGTTAATCAACAAGACTAAAGCACCGTTTTTGCATGTCTGACTTTTCGGCCTGTCCCATTCATACGATTGCGACAGGCCGTGTTATTATTGCCTTTTAGTATATTTTGACAGGAAGAGTATTTTGACTACTAACACTCATACTCTGCATATTGAAGAGATTTTAGAACTTCTGCCGCACCGTTTTCCGTTTCTGCTGGTTGATCGCGTGCTGGATTTTGAAGAAGGTCGTTTTCTGCGCGCAGTGAAAAATGTATCCGTTAACGAGCCTTTCTTTCAGGGCCACTTCCCGGGTAAACCTATTTTCCCTGGCGTATTGATTCTGGAAGCGATGGCACAGGCTACCGGTATCCTTGCGTTTAAAAGCGTAGGAAAACTGGAACCAGGCGAACTGTATTATTTCGCGGGTATTGACGAAGCACGCTTTAAGCGTCCTGTCGTGCCTGGCGATCAGATGATCATGGAAGTGACTTTCGAGAAAACGCGCCGTGGCCTGACCCGTTTTAAAGGGGTTGCGCTGGTCGACGGTAAAGTTGTGTGCGAAGCAACGATGATGTGTGCCCGTAGCCGGGAGGCCTGATACGTGATTGATAAATCCGCCTTTATTCACCCGACCGCCATTGTAGAAGAGGGCGCCAGCATTGGTGCCAATGCTCACATTGGCCCATTTTGTATTGTTGGACCCCATGTTGAAATTGGTGAGGGTACCGTACTGAAGTCTCACGTTGTCGTGAATGGCCATACAAAAATTGGTCGCGATAACGAGATCTATCAGTTTGCCTCCATCGGTGAAGTTAACCAGGATCTTAAATATGCTGGCGAACCGACCCGTGTGGAAATTGGCGATCGCAACCGCATCCGCGAAAGCGTCACCATTCATCGTGGCACAGTGCAGGGCGGTGGAGTGACGAAGGTGGGCAGCGATAACTTACTGATGATTAATGCGCATGTCGCGCATGATTGTACGGTAGGAAACCGCTGTATTCTGGCGAATAACGCCACGCTTGCCGGACATGTTTCGCTGGATGATTTTGTTATCATCGGCGGCATGACTGCGGTGCATCAGTTCTGCATCATCGGTGCTCATGTGATGGTTGGCGGCTGTTCTGGTGTAGCCCAGGACGTGCCTCCGTACGTTATCGCCCAGGGCAACCACGCGACGCCGTTTGGCGTCAATATCGAAGGTCTGAAGCGTCGTGGATTCACCCGCGAAGCGATTACCGCGATTCGTAACGCCTACAAAGCGTTGTACCGTAGTGGTAAAACGCTGGAAGAAGTGAAACCAGAAATCGCGGAACTGGCGAAACAGTACCCCGAAGTTCAGGCTTTCAGCGACTTCTTTGAGCGCTCAACGCGTGGCCTGATTCGTTAATGACTGAACAGCGTCCTTTAACGATTGCCCTCGTCGCCGGAGAAACCTCCGGCGATATTCTTGGTGCAGGGTTAATCCGTGCACTCAAGGCTCGCGTTCCCAATGCGCGTTTTGTTGGTGTGGCGGGTCCGCTGATGCAGGCCGAAGGCTGTGAAGCCTGGTACGAAATGGAAGAGCTGGCGGTCATGGGCATTGTTGAAGTGCTCGGACGTCTGCGCCGTTTACTGCATATTCGTGCCGACCTCACTCGCCGATTCACCGACTTAAAGCCGGATGTTTTCGTTGGCATTGATGCACCTGATTTCAACATTACCCTCGAAGGGAACTTGAAAAAACAGGGCATTAAAACCATTCATTATGTCAGTCCGTCCGTCTGGGCGTGGCGACAGAAACGCGTTTTCAAAATAGGCAGATCCACCAACATGGTGCTGGCCTTTCTGCCTTTCGAAAAAGCGTTTTATGACAAATTTAACGTCCCGTGCCGCTTTATCGGTCATACCATGGCGGATGCCATGCCGTTGGACCCGGATAAAAACGCGGCACGTGATATTCTGGGCATTCCTCATGACGCTCACTGCCTGGCGCTACTGCCAGGAAGCCGTGGTGCAGAAGTGGAGATGCTCAGCGCCGATTTTCTGAAAACGGCGCAGCTATTACGCCAGCATTATCCGGATCTCGAAGTGGTGGTGCCGTTGGTGAATGCCAAACGTCGCGAGCAGTTTGAACGCATTAAAGCGGAAGTTGCACCGGAGCTTTCCGTACATCTGCTCAATGGTATGGGACGTGAAGCAATGGTGGCCAGCGACGCCGCACTGCTGGCTTCAGGTACCGCCGCGCTGGAATGTATGCTGGCAAAATGCCCGATGGTGGTTGGCTACCGTATGAAACCCTTCACCTTCTGGCTGGCGAAGCGTCTGGTGAAGACTGATTACGTTTCGCTACCTAACCTGTTGGCGGGAAGAGAACTGGTTAAAGAGCTGTTGCAGGAAGAGTGTGAACCGCAGGCGCTGTCGCAAGCGCTGTTGCCGTTGCTGGCGAAGGGTAAAACCAGCCATGCGATGCACGACACATTCCGTGAACTGCACCAGCAAATCCGTTGCAATGCTGATGAGCAGGCAGCGGATGCGGTCCTGGAGTTAGCGCAATGATTGAATTTGTGTATCCGCATACGCATTTAGTGGCGGGTGTGGATGAAGTCGGACGCGGCCCTTTGGTCGGCGCGGTCGTCACTGCTGCCGTCATTCTGGATCCGGCTCGCCCTATTATCGGTCTTAACGACTCAAAAAAACTGTCAGAAAAACGTCGCCTGGCGCTATTTGATGAAATTAAAGAAAAGGCGTTAAGCTGGAGCCTGGGTCGGGCGGAACCGCATGAAATCGACGAACTGAACATTTTGCATGCTACCATGCTGGCCATGCAGCGTGCGGTTGCGGGTCTGCATATTGCGCCCGAATACGTGCTGATTGACGGCAATCGTTGCCCGGCATTACCGGTACCGTCGATGGCGGTGGTCAAAGGTGATAGCCGTGTGGCGGAGATCAGCGCTGCATCGATTCTGGCAAAAGTGACCCGTGACGCTGAAATGGCGGCGCTGGATACGGTTTTTCCACAGTATGGTTTTGCACAGCACAAAGGTTATCCAACCGCATTTCATCTGGAAAAATTGGCACTGCATGGTGCGACTGAGCACCATCGCCGCAGCTTTGGCCCCGTCAAACGCGCACTGGGACTCTCGTCCTGATTCTTGTGTCGAAGGAATCTGAAGATGTCTGAACCACGTTTCGTCCACCTACGGGTGCACAGCGACTACTCCATGATCGATGGGCTGGCGAAAACCGGACCGCTGGTAAAAAAGGCGGCCGCGTTAGGCATGCCTGCGCTGGCGATCACCGATTTTACCAACCTGTGTGGTCTGGTGAAGTTTTACGGAGCGGGCCATGGCGCGGGTATCAAGCCGATAGTTGGCGCAGATTTTCATGTCCGCAGTGAGCTGTTGGGCGATGAACTCACGCAGCTTACCGTGCTGGCCGCAAATAATACCGGCTATCAGAACCTGACGTTGTTGATTTCGAAAGCCTATCAGCGCGGCTATGGCGCAGAAGGACCGGTTATCGACCGGGACTGGTTGGTCGAGTTAAAAGAAGGTTTGATTTTGCTCTCCGGCGGTCGCATGGGCGATGTCGGACGAAGTCTGCTGCGCGGCAATAACGCACTGGTTGACGAGTGCGTGGCGTTTTACGAAGAACATTTTCCCAATTGCTATTTCCTCGAACTGATTCGCACTGGCAGGCAAGATGAAGAAAATTATCTGCACGCAGCCGTAGCACTGGCCGAAACGCGTGGTCTACCGGTGGTGGCGACTAACGATGTCCGCTTCCTTGAAACCGGAGATTTCGATGCGCATGAAATCCGCGTAGCGATCCACGACGGCTTTACCCTTGATGACCCGAAACGCCCGCGTAACTATTCGCCGCAGCAGTACATGCGCAGCGAAGATGAGATGTGCGAGCTGTTCTCCGATATTCCGGAAGCACTGCAAAACACCGTCGAGATAGCTAAACGCTGCAACGTGACGGTGCGTCTGGGCGAATATTTCCTGCCGCAGTTCCCGACCGGCGATATGACCACCGAAGATTTCCTTGTGGCGAAATCACGCGAAGGGCTGGAAGAACGTCTCGAATTTTTGTTCCCTGACCCTGAAGTTCGTGCGCAGAAGCGCCCACCTTACGATGAACGTCTGGAAGTTGAACTTAAAGTTATCAACCAGATGGGATTCCCGGGCTACTTCCTGATCGTTATGGAATTTATCCAGTGGTCGAAAGATAACGGCGTACCGGTAGGCCCGGGACGTGGTTCCGGTGCTGGCTCACTTGTTGCCTATGCGCTGAAAATTACCGATCTCGACCCGCTGGAATTTGACCTGCTGTTCGAACGTTTCCTTAACCCGGAACGTGTCTCAATGCCCGACTTCGACGTTGACTTCTGTATGGAGAAACGCGACCAGGTCATCGAGCACGTGGCGGAAATGTACGGTCGTGATGCGGTTTCGCAGATTATTACCTTCGGTACGATGGCAGCAAAAGCGGTTATCCGCGACGTGGGCCGCGTACTGGGGCATCCGTACGGCTTCGTTGACCGTATTTCGAAGCTAGTACCGCCCGATCCGGGCATGACGCTGGCAAAAGCCTTTGAAGCCGAACCCCAACTGCCGGAAATCTATGAGGCAGATGAAGAGGTTAAAGCGCTGATCGATATGGCGCGTAAGCTGGAAGGCGTCACGCGTAACGCCGGTAAGCACGCCGGTGGTGTGGTTATCGCACCGACCAAAATTACTGATTTTGCTCCGCTGTACTGCGATGAACAGGGGCTGCACCCGGTTACTCAGTTTGATAAGAACGATGTGGAATATGCCGGTCTTGTGAAGTTCGACTTCCTCGGCCTGCGTACGCTCACCATCATCAACTGGGCGCTGGAAATGATCAACGCGCGCCGTGAAAAGAACGGTGAGCCACCGCTGGATATTGCGGCTATCCCGCTGGATGACAAGAAAAGCTTCGATATGCTGCAACGCTCGGAGACCACGGCGGTCTTCCAGCTTGAATCCCGCGGCATGAAAGACCTGATCAAACGTCTGCAGCCTGACTGCTTCGAAGATATGATCGCACTGGTGGCTCTGTTCCGCCCTGGCCCGCTACAGTCGGGAATGGTAGATAACTTTATCGACCGTAAGCATGGTCGCGAAGAGATTTCCTATCCGGATGTACAATGGCAGCATGAGTGTCTGAAACCGGTACTGGAGCCGACCTACGGCATTATCCTGTATCAGGAACAGGTTATGCAGATTGCCCAGGAGTTGTCCGGGTACACCCTTGGCGGCGCGGATATGCTGCGTCGTGCGATGGGTAAGAAAAAGCCGGAAGAGATGGCCAAGCAGCGCGGCACCT
This sequence comes from Citrobacter sp. Cf116, assembly GCF_030336505.1. Lineage (NCBI taxonomy): Bacteria > Pseudomonadati > Pseudomonadota > Gammaproteobacteria > Enterobacterales > Enterobacteriaceae > Citrobacter > Citrobacter sp. Cf116. The sequence goes on along the minus strand of NZ_JAOWEQ010000041.1, from coordinate 17,029 downwards.
TTGAAGAAGGGGCGAAAAAGCGCGGCGTAGACGGCGAACTGGCGATGAAAATCTTTGACCTGGTGGAGAAATTCGCCGGTTACGGATTTAACAAATCGCACTCCGCTGCCTATGCGCTGGTTTCTTACCAGACTCTGTGGCTGAAGGCGCATTATCCTGCCGAGTTTATGGCGGCGGTAATGACCGCCGATATGGATAACACCGAGAAAGTCGTCGGACTGGTGGATGAATGCTGGCGCATGGGGCTCAAAATCCTGCCGCCGGATATCAACTCCGGGCTTTACCATTTTCACGTGAATGATGATGGCGAGATTGTTTATGGCATCGGCGCGATAAAAGGCGTGGGTGAAGGGCCAATTGAAGCTATTATTGAGGCGCGTAACGAAGGCGGCTACTTCCGTGAGCTGTTTGATCTCTGCGCGCGCACGGATATCAAAAAACTTAACCGCCGGGTGCTGGAAAAGCTAATCATGTCCGGGGCGTTTGATCGCCTTGGCCCGCATCGTGCGGCGTTGATGAATTCGCTCAACGACGCACTAAAAGCCGCCGATCAGCATGCAAAAGCCGAAGCTATTGGTCAGGCCGATATGTTTGGCGTGCTGGCGGAAGAACCGGAGCAAATTGAACAATCCTATGCCAGCTGCCAACCGTGGCCGGAGCAGGTGGTATTAGACGGTGAGCGTGAAACGTTGGGGCTTTACCTGACGGGACACCCCATCAACCAGTATTTAAAAGAAATTGAGCGCTATGTCGGAGGCTACAGGCTGAAAGACATGCATCCGACAGAACGTGGTAAAGTCACCACGGCTGCGGGGCTCGTCATTGCTGCGCGGGTAATGGTCACCAAGCGCGGCAATCGTATCGGCATCTGTACACTGGATGACCGTTCCGGACGTCTGGAGGTTATGTTGTTTACCGATGCTCTGGATAAATACCAGCAATTGCTGGAAAAAGACCGCATACTTATCGTCAGCGGACAGGTCAGCTTTGATGACTTCAGTGGCGGGCTTAAAATGATGGCCCGTGAAGTCATGGATATTGACGAAGCCCGGGAAAAATATGCTCGCGGGCTTGCTATCTCGCTGACGGACAGGCAAATTGATGACCAGCTTTTAAACCGACTCCGTCAGTCTCTGGAACCCCACCGCTCGGGGACAATTCCAGTACATCTCTACTATCAGAGGGCGGATGCACGTGCGCGGTTGCGTTTTGGCGCGACGTGGCGTGTCTCTCCGAGCGATCGTTTGCTAAACGATCTCCGTGGCCTTATTGGTTCGGAGCAGGTGGAACTGGAGTTTGACTAATACAGGAATACTATGAGTCTGAATTTCCTTGATTTTGAACAGCCGATTGCAGAGCTGGAAGCAAAAATCGATTCTTTGACTGCGGTTAGCCGTCAGGATGAGAAACTGGATATTAACATCGATGAAGAAGTGCATCGTCTGCGTGAAAAAAGCGTAGAACTGACGCGTAAAATCTTCGCCGATCTTGGCGCATGGCAGGTAGCCCAACTGGCGCGCCATCCACAGCGTCCGTACACCCTGGATTATGTCCGCCTGGCGTTTGATGAATTTGATGAGCTGGCGGGCGATCGAGCCTATGCGGATGATAAAGCTATTGTCGGCGGTATCGCGCGTCTGGATGGCCGTCCGGTGATGATCATTGGTCATCAGAAAGGCCGTGAGACCAAAGAAAAGATTCGCCGTAATTTCGGCATGCCAGCGCCGGAAGGCTATCGCAAAGCGCTGCGCCTGATGGAAATGGCCGAGCGCTTCAACATGCCGATCATTACCTTCATCGACACCCCAGGGGCTTACCCGGGCGTGGGCGCGGAAGAACGTGGTCAGTCAGAAGCGATTGCGCGCAACCTGCGCGAAATGTCACGTCTGAGCGTGCCGGTAATCTGCACCGTTATCGGTGAAGGTGGTTCCGGCGGCGCGCTGGCTATCGGTGTGGGCGATAAAGTTAATATGCTGCAGTACAGCACCTATTCCGTTATCTCCCCGGAAGGTTGTGCTTCCATTCTGTGGAAAAGCGCCGACAAAGCGCCGCTGGCCGCAGAAGCAATGGGAATTATCGCGCCGCGTCTGAAAGAGCTGAAGCTGATTGACTCTATCATCCCGGAACCGCTGGGCGGCGCGCACCGCAACCCTGAAGTAATGGCTGCGTCCCTGAAGGCACAGCTGCTGGCCGATCTCGCCGATCTCGACGTGTTAAGCAAAGATGATCTGAAAAACCGTCGTTACCAGCGTCTGATGAGCTACGGTTACGCGTAAACTGCATTAATTCTGAAAAGGGCCACAATGCTGTGGCCCTTTTTTTTACCTGTGGTTTGGCCAGGCTATGATTAACTAAGGTTTTTCCAGGAGGAACGCATGAATATCATTGCCATCATGGGACCGCATGGCGTCTTTTATAAAGATGAGCCCATCAAGGAACTTGAACGTGCGCTGCAGCAGCAGGGGTTTCAGATTATCTGGCCGCAGAATAGCGTCGACCTGCTGAAGTTTATCGAACATAACCCGCGAATTTGCGGCGTCATTTTTGACTGGGATGAATACAGTCTGGAACTGTGCAGCGACATCAACCAGCTCAACGAGTATCTCCCGCTCTACGCCTTTATTAATACCCATTCGACGATGGATGTCAGTGCGCACGACCTGCGCATGGCGCTGTGGTTTTTTGAGTATGCGCTGGGTCAGTCTGAAGACATTGCCACCCGCATCCGCCAGTACACCAGCGAATACCTCGATAACATCACGCCTCCTTTCACCAAAGCGCTGTTTACCTATGTGAAGGAAGGGAAGTATACCTTCTGCACGCCTGGGCACATGGCGGGAACGGCGTACCAGAAAAGTCCGGTCGGCTGCCTGTTCTATGATTTCTTTGGCGGTAATACGCTGAAAGCCGACGTGTCCATTTCCGTAACCGAACTGGGCTCATTGCTTGATCATACCGGTCCGCACCTGGAAGCGGAGGAGTATATCGCGCGTACTTTTGGTGCCGAGCAGAGCTATATGGTGACCAACGGCACCTCGACATCGAACAAGATTGTCGGTATGTATGCTGCACCTGCAGGCAGTACGCTCCTGATTGACCGCAACTGCCATAAGTCACTGGCGCATTTGCTGATGATGAGTGATGTGGTGCCAATCTGGCTGAAGCCCACGCGTAACGCGCTGGGGATCCTCGGCGGTATACCCCGTCGGGAATTTACCCACGCAAGCATTGAACGCAAAGTTGAGGAAACCAATCAGGCGCAATGGCCGGTCCACGCGGTGATCACCAACTCCACCTATGATGGCCTGTTGTATAACACCAACTGGATCAAGCAAACCCTGGATGTGTCCTCCATCCATTTTGATTCAGCCTGGGTGCCGTATACCCATTTTCATCCGATCTATCAGGGGAAAAGTGGGATGAGCGGCGAACGGGTACCGGGAAAGGTGATTTTTGAAACCCAGTCCACCCACAAGATGCTGGCGGCGTTGTCACAGGCTTCGCTGATCCACATTAAGGGCGACTATGATGAAGACACGTTCAACGAAGCCTTTATGATGCACACCTCTACGTCTCCGAGCTATCCGATAGTGGCGTCGATAGAAACGGCGGCGGCAATGCTGCGTGGCAATTCAGGCAAGCGGTTAATCAATCGTTCGGTGGAACGGGCGCTGCATTTCCGTAAAGAAGTGCAACGTCTGCGTGAAGAGTCGGATGGCTGGTTCTTTGATATCTGGCAGCCGGAAAAGGTAGATGAAGCAGAATGTTGGCCGGTAGCGCCAGGTGAAGACTGGCACGGATTTGTTGATGCTGATGCCGACCACATGTTCCTCGATCCGGTGAAGGTTACCATTCTGACGCCGGGAATGGATGAGCAAGGAAATATGAGCGAAGAGGGGATCCCCGCGGCGCTGGTGGCGAAATTCCTTGATGAACGCGGCGTCGTAGTCGAGAAGACGGGACCGTATAACCTGTTGTTCCTGTTCAGCATTGGTATTGATAAAACCCGGGCGATGGGGCTGCTACGTGGCCTGACGGAATTTAAGCGCTCGTACGATCTGAATTTACGTGTGAAAAATATGCTGCCGGATCTATATGCTGAAGATCCCGATTTCTATCGCAATATGCGTATTCAGGATCTGGCGCAAGGGATCCATCAGTTGATCCGCCAGCATGATCTCTCCGGGTTGATGCTGCGGGCATTTGATACCTTGCCGGAAATGAAAATGACGCCGCACCAGGCCTGGCAGCGGCAGATCAAAGGTGAGGTCGAAACGGTAGCACTTGATCAACTGGTGGGGCGCGTTTCTGCCAATATGATCCTGCCTTATCCTCCCGGTGTGCCGCTTTTGATGCCCGGGGAAATGATCACTGCCAAAAGCCGGGCTGTCCTCGATTTTCTTCTGATGCTGTGCTCGGTAGGGCAGCGCTACCCTGGATTTGAAACCGATATCCATGGCGCTAAACTGGGTGAGGATGGCCTGTATCGCGTGAGAGTCTTAAAAATGGCATAACGACTTGCCTGACCCCAAGACGTTCGAGTAACGTTCTGACAGAAAAATGAAAGAGGCGATGACGCTATGCTGGGATTAAAACAGGTTCACCATATTGCCATTATTGCGACTGACTACGCGGCGAGTAAGGCATTTTACTGCGATGTGCTTGGCTTTACACTGATGAGCGAAGCCTATCGGGAAGAGAGAGACTCGTGGAAAGGCGATCTGGCATTGAACGGCCAGTATGTGATTGAGCTTTTTTCTTTCCCGTTTCCACCTTGCCGTCCGAGCCGACCGGAAGCCTGCGGTTTGCGTCATCTGGCGTTCAGCGTAGATGACGTGGAAAAGGCGATAATTCATCTGGAAAGCCATGATGTGAAATGCGAGCCGGTACGAATCGATCCGTTTACCGGCAAACGTTTTACGTTTTTTAACGATCCGGACGGATTACCCCTCGAACTGTACGAGCTGTAGGGCTTGTCATTGTGGCGTTAGCCCGGTAACGTGCCGGGCAATGCCATTGTAAGTAACCATCATGACGACACTCACGCTGAACACTTCGCTGCTGAATTCTCAATCGATTCTGGTCGCCTTTAGCGGCGGGCTGGATTCCACCGTATTGCTGCATCAGTTGGTGCAGTGGCGAGCGCTGCATCCTGATGTTGCTTTACGCGCAATCCACATTCATCACGGATTAAGCCCACACGCAGACAGTTGGGTACAGCATTGTGAGTCGGTATGCGCGCAGTGGCAGGTGCCGCTGGTGGTTGAGCGGGTATACCTTGAGGATGATGGTCTGGGCATCGAAGCCCAGGCGCGACGCGCGCGCTATCAGGCGTTTGCGCAGACCTTACTACCGGGCGAGGTGCTGATGACCGCACAGCATCTCGATGACCAGTGTGAAACCTTTCTGCTGGCGCTTAAACGCGGCAGTGGTCCTGCCGGACTTTCCGCCATGGGGGAAAGCTCTCCGTTTGCCGGAACCCAGCTGATTCGACCGCTGCTGGCGCAAACGCGAGAGGCGCTTGAAGCATGGGCACAGCAGCATGAATTATGCTGGATTGAAGATGAAAGTAATCAGGATGATACCTACGATCGCAATTTCCTCAGATTGCGCGTTACCCCATTGCTCCAACAGCGCTGGCCGCACTTCGCGCAAGCCGTTGCCCGCAGCGCTGCGCTGTGCGCTGAGCAGGAGAGTTTACTGGATGAACTGCTGGCCAGCGATTTAGCCGATTGCATCACACCCCGCGGAACACTGTTACTGACGCCATTAATGATGATGAGTGGCGTGCGTCGTGCCGCGCTGCTTCGTCGCTGGCTGGCGGGGTTAAATGCGCCGATGCCTTCCCGTGATGGGCTGGAACGTATCTGGCAGGAAGTGGCGCTGGCGCGGGAAGATGCGTCACCAAGTTTTCGCCTCGGTGAGTACGAGGTCCGTCGTTATCAGTCACAGCTGTGGTGGGTGAAGTCAGTCGATGGGCAAAGCGAAACTGTTATCCCGTGGTTAGAGTGGAAAACACCGTTGACGCTGCCTACCGGATTGGGTTCGGTTCAGTTAATCTCTGCGGGTGATTTGCGCTTGCCACAAGCGGATGAAGTCGTCAGTATCCGTTTTAAAGCGCCAGGGTTATTGCATATTGTCGGGCGTAACGGCGGACGGAAATTAAAGAAAATCTGGCAGGAGCAGGGGATCCCGCCCTGGCGACGAGATACCACACCGCTGCTGTTTTACGGCGAAACGTTGATTTCGGCTGCGGGTGTTTTCGTGACGCGTGAGGGGACGGCAGAAGGTGAAGAAGGCGTAAGTCTGGTATGGCATGCCTGATGGCGCTGCGCTTATCAGGCCTACGTTTCACATGGAAAGTAGGCCGGATAAGGCGAAAAAAGTTAAGATTCGCTGACCACCACGGTACCGATCTGCGGGTGGCTGAAGCTGGCAATTTTGTCGAGACGAAGCTCCCGGGTTTCACCTGCGACATCTGCGACCAGATACTCCACGTTTTTACGTGAAACCAGGTCGTTCGCTTTCGCCTGCAAAACTTCGCCATCTTTTAGCGCCAGCGTCAGTAACAAATGGTGCTGGCAGGCGAGTTCAAGATTGTCGTAATCATCGCAGTTGATGGGTTGATACGTTTCATTCATTGACATAATCGCTCACCAGTAAGTTCGCGGCAGCATACGCCGCTTTTTCCCTGACCGACTCTGGAAGGGCGCTGTCTGCCGCCACTTCATTAAGCACCTTCAATACGCAACCCAGCGCATCCGGGATATACCCTAAGTCTCCGCTGGCGATTTCCGCGTACCGCTTGCGTATTAACTCACAATATTTTTCCACATGCCCTCCTGTCAGCACTCTGACTTAACCGTGGATGCAAGTCTAAGCCTACGAAGATAAACTCTGTTTAGCAAGGTGACTATACCATACTCATTCAAGCAATATCAGCGCCTTGATAGTGGAGCAGTTAGCAGCCTTTTGCCGCAGTTTTCGCTACAATGTGCGCCTGATTCGAAAGGAGTTCTCTCATGGCGCTTAAAGCGACAATTTATAAAGCCGTCGTCAACGTAGCGGATCTTGACCGCAACCAGTTCCTTGACGCGGCCTTGACGCTGGCGCGTCACCCCTCTGAAACCCAGGAGCGCATGATGTTGCGCCTGCTGGCCTGGATCAAATATGCCGATGAACGGCTGCAGTTCACGCGTGGTCTGAGTGCGGAAGACGAGCCTGAAGCATGGCTGCGTAACGACCATCTGGGTATCGATCTCTGGATTGAGCTGGGTCTGCCGGATGAGCGCCGTATTAAAAAAGCCTGTACCCAGTCTGGAGAGGTTGCCCTGTTTGCTTACAACAGCCGTGCGGCTCAGATCTGGTGGCAGCAAAATCAGAACAAGTGCGCGCAGTTTAAAAATCTGACCGTGTGGTATCTGGATGATGAACAACTGGCGCAACTGAGTGATTTTGCAGGTCGTACAATGGCGCTGCAGGCAACTATCCAGGACGGTGCTATCTGGCTGTCTGACTCTCAGAACAATCTGGAAATTCATCTGACCGCGTGGCAGCCGCGTTCATGATTGTTATCTCCCGAAACGTCGCTATCCCTGATAATGAGCTGGAAATCACGGCGATTCGGGCGCAGGGCGCGGGCGGTCAGCACGTTAACAAGACCTCGACGGCTATCCATTTGCGCTTTGACATTCGGGCCTCTGGCCTGCCAGAGTATTACAAGGAACGTTTGCTTGCCGCCAGCCATCATCTGATTAGCGGTGATGGCGTTATTATCATTAAGGCGCAGGAATACCGTAGCCAGGAACTTAATCGGGAAGCGGCAATCTCCCGGCTGGTAGCGGTGATAAAAGAATTAACCGCAGTGCAAAAAAGCCGACAGGCAACTCGCCCTACACGCGCCTCGAAAGAGCGCAGGTTGTCATCGAAGGCGCAAAAATCCACAGTGAAAGCACTGCGTGGGAGAGTTCGTCGAACGCAAGACTGACGAGCGGGAATAAAAATTTATAAGGAATTGATAGTGAAAACAGCAATATTGTCCGTAGTCGCTGCATGCACGCTTTTTTCCTTGATCGGCTGTAATAACCGTACTGAAGTTGAAGTACTACAGCCGACGCGGGCGGCAGAATTAAAACCGATGCAGCAAAGCTGGCGTGGCATCTTACCTTGCGCGGACTGTGAAGGGATTGAAACCTCTCTGTTTCTGGAGAAAGACGGTACATGGGTGATGAACGAACGTTATCAGGGCGTGCGGGATGAACCGTCTTCATTTGCCTCTTATGGCACATGGGCGCGCACTGCCGACAAGCTGGTGCTGACCGACAGCAAAGGTGAAAAGTCGTACTACCGGGCTAAAGGCGAGGCGCTGGAAATGCTCGATCGTGAAGGTAACCCGATTGAGTCACAGTTTAACTACACGCTCCAGCCGGTTTCCGCCAGCTTACCGGTGACGCCAATGCCGATGCGAGGCATGTATTTCTATATGGCTGACGCGGCAATCTTTACCGACTGCGCAACGGGTAAACGGATGCCGGTGGCGAATAATGCTCAGCTTGAACGTGACTATTTAGCTGCGCGTGCGGAAAACGGACAGTCCGTATTGCTGACGCTTGAGGCGCATTTCACGCTGGAGTCAAACCCGGATACGGGTGAGAAAGTGAAAACGTTGATGGCGGATAAAGACGCGAAATTTATCCCCGGTAAAGCGTGTAATTAATCGATAGAAAAAAGGCCCTGATAATCAGGGCCTTTTTGTTGGTATTAGCCTTTAATGGCTTTGACCAGGAAGTCGACGATGTCGCCGGTTTTAATCAGCTCTTTCTCGCCGTTACGACGGTATTTGTATTCGATATCGTCGTTGTCGAGGTTACGGTCGCCCAGCACGATAGTGTGCGGAATACCGATCAGTTCCATATCGGCAAACATCACGCCCGGACGCTCTTTACGGTCGTCCATCAGCACTTCAATACCCTGAGCGCGCAGCTCAGCGTACAGTTTTTCAGCCAGTTCCTGCACGCGGTAGGACTTGTGCATGTTCATCGGCAGAATCGCGACCTGGAACGGAGCAATGGCGTCTGGCCATACGATGCCGCGATCGTCATAGTTCTGTTCGATAGCAGCAGCAACCACGCGAGTGACCCCGATACCGTAGCAACCCATGGTCAGGATCTGGTTACGACCATCTTCGCCCTGTACGGCGGCTTTCATCGCTTCAGAGTACTTGGTACCCAACTGGAAGATGTGGCCGACTTCGATACCGCGTTTGATCATCAGCGTACCTTTGCCGTCCGGGCTCGGGTCGCCGGCGACCACGTTACGGATGTCTGCAACTTCCGGGGTGACTACGTCGCGATCCCAGTTGATACCGAAATAGTGTTTACCGTCGATGTTGGCACCGGCAGCGAAATCGCTCATTACTGCAACGGTACGGTCGATAACCACCGGAATCGGCATATTCACCGGACCGAGCGAGCCTGGACCTGCTTTTACCAACGCACGAATTTCTTCTTCGGTGGCAAAGGTCAGCGGGCTGGCAACCTGCGGCAGTTTTTCCGCTTTGACTTCGTTCAGCTCGTGATCGCCACGAACCAGCAGGGCGACCAGCGGGTAGCTGCTGCCTTCAACCGCTTTCACCAGCAGGGTTTTCACGGTTTTTTCGATAGGCAGGTTGAACTGCTCAACTAGTTCGGCGATGGTTTTGGCGTTCGGAGTATCAACCAGCGTCATTTCCTGAGTTGCTGCTGCGCGCGGCTCTTTCGGCGCAACGGCTTCGGCGAATTCGATGTTCGCCGCATAATCGGAGGAGTCGGAGAAGATCACATCGTCTTCGCCGCTCTGTGCCAGGACCTGGAATTCGTGAGAGGCGCTGCCGCCAATAGAACCGGTGTCCGCTTGTACTGCACGGAAATCCAGCCCCATACGGCTGAAGATTTTGCTGTACGCAGCGTACATCGCATCGTAGGTTTCCTGCAGGGATTCCTGAGAGGTGTGAAAAGAGTAGGCATCTTTCATCAGGAATTCGCGGGAACGCATCACGCCGAAACGCGGACGGACTTCGTCACGGAATTTGGTCTGGATCTGATAGAAGTTCAGCGGCAGCTGTTTGTAAGAGCTCAGCTCGTTACGGATCAAGTCAGTGATCACTTCTTCATGCGTTGGGCCGAGGACGAACGAACGATCGCCACGGTCAGCAATACGCAGCAGTTCCGGGCCGTATTGTTCCCAACGGCCGCTCTCTTCCCACAGTTCAGAAGGCTGAACGACCGGCATCAACACCTCGATCGCACCGGCGTTGTTCATCTCTTCACGCACGATATTTTCGACTTTTTTCAGGACGCGCACGCCGGTCGGCAGCCAGGTATATAACCCGGAGGCCAGCTTGCGGATCATCCCGGCGCGCAGCATCAGCTGGTGGCTGATGACTTCGGCGTCGGCAGGTGTCTCCTTCAGAGTGGAGAGCAGATATTGGCTAGTACGCATGTTGTTACGGTTCCAGTTGAACGATCGAACAGGCTCAAAACGAGCCTGGCACAAAACAAAAGTGGTTTAGTTTACCAGCGAGAAAGGGATGTCAAAAGAGTACGCGACGCAAATTAGCGGGCTTCCAGAGCAAAGACCTCAAATCCTGACGGTGTGACGCGCCAGCGGACGTTAAAGTCCAGCAGCCAGACGGCGTAGGTTTTGCCTTCTTCCTCATTTTTACGGTAGGCAGGACGCGGATCCTGCGCCAGCACTTCGGTAATAAACTGACGAAGACGCGGGTAACGTTGTTCGAGCTTTGGTAGCTGCTCCGCGAGATCTTCACTGAACGTCACCTCGACGCTGGCCTGAGGTGCGTCCTGGGCATAGCTGGCGCGAGCATCAGGCAGCGATTCGGCAAACGGCAGATACGGCTTAATATCCACTACTGGCGTTCCGTCAACAAGGTCCAGTCCACCGAGTTCGAGGATTACGTGCTCTTTATGGCAGCGGATGCCCCGGAGCTCTACCAACGACATGCCAACAGGGTTAGGACGAAACGTTGAACGTGTGGCAAAGACACCCATTCTGGCGTTGCCACCAAGACGGGGAGGGCGCACGGTCGGACGCCATCCACCTTCCATTGTCTGGTGAAAAACAAAAATCACCCACAAATGACTGAAGGCTTCCAGGCCGCGAACGGCATCGGCCTGGTTATAAGGTGCGAGCAAATGCAGTTCGCCGCAGGCGCTTTTCACCAGACCTGGCTGGCGTGGAACGGCGAACTTTTCTTTATATGGTGAGCGGATAACGCCTATTTGCTCGAACTGAAAATGGCTCATTTCGCCGAAATGTTCAGTGCAGAACCGATGCAAACCGCCTGACGATAGCAACCCGGTGTTCCGCTGGTCACTTCGCAACTGTGCAGCAATACCGCATTAGCTTTCATTTTTGATGCGTTAATCTGCATGCGTTTGCGCGCGGTTGGAATGCTCGGAGGGGAATCCTGGTTGGATGCCTGGCAGGATTCACCGCTAACTTCGCCAAGATCGCGGAACGGCTTGCCTACTAAATCTTCAGCGTTAGTAATGATTCTTACCGGCGTCGCGCGCGGTGCTTTCGGTTTTTCCGGCTCCGCTTTCGGCGGGGTTGCGGTGCTTTGAACGGGTTCAACAGGGGATCTGCTTAACATAGAACAGCCGCTCAGCAAGAGTGCTACTAAACAGATCGGTAAAGCACGCATAATATTTCCTCAATGAATGATCTAAACGTCAGATATTGAATCAGGTGCTTGCATAAATGACAAGACGGGCAAGCGCCCGTCCTGATGATATTACATATTCTGTAAACAGCCTAAAATTACCAGCCCTTAACAGCACCGCCGTTGAAGACTTTGTTTGCTGCTTCGTACACTTCATCAGACTGATATGCCTGAACGAATTTCTTCACGTTCTCAGCATCTTTGTTGTCTTCACGCGTCACGATCAGGTTTACGTACGGAGAATCTTTATCTTCAACAAAGATACCGTCTTTTGCCGGCGTCAGGCCGATCTGGCTGGCGTAGGTGGTGTTGATGACCGCCAGTGCGATTTGAGCATCGTCCAGAGAACGCGGCAGCTGCGGCGCTTCCAGTTCAACCAGCTTCAGGTTTTTCGGGTTTTCAATCACTTCCAGCGCGGTCGGCAGCAGGCCAACACCATCTTTCAGCTTGATTAAGCCCACTTTTTGCAGCAGCAGCAAGGAACGGCCAAGGTTAGTCGGGTCGTTTGGAATCGCGACCTGTGAACCGTCCTGCAGCTCATCCAGTGATTTGATTTTTTTGGAATAGCCCGCAATCGGGTAAACAAAAGTATTGCCTACAGCAACCAGCTTGTAACCGCGATCTTTGATCTGCTGATCCAGGTACGGTTTGTGCTGGAAGGCGTTAGCATCGATATCGCCTTTGCTCAGCGCTTCGTTAGGCAGAACGTAATCGTTAAACGTGACCAGCTCAACGTCCAGACCGTATTTTTCTTTAGCTACTTTCTGCGCGACTTCTGCAACCTGCTGCTCTGCGCCAACAATAACGCCCACTTTGATGTGATTAGGATCTTTTTCATCCTGACCGCAACCCACAAGTGCCAGAGAACCGATCAGGGCTCCAACTGCCGCAAAGGTTTTGAATTTGAACGCCATGCTTATTTCCTTTTCTTAATGAGTTTTTAGTGTTGTGTGCAACGTTATTTGTGCGTGACAGCCCGGACGATGCGATCGCCGGATAACTGAATTAAATAAACCAGAACGACGAGCAATACCAGCACTGTATTCATTACGGTAGCGTTGTAGCCAATGTAACCGTACTGATAGCCAATCTGCCCAAGACCACCGGCACCAACGGCGCCACCCATCGCGGAGTAACCAACCAGCGTGATAAGGGTGATGGTGGCCGCATTGACCAGTCCTGGCAGCGCTTCTGGCAGTAATACCTTACGTACAATTTGCAGGGGCGTGGCGCCCATCGCACGAGAGGCTTCTATCAGCCCGGTCGGGATTTCGAGCAGCGCGTTTTCCACCATACGGGCGATAAACGGTGCGGCGCCGACGGTCAGCGGGACGATAGCGGCCTGCAGTCCGATAGAGGTGCCTACGATCATGCGGGTGAACGGAATCATCCACACCAATAAGATGATGAACGGGATGGAACGGAAAATGTTCACCAGCGCAGAGAGCGTACGGTAGAGCTTCGCGTTCTCAATGATTTGCCCCGGACGCGTTACGTACAGCAACACGCCAACCGGCAGACCGATCACAAAACCAAAAAAACCGGACACAAAGGTCATTGCCAGCGTTTCCCATACGCCGCGAACCAGCAGCCACATCATCGGCTCAGACATAACCCAGTACCTCTACTTTTACATGGTGTTCCTGCAACCAGTTGATGGCTGCTTGTGTATCTTCCTGTGTGCCGTGCATTTCAGTCAGCATGATGCCGAATTTCACACCGCCGGCGTAATCCATCTGCGCGCTAATAATGTTGTTATTAACGTTAAAGCGACGGGCCGTCTCAGAAAGTAGCGGCGCATCGACCGAATGACCGGTGAATTCCATACGCAACATCGGCACACTGTCTGCTTCTGGCTCGGCTTTTAACCGTTCCAGGTAATCTTCCGGGATATCCAGGTGCAGCGTGGACTGAATAAATTTCTGTGCCAGCGGCGTTTTCGGGTGTGAGAACACTTCGCTGACGGTGTCTTGCTCAATCAGTTCACCATTACTGATGACTGCCACGCAGTCACAAATACGTTTTACAACGTCCATCTCGTGGGTAATCAGCAGAATGGTGAGTCCCAGACGACGGTTAATGTCTTTCAATAATTCAAGAATCGAGCGGGTCGTTGCCGGATCGAGTGCGCTGGTGGCTTCATCGCACAGCAACACTTTGGGATTGCTTGCCAGCGCACGGGCGATCGCCACACGCTGTTTTTGTCCACCGGAAAGATTGGCCGGGTAGCTATCGTGCTTGTCACCAAGACCAACCAAATCCAACAGTTCTGTTACACGGCGTTTGATCTCTTCTTTTGGCGTGTTATCCAGTTCCAGCGGCAGCGCGACGTTGCCAAACACGGTGCGGGAAGAGAGCAGGTTAAAGTGTTGGAAAATCATGCCGATTTGACGGCGAGCTTTGGTCAGCTCTGGCTCAGAAAGCGTCGTGAGTTCCTGACCGCCGACCTGAACGCTGCCTTCGGTTGGGCGTTCAAGTAAGTTAACGCAGCGGATGAGCGTACTTTTACCGGCACCGGAGGCGCCAATAACGCCATAAATCTGCCCGGCAGGAACATGCAGGCTGACGTTATTTAACGCCTGAATGGTGCGAGTCCCCTGCTGGAACACTTTGGTGATATTCGAAAGTTTAATCATTGGTTATTTATTATCGTAATTAAGTTAGCCGTGGCATTTTCGTCTGTCAGGTACGGTCGAAGCCGTCAACAAGATGGATGTTAAGGCATCCAGACGTCTAAATCAATCAGGCTTTGCGCGATGAGCACTTTCTTGCCCGCTGAAACATGCGATACTAGAGCCACATGCCTTATTCAGGAGCTATAAAAGGTGGCAAAGTCTGTACCCGCAATTTTTCTCGACCGTGACGGTACCATTAATGTGGACCACGGTTATGTACATGAGATCGACGAGTTTGAGTTTATCGACGGCGTTATTGATGCCATGCGTGAACTTAAAAAAATGGGTTACGCGCTCATTATTGTGACGAACCAGTCTGGTATCGCGCGTGGTAAATTTACTGAGGCGCAGTTTGAAACGTTGACCGAATGGATGGACTGGTCGCTGGCCGATCGCGATGTTGAGCTGGATGGCATCTACTACTGCCCGCATCACCCACAGGGCACCGTGGAAGAGTATCGTCAGGTCTGCGACTGTCGTAAACCGCATCCTGGCATGTTTATCTCCGCCCGAGACTTCTTGCACATCGATATGGCCGCTTCTTATATGGTAGGCGACAAAATTGAAGATATGCAGGCGGCGGCAGCTGCAAATGTTGGCACGAAGGTATTGGTGCGCACAGGCAAACCCGTCACGCCGGAAGCAGAAAATGCGGCAGATTTAGTCATAAATAGTCTGGCAGACCTGCCAATGGCGATAAAAAAGCAGCAAAAGTAAGCGTTGTGGGTAAAAGGTGAGCGGTTGAAACAAAAATGCATTTTTCCGCTTGTCTTCCTGAGTCGACTCCCTATAATGCGCCTCCATCGACACGGCGGATGTGAATCACTTCACACAAACAGCCGGCTCGGTTGAAGAGAAAAACCTGAAAATGAGGGTTGACTCTGAAAGAGGAAAGCGTAATATACGCCACCTCGCGACAGAGCGCTAAAGCGCGTCGCAACTGCTCTTTAACAATTTATCAGACAATCTGTGTGGGCACTCGAAGATACGGATTCTTAACGTCGCAAGACGAAAAATGAATACCAAGTCTCTGAGTGAACATACGTAATTCATTACGAAGTTTAATTCACGAGCATCAAACTTAAATTGAAGAGTTTGATCATGGCTCAGATTGAACGCTGGCGGCAGGCCTAACACATGCAAGTCGAACGGTAGCACAGAGGAGCTTGCTCCTTGGGTGACGAGTGGCGGACGGGTGAGTAATGTCTGGGAAACTGCCCGATGGAGGGGGATAACTACTGGAAACGGTAGCTAATACCGCATAACGTCGCAAGACCAAAGAGGGGGACCTTCGGGCCTCTTGCCATCGGATGTGCCCAGATGGGATTAGCTAGTAGGTGGGGTAACGGCTCACCTAGGCGACGATCCCTAGCTGGTCTGAGAGGATGACCAGCCACACTGGAACTGAGACACGGTCCAGACTCCTACGGGAGGCAGCAGTGGGGAATATTGCACAATGGGCGCAAGCCTGATGCAGCCATGCCGCGTGTATGAAGAAGGCCTTCGGGTTGTAAAGTACTTTCAGCGAGGAGGAAGGCGTTGTGGTTAATAACCGCAACGATTGACGTTACTCGCAGAAGAAGCACCGGCTAACTCCGTGCCAGCAGCCGCGGTAATACGGAGGGTGCAAGCGTTAATCGGAATTACTGGGCGTAAAGCGCACGCAGGCGGTCTGTCAAGTCGGATGTGAAATCCCCGGGCTCAACCTGGGAACTGCATCCGAAACTGGCAGGCTAGAGTCTTGTAGAGGGGGGTAGAATTCCAGGTGTAGCGGTGAAATGCGTAGAGATCTGGAGGAATACCGGTGGCGAAGGCGGCCCCCTGGACAAAGACTGACGCTCAGGTGCGAAAGCGTGGGGAGCAAACAGGATTAGATACCCTGGTAGTCCACGCCGTAAACGATGTCGACTTGGAGGTTGTGCCCTTGAGGCGTGGCTTCCGGAGCTAACGCGTTAAGTCGACCGCCTGGGGAGTACGGCCGCAAGGTTAAAACTCAAATGAATTGACGGGGGCCCGCACAAGCGGTGGAGCATGTGGTTTAATTCGATGCAACGCGAAGAACCTTACCTACTCTTGACATCCAGAGAACTTAGCAGAGATGCTTTGGTGCCTTCGGGAACTCTGAGACAGGTGCTGCATGGCTGTCGTCAGCTCGTGTTGTGAAATGTTGGGTTAAGTCCCGCAACGAGCGCAACCCTTATCCTTTGTTGCCAGCGATTCGGTCGGGAACTCAAAGGAGACTGCCAGTGATAAACTGGAGGAAGGTGGGGATGACGTCAAGTCATCATGGCCCTTACGAGTAGGGCTACACACGTGCTACAATGGCATATACAAAGAGAAGCGACCTCGCGAGAGCAAGCGGACCTCATAAAGTATGTCGTAGTCCGGATTGGAGTCTGCAACTCGACTCCATGAAGTCGGAATCGCTAGTAATCGTGGATCAGAATGCCACGGTGAATACGTTCCCGGGCCTTGTACACACCGCCCGTCACACCATGGGAGTGGGTTGCAAAAGAAGTAGGTAGCTTAACCTTCGGGAGGGCGCTTACCACTTTGTGATTCATGACTGGGGTGAAGTCGTAACAAGGTAACCGTAGGGGAACCTGCGGTTGGATCACCTCCTTACCTTAAAGAA
>NZ_JAOWEQ010000040.1:0-911130 GCF_030336505.1 Citrobacter sp. Cf116 | reverse complement strand
CGGTAGTTCAGTTGGTTAGAATACCTGCCTGTCACGCAGGGGGTCGCGGGTTCGAGTCCCGTCCGTTCCGCCACTTATTAAGAGCCCTGAGCATTAGCTCAGGGCTTTTTCTTTGCCTGCAATTTAATTATTGCTACATCCGCAAAAATCCTCTGCATTTATCACTCTTTTTCTATAAAGAGCTGGAAGTCATAATCCTCTTAGTTAACGAACATAGTGATTAAAAAGAGGAATTCTATGGCTATCCCTGCATTCGGTTTGGGTACTTTCCGCCTGAAAGACGACGTGGTTATCGCTTCTGTTAAAACGGCGCTTGAGCTGGGCTACCGTGCTGTCGACACTGCGCAAATCTATGATAATGAAGCGGCTGTTGGTCAGGCGATTGCCGAAAGCGGCGTACCGCGTAACGAACTGTACATCACCACCAAGATCTGGATTGAAAATCTCAGCAAAGAAAAACTGCTCCCAAGTCTGAAAGAAAGCCTGAAGAAACTGCGTACAGATTATGTTGATTTGGCGCTGATCCACTGGCCATCTCCAGGAGATGCTGTATCTGTTGAGGAATTCATGCTGGCGCTGCTCGAAGCAAAACAGCAGGGACTGACTCGTGAAATTGGTATCTCAAACTTCACTATTGCGCTGATGGAAAAAGCCATTGCCGCAGTAGGCGCAGACAATATTGCGACCAACCAGATTGAGCTTTCTCCGTATCTTCAGAGCCGTAAGGTGGTTGACTGGGCGAAAGCACACGGTATCCACATCACCTCTTACATGACGCTGGCTTACGGTAACGCGCTGAAAGATGAAGTGATTGCGCACATTGCCGCTAAACATAACGCGACCCCGGCGCAGGTTATTCTGGCATGGGCAATGGGGGAAGGTTACTCCGTAATTCCTTCTTCTACCAAACGTGAAAACCTGGCAAGCAACCTGCTGGCGCTGGAACTGCATCTGGATGCCGAAGATAAAAAAATGATCGCGGCACTGGACTGCAACGATCGTCTGGTCAGCCCGGAAGGTCTGGCTCCTGCCTGGGATTAATTGCCCGATCCTGTGTATCCCTTACCCCTCTTTTACAGCTCCTTCGGGAGCTGTTCTTATATATTCACTTAAAAAGTCTATAAATGCACGAATACGTGTACTGACCGCACGATCGCTGTAGTAAACGGCGCTGAAAGGCATTTTTACCGGCAGACGTTTATCGGCCAGCAGTTCCACTAGCTCTCCCCGCGCGATCTCTTTATCTATCATATAATCTGAAAGACAGGCGATGCCGTTGCCGTTCAGGCAAAGCTGTTTTAGCGTTTCCCCACTGTTGGAAGAAATGCCACACTCGACCTCATGCAGCTGTCCGTCGCTACAGGCAATCGGCCAGGTATTGAGCGAAACCGGTTCGGAAAACCCCAGACACAGATGCTGTTTTAACTCCTCGACGGTCTCTGGTCTACCAAAACGGGCAATGTACTCCGGTGAGGCAATAATCTTGCGATAGCTGGTAAATAACGGACGCGCACGTAGACTCGAGTCAGTCAGTGTGCCCGCTCGTATAGCAACATCCACTTTTCGTTCAATAAGATTGATGAATGTTTCCGAGGAGACGAGAGACAACGTCATCTCGGGATACCGCTCCCGGAACGGTTTGATTAGCGGCATCAGGAAATGCAACATCACCGGTGTTGCTGCGTCGATGCGCAGCAGGCCGCGCGGAGTATTACGCGACTCCATGATTTCCGTTTCTGCTGCACCCATCTCTTGCAGTATCTGCTGCACCCGCCTGAAATAGCGCTCTCCTTCCTCAGTGAGACTTAGCTGTCGGGTCGTTCGATTAAGCAAACTGACGCCCAGTTTCATCTCCAGCTTTTTTACTGCCCGACTGACCGCGGAATTGGCTTGTCCAAGCTGTTCTGCCGCCCGGCTAAAGCTGCCGCTTTCCACTACCGCTACAAAAATCGCAAGTTCTTCAGAGGTTGCTTTCATTTTTGCACCTGACGCAAAATTATATTGAGATTTTGAATATTTTTGTCATTAAAACATCCAGGCATACTGCGTGTCATCTGATTACTGATGTTACGGAGTTATTTATGCCTCTCGCTTTATTTGCACTAACAATTAGTGCCTTCGCTATAGGCACTACTGAGTTTGTGATTGTTGGTCTGGTGCCGACTATCGCTCAACAACTGGCGATCTCGTTACCTTCCGCCGGGATGCTGGTTTCCATCTATGCGCTGGGTGTGGCGATTGGCGCACCGGTACTGACCGCTTTGACCGGACGCCTGCCACGTAAGCAGTTACTGGTTGCGCTGATGGTTCTGTTTACGGCGGGGAATTTGCTGGCATGGCAGGCTCCCGGGTATATGACACTCATTGTCGCTCGTCTGCTGACTGGGCTGGCACACGGTGTATTCTTCTCGATTGGTTCTACCATCGCGACAAGTCTGGTGCCGAAAGAGAAAGCGGCCTCCGCCATCGCCATTATGTTTGGTGGCTTAACGGTGGCGCTGGTAACCGGCGTGCCGCTGGGAACGTTTATTGGTCAACACTTTGGCTGGCGCGAGACTTTCCTTGCGGTATCAATGTTAGGCGTGATTGCACTGATCAGTAGCCAGTTGTTGATCCCCGCCAACATTCCCGGTCGTGCAGCCGCCAGCATTCGCGACCAGGTGAAGGTGCTGACTCATCCCCGTCTGTTGCTGATTTATGCCGTTACGGCACTGGGCTACGGCGGTGTATTCACGGCATTCACCTTCCTGGCACCGATGATGCAGGATCTGGCGGGATTCTCTCCGGCAGCAGTAAGCTGGATCTTACTGGGTTACGGTGTTTCAGTGGCTATCGGTAATATCTGGGGTGGTAAGCTGGCGGATAAGCATGGTGCTGTTCCTGCGCTGAAATTCATTTTCGCCGCGTTGTTTGTTCTGTTGATGGTTTTCCAACTGACGGCTTCTACGCAGTATGCCGCGCTGGCTACCATCCTGGTAATGGGGATCTTTGCCTTTGGTAACGTACCGGGGTTGCAGGTCTACGTGGTACAGAAAGCGGAACAATTTACGCCTAATGCTGTAGATGTGGCGTCAGGGTTGAACATTGCGGCGTTTAATATTGGCATTGCACTGGGTTCAGTGATTGGTGGACAAACGGTCGAGCATTATGGTCTGGCGCAGACGCCGTGGATTGGTGCACTTATTGTCCTGGTTGCTTTCCTTCTGATGGGACTCAGCGGTCGTCTTGATAAGCCCGCGCGCGTTGCTTTGGGGTAAATCATTGATGTAAGCGCCCACTTACAAAACAAACTGCAATTGTTCGTTGAAAGTGAGTGCTAAAATCCCTATAACAGAAGAACCAGTCCGGCTGCGGACTGGTTGACGTTACAGAGGTTTGAAAGTCTAAAGTGCGAAAAAACACCTATGCCATGCGTTATGTTGCCGGACAACCCGCCGAGCGGATTTTACCGCCGGGGTCGTTTGCGCATATTGGCCAGGCATTACCCGCAGGCGTTCCGTTAAGCAGTGAAGATCGCATTCGTGTGCTGGTATGGAATATTTTTAAACAGCAGCGCGCAGAATGGCAGTCGGTGCTGAAGAATTTTGGCAAAGATGCGCATCTGGTGTTATTGCAGGAAGCACAAACCACGCCAGAACTGGTGCAGTTTGCGACCGCTAACTATCTTGCTGCCGATCAGGTTCCGGCCTTTGTGCTGCCTCAGCATCCCTCTGGCGTCATGACGCTCTCTGCTGCTCATCCTGTTTACTGCTGTCCATTGCGCGAGCGTGAGCCTATTTTACGGCTGGCGAAATCGGCGCTGGTGACGGTGTACCCGTTGCCTGACACTCGGCTGTTAATGGTGGTGAATATCCACGCGGTTAACTTTAGCCTTGGCGTTGATGTCTATAGTAAGCAGTTACTTCCCATTGGAGATCAGATTGCTCATCACAGCGGTCCGGTGATCATGGCCGGCGATTTTAATGCCTGGAGCCGTCGACGGATGAATGCGCTGTACCGCTTTGCGCGTGAAATGTCGCTGCGCCAGGTTCGCTTTACTGACGATCAGCGCCGCCGTGCGTTTGGTCGCCCTCTTGATTTTGTGTTCTATCGCGGTCTGAACGTGAGTGAAGCCTCTGTGCTGGTCACCCGTGCATCCGATCACAACCCGCTACTCGTTGAATTCAGTCCCGGCAAACCTGAACAATAACGGTGTGTCAGGTCTGCCATAGGGCAGGCCTGTGATGGTTGCCCTTCATATTTCATAACAACCGAAGGACAACACAATGACAACACGCTCTCACCATGACAACGTCGAAAAACAGTTTGGCTCTCAGGCTAATGCCTATTTAACCAGTACGGTGCACGCCTCTGGCCGTGACTTGCAACGTCTGGGGGAAAGGTTGTCGGCATTTCCGCAGGCTCGCGTATTGGATATGGGATGCGGAGCAGGGCACGCCAGCTTTGTGGCCGCGCAACACGTAAAGCAGGTCGTGGCTTATGATTTATCGTCGCAGATGCTTGAAGTGGTTGCTGAGGCGGCAAAAGACCGAGGCCTGGAAAATATCGCCACACGGCAGGGGTATGCTGAGAGCCTGCCATTTGAAGATAACGTATTTGATGTGGTGATTAGCCGCTATTCCGCGCATCACTGGCATGATGTCGGGCGCGCGCTGCGGGAAGTGAACCGCGTTCTGAAGCCCGGTGGTGTACTGATTGTGATGGATGTGATGTCGCCTGGCCACCCAGTACGTGATATCTGGTTGCAAACCGTGGAGGCATTACGCGATACCTCACACGTACGCAACTATTCCAGCGGAGAGTGGTTGTCGTTAATCAATGACGCCAATCTGATTGCCGATACCTTGTTAACCGATAGTCTGGCGCTGGAGTTCAGTTCGTGGGTGGCGCGGATGCGTACGCCTGCAGCGTTGAGCGACGCGATTCGTGCCTACCAACAAAGTGCTTCTGCACAAGTGAAAGACTACTTTGCGTTACAGGGAGATGGCTCGTTTACCAGCGACACGATAATGGTTGAGGCACATAAAGCGGGATAAATGAAAAAGGCACTGGGGGGAAACCAGTGCCTTCATTTCTACAATGCTATCAGGAGTCCGGCATGTCGTTGTTTTTCACAAACAACGTTAGCTGATCGCCTGGCTGTAGATTATTCGTATCGCTGTTCCAGCGCATCACATCCTTGATGTTAACCCCGTGGCGTTTGGCAATACTCGAGAGCGAGTCGCCTTTACGCACACGATAGGTGATGCTATCGCTGTTGTTCGCCAGTCGCTGTGCGCTGCTGCCAGCGCCCACCGTCAGATTCTGGCCTACTTTCAGCGATGACCCGCGCAGATTATTCCACTGCTTAAGGTCATTGATGCTCACGCCAAGACGTGAAGCAACGCCAGAAAGCGTATCGCCAGAGCGAACTTTGTAGCTACGGCTGTTCAGCGGCGTGTTATCCGCGACCAGCGTTGACTGCACGGCTGCAATTTCGCCTGAAGCCAGAGACTCACGCAGCTTCTCTGCATGCTTCTTTGGCACCATCACATATTGCGGGCCGCTGGCACCCAACGTGGAACCTTTCACGCCTGCATTGAAGGTCTTCAGCTTGCTAACGGAAATACCCGCCATATCGGCAACCTGAGCCATCTCAACCGGGCTACTCAGGCGAACACGTGCCAACGCGCGGCTTTCGTCTGTTGTTGGCAGACGTACGCCATAGCGTTTGCTGTTTTTGAGTATATCGCTCAATGCCAGCATTTTGGGCACGTATAGCTTCGTTTCCTGAGGCAATGGCAACGACCAGAAGTCAGTGGGTTTACCACGAGCTTTGTTCGTTTTGATTGCCTTCATGACACGACCTTCACCGCTATTATAAGCAGCAACGGTCAGCAGCCAGTCGCCATCAAACATCTTGTTCAGACGCTGCATCATGTCCAGCGCGGCGGTGGTGGAAGCCACAACGTCGCGACGTGCATCATAACTGCGGGTCTGTTTTAAACCATAATTGCGCCCCGTGCTCGGAATGATCTGCCAAATACCTGCGGCATTGGCGCCAGACGTTGCGTGAGGATCAAAAGCGCTCTCCACTATGGGTAGTAGTACCAGTTCCATAGGCATGTTACGTTTCTTAACCTGCCCGGCTATCCAGTACATATACGGCTCTGCCCGTAAAGTTACATCGTGGAGATAGCTCTTATTGCGTAAATACTTCTGTTTCTGTTCGCGAATCCGGCTGTTTTCCGGAATTCCCATCTTTAGCTCGTCACCAATGAAAGCCCACAAATTTTGATCAGCAGCGATAGATGTTCCGTCGTCCATCCATCGCGCCTGACTTGTAAACTTTCCTGCTTCCCCTTGACCAGCTGCAGAAAGGCTCTGTGCGTGTTGTTGGACGTTACCAGTATTCTGGCACCCAACAAGCAGGACAGAGGCGAGTAATATCGCTTTTGCCTTCATGTGTGTGTCAATAGTTGCTTAAAAGACGACCGATCATAACGGCGAAGTTTTCAAAAGGCAACCCGGAATTGTCAGAACGTATCTTTCTTTGACCTTAACCAGGCAAAACGCTCCTCAGGTTGTTGCAATATTGTTTCTTTGTTAATTTCATTAATTAAATCAATATCTTCTGTTCTTAAAAAAAGATTATTTCGCCGCTCATTTTTCAGAATTACGGGTAGTGTCATTTGTTTTTTTACGCGTAACTCATTAACTTTACGATAATATTCATTTATGAACGAATCGTGCGGGAGAATGCTTAAGGCAAACTTCATGTTTGCTAATGTGTACTCATGTGCGCAACAAATTAATGTATCGTCAGGAAGGGCGTTTATTTTTTTAAGTGATTGATACATTTGGGTCGCTGTGCCTTCGAAAAGTCGACCGCAACCGCCAGAAAAGAGTGTGTCACCACAAAATAAGTAAGGATAGCTAAAGTAACAGATATGTCCTAAAGTGTGACCCGGAGTAGCAATTACCCTAAATTCATGCCCCAAAACGAGTGCAATATCACCATCTTCGACTATGTGTGTCGTTCCCTTATCTTGCGTTTCAGCCGGTCCGTATACCACTATTTGTGGGAAATGCTGCAGAAGTTCTTTCACTCCGCCCACGTGATCCTGATGATGATGGGTTAGCAGAATGGCTTCAGGCACCCAGTTATGCTCTGCAATGGCTTTCAGAACAGGAGCCGCTTCACCCGGGTCCACAATCAGACAATGCTGGTCATTATTTGACAAGACCCAGATGTAATTGTCCTGAAATGCAGGAATACTGTTAAGATTCATATATTACCTCTCAATGCGTAACGGAAGGTTGTGATGAAACCGGCAAGGATCCCTCAAACTGTCGTAGCGCCCGTTAGCTGGGATGATCTGCCCTGGGGCGAACACTATCGTGAGGCGCTGGAGTATCAGCTTAACCCGTGGTTCGCAAAAATGTACGGTTTTCATCTGCTTAAGGTTGGTAATTTAAGCGCAGAAATCGATTCCGAAGCGTGCGCGGTTTCTCATCAGGTAAATGTTTCTTTGCAGGGTTCTCCCATGCAGGTGACGGCCGATCCTTTGCATCTTCCCTTTGCCGATAAGTCCGTGGATGTCTGTTTATTGGCCCATACGTTACCGTGGTGTTCCGATCCGCATCGCCTACTGCGTGAAGCCGATCGCGTGTTGATTGATGACGGTTGGTTGATTTTGAGCGGCTTTAACCCGGTAAGCCTGATGGGTTTGCGTAAACTGGTGCCCGTATTGCGTAAGACATCGCCCTATAACAGTCGGATGTTTACCCTCATGCGTCAATTGGACTGGCTATCATTACTGAATTTTGAAGTGCTGCACTATAGTCGTTTTCATGTTCTGCCCTGGAATAAGAAGGGCGGGAAAATGTTAAGCACCCATATCCCCGCGCTGGGCTGTTTACAGCTGGTGGTTGCGCGCAA
The DNA here is from genome assembly GCF_030336505.1 of Citrobacter sp. Cf116. NCBI lineage: Bacteria > Pseudomonadati > Pseudomonadota > Gammaproteobacteria > Enterobacterales > Enterobacteriaceae > Citrobacter > Citrobacter sp. Cf116. Next base: position 903,209 of record NZ_JAOWEQ010000040.1, on the reverse strand, counting down.
GCGAACCATTCCACTTACACTCAATCCGATGAAACAAAATAAAAGCAAAACGCCTATCCGTCATGCCGTTGGCGCGACCCGGCAATACCGTAAACCGGACGCTTAAGCCTCAGTCTGATACCCAATATCATCCTGAGTTGGGCTCATGGCCGCGGCGCGCGCAAGCTCATCGCAGCGTTCGTTTTCCGGATGGCCCGCATGGCCTTTAACCCATTCCCATTTGATTTGATGAGGGCCCAAAGCGGCATCGAGACGCTTCCACAGATCGACGTTCTTCACTGGTTTTTTATCTGCTGTTTTCCAGCCACGCTTCTTCCAGTTGTGGATCCACTGCGTAATGCCCTGGCGCACATACTGGCTGTCCGTGCTGAGTATCACTTCACACTGTTCTTTCAGGGCTTCCAGCGCAACGATTGCTGCCATCAGCTCCATGCGATTATTAGTTGTAAGGTTGTAGCCTTCGCTAAAGGTTTTTTCGCGCCCGCGATAGCGTAAAATCGCCCCATAACCACCCGGTCCTGGATTTCCCAGGCAAGAACCATCGGTGAAAATTTCTACCTGTTTAAGCATCTCTGGTAGACTTCCTGTTTTAGCAAATCGAAATCAAACGATAAGTCTGACATAAATGACCGTTATGAGCACTGGAATTACACGACAGATCGTCCTCGATACCGAAACCACCGGTATGAACCAGATTGGCGCCCACTATGAAGGCCACAAGATCATTGAGATCGGTGCGGTTGAAGTGGTGAACCGCCGCCTGACCGGCAATAACTTCCATGTTTATCTGAAGCCGGATCGGCTGGTGGACCCGGAAGCGTTCGGCGTACACGGAATCGCAGACGAATTCCTGCTTGATAAACCCACGTTTGCTGATGTAGCCGACGAATTTCTCGACTACATTCGCGGCGCGGAGCTGGTCATCCATAACGCATCGTTCGATATCGGTTTTATGGATTACGAGTTCGCGAAGCTCAAGCGGGATATTCCGAAGACGAACGAATTCTGCAAAATAACCGATAGCCTGGCGCTGGCGAGGAAAATGTTTCCTGGCAAGCGAAACAGCCTTGATGCGTTGTGCTCGCGCTATGAGATAGACAACAGTAAACGAACCCTGCACGGCGCATTGCTTGATGCCCAGATTCTGGCCGACGTTTATCTGATGATGACCGGCGGGCAGACCACGATGGCGTTCTCAATGGAAGGCGACAGCCAGCAGAGGAATGACACGGGGATCCAGCGTATTGTGCGCCAGTCCAGCAAACTACGTGTTGTTTTCGCCACTGATGAAGAGTTAGCGGCCCATGAGTCACGCCTTGACCTGGTGCAGAAGAAAGGCGGAAGTTGCCTCTGGCGGGCATAGTTTGTACATTTACCGTATGAAAATGGCCGTTCGGGTGATTTTTGCAGCAAACGATTAAAAAACGTGAGAAAAAGCGTTGACGAGGTGCGAAGCAATCCGTAATATTCGCTTCGTTCCCAAGCGGAACACAACGCGGAGTGGTAGTTCAGTTGGTTAGAATACCTGCCTGTCACGCAGGGGGTCGCGGGTTCGAGTCCCGTCCATTCCGCCACTATTCAGAAAGCCTGAATCAGAAATGATTCAGGCTTTCGTCGTTTTAACCCACCAAAAATAATAATCTCATTCTCACGTTCTATCGACCGCGCCCGTGCTTTCGGGTGGGCAACACATCAGGTCATCCTTAACCCGACGCATATCCAGAAGGCGATTAACTCGCGAAGTGATTCATCACGCAGGCGAAGCGGGGTGAAAAGTTATCGCCAATAAGAACCGTTTCCTCATTCAGGTGCTTTAGCATATACAGCTTGTCGGCACGTTCGTAAGCGTCAAAGAAAAGATAATCTATAGCATCCGTTGCTTCATCATCCGGGGATTTTTCGCGTCCGTCGGGGGTGAGCATAAAAACGCCGGCGGTATGGCCGAGTGGTCGGGCATAGCGAAAGAACAGTTTTCGGTTAACAGCAAACTCGCCATCATCACTTTTGAGTTTCCCTTGTACTGACAATGAGAGGTGTCCAGAGTTGTAGCTGGTGATCAGCATTATTCCGTGGAGTTCCTTTTTGGTGTTTTGGATGTCGAGTATCGACGTGAATTCCGAGGAACAGGAAAAACTGATTTCTTGTTTTTTCGCATTCCCGGCGATAATAAAAAAAGCGATAGTCGCCAGCCCAAAAATGGCAATCACGACTGACCATAGTAAAGGAGAGTGATCGCTTTCCTGCTTCATATCATTCCTCATGATGGCGATACTGGCTGATGCAATGGTAATAGCCGAGGTTTAGCCCACATTCAGCGGCAAACGACCACTCAACCAGATTATGGTTGCTCGCCCAGGTATTGAGATACAGATCTTTTGGATACGAACAGTTAGGGTTAATACCCACGGACTTGAAAATATCCAGCGCTTTTTTTTCGGTAATGGTGTCGGTGAGGGCGTTTCCTAATATATGCACTCGGCATTGCTCGTAGTCGATAGTCCGCAGGATCGCTGCGTCCGTCATAGCGATTTTATTGGGTATCCATGTTAACCACGCTGTCGCCAGCACGGCGATGCCGGTAATTAACGTTGTTATCATGACAGGCCACAGGTTTCGTTTCTTTTTCCTGGGCATCAATGCAACATTGGCTATTCTGGTGGGTGCTTGTGCTTCCTCCAGTTGCTGAATATTGATACTGGCGTCGCCCATCCGAAATCCTATTCGCGGAATGGTGACGATCAGTTCTGCAGGATGGCCCGTAGACGTTATTGCTTTGCGCAGAAATGAAATGTGCTGATTGAGATTAGCATCCGTCGCTCTGGCGCCATTATGCTGGAAAACATTCTGCAGAATTTCATCGCGCGAGGATATCTCTTTACCATTTTGCAACAGATAGAGCAGTAATTGTGTTGCCACATTATTCAATGTGGCCATTTCACCAGACGCCAGGTCTTTTAGGGTATTTTTATGTGGTCTGAAAACTAAGCCATCACCAATAATTACGGATTTGATTTTGTTTATTGGTATATGAGAAATCACTGATGTCTCCTTTAAAGCAGGATATCTCGCATTCGAGTGGGGGAAGCAATAGCATAACATAATTCATTTATAAAAAATGATTGTACTATAGAACTCTTTATTAATATTTATATAACAATCTTTTAATATATCTAATAGAATCCTCCTATGTCCTTCCTCTCTTTCACTATCTTATTGTCATTACTCGCTTTTGATATCTAATTTCATTTTTACAAAACTTTCATAAATACATTTTGCCTGTTCTTCTGGCTAAATAAAAAAATATTTGATAGATAAAAACTCTATAAAAACTGTAAATAATAGCAATTAACACTGGATGTGGTGTGTTTTTTGGCTATTTTTTAGGTAAACGATCGCTCGATAGACAGTGTTACAACACGATTCCCTGAGTTTGATTAATACCGGATTTTTGCATTGTGTCATTTTTTCGTCGACTTAATATAAGCCCCGAAACAGCGTAAACACCTGTGGACGGTATTTCTGATGGAATACCAATGAAGTTCAAAATACGGGGTGGCTTGAGATGGATTGTTTGCAAGGATATGCGCTACCGCCACCTACAGATCAGGATTTCCCTTGCATTAATTGTCTGCGGAAATAGATCGTCGGAATAACCAAAAAACAGATATAAGGTTAAGTAGTAATATGAAAATGAAAAACGTGGCTGTGGCCTGTGCGCTGATGGCGGGAATGACTTTTACTGCATCTTCTGCTTATGCTGCAAAAAATGTTGAACCGACTAACGGTAAAATTCACTTCACTGGTTCTCTGGTTAATTCCGCATGCGGTCTGGCCCCAGAATCCAGCCCGGTGCAGGTAAATTTTGGTGAAATCCCAACTTCTCAGTTAAAAGACAACCAACGTGCTGGCGTTAAGCATGCCAAAATCGTGCTGCAGGGCTGTGATACGACCGTCGCGAAAACGGCTACTGTGACCTATACCCCGGCAACAATTGATTCAGATAACAACGCGCTGGCCGCGTTCACCTCGGGTACTGCAAAGGGTGCGGGCATCGGTATGGTTGACAGCGGCAACCAGGACGTGGAATGGGGCAAAGCGGCCTCTCAGGTCAACATTACCGATGGCGAAACCGACATTGATTTCGTCGCTTACCTGCAGGCAAACAACGCATCTGCAGCGGTAACTCCGGGTGATTTCGAATCTACCGTTAATTTCCAGATCGACTACCAGTAACGATCTGCAGCAGGCGCAATTATGCGCCTGCCTAACCCTTCCTGCGAATAACTGAAAGGAAATGCGGTGATGCCTGGATGGCGTATTTTACTGCTTTTTATCTTTATATCGCCTGCATGGGTTTTGGCTGACACTCATCGTCTTGTCAGTACGCCCGGCAAAATGCGCATGCGGGGAAATATTATTGAAGCTGCCTGTTATGTCGATCCGCGCGACCGGTCGCTACTGGTTGAATTTGATGACCTCTCAGCCAGAGATATTTCCGGTAAACCTGAAAAAGTATCTGCGCATGATTTCAGCATTCATTTGCTGGGATGTTCCCTTGGGGATTCTCAACATCCGGGGAGTCTTTTTCAACGCGCTAATATTACCTTTTCCGGCGCACCCGATAGTGACAATCCTGATTATCTGAGCGTGCAATCGGAAACTGAAAATTTAGCGATAGAAATATATGACGGCAAAGGACAGCAAATTCATCTGGGTGAGCCATCACCGGACTATGCGCTTAACCCAGGGAAAAACACGCTCAATTTTACGGCTTATTTGATCTCCCGCGACGGAAGAATGACATCCGGCGAATTTACTGCGGTCACGCATTTTGTTGTGAATTATCTCTGAGCTGCACTGCAATTCGGGTATCTGAAGGTTTGCGAACGAAAATGATCACGCTGAAAACAGATAAAAAACGTCTGGCGCTTTTTATTGCTCTGGTCTGTGCCTCTTCATGTGTTGAAGCGGATGAGGCCATTGAATTTAATACCGACGTACTGGATGCCAGTGACAGGCACAATGTCGATTTGCAGCGTTTTTCCGAAGGCAACTTTGTGACTCCCGGAGAATATCTGCTGGATGTTCGTATTAACAGCCAGGAGATCCCTCAGCAGTCGATTCGTTATATCGTCGACCCTGCCAACCCGCATAAATCCATGGCCTGTCTGACGCCACAACAACTTGAATTACTGGCGCTCAAAGAAAAGGCGCTGACCTATATTCACCCGATCAGCGCGGCCTGCTATGACATTTCCCGCCTGCCGGGAGTGGTGCTGAATAATAGCGCCGGCGTACTGGACATTACCGTGCCTCAGGCATGGATGAAATATACCGATCCAGACTGGACGCCGCCGGAGCGTTGGGATAACGGTGTCGCAGGGCTGATTTTTGACTACAGCGTTTCAGGTCAGGCCACACATTACGAGCAGGGCGGCGATCGTTATCGCTCTCTGTCTGGCTATGGACAGACTGGCTTTAACCTCGGCGCGTGGCGTTTTCGTGGCCAGTATCAAGCCAATTACGCTTCGGATGAGAACCGAGGGCGAATCGATTGGGATCAGATCTATGCCTATCGCCCGTTACCGATGCAGGCGGCAAAACTGACGCTCGGCGAAATCTACCTGAATTCTCAGGTTTTTGATTCGGTACGTTTCACCGGGGCGAACCTCGCCAGCGACGAACGCATGCTGCCGCCGAATTTGCAGGGCTACGCGCCCGAAGTACATGGCATCGCGCGCAGCAATGCGAAGGTCACTGTCAGTCAGCAGGGGCGTGTTATCTATCAAACCACCGTTCCTGCGGGGCCATTTAATATTCAGGATCTGCACGGCTCGGTACGCGGCACGCTGGATGTTCGCGTCGAAGAGCAGGATGGCAGTGTACAAACCTTTCAGGTCAATACGGCCGATATTCCTTACCTGACGCGCCCGGGCTATGTTCGCTACAATGCCGCGGTCGGTAAGCCATCGCGTTATAACCACGACGTCCAGGGGCCTGCGTTTTATAGCGGTGATTTTTCCTGGGGGGTCAGCAATGCGTGGTCGCTGTATGGCGGCGCGTTGCTCACTGGCGATCGTTATAACGCCTGGTCGATGGGGATTGGGCGGGATTTGAGCTGGCTGGGTGCGCTGTCGGCTGACGCGACGCAATCCGTGAGTCGGGTGAAGCATCAGGCTGAACAAAAAGGAATGTCCTTTAAGCTCAGCTATGCCAAAACCTTTGATGAGTACAACAGCGCCATCACCTTTGCTGGTTACCGCTTTTCACAGCGTAATTTCCGCACCTTCTCGCAGTTCCTTGACGAGCAGTATGAAAATAACAACAGCGCCGGCAACGAAAAAGAGATGTACACCATCACCGGTAACAAGACCTTTTTTGCTGACGACCCGCAATTAGCGACCACGCTGTACCTGACCTATACCCACCAGAATTACTGGGATCGTGGCTCTCAGGATCGTTACGGGTTGTCGATGGGACACAGCTTTTCGTTCGCAGGCATTCAGGGGATCAGCGCCAACCTTTCTGCTTACCGTTCTGAGTATCAGGGCAAACGGGACGACAGCCTTTCGCTGTCCATTTCGGTGCCATGGAGCGATGGCCGCTCCATGGATTATGAAGTGCAAAACAGCGGCAACCAGACCAGTCAGATGGTTTCATATTCCGATAACCGCGACCGTAACAATCCATGGCGACTGCGCGCAGGGGTTTCCGGTGAAGGGCACACCGCGTTTGATGGTTACTACAAGCATCGCAGCATGATGGCTGAGCTTGAGTCTAACGTCAGCTGGCAGCAATCACGTTATTTCTCCGTTGGCGGCACGATGCGCGGCGGCTTTACCGCAACGCGTCACGGCGCGGCGCTGCATAACAGCCAGGCGTCAATGAATACCGCCAGGGTGATGGTTGATACCGACGGTGTGGCGAATGTACCGCTGAACGGTGAACAGGCGCACTCAAACCGCTTCGGTATTGCCGTCGTTCCGGACGTCGTCAGCTATCACAGCTTTGATACCCGTATCGATGTAGACGCAATGGACGAGGATATTTCCGCGACCAAAGCCATCGTCACCAACACCCTGACGGAAGGCGCGATTGGTTATCAGCGCTTCGCCGTGGCGCAGGGGCAAAAAATGATGGCGCTGCTGCGCCTGAAGGATGGCTCTGTACCGCCGTTTGGAGCCGAAGTGTTTAACGCCAACGGTGTCAGCGTCGCCATGGTGATGGAAAACGGCATGGCCTGGATTGCGGGTGTGAATCCAGCTGAGCGTCTTTCTGTTGCCTGGGGCGGTCGTGCTCAGTGTCACTTACAGGTGCCGCAACAAATCAACCCGGAGGGTAACGTGCTGTTGCCTTGTGAATAATTTCAATAACCTGAATGAATTTTGTCATGAAAAATAAAGCTTTTTACTCCGTGCAGCGTTGGCTGAAACCCGTGGCCTGCGGTCTGCTTTTGATTGCAGAGATCAACGCCTCATGGGCGGGTATCGCACTTGACCGTACGCGCCTGATCATCACCGGTGATGCGCGCTCTGTCAGCGCGAACTTAACCAACACCAGTCCGAGCATTCCGTTTCTGGCTCAGTCGTGGGTGGAAGACGCCAATGGAACAAAAATTACTTCGCCGCTGATGGTTTTACCGCCGCTACAACGGATTAACGGCGGGCAAAAGGGCATTGCACGTGTGACGAAAACCAGCGGTATTAACGCTCTGCCACAGGATCGAGAAAGTCTGTTCTACCTGAACGTGCGCGAAATTCCGCCCAAGCCGGATAAGCCGAACGTTCTGCAGCTGGCGATGCAGTCGCGTATCAAACTGTTCTACCGTCCGACCGCCATCGTGCCGGAAACACCGGGCGCCGTGTGGCAAAACCAACTGGTCTTTCATAAGCAGGGCCTGCGCTGGAGTGTGGATAACCCAACGCCGTACTTCGTCACCTTGATCGGCTTAAGCCGCAAACCTGAAGCTCAGGGCGGCGACAGGCTGACTGACTTCCCTGGGGTTATGGTTTCACCAAAGTCCTCTCGCGATTTCAGTGTGACCGACGGCAGCGTTAGCCAGTTCAGCATGATGTATGTGAACGATTTTGGCGGTCATCCCGAATTGAAATTCAGCTGCACAGGCAATGTGTGTAAAGCATTGCCAATGGAGCAACAGCCCCGGTAACAGGATTCGTAAATGAAAAAGATGCTTTGCGCTCTGCTGATGGCGGGCATGGCCTGCTCGGTTCAGGCCACAAGCGGTCGCCAGGATATGAGCAACGTGTCCGGTGAGTATGGCAATGTCCGCTTTCATGGTCGGGTATTCGTTTCGCCGTGCGTGCTGGATATGGCCTCCCGCGATCAGACTATCGATCTTGGTGATATTTCCGCCAGCCGATTTCGCCAGGGCGGCGATCGCAGCGATCCGGTATTGGTTACGCTGTATCTGAACGGCTGTTTAAAGGGCTCCGGTCATACCTTAAGGGATTTTCCCGGGCAGACCAGTGAGATGCCTGAGCTTGCTTACAGCACGGTGGAGCGTGGTGTTTCGATGACGATGATGGCTGAAGGCGCACCGGAAAACAGCGATTTGGGGCGCATTCGTGGCGATGTTCGCGGCGCGGGCATCCGGCTACTGACTGAACGTAAGCAGTTGATCCACCTGAATCAACCGCAACGCATGTGGATCCTCAAACCGGGCGATAACGCCATTCATTTTCTTGCCGCGCTGGAATCTTTTGGGCGAGAGGTGACCGCCGGAGAATTTAACGGTCTGGTCAGACTTAAGCTGGAGTATCTATGAGCGTATTGCGCAAAATGCTGCTGTGGGGGGTGCTAGCAGGCTGTCCTCTGACCGGGCAGGCATTTACACAGGGAGAAGGTGAGCCGGAAGGTGGGGCGCCGCATCAGTACGATATTGAACTGAACTCGCTGGATGTCAGCAAAAACCACGTGGGCGGCAGAACGGAGCCGTTTCCCTGGAATCTTGGCAGTTGGTATGTAGTGGATTTTCACTGCGAACAGGCTGACATCTCCCGACAACCGATTTACTACACCACCACGACCACGATGCCGCCTTCCAATCAGGGCGCGAACCGTTTTCGCCTAAACGAGTATCTGGATGTGGAAGTACAGGTGTGGGTCGCCGGGCGTTATAACAACTACGTTCAGGCACCTTTTACCAATTTTTCAAATCGTTATAACGATCATAGCTGCAAAAAGCGCAAAGGTTACGAGCGGGCTACCAACATAGAAAGTGGTTCAAAAGGGAAAGTGACGTTTATTGTCACAAAACCCATTATTAATGGCATCAATATTACCTCCCAGTCGCTGGTGGAGGTTGCTGGGCGCTTAGGGGATGCTGGTCCTACGCCGACAACGCCAATTTCCCGCGTGGTGATTAAATCCGGGCTGATTACCGTACCGGACAAATGCACCTTCAACCGGGGAGACAAAATCAGCATTGAGTTTGGCGATTTGCCAGGATCCGCTGCCCGGCTCAACGGCACTAACTATAGTAAGCCAATCCCTATACATGTGGTGTGTGAGGGCGGCAGCTTCGATCAGGGCGCGCTGAATATCAATCTTGGCGTGCAAACGACCACGGCGTCAGGCACGGCGGGATTTAACGGTAATCTCCTCGGCACGTTAAGCGGCGGACAAAAACGCGACGATCTCGGCATTATGCTTAAAGACGAGAGTGGTGGCACCGTTGTGCCCAATCAATTTTACAACGTGAAGGGGTTTTACCAGAATCAGGGCGACTGGAATCTCACCGCCGCGCCGGTGGCAAAGCCGGGCGTGGGAAGTGTGAAGGAAGGTGAATTTGAAGCCTCTGCCACCGTTGTCGCGCAGTTTCAGTAGGGGGATGTCATGAGATTCTCGGCGTTATTCGCGACCGTTATGTTGCTGCTTGGCAGCATGGCACAGGCCGACACCAAACTGGTCGGCGGCGATATGTATTTTCACGGCACCATCAGAGCGCTGGCCTGCAGCCTTGCACCGGGTGGCGACAAAATCGAGGTCGATTTCAAGCAAATCGCGACGCAGGATCTCTATCTCTCGGGGCGCAGTAAGCCGGAAAAATTCAGCATCCAGTTACGCGACTGCAATCCTGAGGTTTTCCGTGGGATCTCGGTTACCTTCAGCGGTCGTGAGGATGCGGAGCTGGCCGATCATCTGGCGCTGGATAGCAGTGAACAAGGCGGCGCGTCAGGGATCGGGATTGGGATGAGCGAAGAGGACGGCACGGCAATCCGCCTTGATGAGAGCACATCAGTCAAAGAGATAACAGAAGGTTCGATGACGCTGAATTTTTTGGCGTGGGTCGCAGCGGAGCCATCGGCGATAAAAAATCAGTCTCTCGAATACGGTCCGTTCAGCGCCAGCGGGACCTGGACGTTGAACTACCAGTAGCATGATGAACGTACTGAATCGCATTGCGCCGCTGCCTGCGCAGAAATTATTGCTCGGTATTAGTCTGTTTTTCTGGTGTGGGGCCATGCATTTCTACTGGCCGAACAACGGCGGCAGCGGTCTGTCGTTGCCGCTTAATATTACGAGCTGGATCTACGCTGTTGTACTGGCTGCAAGCGCATTGATGCTGGCGCCTCGTCAACGCTGGCGCATCACTGTGCCAGCTGCGGGTTTTACGATCGGGGCGTTCATCCTGATGTTGCTTTGCCTGCTAACACCTGACGTCAGGCAGGCCGAGGCACTACTGGTGGCGGGGGCGTTACTGGGAGGTGTGAGCGTCTATCTGGTCACATTGCAAATTCCTCTCACGGCAAACACCCTGACGGCAATGCTGGCCCTGCTATGGGGGGCGTGCGTGATTGAATGTCTGGTGTTTGTCTATCAGTACTGGCATTTGCCGGGTGTTGATTACTGGGAGTTTGCCTGGCGACGTGGTACACGGCCTTACGGCATTTTTCAGCAGGTCAACCTGCTGGCCAGCTTTACGGCCTGTGGCGTGTTGCTGTCAGCCACGCTCTTTTTACGGCTGCGCGACGGGTATCGAATTGTCATCGGGGTTGGCCTGGTGATGATGGGATTTGTGCTGCATGAATCCCAGTCGCAAACCGGTTACCTGTCTCTGGTAGTCGGTGAAGTGCTGCTGCTGGCGGTTTTTCCGGCGCAACGGCGTACGTTGTTACTACTCCTGTTACCGTTGGCGTCAGGCATGGCGACGGGGTCGCTCGCTCGCCATTTTTTGTCCGTAGCAACGGTCGATCATTTCACCACTTCCCAGGTGCGCTGGACGGTACTCAAAACGTCGTTGGCATTATTTGCCGAACGCCCGTGGACGGGGTGGGGTGTGGGCAGTTTTGCCGCCGTGTTTCTCGAACGTGCGGGACCGTTGGGGTTGAGCAGCATCTCGCATCCGCACAATGAACTGGTGTTATGGCTGGTGGAGGGCGGTCTGGTTGGGCTGGTGGGAGCGCTGTGTTTTATTGCGAGTGGTTTCTGGCTCTGGAGGCATGGAAATCGTTGGCGTCGCGCCTGTCTGGTGGCGGCGCTGCCGGTGGTGATTCATATGCTGACGGAATACCCCGTCAGGCAGTCAACGCCGCATTGGCTACTGCTGATCCTGTTGCTTCGATGTGCAGACAGCGACCGAGCTGGAATACGCCTGGCGCTTACCTCGACGTGGCTGATTCGCGCGCCAGGGGTTATCTCGCTACTGACAGTCGCGCCATTGCTGCTTCTCACGCTGCATACGCAACAGCAACTGACGCTGGCGGAGAGGCAGTCATCGCAGTGGCATCTTGCCGAATCGCTCCCTGTAGGAGGCTGGCTTCTTACCAGTCGCTATCGGTTTGATGTCCAGATGGGGTATCTGCAACGGTATCAGCGTACTCGGGACGCTCGTTGGCTGGAGGCGGTTCGCCGCTGGGCGCCTGACTATGTGCGCGTTCACCCAGACCCTAATGTCTCCTTCACGCAAATCTTGCTGGCGTTGCAACAGCGCGACCTTGTCGAGGCGCATCGTCTGGCGACGCGCTTTTGCCTGATATACCCGAACGATCGCCGTATTCCGTGGCTGCAGGATGCACGACGTCCTTTTAATAAAATACTGGAATGATATGAACAGATTCAGCGAACAGGCCCGTTATGTACCAGAACTTCCCCGCAACGCCGAACTGCTGCAGATCACTGGGATCCGTTTGCAGCGCATTCATTTTTTTGATGACGTATCGCTGGATGTCTGTGAAGTGTTAAGTCAGGTACGCACTCCGCTTCCACTGGATTTGTTTTTCAAGCACCTTTCAATTGCGGCAAAACAGCAGCTTTTTCTATGGCAAATGCAACGGGTGCTGGCTCTTTCTGGAAGCTATTCGTTGAATTTATCCGTCAGGATGCTGACCTGTCTGTCATGGGTCACGCGTCTCACAAAGCAGGTGCATCAGGGGCGGATTGTTATTGAGATTCAGGATCCGGGCTCCATGATGCGGCTGGAGAAGGCAGAGCAGCAGGCCGTATGCATCGCCGTAAAAACGCTGGTGCGTCACGGGTTTCGCGTGTGGCTGGATGATGTTTCACCTGAGCTATTTTTTGTCTGGCGGCTGTCGGGCATCCGTTTCGATGCCATCAAAATTGAAAGTGGAATGTTTCATCAGTTCAGAACATCGGAGTGGCAGTTGAGGGTTCTGGTCAATCAGTTTCGTGGGCTGGGTGAACGGGTTGTCATTGAGGGGGTAGAAACGCCACAGGATTATGCCATTTGCCGTATGAGCGGCGCAGATGCTGTACAGGGTTTTTTGTTTGAACAGGCGATTTTACCGAAAAGCCTGAATCATTGCTGATTCAGGCTCTGGCAATTATTCGCTTAGCGTCTGTGCGATGTCTTTTTGCACCTGCTGGCGCTGTTCTGGAGTCAGCACTTTGTTCAGGTCAAAATAGTATTTCACGCGATAATAACGCGCCTGCTGTTCGATGTTGCTGAATGCCGAAAGCTGTTTTTTGACGGCTGCTTCATCCCACTTCCCGGACTTGATGACGTCAATCAACGCGCCGTCTTTAACATCCTTCACCGAAATCTGGCTTACGTTGGTTTCAAGCTGCTGGTGCAGTTTTTTAATCTGCGCAATCTGGTCAGTGCTCAACTTAAGATGTTGTACTATCGGATCCTGGGCTGGAGCCGGAACATTAGATGTGGTTGCTGCAAGCGTGCTAAAAGAAGCGCCAGCCACGGTAACTGCCAGCAAAGTCATGCGTAAGAAGTTCTTCATGTCGAGATCCTGATAAGGGAATTATTAACATTGTCAGTCACTCGCTGGTTACGAGTGATTATCTTTTGCAGGATACGATGCCCACCGCATGTCGCCACGCGAATTTGTTTTGCGGTTGGTTACGGAGTGAAACAATCCCGCCACGGAAAAACGTTATGCAGCGGGAGTGAAGGCGATAGTTATAGCGTGAACGGGTCGGCATCCTGCCAGGCGGGAAATTTCTCGCGATATTCACGCAGCGCTGAGAGAGACAGTTCTGCGTCAATGCGTGTGGCCTGATGCGGCTCGGCGGTGGCAATAATCTCACCCTGCGGATTAATCACCCGGCTGTCACCGCGATAATGATGCCCGTTACCGTCAGTGCCCACGCGGTTACATCCTGCTACATAAGCCTGATTCTCAATCGCCCGTGCGGCAAGCAGAACCTGCCAGTGCAGAGAACGCGGCGCAGGCCAATTGGCAACATACAACGCAAGGTCGTAATCGTTGCGATTGCGCGACCATACCGGAAAACGCAGGTCATAACAGACCAACGGTAGAATGCGCCAGCCGCGCCATTCAACAATAACGCGCGCGTCACCCGCCTGGTAATGCTGGTGCTCATCCGCCATGCGGAACAGATGGCGCTTGTCGTAGAAATGCACATTACCTTCGGGTTCAACCAGCAAAAAACGATTCACCGGCCCCCGTTCAGACTGTATCGCCGCGCTACCTGCTATCAGGGCATTTGTCTGCTGCGCTTTGCTACGCATCCAGCTTACAACTTCTTCTTGCGGCAACGATTTATTTGCCGCTTCCATGGCAAATCCGCTGGTAAACATCTCAGGCAATACAATGACATCACGTCCGGCGACGGTTTCCAGTTGTCGGTCAAAATGGCGCAGGTTGGCCGGGCCATCCATCCAGATCAATGGTTGTTGCAGCAGAGTAATTTTCAAACCAGGCACGATCGAGGCTCCTCGTTGAACAACATTTTGACACTGTAGCATGAGCATTAATGAAAATGTGGCAATAAAAAGCCCCGCATTAAGCGGGGCTAAACGTCGTGCGAGTGTCGTTATGCGGCTTCGACTTTACGCACTTTCTCTGGCAGCTTTACCGGCTGAGTCGCCAGCTCCTCGGGTTCAAAGTCATCCACGTTGATACTGCGCAGGCGGCTCGCTTCGGCTTTCACCAGAATCGCGGCTTCATCTTTATCAATCAGCCCTTTCGCCAGCGCATTGTGCGCCAGTTCGTCGAGACGGGTAAATGGCAGGTTTTTACCCAACTCTTTACAGATCCGCTGGTGGATTGGGTCGGCTGCAATCACGTCCAGCAGCGCCTCTTCCAGCAAACCAACTGGGTTATGCTCGCTTGGCGTCAGATATTGACCGCGACCAATACGAGAACGAGTAGCGCTCGGAACCTGCAAAATCTTCGCGACTTTATGATCCAATTTGTCAGACGGTGCATGGTAGTGGCGACCGGTAGGGAAGATAACCACATTCAGCAAGCCCGCGACCAGACGGTTCGGGAAGTTCTTCAGCAGATCGTCCATCGCCTGTTCCGCTTTGTACAACGCATCCTGAACGCCCCAGTGAACCAACGGCAGGTCCGCTTCATGACGGCCTTCGTCGTCATAACGCTTCAGCACCGCGGAGGCCAGATACAGCTGACTTAACACATCGCCCAGACGTGCGGAGATACGTTCACGACGCTTCAGACTACCGCCCAGTACAGCCATCGACACATCTGAAAGCAGGGCCAGGTTGGCGCTCAGACGGTTCAGGTGCTGGTAGTAACGTTTGGTCGCATCGCCAGTTGGCGTGCTGCTGGTTAAACCACGCGTCAGGCCAAGCCAGAAGCTACGCACTTTGTTACTGCCGACGTGACCGATGTGTTTGAACAGCAGCTTGTCGAACGCATTCACATCGTTACTCTGTGCCGCAGCCATCTCTTCCAGAACATACGGATGGCAGCGAATCGCACCCTGACCGAAGATCATCATGCTACGGGTCAGAATGTTGGCACCTTCAACGGTAATAGCGATTGGCGCACCTTGATAAGCACGGGCGAGGAAGTTGCTTTCGCCAAGCATAATGCCTTTACCGCCAGTGATATCCATCGCATCAATGATTGACTGCTGTCCGCGGTGGGTGCAGTGATATTTCACGATGGCCGACAACACCGCCGGTTTTTCACCCAGCATAATGCCGTAGGTAATCAGTGATGCTGCAGCGTCCATCACGTAGGCGTTACCGGCAATACGTGCCAACGGCTCTTCAATACCTTCCATCTTGCCGATAGAGATTTTGAACTGGCGACGAATGTGCGCATACGCGCCGGTGGCCATCGCGACCGATTTCACGCCGCCCGTCGAGTTAGATGGCAGGGTAATACCACGTCCCACAGACAGGCATTCCACCAGCATGCGCCAGCCCTGACCGGCCATTTTCGGACCACCGATGATGTAATCAATTGGTACAAACACATCTTTGCCCAGTGTTGGACCGTTCTGGAACGGCACGTTCAGCGGGAAGTGACGACGCCCAATTTGTACACCTGGCGTTGAGGTTGGGATCAGCGCACAGGTAATGCCAAGATCTTCTTCGCCACCCAGCAGTTTTTCCGGGTCGGAGAGTTTAAATGCCAGACCCAGCACGGTAGCGATAGGCGCCAGCGTGATATAGCGTTTGTTCCAGGTCAGGCGCATACCCAGCACCTGCTGGCCCTGCCAGTCGCCCATACAAACTACGCCGGTATCAGGGATCGCGCCTGCGTCGGAGCCGGCTTCCGGGCTGGTCAGAGCAAAGCATGGGATCTCCTGACCGCGAGCCAGACGTGGCAGATAATGATTTTTCTGCTCTTCGGTGCCGTAATGTTGCAGCAGTTCGCCTGGGCCTAATGAGTTAGGCACGCCAACGGTGATCGCCAGGATCCCGGAAACGCCGGAGAGTTTCTGTAGAACGCGAGCCTGAGCATATGCTGAGAATTCCAGCCCGCCGTACTCTTTCTTAATGATCATCGCGAAGAAGCGGTGTTCTTTCAGATATGCCCACAGTTCCGGAGGCAGATCCGCGAGTTCGTGAGTGATCTGAAAGTCGTTCGCCATGCGGCACGCTTCTTCCACCGGACCATCAATAAACGCTTGCTCTTCAGCAGTCAGATGCGGCTGAGGATAGTTATGCAGTTTTTTCCAGTCAGGTTTGCCCTGGAACAGATCACCTTCCCACCAGGTCGTACCGGCATCAATCGCTTCTTTCTCAGTACGCGACATCGGCGGCATGACTTTACGGAAACCGCGGAACACCGGTGCAGAGATCATAGATTTGCGCATCGGCGTAAAGTTAAACGGTACGAGAATAATGGCCAGAGGAACCAGCAGCCAGACTGACCACAGGCCAGCCACGCCAAGCGCGGCCGTCCAGGCGAGCAAAATTAAGCTGCTGAGGAATAAGCTCACGCGGTGATAAAACAGAACGCTGAGCAGAACAACCGTAGCGATAATACTCAAAATCATCATAACGAAAAGCTCCCTTGCTTGTAGGAGGTCTGACCACTTGTGATGATATGGTTGTAGTGGATGTAAATCCTTTTAGCAATGTGTTTACAAAATAATTACAACAAAGCTCACATTGTTGCTGTTTTAACCGGCATAAAAAATCAAAAGCCGTAACCATTCCTGTGGCTTGTACTTCTCGCTGGTAGCGCTATCCGGTACACTGCACCTTGTCATTTACATTCATGCTGAAGGATATCCTCATGTACCAGGATCTTATTCGTAACGAACTGAGCGAAGCGGCGGAAACGCTGGCTAATTTTCTTAAAGATGACGCCAATATTCACGCCATTCAGCGCGCGGCGGTCCTGTTGGCAGACAGCTTTAAAGCCGGCGGTAAGGTACTTTCTTGCGGTAACGGCGGTTCCCATTGCGACGCGATGCACTTTGCCGAAGAGCTGACCGGACGCTATCGTGAAAACCGTCCTGGTTACCCTGCTATCGCTATCTCTGACGTCAGCCATATCTCCTGCGTCAGCAACGATTTCGGTTACGATTATGTGTTCTCTCGCTACGTAGAAGCCGTGGGTCGTGAGGGAGATGTCCTGTTAGGCATCTCGACTTCGGGTAATTCCGGTAACGTAATTAAAGCGATTGCCGCAGCGCGTGAGAAAGGGATGAAAGTTATCACCCTGACCGGTAAAGATGGCGGCAAAATGGCGGGCAGCGCGGATATCGAAATTCGCGTGCCGCACTTTGGCTACGCTGATCGTATTCAGGAAATTCATATCAAAGTGATTCATATCCTGATCCAGTTGATCGAAAAAGAGATGGTTAAACCATAAGAAGACGATTGCCGGATGGTGGCTGAAGCCGTATCCGGCCTACATGAGCGCCACGTAGGCCTGATAAGCGCAGCGCCATCAGGCAGTTCACGGTTTTAAGGTAGGTGATGTATGTGCGAACTGCTCGGGATGAGCGCCAATGTGCCAACCGATATCTGCTTTAGCTTCACCGGGCTGGTCCAGCGCGGCGGAGGTACCGGGCCGCACAAAGACGGCTGGGGTATTACGTTTTATGAAGGTAAGGGCTGCCGTACGTTTAAAGATCCGCAACCCAGCTTTAATTCGCCTATCGCCAAACTGGTACAAGACTATCCCATCAAATCCTGTTCCGTGATTGCCCATATTCGTCAGGCGAATCGTGGAGAAGTAGCGCTGGAAAATACCCATCCATTTACCCGTGAACTATGGGGACGTAACTGGACGTATGCCCATAACGGGCAACTCAGCGGTTATAAATCACTGGAGACCGGTAATTTCCGCCCGGTCGGTGAAACCGACAGCGAAAAAGCCTTCTGCTGGCTGCTCCACAAGCTGACGGAGCGTTATCCGCGCACGCCTGGCAATATGACGGCGGTGTTTAAATATATCGCGATGCTGGCAGGAGAACTGCGGGAGAAGGGCGTCTTCAACATGCTGTTGTCTGACGGACGTTATGTGATGGCCTTCTGCTCGACCAATTTGTTTTGGATCACGCGGCGTGCGCCGTTTGGCGTGGCGACATTGCTGGATCAGGATGTGGAGATTGATTTTAGCTCAGAGACCACACCCAATGATGTGGTCACCGTGATTGCCACTCAACCGTTAACCGGCAATGAAACCTGGCAAAAGATTATGCCAGGCGAGTGGGCATTATTTTGTCTCGGGGAGCGCGTAGTTTGATGCCAGTTGCGGCTGAACCACTTCGTGACTCAACGGCTTGCTGATAACGTAACGGCCATCGACGACGGAAACGGTCGGTGGCTTACGCGTTTGTTCGAAGTAATCGTATCCCGGTTTTAGCTGCGACCAGAACTCTTTGTAATACGAGAACTTATGGCGCTGCATGTTGGCATCGGTCATGCGGAACGGGTAAATGCTAACCTGTACGCTGGACTGCCCGAACACCAGCGCGCCGGTGACAAACTGGAAAATCTCATCAATGCCGTTGTCGGTCATTGCGTAGCAGCCGACGGAAACACAGGCGCCGTGGATCATCAGGTATTTACCTTCATAACCGTGGGCGCGATCGTAGGCATTAGGGAAACCAATGTTAATCGCTTTATAGAAGCGGCTATCCGGTTTCAGCTGTCCACGCTGAACGCTGTAAAACCCTTCCGGACTTTTGAAATCACCCTGACGCTGTTTCGGCCCTAAGCCACCGGAATAATTACAGATCTTATAACTGTCGAGCAATTGATACTGTTCGCCCATCTTGACGTACAGATCCAACGTTCGCTCTTCTTTGAAGATCTGGATATAAACGGGGGAGCCCATTAATTGCTGCTTATATTCTTTGCTGACAGGCGTAGTCGGGCTGCTGCTGCTCAGCAAACCGGCAAACGAAACGCACGGCAATAAAAGCATCGCAAGAAAAAATGCGATTTTACGCATACTGCTTATTCCTTGATAAAACGATCACACACGCCAGGACGGCAAAAGAGTCCCCAAATCGGATAAATCTGGATCTGGAGCGCTCACATTATCACCCAGAGAGTTTTTCGCAAGTCTCTCGTGCTGCGTTTACACTTTAGATTTTCTTTATACGGATAATTGTGCTTAAAGTCTGTCAGACACTGGCGTATTTTGCGGGTGAGCGACCGTCATTGAGCCCTATTAGTGAAAAATTCCTAATGTATTGAATTTAAAAAATTAATACTTTAATAATCAAATATTAAAATGGAATACCTGGTAATAGCGGTAGACTGCTCGGAACGTGTTTGATTAGGTATTTTTGTTTTCATGTTTTTTGTCTCTGCACCCCGACGCTTTTTGCCGGGTCTGCTGTCTTTGTGTGTTGTGTTGTCCTCACCGTCTGTCGCCAAAGTTCAGCCTTTCTTATCTGACGCCCATGTAAGCTATGCGGCGCAAATGCGCATACGTAATCGTGCCCGGCTGCTGAAGCAGTATCACGCACAGGTAAAAAAGCAGGCAAGCTACGTGGTGGAAGGCAACGCAGAAAGTAAAAGCGCGCTGCGCCAGCAGAACCGGGCACTGATTAAACAGCATCCGGAGTGGTTCCCTGGCCCACTGAAAGCCAGCGACCATCGCTGGCAGGAACTGGCTGAGAATGACCATTTTCTCAGTAGCAATCATCTACACAATATCACTGAAGTGGCCATCCACCGACTTGAGCAACAGCTAGGTAAACCCTATTTGTGGGGCGGTACCGATCCGGATGAAGGGTTTGACTGTAGCGGGCTGATTTTTTATGCCTACAACAAAATCCTGGCGGCAAAATTGCCCCGGACAGCGAATGAAATGTATCACTATCGACGGGCAACGATTGTCGCTAACCGCGATCTTCGCCGTGGTGATTTAGTGTTCTTTCATATTCACAGCCGGGATATTGCCGATCATATGGGCGTCTATTTGGGGCAGGGACAATTTATTGAATCACCGCGGACAGGAGAAACAATTCGGGTGAGCAATTTATCCGATGACTTCTGGCAGGATCATTATCTAGGCGCTCGTCGTATTCTTACGGAAAATACGATTCTGTAATCAAAAAGGCGGTGTAATGACACCGCCTCGGCAGGCGTTAACTTAACGCCCCCATGATCTTTAATTCCAGTTCATCCGGAACTTCGTTATAAGACAACACCTGTAGGCCCGGGGCAAACAGGCGCGCATAGCGCGCGAGCAAAGGACGTAACTGCGGCGCGACCAGCAGCACAGGCTCTTTCCCCGCCGCTTTCATCTGTTCTTTTATCTGCGGCATATTGGTCTGAAACTGATTCAGCATATTGGGATCGACCGGCACGCTATCCAGCACCACTTTTCCACTTTGCTGAGCCTGATTCACCACATTCGCCAGCAGATTCTCCAGTTCACTGTTCAGCGTATATACGGCCAGCTCATCTTTGCGCACAAACGGGTGGGTAATGCTGCGACGGAGCGCCAGACGCACATCCGCCGTTAACAAAATATGATCTTTGGTCACGGTGCTACTGGCGACAAGTACGGTGGCTATGGTGACGATATCGCGCAATGACACACCTTCGATAAGCAGCGCCCGGTACACTTTCAAGAGCTGGCTGTAATTCAGCGCTGCGCTCAAATCTTCCGCCAGACGTGGCGCCATAGAAGAAAGGCGGTTATGCAACTGCGTAATGTCATCGTAATTAAACAGCTCTGGAATATAGTTACGAATGATCTTATTCACATGCGTCGCAATGACGCTGGCACTATCAATAACCTGGTACCCCATATTTAACGCTTTAGCTTTTTGCGCCGGAACAATCCAGGTGACCGGCATACCATAGGCCGGATCGTGGCCTAAAACACCGTCGATCTCGCCATAGGTTTCACTGGAGGGCAGCGCCATCAGCTTATCTGCGGGAATATCGGCTTCATCGGCCTTGATCCCATTGATAAAAATGGCGTACTGGGTCGGTTTAAGGCGGAAGTTTTCGCGGATGCGAATTTCCGGCAGCAGTACGCCGTTCGTGTCTGAGATCACCTGTCGCACACCGCGAATGCGTTGAGTGAGCGGATTCCCTTTGGATTTATCGACCAACGACACCAGCTTATATCCCAGGCTCAGGCTGATAGGTTCTATTAAGGGGATAGTTTCCCAACTGACCTGTTGCTCGGTGGTTTCAGCGATGGTTTTGGTCAGCGTTTCGAGATTTTTCTCTTCGGTCTCAGCCACCTTCGGTCGCTTGCTCATGCGCCAGGCGGTGAATCCCAGCAGGGCGCTGAAAATCAGGAAGGGGAAATGCGGCATCCCCGGCACCACTGCCAGCACAAACATAATGCTGGTGGCGGTATACAGCACGGAGGGGCTGGCCAGCAGTTGGCTACGTACGTCCGTGGCAATATCGCCGCTGTCGCTTACGCGGGTGACGATGATCGCTGCTGCTGTCGACAACAGCAGAGAAGGGATCTGGGCGACCAGGCCGTCACCGATGGTCATCAGTACGTATTGCTGGAAGGCGGCTTCGGCGCTTAAATCGTATATAAAGATCCCGATACAGACGCCGCCGATCAGGTTGATAAGCAGCCGATAGCGCCGGGTGCGCAGAAGAAAAACGTCACGCGCAACAAGCTGGATAAAACGGTTACCCCGCAAGAGACGGCGAAGATCACAGAAGATAACGCCAAAAAAGCGCTGGATGTAAATGAAAAAGCGGTGTTGCTGAAGCAAAAATCAGCGCGTGAATTGGGCGAGCTGGCGACCGATATTAACGTCATTGCCCGCAACGCACATATGGAAACCAACCTCGAGATGGAGATTGTTCCTCAGGGGTTGCGCGTACTGATTAAAGATGACCAGAACCGGAATATGTTTGAACGCGGCAGCGCCAAAATTATGCCGTTCTTTAAATCGCTGCTGGTTGAGCTGACCCCCGTGTTTGACTCGCTGGACAACAAGCTCATCATTACCGGACATACGGATGCGATGAGCTATAAGAGCAACATTTACAACAACTGGAACCTCTCCGGCGACCGTGCTTTGTCAGCACGACGCGTGCTGGAAGATGCCGGCATGCCGCAGGATAAAGTCATGCAGGTTAGCGCCATGGCGGACCAAATGCTGCTGGATGCGAAAAACCCGGAAAGCGCAGGCAACCGCCGTATTGAGATCATGGTGTTAACGCAAAGTGCTTCCGATACGCTGTATCAATATTTTGGTCAGCACGGCGAGAAAGTGGTTCAGCCACTGGTTGATAAGCTGGACAAACAAAAGCAGGTGACTTCTTTACGTCAGCCCTCTGCTCCCGTCACGCATTAATTCTGTTCTCTGCCCCCCACGCAACGTGGGGGAAAATTATCCCTCAGGAAGGTCATGTGATAGATGTAACCCATATTATTCCATTGGATATTCATACTGATAACGTCACCGATGTGGCTTGTCAGGGGGCGCATTTCGACCCGGTTTCAGGTATCTGGTACACCGAACCTCATGAGTTAAATGAGACGCTGCGCGAGCATGTTTACGCGACGGACAATTTTAATATTGTGGCTCCTTATTACCTGGTTATTACGTCGAAAATGCAATGCTGGAATTGCCATCAGCCCACGCATATTCATGGTGTGATGTTTACCCGGTTTATCAAACAAAATCAGGATGATAAAAGATGGGTGTCCGTGCGGCGCAATACATTTTTGTTCCATATCAACACGCTGCCGGAAGAGATAAAAAAGAACATCAAAGCCAGCAATTACTACCTGGATAAAAGTAAAACGACCGGGCTACGTTATTGGATGAACCACTGTGAAATCTGTGGAGAGCGCCTGGGTGATTACGAGTTGTTCTGTGTCGAAGATGATGCTTTTCGTCTGATGACGATTGAAAAAATTTTGCGGGCAAATGTGCGCAAAGTGAATAAGTTGTTTGTCAGTACGGCAGGAAATCCCGCCGACCATGCGCCAAAAGACATTGTGCGTTATCTGTGTGATGCGCGCTTTGTGATGAATGGACCCGCATTGACGTAGCAAAGGTACAGGCTTCTCATATCGTAAAAATACTGTATACTTAAACAGTGTTATGAGAGGTGAGTCATGCGCAAAATCATACATGTCGATATGGACTGCTTTTTCGCGGCGGTGGAAATGCGCGACAACCCCGCCTTGCGTGATATTCCCATTGCTATCGGCGGCAGTCGTGAACGCCGGGGGGTTATCAGCACGGCCAATTATCCGGCGCGTAAATTCGGCGTACGCAGCGCAATGCCAACCGGAATGGCGTTAAAGCTGTGCCCGCATCTCACGTTATTGCCAGGCCGATACGAGGCTTATAAAGAAGCCTCCCGCCAGATTCAGGCTATTTTCTCCCGTTATACCTCGCTGATAGAACCGCTTTCGCTGGATGAAGCCTATCTGGATGTGACTGACAGCACTCACTGCCATGGCTCAGCTACGCTGATTGCTCAGGAGATCCGCCAGACAATTTTTACCGAGCTACAGTTAACCGCCTCTGCCGGAATTGCGCCGGTCAAATTTCTGGCAAAAATAGCCTCCGATCTCAACAAACCCAATGGGCAATATGTGATTACCCCTGCCGATGTTCCTGAATTTCTCAGAACATTACCGTTAGGCAAAATTCCCGGCGTTGGCAAAGTCTCTGCCGCTAAGCTGGAAGCGATGGGGTTGCGAACCTGCGAGGATGTTCAGAAATACGACCTGGCCATGTTGCTCAAACGTTTTGGTAAGTTTGGTCGCGTGTTGTGGGAACGTAGCCAGGGCATTGATGAGCGCGACGTCAACAATGACAGACTGCGCAAATCAGTCGGCGTCGAGCGTACTTTGGCAGAAGATATTCATGAGTGGGCTGAATGTGAGGAGATTATTGAGCGGCTATATCCCGAACTGGAACGACGTCTGGCCAAGGTAAAACCGGATCTGTTGATCGCCCGGCAGGGAGTAAAACTCAAGTTTAATGATTTTCAGCAAACCACGCAGGAGCACGTCTGGCCGCGCTTAAGTAAAGATGACTTAATTGCGACGGCGCGCAAAACCTGGAATGAACGTCGGGGAGGGCGGGGCGTAAGACTGGTGGGATTACACGTCACGCTGTTGGATCCACAGCTGGAAAGGCAACTACTGTTGGGGCTGTGATGTTGATGTATTGCCGGATGGCTGCGTAAAAACTATATCCGGCCTACAAATCAGCATGTAGGCCGGATAAGCACAGCGCCATTCGGCGTTTAGCGCAGACTTACTTCGCCGGAATAGACTTCAGCAGTTCAGTCAGCAGCGTCCAGTAATGGCCGACGCTTTCGATATGAACCTGTTCATCCGGGGAGTGCGGGCCGGTGATGGTTGGCCCGATGGAAACCATGTCCATATCTGGATACGGTTTCTTGAACAGACCACATTCCAGACCGGCGTGGATGATTTGGATGTTAGGCGTTTTGTTGAACAGACGCTGATAGGTTTCACGAACCAGGTGCATAACCGGAGAGTTGGCATCCGGCTGCCAGCCTGGGTATCCGCCTTTTGCCTGGGTTTTCGCGCCAGCCAGTTTACCCAGTGAATCCAGCATGCTCACCACGTAGTCTTTACCGCTGTCGATCAGAGAACGGATGAGGCAGTGAATTTCAACGTTGTCGTCAGTCATGGTTACAACGCCGACGTTCAGGGAAGTTTCTACCACGCCTTTGGCGACGTCGGAGTTGCGGATAACACCGTTCGGGGTGGCGTTCAGCAGACGCACAAAGCTGTCGCGAGACTCAGCGGTCAGCGCGGCTTTGTCTTGAGTAACGGCATCCAGCAGCAGAGCCAGGTTCTTCTCTTTGGCTTCCAGTTCGTTTTTCAGGATTTCCTGATAGGTGTTGACCAGCGCTTTTAACGCATCAACTTTATCTGCAGCCACGGCCAGGGTGGCAAAGGCTTCACGCGGAATTGCGTTACGCAGCGTACCGCCGTTGAAATCAACCAGACGCAGATCCAGCTCTTCAGCGTGGCCCGCCAGGAAGCGTACCAGCAGCTTGTTCGCGTTACCGAGACCAACGTGGATTTCGCCGCCGGAGTGGCCGCCTTTCAGGCCTTTTAACGTCAGCTTAAAGCTCTGGAAGCCAGCAGGGATTGCTTCACGGGACAGCGGCAGGTTAGAGGTAAAGTCGATACCGCCTGCGCAACCCATGTAGATCTCACCTTCTTCTTCTGAGTCGGTGTTGATCAGGATATCTGCCTGCAACCAGTTAGCCTGCAGACCAAACGCGCCATCCATACCTGCTTCTTCGGTCATGGTCAGCAGCACTTCCAGAGGACCATGTACCACGCTGTCATCAGCCAGAACGGCCAGCGCAGACGCCATACCGATACCGTTATCCGCACCCAGCGTGGTGCCACGGGCTTTTACCCATTCGCCATCAATATAAGGTTGGATAGGATCTTTGGTGAAGTCGTGCACGGTGTCGTTGTTTTTCTGCGGGACCATATCCAGGTGCGCCTGCAGAACGACCGGTTTACGGTTTTCCATGCCTGCGGTAGCGGGTTTGCGAATCAGGATATTACCGACTTGATCGCGCTCGACGTGGAAACCTTTTTCCTGGGCCCAGCTCAGAATGTGTTCAGCGAGCTGCTCTTCATGATAGGACGGATGAGGAATAGAACAGATTTTGGCAAAAATATCCCATAGCGGTTGCGGGGATAATTGAGACAGTTCAGACACGTTGAGTCTCCTTGGCGATGTCCTACAAAACTTGCTTGCAGGCCACGGGGTTAGCAGAATTAAAAACATCACAAGTCAGGCTTGCGCGATGCGATTGAGAATACCACTTTCTCCGCTGACAGCTAGCATAAAGCATGCAAAAAGAGGCGCGGATTCCGCGAAACACTGGTTTTTAGTGCGTCAGATCTCTATAATCTCGCGCAACCTATTTCCCCCTCGAACACTTTTTAAGCCGTAGATAAACAGGCTGGGACACTTCACATGAGCGAAAAATACGTCGTCACCTGGGACATGTTGCAGATCCATGCACGTAAACTGGCAAGCCGCCTGATGCCTTCTGAACAATGGAAAGGCATTATTGCCGTTAGCCGTGGTGGTCTGGTACCGGGCGCATTGCTGGCGCGTGAATTGGGTATTCGTCATGTCGATACCGTATGCATCTCCAGCTACGATCACGACAACCAGCGCGAACTGAAAGTGCTGAAACGTGCCGAAGGCGACGGTGAAGGTTTCATCGTAATCGATGACCTGGTTGACACCGGTGGTACCGCCGTTGCGATCCGCGAAATGTATCCTAAAGCGCATTTCGTTACTATCTTCGCTAAGCCGGCAGGTCGCCCGCTGGTGAATGATTATGTTGTTGATATCCCTCAGGATACCTGGATTGAACAGCCGTGGGATATGGGCGTGGTGTTCGTCCCGCCGATCTCTGGTCGCTAATCTAAAAAGTTTTCAACGCCTGGCAACTGCCGGGCGTTGTTCTTTTTGTGCAGTGTCAGGTTACACTATGCCTTAGTGAGTACTCATGGAGGCTGCAATCATGTCACAGGCTAACCTCAGCGAAGTCCTGTTTAAACCCCGCTTCAAACACCCTGAAACGTCAACGCTGGTTCGTCGTTTTAATCACGGCGCGCAGCCGTCCGTACAATCTGCCCTGGATGGTAAAACCATTCCCCACTGGTATCGCATGGTGAATCGTCTGATGTGGATCTGGCGTGGCGTCGACCCGCGTGAAATCCTTGAGGTGCAGGCACGTATCGTGATGAGCGAAGCCGAGCGTACGGATAAAGAACTCTACGATACGGTTATCGGCTATCGCGGTGGGAACTGGATCTATGAGTGGGCGAAGCAGGCGATGGTCTGGCAACAGAAAGCGTCTATGGAAGAGGATCCGCAGGTGAGCGGACGCCACTGGCTGCATGCGTCTACGTTGTACAACATTGCCGCTTACCCACACCTGAAAGGCGATGAGCTGGCAGAACAGGCACAGGCTTTGGCCAATCGCGCCTATGAAGAGGCCGCGCAGCGACTGCCGGGGACATTGCGCGAGATGGAATTTGCCGTTACCGGCGGCGCGCCAATCACTGGATTCCTGCATATGCCAAAAGGCGACGGTCCGTTCCCGACGGTGCTGATGTGCGGTGGCCTCGATTCCATGCAAACGGATTATTACAGTCTGTATGAGCGCTACTTTGCTCCACATGGCATTGCCATGCTGACGCTGGATATGCCGTCGGTTGGGTTCTCATCAAAATGGAAACTGACTCAGGATTCCAGCCTGCTGCATCAGCACGTATTAAAAGCGCTGCCTAATGTTCCCTGGGTGGATCACACTCGCGTGGCGGCCTTTGGTTTCCGCTTTGGCGCTAACGTAGCGGTACGTCTGGCATATCTGGAATCATCACGCCTGAAGGCGGTGGCCTGTCTGGGACCAGTGGTTCATGCGCTGCTCAGTGACCCGCAACGTCAGGCGAGCGTCCCGGAAATGTATCTTGATGTACTGGCTAGCCGCCTGGGGATGCATGACGCCTCCGATGAAGCGCTGCGCGTTGAGCTTAATCGCTATTCATTAAAAGTGCAGGGCCTGCTGGGGCGACGCTGCCCGACGCCAATGCTTTCGGGGTTCTGGAAGAACGACCCGTTTAGCCCGGAAGAAGAGTCACGTTTAATCACATCTTCATCCTCAGACGGTAAGCTACTGGAGATCCCCTTCAATCCGGTGTATCGCAATTTTGACAAAGGGTTGCAGGAAATAACCAGTTGGATCAATCAGAGATTGTGTTAAAAGTTTGCTAAATTTTATCGATTTGGTAAAACAGGTGCTTCACCTAAGGAGATCGTAATGACGTTACCGAGTGGGCATCCGAAAAGTAGATTGATCAAGAAATTCACCGCGCTTGGCCCGTACATCCGGGAAGGGCAGTGCGAAGATAATCGATTTTTTTTCGATTGTCTGGCTGTTTGCGTCAACGTGAAACCCGCCCCTGAGAAACGCGAGTTCTGGGGCTGGTGGATGGAACTGGAGGCGCAGGAAAAACGCTTCACGTATAGTTATCAGTTTGGTTTGTTTGATAAAGACGGTAACTGGACTGCGGTGCCGGTGAAAGAGACTGAAGTGGTAGAGCGACTGGAATACACCTTACGTGAATTCCATGAAAAATTACTTGGCTTGTTAACGACGCTGAATCTGGCGCTGGAACCTGCTGACGACTTTAAGGATGAACCGGTTAAGTTAACGGCATAATGAACAGTGAAAAGCCGGATGGCGGCGCAACCCCATCCGGCTTTTTTATGCTATATCAAAACTGGTAGACCATACCGACGGCAACGATATTATCATCGTTGATGCCCAGCTTATTATCGCTATCGAGCTGGTTGATTTTATAATCGACAAACGCGGACATATTTTTGTTGAAATAGTACGTTGCGCCGAGATCAATATAATTCACCAGATCTTCATTGCCGACGCCTTCAATATCTTTCCCTTTAGACAGCACATAACCCAGTGACGGACGCAGACCAAAGTCAAACTGGTACTGAACGACCGCTTCGAAGTTCTGTGTTTTATTAGCAAAGCCACCGGAAATTGGCGTCATATTGCGCGTTTCAGAATAGAACGTTGCAATATAAATATCGTTAGCATCATATTTTAAGCCAGTTGCCCAGGCTTCTGCTTTATCGCCTGTACCGCGAGTTTGCAGATTCTGCTGGTTAGTACGATCGGAGTTGGTATAAGCGCCGCTCACCGCAAAATCGCTGCCGCCAAAGTCATAGGTAACGGAAGTACCAAAACCGTCGCCGTTCTGTTTTTTCACATCGCGGTCCTGGTTTTTACCCTGATATTGCAGGGTCAGATCCAGGCCATCCACGACGCCGAAGAAGTCGGTGTTACGGTAAGTTGCCAGGCCGCTGGCACGTTTGGTCATAAAGTTATCGGTCTGTGCGGAGGAGTCGCCGCCGAATTCCGGGAACATATCGGTCCATGCTTCCACGTCATACAGCGCACCCAGGTTACGACCATAATCAAATGAGCCAAAATCTTTTAATTTCACACCAGCGAAGGCCAGACGTGTTTTTTGTTGGTTAGAATCGCTTTCAGCTTTATTGCCGGCGAATTCAGCCTCCCAACGACCATAACCGGTCAGTTGATCGTTAATTTGCGTTTCGCCTTTAAAACCTAAACGGATATAGCTTTGGTCACCATCTTTGCTGTCATAATCCGTCATGTAATGCATGGCTTTTACTTTGCCGTATAAGTCCAGCTTATTACCGTTCTTGTTATACACTTCCGCTGCCTGTACGGATGCCGACGCAACAATTCCCATCACCACTAATGCCAGAGTGCTCTTTTTCATTTTCATTCCTGATTAAAAGTACGCGCTAATATTCACTGGGTGTGATCCCCCGTTAAAAGACAGGAGGGTTTTTAACGTCTGGCAATGAACGTTTTATGACAAAGTAAGAATATTTTTAAAAAAGGATGTTTTTTTGTTTCTGTAATAAATGCGTCAAAATCTGCCGCTACGCTTGCTGATCCTGCGCAATAAAATTTCATGCTTTGTGCGCTGGTTGTTGGCAACCGGGGCCAGTCCTGCTAAAACGTTCGTTTGATATCATTTTCCCCAATTTTGAATGGCAGAGAATCATGAGTGACAGCCAGACGCTGGTGGTAAAACTTGGCACCAGTGTGTTAACGGGCGGATCCCGCCGCCTGAACCGCGCCCACATCGTAGAACTGGTTCGCCAGTGCGCGCAGCTCCATGCCGCAGGGCATCGTATTGTTATTGTTACCTCAGGCGCGATTGCCGCCGGACGTGAGCATCTTGGTTACCCTGAACTCCCGGCAACGATAGCCTCGAAACAGCTGTTGGCAGCGGTAGGGCAGAGCCGACTGATTCAACTATGGGAACAGCTTTTCTCGATTTACGGTATTCATATCGGGCAGATGCTGCTGACGCGTGCGGATATGGAAGACAGAGAGCGCTTCCTCAATGCCCGCGATACGCTGCGTGCGCTGCTGGATAACAACATCGTTCCGGTCATTAATGAGAACGATGCGGTGGCGACCGCTGAAATTAAAGTGGGTGATAACGACAACCTCTCAGCGCTGGCGGCAATTCTGGCTGGAGCCGATAAGCTGCTGCTGTTGACCGATCAGCAGGGGCTGTTCACCGCCGATCCGCGCACTAATCCGCAGGCGGAGCTGATCAAAGACGTGCACGGTATTGATGATGCGCTGCGCGCCATTGCCGGAGACAGCGTCTCGGGTCTGGGAACCGGCGGTATGGGGACTAAACTGCAGGCCGCCGATGTCGCGTGCCGCGCCGGGATCGACACCATAATTGCCGCAGGCAGCAAACCGGGCGTCATTGGCGACGTGATGGAAGGCGTTTCCGTTGGGACGCGTTTTCATGCACAGGCATCTCCACTGGAGAACCGTAAACGCTGGATCTTCGGCGCGCCGCCTGCCGGAGAAATTACTGTTGATGAGGGCGCTACCGCAGCGATTCTGGAACGCGGCAGCTCATTACTGCCAAAAGGCATTAAAAGCGTGACAGGCAACTTCTCTCGTGGTGAAGTGATCCGCATCTGCAATCTCGAAGGGCGCGATATTGCCCACGGCGTCACCCGCTATAACAGCGATGCGCTGCGCCGTATTGCCGGACATCACTCACAACAGATCGACACCATCCTGGGCTACGAATACGGCCCGGTTGCTGTCCATCGTGACGACATGATCACCCGTTAAGGAACAGGCATATGCTGGAAAAAATGGGCATTGCTGCCAAAGCCGCGTCATATAAGCTGGCGCTGCTCTCCAGTCGCGAAAAAAATCGCGTACTGGAAACCATTGCTGATGAGCTGGAAGCGCAAACCGAAAGCATCCTCAGCGCGAACGTACAAGATGTTGAGCAGGCGCGAGCCAACGGCCTGAGCGATGCGATGCTCGACCGCCTCGCTCTGACGCCAGCGCGTCTGAAAGCGATTGCTGACGATGTACGCCAGGTGTGTAATCTCGCCGACCCGGTCGGGCAGGTGATTGACGGTGGGCTGCTGGACAGCGGTCTGCGTCTGGAGCGTCGTCGCGTCCCGCTGGGCGTGATTGGCGTAATTTATGAAGCGCGCCCAAACGTCACCGTTGACGTTGCCTCCCTGTGCCTGAAAACCGGCAATGCCGCGATCCTGCGTGGTGGGAAAGAGACCTACCGGACGAACGCCGCCACCGTAGCGGTTATCCAAAAGGCGCTGGAAGCCTGCGGTTTACCCGCGGCTGCCGTACAGTCGATTGATAACCCGGACCGCGCACTGGTCGCTGAGATGCTACGGATGGATAAGTACATCGATATGCTGATCCCTCGCGGTGGCGCGGGCCTGCACAAGCTGTGTCGTGAGCAGTCGACTATCCCGGTCATCACCGGCGGCATTGGCGTATGTCATATCTATGTTGATGATAGCGCGGAGATCGCCCCGGCCCTGAAGATTATCGTCAACGCCAAAACCCAGCGTCCGAGCACCTGCAACACCGTAGAAACTCTGCTGGTGCATCAGGATATCGCCGCGCGTTTTCTGCCAGCATTGAGCCAGCAGATGGCACAAAGCGGCGTCACTCTGCACGGAGACGAAATGGCGCTGGCTACATTGAAGGCAGGACCTGCTAATGTGGTTGCGGTGAAAGCTGAAGAGTATGACGACGAGTTTCTGTCGCTGGATTTGAACGTGAAAATCGTCACCAGTCTGGATGATGCCATCGCCCACATCCGCGAGCATGGTACCCAGCATTCCGATGCGATCCTGACGCGTACGCTACGCAACGCCGATCGTTTTGTGAATGAAGTCGATTCTTCCGCTGTGTACGTTAATGCTTCTACGCGTTTTACCGATGGCGGCCAGTTTGGACTGGGTGCGGAAGTGGCGGTAAGTACGCAAAAACTGCACGCGCGTGGCCCAATGGGGCTGGAAGCACTGACTACATACAAATGGGTTGGCTTCGGTGACGACACGATTCGTGCGTAATTGAAACCGGGTGATGCAAAAATAGGCGTTTGATTCACAAGGCCATTGACGCGTCGCCCGGTTAGTTTTAACCTTCTACCCCGTGTTCACATTCGTGGACATATCCTTTTCAGGGCCGATATAGCTCAGTTGGTAGAGCAGCGCATTCGTAATGCGAAGGTCGTAGGTTCGACTCCTATTATCGGCACCATCCTACCTATTTTAACGTCTCCCTAAGTCTACTCAAACACCCTTTAAATCCTTATAATACGCCGTTTCACGGCCCTTGTTGTTTCTGCTCGTCTACTCACGTTCACGAAAATCTACGGTGAGTTGGGGGCATCGGTGGGGGCATGTTGTATTCGGTCTAGAGGAGATGCCCCCAAATGAAGCTCAATGCCAGACAGGTCGAGACTGCCAAGCCTAAAGATAAACCCTATAAGTTAGCAGATGGTGGGGGCATGTATCTGGAGGTGTTCCCTAACGGCACCAAAAGCTGGCGCATGAAATACCGTATCGCAGGTAAAGAAAAACGTGTGGTGTTTGGTGTTTACCCGACCATTACCTTAGCTGATGCCAGAAGCAAAAGAGATGATGCTAAAAAGCTGCTGGTTAATGGCGTTGATCCGAGTGCGTTTAAGAAAGAAAGCAAACTAGCCCAAATCGAAGAAGTAAAAAACACCTTTCAGCAAATTGCGCTCGAATGGCACAACATGAAAGTGAAGAAATGGTCTGCGGGATATGCCTCTGACATTCTTGAAGCCTTCAACAAAGATGTCTTCCCGTTCATCGGTCAACGTCCTGTTGCAGACATCAAGCCGTTGGAATTGCTTAACGTGCTTAAAAAGATGGAAGAGCGAGGTGCGACTGAGAAAGCTAAGAAAGTACGTCAGCGGTGTGGTGAAGTGTTTCGCTACGCCATAGTTACAGGCAGAGCCGAGTATAACCCCGCACCAGATCTCACCAGTGCTATGCAGGGGCATGAGTCTAAACATTATCCATTCCTGACCATTGAGGAGCTTCCAGCCTTTTTTAAAGCCCTTGCTGGCTACTCTGGTAGTGAGTTGGTAGTGTTAGCCGCCCGACTAATGATCATCACTGGTGTTCGAACGGGTGAATTACGTGGTGCGTTATGGTCTGAAATTTATACTGATAAAGGGTTATGGGAAATTTCTGCCGAACGCATGAAAATGCGGCGTCCTCATATTGTTCCGTTATCCGTGCAGGCATTGGAAATTATTGAAAAAATCAGGGCAATGACTGGTAATTTTCATCTAATGTTCCCCGGTCGTAATGATCCAAGTAAAACAATGAGCGAAGCCAGTATCAATCAGGTGTTTAAGCGAATTGGCTATACCGGCCGCGTTACGGGGCATGGATTCCGTCATACCATGAGCACCGTTCTTCATGAACAAGGCTACAACACCGCATGGATTGAAACCCAGCTTGCGCATCTTGATAAGAATGCTATCCGTGGTACCTATAACCATGCGCAATATCTTGATGGCAGACGTGAGATGCTGCAATGGTATGCTGACTATATGGATAGCCTTGAGAATGGTGGCAATGTGATGCATGGGACGTTTAATCGACGTGCATAGAGGAAGCTGATGCTGAACTAAGGGCTATGTCTCGGTAGAGCGTAGCTCTTTTTTATGACTGCATTTTTTATAATTATTGCTTCTGGTCGCTCAGATGAGTTCAACTATCCATTTCTGAATGGAATAACAAAGGCACCAAATGGCAATCATGAGAAACTGGTCAACGGAACACACCAAAGAAGTTAAAAAATGGTTGGATATCAATACCTATCGAGGATTTGAAGATCTGACTCTCATACAGCTTTACCATGAGCTGCTTGCAAGGACACTGTTCTTTAAGCCTTATCATGAGGAATTCGAAGCGAAAGCCGTGAACCTCTATATTGACCGAATTTTCAGCGGAAAACCGTTTCTTATTACAGAACAACATCTCGGATACCTCACGAGAGAGGACACCCTTTACCAACCCCCACATTTCTTTTTGACCACGACAGAACGGCTGGCTCAGCTCAGCATCGTTGGATTACGGAATTCATTATTTTTCTGGGATGGAAGTGATGAGTATTCGGTTAACCGTGAATTTCTCGATAGCCCTGTATCCGAAGCTCTCCCTAAGCTGTTCAGAGATACTGTCATGGTCGAAATAGACCTTGCGAATGGAACTGATGAGGAAATAGCTGAATCTTTGAAAGCCGCGCTACCTCAATGGCGTAAAGTACGGGGCATTGAAGCCGATACATCTGATTCGATCAGGTTTGGCTATGGAACCATCAAGAAAATCATCAACTACAGACTCATACCCATGATTGACATCCTTGTATGGTCTACCCTGCACAAGGTTCGCATATCAGAAGATCGACTTTCACGCCTCCTTTACACCGACGATGATGATGAAGAACAGACCCGCCTCAATCACCAAATTCGGGACACAGACAGACCACTGGCGATAAAAGCAGCCAGTATACCTTTCATCCGTCAGTTCCATCTGTTCATCAACAAAAACAGTCATCTCAAAAACATCAGAGTTTCAGACGTGATGAAAATCGCGGATTCTGATAAAGACTGATATCCATACCCTTGGCGATCTGAAGGTCGCTCTTTTTGCTGGTGATTCAATCGTATATTCATTTCCGTCAACATAGATGAGGGAAATACCATGAATCAGCCATGCACACGTCTTATCCGCCTGTCAGAAGTGATGAATAAAACCGGATTTGGTAAGGCTTGGATTTATCGTCTTATCAGCCAAAATCGGTTTCCACAGCCTGTAAAGATCGGTATTCGTGCTATTGCTTTTATCGAAAGCGAAATCGATGAATGGATTCAATTAACTATAGAGAATTCAAGAAAGCATGTTGCTTAAGAGGAATGTTGCTACATCGATCTTTTAACTTTTAATAATATTAAGAAAATAAATTTATAGGCCTTATAAGTTCACTGACTGAGTTTCAAAAAAACGAGGTTTTGTAAAGTTTAAATCTAAAAAATTACTATATTTAACGGAATTCTTTACTTTTTTTCTGGCAGAGCTTTTGCTATAAGGTTTAGAGATGGTTTTCTTAATATCGGGTATGGATACAAGTTATAAGCTCTGAACTTTTCATAAGCGATTCTGAATTTCGATGCAAGCTTAATGAAAAATTGCCAGCGCATATAAAATTAGCTGACCATACATTAAGGCCAGAGGCTCAGAAATACAAAATAGTTTTCGCGA
This sequence comes from Citrobacter sp. Cf116, assembly GCF_030336505.1. Classification (NCBI taxonomy): domain Bacteria; kingdom Pseudomonadati; phylum Pseudomonadota; class Gammaproteobacteria; order Enterobacterales; family Enterobacteriaceae; genus Citrobacter; species Citrobacter sp. Cf116. The sequence continues at coordinate 867,827 of NZ_JAOWEQ010000040.1, read as the reverse complement.
TTGCCACAAGTAAAAACCTCCCGGATGACTTGCCTTTGTTTTCTAAGATAAATTTGAAGAATTTTAATAAAACTATTTCTAATTTCGGATACGAAGTTAGGATCTGCAAGATAGATGTAGACCCCACAATTTATAAAAAGAAAATTTGTAAACCCCAAAAAAAATAAGATTCAATTTAATTTATCAATGTCAGAGATTTTAGTCAGTTCATTAAGGTATTCATTTTTGTTCCTAAGGAGCCAGTGAAATATTTTAGGGTTCTCAAGAAGTTTTTTAATGTGAGAAATGAGAATTGTCAGTTTCAAGCTATTTGAGCCATAACTCTCTTGTATTGATTGCGTGTCAAAATGAACCTGAGCCATTTCTTTCTCAAGTCGTTCAATAGCTTTTCTATTACCAGTTTTTGTATCTATATTATTTTTAGTTTTGTCAATTAACAACTCAGGGGAGGAACTATGATATAGAGACTCAGCAAAAATTTTTGAGTAATTATCAAACCTTATCATTAAATTAGCACATTCTATTTGTCTGAAAAGAACCATTCTTTTTAAAACTCTAAAAGTATTTATGGGAATATCTTTATCATTAAATAAATCAACTACTTGAGGGCATATCCCTTTCAATACGGACATGTTGGTTCTTAGAGAATCTATACTTATATTTAATGATGTACATAACATTTCTTCAGGCACTCCCACTCTTACAGCTTCTTTCAGCATTCTCTGTATTTGTATAATTGTTATGCGGTTAACTTTTTTGTTCGGTGTATAAGTATCATATGTAGTTGAAATTAGGCAGTTTGCTTTATCTTCCCCAATATCTTTTAGTGCTTCGACTCTAAGGTGTCCATCGATTATTTTAGCAGTTTTATCACTTTGATCGATGTAAATTAATATCGGTTCAACAAGTCCCAACGCTGATATGGTGCTTTTGATCTGGGAATATTTTTTACTATTTTTGAAGTTAGTAGGCAGCTTTTTAGTATGAACAAGATCAGATAATTTGAAAGTGATTGTTTTTTCACTAAAGCAATATTTAATCATTTTGCACCTCAATTGGTCGTGTTTTTAACTATAATATTTACTACTTCATTTAGGCTTTCTTCATCTAATATCCGTAAAAACTCTTCATCATTGACAAGTTCTTTAAAGATTTGATTTGCTATCAACAAATTCATCTCAACGTATTCTGCTTTGTTTTTAATCTTTCTGTGCTGAGAAATGTTATCTTGATAGATTTTTTTTAATTCATCTGTAGTCATTTTTTTCTTTTTCTTTGTTATCCCAAAGTTATTATTTAGGTATCCTTTCAAGCCTTCATCTCGTGAGTCAAGTATCTCACGTATTTTTCCTACATCTTTGTGTTTTATTAGACCTTTATCAAATGCTTTAATTAACAATTCCTGACCACCTTCAAAATCGACTCTTGCAATCTCAACAGCAAGCGAGATAGGTATGCTTCCTGATTCTACAGCGGATAATAATTTATTTTCACCTTTACTGATAAGCATTGTCAGACTTGTTATCCAGTGTAATGATAATCCAGTCGAGTTAGATATTTCCTTATTGGTTAATCCTTGCTCTGTCATTTCCTTTATACGTTGGAACTGTTCACCAGCACGAGGAACTACTCTTGCCATATTTTCAACCAGACTCATTATGTAGGCTTTGTTTTCATCTATATCAAGTACGATTGCTGGTGTTAATTCTTCTCCTAAAGCTGTCAATGATTCGAGCCTTCCTTGACCACAAATTAAAGCGAATTGATACTTTTTGTCCACGATTCGACGTACGGTTATTGGCTTTCTCAGTCCACTTGTGTCGATACTTTCAGTAATTTCCGAATGTCGAAGTTTATTTCGTGAACGTGGGATGACTACTTTTATGTCGGATATCTTAATCATGTGGATTTGATCATCTTTCATTTAAGCTACTTCCTTTTTATTGGTCGAAAGCATTTTAAAAAATATGTTGATATCGTCGAATCGATACATCTCAAAGAGAAGGCTGTTATTTTCTTTTAGGTTTAATTCATTTTCAAATGAATCAATCGAAGGGAGGATATAGTAATCAAGGGGGACGCTATTAAGGCTATTCATCCTTACAATTATGTTGATGTCAGAATTAATGCTTCTGTCTAATCTCACAATCCATCTGCATTTATCTGTAGAGGTTTTTCTACAGCGTGCAAGTATTATGGTAAAGGTTAAGCTTTTATTGATCGTGATGAGTTTATTTTCAGATATTGTTACTTCACTATTTGTAATTTCCTTGCATATTGTCTTAATAGTGTCGGCATGTCTAATCCTTAAGGCTGAGTTTATTTCTATAAATCGATAATCTCTTTCTGGTGTGTAATTGATGAGTTTATAGGCATTCAAAAGCCCACCAAAACGACTTGCTACGACACTACTCGACGGACCATTATCATCTTCATCGATAATAAAACCTGAAATTTTACCATGTTTAATGAGAACTTTTTTCAAAAAATTAAGTATTTCTTCATTGGTCATTTTTTTTGAACGATTGTCAATAATTTCTTTAGCTAATCTAAATTTCTCTGGTGAAATTATAGGCTTGAAAAATGAATCATATTCGATCCATTCTTCTTGTGGATTCTGAATTCTTTGGGCGTTCAATTTCTGTGAAGTACGATTATAAGTGTATTTCCCTGTGTAGCGAATATTAATTAGAATTGAATGTATTCTGCTCCTGTTCCATTCTGTTTTATCACTATATGTATACCCCTCTCTGTTTAGTTTTGTTGCGATAAGATATTCATTTAATCCATCAAAAATAAACATATTAAATATCTTTTTTACCAGCTTTATTTCTTTTTTTGTACCAGGGGTAAGAACTACTCGGTCAGTTTGCAAGCTCTTTCTTTCACCAGGACAAAGTATCATTTTTGGTCTATTGTTATTATCAATTAACTTTCTTCTTAATCCATATCCTGGTATTCCTCCCTGATAGTATCCCCTTTTAACAAGGTTTACGTGTCCCGCAAAAACTTTTACTGAAAGATTCCTACTGAAAGCTCCAGCAGCATATCTAAGAGCAGGAAGTGTAAGCATTTGGATTTCAGGCGATTCATCTGGTAAGTTCTCAGCACAATAAATAATCCTAACCCCATGATATTTTAGTAGATAACTATAATGCCCTGCCTCATCATTATCTTGCCATCGACCAAACCGACTGACATCATAAACAAGAACAGCTTCTATTTTTACTCTTCCTGTAACGACATCTTCTATTAGTCTGTTGAAGTTTTTTCTACCTGAAGCGGAGACTCCGCTTTTACCTTCATCATCATAAGTTTCTACAATCACCATATTGTGATCTTCTGCATATTTTTTTAGATAAAGAGCCTGATTGTCGATTGAGAATTGTTGATGGTCTGTGGACATCCTCAGATACTGAGCGACTCTAATTTTATGATTTTTCTGACTTTCATCACCCATTACACTTTCTCCGACCAGTCAAAAGCGAACAAACCCCCAACAAAATTGATCATTTTTTAAGCGATTTCAACCTCTTTATCCCTTTTGAAGCTATAAGGTTCTTACCTTCATTAAATCATCAAGGTAATGGCAAAAAGCTTTTGCAGGGGATTTTGAGTGCTCGCTTTTGAGTTGCCAGAAAACTATTGAAGTATCTTGCCTCGGCAATCAGAGGACATACGTACATAGAGCGATATCGCAAGAAGAATCTATAGGACTTGAAGAGCGCTGGCGTATTTCATCTTCTTTGAAGTGTAGAGGTATAGCTATAGCTTGAAGTGCTTCAATTCTAAACGGACCAGATGCTTCTACTAAATGGCATACCATTAGCTACAAGCTCGCCCAAAACCAGATTCGGGATGATAGGGGCATTGGTGCATATGTTATGCGTGTTTTTGAGCTTCGGTGATAGTGGGGGCATTATTGGGGGCATGTGATTATTCGAAATGTGAAATATTCATCTTTATCAGTAGTTTGTGAGTTTGGTTCCATTCCTATTATCGCACCATCTTTTTTCGTAAAATCATTAAGTTACTATTGCAGTGTTTTGCTTTGTTCAACACTAATGTGCAATTTTGCGCGTTGTGGATGTGACGAAATTGTAGCAACTGATGATCAATATATTTGTTTCAATGAGTTGAACAATGCAGAGTGAGAGTTTTGTAAGACGTGTAATCGCTGGTCCTCGCCATTCTGCGAACGGAGGTTTTATCTCCGAATTACATGAAAACCACAATTTTACTTAGGGATGGGGTGATTTTACATGAATAAGAACATTTACCTAGAAAAAACAATCGACTAACATAAACTTATTGGCAGAAATCCTTGTCATCTTGCACTGTATTTTTTAATCTATCTTCAATATCTACCAGAAGATAGGCCCCTCATGAAATTCCAGGACGTTGCTACTTTTTCCGGAAATATTCTCACCTTTTTGGGATTGCCAGCACTGATTTTTTTTAAATTTTCCTCTTTTTTGTTTTTTCTGAATGAATGGAAGATTCCTTTCATATGTGGTTCTGTTGTCATTCTAGTAACTACATTAATTTATCATCGAAAAAAAAGACGTTATCCCAACAAGTCGAGTTGTTTCTCATTGCTTGTGTTGTTTTTTGCAATGGGTTGTGCGATTTTCTACCAACCATATCCTGAATTTGCACAGATAAGCATTTCTGGCTTCTATAATGAAAAAGATGGGGGGTGGAACAGTAGTAATACAGATGAAAATGCTTATGACATCACTCACCAGATGGAGGAGACATGGAAAAGGGCCACATCTAAAGAGAATCCTTCATTCCAATTTGTGCCCCCGTTTGCGGTTGAGAACTGGCAATTTCCGACATTGTTTTTGACTCATCGTTCTAAACAGCAAATAATTAATTTGGCTGAAGCGAATTCTCGCTCAGTCGTAACGTTGGTAGGGTTTACACGTGATAATAAAATAGAGAAAATCCACTATAGTTTGAACGGGAAGTTGTTATCACCCAATGCGCATAGCATTAATTTAGAGAGTGGATGGTTTAATCAGATTTTTGATAAAATTATTTCGCAATCACAGTTAACTGATGCTCAAAAGCGAGAGATAATAGCTAAGATCCTCTTCATTGATATAAATGCCCGTACACTAAGTGCCCGAAAAGATGAAATGGATGCTATTGGCATGGCTAACCTGGTCGTTAAGATAAGAAGTGAGGTCATTGATTTAAAAGGGAGATATCATTTTATAGACGATGAGCTCAACTTTTTGATGGCTGGTCTTACAGCTTCTTTCGTAGATGTTTATAGTGCAGAACTATCTGATGACGTCGCTGCTGGGTTTTTAGTGCAGGCACTCAGCTTTCATCCTTATTATCCTTATCCAGATAAGGAGAGTTTTCAACGCGCTTATGTCAAAAATAGTTATGATAAATGGAAACTAACTAATGACGCTGAAAATGATGTGACTTTATTGAGCCACCTGGCGCAGTTGACATATTTTATCGAAGATACTAAGGAAAAAGAAAAGATCATTGATGACTTTAAAAATCAGGTTTTTCTTCAAAACCAATCGCCTACGATTTTTTATTCAATGTTAGAAATGATCAAAACCAGTAATTCACTGCTTGATATACCAGTTAAACAAATTCATGAAATTAAAGAAATAGAAGATTATACGGATAATTTTCTTTATCAACATCCTGGCATGGATGATGAATTCATTGAGTTAAAAAGCGCATTGTTATACGGTGTATGCCATACCTGGTATGTTAATCATAATCGAAAAAAAGATGCTTCAAGGTTATTGAGAAAATTCACAAATATTGTGGATAATAATCCTAATGTGTTGCATTTTTTAATGAAAATGAAACAAGAGGATAGTGAATGAAAATAATAGTGCCTGAATCCTCGTTTTAGCTTGTAATAGCAAAAACGCGCTTAGACGCCCCTGTCTGTTGGTGGCTAACTGGTACTATATCACTTGGTTTTTCATTAAAATGGCTGATAATATCGAGCGGCCCTGCGCCAGGGCCGATTCGTTTACTGAGCAGATTTAGCAAGATGTAAATGCAATACGCTTCAACCCCTCTACCGCTTTTTCGAGGTAGGCGCGTGGACATCCCATGTTCAGGCGGATAAAACCTTTTCCAGCAGGACCAAAGCTATTTCCCATTGAAGGCGCAATACCGGCAACATCAAGCATTACCCATTTGAGCTGCTCATCATCCAGTCCAAGCGCTTTGCAATCTATCCACAGTAGATAAGTTGCCTGGGAAGGAACAACCCGAGCCCACGGGAGATGTTCATCAATTTGTTGAATAAACCAGCGTCGATTTTCAGCCAGATAGCCAAGTAACTCGTCTAACCATGGTGCACCATGTTGCCATGCTGCCGTACTCGCTTCGACGGATAGCGCATTGAATACATCCAGCCCATGTGCATCCAGACGGCGTAAAAAGTGTTCACGCAATGCCGGTGCCGGTATCAGAAAATTAGCAATACGCAATGTCGACAAACCAAACGTTTTACTGGCTGAAGTGGCTGAAATTACACGCGAATGCCAGCGTTCTCCCAGATGCAGAACTGAAGTAAATTGTTCTCCAGGAAGCAATAAATCTGCCCATATTTCATCAGACAGCAACGTCACATCATAGGTTTCGCACAGCGTAAGTAGCTGTTCCAGCTCCTGTGCAGACCAACAACGGCCGGTTGGGTTATGCGGATTACATAAAATCATCAACGGTGGACGTTCAGTCCGGAATAACATTTCCAGGTGAGCAAAATCCATTTGATAACCGGTAGCCGGGTCCTCATACAACGGATTTTCCAGCAACTGTCTGCCGTTCAAAGAGATAATTTTAGCGAATGAGCCATAATAAGGCCCCTGAACGACTACGCCTTCACCGGGTTGGCTCAGCATTTGTACGAGTAGCGATAATCCCGGAACAACACCTTCAATACTGCAGATCCACTCTTGCTTGATTTCCAGCTGATGCCGGGTTGAGAGCCATGAGATTAATGAATCAAAGTAGCTTTGTGGCCGTTCGCTGTAACCAAAAATACCGTGCCCGACGCGGTGAGTTAAAGCCTCCTGAACAGCGGGCGGGCAAGTAAAGTCAAAATCAGACACCCACATTGGCAACAGTTGATGTGTATCCTCGCTGAAATATCGCGCCATAAAGTCCCATTTCAGCGATGCGGTATCGTGGCGATCGATAATCTTATTAAAATCCATTACATGCTCTCCCTATTCTGTTGCCGTAATATTTTTTTCTGTTTCTGTCACTGATGGCGCCTTCGCAATACCGATTCCCGTGAAGCCGTAAATCAAGGCGAAGAAGATTGCGGCATAGCACTGAATCGCCCATGGCAATAAATCCAGTGTGCTCACTCCTAATGTTGTGGCCATATAAACTCCGGCGGCGGTCCATGGCAACAACGGCTCAATGACGGTGCCAGCGTCTTCAATTGTGCGGGACAGATTTTTGGTATCCAGTCCCATGCGGCGGTATGCGTCTTTAAATAATTCAGCTGGAACCAGAAGAGCCAGCTTGCCGTCGCTTGTCGCTCCGGTAACAAGAAGGGTGGTACCAATGGTTGCCGCAATTAACTGACCGACGCTGTGAATGACCGTCAGTAAGCGGTTAATGATAATGTTGAGTGCGCCCGTTAACGTTAAGGCACCGGCAAAAGAAAATGCGCAAAATACCAGAAGAATAGTGCTCATCATTGAGAACATTCCGCCACGGTTCAGCAGGCGCGGAACATCAGCAATAATGCCCTCACTCCCTTGCGGGAACATAGTAATGTTGAACCCATCTATAAAGGCATCCAGCCCCTGCTTGATGCTGAGTCCTTGCATGACAACGCCCAGAATCAGGGCTAATACGCATGCGCTCAGCATTAAAGGAATGACCGGCTTTTTACGAATCGCGCCCCACAACACAATAACCGGCGGCAAAATCAGAATGATATTGAAGTGGTATAGCGACTCCAGAGCGTTGACAATATCGGTAACCCGTTGCGGCGTGGCGACCTCGCCGAGCATATTGCTGTGGCCCGCAATAAGATAAACCACAGCGGCAAGCAGAAAGCTGGGAATAGTGGTCCACAATAAGTGCTGGATATGCTCGAAAAGGGTGGTATCTGCGACAATGGCCGCAAAGTTGGTGGAGTCTGACAGCTGCGATATCTTGTCACCGAAGTAAGCGCCAGAAACAACGGCACCTGCCGCTGCTGCCAATGAGACATCCAGTCCGGCGGCAACCCCCATCAGCGCTACGCCAACCGTTCCGGCGGAACCCCAGGAGGTTCCGGTACACACCGATACGACGCTGGTCAAAAAGAACGCGGTGATGAGAATGTATTCGGGGCTGATGAGTTTAAGTCCCCAGTACACCATGTAAGGGATGGTGCCGCTGAACATCCATGTACCAATCAGGCCGCCAACACAGATAAGAATCATGATAACCGGCATTGCTTTGGCGAGTTTATCCACCACCGAATTAATGATGTCTTCCCAGCAATACCCTTGCCACCAGGCCATGCCCGCGGCGACTGCAGCAGAACAAAGCAATAAAGGCTCAATACGTAGCCCCATGATGCCGTAGCCAATAATTAACAGCAGTAGCATGGCTAAAATAGGGATCACTGCCAGTCCAAATGAGAGTGCTTTTTTCTGATTTTGAGAGGCATTCATTCATGAATCTCCAGTCTGTAAGGTCGCTCAAGAGTAGAGAACACTCTTTTGTCTGACTGTGATCGTTCATTGGCCCTCATGTAAGCGATTACATGAGGGCGCTAAATTTGAAGTTGATCACAACTCAGGGGCTTGACGATTTACGCATTGATTTCAGAGAGAGGGGGGAAGAACAGAATCGCGGATCACCAGCTCTGCAGTGAAACTATTCACGCTGGGACGCTGAGTTGCGCCCTTAAAAAGCTGTATCGCCAGCTGCGAAGCGCAGCGAGCCATGCGCTCAACGGGATAATGCATTGTTGTGAGTGCAGGGTAGAGATAGCGGGCCATCACCACATCATCAAATCCAACGATCGAAAGCTGTTGCGGAAGTGTAATTCCCTGCTGATGGAGGATGCGCATAATCCCGGCGGCCATCACATCATTAAACGTCACCGCTGCGGTGAAAGGAATGCCGCAATTAAGCAGCTGATGTGCAGCGCGTTCGCCACCTTCTTCATTAAAGGGCACGCTAATCACCCAATTTTTATCTGGCGTAATACCATATTCAGCCAGCGCCTGGCGATAACCTTCCAGCCGCTCACGGCGATCGATAATCGGTAAGTCACTTGTCACGCAGGCAATACAACGGTGTCCTTGCTCCAGGAGGTGTAGCGTGGCTGTTTTAGCTGCTTGACTATTTTCCAGCCACACGCAGCGATTGGCCATCCCGGCAATATAGCGATTTACGACCACCATGGCAGGAAAATGAGCGGCATATCGCAACAGTTCCTTTTCAGACAGTCTACTGGCATGGACCACAATAGCTTCACAGCCCTGGTTTATCAGGAAATCGAGTCCTGATTTTTCCATTCCTTCATCGTGGCCACCGCTGCATACCATCAGCCGAAATTGCTGCTGGCGTGATACTTCTTCTACGCCTCGTGCAAGCCTGGCAAAAAAGGGATCGGCAAGATTGCCGGTCAATAACCCGAGCATGTCACCGCTGCGTTTCGCTAATGCAATAGCGGCGGCATTGCGATGATAGTTCAGTTCGCGCATGGCTTTTTCAACACGCTCACGCGTCACGGGTTCAACCCATGCGGTTTGATTAATAACACGTGAAACTGTTGCGGTGGACACTCCCGCTAACTCTGCAACATCCTTTATCGTTGCCATGCTGGCTCTTTACCTTTTTAATTCTTAAGAATTTGCTTATCGCTGGTTTTTTTCCTTATCTTATTCAGGTTGGGGGGATTTGTCACCGATACATCCTCTGAGTAGATATACTCAGAGGCTTATTTTTAGTGTTTAATTATTCAATACTATCCTGAGTATTATTACACTTACATACGATATTCGATCATTCCGCTCTTTTTGGCCACCCAGTCATACAGACGTTGCCCACGGAGGTTGGTTTCATGCGTATGCCAGTATAATCTTGACGCGTGATGTTTTTTGGCTTGTTGTTGGACATATTCGATAAGTTGTTTACCGATGTGTTGGCCGCGTACATCTTCGCTAACAAATAAATCTTCGAGATAGCAATAGTTTGATTTTGCCCAGGTTGAGCGGTGAAAGAGATAATGAACCAGTCCCACTATTTTCCCATCATATTTTGCAACAGCACAATAAACAGGTTCGCTCGGGGTAAAGAAACGCTCCCACGTTAATTTTGTTACTTCATCTGAAATTATAGTGCGGTAAAATGTTTGATAGTTTATCCATAAAGGAAGCCAGCTGGCGTAGTCTTTTTGTTCTGCACTTTCAATAGTAACGGCATGCATGTTAGTCATATATATCCTGATATTTTATACGAGTAATGTGTTAGTATGATGATACTAAGAATTTTATAAACTCTCGTAAAGAGACACTTTCGATATATTGATAGGATCCACTTTAGTATAAAGGTTAATACAATGAAGAAAAACAATGCGCCTTTATTTCAAGGATTTGTTTTAGGAAAAGGTGCGGTTAAGGAGCAGGTTTACCAAATCCTCCGCGATCACATCCTCGAAGGGCGATTGCCGCCAGGAACAAAAATGCCGTCAACCAGGGCGTTGTCCGAAATGATGTCAATTTCACGAAACTCAGCGATCGCCGGTTATGACCGGCTATTAGATGAAGGGTATATCCTGACTCGTAAAGGGTCTGGAACATATGTCTCACATAATATTCCGGATCGGAGTATCAGCAATAGCTATCCAGAGATGGCGTTGGGGGACGTCGTATCACCTGATGATCAGGTTCACAGCCGAAATAATCCTGCTCGCGATTTATGGTCAAATGAGTATGAAGGGCGCTGCATGAACCGTCTATTTGCGGTTGGTGTCGGGTGTACGGATCTCTTCCCGCATGCGTTATGGGGAAAGCTACTGCAACGAGTCTGGAGACAATCCCGGCATCAACTGGGAGCTCACACTCATCCTTGCGGGTACCTTCCTTTGAGAAAAGCGGTTTGCCGCTACATTAAAACAACGCGTGGAGTGAACTGTAACGAAGATCAAATAATCATCGTAAATGGTATTCAGCAGGCATTGAACATTACTGCACGAGCATTGCTGTCGGCAGGAAATGACGTTTGGCTGGACGACCCGGGTTACAAAGGCGCCCGCGGAACCTTCATGTCTGTTGGTGCTATGGTGAGGCCGGTACCGGTAGATAGCGAAGGAATGAACGTCCGCTATGGTATTGATCATTTTCCTGACGCCAGGCTGGCCTATGTCGTCCCGTCGGATCAATATCCATTAAGTGGAACGTTGAGTTTATCCCGGCGTTTTGAGTTGCTGGAATGGGCGAAGTCGAATCAGGCATGGATATTTGAAGATGATTATAATAGTGAGTTCCGTTATGCCGACCGTTCTTTACAAGCTCTGCAAGGATTAGATCAGAATCAACGCGTAATCTATGCCGGAACATTTTCTAAAATGATGTACCCGGAATTCCGTTTAGGTTTTTTAGTTGTTCCGCCAAGTTTACAAGAACAGATTATGGTAACCAAATATTATTCCGATCTCGGTACCAGCTATCTTGAACAAGCAGTGATGGCAAATTTTATTGAGGAGGGGCACTATGCCAGTCATGTGCGTCGAATTCGCAAAGCATGCTATGAAAGAAGAACTGCGTTGGTCAATGCTATTCAATACTATCTTGCTGATAAAATGATTATTCAACCTTCAGACTCTGGCGTTCATATCGTATGTTGGTTGCAAAATGGGATGACTGGGAGTGAAGTTGAAGAGAAAGCCAGATTACTAGGGATGGGAATACTATCACTAAGTCGTTATTACCAGAGCGATGTCTCACGACAGGGGATTTTGATTGGTTTTGCAAATCATCCGGTAGAGGCAATTGTTGATGGGATTCGCCGTCTGGCTCAGGTTATTTAACTTATAATTTATTCAGCTCTTAGCATTAATGCAGTAAATACGTTTCTTTTGCTACGTGTAAAAATGTTGTGTCTGTTTTTTGTACAATTAAATAGTGTGGATCTGTTAAAAACACGCATTGTGGTTCTTTTGGACTGCCCAGTTTGATCATACTCTGCGCTGGTTTAGCCCTGTTTTGTAAGAGGTATGGATATGTCGGGCATCTTTAATCAATTTCATCAACCCGTTGGTATGACTTTGTCTGACTGGAAAGGCGCACCCTTTCCACAGGCTCAGCAAATTACAGGTCGCTATTGTAAGCTTGAACGTATTAACGCCGAACGCCATGCAAAAGAGTTGTATGAAGCGTACTGCGAAGCAAACGATTGTCGTGACTGGACATATCTGGCGGTCGGGCCTTTTGAGACCTTCGATACCTTCCTGGATTATGTAAAAAAGATGGAAGAACAGACCGATCCGATGCATTTTGCTGTGATCGATTTAACCAGTATGAAACCTGTTGGTACGTTTGCACTGATGCGGATTGATACCTCAAATGGCGTGATCGAGGTTGGCCATGTTTCCTACTCCGTACGCATGAAACGTTCGCGAATCTCAACAGAAGTCATCTCATTGCTTTTAAAGTACGTTTTTGAGGATCTGGGCTATCGCCGTTTTGAATGGAAATGCGATGCTCTCAATGCTCCTTCCCGTGGGGCGGCGGAGCGCTTTGGCTTCAGTTTTGAAGGCATATTTCGTCAGGCTGTCGTCACGCGGGGGCGTAATCGAGATACCGCATGGTACTCAATCATTGACGGTGAGTACCCGTCACTTCGACCGGCCTACGATATGTGGCTCGATGAGCGTAATTTCAATAATCAGGGACGGCAGATTAGGCGTCTTGGCGAGCTGATGGAAAGGGGATAAAAAAGCTCCCCGAATAAACCGGGGAGCCAGAAAGCGTAGCGCCCGTGTAGAATTATCTCTGCCGCGACTCAAGCCAGACCAGCGCCAGCGTGGAGAGTCCGCACATCAGCAGAATGCCGACAAACCAAAACAGATACCACATCGTACAGTCCTCCTTAATAAAGTTCGTGGTTGTGGCGGCGGATCGTTTCTACATTGATGCGCCCGAGCATTTTGTAATAACTCCACACGGTATAAAGCAGAACGATCGGTAGAAAAATCAGCACAATAACCAGCATGATACTGAGAGTCATCTGGCTGGAGGTGCTGTCCCACACCGTCAGGCTGGAGAGCGGATACGCGCTTGAAGGCATCACAAACGGAAACAGGGTGATTCCAGCGGTGAAGATCACGCAGGCCTGGCCCAGTGAAGCAAACAAAAATCCCCATACGGCCCGACGCTGTCCGCAGGCATAGATCGCGAGCATCGGGAAAATCATGCCAAGCAGCGGAATAATTAACAGCAGTGGTGACTGATAAAAGTGCGCCATCCACGCGCCCGGCGAGGTAGTTACTGCTTTTAATAGCGGGTTGGAAGGACCATTAGGATCCTGGCTTAGCAACACATAGCCATCGATCCCCGTCCATAGCCAGTAACCGGCTAACAGAAAGCAGAGCACGACCAGCATCGCGCTGCGGCGGGTAGCAGACAGCGCACGTTGGTGAAGAATGCCGTCGGTCTTCAACTGGAGCCACACGCCTCCTTGCAGAATAACCAGCATCAGGCTTAATGCGCCGCACAGCAGGGCAAAGGGTGAGAGTAACTGCCAGAAGGTGCCCAGGTATTGCACATGAAGCTGTGGTGTGAAGATAAAAGGCACGCCCAAAAAAAGGTTGCCGAACGCGACACCGAAGATAACTGGAGGGACCAGACTGCCAATCACCAACCCGGTATCCCACATGGCGCGCCAGCGTGCATTGGCTATTTTTCCACGATAATCAAAGGCCAACGGGCGAAAGAAAAGGGCGCACAGCACCAGAATCATCGCCACATAAAACCCTGAAAATGCCGCGGCATAGACCCGCGGCCAGGCCGCGAATAATGCACCGCCCGCCAGAATGAGCCACACCTGGTTACCTTCCCAGTGCGCTCCGACGCTATTGATTAGTACCCGACGCTCATCATCGTTACGCGCGATCAGCGGCAACAGGCAGCCAACCCCCATATCAAACCCGTCGGTGACCATAAATGCCACCAGGATGATGCCAATCAGCAGCCACCAGATGAGCCGTAACGTTTCATAATCCAACATGATTATCTCCTTTATCCCTGTTGTTGCGCTGGTTGTTGGTTATGCATTGCATCCGGGCCAAGGCGCGCGTATTTCTGCATCAGGTAGACTTCGGCAATTAAAAACAAGGTGTAAAGCGTGAGAATTAGCCCCATGGAGAAGGCCAGTTGGCCTGCGCTTAACGCGGAGTGGGCGTACCAGGTCGGCAAAATATCCTGAATCGCCCACGGCTGGCGGCCAAACTCCGTCATAAACCAGCCGGCTTCAATGGCAATCCACGGTAGCGGCAGGCTCCACAGCGTCATGTGCAGTACCCAGCGATGCTGGTCGATACGCCAGCGTAAGGTCTGTATCAGGGCAATCGCCATCACCAGCAGCAGAAGTGAACCGCATGCAATCATGATGCGAAAACTCCAGAATACCGGTGCTACTTGCGGGATCGCACCGCGTTGTGCGGCCTGATATTGCTCCGGAGTGACATGGTTCATATCAGGCGCGTAGTTCGCCAGCAGGATGCCGTAACCCAGATCTTTCTCCACAGCGTGAAAAGCGTTCAGTACCTGAGGCGTGCGGTTACCTTTGGCGATTTCCTGCATCAGCAGCCACGCTTCCCGACCTCGTTGCAGGCGGGGGAGAGCATCCTCCATCAGATTTTTCAGCCCCGGAACCGGCGTGTCTAAAGAGTGCGTGGCCAGGATGCCCAGCAGAGCCGGTATCTTCACAGCAAAGGCGTTACGTTCTTGCTCCTGCTGCGGCCAGGCGATGACATGAAAGGGCGCGGGTGCCGGTTCGGTTTGCCATTCGCCTTCCATTGCCGCCAGTTTTACCGGCTGGCGTTGGGCAACCTCATAGGCTGAGCTGTCACCCAGTTGTAGAGTGCCGAGGATAGCCAGCGTGCCAAAAACGGAACCCACCGCGAAGGAACGCCGGGCGAACTCGCGATTGCGACCGCGCAGCAAATACCAGGCGCTGATGGACATAACAAACATGGCGCCGGTGACATAACCGGACATCACGGTATGCACAAATTTCACCTGGCTGATGGGGTTAAAGACCAGCTCGCTAAAGCTGCTCATCTCCATACGTAGGGTATCAATATTAAAGTGAGCGCCGGTTGGATATTGCATCCAGCCGTTGGCGTTGAGGATCCACAGGGCCGAGATATTGGAACCAAACGCGACCAGCCAGGTGACCATCAGGTGTTGGTATTTGGTTAAGCGTTGCCAGCCGAAGAAGAACAGACCAACGAACGTGGATTCGAGGAAGAAGGCCAGCAGGGCTTCCATTGCCAGAGGCGCGCCAAAAATATCTCCCACATAGTTAGAATAGAGCGACCAGTTAGTACCGAACTGAAACTCCATGGTCAGGCCGGTTGCCACGCCGAGCGCAAAGTTAATCCCGAATAACTTGCCCCAGAAACGCGTCATGTCGCGGTAGACTGTTTTGCCGGTCACCACATAAATGGTTTCCATGATGGCCAGCATAAAAATTAGCCCCAGCGTCAGGGGAACAAACAGAAAATGGTACAGCGCGGTCAGCGCAAACTGCCAACGCGATAAGTCAATGACGTCCCACATGCGAACTCCATCAGGCATTAGAGAGTGAATAGATAAGGTAGAAAACGCCAGACCCGCAGCATAAAAGCATGCGGGCCGGGAGAGAGGGTCAGACCGGTGGACCAGATGTCAGCCAGCCGCAGACTTCATCCAGACGCTGGAGCGAGTCGCGAAGATCTTCCGGCGCAGCCTGCACCAGTTCCGGTAATGGACAGATCTCATAACTTTCGAGCAGAAGCCCTTTCAGGGTATCCAGACAGCGCACATGCCAGACATGGCGCAGCGCCGTGGCGTCGATTTGGCTCTCGCCGTAGCCGATAGTGCGGATCTGGATGTGTCCTTCGCCACATAACCGAGCAAGAAACAGGCGATCCGCATCGCTAATTGGCAGTTGTGTGAGGTTAATGCTATGGGGTTGCAAGGCCGGATCGCGCACGTGCGCCAGCAGTTCCTGAGCCAGTGTCAGGCCATTCATTAGCCCGTCCACCGGCGGGGGCAACAGGCTGTCGTCCGGCAGTGTATTGAACGTTGCCGCCAGCCACAGTGCCCGCGGCGCGCTGCCTGCTTCCAGATGCTCCTCCCACTGCCCGTTGTCATTCTGACAACGCACCCGCCAGATACCGCAGAAAATCGACTCCTGGATCTCGCATGCTCTGCCGTCAGCATGCTGGATGCGCACTGAAACTTCGCCTTCGCCGAGCAGCGTATTCAAAAACGTGAGATCGTCTGCGTTGAGCGCGGATAGATCCCATCCCAGCACGTCCTGTTTGGCGGGAATGCGCCTCCTGAGCTGCTGGCGCACATCGGCTAACAATGCCATCACCGCCGGACTGTGCGGGCAGTTTTCCAGTGATGCCATGCTGGGGTCGCTGTTGACCTGGCAGGTGAGGGGTAAGGGATTCATGCTGAAGCTGTCATCGTCCGGCTGCGTTCCCGGCCCCAGCAGATGAAAAAAAGTGTCGCTCATCGTTCAGACTCCGGCGGCGTGCGTGGTTCAACTAAGGGGCGCATCAGGTTGAGCAGATCGGCCCACGGGTGGATGCCGCTGAGAATGCCGCTCAGTTCGCCGTGGATAAACACCAGTGTGGCCGGGAAGCGGAATACGCCATAACGATCGCCAATCGCCTCGCTATGCTCGAGATCCGCCATGGCGATGTGCCAGTCAAACTGAGGAAACTCGCGGAGCAACTCGGCAATCATCACCGGATTATCGCTGACTTCCGGTGTACGGCGGGGATCGCTACTGAGTAACACCACACCGTCGCGAACGTGGGTTATCCAGTCATCCAGTTCGGGCGCGGTTAGCGGCTGCCAGCCTCGTGCCAGCATACGTTGCCATAGAGCAGGAAAAGGGTTGTCATTCAACATGTTGCTTATCTCTCCAGCGTTACGCGATACTGGCGAATATGCACGCCTTCATAGTTTTCCATCGACAGGCATTCATAGTTCAGGCAACGCGTTTCATCGTTGGTCTGTGGCACAATCCCCCACGCAGCCAGTTGCGTAAGTGCGGCCTGCTCCGCCGCCGGAAGCTGAGCACGCGCGATGTCGGTCAGGCTGCCGCCATAGTCGTCCAGCTGTACCGGTTGAAGTCCTACAAGGGCGATGTGCGGGGGCAGATGGCCGCGAATGTCCGCCAGCGCCAGCACTTCGGAGAAGCTGTTCTGATGCAGACTCATTTTTTTGGCGCTGAGGTAACTGGGGACTTTTTCACCGGCGTAGGTTTGCAGGGTGCCCGGCGCGAGACCGTAGTCGATGGCGTCCAACAGCAGCAGATGACTGGCCTGCTCAACGTAGCCCAGCAGATTCAGCCCCTGCGTGCCGCCGTCGACGATCTCAACGTATTCCGGCCAGTGATAATGGGCGTACAGGCGTTCGGCGACGCGAATACCAAAGCCTTCGTCTGCCCACAGCAGGTTGCCTAGACCCATCACGATGACGTGTGGTTCGCTCATGACGCCTCCTTGTCGTGCTGACGTCGGGTAAATTTGTGGCTACGGTAGCCATTGACCATGGTGGAGATGACGGTATCGTCAGACATGATGTCCTCACGAATCGCCATATACACATGGCCTACGATGAAGGCGGCGATGAACCACATCCCCAACCGATGCCAGCTGTGGATATCGAGAGAGTTCCCGCCGGTCCAGTAGAAAAACTCCGTCACATAGCGGAAAGGGGTAAAAATGGCGTACTGGCTATGTTCGCTGTATAAGGCAAAACCGGTGAGGATCATAAAAACGGAGAGCAGGAAATAACCGCACATCGCCACCTGCGCGATGGGGTTATGACCGATATCATCTCCCGGTTTTTTTTCCAGAAACAGATACCAGCGCACGACCGAAAACGCGCCTCGCCACCAGCTGCGCCGCCAGACCGGCACGATAAAAAGTTCTCGTGAATAGCGATTACCGACGAAGGCCCAGTAAATGCGCATCAGCAGGATCACCGTGAACACCATGGCGGCGGAGAAATGTATCAGCCGGATGTCGCCCATATAGAACAGATAAGTGGCCTCACCGCTGACCGACGGCAGCGGTCGGCCAATGAAGTATCCGGTCACCATCAACACCAACATGCAGCCGACCGTCAGCCAGTGCCACAAGCGCACAGGCGCTTCAAACACATAGTGGCTGATAGCGGTATCACGCGCCTCCCCGACGCGTGGGGATGTTTTTCCAGTCATCGTTCCGTTCCTTAACGCTTAGCGAACCTGGACGGCGATAAGTTCGCTGCCGTCGTCGCCGAGTACGTGGGTTGAACATGCCAGGCAGGGGTCGAAGCTGTGCAAGGTGCGTAGGATCTCCAGCGGTTGATCCGGTATCGCCATTTGGGTGCCCATCAGCGCCGCCTCGTAAGCACCAATTTGTCCCTTCGGATCGCGCGGGCTGGCATTCCAGGTGGTCGGCACCACACACTGATAGAGATCGATTTTCCCGTCGCGAATCGATGCCCAGTGACCTAACGCGCCGCGCGGTGCTTCGGTAAAACCGATCCCGCGGCACTGCTGTGGCCAGCTTTCAGGCTCCCATTTTTCGGTGTTTGCGGTCGCCAGATTACCGTTTTTCAGGTTGGTCATTAGCTTGTCGAAGAAATATTGCAGTTTGCTCACGGCCCACTGGGCTTCGTGCGCGCGGCACAGAATACGCCCCAGCGTCGACTGCATACCCGAAAGCGGCAGCTTGAGGGCAGACATCATGCGATCGACGGATTCAATCGTGGCGGCATCCCCTTTGTGATAGGCAATCAGCGTGCGCGCCAGTGGTCCAACTTCCATGGCGTGTCCGCGCCAGCGCGGGGCTTTAATCCACGAATAGCGTTCCTGTTCGTTGAGCTGTTTGATATCAATATCGCTGCCTTTGACATCGCCCGGGTTATACCAGGGTTCAGTAATCCCTTCGAACGGGTGACGACCTAATTGATCGTCCGGATAACGGTACCAGGCATGATCGACAAACTCCTGAATTTGTTGCTGATCGGCCAGATCCACTGGCAGCACGTTTTTAAAATCACCGTTAATCACCGCGCCGCCTGGCATCAACAGGCTCTTCGCGCTGAAGTCATTGGCGATATCCGGGAACGCGCCGTAGCTCAAGACGCACTTATCAGAAAGCCCGGTGCCAATCTGGCTCCAGGACTTATTGAACTGACCGATAGCCAGCGCGTCAGGCACCATGACGTTGTTGATGAAATCAGCGGTGCGGGTGATGATCGACTGCACCAGGTTCAGGCGTTCCATATCGACTGCGCCAACCGCGCCGCGCTGATCGATATTAATCGCGCACGGCATACCGCCGACAATCCAGTTAGGATGCGGGTTCTTACCGCCAAACACTGTATGGATTTTGATGATCTCGCGCTGAAAATCGAGAGCTTCCAGATAATGGGCAAAGCCCATCAGGTTAGCCTCAGGCGACAGTTTGTACTGCGGGTGACCCCAATAACCGTTGCGGAAAATCCCCAGTTGACCGCCGTCGACAAATTTCTTCAGGCGATTTTGGACGTCAAAAAAGTAACCAGGGGAGGACTTCGGCCAGGCAGAAAGGCTTTGCGCCAGCTGTGATGTGGCGCGCGGATCTGCTTTCAGGGCATTCAGCACGTCAATCCAATCCATTCCGGCTAACTGGTAAAAGTGCACCAGATGGTCGTGGCACCACAGCGTCGCCAGCATAATATTGCGAATGATGTTGGCGTTGTCGGGCACCTTGATGCCAATGGCATCTTCAATGGCATACACCGATGCCAGGGCATGTACGCCGGTGCATACTCCGCAAATACGTTCGACAAAGGCCCAGGCATCGCGAGGGTCGCGCCCCTGCAGAATGATCTCCAGTCCGCGGAACATGGTGCCGCAGGAAACCGCGTTGGTGATGATATTCTGCTCATCAATGTTCACTTCACAACGCATATGGCCTTCAATGCGGGTTATGGGGTCCACAACCAGGCGGCGACCCGCATTGTTTAACGTATATCCCTGGGTTTGATACGAGTTGCTCATGCCTGGTTATCCTCTTTGTCCGGCTGCGGTTGTTCGGCTTTAGTTAACTGCTGTTTGTGGCGGTTATGTTGATTGACGGCGCTGGCGACTGCGTGGACGCCGACACCAGCCGCCACTACGCCAAGCGCGGTGAGGCCCACGGTGTCAGCGGTAGAATGCGTTCCCATCTGTGGAATATCGACCACGCGGCTGTAGAACGAACCGCGATCCCAGAAGCCGTTCTCCGAACATCCCAGACAACCGTGGCCGGACTGGATGGGGAAGGAAACTCCGCCATTCCAGCGGGTGGTGGAACAGGCGTTATAGGTGGTTGGCCCCTTGCAGCCCATTTTGTACAGGCAATAGCCTTTGCGGGCAGCGTCATCGTCCCAACTTTCAACGAACTCCCCGGCGTCAAAGTGGGCGCGGCGGTAGCATTTGTCATGAATACGCTGACCATAAAACATCAGCGGACGCCCCAGACGATCGAGTTCCGGCAGCCTTCCAAAGGTCACCATGTAGGTAATGATGGCGCTCATGACGTCTGGAATCGGCGGGCAACCGGGCACTTTCACGATAGGCTTATCGGTAATCACTTTATCGATCGGTGTTGCCTGAGTTGGGTTAGGCCGGGCAGCCTGCACGCAGCCCCAGGAGGCGCAGGTGCCCCAGGCGATAATCGCGCTGGCACCGGCGGCGGCTCTTTTAAGCTTTTCAATAAACGGTCGCCCGCCACTAATGCAGAACATCCCTTGCTCTCCCAGCGGAGGATTACCTTCGACGGCCAGAATGTATCGGCCGTGGTAGCGGCTTAGAATGTCTTCAAAGACCTCTTCGGCCTGTGTTCCGGCGGCGGCCATCAGTGTGTCGTCGTAATCAAGGGAAATCAGAGAGAGGATGACGTCTTTGGCGAGTGGGTGAGAGGAGCGGATAAATGATTCGGTACAGCAGGTGCATTCCAGACCGTGGATCCAGACGACCGGGATCCGGGGTTTGTTTTCCAGCGCCCAGGCGATTCTGGGCGTCATTCCGGCTCCCAACCCTAGCGATGTTGCCGCGAGGCTACAATATTTAAGAAAACTGCGTCTGCTCACGCCCTTGCGGCGCATCGCCTGATAAAAGGTCTCCTCGTTATTCGTATTCATAACACGCGTTTCTTCCCCCGTTGAGTTCTGGCGCACGCCGCCAGCGATAATCTAAAAAAGCCTATCCGATTAGCGGGGAGAAACAATGCAAAGTGTGTGGTTATGTCCTATTGCGATATTTTCGTGCCTGTTATCTGTTTTTCGCTTATTCGGCAATAAAAAAACGCACAGGGGGGACCGCCCTGTGCGTCGGGTTTATCGCGGAAGAACTTAAACCCCAAGGCGATCACGTAAGCTGTAATAGGCCGCGCCCATGGCGGTAAACGGAATGCGCAGGCTGCGGCCTCCCGGGAACGGGTAATGCGGCAGTTTGGCGAAAGCGTCAAAACGCTCGGCATCCCCGCGCAGCAGTTCCGAAATCAGCCGTCCTGCCAGGTGGGTACAAGTCACGCCGTGGCCGCTGTAGCCCTGCATATAGTAAATGTTGGTATCAAGACGGCCGAACTGCGGCATGCGCGACAGCGTTAACAGGAAATTACCGGTCCAGCGGTAATCAATTTTTACCCCCTGCAATTGCGGGAAGGTCTTCAGCAGTTTCGGCATCACCAGACGCTCAATATCGTCCGGATCGCGAGCGCCGTAGACTACACCGCCGCCGTACAGCAGGCGGTTATCGCCGGTCAGACGGTAGTAATCCAGCAGGTAGTTACAATCTTCAACGCAGTAGTTTTTCGGGATCAGCGAGCGCGCCATCTCCGCCGACAGCGGTTCGGTGGTTAACACCTGCGTGCCACACGGCATGCTGCTTTTTGCCAGCGCAGGTTCCAGTTTGTCGCCGAGGTAGGCGTTGCCCGCGACAATCACAAAACGTGCCGTAACCTGACCTTTTTCGGTGCTGACCACTGCCGGGCTGGTGTGCTGAATACGGGTGACTGGCGACTGTTCGAACACGCGCCCGCCGTTCAGACGAATGGCGTTAGCCTCGCCAATCGCCAGGTTTAGCGGATGAATATGACCACCGCTGTGGTCGAGTAGCGCGCCGACATAACGATCGCTGCTGACTTCGCGGCGAATTTCGCTGCTATCCAACAGTTCAAGCTGCGTATTGCCGTAGCGTTCCCAGTTCGATTTCTGCTCCTCCAGCGTTTCCATCTGTTTGTGGTTCAGGGCCACAAACAGCCCGCCAGGACGATAGTCGCAGTCGATCTGATAACGTTTGATACGTTCGCGAATGATATTGCCGCCTTCAAACATCATACTGCCAAGCATTTTAGCGGCGTCCGGGCCGTAGGTGCGTTCAATGACGTCGATATCGCGACTGTAGGAGTTCACCAACTGGCCACCGTTGCGCCCGCTGGCTCCGAAGCCAATTCGTGCGGATTCCAGTAGCACCACGTCGTAACCCATTTCTGATAAATGCAGGGCGGAGGAGAGTCCGGTATAACCACCGCCCACGACGCAAACATCACAGCTTACCGATTCGCTAAGGGTCGGGAACGGTTCGTACTGATTGGCGCTTGCGGCGTAATAACTGCTGGTATGTTCAGTCATGATTAAGACTCCAGGGAGATCCAGATGGTTTTTAATTCGCTAAATTTTTCCAGCGCATGCAGGGATTTATCGCGTCCGTTACCGCTTTGCTTATAGCCGCCGAATGGCACGGTCATATCACCGTCGTTGTAGTTATTCACGAAGACCGAACCGGCCTTCAGGCGGCGACTCATGCGGTGCGCGCGCGACAAATCGCGGGTCCAGACCGCGGCGCCCAGACCGTAGTCGCTGTCGTTGGCCAGCGCCAGAGCTTCGGCTTCACTGCTAAAACGGGTGATGACCAGTACTGGCCCGAAAATCTCATCGCGGCTGACGTGGGCTTGCGGCGCGGTGTCGACAAAAATAGTCGGGCCGATGGCCGCCGGGTGTACGTGGCTGCGGCCATCCAGCGCCAGCGTGCCTTGCGCTTCACCGTCGCGAATAAAACTGTGTACGGTGTCGGCATGCGTGTTGTCGATAAGCGTGCCCATCGTGGTTTCCGGATCCAGCGGGTTGCCCGGCTGCCAGTTTTTCGCCTGCTCTTTTAAAAGCGCGATAAACTCGTCGGCAATATTTTCTTCCAGCAGCAGACGCGTACCGGCGATACAAACCTGGCCCTGGTTATAGAAAATACCTGCCGCTGCATTAGCGGCGGCTTTCGGCAGATCCGGGCAGTCGGCAAATACGATGTTGGCACTTTTACCGCCGGCCTCCAGCCAGACGCGTTTCATGTTGCTGTCGCCAGCATCTTTGAGCAGTTGCTTGCCGGTGCGGGTCGAGCCGGTAAAGGTGATCACATCAACATCCGGATGCAGCGACAGTGCCTGGCCCGCCTCGTGACCGTACCCGCTCACAACGCTGAGCACGCCATCGGGCAAACCTGCTTTTTTAGCCAGTGCGGCCAGGCGAATCGCGGTCAGCGGTGATTTTTCGGAAGGCTTGAGGATCACGCTGTTACCCGCAGCCAGAGCCGGGCCGAGTTTCCAGCAGGCCAGCAGCAGGGGAAAATTCCACGGCACGATGGCCGCAATCACGCCCACCGGTTCGCGGACAATCAGCGCTAAATCGTTCACCGAGGTAGTGGCAACTTCACCATAGACTTTATCTATCGCCTCGGCGTACCAACGGATGGCGCGTGCCGCGCCGGGAATATCATCACGCAGGCTATGGCGAATCGGTTTACCGGTGTCGAGCGTTTCCAGTAGCGCCAGCTCCTCGTGATGCTGCTCCATTAAATCGGCGAGTTTGTGCAGCACCGCTTTGCGCTCTGCGGGTGATGCCTGCGACCAGTCCCCGCGTTCAAACACGGTGCGGGCTGCGGTGACCGCGCGGTCAACATCCGCTTTTTTGCCGCGGGCGACTTTGGCGAGCGGGCGTTGTCCTGCCGGATCCTGGGTAATAAAGGTTTCGTTATCGGCGGCGGCACAATATTCGCCGTTAATAAATAAACGGGTTTCCGGTGAATAATGGCTGGCTTTCTCACGCCAATATTTAAGATTCTGAAAGTTCATAGCTACTCCTTTTATATCAATAAGATAAAGTTCGTTGCTGATCTTTTTCAGGCAAAATCAGGCTGCACGATACCCCAGGGATGTACCCTGTTAATGCGCGTTATTTAAGAAGGCCTGAGAAACTCAGGCCGCTACTTATTAGAACGTGGTGGGAGTGTGGGCACTGATGATGCGGCAGATCCCCGCCGAAGTGTTGCTGAAGCTGTGTGGTATGCCGGTGTTAATGGCATAGCTTTGCCCTGCAACAAGAGGATACGTTTGACCGTTGATGGTCAGTATCACTTCACCTTCCAGTATTGTGCCAATCTCTTCACCCTGATGTTTAATTCTCTCCCCGGTTGTCGTGCCTGGCTGATAGGTTTCAAACATCATTGCCAGCGTACGATTCGGATTTCCGTTGTGTACCAGCTTCATGGATACTCCCTGACTCCCGATCTCAATCAAATCATCCTGATTGATAACCACCTGCGGTTCGTCAGGCTTTTCCGGTTCCGCGAAGAACTCGGAGAGCGACAGCCCATATACTTTCAATAGCTTTTGCAGCGTACTGATGGCAGGACTGACTTTATCCTGCTCTATGGTGCTGATGGCGCTATGCGTTAACCCAGACAGTTCGGCGGCACGACGCTGCGAAAGACCCAATTGCTGGCGGATCTCTGACAAACGTTTACCCGGCGCCAGGCCGTCATCGCTCATAATTGCATTTCCTTAACTGTAGTGGTCAGAGTCGCTGTTTTTCAGCGAGGTGGTTCTGACAAGCGGTGATAAAACCTTCAAGTAACAAACGCGACAGGGCGTATTCGCTACTGTTCCATTCCGGGTGCCACTGCACGCCGAGCGCGAAAGGATGGTCATGGACGCTGGCCGCTTCCACTAATCCATCCTGCGAGCGTGCTTCCACGCGCAGCTGCGGGCCAAGGGTTTTTGCGCCCTGACCATGCAAGGAGTTAACCCAAAACGTGCTGCAACCTGGTATTAACTGAGATAGCAATCCTCCCTGTTGAACCTGGACTTCATGAGATGGCGCATATTGCTGCTCCACCGGGAGTTCCGCATCTTCACGATGTTCCAGGAACTGTGAGTGATCGCACAGGCGACGATACAGAGTCCCGCCAGTGGCGACAACTAATTCCTGTAAGCCCCGGCAGATGGCGAAAATGGGAATGCGCCTTTCGAGCCCGGCGGTAATTAGCGCCATGCTCAGAAGATCACGCCCGGGATCGGCGTCAGACTCATCGCCATTTTCACCATAGAGGTGCGGCTGCACATTGCTTGGGCTTCCTGGCAGGAAGATACCATCCAGTTTCGGTAACAGCGCGTTCAGCAATTCTGGTTCCGCGAGCGCATGGGGCAGCGCTATCGGTAATCCACCGGCATTTAATACCGCATTCAGGTACTTTTCTTGCAGAGTCTGGGTCTCATGACCCTTAAGCCTGTTCCTACACATCACTACACCAATAACTGGCTTGTCAAATATATTGCCCATGATCGACCTCACGTTTTGGAATAAATTATTGCCAAACGGTTCCTTGTTGTGCAATTCCGTTCATTATTTTCTCAATCTAGCAGCGGAATAACCTTCTAGCAAACTTAATTTAACATTTGACAAACAATTTGTTTGCATCCAGAGTCGAATGGTGGACATTATATTTAACAGTCAAATCACAGAGCAGCTTACCAGGCCAACGGCGGTGAATCATGGAAACCAATATCGTAGAAGTTGAGAATTTTGTTCAGCATTCTGAAGAGAGACGAAGTAGCGCGTTTGCGCGCGAAGTTAAGCAGTATCTGGAACGCTATCCTAATACGCAGTATGTGGATGTGCTGTTAACCGACCTTAATGGTTGTTTTCGCGGTAAGCGCCTTCCGGTTGCTGGATTGCATAAGTTAGAGAAAGGCTGCTATTTCCCGGCATCTGTTTTCGCGATGGATATTCTTGGCAATGTGGTCGAAGAGGCGGGATTAGGCCAGGAGCTTGGCGAACCGGATCGGACTTGTGTACCGGTGGCAGGCACGTTAACCCCTTCGGCCGCCGATCCTGAATTTATTGCACAGATGATGCTGACGATGCTGGATGAAGATGGCGCTCCCTTTGACGTTGAGCCGCGGAACGTACTGAACCGACTCTGGCAGAAACTTCGCCAGCGCGGTCTGTTCCCCGTCGTAGCGGTAGAGCTGGAGTTCTATTTACTCGATCGTAAGCGCGATCCCGAAGGTTATCTGCAGCCGCCGTGCGCGCCGGGTACGGACGATCGCAATACCCAAAGTCAGGTTTACTCGGTTGATAACCTGAACCATTTTGCTGATGTGTTAAACGATATCGATGAACTGGCCCGTTTACAGCTGATCCCGGCTGACGGCGCAGTGGCTGAAGCCTCCCCTGGGCAGTTTGAAATCAACCTCTACCATACCGATAACGTGCTCGACGCCTGCGATGACGCGCTGGCGTTGAAACGTCTGGTACGGCTGGTGGCGGAGAAACATAAGATGCATGCCACGTTTATGGCAAAGCCTTATGAGGAGCATGCCGGTAGCGGGATGCATATCCACATCAGCATTATGAATAATAAAGGCGAGAACGTGCTGGCCGATGCGAATGGCGATGATTCCATGTTACTTAAGCGTGCGCTTGCCGGGATGATTGATCTGATGCCCGCATCAATGGCGCTGCTGGCGCCGAATGTGAACTCTTATCGCCGCTTCCAGCCGGGTATGTATGTGCCGACTCAGGCTTCCTGGGGGCATAACAACCGTACGGTGGCGCTGCGTATTCCCTGCGGCGATCGTGATAACCATCGGGTTGAATATCGCGTGGCAGGGGCGGATGCCAACCCGTATCTGGTGATGTCGACCATCCTGGCGGGGATCCTTCACGGTCTGGATAACGATCTGCCGCTGCAGGAAGAAGTGGAAGGCAACGGACTGGAGCAGGAAGGGCTACCGTTTCCTATCCGCCAGAGCGATGCGCTGTGGGAGTTTATGCAAAACGACAATCTGCGTGAATTATTGGGTGAGCGTTTTAGCCACGTGTATCACGCCTGTAAAAACGATGAATTAATCCAGTTTGAACGTCTTATCACCGACACTGAAATTGAGTGGATGTTGAAAAACGCCTGACAGTCGTACAGGTCATTTAAAAAGAAGTCGCATCATGCGGGCTGAGCGGAGCCAGCCCGTCAAAATTGCAGGAATACCTGCCATTTCCCGGATGTCGCGTAATGGAGCGCGGGCGACAACGGGTCTTCAGATAACCGACAGAGTTTGTGACGAGGAAATGTGATGATGCCAATGTTTAAAAACCAGCCCCGCGTGAGCATCCATGGCTCCCGCAGTAAGTACGGACCGCATCTGTGCCGTGCAACATTGACGCCTTTCTTATGGCTTTCTACCCCGATACGACCCAGGTCTGCTGTTCCCACATTTCGAACGCAGATCTGGGCTCGTCGCGGGGAGGAAAGCTATGTCGACTAATTCTTCTGTGGATCTTGCAGCCCAGCCGGGCAAAGCACAGCTGCGTAAATCTCTCAAGCTGTGGCAGGTAGTGGTGATGGGGCTGGCCTATCTCACGCCGATGACAGTGTTTGACACCTTTGGCATTGTTTCGGGTATCAGCAATGGCCATGTTCCAGCCTCCTACCTGCTGGCCCTGGCGGGCGTACTGTTTACCGCCATCAGTTACGGAAAGCTGGTGCGCCAGTTTCCGCAGGCCGGTTCGGCCTATACCTATGCGCAAAAAGCGATTAATCCGCATGTGGGGTTTATGGTCGGCTGGTCGTCACTGCTTGACTACCTTTTCCTGCCGATGATTAACGTACTATTGGCGAAAATTTACCTTTCCGCGTTATTCCCGGGGGTTGCGCCATGGATTTGGGTGGTGCTGTTCGTGGCGATCCTTACCGCGGCCAATTTGAAAAGCGTTAACCTGGTGGCGAACTTCAATGCCCTGTTTGTCCTGGTGCAGGTGGCGATCATCGTGGTGTTTATTTTCCTCGTGGTGCAGGGGCTGCACAAAGGCGAAGGGGTCGGGACCGTCTGGTCGTTGCAACCGTTTATCAGTCAGAATGCGCATTTGATTCCGATTATCACCGGGGCGACCATAGTCTGCTTCTCGTTTCTCGGCTTTGACGCGGTAACGACTCTGTCTGAAGAGACGCCAGATGCTGCGCGCACCATTCCAAAAGCCATTTTTCTTACCGCGCTGTACGGTGGACTGATCTTCATTGCCGCCTCGTTCTTTATGCAACTGTTCTTCCCGGACATTAGCCGATTCAAAGACCCGGATGCGGCGCTGCCGGAGATTGCGCTGTACGTCGGCGGCAAGTTGTTCCAGTCTATTTTTCTGTGCACCACCTTTGTGAATACGCTGGCGTCAGGTCTGGCGTCGCATGCCAGCGTTTCTCGCCTGCTGTATGTGATGGGCCGCGATAACGTCTTCCCGGAGAAGTACTTTGGTTATGTCCATCCAAAATGGCGTACTCCCGCGTTGAACGTCATCATGGTCGGGATTGTGGCGCTGTCGGCCCTGTTTTTTGATCTGGTGACCGCCACGGCGCTGATTAACTTTGGCGCGCTGGTGGCCTTTACCTTCGTTAATCTGTCCGTGTTTAACCACTTCTGGCGTCGTGAAGGACGTAAGCATACCTGGCAGGAAAAGTTGCACTATCTGGTATTGCCAATGGTCGGTGCCGCCACGGTAGCCGTACTGTGGGTGAATCTGGAAGTGACATCGCTGACGCTGGGACTGGTATGGGCCGGCGTCGGGCTGGTGTATCTCGCGTACCTGACCGGACGCTTTCGTAAACCGCCGCCGCAGTTTGACGCCGCGAAATCTGAGCGCGCTTGGGAGTGATGGAAACGGAATCGATCGATGTGTTTGGTTGAGTTGGGTTAAAAATGAAATACGGTATGTCGCGGCAAACGGTCGCGGCATACCTGATTTAAATGATGTACCACTTGCTTTAGGGAATAAAAAAACCGGCACGGGAGCCGGTAAGTGGAACAATGTAGGAATATAATTATTATTATAATTCAGCCAACTCAATAGGAACGGGTTTCCCTATATGGTATCCCTGTAACCAACCAATACCCATGGTAATTAGCATCTTTTCAATTTCCTCATTTTCAACAAACTCAGCTACTACTTCCATGTTTTTGAGTTTTGCTACTTCGCAGAAGGATCTGACGGCGCATCGACTAAATTCATCGGTCAGTATATTACGGATGAAGGAGCCATCAATTTTCAGAATATCTGCGTCTAATGTTCTGAGTCGTGAATAGCTTGACGCCCCTGTGCCAAAATCATCAATAGCAATTTTAGAACCGGCTTTACGTAATGCTCTCAGAACATCAGTGACATTAGCGTTGTCAATGATATCTGATTCAATGACTTCAAAAATTATACGTTTAGGTGCGATGGAATATTTTCTAAACAATGTGAAAACATTATCAAGAAAATCAATTTTATTAAGCGAGTCAGGTGTCAGATTAATGGAGAAATGACTGTTCGGGTCAGATTTCTGCCGTGACTGTATAAAACGAAATGTTTGCTCAATAACAGTGATATCCAGTGCAGGAAGTAATCCTGCCTCGCGAGCAACCGGTAGGATGGTGTCTGGAAAGATTAACTTACCATCAACCATTTTTATCCGAATAAGTATCTCGTGATAACGTGTCAGTCCCGTAGTTGAAACGATAGGCTGAACAACCAGCATCGTTGATACGATGGGTTGAGCCATAAGCTCAAACGATTTTCTGTCAATTGCTTTTTGCAACATATGACGAATGACAGCCTGACTGACAATTTTATCACCTGGCACCTGCGGGCTGAGTAACAACGGTTGTCCCTGCATTAACGAGATGTAGCTTTGGGTATTAAGATGTTTAATTGCTTGTGATAAATTTTTAATCAGGTTTTTCTCGGTGGTATATGCCACACCACAAGATAGTCCCAATTGGTAATCCTTCCAGATAAAACGAAAAGAGTTTAGGTCTTTGTAAAGAGCAGGAATGTCAGGGACAGTATTAAGGCGAAGAATTATTCCATGACCTGGTGCGTAATAAATGTTACCTGTATCCTTAATCAATTTACGTACATATGCGCTTAGCGCTTTTACAAATTCAAAACGGAATTCTATTCCATGAGTTTGCTCCAGCGTATTCAACTCTGTACAACGGATGTAACACAAGCACTCTGTTGCGTGTTTACGGATGTCCATTTGCAGGGCCTGAAAGTTAGGCAGTCCGGTATTAGGCTCTGATCTAAAAAGTTGTTTGAGGCGGCGGAGATATTTTCGGTTACGGACCACAAGTACACCGGTAACAACAATCGTAAGAGAAAAGACAAACACTATCGTGGAGGAAATCACGAGACTATGTAAATAATTATTATAGTTATCCGGTGAAATATAACTGTTTATATAATATCCCAACAGGATGAGCATTGTTACCCATACAGGGGATATAAAAGCATGGCCAATGCAGATCACTCCCCACAGCATTACTGGAAGTAACCACAGTAATGAATAGTCTGTAAATATAAGAATATCTTCTCTGATGACGATCAAAGCGGACATAATGCAGAGTAACAGCACCAGCCATAATACTTGATACAGAATAGGAGGGCCGGATTTTATCAGCGTCTTCACTTGTCTGATGTATAAAATGCACCATGCAGGGTTTTGAACGCTTCTAAGCAACAGATAACAAAAAGGGATGCCAGTCAGGCAAGAGTTCATCAACCACTGTAAGTTAATTAGTGTTTGTAGTGTAAAAAGGTTTGTGATCGGTACAGAGGCAGTGTTCGACTGGAGCCAGTGATCAATCGAGATGAATAGTAAGGCGTTGCAACACACGAGCCAGACAATACGCAGGGTTGTAAGCTGGCTACGACCAAAGCTAACCGCGCCTCGTTTACCTGTCGAGAAAAAGTAGAGTGTCTGGCTAATGAGAGCAGCCAGTAGCTGAGCCGTTAGCGTGAATACCGAAGATAAAGAGTAAGAGTAAAGGGCATACAAGAAAAAGGCACCCAAAATTGGCAGCGCCTTTTGCCGG
Source organism: Citrobacter sp. Cf116 (assembly GCF_030336505.1). Classification (NCBI taxonomy): domain Bacteria; kingdom Pseudomonadati; phylum Pseudomonadota; class Gammaproteobacteria; order Enterobacterales; family Enterobacteriaceae; genus Citrobacter; species Citrobacter sp. Cf116. The sequence goes on along the minus strand of NZ_JAOWEQ010000040.1, from coordinate 836,398 downwards.
TATAAAACCAGCAGTGCAGAAATAAGAGGTAAAGTGAGATCGTAAAAATGCAGGGTTATACCCGCAACATCCTCTTGCTTACTGAGATGACCAGCGATCAGCTGTAATGCAAAAAACGCGATGCCTACACAAAAATAGTCTCTAAATGTATTAATAAAATTTATATTTTCAGTTTTTCTTAGCAATATCATCATTCGCAATTCTCAGTGAGTTATCACCGTTCTCGATTTAAGTCATCTACTTAAAACAGGTTAGACTGGAGGTTTGAAATGTGTATTTTTGGATGTTTTCGCTAATTGAAAACCATTCTAAAATATGTTATGTAAATTTTTTAAAGGTAACCCTCGATAATTTCCGTGTGTTTCACAACGCAGGGAAGAACAATCTTTATGGCTGTGCTGATAATAAAAATTCCGTCAGTAGCCATTATTTAAGACAGAATAGACGATCGATAAAAACGATCAATATAAATCTTTTGATAGATTTTATCGATAGGTTTGGCAGATCATAAATACCACGAAAGATCGATAAAAGCTATTAAAATGTTATTTTTTAATGGTGTTTATTTCATAAATGTTAATTGAGCACTTTGTTTATTAAAAATTAACCTATGCAGGCATCCTTCTAAAGGAATTATTATGATATTGGCGGGAAAGTGAGTTTCCCCACCTTCCCACAATACACTCAATTGTTAATCATTAACGAGGTTGCTGCTGTGTCGCGCAGTGAATGCCGCCGCCGCCAGCCGCAATGCCATCAATATTCAGTTGTATAATTTCACGATCGATAAACAGCTCCTGCAAAATAGCATGGGTATTACGATCGGTGCGCTTATCGCCAAATTGTGGTGCAATGACGGCATCATTACACAGATAAAAATTGATATACCCTGCGGCAAAATCATCACTCGCATAAGTCTGGCGGATGGTAGAAGGTCCTTCCAGCGTGACGACCTTCAACCGTCGGCCTTTGGCATCCGTGGCGGCTCGTAATATGTCCAGATGACGTCGGGTGATCGCGTAATCAAAGGACGACGGATCCTGCTCAAGACCTGTCACCACCGTACCCGGATGCGTGAACCTGGCATAAAAATCTGTATGGCCGTCGGTAATATCCTTGCCGGCAATACCCGGCAACCAGATGATTTTCTCCAGACCTAGCAGTCGCTTAAGTTCTTCTTCGCATTCGGCTTTGCTGACGCCGGGATTACGGTTGGAGTTAAGCACGCAGCTCTCGGTAATAATCGCCGAGCCTTCGCCGTCTACCTCAATACCGCCACCTTCCAGAGTCAGCGCCGAGCGGATGAACTCGGTATGAACGTAATCAGTAACGAATTCAGCCACATCGGCATCACGTTCGTGCTCTTGCTTATTGCCCCAGCCGTTAAAATTAAATCCCACACCGCCGAGCGCACCGCTGGCGCTTTTCACAAACACCGGCCCGGTGTCGCGGATCCACAGATCGTCTATCGGGTGAACCAGAAGATTGACCGACGGTCCGCACAGACGCGCGGCGAGTTCGCCGTCTTCTTCGCGTACCAACATATTTACGGGTTCAAATGCGGCGATGGTTTTAGCAACTAGCGCCAGGTTTTCCTGCACCACTGGTAGCAGATGAGGCTCCCAGATCTCCGCACTGGCACCAAACGCCATCCAGGTTGCCGCATGCGGTGCGCCTTCATCCGGCATTTGCCAGCGGCGGTCCTCTGTTGCGCGGGCAAATTGGCTAAAACTGATGCCTGTCATACCGGCGAGTAGCATACTCGTTGAAGTCACCAGACCTTGCCAGACGAACGAACGTCTTGTCATCATAGGATTAACCTTTGCGTATATTTATCTGATATTGGATGAATAAAATAATAATAGATAATTAATGTTCTGCGTATTTTAAATATTGAATAACAAATGAATTGATTGCGGATAAGTTTCATGCGGAATATATCATAGGAGATATTCGTTGCAATCTCTTCGTTTTATATTATGAGTGAAATTGACTACTATTAAAATTTCTCAACTATATATTTATATATAATTTATATTTATCAGCATGAACATGTGTCACACCGTTGGCTCTGAAGCCCCGTCTGACGGGCCTTGCCGCGGATTGTGATCTGGCCGATTGTTCTGTTGTATTTATTAATGCCATGAACCGTGTGGACTATAGTAAAGATGGCCGTTATTTCTCATCATTAATAACCGTGAGTGGGGGATGTGAATGAAGAAGATACTGATGCTGGTCGGAGATTATGTCGAAGATTATGAAACAATGGTGCCTTTTCAGGCTTTGCAAATGCTTGGGCATCGTGTGGATGCCGTCTGTCCGGAGAAAAGTCAGGGTGACTACGTTCAAACCGCCATTCACGATTTTGATGGGGCGCAGACATACAGTGAAAAGCCGGGGCATCGTTTTACGTTGAATGCGAATTTTGCCGAGGCGCGGGCCGCCGATTACGACGCTCTGTTGATCCCCGGCGGGCGTGCTCCGGAATATCTTCGACTGAATCCAGATGTCATTAAGCTGGTGCAAGATTTCAACACTGCCGATAAACCTATCGCTGCGGTTTGTCATGGGCCCCAACTATTAGCGGCGGCGGGAGTGTTAGAAAACCGGACCTGTAGCGCTTATCCGGCCTGTGCGCCTGAGGTCCGTCTGAGCGGTGGACATTATGCCGATATTGGCATTGATCAGGCCCACGTTGATGGCAATCTGGTGACGGCACCAGCATGGCCCGCGCATCCGCAATGGTTAGCTAAATTTGTTGAAGTATTAATGAAGTAAGCGACGATGAGATGAAAAAGTCGGTATAACCAGCCTGGCTATACCGACAGGAGATATTACCTCCGCATGAGTGCGAACACGCCCCACCCGATATATTCCCGGGTGAAGGTAACGTGGCGTGCTGGTGAACTTCTCAGTTGCTCTCTGACTTCGACGGCAAACTCATCGTCCGGATTTGCCTCAAGCCACCGGCGCATCGTCAACCATTTTGCCGCCTCGTATCTGTCCCAACCCTCCTGGTCCGCCAGTACCATTTCAACCACGTCATAACCGAGCTGGTCGAAAGACGAAACGCGTTCTGGCAGAGAGAGAAAATCAGTCACTGAAGTCGCGCCGCAAGACTTAGCGATCTCCTCCGTTGCGGGTATCTGGCGCCAGTATGGTTCGCCGATGAGCAGCATCCCGCCTGATTTGAGACTTTGTTCCAGCTGTTTGACCGTTCCGGCAACGCCGCCGGCAATCCAGGTTGCACCAATGCAGGCGGCAATATCGAATTTTTCTTCGGCGATATAACCTGTTGCATCGGCATGAATAAAACGCACGTGCTCAGTGACGCCCAATTCACTTGCCCGCAGGGTGGCTTGCTCGCTGAATAACTGGCTCATATCGATACCAACGCCGGAAATTCCATGATCGCGTGCCCAGGTGCACAACATCTCGCCAGAGCCGCTGCCGAGATCCAGGATGCGGGTTCCTGGAGTCATCCGTAAAACCTGACCTAACGTTGCATATTTCTGCGCGGTGAACGGATTATGAATGCGATGTGCGCTTTCGCTGATTGTAAAAATCTTCGGGATATCCATCTCTCTCTCCTTAGCGATTATCCAGTTGGGCGCGAACGTTGTTCAGCCCAGTGGTATTGATGCGGTAGGGCTGACCATTGACGGATTTGATCAGTTTTTTCGTTCTGAGCTTTTTGAATACATCGAGCGTGCAGTCGCAGAGCAGTAACCCTTCGCGGCTATAGCATTCGACGGAAGTGACACGACCTGATGCATCACGGACGTGAGCAATACGGCCACCTTTGGCGAGTACGTGTAAGGTACGTTGTTCCTGACGGGATAAATTCATACTGGAAAACCTGTTTAATCATCATGTGCAAAACGTGCAAACACACAGTGGTGTCCGCATTCGATTTCGGCGCATTGATAACCAGTCCGGCCTGAAAAGGTCGGTAAGCTGATTATCTGATGATTACATTCTCCAGCATCAAAGCCTCGGGTTGAGTTGATAGATATTTACCTGCTGAATCATACCAGCCTGGACAAGTAGGGGAATCGTCCTGTTGGGAAAATGTGATCTATGACTAAAAATTGCGTTTAGCTTATTTTATAATTTTTTAACTCTCAGCTAGCTGAGCGGTGTATGAATGTATTAAATTTATTGAATTTTCAGACATCGTCAGTAGCGGTATTGGTCGTAATGATGTGTAGTTGGTCTCACTTGCGTCACACTATAGATTAGTGATATTTAATCTTTTCTTATCTTAATTTTGTTTTATTTGATAAACAGGTCTTTATTATAAAAAGAATTTTTAATGGTGTTTGTGTTTAATTCTATTTAGGAATTTTCTTAACGTCATGAAGTGTGTATACTCAATCCTGCAAGAAGCTCTTCTGTTATCATCAAAACTATAAAAATGTCCTTAACACCCGTATTACCTCTGCCCTGTATCTCTTCTCAGGGGAGAGGTTTTTTTTCTGTATATTATTTTGATAGTCGTCATAAATAGATAATTTAATATTATTGTTCTTGTTGTTTTACATTAGTGATGACGACAGATTTTTTTCTCTGAATCATACGTTACTATTGAAATAGTATCGCTATGAATCTATTTTATAGTGAATAGTGTAATTTTATATTTATTTATAGCGGTATTATATAATTTTTCTTATAACTGCCTGTTTTTCAGCGTTATGTTAATTCTCGCTTTTGAAATAATTGTGATTTTGTTCACGGATTTTAGTGCGTTAAGTGGCTATTTGTAGAGAGGTGCAAACGGTTGCATTTTGCTGTTACAGCATTCGTTCATTAAAAAATATAGCGATGGTATATCTTGTGTCGGTATTGGGTGCAAGAATCTAAATGATTTTTATTATCTCTTAGATATACGAATACCGTTTATGACTTCTGTTAGCTTAACACCATGGAAAATGCAGTAAAAACAGACAGGGAATATGATTTTATCAATCAGAACGGAGCTTTTAATCACTGGCATAATTACTGGCTTTTTATCTTCCTTTTTATAAATCGTTGTCGTAATGCCCATAAAGTCAGCATTCTGGGATGAGTGCTGATTTTATTTTGTTCTCAGATTATTCAACCCACGCTGTATGCAGGTCTTCTCTTGCAGTACCTCGTAAATGATACATTAAAGGATCTCCTGGAATGGATATTGTTGAACGCTTTATTAACTACACGAAAATCAATACCACGACCTCAAGGGAAAATGGTGCTAATGGGATAATGCCTTCTTCACCTGGTCAAATGGAACTGGCAAAACTGCTGGCAGTAGAACTTGAAGCATTAGGAATGGAAAACATTGAGGTCAGGGATACCGCTATTGTGACAGCGACATTACCTGCAAATACGGACGACGCGATCCCTGTCGTTTCCTTTTTTGGTCATCTCGATACCAGTGCGGAACAGACTGCGGACACAAAAGCACAACGTCTTCACTACAGCGGTGGGGATTTGTGTCTGAACCAGGAGCTAAAAATTTATCTGCGCGAAAGTGAATTTCCAGAACTGAAAAATTATATCGGTGATGACCTGCTGGTGACGGATGGTACCAGTCTGTTGGGGGCAGATGATAAAGCCGCCATCGCCGCGATTATGAATGCCCTGGAGTACCTTGTCGCACATCCGGAGATTAAGCATGGGCCGGTGAAGGTCGGTTTTGTTCCTGATGAAGAGCAGGGATTACGAGGTGCAAAAGCATTTGATGTTGCGGCGTTTGGGGCTGATTTTGGCTATACCCTGGACTGCTGCGGCATTGGAGAATTTGTCTATGAGAACTGGAACGCGGGTGATGCTGAAATCATCTTTACCGGCCAGTCCGCACACCCTATGTCGGCCAAAGGTAAGCTGAAGAACTCTCTGCTGATGGCGCATAAGTTTATTGCGATGCTGCCCGGAGGAGAGGCGCCTGAGTATACGGAAGGACGCGAAGGGTATTACTGGGTAAAACAACTTCAGGGTAACAGTGCCCGTACGGTACTTAAGCTGGATATCCGGGATTTTACCGAAGAGGGGTATAAGGCGCGTATGGCATATATCCGCCAGCTGGCCGTCAGCACCTGCGCGCTGTGGGGAGAAAACAGCGTGGTCTGCCATTTAACCGATCGCTATGCCAATGTGTTCAATAGCTTGCAGGGCGATGCTCACTATCCGATTGATATTGCGTTACGCGCGTATCAGAAGTGTGGCATTACCCCGCAACCTGTCGCCATGCGTGGTGGATATGATGGCGCAGTGTTATCGCAGAAAGGACTACCTTGCCCGAATATTTTTACCGGTGCCCATAACTTTCATTCGATTTATGAATACCTGCCGGTGCGTTCACTGCGGGCCGCCAGCGATGTCGTGGTAGCGGTCATTGAGGAAACCTTTGCTGAGTTCGCGCAGGGGAGAGCTCAGTCATGATTCAGGTGTTAATTGCCCTACTGGTGATCGTGGTGGTCGCGCGTCTGATCCTGAAAGGTTATCGCGCTGAACCCGTGTTGTTCATTGCTGGCCTGGTGTTGATGATTTGTACGGCGTTAACCGGATGGGGTTCTGTATTACCGAAGGGTGTTGCCAGTACGGGGATTTCATTTCTCGATCCTTTCGAGGTGATGCGCGATCTCTTTAGTACGCGTGCCGCCGATCTCGGCCTGATGATCATGGCGCTCATGGGATTTGCGCATTACATGGATCATATCGGGGCAAATGAAGCGGTTGTGCGGGTTGTGACGAAACCTTTGCGCGCGCTGCGTTCGCCCTATGTGCTTCTATTTTTCTCCTATCTGCTCGCCAGCCTCCTGCAGTTGGCCATTCCATCCGCCACCGGGCTAGCCGTGTTGCTGATGGGGACGATGTTCCCCATTATGCTGGGGTTAGGGCTTTCTGCGGCCTCAGCCGCTGGGGTTATTGCCACCTCGCTTGGTGTGGCATATACCCCGACGGCCATCGATGCTATCAGGGGATCTAAAGCGGTCAATATGGATGTGGTGGAATACGTTGTTTACCACCAGGGACCCGCAGCGCTGGCAACCGTGCTGGTCGTCGGCGTCTGCCATTTCTTCTGGCAGCGGCATTGCGACCGTAAAGCGGGGACGCTTCCAAGAGAAATCGGTAGCGCTGAGGTGACTGACTCAGGAAAAGCCCCGGCTTTTTATGCGCTGCTCCCGATGCTTCCGATACTGATGGCGGTGGGATCATCGGAAATGTTTGTCAGTGGTATTAACCTGAATATTATCACCATTGTGCTCATTTCGATGGCTGTCTGTATGTTGATTGAATGGCTGCGGGTGCGTGATTTAAAGTCAGTATGCGAAGGATTCAGCCATTTCCTTAAAGGCATGGGCACCGCCTTTACCGGGGTAGTTGGGCTGCTGGTTGCGGCAGGTGTTTTTGCCCACGGGATTAAAGTTATTGGTGCCATTGATCAATTAATCCTGATGGCGGAGCACGTGGGATTACCCCCATTTGCTATGGCGGTGGTGTTTGCGCTGGTGACGCTGGCGGCAGCAATTATTATGGGATCGGGTAATGCGCCATTCCTTGCTTTCGTTGAGCTGATCCCGCAAATCGCGGCAAGTATGGGCGCTAACGCTGTTGCCATGATCCTGCCGATGCAGCAGGCATCACATATGGGGCGGGCAATTTCACCGGTTTCCGGCGTGGTGATTGCCGTTTCCAGTGGGGCGAAAATAACGCCATTTGATGTGGTTAAACGTACCGCCGTACCGCTGATTGTGGGCTTTGTAACTCATACCCTGATCATCGGTATTTTCTATTAACTTCGTTTGTAACAAGCAAACTTCCGGCCTGCTAAATGTCCGGTAGTTTGCTTTTTCTGATTACAGCTCTCATCACCGCAGATGATATTGATTACTGGTGATTATTATTAACTTTTATCTTTATCGCATTATTCTTATTGGACATTGTTGAGCTATTCTGGATTAATGATTAATAAGTATGATGTATTGTATTTGCACGTTTATTACATAGGAATAAGTTAACCTGGATCATATTTTGGCGATTTTAGTTGTAGTAATTTTTTAATAGAGTAATACAAGAATAACGTGGAATAACAATGACGATTTATTTGGGCAGGTTTAAGTGGTAAGGGATTCTGGAAGAGTTAGTACGTTACGACATCATTATCAGGATGATCTGGAAACATTTACCTGGAGTGCGTTAGTTGCAATTGGTATCGCAATAAAGGATCATAAGATCTACTCCAAAATGTCAGAGCATCTATTCATTATGCATTGGCTGGCTATTGCAAAAAAAAGAAAAATATTTTCGAAGAGCATTGTCAGTGAGCTTCAGTGGCTAATTGATGAGGGGAAGAAAAAAAGCATCAATGCACAACTTAAATTTAAAATAGAATATTTGTACGCCACGTCGAGTGGTGACGTGATAATGCAAAACGACTATTTTAAATTTACTCATACGATTGAAGTATTGAGAAATAATGGATGGGAGAGCTTTCTGCTCACTCCAGAGAAGTGGCAAGGACTTCATGAAAGTATTAAGGTCAGAAAAGGTGACTTTATCTTTATGGATGATGCCCGGCTTCAGGAGTGCTTTGGCGTGCAGGGCGAGATTGTCAAACCTTTCTGTATTCGAGTGTACGGCGATGTTGAGTTTGCAAAGTTAACGTTCATCAAACATAACCTGCCGGTTGAATTTGTGAAACACATTTCGAATGAGTTTCATTATTTCAATTTTCTTTCTGTTAAGTAATGCTTAATTGATATAGAGGAAAAATTTCTGTTTGTTCAAAGAGTAGTGATCTACTTGTGAAAGTATCGGATATATACCACGCGCAAAGGATAGCGAATGTTTACTCGAAAGTTAGTGATTACAACCGAATGGATAAGGTTGTCGGATACGTCAGACAATATGTCCATTTCTTTTCGGGGCGTTCTTGAGATCGGTGAAAGCACAGTTGTGCCAGATGACAATACACCTCTACTTCGTTTAGAAAATGACATGGCACCTATCGTCGTTGATGCGTTATCATGGGTGAGGGTGCCAGTTGAACGCCATGAAAATGTTATCGTCTATATTTTCTGAATCCGGGCTTATTAATCCATTAATAATATTAATGTCGATTTGTTCTTATTTTATCCTTCCCGGTGCAAGATGAGATGTCTGGCTGAACAATTTGTTGAGGATCTCATCACGGGTGAGAGCATTTGTAGTGCGTGTACATTATAAATAATGCCAAACACCGCCACCGCGAGCAGAAAAAGAGAGGAGATAAAACCGCTGCATCTGGCAAAGCGCTCTGGTATCCAGCGTTTGAAAACCACGATGTAAAAAGACAACACCGTCACATCAAAAATAACCCACACCAGCGTTAGCGTCAGAATGCTGGTGGTGAAATCTTGCGTAATGGCAATGAACTGGGGGAAAAACGCTACGAAAAACAAAATGTCTTTTGGGTTGGCGACCCCGGTCAGAAATCCGTGGATAAGCCCGCTGTTATCGCGTTTTCGCGCACCCAGTCCGGGGTTTGAGGCCCTGGCCCGCAGGCCGTTAATCGCCATCACTCCGATGTACAACGATCCCACAAGACCCAGTACGCCAAGCCATATCGCAGAGATTGAAACCACGCCAGCTAGCATCAGTGCAGCCAGAGCAATCAGTACTAAAGAAGCGCCGTTAGTGCCAATCAGCGTGAGAAAAGCCCGGCGATAGCCGTGCTGCGCCGCGGTGGTGGTAATCAGCGCCACGACAGGACCCGGTGTTAACAGCAGGGTTACTACGCTGAGGCTATAGGCAGCCAGTAAAGTGAAATTCATACCTGATTATCCTGATGATATTTTCCACCAGTATTCCGTTTACGTAGCGCATTGAAAAACGAATAAAACTGCGCTCTACTGTGAGTAAAACTCAACATAGAAACTCACGATGACGCTACCTCCGTTGTATGCCCTGAGGGCTTTTGAAGCCGCAGCCCGTCTGGGATCGTTCAGCAAAGCCGCTATTCAACTTAACGTGACGCCGGGCGCGGTAAGCCGTCATATTCGCACGCTGGAGGCATGGTTTGGCTGTGAGCTATTTATCCGCAGCGGCCCGCGTATCGAGATAACACCTTCTGGCCAAGGGTTAGCGCAGCAGTTGACGGCTGGGTTTCAGAGTCTGGAACACGCGTGTCATGCCTTTCGCAGCAGTAGTCATGAGCTACGGCTGAAAGCGCCGTCTACGTTGACAATGCGCTGGCTTCTGGATGTGCTGCGTCTTTTCCGTGAAGCGCATCCGACCCCGGTGATCGAAATTTCCAGCGTCTGGATGGATACCGATTCGGTATCCTTCAGTCGTGAACCGTATGACTGTGCGATCCTGTTAGGGAATGGCCATTTTGGCGACGATACCGACAGCCGGTTGCTGTTTCAGGAGTGGCTTATCCCAGTGTGTTCACCCGCACTGCTGGTGCAGGCGCAGCGCGATCTTTCTGCCTGTGAACTGATTCATCCCTCAGCGGATCGCCGAGACTGGCGTCGGTGGCTGCAACGCACTGGGAAGTTTCCGACGTTGAATCTTGCGCGAGGCAAAGTGTTCGACACCCTGGAGCAGGGTAGTCTTGCCGCGATGAGTGGTCATGGCGTGTCTGTTGCCGACCTGCTGCTAAGCCTGGCGGCCATTCAGGCAGGGATGTTGGCGTTACCGTTTAAAGATGCTGTGGCGACTGGCGAGGGGTATTACCTTGTCTGGCCAAAGGCTTCAACACGGCTCAGAAATATTGAGCTGCTGTATCGCTGGTTAAAAGAGGCTGCGCCGTGTGCCTCCTCGGCAGATCTAAACTGGCTGGATTAAGCTGTTTATTTAGCTGATTACCTATATTGATAATGGTTCTCATTATTATTGTCGTATTGTGCAGGTAATGGTAATGTTGCTTCAGTTATAAACCGTTAATCCCATTTCCTGTGCAGAAGACAGCATGAACAACACCACCGCCCTGAATGCCTCCGGACGCGTCGCTCGCACTTTCTCCGTAAGCGAGTTTATGGATTTTGGTGAGCGCTACGGGATCGATTACCGCTTTCCCCTGTTGGCACAAAGACCGGATTTGCCGTCTGGCAGCCCTGTTCTGCAAGGTGAAATTGAGGAGATGACTCTCCCCTGCGGGATGTGCGTGACGCACTCCGACGTACAGGTATTGCAACCCTACGAAACCACCTCTCGCCACGACAGTCCTCTGTATATGCTGGTGGTTCTGGAAGGCTGCGTGATCCTGACGCTTAACGGACAGGAGCATGTGGTGCGCTCCGGCATGGCGTTTAGCTCACGTCTGAGTGAGCACCAGACGATGCGTGCCCGTCATCATGCTGATTGTAAACTCCGGACATTATCGCTCGGTTTATATCCCGACGGCGCGTATCGCACGGGGTTGCTCGAATCGTTGATGCGCGAGTGGGAAAGGTGCCAGACGCCGACGCTTATCTGGCAGGTACCGGGGTTTTTACTCAGCGGACTGCAGTACGCGCAGCAGAGTACGATTAGCCATGTTTCTCGTCAGCTGATGCTGGAAGGGCTGATATTACAACTGTTCGGTCATGGCCTCAGCATGTGTCAGGTCGAGAGCGGTAAACGTCTTGCGGCGAGCGGTGAGCAGCAGCGGCTGGAGGTCGTTCGCCGACTGCTGGAGGAGAGTCCCGAAAATGACTACACCCTTAATGAACTGGCCCAACGCGCGGCGATGAGCCCAAGCAGCCTGCGCAGTAAGTTCCGTGCAGCCTATGGCTGTTCGGTATTCGACTACCTGCGCGATTGCCGTCTGGAACATGCGCGCGGCTATCTACTGGAAGGATATAGCGTACAGCAGGCGGCCTGGATGTCGGGTTATCAGCACGCCACCAACTTTTCTACCGCTTTTCGTCGCCGTTACGGCTTTTCGCCCGGCGATTTACTCAAACCTTGCTAATCCATATTTGCGTTTTACGCACGTGATTTCCTGACAATTTGGCACTGCGCATAGGCAACCTGGCATCCGGCATAGCTATCTCCGTCAGCAAAAAGGTAATAATTCTCACTTACAATTAGACATGCCTTTGGAGATATTCATGTTCGCGAAGACTCGCTTGGCGCTGCTGGTGGGATGGGTGACCGGCAGCGTGGCTTTTCCTCTGCTGGCGCAGGAAACAACAAAAAACGATACGGTGGTTGTCACCTCGCAGATGCAGAGCGGGGCCACGAAGCTTGCCACGCCGGATATTGAAACACCGCAGTCGGTATCGATCGTTACCCGTGAACAGTTTGAAGAGCAAGGCGCAACCAGCGTGCGCCAGGCTGTCAGCTATACGCCGGGGGTGTACAGCAATCAGATTGGCGCCTCCAACCGCTTTGACTACATCGTGCTGCGTGGATTTTCTGACGGTAGCCTGGATAACGTCTATCTCGATGGTCTGAAGATGATGGGCGACACCAACTCACACAGCTCGCTGGTGGTTGATCCGTGGTTCCTCGAAGATATCGAAGTCGTACGTGGCCCGGCTTCCGTACTGTATGGCCGTTCCTCCCCGGGCGGTATTGTGGCGCTGACCTCACGCAAGCCGTCGTTTGATGCGGGCGGTGAAGTGAAGCTGTTTGCCGGCAACAATAACCAGCGCGGCGCGGCGTTTGACGTCACCGGGGCGCTGGATGATAACGATCGAGTGGCGGCGCGATTGAGCGGGATGACGCGTTACGCGGACTCGCAGTTTGGTCCATTGAAGGAAGAACGTTACGCGCTGATGCCCAGCCTGACCTGGCGTATCACCGACCAGACGCGTCTGGATCTGATGGCCTATCTGCACCGTGACCCGGAAGGCGGAAGCCACTCCGGTCTGCCGTATGACGGCACCGTGGTTCCGCATTACGGGCAAAAGATCTCCAATACCTTTTACGAAGGCGAGGATGATTATGACAAATACGATCGCCGTGAGAACATGGTGGGCTACAACATTGAGCATATGTTTGATAGCGGTTGGTCGGTGCGGCAAAAGCTGCGCTATCTGCATACCGACGTTGAGCTGAACCAGGTGTATGCGGCGGGCTGGTTGAATGAAACCGAGCTTAATCGCGGCTACTCCGGCTCCGATGAAAAAATGTCGGCGATTACGCTGGATAACCAGCTCGACGGCAGCTTTGATACCTGGCAGGTAAACCACCGTTTGCTGGTGGGGATCGACTATCAGGATCGTAGCAACAATACTACCGGTTACTACGGCGCTTTCCCGCCGATTGACGCCTTTAATCCGGTGTACGGCGCGAAGCCTGATTACATCGACATGTATGCGCGTGAGAAACACAAGCTGCGACAGACGGGTTACTATTTGCAGGATCAGATGTCATGGGATCGCTGGCGTATTACGCTCGGTGGTCGCTACGATCAGGTCAGCGTTTCTAACATTGATAAGATCAAGGATACTCGCAGCGATCTGGATAAAAACAACTTCAGCACCCGCGCCGCGTTGCTCTATTTGTTCGATAACGGCTTTGCGCCGTACGTGAGTTACTCCACTGCCTTTACGCCCACCAGTTTTGCCGATGAGAACGGTAATCTGCTGGACCCGATGAAAGGCAAGCAGTGGGAAGCCGGGCTGAAATATGAGCCGGAAGGACTTAACAGTCAGTTCAGCGCGTCGGTGTTCCGTATCAATCAGACGAATATAGCCACTAAAGAAGAGCCGACCGATCCATACCGCTCGATTGGGGAAATTGAATCTGAAGGGGTGGAGCTGGAGGCAATTAGCCAACTGACGGATAGCTTCCGTTTGCAGGCGGCGTATACCTATACCGACATTCGCTATAAGAAAAGCAGCCCGGAAGAGCAGGGCAAGCGCGCAGTGTACGCCCCGCGTAACCAGGCCAGTGCCTGGCTGAGCTACGATGTAAAAAGTGGTCCGCTGGACGGTCTGACGTTGGGTTCAGGCGTGCGCTACGTTAACGGTATTACCAGCGATCGCTTGAATACTCACACCCTGCCGTCATACACACTGGTGGATATGGTGATTGGTTACGACTTAACGAATATCGGTATTAATGGGTTGAGCGCGCAGCTGAACGTTAACAACCTGACCGACAAGCGCTACGTTGCGGCCTGTAACTCTCTCTCATACTGCTACTTTGGCGCCGAGCGCAGCATTGTCGGCAGTGTGTCCTGGAAATTCTGATGTTTTAGCCGGATGCAGCGCTGGCGCCTTATCCGGCCTGGTGCAGCGTGCAAATTGTATGCCTGATGAGCGTAGCGCATCAGGCATAGTGGATTGCGGTTATTGTGTAAAACCGTTTTGCATACAAATCTGCGCGCTGGTTCTCAGAGTAAAGGCGACTTTGTCTGGGTACTGACTGTAATAGTTATGCTCTTCTTCCAGCCCTTTTGCCTGCGCCAGACGTACCGTTTCCAGCGAGCAGGTACGGTAGATCAGGTCTTTATTCATATTGGTCTGCTTCTCGCGCTGTTTATCTGCGGAAAGCGCCAGCCAGTTTTCGGACAGTGAGTAATCGTAGACCACCCGATTTCCTTTCGCCTGCACGTTCTCAATGGTAATAAATTCGTCGATTTTCAGCCTTGGCTGCCCACGCATTTTTTTCTTATCTTCTGCGGCGGCGTATTGGGCCAGCGCATGAATATCCATACTGGCTATTTTCTGTTTATAAGCATCTACATAGGCGGTAGGTTGCTGATAATGCTGAGCGTAAGCGTTTCTTAATTCCCCGTCACTCATCGTACAACCTGCCAGAAACAGAGGTAATAGCAGTGCCAGTTTTATTTTAGTCATGATGTTATCCCGTTCATTATTTTGATCCCAGTCGCCCATAATAAAATAGAAAAATTATTACGGATGATATTTAAGGTTGTATAAACGAGAGCACGATGGCACAAGTTCAATTGTCTTAAAATGGCAGGACAGACGGGAAACCCTGCCAGAATTGGCAGGGTTAATGGATGAAGAGGATCAGAATTCCATTTTCACCGTGAACTGCACTTCTCGTGGGTCGCCAATCTGATTACCCAGATTATTGGTGGCAATGGATGAAGTGTAATAGGTCTTATCAAACAGGTTTTTCACATTGAGCTGCAATGTGACCGGATACTGCAGCTTCATTTTATAAGCGGCAAAGGCATCGGCGACAAAATAGCCCGGCAGATAATAGTCTGCGCCATTGGTTGCGGAACGGCGGCTCACCCCATGACCCCCACCGCCAATCGTCAGGATATTGCCCATAAAGGCATTCTGAATATCGTAGGTGAGGAATAATGAGCCGGTATGCTTCGGTACATTAGGCAGCGACTTACCTTTGTAATCAGGATCTTCCGTCACTTTCGCGGCGGTATAACCGTAACTGGCGATGATATTGGTGTTGGTGGTCAACGAACCGGCGACATCCACTTCCACACCTTGTGAACGCACGCGACCCGCAGTTTTCGCCACAGTTTCGCCATTGATCATTTCGTTGTACAGCACATTGCGTTTATCAATATCAAACAGGGCAATATTGGCGGTGATACCGTCAAAGATATCGAATTTTGCCCCCACTTCATAAGCCGTTGAGGTTTCAGGTGGCAATTCGCCAATATAACTGGCGATAGAATATTGCGGCATGAAGGATCGCGACACGTTACCGAACAGCGATACCGACGGCGTCAGTTTGTACACCATACCGAATTTGGGCACCCACTGTTGGTCGGTACTGTCGGTGTTGACGTTGAACGGACGGCCTTTGCCAGCGTATTCGGTGTAGTACTGATAACGCATCCCGGCGACGGCGATCCATTTATCGGTCAGGTACAGCGCGTCCTGCACATACGCAGAATAGCTCTCTTGTTGAATAGTCTGATCGCTATCAGCGGCAGAAACGTTAGTACATTTACCCAACGTACCGTAGACAGGATTATAAATATTGAACCCTTTTACGTTCTTGCAGCGGATCATGTCGGTGCGTAGCAGATCGTAGTTCTCATAAGAGATGCCGGTGAGGATCTCGTTATAAAAGCCAGCGATATCGACGTTGCCCTGTAAATCGGCACGTGTGGCGTGCATGCGCTGGGTGGAACCTTGAGTGGCATCAACACGGCGGGTCAGATTTCCGCTTGCAGAATCATAAGCCATCACGCGAGCCTGATTATCGCTGTATTTATCCTGACTAAAGCTGTAGTCGAATTTCGCTGTCCATTCGCTGTTGAAACGGTATTCGGCATTCAGCTGCGCCAGATCCGATTCGCCATCGGTGATATTAAACGGCTCATCAAAACGGGTTTTGCGATCCACATTCACCGCGTGTTTGGTGTTGAGATCGAAAATGGTGCCGCGATCGAACGGGGCTTTATAGTCGCGATGTGAATAGAGCACGTTGACGGTGGCCTTGTCGCCAAACCAGGTAAGGGACGGGGAGATGAAGCTGCTCTGATAGGTGCCGAAGTTACGCCAGTAATCCTCATGCTGATATTCGCCAATCAGGCGATAGGCTAACTGAGTGCCTTCAATCGGCCCGGTCACGTCAAACTGCCCTGTGCCGCCGCCAAAGCTGCTGGAGGTTACTGAAATCGACCCGCCAAACTGCGTTTCCGGACGTTTGGTGACGACATTAATCAGGCCGCCGGGATCGAGAATCCCATACAGGGTTGAGGCCGGGCCTTTCAGCACCTCCACGCGTGAGGTGGCGGCGTTAAAGCTGCGCGGCAACACGGTTTTCAGACCATTGGTCATCACCGAGCCGTCACGGTTTGCGCCGAAGCCACGGCGGACAAACGCATCCTGTGTGCCACCTAATGTGTTGGTTTGCACGACGTTACTAACGTTATACAGCGCTTCGTCCAGCGTCGTGACATGCTGATCTTCCAGAACTTTATCGCTGACAGTGTTCACCACTTGTGGGATATCCAACAATGGCATGGATGTCAGCGTCGCGGTGGACGAACTCAGCGGTTGATAACCCGATGTTACGGCCTGATCGGCAGACGATGCATCTGCCCGAACGGTGATGGTATCTTCTCCTTTAGGCGGAGTCGTCTCTTTCTCCGCTGCAAATACCGCAGGTGTTGTTGTCATGCCCAGAAAGAGAGCAGAGCACAATGCCCGCCCTTTCATCCCCGAAAAGTAAGTCGTTAACTCAGCCATTATTTTATTTATTCCGCAAAAGACCCTGCCAAAAATGGGCAGGGAAACAAGTTGATTCAATTCATTGCCCGGCTTGCCAGCCCTGCATTTATCCATCTGTAAGCCAGCGTTACTGGCGTCAGACGTGTAATTGAGAATCATTCAATCATGGGTGTTTGTAGTAGTAAACGTAAAAATGAAAAAGAAACTACAAGCGATTTGACGCAATTTAACCGTCGTTTTTTTAAGGGTATTTAATTTTCAATGTATTGAAAAAGAATGGTTTTTATTGATTTTTTAGCGTTTTTTATTTGTGCTTTAGTTGTTGGCGACAGGTGATGTAACTACAGGGTGTAATTGCTTGACTACTACAGTGCAAGCCAGCAAGATCACAAAGAGAATGAGTTTTATTTTTATTTAGAGAGTTACGCATGCAGGCTTTGCCATGCGGCGGCGCAGGAGTGAACATGCCACAGCATGTGGAAAATACCGCCCACAGAACGGGCATTGAACTACAACAGCTTTCTGCGGGTTATCGCCATAACACCATTGTCCACGATATCTGTCTCACTATTCCGCAAGGCAAAATGACGGTACTGGTGGGGGCGAACGGCTCGGGTAAATCAACGTTGTTAAGCACTATCGCCCGTATGTTGAAACCGCACGGCGGCAGCGTATTGCTGGATGGCAAAGCCATTTATCAACAGCCTACCAAAGCGGTTTCACGCCAGCTCGGCATCCTGCCGCAATCCCCATTGGTGCCCGAAGGACTTACCGTTTTCGAACTGGTATCGCGTGGGCGTTTTCCCTGGCAGAACATGCTTTCGCAATGGACGGACGATGACGAACGCGCCGTGGAGCAGGCACTCCAGTTAACCGGAACTGCTGATTTTGCGCATTTGCCGGTAGAGAGCCTTTCCGGTGGGCAACGTCAGCGCTGCTGGATTGCGATGGCGCTGGCACAGCAAACGCCGGTCATCTTGTTGGATGAGCCGACTACGTTTCTCGATCTGCGCTATCAGGTGGAGATCCTCGAACTGTTGCATTCACTGACTCGCCATCATGGCCGTACTGTGGTTGTGGTCCTGCATGACCTGAATTTTGCCGTGAATTACGGGGACATGCTGGTGTTCCTCAAACAGGGGACGTTGCAGGGCGTCGTGCATGATGGCGAAAACTGCACGCCCGAGTTGATTAAGCACGTGTTTGACGTCGACGTGCAGATGTCGGTGAATCCTCTC
Source organism: Citrobacter sp. Cf116 (assembly GCF_030336505.1). Lineage (NCBI taxonomy): Bacteria > Pseudomonadati > Pseudomonadota > Gammaproteobacteria > Enterobacterales > Enterobacteriaceae > Citrobacter > Citrobacter sp. Cf116. The sequence continues at coordinate 818,079 of NZ_JAOWEQ010000040.1, read as the reverse complement.
ACCGGCAAACCGTTCTTTATGCCGTTCCGCGCGCCGGGCGGGCAAGAGCAATGACGGTCATGGCAAGCACACTGGCTCGTCGCCGTGGCCGGATTATGCTGGCGTTCCCCGTGTTAACGCTGCTGTTGTGTGTTCTGGCAGTGGTGCATCTGGGTGTGGGCGCACGCACTATCAGCCCGCAGACCGTCGTGCAGGCGCTGTTCCACTTTGACGCGAAAAATTTCGACCACCGGATTATTGTCTCCTTACGTCTGCTGCGCATGACTGCGGCGATGCTGGTCGGCGCGGCGTTAGGTGTTGCGGGGGTTCTGTTGCAGGCGTTGATTCGTAATCCGCTGGGAGAACCGCATATTCTGGGGTTGAATGCCGGTGCGGCGTTTGTCGTTGTGTTGTGCACCGCGCTTGGCGTGACGGGGGTAAGCCAGCCATTGCTGGCGGCAGGCGGTGCTGCGGCACTCTTTTCGTTGGTGATGGCGCTTGCATCTGCCGGGCGCGGTGGCTTAACGCCGCTGAAGGTCACGCTGTGCGGCGTGGCGCTGTCGGCCATGGTGTCATCGCTTACTGCGGCCATCCTGATTCTGGATGAACAAACCCTGTTGGCAATGCGCACCTGGCTGGTGGGTGATCTCGCGGGTCTGCGTTGGGAAAGTGTCAAAAGTGCCGTTCCCCCGTCGCTTGCCGGTATGGTGCTGGCGATCGCTATCGCGCCGGGCCTGAATATTCTGGCTCTCGGCGACCGTATGGCCTGTGGGTTAGGGGTGAACATTCTGCGCATACGCTTGCTGGCGATGATCGCCATTGCGCTGTTGTGCGGTGCGGCAGTTTCTGTCGTGGGGCCGCTGGGATTTATCGGCCTGTTAGTGCCTAACGTTACCCGCCGTCTGGTAACAAAAGATATTCGTCAGATGCTACCGACGTCGGCATTGCTGGGCGCGGCGCTGCTGCTGCTGGCGGATATTGCCGCCCGCACGGTGCTGGCTCCGCAGGAGCTGGCTACAGGGATCATGACCGCCCTGGTGGGCGCACCGGCGTTTATTTTCATTGCGTCGAGGTTTTTGAAATGAACGATATGCTGCAACGTGCAGGGCTTCGTGCATGGCGGGTGGGTGGATTTTCTCGTGTCATTCGTCCCAAAACCGTGCTGTACAGCCTCAGCCTGACGGTGCTGGCAATCGCATTACTGCTGTTTGGCGTGATGCAGGGGTCGCTCCCGGTTCCGGCTTCCGCTATCGGACGGGCGGTGTTTGACCCTCAGGCGTTGACGGCTCAGCAACAGTATGTCGTTTGGGATGTACGGCTGCCTCGACTGCTGATGGCGCTTCTGTGCGGGGCGATGCTCGGATTGGCAGGGGCGGCGATGCAATCTATCACCCGCAACGGGTTGGCCGATCCCGGGCTCATCGGTGTCAAAGAAGGGAGTTGCGTGGTGGTACTGGCCCTGGTGCTGCTTTTCCCGTCAGCAAGTCTGGTTTGGCGGCCCCTGGCGGGAATGGCCGGCGGCGCACTGGTCGCCACACTGGTGATGCTGCTGGCCCGTGATTTCTCCCGGCCTCGCTTTGTGTTGATAGGCATTGGCGTGTCGTGGTTCTTTGCCGCGGGAATGGGCGTATTTATGACCACCGCCGATGTCCGTGACGTACAGACTGCACTGGTCTGGCTGGCGGGGAGCCTTCATGCCGCCACCTGGCCACTGCTGCTGGTGGCACTGGTCTGGACGTTGCCTGCGGCCATCATCTTATTTGCCACGGCGCGCGCTTCGGATGTGGCGCTACTTGGCAATGCGACGGCAACGGGGCTAGGAGTCCATTTACCCCGACTGGCGTTGTTGCGTTTTCTCGCGCCGGTTGTACTCACCGCCGCCAGTGTTGCCTGCGTGGGCAGCCTCGGTTTTGTCGGGTTGATGGCGCCACACATGGCACGATTCTGGCTGCGTGGCGGACAAACAGCGCTGCTGTGGGGAAGTGCGTTGATCGGTGCGTTGCTGGTGCTGGTCACCGATACCGTGGGTCGTCTGGCGTTTGCACCACTGCAAATCCCCGCCGGGATCGTCATTGCCCTGGTCGGTGGACCGTTCTTTTTGCTGTTGCTCTGGCGTCGCCGGGATCGTTTGTAATTGTTAAGAGGGTATATGCGTTTAATCTTTTCATTGCTGCTGCTGGTCGGCTGCACCGTCCAGGCGGCGGAGCCTGTTCAGTCATTTACTGACGATCTCGGGCGAGTGGTGAACGTGCCGCTGCATCCGCAGCGTATTGTGTCATTGCACGATCTCGACATCACTATTCCGCTGATCGAACTTGGCGTGCCTCCGGTGGCCAGTCATGGCCGAACGCGCCCGGATGGCAGCCATTTTTTACGCTCCGGCGTGCTGCTGACCGGCGTGGATTTTGATAATTCGAACATGACGTATATCGGTACGGCAGACATTGATATTGAAGCCATTGTGGCGGCAAAACCGGATTTAATTATCACCGAACCCAGCCGTAACACGCCGATTGAGCAACTGGAAAAAATAGCGCCGACGGTCAGCATCGATCATCTTGATGGCGGTGCGCCGGAAATCTACCGCAAGCTGGCGCAGCTTACCGGTACGCAGAACCGGCTGGCATTGCTGGAACGGCGCTACCGTGAAGAAATAGCCCAGCTCAAGCGGACGGTCGATACGCAGCACATCTCTGTGGCGGTAATACAGGCCAATCAGGGCAAAATCAATGCGTTGCACACCTATCATTCCCTGGGGCGAGTTTTACGCGATGCTGGTTTCGCTTTCCCGAAGATTATCGACAGTATTCCGCCGGGTGGGCGCATTGATGTCAGTGCGGAACGTCTGCCTGAACTGGATGCCGATTTTGTCTTCGCGACCTGGCGTGGCGATACCGGCGGTAAACCGCAGGATGAAATCGCGGCGATGGATGCGGTGATGCCTGGCTGGTGTGAGTTCCTGACCGCCTGCCAGCGCGGACATTACGTTTTACTCTCCCGTGAAGAGGCGATATCTAATTCCTATGCCTCGCTCAGTCTGATGGTGGCGCAGGTGCAAACGCACATCGCCGGACGATGGCTACCGGAGGCTAAATAACCATGCTGACGGCGAAAAAAGCCAAAAACCGTATTGATGTCTATGGTGACCGTTTTCGCGCCCGGGCGCATTTACTCTCGCCACGTATGCAGGCCGTGGCGCGTTATATCAACGAAAACCGCGAAGTGGTGCTGGAGTTTACAGCGATAGAAATCGCTGCCGCCACGCAAACATCTGACGCGACGGTGGTCAGGGCAATTCAGGCGCTGGGGTTTGCCGGGTTGCGCGATTTAAAGCAGACCATTGAACACTGGTTTGGCCCTGGCGTGACCTCAGAAGAGAAGATGACCACCACGGTGAATACGCTCTCTTGCGATGTTAATTCCAGTATTGATTTTGTCTTGCAGGGGCATCAGCGTACCTGTGAAGCGCTTTCTACACCGCAAAACCGCTATGCAATTGCCCAGGCGGTGGCATTACTGGTAGAAGCCCGTCAGGTGGGAATTTTTGGTATTGGCGCATCCGGCGTATTGGCGGATTATACCGTTCGTCTGCTCAGCCGTATTGGCCTGCCTGCGGTAGCATTTAATCGCACCGGGATTAACCTCGCGGAGCAACTGATCGCATTGCAGCGTGGAGATGTGCTGATCATGATGGCGCAGAAATCTCCGCACCGGGAAGGGCTGACGACCATTCGCGAGGCCAGGCGGTTGGGTGTCCCGGTTATTTTACTGACGAACGCGCTGGACTCCCGTTTTAGTAAAGAAGCGGATGTGGTGATTAACGTGCCGCGCGGCGGCGAGAATGGGAAAATGCCGCTCCACGGTACGGTGCTGGTGTGTCTGGAAATGATTGTGCTGTCTGTCGCTTCCACTGCGCCGCAGCGATCAATTAAATCCGTGAAGCGGATTAACGAACTGTATCGGGGCATTGGTAAATCCGGGGCGAAGAAATAAACCGGTGATATCCGCTGTGTAGGCCGGGTAGGGTGTTGTCGCCACCCGGCATAAATGCAGACAGTTCAAACCATTAATGGCCGATCATTCTGGCCTTCGGGATCAACTGGAAATACATATGATCCGGCACCGGCGTCTGCCAGACGTTGGCGTACACCGCATAACCTACGGCGGCAAACAGAATACCAAGCACCAGTAGCGCCATGGCAACACCTGACATCGTCCTCTGACGCCATAACGATTTACCACCGTTGCCTTGTGCGCCAGGCGGAGTCTGCAGTGAAAAGCTCAGCGTTGAGGCTACCGGGCAGGATTCAACGCAGGTCATGCAGCCAGTGCATTCCACGGTACGCACCTTAATCAGTCTGTCGACCGGGATATTCGACGGGCAGTTTTTCGCGCATTTTCCGCAGTCGATGCAACTGTCTGCGTTACGGCGGATTTTAAACGGCGAGAATAGCGAGAACAGGCCGAGCAGCGCGCCATAAGGGCACAGATAGCGGCACCAGGCATTGCGAATAAACAGGCTCAGGACGCTGATAACGACAACAAAGATGAGCGTAGCGGGGCCAATATGGCGAAAGAAATCGAGCATCTTCACGTCGATAATCATGCCATAGGCCGACATTAGAAAATACTGAATCCCCTGTGCAGGCATCGACAGGGCAATATATAAAAAGAAACTCAGCAACAGATACTTCAGACTGAGCAGCGGGATATCCAGCCAGCGCGGCAGCGTGAAGTTGCGACCAAAGACTTTTTTACCCAGATTGCCGAGCAGTTCGGACAGTGTGCCCACCGGACATAACCACGAACAGAAGGCTTTTTTTAACAACAGACTAATCAGGATAAACGCAACTAACAGCAGCATGGAGGCGGCATGGATGGGAGGAAGAAAACCAGTTTCCAGCGTATAGCGGATATTCATCAAACCCGCGATCGGTAGCCATCCCTCAATACCACCAGGCCTTGGAATATAGACGCTGGTGCCGGCGGTTTCGAAATAGCGGACCCAGTAATAGAACGTTACGCCAATATAAATATTAATAGTCAGCAGGAGAAACTGGGTGGCTTTTCGCCAGCTGCTGGCATTGCGCCAGTCATTCCACGGCAGTTTGCCTCCGATCGTGCCAGGACGGCGCTGCCAGCGCGTTCTCTTCTTCCCATTCATGATTTTATACTATCCCTCATATTTCCCCTTCTGCATTCAGAAGGCGTTATCACCGGGATATGCTAGCGCCATTTAGATTTGGTGTATTTGATTTACATCTTATTACGTGGCTGTTATTTTCATCATGCAAATATACTTGAATAAAAATAACAGCTCGATATTTATCGCAAGCCAGATAAATACCCTGAACGGGGTATTTATTTCTCTGCAAGGCAATGGTTATTCCTGATAAATCTCAACGCGGTCGCGACCATTACTTTTTGCCAGATAAAGTGCGCGATCGGCTTTATCAACCAGCTGTTTGTAGTCGGGATGATAATCATATTCGGCAATACCGATACTGACGGTAATAGAAAACGTTTCTGTCGCAGAGGCTGCCATGCGCATCCCTGCAATTTTCATGCGCAGCGTTTCCAGAATAATACTGGCCTGCGATTCATCTGACTCGACGAGCAGAATCATAAATTCTTCACCACCGTAGCGGAACACGTAATCGCTGCTACGGATATGATCATAAATGACCGCTGCGACATTTTTGAGCGTCAGATCGCCGATATTATGCCCGAAGTTATCGTTAATTTGCTTGAAGTAGTCGATATCCAGCATCGCCAGGCTAAAAGGCTTACGCGCATGTAACGCCAGCGAGATTTCACGTCGCATGATGGTCGGAATAAAGCGGCGATTAAGCAACTGGGTCAGCGAATCTTTACCATTTTCCTGCTTAACCAGCGCCTCAAACATTGAAGCGAGCAGGAAATGGATTTTTGCCGACAGCTGGCGGACATCCTGTAATAAGCTCATCCGCTCGGGTTCTGTCGGCTGATGCTGAGGCGACAGGGTTGTTGTCAGACGGGTGTCGATCTCTGCAATCAGTGATTCCATTTCTTTGAGCAAATTGCTGTTGCCAAGAATATGTTTTCCCTTATGCGAGAACCACATACCAAAATCAGAGTTCGCCAGAAACACCATTTCACCGAAAGGCATTCCGGTGGCAATGTTATAGATAAACTGGTTTTCCCAGTCGGTAAACGAACGGATTTGCCGTTCGCGCTCGACGTTAACGTCATCGTAAATAGTCTGCAGACGATACTGCTCCTGTGTATGCAGGGAGTTTTGGTGGCTTGGGGAATAGGAGACGGTCATGGCCTCCAGCGCAGTATCCATTGCCAGACTGCTGAAACAGATAGCATTGCTCAGCAGGGAAGACGAGTCGTCAGCTTTGGTTTTCAATACCCGATACAGCTCATCTTTGAGCTTACGCGCGCCGCGGTTCACCAGATCGATGGGCAGACCGATACGGGCATGCACTACGCCAATTTTGCGTTGTTTGGCCAGCAGCTGTGAGAGATCTTCGTGCGCGCTGCCGAGCACGCTGCGTAACCAGTCAAACATACTGCCGCTGAGGCGGGTACTGACCTGTTCTGTATTGAGGAACAATGCACTCTGGGCATGGGAGAGCATATAGTCATAAAAAACGGTCACTAAATGGCGGATCTCTTCATCGCTTAACGATGTGAGGAGCGTGTGAACGTCAGGCGATGTTTGTCGTATCAGCGCCTGCCATTCTGTAAGGAGTAATGTGTCGTTTACCGGTTCAATCTGTTCCATCTCGCTGTCACTCAACATGCGATTAAAAATTCAGGCAGTATTACGGACAATTACCTCACGATGGTCAAGTTAAACTCTCTTATCGATGGCTAATACCCTCATAAATAAGCCTGAGCGCGAAGACACCTATTATTGCGCCAATGACTCGGCTGGCAACGCATTGGATGCGACCATACGCCCGTCGCACAGCAGGCAAAGAAAATGCCTGGCTGAGAAAAATACGCCAGATAACGGAAGACAACACAATACCTGCCCAGGCCATCAGTCTGGCCCACGTAGGTGTGTCTGCGCTTAAGGTGACCGAGAAGATACTAATAAAAAACAGTACGGTTTGCGGGTTCGATAAATCCGTTAGTAATCCTCGGCGGAAAAATACATACCAGGGGGCGGAAATCGGCTGCTGTAGCGTGGGCATTTGCGGCGTGGCCTGATGGCGGATGCTGTTCCAGGCAAACCACAGCAGATAGGCGCCGCCGACAATCTTAATCAATGAAAATATCTCTTCACACTGGGTGATTAGCGTTGCCATACCAAAAAGCCCAAGGCCGGAGTAAAACGCATCACCTAAGGCGACCCCCAGACCGGTCATCACACCTGCGCGTCGTCCGGATGCCAGGCTAGTTTGTACCACTACGAACAGATTTGCGCCGGGGTTAAAAAAGGTTAAAACAAACAGGCTGACGGTGAGTGCAACGGCGTGCAAAGGTTCCATAGACAACGTATCCTGGGTTCTATTGTTTAACATTATAATATTTATACTTATTTTATAAAGATGAGATATTGCTCACAAAGAATAAGTGTTGAATTTTTTTATGCTGTTATTAAAAATAAATTACCTATTCCAATAGTCTGAAATAATAAATGCTGTAGATTCAAACGACTACTTGTTTTTACAAAATATTTTTCAAAAGAGTAGACAAAAAATCATGCAACAGCTAAATAATTAGTAAGGGCAATGTTTCTTATTGCCAAATAAAGATTGTTAAATTATCTATGTCTTAATGCTTTAGTATGATTTTATGTTGTTACTAGTAAGTTTGTTATTTGATTGAGAGAACACTCAGCAGCATCATAATTAAAATAAACATCAGTCCAAATTAATACGGATACAATTTATTACATCCGTACTGACACTTATAAAGCATTGTTAAAGGTGGATAATGGCTGATTACTCAGAACTAGAATTAGTTATTCAGCAGGCCTTCAATGGGAGTTTTCTTGCTCATGCAAGAAGGCGCCTAAAAGAAGGTGATAGCATCACACCAATTGTTTCCATTGCTTTGGAACCAACGGATCCAAGGTTCAGGGATCCTTGCAAGTGTGGGCCACTTCTATGCCAGGCATTGTTTTCCCCCGTTGAATTACGTAGCGAGTTCATTAAAGCACGGGAACTTTCTAAAGAGCGAGGACTACCGTTAAGAATTCGTCTTCGTATTGAGCCATCAGCGGAACGATTACATGGAATCGCATGGGAAACATTGACCGACCCAGATACGCCATTTGGCACCGAAGAACATGCACTGTTAGGGGAAAGTGAATGTGTTTTTTCACGTTACCTTTTTAGTCGTGATTTTCGTTTACCGAAGCTACGTAACCAACAGGGAACAAATGCCCTGGTTGTTGCTGCAAATCCTGCAGGGCTAAACGAAAAATTTGCTCCTATAGCAGCCAACGCCATCATAGATGTAGCTCGGGATGCGATGAGCCCACTCAAAGTTCACACTTTGCCTGCAGATCAACCCGCGACTCTGAATGCCCTGGCTAATATGATTGAGACGCATGCCGTTGATATTCTTTATCTGGCGTGCCACGGCTCTCGCAGCCAGGGAGAAGCTATTTTATGGCTTGAGGATGAACAGGGAAATGCGGCGAGGGTTACAGGAGAAACTTTTGCACACTGTATTGCTGGACTGGAAAAACCACCGACGCTGGTTGTGCTCTGTTCATGTCTGAGTGCGGGTAGCGGTTCTGCAGAAAGTGATGTATTGATGGCAGTAGGCCCTTTATTAGCCAGTAAAGGAATCCCAGCAGTGCTGGCTATGCAAGGTAATTTTCTGTTAAACACAGCGGCAAAATTTATGCCGACATTCTTTTCTCAGCTCAAGAAACACGGTGAGGTTGATCGGGCTGTGGCGTTTGCTCGCGCTGAAATTATTAATGAACCTGACTGGTGGATGCCAGTGGTATTTACCCGACTAGACAATGCGAGAATATGGTATCCACCCGGGTTTGGCGGTGATGATAAAAACCAACAGGCATGGGATCCTATTATTGATAATTTAAGGGATGAGAAATGTACACCGATTCTTGGGTCAACGCTGAATGAAGCATTATTTGGCTCTCGTAGAGAGCTTGCACGTAGCTGGGGAGAAACATATGGCTACCCGCTAGACGACCACGATCTTGAAGACTTACCTCAGGTTGCACAGTTTCTGGCGGTGACGCGACAGGGAAAATTTCCTCAGCATGAATTTTATAAGTCTGTCTACCGTTTTATTCTCAAACAACATGCATCTGAACTTCCTGACCAACTGAGGCAGTTGAGTGATGCTCAGATATTGGAAAAACTGAACAGTATTATCTCGCTTGTTGGTAAGCGCTTTCGACAACGTAATCCGGACGATCCACATCGTGTGCTGGCCGGTTATCCACTTCCCGTTTATATCACGACAGATCCCAGCGATTTGCTGATAGATGCGCTGAGGGAGGAGGGTAAAGCGCCTAAAGTGAGGTTATTTCGCTGGAATCATGCTGCTGAAGTATGGGATAAAAATAATGAAAAAAGAGACGGTCGGGTTGCTGCAAATAAAGCTACAGTTGATGCACCTATCGTGTTGAAACTATTCGGTACTTTAGATGTTCCCGGAACGTTGGTAATGACGGAGGATCATTATTTCGATCATCTTGCAAAAGCATCGACCAGTAATGTTAGTTTACCTTCAATTATTCGCAGTAGATTAAACGATAGCGCCTTGTTGTTTATTGGTTTGCAGGTTGATTCATGGGAATTCCGCGTCCTGTTTCGTAGCCTGTTACAACAGGAAGGTAAAGATTTACGTGACGATTACCAGCACTTCTCAGTTCAGCTTGATCCTAATAGTCTATTAGATGCCGCAAGTGCTCGACGATATATTGAAAAATATCTTCAGACAAAAGCATCATTACGATTGTATTGGGGGGATACTGAAACATTTATCCATGAATTAAATAAAAATTACAGGAGGCCATCATGATATCACCGTTCGTGGGGCCAGGACCTTTCGGACCAGAACAAATACTGTTTGGCCGTGATAATGAAATCGAGGAGTTACATAATCGGCTGATTGCAGATCGTATCATTATTTTGTATTCACCCTCAGGTGCGGGTAAGACCTCACTTTTACAAGCCAAGAATGGATTGCTTCAGCGTTTTAAGGAACGCTTTCATCTCCTCCCCATTTTGCGGATTTCCGGTGGCGCTCATAATTCTCCGGTAAAGGGAATTCTGGAACAACTTAGTGCTAGCGGATATGGTAAATGTAGTGATGGTGACACGCTTGAAACCTATTTTGAACGGTTGCTGTACAGTGAAGGTAATGTCTTTAAGCGCGTCTTAATGGTCATTGACCAATTTGAAGAGATATTTTTATCTGAGATATCAGCAAAAGAACGTGAGGTATTTTTTACCGATTTAGGTAATGTTTTAAGTCGCTATAGTAAAAGTGTGTGGATTGTTTTTAGTATGCGTGAAGAGTATTTTCCCTGGCTGGATGATTATCGTGATTTAATTCCGACAGGACTTGAATGTAGAGTTCGATTATCACTTTTATCCATTGAACAGGCTATTGATGCAATACGAGAACCAGCTAAGATGAGCAACATTATGTTGCCTAGAGATGATGGAAGAGATGCCGCAGAATATATTGTCGAGGAGCTTAGTAAGTTTCGTAAACGTATGGCCGGAGAGATAGCGGTTTACCAGGGAACAATTGAGCCAGTATTACTTCAGGTTGTGTGCACTGAGATCTGGAATGACCTAAGCGTTGGAGGGCAGTCGGTTCAGGAAATACGAATCGCTGACGTACGCCAGATTCAATTGGATGCTATCTTACAAAACTATTGTGAAGAGGTTTTGGAATATGCCGCTAGTAATCTAACTCGCGGTAGATGTTTGCGTGAGTGGATCGAAAATAAACTGTTAACACCAGGAGGTCTACGTACGCCTGCAATGATTGAATCCAGTGATATAAATGCCCCGCAACCTGATGAGTTGGAACGTTTAATATCTCACCACTTAATTCGACGGCAAATTAGAGAAGATGGCGACTGGTATGAATTATCCCATGATAGCCTTAGTTTGCCGATCAAAAACAGTATTGAAAAATGGCAAAATGAGCATCTTGCTGAGTGGCAACGTCTTGCATCTCAATGGCATATAAAGGGCCGGCGTAAGGATTTTTTTGCATCTTTACCTGGGCGGGTGCGATTATTTCCGAGACGAGCGAGAATTTTATTATTAGATTCTGATAATACAGAAAAACCATCGGAAATAGAGAGTGCATTTATTGATGCTTATCAGGATTACTCATATTCCTGGTGGTCAAAAATAGCCGCTTTATTCATGGTGCTGGGATTTACGATGTGGTTTGCAATTGATAAACATAATAGTCAGTTATCAGCAGCAGAAGATAGATTGATAGCTCAACGGGATCTTCTTAATAAACAACAAAAAATCGTTTTGCAAAGAGAAAACGATACGTTGCAAACGGGCTTGCTAAACATATTAGGTGGGCGAACCAGTCTTGAACTCCGGGCTCTGGCTGCGGCTACAGGGGCTCAATTCCAGGAAGCATCAAATGGCGGAGTACGCACTGAGTATCGTGGACTTTTAGCTAACATATTATTTGAGAATCGCTATATTTTATCTGTCGAATCTCCAGATAATGATAAAAGTAAAGTGGTAGCTATAAATGAAGATTACCGTGTTATCGCCCAAGTTGGCGAAGCAAGGAAAAATATTCAGGTTTTTGATAAAACTGACAATCTATTGTGGGATATTGATTCGTTAGCATTTTCAAAATTTCCTGTGAGCGATGCGCGAGTTATCACTTTGGTACGGAAATATTATCTGGCAATTGGCGATTCGCAAGGGAAGGTTGCGCTATGTGATATTCGTCGCAGAGAGTGTATTGCATTGATCTTGGCCGGGCCAGGGCAGCAATCCATTAATGAAACGATTCGTGGGATGTCCTTCGCCAATGATTTTCTTATTGTCAGTTATGCAGACACTACCATTTCCGCATGGCGTTTTGATACGCTTAATAATTTGTTGTCGGTATCCATTGATCGTAAAGACAATAAACCTGAAGCGAAATCGATAATTAACGCATTAACCTTTATTCCTGGCCGGTCGGCATTTTTGGATGCTGGGCATTCCTCGCAGAGTATTAAAATTCTTAATATAAGCAGTGGAGGAGTTAACGTCCAGATATTACCGCCTCCTCAGCGCCAAGCAATAAGTATGACATCTTGGGGAGAGATAATTTATTCTGTTGCAGTTAGTCCTGATGGTAGATTTATCGCTGCTGGGAATCGTGCAGGAAATATTCATCTGTGGGATATTACTACATTATCGCAACCAAAATATATTTTTACTATAAAAAATGCGCATGAGGATGTAGTCTCGCAAATTAAGTTTCTGCAAGATGGCTCGCTTCTCTCTGCGGGATGGGATGGCCAATTGAAGCGCTGGTCAGGGTTGTCATTAGCAGATAAATCTACATTATTACCTCAGGCGGAAACACTACTGGGATTGCCGCACCAGATTACCAGTATTGCCATTCGTGCTGATAAGCGGGAAGCCTTTATTACCACAGAGAAAGGTAGTGTGTTAAAAGTTACACTTGCAGATGAGCATCATCCTTTCGGGATATTTTATCCAAATAGTGGCCGCTTAGTTGGATTTGAGGAGACGAGAAACGGTACTCAGCTTAACTGGATTACGAATGGACGACTGGAATCCATCCAGCCTGAGTACGCACAGGCAAATGGCTCTAAACCTCAGGTGCGAGCAGAGCTAACTGATGTTGAACATTTTGCTAGTGCCGATCGGGCAGGCATTATTTTAATCCGTCGTGGTGAAACATTAATGGCTTTGCGACATGACAGCAGTACACCTCAGGTTGTTAAAGGGGTTTACTTTTCGCCTGATGAAAAAGTTCTCTGGATGAAAGTGAATGATACAGCATCTCTTTTAATGATCGATCGTCAAGTCAGGAATAAACCACCGCGCTTATGGATTTTATCTACTGATACGATGAGTGCGGTGGAGTGTTTGCATTCTATTCCTATTGGATTTCGTGCTAAAGAACAATTTTCTGGATTTCGTCCACATAGCAAGGATTTTCTCTCTATAGATACCTTGAATGATAAAATAACGTTTTGGCAAGAAACAGCAACTGATGATCAAGGATGTCCAATATATGTGGCGAATACTTCATTGCAGAATTCTGCCTCTTCTTTCCCTTTACCAAAATATACGCTTAACTTTGCTTTTAGCCCTTCTGGAGAACAATTTTATCAGGGGAATTATCTTGGGCAGATTTACCCTATAGCAATTAAAGATGGAACACAGCGTCGCGAATTAATCAAGGACGACTCCACTTCCATCTCCAATACGCTGGCAGTCTTGCAGAATAAAACTGTTGCGATGGGGGATCGTAAAGGGCGGCTCTGGCTTTATTCATCCAATACTATGCTCCCTATTGAAATCAAACAGCAATTTCATCATTCAGCGATTACCGCTCTTGCCATTTCATCTGATGGTCGCTGGATGGCATCGGGTTCGCAAGAAGGTATTGCATTATGGGACCTTCGAATAGACACCTGGATTCAACGTGCATGCGATTTTGTACCAGAAAGAAGGTTTTCAGATGCTCAAAATAGCATCTATTTTCCGGAACTTAAAAAAACGGTATCGCCCTGTGAAGAACATGGTGAAAAGATGACTAAGTTTCAGCAGGAGAACTACCATGCCCTGGCAAAATATTGATGATTCGCAAACAGGTTATTTTCTGCTTTCGGTGGATAAACAGGGTAAGGAAACCCTATCTGATGTGAACAACAAAGGAGAATATGTTTCTTCACAAGTTATCAATGTCGTTAAGCATGAGGCGATCACAGATCTTTTTCTGTGGGTACATGGTTGGCAGCAAGATCCTGAGCGGGCAAGTAGCCAATTTGACTCGTGGATTGGGGCATTCAAGAATTGCACATATGATCGACTACGAGTAGAAGCCTCAGTTCCACACTTTCGATCACTGCATATTGGGTTCCATTGGCCCAGTCTGGCATGGGCTAATGAATCGCTAAAAGCAGTCCCTTTTGGTGGTGCAGAACGGCTGTCCAGAGCGATGTGGGTCGAGCAATATACGCTAATACTGGGAAATGAGCCGGGTATTCGTCAGGCAATTGAAAACCTGTTTGACGCCATTAGTATCAATATGTGGATGGATACCTTACCAGATGATGTTTGCCGTGCGTATCTTGCTCTTAATGAGGCGTTAACCTTGGGAGAAAATGGTTGCGACGGAGATGGTGCTGCGGATCGCCATGCTTTTGATCCACGAGCAATAGTCGAATCGGTGCCTGGGTTTGATAACTTTGCAATCGGTGGTTTAGGAGATGCTATTCTGCTGCCGCTAAGGCAACTGACATTCTGGGCGATGAAAAAACGAGCGAAGGTGGTTGGTGAAAATGGATTGTATCCGTTCATTGTTGCCCTTCAACGTTCAGCTCCTGAGCTACGTATTCATCTGATGGGGCATAGCTTTGGCTGTATCGTCGCTAGTGCTGGAATTGCTGGGCCGGAAGGTAATGCCCCGCTGATCCGTAGCATACAATCTTGTGCGTTGGTGCAGGGAGCTATGTCGATTTGGGCTTTTGCACCTACCAACGAGTATACCCCAAATACACCAGGTTACTTTTATTCCATCATTGCGGACAAAAAGGTGTCTGGCCCATTAGTCTGCACGTTTTCTGCTTTTGACTACGCGGTAGGGCGTCTATATCCCTGGGCGGCGGGGGTTGCGAATCAAATTGCATTTGATCAACCAAGAGAAATGCCTCGCTATGCAGGGATTGGTACTTGGGGGATTCAGGGCGTTACTAACGATAAACCGAGTCCGATGCTGGAAATAACAACAAGATACGTATGGGAAAACTCTTCCGCTATCTACAATATTGATGGTGGAAAATACATCTGCAAAATCGATGGAATTTCAGGAGCTCACAGTGATATTGGCGGACCTGAGGTTGCCCATCTGATTTGGCAAACTGCTTTTCCGGAGGCTAATAATGAGTGAAAACGAAGAGCTACCGCTAACGTTTGGCGTTCATGCGACAACCGGAAAAACCCTGGAATTGAAACCTGGCACAGAGTTTATCTCCCAAATGTTGACCCAGGAAAAAACACTTAGGCAGGCTATCGGTACTGAAATTTTACCAGGCATGAATGTTTGGGGGGTACCTTATGATGTCAATCATCAGGATCTGAGCGAAGCGGGTTGGGGGATTATCTTTGCTGCTGATGTTGATCCTCAACCGTGGTTAGATGCTCTGGAGCCACTTATTATGCAACGCCGTATTGAGGCCAGCGATCGGTTTCGACTCTTTTCTGGTTCAAACGGTTACCGTAAAGGCGAAAGTGCCAGCGCCTGGTTGAATAGACATGGTGCAGCGTTAATGATGATTGACCCTGCACAGGGGGTACCTTATTACCTTACGATAGTCGGGCCTCCCACGCAGGTGCCATTTAGTTTTCAATATTCGCTGGATATTGTGGCTGCTGTCGGCAGAATTGATTTTCAGAGTATTACTGAGTATCAATCCTATGCTTCAAGCGTGGTTAACTGGGAACGTGATGCCAGCCGCTATACGCGGCGAAGTATTGATTTATTTGCAACGTGTCATAATTTTGACCGGGCAACTCAATTGTTTACTAACAAGGTTGCTTCTCCATTTGCTTCAGGAACGGAAAAATATCCTCCTCTGGGGGAAAAATATGGATATCAGATCAATGCTCTGATGGGGGCCAATGCTACGAAAGATAAACTTAAGCAATCCATGTGCAATGCTTTCGGTGCACCTTCGCTGATTTTCACAGGCTCACATGGAATGGCTTTTAATGCTGATGATCCGCGGCAACTGCACTGTCAGGGGGCAATAGTTTGTCAGGATTGGCCGGGATTAGGTGAAATTGATGAGCGGCATTGGTTTTCAGCAGATGATGTACCTGAACAGGCCGTTTTACATGGAGCAATACATTTTTTCTTTGCTTGTTATAGCGCTGGTACACCACAGTTTGATGATTTTAATTTTGAATCCCCCTCCCGGGCTATTGCTCCAGAGGCGATGAGTGCTCGCCTCCCGCAAAAGTTAATGAGTCTCCCTCAGGGTGGTGTTTTAGCCACGTTGGGTCATATTGATCGCGCGTGGTCTTCTAGTTTTCAGACTCCAGAAGGTGTTGCGCAGACGCAGGGATTTAAGGATGTTATCTCTCAATTATTAGCCGGACAGCGGGTGGGGCAGGCAGTAGATCGGTTTAACAGTCAGTGGGGAGTATGGAGTAGTGAGCTTGTGACGGCACTACTGAAAATTGATAGTGGCATGGCAATCAGTGATGCTCAGATCTTGTCACTGAGAACGCAACGCGATGACTGTCGTAATTATATTGTGTTAGGGGACCCTGCTGTTCGCCTTAAACCTGAACCAGCTTACATAGCTTTGCCAAGTCAAGTATGACCTGAATAATTTAATTGTTGAGTCTGGTCGACTGGATTTTTTTCTGAACATCAACTAATTATTTAATCAATCTGAACAAGTTATCCGTTCCGAGAATACGATGATGGCATATATAACAAAATCTGGAGTTTTTATATGAAAACTGGAATTAAAGTACTTATTGGTGCGTTAGCTTTTGTCGTGACCAACGCATATGCCGCGGAGTTTATGACAAAGCTTGAGTTTGAAAAGGTTGAGTCGCAGTACACAAAAATCGGTGATATCTCAACGAGTAATGAAGTTTCTGTCGCAGATGCCAAAGAAGAACTGCTGAAAAAAGCCGAAGAGAAAGGTGCCGATGTTGTGGTATTAACTTCCGGTCAAACGGATAATAAAATCCATGGCACAGCCAATATCTACAAGAAAAAATAATACGCTGCTGTAAAAATCACGATTCCCGTCGGTCATTGTACCGGCGGGTTTTCTTTTAATCTGCGCCAGAACGTGGTTCTGCTAATTCCGAGATAGCGTGCCGCCGCGGTTTTATCACCATTGAATTGTGCCAACACCTGCTGCGGCGTCAGCAATGACGATGATTGTGGTGAGTTTGCAACAATGGCCAGTTCTGGTAATAGCTGTTGTAAAAAATCCACATTCAGCTCCGGCTGCGGCTCGACGCTTAAAAATAGCGCCAGGCGCTCCATCATATTACGCAGTTCGCGGATATTCCCCGGCCAGCCATAATTCAGTAACGTCGGCTGACTTAAACCCAGCCCCTTGCGTACTGGCTCAGAAAACGGCACATCCAGTTCTGCCAGCGACTGTTTTAAAAAACCTTCCGCCAGCGGCAGGATATCGGGCAACCGCTCGCGTAGCGGCGGCAGCTTGAGGCGTAAAATGCTCAGGCGATAAAACAGATCGGTACGAAACTCCCCCTGTTTCATCTCCTGCTCCAGATTACAGTGTGTGGCGCTAATCACCCGGACATCGACCGGAATAGGCTGATGCCCACCGACTCGGGTGACCTCTTTTTCTTCCAGTACGCGCAGCAGCCGGGTTTGTAACGGCAGCGGCATCTCGCCTATCTCATCAAGAAAAAGGGTTCCGCCATGAGCAATTTCAAACAGGCCCGCGCGTCCTCCCCGACGAGAGCCGGTAAAGGCGCCATCTTCATAGCCGAACAGCTCCGCTTCCAGCAATGATTCGGTGATTGCTCCGCAGTTGACGGCAACAAACGGCGGCGAGGGTTTACCGCGCCGATTCTCCTGACGAGTGAAAAACTCACGGTGAATGGCCTGTGCCGCCAACTCTTTGCCCGTACCGGTTTCACCCTGAATTAGCACCGGCGCACGCGAGCGGGCGTAGAGCATAATGGTGTGTCGCACCTGTTCCATCTGCGCAGAGTGACCGCGCATATCACCGAGCGCGTAGCGGGTGCGCAACGTATCGCCAGAAGCATACTGACCGTTTCTACGCAGCGTCAGGCGGGTCATATCAAGCGCATCGACAAAGGCCTGGCGCACGGTGGCCGCCGAATAGATAAAGATGCCGGTCATACCTGCTTCTTCTGCCAGATCGGTAATCAATCCCGCACCAACTACCGCCTGCGTGCCGCCAGCCTTCAGCTCGTTGATTTGCCCGCGGGCATCTTCCTCGGTGATATAGCTGCGCTGTTCAAGCTGCAAATTAAAGGTTTTTTGAAAGGCGAGAAGCGCAGGAATGGTTTCCTGATAGGTAATGACGCCAATCGACGAGGTGAGCTTTCCTGCTTTTGCCAGCGCCTGTAGCACGTCAAATCCGCTGGGTTTAATCAGGATCACCGGGATCGATAAACGGCTTTTCAGATACGCCCCGTTGGAGCCCGCCGCAATAATGGCATCACAACGCTCGGTAGCCAGTTTTTTGCGGATATACGCCACCGCTTTTTCGAAACCAAGCTGAATGGGGGTGATGGTCGCCAGGTGGTCGAACTCCAGGCTGATGTCGCGAAACAGTTCGAACAGGCGCGTGACAGAAACCGTCCAGATAACCGGTTTGTCGTCGTTCACCCGCGGTGGAAGATGCGTATCAGCCATAACTAACCCAAAAAGTAAGGAACCGAGTATTAGGGTTTAGTTGTGTTTCATAAATGTTGCAATGAAACATGAAGGAACGTTTCATGAAACGATAGCTGACACGCTTTTGTGCAATAAAGATACAGTAACTTATATTAATGTATTGTTTTTTAAGGGAAATATATAAATTGATTAAAAATTAAGGTCTTTGGCATACCCCTTGCTTTAAGTAAATCAACGAATGCTAACAAGTTGATAACAAGAGGACGGGATATGTCTCTACACTCCCCAGGGCTGGCATTTCGCGCCGCGCTCAGCAAAGAAAATCCATTACAAATCGTGGGCACCATCAACGCCAATCACGCTCTGCTGGCCCAACGTGCCGGGTATCAGGCGATTTATCTCTCCGGCGGCGGCGTCGCGGCAGGGTCTCTGGGTCTGCCGGATCTTGGTATTTCTACCCTTGATGATGTGCTGACCGATATTCGTCGCATTACTGATGTTTGCCCGCTGCCCTTGCTGGTGGATGCGGATATCGGGTTTGGATCGTCAGCGTTCAACGTGGCGCGTACCGTGAAGTCGATTTCCAAAGCGGGTGCTGCAGCGCTGCATATTGAAGATCAGATCGGCGCTAAGCGCTGCGGCCATCGCCCGAACAAAGCGATCGTCTCTAAAGAAGAGATGGTCGACAGGATCCGCGCCGCGGTGGATGCACGTACCGATCCCAACTTTGTCATCATGGCGCGGACCGATGCGCTGGCGGTGGAAGGGTTAGAGGCAGCCATCGATCGTGCCCAGGCGTACGTCGAAGCAGGCGCGGACATGCTGTTTCCAGAAGCCATCACCGAGCTTGCGATGTACCGCCAGTTTGCCGACGCGGTGCAGGTGCCGATCCTCGCCAACATTACCGAATTTGGCGCTACGCCGCTGTTCACCACCGATGAACTGCGAAGCGCAAACGTCGCGATGGCGCTGTATCCGCTGTCGGCTTTCCGCGCTATGAACCGCGCTGCGGAAAAGGTTTACAACGTGCTGCGTCAGGAAGGAACGCAAAAGAGCGTGATCGACATTATGCAGACGCGCAACGAACTGTACGAAAGCATCAATTATTACCAGTTCGAAGAGAAACTCGACGCGCTGTATAGCAAAAAGTAACCGTCGTAGGCCGGATAAGGCACAGCCGCCATCCGGCAATAAATTTGTACCCTACATATTATAAAAATGACGAGGACAACATGAGCGACACAACGATCCTGCAAAATAGTACCCATGTCATTAAACCTAAAAAATCGGTTGCGCTGTCAGGCGTTGCCGCCGGAAATACCGCGCTGTGTACCGTAGGCAAAAGCGGTAACGACCTGCACTATCGCGGCTACGATATTCTCGACCTGGCGCAGCAGTGCGAATTTGAAGAAGTCGCGCATCTGCTGATCCACGGGAAATTACCCACCCGCGATGAACTCACCGCCTATAAAAGCAAACTCAAAGCGCTGCGCGGACTGCCCGCTAACGTACGCACCGTGCTGGAAGCTTTGCCTGCTGCCTCGCATCCGATGGATGTGATGCGCACCGGCGTCTCCGCGCTGGGCTGTACGCTGCCGGAAAAAGAAGGTCATACCGTCTCTGGCGCGCGCGATATTGCCGACAAGCTACTGGCATCGCTCAGTTCAATCCTTTTGTACTGGTATCACTACAGCCATAACGGCGAGCGTATTCAGCCGGAAACTGACGATGATTCCATTGGCGGTCACTTCCTGCACCTGCTGCATGGCGAAAAGCCTTCGCGAAGCTGGGAAAAAGCGATGCATATTTCGCTGGTGCTGTACGCCGAGCACGAATTTAACGCCTCCACCTTTACCGGCCGCGTGATTGCCGGGACCGGTTCCGATATGTATTCCGCGATTATCGGCGCGATTGGCGCACTGCGTGGACCGAAACACGGCGGAGCGAATGAAGTGTCGCTGGAGATCCAACAGCGCTACGAAACGCCGGACGAAGCCGAAGCGGATATCCGTAAACGCGTGGAAAACAAAGAAGTGGTGATTGGCTTTGGTCATCCGGTTTACACCATCGCTGATCCGCGCCATCAGGTGATCAAGCGCGTGGCGAAACAGCTTTCTCAGGAAGGTGGTTCGCTGAAAATGTACAACATCGCTGACCGTCTGGAAGACGTAATGTGGGAAACAAAAAAGATGTTCCCCAACCTCGACTGGTTCTCGGCGGTCTCTTACAACATGATGGGCGTTCCCACCGAAATGTTCACCCCGCTGTTTGTCATCGCCCGCGTCACCGGCTGGGCGGCGCACATTATCGAACAGCGTCAGGACAACAAAATTATCCGTCCTTCCGCCAACTATACCGGCCCGGAAGATCGCGAATTTGTCCCGATTGAAAAACGTTGCTAATTCAAAAACCTCTAAAGATAAAAACAGGAAATGTACCCTATGTCCGCACATATTTCGAACGTCCGCCCCGAATTTGACCGTGAAATCGTTGATATCGTTGATTACGTCATGAACTACGAGATCACCTCGAAGGTGGCGTATGACACTGCGCATTATTGCCTGCTTGATACCTTAGGCTGCGGCCTCGAAGCGCTGGAATATCCGGCCTGTAAAAAACTGCTGGGGCCGGTCGTCCCAGGTACAGTGGTACCGAACGGCGTGCGCGTACCTGGCACCCAGTTCCAGCTCGACCCGGTGCAGGCGGCGTTTAACATCGGTGCGATGATCCGCTGGCTGGACTTCAACGATACCTGGCTTGCCGCTGAGTGGGGTCATCCTTCTGATAACCTCGGCGGTATTCTGGCCACGGCTGACTGGCTGTCGCGTAATGCGGTGGCGGTGGGGAAAGCGCCGTTGACCATGAAAACGGTGCTGACCGGGATGATCAAAGCTCATGAGATTCAGGGCTGTATCGCGCTGGAAAACTCGTTTAACCGTGTTGGTCTCGATCACGTCTTGCTGGTAAAAGTGGCCTCCACGGCGGTGGTCGCTGAGATGCTTGGCCTGAACCGGGATGAAATTCTCAACGCCGTGTCGCTGGCGTGGGTCGACGGCCAGTCGCTGCGTACTTATCGCCATGCACCAAATACCGGCACGCGTAAATCCTGGGCCGCAGGCGATGCGACCTCGCGCGCGGTACGTCTGGCATTGATGGCTAAAACCGGTGAGATGGGGTATCCGTCTGCGCTGACGGCGAAAACCTGGGGCTTTTACGACGTCTCTTTCAAAGGCGAATCGTTCCGCTTCCAGCGCCCGTACGGCTCTTATGTGATGGAAAACGTGCTGTTTAAAATCTCCTTCCCTGCCGAGTTCCACTCGCAGACCGCGGTAGAAGCGGCCATGACTCTGTACGAGCGGTTACAGGCCGCAGGTAAGACCGCTGCCGATATCGAAAAAGTGACCATTCGTACGCACGAAGCCTGTATCCGCATCATCGATAAAAAAGGCCCGCTGAATAACCCGGCGGACAGGGATCACTGTATCCAGTATATGGTGGCCATTCCGCTGCTGTTCGGGCGGTTAACGGCGGCAGATTACGAAGACGGTGTGGCGCAGGACAAACGCATTGATGCGCTGCGCGAGAAGATCAACTGCTTCGAAGATCCGGCCTTTACCGCCGATTACCACGACCCTGAGAAACGCGCCATCGCCAACGCCATCACTCTGGAATTCACCGACGGCTCACGCTTTGAAGAAGTGGTAGTGGAATACCCAATCGGCCATGCGCGTCGTCGTGCTGACGGCATGCCGAAGCTGGTCGAGAAGTTCAAAATCAACCTGGCGCGTCAGTTCCCGACCCGTCAGCAGCAGCGCATCCTGGATGTCTCCCTGGACAGAACTCGCCTGGAGCAGATGCCGGTCAATGAGTATATGGATCTCTTCATTATTTAAACCAGCGTGCAGCAAGGCGTAAGTTCAACAGGAGAGCATTATGTCTTATAGCGAGTTTTATCAACGTTCCATAACGCAACCGGAGTCGTTCTGGGCCGAGCAGGCCCAGCGTATTGACTGGCAGCAGCCGTATACGCAGGCACTGGACCACAGCAACCCGCCGTTTGCCCGCTGGTTTTGCGGCGGCACGACCAATCTGTGCCATAACGCCATCGACCGCTGGCTGGAGAAACAACCTGACGCGCTGGCGCTGATTGCTGTGTCATCAGAAACTGAAGAAGAACGCACTTTTACCTTTCGTCAGCTGTATGACGAAGTGAACGTCGCGGCGGCGATGCTATTGTCGCTGGGCGTACAGCGTGGCGATCGGGTGCTGGTGTATATGCCGATGATCGCCGAGGCGCACATTACGCTGCTGGCCTGCGCACGCATTGGGGCAATTCATTCGGTGGTGTTCGGTGGTTTCGCCTCGCACAGCGTGGCGGCGCGCATCGACGACGCCAGACCGGTGGTTATCGTCTCGGCGGATGCCGGGGCGCGCGGGGGCAAGATCCTGCCGTATAAAAAGCTGCTTGATGATGCGATCGAACAGGCGCAGCACCGACCGCGTCATGTGGTGCTGGTCGACCGCGGTCTGGCGAAAATGGCGCGGGTCGAGGGGCGAGACCTCGACTTTGCCGCCCTGCGCCAACAGCATCTCGGCACGAGGGTACCAGTTGTCTGGCTGGAATCGAACGAAACCTCCTGCATTCTCTACACCTCCGGGACAACCGGTAAACCGAAAGGCGTCCAGCGCGACGTTGGCGGCTATGCGGTCGCGCTGGCGACCTCGATGGACACCATTTTCGGCGGTAAAGCGGGCGGCGTGTTCTTCTGCGCGTCGGATATCGGCTGGGTAGTTGGGCATTCGTATATCGTGTATGCCCCGCTGCTGGCGGGGATGGCGACGGTGGTTTACGAAGGTCTGCCAACGTATCCGGACTGTGGTGTATGGTGGAAAATTGTTGAGAAGTATCAGGTCTGCCGGATGTTCTCCGCCCCGACCGCCATCCGCGTGCTGAAGAAATTCCCGACCGCGCAAATCCGTAATCACGATCTCTCCTCGCTGGAGGTGTTGTATCTGGCGGGGGAACCGCTGGACGAACCAACCGCCAGTTGGGTAACGGAAACGCTGGATGTCCCGGTTATCGATAACTACTGGCAGACCGAATCCGGCTGGCCAATTATGGCGATTGCCCGCGGCCTAGACGACAGGCCGTCGCGTCTGGGCAGTCCCGGGGTGCCGATGTACGGCTACAACGTACAACTGCTCAATGAAGTCACTGGTGAACCCTGTGCGGCGAACGAAAAGGGCATGTTGGTGATTGAAGGCCCGCTGCCGCCGGGCTGTATCCAGACTATCTGGGGGGATGACGCGCGGTTTGTGAATACCTACTGGTCGCTGTTTTCTCGCCAGGTGTACGCCACCTTTGACTGGGGCATTCGTGACGCTGACGGCTATTACTTTATCCTTGGCCGTACGGATGATGTGATAAACGTGGCAGGGCACCGGTTGGGGACGCGCGAGATCGAGGAGAGTATTTCCAGCTATCCGAACGTTGCGGAAGTGGCGGTAGTCGGCGTGAAGGACGCGCTGAAGGGGCAGGTAGCGGTCGCGTTTGTTATTCCGAAACAGAGCGACAGCCTTGAAGATCGCGACATCGCACATTCGGAAGAGAAGGCGATTATGGCGCTGGTGGACAGCCAGATTGGCAACTTTGGCC
The DNA here is from genome assembly GCF_030336505.1 of Citrobacter sp. Cf116. Classification (NCBI taxonomy): domain Bacteria; kingdom Pseudomonadati; phylum Pseudomonadota; class Gammaproteobacteria; order Enterobacterales; family Enterobacteriaceae; genus Citrobacter; species Citrobacter sp. Cf116. Next base: position 793,856 of record NZ_JAOWEQ010000040.1, on the reverse strand, counting down.
GTCCGGCACACGTCTGGTTTGTGTCGCAGTTGCCGAAAACACGTTCCGGTAAAATGCTCAGACGGACGATCCAGGCGATCTGCGAAGGCCGCGATCCCGGCGATCTGACGACCATTGACGATCCCGCGTCGCTGCAGCAAATCCGTCAGGCGATCGAGGAATAGCGGTTATAACCAGGCCCGGTGGCGCGATGCTCACCGGGCCTGGTCGCCGGATAAGCCGCAATGCGGCACCATCCGGCGTTATGCCCAGTATCAAAGAGCATCTTCTAATTTATAGTTTTTATAATAATATTGCTTATCTCTGTCATTTATCTCGCGGATAACCTGACAGGGAACCCCCACGGCCACGACATTTGCCGGAATGTCTTTTGTGACGACACTCCCTGCGCCAATCACGGAATTATCGCCAATCGTTACGCCTGGATTGATGACCACATTACTGCCAATCCATACGTTATTGCCGATGGTGACCGGAAAGGAAAACATCTCTCCGGATTTCCTTAATTCATGATGAACAGGGTGACCTGTTACCGAGATAGTGACGTTTGGCGCAATTAATACGTTATCGCCAATGGTGACCGTGTAATCATCCACAATGGTAAAGTTAAAATTGGCGTAGAAGTTTTTGCCAATGTGAATATTGCTGCCGTAAGAGAAATAAATGGGAGGCTCGATCCACGCATTCTCTCCCACGGTGGCAAACATTTCACGAATCAGTTTTTCCCTCTTTTTAATCTCCGATGGATGCGTGTGGTTAAATTCATACATTAACTCCTTTCCGCGCAGTCTCTCTTCCGGCAGCCCCTCGCACATATCAGTAAACAGCTTGCCTGCTTTCATTCTGTCTCTCATAGACATGCTCATCGAAGATATTCCTTCTTGTTATTTGTCTTCAGACTTGTTTACTTGCCGGGGTGAAAACGCGGGAAAACGGCCCCGGTCCACTTAGGGTAAATACGGAAATCAACGTGAAGCTCAGCGCAATAATCCCCAGCACCAGATAAGCTCCCTGGAAACCAATACTTTCATACATTTTCCCGGCCAGAACTGACATGAAAATCATTGCTAACTGTTTGAAGAAGCAGAAACACACCAGATAAATCGTCGCCGAGAAACGCACTTCAAACTGACTGGTGATGTATTTGAAGCAACCGACGATCAGGAACGGTATCTCAAACATATGCAACGTTTTGAGAATAACGACTTCCAGCGCAGTAGTGGCGAATGAGGAGCCAATAATCCTTACCGACATAATCGTACCTGCCAGCAGCAGGGCGTTCTTCCCGCCGATGCGATTCACAATCAGCGGCGCAAAGAACATGATTGAGGCGTTGAGTAATTCTCCCATCGTCGTGACGTAGCCAAACACGCGGGTGCCCTGTTCGCCGGTGGCAAAGAACGAGGTAAAGAAGTTGGCGAACTGCTGGTCAAACACATCGTAAGTACAGGAAACGCCAACTACGTACAGGGAAAGGAACCAAAGTTTTGGTTGTTTAAATAACTCCAGCGCCAGCTTCAGGCTGAATGCCGAGTTATTGGCGCCTACCGCATCCGCGACTTTTGCAGAAGAGGGGGCATCTGATTTTGAAAATAACAGCAGCAATGCCAAAATGACCGCGCAGCCGGAGCCTAACCAAAAGACAAATTGGTTATTGATGGTGAACATAATGCCGGCAATCGAGGCGCACAGCGCCCAGCCCACGCACCCAAACATGCGCGCGCGACCAAATTCAAAGTTGCTTCGGCGGCTGGCTTTTTCAATATAGGCTTCAATCGCCGGAGCGCCGGCATTGTAAATAAAGCCAAGGTAAATCCCACCGACAATTGAACCCAGTAAAATATTAACTTGTAATAACGGACCAAAAACGTAAATAAAGAACGGGGCAAACATTACCAGCATGCCGGTAATTACCCACAGCAGATGTTTACGCAGGCCAAGCTTGTCGGAGAGCAGTCCGAAAATTGGCTGGAATAACAAAGAAAACAGTGAGATACAGGCGAAGATGATGCCGGTATCGCCTTTGCTGATATGGTTTACCTCGTGTAACCAGATGGGGAAGAAGGGGAAATACGCACCCATAATAAAAAAGTAAAAGAAGAAGAAAAAGCCGAACATCCAAAAGTTAGTGTTTTTTAAATAATACATAACAGACTTCCTATAAATGCGGGCAGGTTTGGGCCTGCCCAACTTATATTATTATTTTTGGCCCCAGATGAACTGGAAGTGGTAGCGTCCGGCGCTCAGCAGAAATTCCGGCGACACGGAAGGGCTCCACGAATCATCGCCGCCAATGCCCATATGGAAGCCATCAATATTGAGCCAGGTGCCCGCCTCAGGTTGCAGCAAATGGCGGTGGCTGGTTGCCATCAGTTGCTGCTGGCTAAAGCGGCTGATGTTGAACAGGAAGTCCCCACGCCACTGGTGCGCGCCGTAGTGCAGTTCGCGCGTGCCGCAGCGCAGACCGTTTTCACTTGGGAAAACATACGGGGTGTACATCTCATCAAGCGACAGATCCCAGCGATCAAAACAGGCGGCGCCCAGACGGTCCGGGTAGTTCTCATGTGGACCGAGACCTAACCAGTTCACTCGCTCTGCGATCTGCACTAACTGACAGCTCAGGCCGATGCGGGCCGGATGCGGCGTACCGCTGGCAACGTCGACATCCACCGTTATCTGCATTTCACCCTTGCCGTCAATGCGGTAGCTTTTTCGGCTGATGAACAGCGTTTCGCCCTGATACTGCCACGCATGTTCAGTGGTGATCAGTACCGCATCGCTCAGCGTATTGGCAGCACAGTGCAGTAACGTTGCTTCAGCCTGATAGTGACCGGCGGCCTTCCAGCGTTCGACCCAGGCGTTCGGGTCGATGCGGGTTGACTCGCTCACGCCGATGTCGTTGTCCAGCGGGGCGCGGGTGAACTGGTCAGTAAGCGGAGTTAACAGTTGGGCTGAATCGCCAATCCAGTACTGTGTCAGCAGGCCAGACTGACGGTCGAATTGCCAGCGCTTGTTGTCGTTCTCAACAGTAAAGACGTTTTCGCTCACATTGAGCTGTGGCGCGGTGCGGGCAGACGGCAGTTGCGTCAGGCTGAGCTTCTCTTGAAGCTTCCATTGCTGCCAGGCGCTGATGTGCCCGGCGTCTGACCACGCGGTTGCCTGAGGTTGTTCTACGCGTACCGTCAGCCACAGCTGACCTGCGGTTTCCGGCATCGGGACATCTGGCAGGGTAATCACCTGGCGACCCTGTGGAGCGATATCCAGAACGATTTCTCCGGCGGCCAGCGGGTTGCCGTCCTGGGCAATAGACCAGTGCAGAACTTCGTTATCGCTGCGGCGGAACAGATATTCGCTGGTCACTTCAATCTGGCGTTCAGCGCCCGGCAGTAACGTGAACTGGAAAAACTGCTGTTCATGTTTGGCCTCGTATAACGCCGGGTGTGGGGTGCGATCGGCGAACACCAGCCCGTTCATGCAAAACTGACGATCGTTAGGTGTGTCGCCAAAATCGCCACCGTAGGCTGACCATGCTTTACCGTTCTCATCATATTTGGTCAGCGACTGATCCACCCAGTCCCAGACAAATCCGCCCTGCAGGCGCGGATACTGACGGAACGCTTGCCAGTATTTGGCAAAGCCACCGAAACTGTTGCCCATGGCGTGGGCATATTCACAAAGGATCAGCGGACGCTGCTCGCCGGGCATCGACAGCCACTTTTTAATCGACCATTTGGGGACGGCGGGGAAGGGTTGATCCTGATCGACGCGGGCGTACATCGGGCAAATAATATCGGTCGCTGCGGTATTTGCACCGCCGCCTTCATATTGTACCGGGCGTGACGGGTCTTCTGATTTTATCCAGCGGTAGAGCGCGTCGTGATTGACGCCATGGCCGGATTCATTGCCCAGAGACCAGATGATAATGCTCGGATGGTTGCGATCGCGCTGCACCATGCGCGTGACGCGCTGGCTCATGGCAGGCAACCATGCGGGATCGTCGGTGAGGCGATTCATCGGCACCATGCCGTGGGTTTCAATGTTGGCTTCGTCGACGACATACAAGCCGTAGCGATCGCACAGGGTGTACCACAGCGGGTGATTTGGGTAATGGGAGCAGCGCACGGCGTTGAAGTTATTCTGCTTCATCAGGATGATGTCTTGTACCATCGTCGCCTCATCCATCACCTGGCCGTTAATCGGATGGTGCTCATGGCGGTTGGTACCGCGAATCAACAGCGGCTTACCATTGAGTAACAGCAGTCCGTTTTCAATGCAAACCTGACGAAAGCCGACGTCACAGGCCTCCGCTTCTATCAGCGCTCCGTCCGCGGTGCGTAACTGCACAACGGCGCGGTACAGATTGGGCGTTTCGGCACTCCACAGAGCCGGTTTTTCGACGTTCAGACACAGAGTCACCCGGTCATGATAAGCACCGCGTTCATCAATAATCTCACTGCCGAGTGGGGAATTCGTTTCGGCTGTGAGCGTTTCCCCCTCCCACAATTGCAGGGCTACGCGTAAATCTTCGCTCGCGTTGCCCGCTACTCTGATTTCCACTGCCAGCGTGGCGCGGCTGAAGTCGTCGTTAAACCGGGTATTAATGCGCAGGTCGCGAATTTGCGTTGTGGGCTTATGCAGCAAAGATACGTCGCGAAAAATACCGCTCATGCGCCACATATCCTGGTCTTCCAGATAGCTACCATCGCTCCAGCGCAGCACCATCACCGCCAGACGGTTTTCGCCGTGCTGCAGATAATCGCTAAGATCGAATTCAGATGGCAGGCGGCTGTCCTGTCCGTAGCCGACCCAGCGGCCGTTGCACCACAAATGAAATGCGGAGTTCACGCCGTCAAAAATAATGCGCGTCTGACCCTCATCTAACCAGATATCGTCAATATAAAATGTGAGCGAGTAACATCCTGTCGGGTTCTGTGCCGGAACGTACGGAGGGTTAACCGGGATTGGGTAGGTGACGTTGGTATAAATTGGCGCATCGTAACCGTCCATCTGCCAGTTCGAGGGGACGTTGACAGTATCAGCTTGTGGCAGATCGCTTGTCAGCCAGCTTTCCGGCACAGCCTCCGGCGCGGCAAACCAGGCAAATTGCCACTGGCCATTCAGCGAGCGTAACTGACTCGAACGCTGATTCGTACGTGCGTCATCTGCTGAACGCCAGCTACAGAACGGTGGATGCGCCTCCAGGCGGTTGAGCTGCGTGACGCCGGGATTTTCCCAGTCACGGCGGGCCAGAACAGCGGAGAGTGAATCTGTGTTCAGGTTCATAACGGTATCCTGTTTGAATTTGTTATACGCTCACAATTTCAATCAAAATACGGATAAGCGATCCCAACTGTAAAGGCTGGGGCGTTCAATGAGTGAACTGACTCACACAATTGTTGTGCGTTCACAATTTGGGTGCGAGCTGAGAAACTTGCCGCGCGAGCTGGATCAATGAATCGGCCAGCGCCTGGGGTGAGGTGGTTTGGGTGTTGGGTGGCAGAACCGTTTTGCGCTTAACCAGGGTGACGGGCAGCAGTTGGTTGCCCACGGTTGATTCGCCACGGGGAAGTTGCAGCAGCCTGTCGACGCTGGTTTCACCCAATAACGGAAAATCTTGCCTGATGGTGGTCAGCGGTGGAATGTAGCAGGCGCTGTCTTCGGTATCATCGTAGCCAATCACCGAGATATCTACCGCCACCCGCAGACCGAACTCGCTGATTGCGCGCATCGCGCCCAGCGCCATTTGATCGTTAGCGACCAGCATGGCGGTAGGGAGGTTACCGTTATTCAGCATATGCATCGTTTGCTGAAAACCAGACATCGCACTCCAGTCGCCTTCCAGCTCCACAACGGGTTGTAGCTGGTAATGTTCCAGATACTTGTGCCAGCCCGCACGGCGAAGCCTTGCCGAAACGGAAGTGTGCGGCCCGCTCAGCAGGGCGATACGCTGATGTCCGTACTGCACCAGATGTTCAACGCCGAGGCGCGCGCCGTCGTCATGCGAGAAAATCACGCTGTTAATTGGCGTCAGGTCAGAGACATCGAGAAACAGCACCGGCACCGTACCGCAGGCGGCGGCCACGGCAATGGCGTCTTCTTCATCCAGTGGATAGTTGATGATAAGCCCGGTTACGCGCTGAGAAAGCAGGTTGTGGACCGCGGCTTTACATGCCTCAACGCCGCTGCGCTCGACCATGGCGATCACCACGCTGGCACCGGACTGGTCGGCACGGGATTTTATGGCGGCAACGATTTGTGAGGGGGCATGCAGGGCAAGGTTCGCCGTCACAACGCCAATCAGCGGCGTCTGTTTGCCCGCCAGCTGCTGTGCGACGCGGTTAGGGATGTAATTGAGTTCCGCCATCGCGGCCTCAACTTTTTGTCGGGTTTTTGCGGAAACGTGGCTGGCCTGATTAACGACGCGCGAGACGGTCTGGTAAGAGACACCTGCATGGTCTGCCACATCGTATAGCGTTACCGGTTTCACGTTTTCACCCCTGTCATGACGTTATCTGCGCGCTATGATGCCACAGCGGGACGGTTTTGGGGGATTTACGCATAGGTTCTGCGAGGCGCATTCCAGGGTTGCGGATCGTGTGCTGGAGGATTTATCGTCGTTCTTCTTAACAGAAGAAAAAAGTGAGGACATTGTGAGCGACTCTGCGGCAAATAATATTCTGTCCATCTACCGACGTCATGCGGATGCCTTTGCCAGCCAGCGCTCGCGCACCTTGTTCGAGAAAAGCTGGCTCGATAAATTCATTTCCGTGATGGGCGGGCAGGGCAGCATTGTGGATATTGGCTGCGGCAACGGTCAGCCGATTGCCGGTTATTTTATCCAGCAAGGTTTTCAGCTTACCGGCGTTGATGGTTCCCCGGCGATGCTGGCGCGGGCCCGAAACACTTTTCCCGTACAGCGCTGGCTGGAGCAGGATATGCGCGAACTGGCACTCAATGAGACTTTCGATGGTCTGATCGCCTGGGACAGTTTTTTCCATTTAACTCAGCAGGACCAGCAAAAGATGTTCCCGATTTTTGACCGCCTCAGCCATCCCGGCAGCGCGCTGATGTTTACCAGCGGTACGGACAATGGCATCGCGATGGGGCAATTTGAGGGTGAGCCGCTGTTTCACGCCAGCCTCGCGCCGGACGAATACCGCGCATTGCTGTCAGCGCATGGTTTTGCGGTAGTCGAGATGGTGATGGAAGACCCGCACTGCGCCGGGCACACCGTCTGGCTGGCGCAAAAAAGAGGCTAATCGCCGCGAAAGGTTTTACGCCATTCAGCCGGGCTAACACCAAAGTGGGATTTAAAATGCTGACGCCAGGTGACGGGCGACTGAAAACCAACCTGTTCTGCAATGCGTTCAACGGGTAACTGGCTGGACTCCAGCAACGTCTGGCTACGGCGCAGGCGCTCGGCAATCAACCATTCGGCTACGCTTGACCCGGTGGCCTTCATAAAATGACGAGTGAGGGTACGACGGCTCATCATCACTCGCTGCGCCAGCTCGTCGAGATTATGCGGTTCGTGGAGATGCTGGCGCAAATAGTCGAGCAGGGCGTTGATGCGCTGATCCTGGGTATTTTTCGCTACCGGTTGTTCGATAAACTGTGCCTGGCCGCCCTCGCGATGTGGCGGCACAATCATCCGTCGGGCAATCTGATTCGCCACCGTGCTGCCAAAACGCTGGCGGATGACGTACAGGCAGCAATCCAGCGCGGCGGCGGTCCCTGCCGAGGTAATAATACCGTCGTCATCCACGTACAGCGCGTTGATATCCAGATGGGCTGCCGGAAAGCGCGCCTGAAAATCCTGTTCGAATTCCCAGTGCGTAGCCGCCCGTTTGCCATCCAGCAGACCGGCATAGCCGAGAACAAACGCGCCCAGACATAACCCAACAATTTGCGCGCCGTTTTGTCGTGCGCGGTTGAGCGCATCAAGCAGGCTTTGTGGTGGTCGATGTGCCGTGGTGCCCCACCAGGGGATCACTACGATGTCGGCGGCCTCCACCGCTTCATAGCCGTAGGCTGCGGTAATGGCGAAGCCATCCTGCGAGGAAACGATGCCTGGCTGTTCGGCGCACAGTTGCACCTCAAAGCGCTTTTTCGCCGCCACTTTGTCACTGAAAATAATGCACGGCACTGAGAAGTGAAACGGGCTGAAATCTTCCACGGCAACAATGGCGACGTTAAGCGGTTGCATACGATTCCTCTGTGGAGTTTAAAACGTCAGGGTTTCGCCATCTTCCGGCACGTTAACGAATTGCGCAATCTGGTTGTCGCGGGCGTACTCTTTCAAGGCCGCGCGGGTCAACAGACAGTGATTAATCGCCTCCATGTGGGTCGCCAAAATTTGTGCCTCGGGTAGTACGAAGTGGGTTTTTAGCACATCTTCCGCGCCCATTATAATTGGGCCAAACCCGATAACGTGGGCAAAGCCTGCATTCAGAATGACCACGCCTGGCTGAAAAGTCCGCATGTTGGTTTCCACCTCGTCGCGCCAGATGGTGTCCCCGACCAGATACAGTGTTTTTTCCGCCGGATGCTGGAAGATAACCCCGCAGGCATCACCCAGACGCTCAGCCATTTGCGGGATGGCGTAAGCGCGATCCGAACCGTGCTGGCCGCCGGTTTTACGCAGGGTGATATCACCAAGCGCGGTGTTTTGCGTCAGTACGGTCAGTTGCGTGAAACCTTGTCCCCGCAGTACCTGCGCATCGCGATCGTTTTGCACATAAATCGGTTTGTCTTTCGGCACGACACGAGCCGCTGCTTCATCCCAGTGGTCTTCATGCAGATGGGTCACGATCAGCGCATCAACGTTGAGCAGCGTGTCGATATCGACAGGCAGATCAACGGTCGGGTTGCGGATCTCGGCGCGAGCCGTTCCGGCAAAGCCCGGATAAGTACCTTTATCCGCCAGCATCGGATCAATCAGAAAAGTTTTACCGCCAAAGGCGATGTGCTGCGTGGCGTTACGGATTTGCGTGATGTTCATGATGTTTGCTCCACGTGTTGGATCAGTGGTGTCATCGTAGAGTGTTGTCCAGAAGATGAATGTGGGCAAATGGGCGACTAGCGATGGGATTGGGCCAATAGCGGATTACAGATATCAATTATGTAATTAAAGTAATTTAATATTTCCTTTGTAGCTCGTTATTTAATTCGCAGCCATTATATCGAAATGAATAAGAGTGCTGTTACTTAAATACGGAAAAATTTATTAAATACGAAGTGGTGCCAGAAAACATTATTGATATATGTAATGCATAGTGACCAATAAAACAGATCGCGAACCATGAAATAAGAATGCTATCATTCACATCAGACGCGGCAGGCAACTGCTGGCACACGCATATCCCCCCGGAGCAACTGATGAACAACGACATTCCGCTTAAATATTATGATATTGCCGACGAGTACGCGACCGAGGCCGCAAAGCCGGTGAGCGACACAGAACGTGACGCGCTGGCGCACTACTTCCAGCAGTTGATTACCCGTTTGATGAACAACGAAGAGATCAGCGAAGAAGCGCAGCAGGAGATGGCAACCGTGGCCGGTGTCGACGCTCAGCGTATCGATGATATCGCGGAGTTCCTCAATCGTTGGGGTAACGAGTAGCCAAAGGTATGGCCTGTGTTTTACACTGCGCGCAAATTGAGTAGGTATACTCTACGAGTAATAGGTTTAATCAGGCGGAAACAGCAATGAACGGAACAATCACAACGTGGTTTAAAGATAAAGGCTTTGGATTTATCAAAGATGAAAACGGCGACAATCGCTATTTTCATGTGATTAAGGTTGCTAATCCTGAGCTGATCAAGAAAGACGCGGCGGTGACTTTTGAGCCCACCACCAATAACAAAGGCTTGTCTGCCTACGCGGTAAAAGTCATACCAGACAGCAAGTACATCTATATCGCAGGCGAGCGTCTGAAGCTCACCTCGATCAAGTCATTCCTGGTCTACAGTGAAGAAGTCCCTGTAGAGACCCGTATCGACAAAGAAAATGCAGTGCTGTCTGTCGGCGTGCTGATGAACAGCATCCGACCAAAATCAGACGTGAAGCCTGGTGAAATGCGCACGCTGAAAAAGCTGGCTATCACCACCTTCCAGGGCACGACGCTGATTTTCTCTGAAGATGAAATCGACATTGACGAGACGGTGAAACTGCTTAAGGTCTGAAGCCCTTCAGACTGAATAAAAACCGGAACGCTGCTCTTTTCAGGAACGGGGTTTCGGTTTTTTTATATTCAGTATGTGATTGCTGTGAGTCTGGAGTAGATATGCGGCTGGTCTGGGCTTCTTTGTTAAACTGTCATTAGCCCGAGGATAAAGGATCGTATTCCCACTGTGATTCGTCATTGTAAATTGTACCATCATCATCCATTACCTGGGCGTTGAGACTTTTTGCAATCCCCAACATCTTTCTGTAAAGATATGTGTCTGGCCATTTTGTATAAATATTACCTGCGCTCCAGTCAAGCCATGGCTCTGCGTATAACGAGGGGCCTGACCACAAGGCGTGATAATCGCCATTTATAATATATCTGCTTAATTCATTATCGCTATTAATGTAGTGAAGCCATTCATCAGATGTTATCTGCGCATCATCATTATCTGCCCAAAATTCAGCTCTTGTTATATGAAACTCAACACCCATAACATCTCCTTTAATGATAAAATAATCTGTATAAACTAACATAGCGCCTTATGATAACCCACTGCTAAACATCAGCGCTCCTGAAAGAGGCATTGAAATCCGGCTACTTTAACTTCCCTCTTAACCCTCTATAGACATCCAGCACCTAAGGATTTAGATAGTCTGGCAAGTGTGAAAGAATGCATTGCGACATATGTAAGAAAATTTCTTCAGCATCTTAAAAATTCTTAATAATTCCAAATATCAACTAAATTTGGTAGTTACTTATAGCCGCTTTGACCCTACAAGCTATTGTAAAAAAATACTAGTAAAGTAACATAGGAAGCAATCTACGTGGATGGTTATATTTAGCTTGAAACAGAATTCACATTACAACTATTCATCTATCAAGTTCAGAATATTAGGGTGATAATTACAAATGGCAAGGAATAACAAACAAAGACCTCCTCGTTCCAACACATCCAAAAAGAATTCTAAGGATAAGACTGTTTGTATACCATTTCACAAAAAAATTAATGGTTTTATTTTATGGCTTGCAGCTACTGGTTTGCTTGCATTCCTTGGCAACTATATTTTCGATTTTTTGACAGGGGATGTACAAGTTAAATATGTTAAATCCTCGGGTAGGAATTATGAATTTAACTTAACGAATAAAAGTTCGACCGATCAGGTTATAGAACAGTTCAGAATAGTCCCTGATCTGACACAAAAAGTAATATATCGGATTACTAAAGACGTCACGGGAGTGTTCACCAAAAATGGTGTTTCAATACCCGGCGGAAATACATCCTCTATGCCTGCATATGAGTATAAGGAAATGAATGGCTACATATTGGATGCCAGGTCTGAAGTGAATTTTCTTGTTCCTCCATTGGTAGCGAGAGATTATGCAGAACCTGAATATGCTGTGGTATTTGCAGAATATAAAACCAAATCAAATAATAAATATATGGAAAAGCTTGAATCTGTATTAATAAAGTTAAATGTTAGAGATGGGGTTAAACGTCAAAAATATCTAATTGTTAATAATTTCTGGACTCCCATCAGTAATGATAATCTTGTCGATGCTATTAGAATAGCTTGTCGAGATGATGATTTGTTTGCAAGATCTGATGAATGCAGAAATTATATAAATAATTAAATTTATTGTAAAAACTTGACATGAATATAGGCTTGATTGTCTATATAACCAGAGCTGATTATATACTTAGGGATATTATGGGAAACTTAATATTTATTGTGGATGAAGATCTTCAGGATGAACCTTCGACTGAGGAAATAATAACGACGTTAATTTCCGAAGGGGAAGAAATACCGCTTGAAAATACAGTGAAGAAGGGTAAGTCATTTTCGTCTTCTAAGAGTGGAGGTGAACCAGAAAATAGTGACCGTAAAATGATAAATCCCCTGGTGGCAAATATTGCTCTTGAGATGGCTGCAAGATTACTGCCTTTGCCTGTGGCAGTTCTTGTTAATGCAGCCCCTGCCGCCTATTCTTTATATCAATTATTTTCGAAAAAAGATGAAGAAGATGTTTCCGTTGCCAGCTTGAGACAGTCTGCGAGTTCATTTGATAAATATTTAAAACGTATAAGTATGTCCATAGAAACGGCCATCGGGGCAAATTATCGTTTTCAACCTGGCCATCCGCAGATAAACCAGGCTTACATCAGACACCCTCTGTCAGAGGATAATGAGTCTAAAAAGGATCTCTATATTCTCAGTGATAGCTTAGATGATATCCTACTTCAGGAACGAGAAGCTGAGATGATCAGGGTCTTTGTAAATCTGGGGGCGACGAAAATAGAGTTTCGCAAGGAAAATAAGTCGAATTTATTAAGTGCTGCGAAAGCAGAAATAGACGCGGAACTTCCTGTTAGTTCAGTTGAGGCTAACATAAGTTTAAAATCAGCTACGACGAATATCGGTAGTGATAAACGAGTAATTACTTTAGCGGGGCGCGAATGGGTAAAAGGTATGACTCTGGAACGAAAAGAATTCAGTTGGTTACCGTATGAACCATCATGGGAAAGCATTGTATTTGCCAGAGAAATAGGTGGCTGCTTAAGTGCGGAACTGGAACTGAAAAAGAAGAGTGTATTTTCCTCAAACAAAGAGAGTCGTTTAGGATTTGGCATGAATGGGTTTAAAGGCTCAGCTGGCGCGAGTGTGGATCTCAATCGAGAGCAAGATGAAAACTATACGGTTTATGTCGAATTTAATCAGCCTGTGTAATGTATCGTTGTGATTTTAATCCCAATGGCAATCCTCGAATGTTTCAACGATGATTGCCGTTTATGTACCAATTGCAGCGTAAACGAACCAGAAATGACCTCAAGCTGATCTTCGTACCAACCCATATCCTGCGCGGATTCTCACCGCCAACAACTGTGATCCATCTCACCTCCCGGCCACCAAAATCTCCTGCGACTCGACGCCGTCCTCTATCTGTTTCGCCACCTTTTGTAAGGCCGGAAGATGCTTTTCCGCGGCCTGTTCGATGGTCATGGCGCTGGCCATATACACCAGATTCAGGCAGCCGATGACACGTTGTTCGCTGCGGATGGGGACGGCGATAGAAGCGATTTTCTCCTCCTGATCCCAGCCGCGAAAGTTCTGGCCAAAACCGTCTTTTCGCGCGCGGGTTAAAATGGCATTGAGCTTCAGCGGTTCGCGCGCAAGCTGGAACTCTTCTCCTGGTCGGGAGGCCAGCATTTCAATCAGTTCCTGACGTTCATTCTCCGGACAGAATGCCAGCCAGGTCAGGCCGGATGCGGTTTTCAGCAATGGCAAACGACGCCCGATCATCGCCCGGTGAAACGACAGGCGGCTGAAGCGGTGGGTTGTTTCACGTACCACCATCGCGTCCACATCCAGCGTGGAAACGTCGGTCGGCCAGATGACCTCGCGCAGCAAATCCCCCAGCAGCGGGGCGGCGAGTGCGGAAATCCACTGCTCGTCACGAAACCCCTCGCTGAGCTGGCGGACTTTAATGGTTAAGCGAAAGCTGTCATCGGACAGGCTGCGCCGAACGTAACCCTCATCTTGCAGGGTTTCCAGCAGCCGTCTGACCGTGGTGCGATGCAGGCCGCTTAACTCAGCAAGTAAGCCAACACTGGCCCCACCATCGAGCCGGTTTAACATATTTAATAACATTAATCCGCGCGTTAATCCGCGTACGGTTTTGTACTCAGTGCTCTCGTCATTTTTCATATTCATTGACAAATCTACAGGTAAAACAACGTTGTGCACTTAGTGCACATCCAGGCATGTTTTGATTGTAGCGCAAAAACTCACTCCTATACTGACCGCACAACAAAAAATTATTCACATATTTTTAACAAAACAAGTTGCGCCTCACCAGGGTCCGCAATTGCGTTTTGTCCGAGTCGTGAGGTTCTGAAATGACAACAAAAAACCCGGATATCCAACCCGCTGTGCAGCACACCGTGCAGGTGGCGATTGCCGGTGCCGGCCCGGTGGGGCTAATGATGGCCAACTATCTTGGCCAGATGGGCATTGAGGTATTGGTAGTGGAGAAGCTCGACACGCTGATCGACTATCCCCGAGCCATTGGCATTGACGATGAAGCGTTGCGCACCATGCAGTCTGTGGGGCTGGTCGAGCGCGTTTTGCCGCACACCACGCCGTGGCACGCGATGCGCTTTCTCACGCCGAAAGGCCGCTGCTTTGCTGATATCCAGCCGATGACTGACGAATTTGGCTGGTCGCGCCGTAACGCGTTTATTCAGCCACAGGTGGACGCAGTGATGCTGGAAGGGCTGTCGCGTTTTCCCAATGTGCGCTGCCTGTTCTCCCGCGAACTGGAGGCCCTCAGCCAGCAAAACGGCGAAGTGACGCTGAATCTGAAAACGCCGGACGGTCAACGTGAAACGGTGAAGGCCCAGTGGCTGGTGGCCTGCGACGGCGGCGGCAGCAACGTCAGACGCTCGCTGAACGTGCCGTTTGAAGGCAAAACCGCGCCGAATCAGTGGGTTGTGGTGGATATCGCCAACGATCCGCTCAGCACACCGCATGTGTATCTGTGCTGCGATCCGGTGCGCCCATACGTCTCCGCCGCGCTGCCGCATGCAGTGCGCCGTTTCGAATTTATGGTGATGCCGGGGGAAACCGAAGCGCAGCTCAGTGAACCGCAGAATATGCGTCAGCTCTTGAGCAAAGTGCTGCCGAACCCGGACAACGTCGAACTGATCCGCCAGCGCGTGTATACCCATAACGCCCGTCTGGCCGAACGTTTTCGCATTGACCGCGTGCTGCTGGCGGGCGATGCGGCGCACATTATGCCGGTCTGGCAGGGGCAGGGGTACAACAGCGGCATGCGCGATGCTTTCAATCTGGCGTGGAAACTGGCGCTGGTCATTAAGGGCAAAGCCGGTGATGAGCTGCTGGATACCTACCAGCAGGAACGCCGCGACCACGCCAAAGCGATGATCGATCTCTCCGTGACCGCTGGCAACGTGCTGGCGCCGCCAAAACGCTGGCACGGCGCGGTGCGCGACGGGGTTTCCTGGCTGCTGAATTATATTCCGCCGGTCAAACGCTACTTCCTCGAAATGCGCTTTAAGCCGATGCCGCAATACCATGTTGGAGCACTGGTGCGTGAGGGTGACGCGAGAACGTCTCCGGTCGGCAAGATGTTTATCCAGCCGAAGGTGACGCTGGAATCGGGCGAAGTGACGCTGCTCGACAACGTTATTGGACCGAATTTCGCGGTGATTGGCTGGGGCTGTAACCCGCTATGGGGCATGAGCGAGTCGCAGATCCAACAGTGGCAGGCGCTGGGGACGCGTTTTATCCAGGTCGTGCCGGATACGCAGATACATACCGATCAGGATAACCACGACGGCGTTACCCGCATTGGTGATACGCAAAACCGCCTGCGCGCGTGGTTTGCCCAACACAACGCCGCGCTGGTGGTAATGCGCCCGGACCGCTTCGTGGCCGCCATCGCCATTCCGCAAACCCTGGGCAGCACCCTGAATAAACTGGCGTCGGTGATGACACTTACCCGCGCTACTGCCGATATTCCTGTTGAAAAGGTTGCCTGATATGCACGCTTATCTTCACTGTCTTTCCCACTCGCCGCTGGTGGGCTATGTCGACCCGGCGCAGACCGTGCTCGACGAGGTTAACGGCGTGATCGCCAGCGCCCGGGCGCGTATTGCGGCGTTCGACCCGGAACTGGTAGTGCTGTTTGCCCCCGATCACTACAACGGTTTTTTCTACGACGTGATGCCGCCGTTCTGCTTAGGCGTGGGAGCTACGGCGATCGGCGATTTCGGCAGCGCAGCGGGAGAACTGCCAGTGCCGACAGATCTCGCTGAAGCCTGCGCCCACGCGGTGATGAAAAGCGGCATTGATCTTGCCGTGTCCTACAACATGCAGGTCGATCACGGCTTCGCGCAGCCGCTGGAGTTTTTGCTCGGCGGTCTGGATAAGGTGCCGGTGCTGCCGGTGTTTATTAACGGCGTCGCCACGCCGCTGCCGGGCTTTCAGCGTACCCGCATGCTCGGTGAAGCGATTGGCCGTTTCGCCAGCTCGCTGAATAAGCGCGTGCTGTTTTTAGGCTCCGGTGGTCTATCGCATCAACCGCCGGTCCCGGAGCTGGCGAAGGCTGATGCCCATATGCGTGACCGCCTGCTCGGCAGCGGCAAACAGTTACCTGAAAACGAGCGCGAGCTGCGCCAGCAGCGGGTGATCAGCGCCGCCGAGAAGTTCGTGGCCGATCAAAACACGCTGCACCCGCTTAACCCCGTCTGGGATAACCGCTTTATGACCCTGCTTGAGCAGGGGCGTTTGCAGGAGTTGGACGCGGTCAGTAACGAAGAGCTGTCCGTGATGGCGGGCAAATCAACGCACGAAGTGAAAACCTGGGTTGCCGCCTTTGCCGCCATTTCTGCCTTTGGTAGTTGGCGCAGCGAAGGTCGTTATTACCGCCCGATCCCGGAGTGGATCGCCGGATTCGGCTCCCTGAGCGCTACCACACAGAACTGAAACAGAACTGAATATGCAGGAGAACATCATGACTTACCAACCGCAAACCGAAGCCGCTACCAGTCGTTTTCTGGAGGTGCAGGAAGCAGGCGAAACACTACGCGTGCATTTCAATGACTGTGGACAGGGCGAAGAGACCGTCGTGCTGCTGCACGGCTCCGGTCCTGGCGCGACGGGCTGGGCAAACTTCAGCCGCAATATTGATCCGCTGGTACAGGCCGGATACCGGGTGATCCTGCTGGATTGTCCAGGCTGGGGCAAAAGCGATGGGATCGTTAACCGCGGTTCGCGATCTGATCTCAACGCTCGCATTCTGAAAAGCGTGGTCGATCAATTGGATATTCAAACAGTCCACCTGCTGGGTAACTCGATGGGCGGTCACAGTGCTGTGGCGTTTACCCTGAGCTGGCCGGAGCGCGTGGGCAAACTGGTGTTAATGGGCGGCGGAACGGGCGGCATGAGTCTGTTTACCCCGATGCCGACCGAAGGTATCAAGCGCCTGAATCAGCTGTACCGCGAGCCGACCATCGAGAACCTGAAGCTGATGATGGAGATCTTTGTCTTCGACACCAGCGACCTGACCGAGGCATTGTTTGAGGCACGCCTGAATAACATGCTGTCGCGTCGCGATCACCTGGAAAACTTTGTCCAGAGTCTGGAGGCCAACCCGAAACAGTTCCCGGATTTCAGCCCGCGTCTGGGTGAAATCAAAGCCCAGACCCTGATTGTCTGGGGACGCAATGACCGCTTTGTGCCGATGGATGCCGGTCTGCGCCTGCTCTCCGGAATTGCCGGTTCTGAGCTGCATATCTACCGCGACTGCGGACACTGGGCGCAGTGGGAGCATGCGGATGCCTTTAACCAACTGGTGCTGAACTTCCTCGCACGCCCTTAAGGAACGGACATGACGAATCATAATCTTGAGCAGTTGGCCGCCGATTTACGTCAGGCTGAAGAAAAAGGGGAAGCTATCGCCCCACTGCGTGAATTGATTGGTGTGGACAACGGCGAAGCGGCCTACGCCATTCAACGCATCAACGTGCAGTATGAAGTGGCGCGCGGGCGTCGCGTGGTCGGGCGCAAAGTAGGGCTGACACACCCGAAAGTGCAGCAGCAGCTTGGCGTCGATCAGCCGGACTTCGGTACGCTGTTTGCCGACATGTGCTACGGCGATAACGACAACATTGCGTTTGAGCGCGTGCTGCAACCGCGTATTGAAGCGGAAATCGCGCTGGTGCTGAACCGCGATCTGCCCAATGCCGACACTACCTTTGACGAGCTGTATAACGCCATCGAGTGGGTGCTGCCCGCGCTGGAAGTGGTCGGCAGCCGTATCCGTGACTGGTCAATCAAGTTTGTTGATACCGTGGCGGATAACGCCTCCTGCGGGGTGTATGTGGTCGGCGGCCCGGCACAGCGTCCGGCAGGATTAGATCTGAAAAACTGCGCGATGAAAATGACGCGCAACAACGAAGAGGTTTCCAGCGGACGCGGCAGCGAATGCCTGGGACATCCGATCAACGCCGCCGTCTGGCTGGCGCGCAAAATGGCCAGCCTCGGCGAGCCGCTACGTGCCGGAGATATCATTCTCACCGGGGCGTTAGGCCCGATGGTGGCGGTGAATGCGGGCGATCGTTTCGAGGCCCATATCGATGGTATTGGTTCAGTTGCCGCCACCTTTTCAGCGGCGGTTACAAAAGGAAGTCAGTCATGAGTAAGCGTAAAGTCGCCATTATCGGCTCCGGCAACATCGGTACCGATTTGATGATAAAAATTCTGCGTCACGGCGTACATCTGGAAATGGCGGTGATGGTCGGTATCGATCCAGATTCTGATGGTCTGGCGCGTGCCCGACGCATGGGCGTTGCCACCACCCATGAAGGGGTGACAGGGCTTATCGCCATGCCGGAATTCGCCGACATCGACATTGTTTTTGATGCCACCAGCGCAGGCGCGCATGTGAAGAACGACGCCGCGCTGCGCGCCGTTAAACCAGCGATCCGCCTGATCGACCTGACCCCCGCGGCAATCGGCCCGTACTGCGTGCCTGTGGTGAATCTGGAGGCCAACGTTGATCAGCAGAACGTTAATATGGTGACCTGCGGCGGGCAGGCGACTATCCCGATGGTGGCGGCAGTTTCTCGCGTGGCAAAAGTCCATTACGCCGAAATTATCGCCTCGATCGCCAGTAAATCTGCGGGTCCTGGCACGCGCGCTAATATCGATGAGTTTACCGAAACCACCTCGAAGGCGATTGAAGTGGTTGGCGGGGCGGCAAAAGGTAAAGCGATTATCGTCCTTAACCCGGCCGAGCCGCCGCTGATGATGCGCGACACGGTGTATGTGCTGAGCGAAGCGGCCTCTGAGGTTGAAGTTGAAGCATCGATTAATGAGATGGCGGCGGCGGTGCAGGCTTACGTGCCGGGCTATCGTCTGAAACAGCGTGTCCAGTTTGAAGTCATCCCGCAGGATAAACCGGTCAATCTGCCGGGCATCGGTCAGTTCTCCGGGCTGAAAACCGCGGTGTATCTGGAAGTGGAAGGCGCGGCGCACTATTTACCTGCCTATGCGGGCAACCTCGACATTATGACCTCCAGCGCGCTGGCGACCGCTGAGAAAATGGCGCAGTCACTCACTCGTCAGGCAGGAGAAGCAGCATGAACGGTAAAAAACTCTATATCTCTGACGTGACCCTGCGCGACGGCATGCACGCCATTCGTCATCAATATTCGCTGGAAAACGTGCGCCAGATTGCCAAAGCGCTGGACGACGCGAGGGTGGATTCCATTGAGGTGGCGCACGGCGACGGTCTGCAGGGTTCCAGTTTTAACTATGGCTTTGGTGCGCACAGCGACCTGGAGTGGATTGAGGCGGCGGCGGACGTGGTCAAGCACGCCAAGATCGCCACGCTGCTGTTGCCGGGCATTGGCACGATTCATGACCTGAAAAATGCGTATCAGGCTGGGGCGCGCGTTGTGCGTGTGGCGACCCACTGCACCGAAGCGGACGTGTCGGCCCAGCATATTCAGTATGCGCGTGAACTGGGCATGGACACCGTCGGCTTTCTGATGATGAGTCATATGACCACGCCGGAAAACCTCGCACAGCAGGCGAAACTGATGGAAAACTACGGTGCGACCTGTATCTATGTGGTCGATTCAGGCGGGGCGATGAACATGTCTGATATCCGTGACCGCTTCCGCGCCCTGAAAGCGGTGCTGAAGCCGGAAACAGAAACCGGGATGCACGCCCACCACAACCTGAGCCTTGGCGTGGCGAACTCGATTGCTGCGGTAGAAGAGGGTTGTGATCGTATCGATGCCAGTCTGGCCGGTATGGGCGCAGGCGCAGGCAACGCGCCGCTGGAGGTGTTTATCGCCGCGGCGGATAAGCTTGGCTGGCAGCACGGAACCGATCTGTATGCGCTGATGGACGCCGCCGACGATCTGGTGCGTCCGCTGCAGGACCGCCCGGTGAGGGTGGACCGCGAAACGCTGGCGCTGGGCTATGCCGGCGTGTACTCCAGCTTCCTGCGCCACTGCGAAGTGGCGGCGGCGCGTTATGGCCTGAGCGCGGTAGATATTCTGGTTGAACTGGGCAAACGCCGGATGGTGGGCGGCCAGGAAGATATGATCGTCGACGTGGCGTTGGATCTGCGCAACAGAAAATAAAAATGATTACGCGGCTGGCAACGTATCAGCCGCGATTCACCTGCATCGTGACCTCAGAGGTACATCTTATGACTACCCGTACCCCCGCATCCTCATCCCGCCTGACGTTGACCGTCGGGCTGTGTTTTTTAGTCGCCCTGATGGAAGGGCTGGATTTACAGGCCGCCGGGATCGCTGCCGTCGGTATCGCCCATGCGTTTGCATTGGATAAAATGCAGATGGGCTGGATCTTCAGCGCGGGCATTCTTGGGCTGCTGCCCGGCGCGCTGGTGGGCGGCATGCTGGCCGATCGCTATGGCCGCAAACGCATTCTTATTGCCTCCGTGGCGCTGTTCGGCCTGTTCTCACTGGCAACAGCGATATCCTGGGATTTCTCATCGCTGGTGTTTGCTCGCCTGATGACCGGTGTTGGGTTGGGGGCGGCATTGCCGAATCTGATCGCGCTGACTTCTGAGGCGGCGGGCACGCGTTTTCGTGGTACGGCGGTGAGCCTGATGTACTGCGGTGTGCCGATTGGCGCGGCGCTGGCGGCAGCGCTCGGGTTTAGCGGTCTGGCCTCTGCCTGGCAAACCGTGTTCTGGGTCGGCGGGGTGATCCCGCTGCTGCTGGTTCCGCTGTTAATGCGCTGGCTGCCGGAATCACAGGTTTATACCCAACAAACGCAGGTGGCTGCCGCGCCGCTGCGCGCTCTGTTTGCGCCAACCACCGCGACAGCCACGCTGCTGCTGTGGCTGTGCTATTTCTTCACCCTGCTGGTGGTGTATATGCTGATCAACTGGCTGCCGATGCTGCTGGTCGAGCAGGGCTTTCAGCCCTCGCAGGCAGCAGGAGTGATGTTTGCTCTGCAAATCGGCGCGGCCAGCGGGACGTTAATTCTCGGGGCGTTGATGGACAAACTGCGTCCGGTGGTGATGTCACTTTTGATCTACACCGGGATGCTGGCATCACTGCTGGCGCTGGGCACGGTATCGTCATTGAGCGGCATGCTGATGGCGGGATTTGTGGCGGGGATGTTTGCCACCGGTGGGCAAAGCGTGTTGTATGCGCTGGCACCGTTGTTTTACAGCACGCAGATCCGCGCCACCGGCGTGGGAACCGCCGTCGCCGTCGGTCGTCTGGGCGCGATGAGTGGTCCGTTGCTGGCAGGAAAAATGTTAGCGCTCGGCACCGGAACGGTAGGGGTGATGGCGGCTTCTGCGCCGGGGATATTGCTGGCAGGGCTGGCGGTATTTATTCTGATGAGCCGCAAATCGCAGATGCCGATCCCTGCCAGCGGTGCTTAAGCGCTCATTCGGTAGTATGAGCTGGGAGATACGGTTCCCACTTCCGGGTGAACGCCAGTCGGTGAGGACGTTGCCAGAGTTTACATAAAGCCTGGCAACGGAGGCGTTATGAGCTGGCGGCCCTTTTTGTATTTGATTATTAATCCCCATCCGATATTAAGCGCCCGGCGCGGGCATCTGCGCCTGGTGCAGGGTTGACTTTGCATTCTGTTAACAAACGCGGTATAACAAACCTTCTTTGGATGTTTAGATGTCCATACGTTTAGAAGGTTATATGCAAACAACACAACAAAATGCGCCACTGAAGCGCACAATGAAAACGCGTCACCTGATAATGCTCTCCTTAGGCGGCGTGATTGGCACAGGGTTATTCTTCAATACCGGGTACATCATCTCCACTACCGGGGCGGCGGGAACGCTGCTGGCTTATCTGATTGGCGCGCTGGTGGTCTGGTTGGTTATGCAGTGTCTGGGCGAGCTGTCGGTCGCGATGCCGGAGACCGGGGCGTTTCACGTTTATGCTGCGCGTTATCTCGGCCCCGCAACGGGATATACCGTGGCCTGGCTCTACTGGCTGACCTGGACTGTAGCGCTGGGTTCGAGTTTTACCGCCGCCGGATTCTGTATGCAGTACTGGTTTCCACAGGTGCCGGTTTGGGTCTGGTGTGTGGTGTTCTGCGCGATTATTTTTGGCCTGAACGTCATCTCCACGCGCTTTTTTGCCGAAGGGGAGTTCTGGTTCTCGCTGGTAAAAGTGGTCACTATCATCGCCTTTATCATCCTCGGTGGGGCGGCGATTTTTGGTTTTATCCCGATGCAGGATGGCTCACCCGCGCCTGGACTGAGTAATATCACGGCAGAAGGCTGGTTCCCACACGGTGGCTTACCGATCCTGATGACGATGGTGGCGGTGAATTTTGCTTTTTCGGGAACCGAGCTTATCGGTATTGCCGCCGGAGAAACAGAAAACCCGCGCAAGGTCATTCCGGTAGCGATTCGTACCACTATCGCGCGACTGATTATTTTCTTTATCGGCACCGTGTTTGTGCTGGCGGCGCTGATCCCGATGCAGCAGGCGGGCGTGGAGAAAAGCCCGTTTGTGCTGGTGTTTGAGAAGGTGGGGATTCCTTACGCCGCCGATATTTTTAACTTCGTGATCCTGACGGCTATTCTATCCGCGGCGAACTCCGGGCTGTATGCCTCCGGGCGCATGCTGTGGTCGCTGTCAAATGAACGTACGCTACCGGCCTGTTTTGCGCGAGTAACGAAAAATGGCGTGCCGCTGACGGCGCTGTCGGTCAGTATGCTCGGTGGTGTGCTGGCGCTGTTTTCCAGCGTGGTGGCCCCGGATACGGTATTTGTCGCGCTGTCGGCAATCTCCGGATTTGCGGTGGTGGCGGTGTGGCTGAGCATTTGCGCTTCACACTTCGTCTTTCGCCGCCGTCATCTGCAGCAGGGTAAGGCATTGAGTGAATTGCATTATCGCGCGCCGTGGTATCCGCTGGTGCCGGTACTGGGATTTGTGCTGTGTCTGGTGGCTTGTGTCGGGCTGGCATTCGATCCAGCGCAGAGAATTGCGCTGTGGTGCGGGTTACCGTTTGTGGCAGTGTGTTATGGTGCTTATTTCCTTACTCAACCGCGTAAAGCCAAACAGGAGCCCGAACATGTCGCAGAATAATCCGTTAAGCGCCATCCTCGATAAACAGGATTTCCTGCTGCTCGATGGTGCGATGGCGACGGAGCTGGAAGCGCGTGGCTGTAACTTAGCCGATAGCCTGTGGTCAGCCAAAGTGCTGGTCGAAAATCCGGAGCTTATCCGCGAAGTCCATCTCGATTACTACCGGGCGGGGGCGCAATGCGCGATCACCGCTAGCTATCAGGCTACGCCGGCGGGCTTTGCCGCGCGAGATCTGGATGAAGCGCAGTCGAAAGCGCTGATTGGCAAAAGCGTGGAGCTGGCGCGTAAAGCCCGTGAAGCGTATCTGGCAGAGAACCCGCAGGCGGGCACGCTGCTGGTAGCAGGATCGGTCGGGCCTTACGGCGCGTATCTGGCGGATGGTTCTGAATACCGTGGTGATTACCAACGTAGCGCTGAAGAGTTTCAGGCGTTTCACCGCCCGCGCGTGGAAGCCTTGCTGGATGCCGGGGCCGATCTGCTGGCCTGTGAAACCCTGCCAAATTTTG
This sequence comes from Citrobacter sp. Cf116, assembly GCF_030336505.1. NCBI lineage: Bacteria > Pseudomonadati > Pseudomonadota > Gammaproteobacteria > Enterobacterales > Enterobacteriaceae > Citrobacter > Citrobacter sp. Cf116. The sequence goes on along the minus strand of NZ_JAOWEQ010000040.1, from coordinate 770,038 downwards.
CCGAAATTAGCGCGCTGGCTGAGTTATTGACTGCATATCCGCGTGCGCGGGCGTGGTTCTCATTTACCCTGCGCGACAGCGAGCACCTGAGCGACGGTACGCCGCTGCGTGACGTGGTTGCGTTGCTGGCGGATTATCCGCAGGTGGTGGCGCTAGGTATTAACTGCATTGCGCTGGAAAACACCACCGCTGCGTTGCAGCATTTACACAGTTTAACGGCGCTGCCACTGGTAGTGTATCCGAACTCGGGCGAGCAGTATGATGCCGTGAGCAAAACCTGGCATCATCACGGTGAGCATTGTGCGCATCTGGCGGATTATCTGCCGCAGTGGCAGGCCACTGGCGCACGGTTGATTGGCGGGTGCTGTCGCACCACGCCTGCGGATATTGCCGCGCTAAAAGCGCGAAGCTGAGAGTTTATCGGGCTTACATCGTTCAATGTAGGCCCGATAAGCGCAGCGCATCAGGCATTGCCGGATGGTGGCACAAGCGCCTTATCCGGCCTACAAAGCCACAAAACGTTATGCCGCATCCGCCAGAACAAACATGCCGTACGGATGGATTTCGAGATAATACTGCTCGCCTACGTCCGGCTGTAAACGCGTAGCGTTGACCTGCAATAAGATCTCCTGCCCGTGCCATTCCACCGTGACTTCATACTGGGGGCCCATATAGGCCACGTGGCGGATCACGCAGCGCTGACTCTCTTCGCCGCGATCGCTAAGCGTGATCGCTTCCGGGCGCACGCCGACCATGCCTTCGCCTTGCGTATCAAAGTGCAGCGGGCGCGGCAGGTGGTAGCCGTAGATATCAACGTATTGGTCACCGAAGGTGGCCGGGAACAGGTTGGCGTCACCCATAAAACTTGCCATAAAGCGCGAGGCGGGCTGGCGGTATAGATCCTGCGGTGAACCGATCTGCATGATGTGCCCCTTGTTCATCACCAGCACGGTATCGGAAACCGCAAAGGCTTCGCTCTGATCGTGGGTGACGTACAGCGAGGTGATATCAAACTGCTTTTGCAGTTCGCGGATCTTGTCGCGCATGCTGCGACGCAGGTTGGCGTCGAGGTTACTCAACGGCTCATCAAACAGCAGCACTTTCGGCTTGAGGATCAACGCGCGGGCCAGCGCTACGCGCTGCTGCTGACCGCCGGAGATCTGATCAACATAGCGCTCTTCGAATCCTTCCAGATCGACCATCGCCAGTGCCTCTTTGACACGGGCTTTCACCTCAGCGCGGGATACGCCGAGCATCTTCAGGCCGTAACCAACGTTCTCTCCCAGCGACATATGCGGGAACAGGGCATAGGACTGAAACACCATACAGATATCACGCTGCTGAATTGAGCGATGGGTGACGTCTTCGCCATCAATGAAAATCTGCCCTTCGCTCGGTTTTTCCAGCCCGGCGACCAGGCGCAAAATGGTGGTTTTGCCACAACCGGACGGGCCGAGCAGCGTCACCATTTGCCCCTGCGGGATGGTGAGGTTGATATTGTCGATTACCGTATTACTGCCAAATCGTTTGGTGACGTTGCGCAGTTCAACGAAATTTTTCTGAGTCATAGTGCGCTCCATTACGCCTGGTTTTTGGCTTTTGAACGGGAGGTACGTGATTCACCGATCAGCCAGTCAAAGATGAAAATAATCGCCAGCATCACCACGATCAGAATGGAACCGTAGGCAATCGCCACACCGTATTCGCCGTCTTCCACTCGGTTAAGGATGTAGGCCGTCGCTACGCGGGTATCCGGCGTGACGAGGAACACAATGGCGCTGACGGTGGTAATGGCGCGCACAAAGCTGTAAATCAGCGCCGAAAGGATCGCCGGGCGTAGCAGCGGCAGCAGGATATGCGTAATGGTACGCAGCGAACCGGCGCGCAGGCTGAGCGAGGCTTCATCCAGTGATTTATCGATCTGGCCTAAGCCCGCGATACCCGCCCGAATACCGACCGGGACGTTACGCATTACCATCGAGATAATGACAATCGCCGCCGTACCAGTGAGGTAAACCGGGGCGCTGTTAAAGGCCAGAATGTACGATACGCCCGCGACGGTGCCTGGAACGGCAAAGCACAGCATGGTGGTGAACTCGATGGTCTTCTTGCCCTTAAACTGTTGGCGCACGACTACCCAGGCGATCAGCAGACCGAAGATGGCGGTGATCGGCGCGGCAATACCGGCGTAGAGCAGGGTGTCGAGCAGTGAAGGCCATGCGCCGTCGCTCATCCCCTGACCGAACAGTTTGGTAAAGTTCGCTAACGTCAGGGTGTAGTCCACGCCCCAGTTAACGGTGAAACTGCCGTAGAAAATGCTGCCGTACAACAGGGCGTTAAAGGCAATCCACACCGCCAGCAGCGCGACCACGCTCCATACCAACGTCACAGGTAACGGTTGCACGTCGCCCCGGTAGGATTTACCGGAAACGGTGACGTATGAGCGTTTACCAATCCACATATATTGCACGCAGAACACCAGCAGTGAGAACAGCAGCAGGAAGGCACCCAGCGTACTGGCGGCCTGGTAGTCGAGCTGCGAACCGGTGATGTAGAAGTAGATTTGCGTTGCCAGCACGTCGAAGTTACCGCCGAGCACCAGCGGGTTACTAAAGTCAGCCAGCGACTGCACAACCACAATCAAAAAGGCGTTCGCCAGCGCTGGTTTCAGCAGCGGGACAAACACGCCGTTAAAGGTCTGCCAGCGGCTGGCACGCAGGGTGTACGACGCTTCTTCCAGCGATGGATGAATGGTTTTGATTGCTCCGTCGAGGATCATAAACGCCATCGGAGTGAAGGCCAGCACCTGCGCCAGCCAGATGCCGGTAAAACCGTACAGCCAGTTGGTGTTGGTTAAGCCAAACCATTCGACCATAAATTCGGTGATGTAGCCGGAGCGTCCCATCATCAGCGTGACGCCTAAACCCACGACAAACGGCGGGGTGACGATCGGCAGAATCGAGAAAATTCGTCCGATAATAGCGCTGCGTCTGGCGATACGGGTGGTATAGATAGCCAGTACCAGACCAAAGAAGGTACAGCCGACGCCGACGGCAATCGACAGCATAATCGAGTTGAGGATCACCTGAATGATATGTGCCTGCGACAGCACATTCATAAACGCCAGCGGGGCAAATTCCCCGGCGTCGTTGGTGAACATCGGAATAAAAATAGCGATACTTGGCCAGACGATAAAAATACCGATCAAGGCGACAATCGCGGTGAGCGAACCGATGACGAAACGGTCGCCGCCCAGCCATTCCAGACGGGTGAGCGCCAGGGTCATGATCGCGCCAAGTGCCACAAACAACACTATGGTGGCATAGCCTAAGCCGCGCCCCTCAAGAGTCGCGCTGGCGACGATAAACGCCATACAGAAAAAAGCCCAGCCCGCATCAAGATAATGGCGGCCGCGCTGTTCGCGCCTGGCCTCATGGAACGGGCGCACCAGTAGCAGGCTCGGCAGCAGATACCATAACCAACTGATATTGAACTGTGACCAGCCGTAGGCGGCGAGTATTTCCTCGCCTGTCGACTCCAGCAGACCATAGTCCAGGCTCCAGCTTGGCAACAGGGTAAACGCCAGCCAGCCAAGCAAAACCCAAAGAAATATCGCATCCCGTTTTTTCACGGGATGGAGTGCAAGTGTGTGTGACATAGCGGTTCCGGTATTCCAGGCCGGATGCGGTATTTACGCCGCACCCAGCAAATGATCGCCGATGTAGGCTTATTTACCCATCTTCACTTCGCTGACCCACTTATTGATCAACGCTTTACGCACGTCGGTCGAGCCGTACTTATCCATGTCGTAATTGATAAGTTTCAGGTCGTCGAGCTTCAGCGAGTTAGGAGACGTCTCGGCGGTGGTGTTGGTCAGGATCTGATAGGACTTACCTTTCTTCCACGCCAGTTCCTGGGCATCTTTTGACAGTACCCAGTCAACGAACAGTTTGGCGTTATCGAGGTTGCGCGCGCCTTTCAGAATGCTAACGCCGCCGATCTCATAGCCAGTACCTTCGCACGGTGAAATTAGCTCCAGCGGTGCGCCCTGTTCTTTTTCCAGCGAGTAGTCGTGCAGGAAGCCAATGCCAATCGCCGTTTCGCCACGAGCGGCGTTACGCGCTGGGGCAATGCCTGATTTAGTGTATTGAGAGACGTTGGCGTTGAGCTGTTTCAGGTAGTCAAAGGCCTGATCTTCACCCCACAACTGGGCAAAAGTCGCCAGCGCGGTATAGGCGGTACCGGAGCTTTGCGGGTCAGCAATCTGGATTTCACCTTTGTATTCCGGTTTGGTCAGATCCTTCCAGCATTTTGGCACCGGCAGGTTTTTCTCTTTCAGGCGCTGGGTATTGACGCCAAAGCCCAGAATACCGACGTAAACCGCCGAGGACAGGTTGCCTTTCACCTTCGCGGGATCGCGGAATTTCTCCATGATCTGTTCGAGATTGGGTGATTTATACGGCTGCAGCAGGCCCATTTCCCCGGCCTGGGACTGCGGATCCAGCGTACCGCCGTACCAGACATCCGCCTGCGGATTTTTCTTCTCGGCATCCACTTTCGCCAGCGTACTGCCCGAGCCGTTGCGAATGAATGAGGTTTTCACATCATATTTTTCACCGAAGGCTTTGGTTTCGGTTTCGCACATCTCGTTAGTGGCGCTGCAATACACCACCAGACGGCCCTGCGCCTGAGCTGCATTGCTGAAGGCTGCCAGCGTCAGAGCGGAGGCAATTAGTGTAGAGGTAAGCGTCAGTTTCATTGTTTTATCCTTTGACTGAGAGAAGGGGTAATGCCTGCAATGAGCAGTGGCATCAGCAATAAACCCATAAAGACAGCGGCGACCGAGAGCAAACTGAACATTCCCGACCAGCCGTAGTGTTCTATGACCAGCGACAGCGGCCAACCCGCCAGCGCGGCCCCCAGATAGGCGAACAGCCCGAGAAAACCGGTAATTGAACCTGCTGCCGCTTTGTGTCCGCACTCCACTGCCGCGAGGCCAATCAGCATCTGTGGGCCAAACACAAAAAAGCCCACCGTAAAGAAACACATTGCCAGTAGCGCGTAGTGGTGCACCGGCGCCAGCCACAGCGCGGCGACGGATACCATCAGCCCCAGCGTGAACAGCAAAATCATCGGCGCACGCTGACCGCTGAACAGCAGATCCGATCCCCATCCGGCAAATAGCGCCCCCAGCAAACCGCCAACTTCAAACAGCATCACCGTGGCATTGGCGCTGAGCAGATTCACGCCGTGGCTTTCCGTCAGCCAGATGTTGCCCCAGTCGTTGAGCGCAATGCGGATCAAATAGACCAATACATACGACACGCCGAGCAGCCAGATCATCGGGTTTTTCAGCATGGTGGTACGTAACATTTGCCACAGCCCCATCGGCGGACTTTGCTGTTCCTGACGCAGCTCCAGCGGGTCATGCCGCCATTCCCCAACCGTCGGTAATCCCTCTTCCCGGGGCGTGCCTTTCAGTTGCAGAGTGAGCCAAATGCCTAACGCCATGCTGATAATCCCCGGTGCCAGCATCGCTGCCTGCCAGCCCCACCAGTGGGCGGCAAAGGCGCTAATCAGCGGGATAACTGCCCCACCAATGTTGATCGACATATTCCAGCAGCCCCACCAGAATCCGCGTTCGTTGCGCGAGTACCAGTGGGTCAGTAGTCGGGCGCAGGGCGGCCAGCCCCACCCCTGGAAAAAACCGTTCAGCGTCCAGACCACCAGCAGCAGCGTCAGCGATTCACCAAAGGCGAACAGCACATTCAAAACACCGGTGGCGAAAAGGCCAATGCCCATAAATGCGCGTTGTCCGTGGCTGTCGTGCCATAGCCCGGCGGTAAATTTCGACAGGCCATAGGTCAGGTAAAACAGCGACCCCAGCAGGCCGATATCGCCTTTATCCAGACCCAGGTCCGTTTGTAGCGCCGGGAGGACGTAGTTAACGCTTTTGCGCGTCAGATAAAACGCGGCATAGCCAATGACCATACACATCAGCAGTCGGGGGCGTAGCGCCCGGTATTGTTGATCTGTTTCGCTGGCTGAGCGTGTATGCATGGCAGTCTCCGTTTGTGCTGACTATAGGAAAGTGAAAGCAAAAGAGGATGAGAGAAAGTCCAGAGTGGCTAAGACTTTTTCCTGGTTAGCGGCTGATTTGTTGCAAATTTGTGGGCAGGTTAACAATTACCCGTGTGCCGTTGTTTGATTCGAGCGTCAGTTCACCGCCAAGGGCGCTCACCCGCTCACGCATTCCCTGGATACCGAAACCGGGAATTTTTTCTGGCAGAATACCCACGCCATTGTCAGCGACGTCCAGAAACAAGCTATGTTCCTGCTGGCGCAGCGTAATCGACACATCGCTGGCATCGGCATGTTTACAGACGTTATTGAGTAACTCCTGCAACAGGCGATACAGCGTGAAGCGCACCGTTTCGTTTTCTGGCGTATTCTCTAGCTGATAATCAAAGCGACAGCGAATGCCCCGTTCAGCAAAAGCAAATTCATTCACCAGATGATGTAGTGCATCTTTAAAAGACAGTTCATCGAGCGCGGGTGGACGCAGCTGGCGCAGCAGCTGGCGGGTGGAGTGGTGAATACGCCGGGCCAGGTCGTTGATCTGATTTGCCGCTTCAAGCGTTTGTTCGCGACCCGGTGCGCGTTTGACCAGTTGTGATTGAATTTGAATGGCGGTGATGTTCTGACCAATTTCGTCGTGCAGTTCCCGCGCCAGGCTTTTGCGCGTGTTTTCTTCGGTGCGGATCAGCTGTTCGGTCAGCGCGCGACGCGCCGCCAGTTCAGTTTCCAGACGCTGGCGATAATGGTGCAGGTTTTGCGCCAGATGCTGCTGGCGGCTGATGGCGATCCCCAGCCCTATGCCGAGCAGCGCCTGGGTGGCGAGGAAAATCTCCAGCTCCAGTAAATTACTGAACCCGACGCCGATTTGCCGGGCGATGGTGATCATCATACTGCCGAGCAATCCGGACAACACGCCGCCCTGCCAGCCAAATTTCCACGCCATCACCACGTTCGGTAAAAACACCACGATCAGCAACAGGCGCTCGATCTCCGGCGACAACACCATCTGGGTGCCGATGCCAATAATAAAAAACAGGCTGCACCAGATGATAAGCGAGGTGCGCAGCGGGGGATTGGTGGTATCCAGCCCGAGCAAATGATAGCGGTGCTGCTGGCGCAAAAATTCATAGATCAGATAGACAAACGGCGTCAGCAGCACGCCGCCGGTAAACGACGCCAGGCCAATTAACGTTGCCGGACTTTGGATAAACGGTGAAAGCAGGGCGGTATTGAGCAATGAGGTGATCGTCACCCCGGCCAGCAGCAGCGTTAAGCGCTGCCAGTAAAGGGGGAAGCGGTGCCAGTATGACTGGCCGATGCTCGCCGGAATCAGGCTAATTAACGGCGCAGCCAGCAGGATATAGCCATTCAATAATTGCTCACTGTGCAGCCAGAACAACATCAGCACCGGCGGCAATACCAGCGCGGGCCAGTAACGGCGAGAAAGCAGGATGAGCAGCGCGAGATAGACGCCGTGTGGCAGGAACAGCGCCGCCTGCTGGCCGTTGTGGGTCAGGTAAAACCCCAGCGTCCACAGCATCAACCAGCCCGATCCCCAGGCCAGCAGAATAAACAGAGAAATAACCCAATGCCGAAGGCTACGCGACATTAATGCCCCGTTAATAGCTGGTGGTCGAGGGCAAAATGCACCAGATCGATGGTGCTGTGGCATTGCAGTTTGCCCAGCACGTTCGCCCGATGAACGTGTACCGTCTTGTGGCTGAGGTCGAGCTTGAAGGCGATCTCTTTTACGCTGTCGCCTTTGACCAACAGCTCAAACACTTCGCGCTCGCGTGGGGTCAGTACTTCCAGTACCTGCGCGGGCTGTTCGCCGCCGCGTAGCGCCCGCAGCGCATCGGCGCACAGGTAATGCCCGCCCATACCGACCGATCGTACCGCCTGCACCAGCTCCTCTGGTCCGCAGCGTTTGGTCAGGTAGCCACTGGCGCCGGCATCCAGCGCACTTTGCACAAACGTGGGTGAGTCATAGATGCTGAGAATGATGGCGCGAAAACCGGGCTTCTGTGCCCGCAGTCGTTTTAACAGGCTCAGACCATTTTCATCCGGCATGGCGATATCCATCACCGCAACGTTGACGTCATCATGCAGAAGTGCAGGCCAGGCCTCCGCTGCGCTGCTGTACTGACCGGTAACGTTGAGATCGTCTTCGAGACTGAGTAATTGCGCAAAGCCGGAACGCACCACCACATGGTCATCCACCAGCACAACATGAATCATGATATTGCTCTCTTGCCTGATAATGGCGTCTATGATGCCGGTCAGCGCCGCGCTGGCAATCATCCAGGTGTAGTTATGTAACGAATGTAACAAAATCGCAATAATTTGCCGGGTGTTGTAGGCCGGATAAGGCGCTTGCGCCGCCATCCGGCAACAGTGCCTGATGGCGCTGCGCTTATCAGGCCTACGAATTCCATCTGTAATGAGCAAAATCGCTAACTATTGCCGCTTTTTTTCTAAAAACGCTTTGTTCTTAGCCAGAATTTTTAATTCCTTTATCAAATTGTGCCGCAACGAAATACTGCCTCCATAACAAGACAGGGGAGCAGACAATCATGGCTATTTCATCGCGTAACGCACTTCTCGGTGCACTGGCATTCATCGCATTTCAGGCGCAGGCGGTGAACGTCACCGTCGCTTATCAGACCTCCGCCGAACCCGCCAAAGTGGCGCAGGCGGATAATACTTTTGCCAAAGAGAGCGGCGCTACCGTTGACTGGCGCAAATTCGACAGCGGCGCGAGCATCGTCCGGGCGCTAGCCTCCGGCGACGTGCAGATCGGTAATCTTGGCTCCAGCCCGCTGGCGGTCGCCGCCAGTCAGCAAGTACCCATTGAAGTTTTTCTGCTGGCGTCAAAGCTTGGTAACTCCGAGGCACTAGTGGTGAAGAAAAACATCAGTAAACCGGAAGATTTGATTGGCAAACGCATTGCGGTGCCGTTTATCTCCACCACCCATTACAGCCTGCTGGCGGCGTTGAAACACTGGGGGATTAAACCCGGTCAGGTGGAGATTGTGAACCTGCAACCACCTGCGATTATTGCCGCATGGCAGCGCGGGGATATTGACGGCGCGTACGTCTGGGCTCCTGCGGTCAATGCGCTGGAAAAAGACGGCAAGGTGTTAACCGACTCATCGCAGGTTGGTGAGTGGGGCGCACCGACGCTGGACGTGTGGGTGGTACGCAAAGATTTTGCCGAGAAGCATCCTGAGGTGGTGAAAGCCTTTGCCAAAAGCGCTATCGATGCGCAGCAACCTTATATCGCTAATCCCGATGAGTGGCTGAAGCAGCCTGAGAATATCAGCAAATTGTCGCGTTTAAGCGGCGTGCCGGAAGCGGATGTGCCGGGACTGGTGAAAGGTAACACTTACCTGACGCCGCAACAGCAGACTGCCGAACTGACCGGACCGGTGAACAAAGCCATTATCGACACCGCGCAGTTCCTCAAAGAGCAGGGCAAAGTCCCCGCTGTCGCGACGGATTACAGCCAGTACGTGACCGATCGCTTCGTGCAATAAATAAGGAGGCGCTGATGCTGCAAATCTCTCATCTTGCCGCCAGCTACGGTGGAAAACCGGCGCTGGAGGATATCAACCTGACGCTCGATAGCGGTGAGCTGCTGGTGGTACTCGGACCTTCCGGTTGCGGGAAAACCACATTGTTAAATCTGATTGCCGGATTTGTGCCGTATCAGCATGGCAGCATCACGCTGGCGGGTAACAGGGTTGACGGTCCGGGGGCAGATCGCGGGGTCGTATTCCAGAATGAAGGTCTGCTGCCCTGGCGTAACGTGCAGGACAACGTGGCTTTTGGTCTGCAGCTGGCGGGGGTGGATAAACCACAGCGTCAGCGTATTGCCCTGGAGATGTTGCAGAAAGTCGGGCTGGAGGACGCGGGCAAACGCTTTATCTGGCAGCTTTCCGGTGGACAGCGGCAGCGCGTCGGCATTGCGCGGGCGCTGGCGGCCAATCCACAGTTGTTGTTGCTGGATGAACCTTTTGGCGCGCTCGACGCCTTTACTCGTGAGCAGATGCAAACCCTGCTGCTGAAGCTGTGGCATGAGACTGGCAAACAGGTGCTGTTGATTACGCACGATATTGAAGAAGCGGTGTTTATGGCGACAGAGCTGGTATTGCTGTCGCCAGGCCCAGGCCGGGTACTGGAGCGTCTGCCGCTGAATTTCGCCCGTCGCTTTGTGGCTGGAGAGTCGAGTCGCAGCATTAAGTCCGATCCGCAGTTTATCGCCATGCGCGAGTACGTGTTAGGTCGAGTCTTTGAACAACGGGAGGCATTTTCATGAGCGTGGTGATTAATGATAAACCCCGTCGCCAGCGCGCGCTCAACTGGCGCTGGCCGTTCTCGCGGCAGATTACCTTAAGCCTTGGTACGTTGGCCGTCATTTTGGCGTTGTGGTGGACGGTGGCGGCGCTGCAGTTAATCAGTCCGCTGTTTTTACCGCCACCGGGACAGGTTTTACAAAAGCTGATCGTTATTGCCGGTCCGCAGGGATTTATGGATGCCACCCTGTGGCAGCATCTGGCGGCGAGTCTGACACGTATTGTTATCGCGCTGCTGGCGGCGGTGCTGCTGGGCGTTCCGGTTGGAATCGCTATGGGGCTGAGTCCGACGATGCGCGGCATTCTCGATCCGATCATTGAGCTGTATCGTCCGGTTCCGCCCCTGGCCTATCTACCGCTGATGGTCATTTGGTTTGGCATCGGTGAAACCTCCAAGATCTTGCTTATCTATCTGGCGATTTTTGCCCCTGTAGCGATGTCGGCGCTGGCGGGAGTGAAAAGTGCGCAGCAGGTGAGAGTGCGCGCCGCGCAATCGCTGGGAGCCAGCCGTGCGCAGGTGCTGTGGTTTGTTATTTTGCCGGGGGCATTACCTGAGATCCTCACCGGATTACGTATCGGACTTGGGGTGGGCTGGTCGACGCTGGTGGCGGCAGAGCTGATTGCCGCCACGCGAGGCTTAGGATTTATGGTCCAGTCTGCCGGTGAGTTTCTGGCAACGGATGTGGTGCTGGCGGGGATCGCGGTGATTGCCGTTATCGCGTTTATTTTAGAACTGGGTCTGCGTGCGCTTCAGCGCCGTCTGACGCCCTGGCATGGAGAAGTACAATGAGTGAACGTCTGAGCATAACCCCGCTGGGGCCGTATATTGGCGCACAAATTTCTGGTGCGGATTTGGCGCGTCCGCTGAGCGATAATCAGTTTGAACAGCTTTATCACGCGGTATTGCGCCACCAGGTGGTGTTTCTGCGCGAGCAGGTGATTACGCCGCAACAACAGCGGGCGCTGGCGCTGCGTTTTGGCGATCTGCATATTCACCCGGTCTATCCGCATGCCGAAGGAGTAGAAGAAATTATCGTGCTGGATACCCATAACGATAATCCGCCGGATAACGACAACTGGCACACCGATGTCACCTTTATCGACACGCCGCCTGCCGGGGCGATTTTAGCGGCGAAAGAGCTGCCATCAACCGGGGGCGACACTCTGTGGACCAGTGGGATTGCCGCTTATGAAGCATTGTCTGAGCCGTTCCGTCAGTTGCTGAGTGGCCTGCGGGCAGAGCATGATTTCCGTAAATCATTTCAGGAATATAAATATCGCAAGACCCCAGAGGAGCACCTGCGCTGGCTGGAGGCCGTCGCTAAACATCCACCGTTGCTGCATCCGGTGGTGCGCACGCATCCGGTGAGCGGGAAGCAGGCGCTGTTCGTGAATGAAGGATTTACCACGCGAATTGTTGATGTCACGGAAAAAGAGAGCGAGGCGTTACTGAGCTTTTTGTTCGCGCATATCACCAAACCGGAGTTTCAGGTGCGCTGGCGCTGGCAGCCCAACGATGTGGCGATTTGGGATAATCGCGTGACGCAGCATTATGCGAATGCGGATTATCTGCCGCAGCGGCGCATTATGCATCGGGCAACGATTCTGGGAGATAAGCCATTTTATCGGGCGTGATGATTACCGGAGACGCTTCACTTGCCGGGCCTACGACCTGTAGGCCCGGTTAGGCGTTATTAACGCAGAATTTTTTTCTCAGCCAGATCCAGTGCGAAGTAGCTGAAGATCAGATCCGCGCCAGCGCGTTTGATCGACCCTAAGCTTTCCAGCACCACTTTCTCTTCATCTATAGCCCCCGCCAGCGCCGCGAATTTGATCATCGCGTATTCACCGCTGACCTGGTAAGCGCCAATCGGCAGCTCGGTGCGTTCGCGGATATCGCGCAGAATATCGAGGTACGCGCCAGCCGGTTTGACCATCAGGCAGTCTGCGCCCTGGGCTTCATCCAGCAGCGATTCGCGAATCGCTTCCCGACGGTTCATCGGGTTCATCTGATAGGTTTTACGATCGCCTTTCAGCGCGGTGCCCGCGGCTTCACGGAATGGGCCGTAAAAAGATGAGGCAAACTTAGTGGAGTAGGACATGATAGCGGTATCGGTGAAGCCCGCGGCGTCCAGCGCCTGGCGAATCGCCTGTACCTGACCATCCATTGCGGCGGAAGGCGCGATGAAGTCCGCACCCGCTGCGGCGGCAACCACCGCTTGCTTGCCGAGGTTGGTAAGGGTTAAATCGTTATCCACGCCGTGATCGCATAACACGCCGCAGTGGCCGTGTGAGGTGTATTCGCAGAAGCAGGTGTCGGACATGACGATCATTTCCGGCACGGTCTGTTTGCAGATACGCGACATGCGCGCCACCAGGCCGTCTTCTTTCCAGGCATCGCTACCGGTGTCATCCGTATGGTGGGAAATGCCGAAAGTCATCACCGAGCGGATGCCAGCATTAGCAATGCGTTCAATTTCGCGCGCCAGGTGCTTCTCTGGAATACGCATCACGCCTGGCATGGCGTCGATAGCTTTGTAATCGTCGAGTTCTTCTTCAACAAAGATCGGCAACACCAGGTCATTTAAGCTGAGTGTTGTCTCTTCAAACATAGCGCGCAGCGCGGGAGATTTGCGCAGGCGGCGAGGGCGTTGGATTAGGTCTGTCATGGTATGCCTGATGTTTGTGGAATCGAAGGCCGTAGTATACCCGAACCTGAGGGCGTGTGGTTTACGAAAGTTGGCGTTATATCTGGATTTACTGTAACGAAGGGATGAATCATTAGCGCAATTTATTCACAAGCATAGCAATTTATTCATATTCATTATTTTGTTTATTGTTTTTTTATTATTTTAAATATCTATGCGTTTGCTTTTATAGCGTGGTGTATAGATTGTGTTTATTTATTGTCTATTTATTTGTTTGCGTTCTGATTCATTAGTGAATTATATGCTTTGAATGTTGGCTCTCTTTTAATTGATTGAAACTATTGGTTTTTATATTTATTAAATGACGTGACTTGAATTTATTATGTTGTCCGGTTTCGGACAATGGGCAAAGAATAATTGAACCTTTCCTTAATGAAACCGCATAATCGTCCCTGCGAAACATAAAATGTTTTCTTTGCATTGATAATTGATGGATCAACTATATTACGTCCCTGAGGAGGGATGACAAATGCACATTTGGAAAAAGAAACTTGTAGTATCACAATTAGCATTAGCCTGCACTTTGGCAATCACTTCTCAGGCGAATGCTTCTACTGATATCTCTGGGACCGCCTACACAACGTTTACCCATTATAATGATGTATCTTATGCTGATGGCGTCTATTACGATGGATATGTCGGGTGGAACAATTACGACACCGATAGTATTTATAACGGTGATATTTATCCGGTAATCAATAACGCTACTGTCAACGGCGTTATTTCTACTTATTATCTGGATGATGGGCTGTCTACTAACACCAATAACAACAGCCTGACGATTAAAAACAGTACCATTCATGGTATGGTGACATCCGAATGTATGACCACGGATTGTTCTAACCGTACAGGTACCGACTACTACTACGATCGCCTGGCGATGAACGTTATCAACTCAACGATTGATGACAACTACGAACATTATACCTACAACGGTACGTATAATGACGCGGCTGACACGCACGTTGTCGACGTTTATAACCTGGGGACGGCTATCACGCTGGATCAAGAAGTTGATCTGTCTATCTCCAACAACTCTCACGTTGCGGGTATTACGCTGACTCAGGGTTATGAGTGGGAAGATATTGACGATAATACCGTCAGCACTGGCGTAAATAGCGGCGAAGTGTTTAACAACACCATTGTTGTTACCGATTCTACCTTGACCTCTGGCTCATGGTCTGATGAAGGTACCTCCGGTTGGTTTGGCAACACCAGCAATGCGAGCGACTACAACGGTAACGGCTGGAACGCTAATGATGTCGCATTAGCGGTTATTGCTCATCCGAATGCTGATAACGCGATGCAGACCACTGCCACGTTTGATAACGCTACGCTGATGGGCGATGTGCTGTTCTCCAGCAACTTTGACGAGAACTTCTTCCCGAACGGCGCAGATACTTACCGTGATACCGATGCCGATCTGGATACCAACGGATGGGATGGTACTGACCGTCTGGATCTGACTCTGAACAACGGCAGTAAGTGGGTTGGCGCGGCCATGTCCGTACATCAGGTTGATGTTGATGGTGACGGCGTTTACGATAGCTATGCTGCAGGTACTGAAGCCACTGCAACGCTGATCGACATCGCTGCCAACAGCCTGTGGCCAAATTCAACCTACGGTATTGATAGCGACACGACCTCTTATGACGAAAATGGTCATGTGGTTGGCAACGCTGTTTACCAGAGCGGTCTGTTCAACGTCACGCTGAACGGCGCTTCACAGTGGGATACCACCAAAACGTCTCTGATTGATACCCTGAGCATCAACAGCGGTTCCGTCGTCAACGTGGGTGATTCTACCCTGATCTCCGACACTATTGGCCTGACCGGTGGTTCTGCACTGAACATCAACGAAGATGGTCATGTTGCGACTGATACCCTGTCTATTGATAACAGTACCGTCACAATTGCTGATGATGTTGCTGCTGGCTGGAGTGTAGGAAGTGCTGCACTGTATGCCAACACCATCAACGTTACCAACAACGGTGTTCTGGATGTGGGTAACAGCACAGGTGATGCACTGCAGGTTGATACGCTGAATCTGACCAGCTACACCGACGCTTACAACCATGTTAATGCGGGTGTTTTCGACATCAACAGCACTAACTATGTACTGAATGCTGACCTGACCAACGATCGTACCAACGATACGACCCAGGCTAACTACGGTTATGGCGTGATCGCGATGAACTCTGATGGTCATCTGACTATCAACGGTAACGGCGATTCCGACACCTCAGGCGATCAGTCTGAAGTTGATAACTACGGTGACCATGTCGCGGCAGCAACCGGTAACTATAAAGTGCGTATCGACAACGCGACTGGCGCAGGCTCTGTTGCTGATTACAAAGGTAACGAGCTGATCTACGTTAACGACAAGAACAGCAACGCGACCTTCTCTGCAGCCAACAAAGCTGACCTCGGTGCTTACACCTATCAGGCACAGCAGCAGGGTAACACCGTTGTTCTGCAGCAGATGGAACTGACAGACTACGCGAACATGGCGCTGAGCATCCCGTCTGCTAACACCAATATCTGGAACCTGGAACAAGACACCGTTGGTACTCGTCTGACTAACGCACGTCATGGTCTGGTTGATAACGGTGGTGCATGGGTAAGCTACTTCGGTGGTAGCTTCGATGCAGATAACGGCACCATTAACTACGATCAGGATGTTAACGGCATCATGGTTGGTGTTGATTCCAAAATTGATGGTAACAACGCTAAGTGGATTGTCGGTGCTGCAGCAGGCTTCGCGAAAGGTGATATGAGCGACCGTACCGGTCAGGTGGATCAGGATAGCCAGACTGCCTACATCTACTCTTCTGCTCGCTTTGACAACAACATCTTTGTTGACGGTAACTTAAGCTACTCCCACTTTAACAACGATCTGTCTGCTAACATGAGCAACGGTCAGTATGTTGATGGCAGCACCTCTTCTGATGCCTGGGGCTTTGGCTTGAAACTGGGTTATGACCTGAAGCTGGGTGACGCAGGCTACGTAACGCCATACGGCAGCGTATCCGGTCTGTTCCAGTCTGGTGATGATTATAAGCTGAGCAATGACATGAAAGTTGACGGTCAGTCTTATGACAGCATGCGCTATGAACTCGGTGTAGATGCAGGTTATACCTTCGCCTATAGCGAAGATCAGGCGCTGACTCCGTACTTCAAACTGGCCTACGTTTACGACGACTCTAACAACGATTCTGACGTAAATGGCGATTCTATCGACAACGGTGTAGAAGGTTCTGCGGTACGTGTTGGACTGGGTACTCAGTTCAGCTTTACCAAAAACTTCAGCGCCTACACCGATGCTAACTACCTCGGTGGTGGTGATGTAGATCAAGACTGGTCTGCAAATGTTGGCGTTAAATATACCTGGTAAGACATCTCTCGTTGTTAAAGAAAAGATAATCTAACTCAGAAAAATGCCCGTCACGGATTTGACGGGCATTTATTGCAAGGAATGCCCAGATGTTGTCTGCAAATAAACCGCTTGTGGAATTTGGTAAGCTTGATAAATGTTTGTCGAAATATGGCAAACACTTTGAGTGTGATAACGATAAAGAAATAATTTATTCCAGTGATATAAACAGTGACGATACCTTTATCATTTTAAATGGTGTAATTTCCCTGAGGCGAGGGGAGAATGTGCTGGTCGGTATTGCACAGGCGCCATTTATTATGGGGCTTTCAGATGGCGTGATGAAAACAGATATACAATACAGATTAATCACGGAAAGCGATTGTACGGGATACCATCTACCTGCCTCACAAACAATTAATATAATTGAAGAGTGCCAGCTTTGGCGTGAAGCTTTTTGTTGGTTGGCATGGCAAAATTCCATGCTTGAATTGCGAGATCTGCAGTTGATCGGCAATAACTCCTACGATCAGATTCGCGCGACGCTGATATCCATGATGAAATGGGACGACGTACTGCGTTCGCGTATCGGCGTCATGAACTATATTCACCAACGCACGCGAATTTCCCGCTCGGTTGTCGCTGAGGTTCTCGCGGCTTTGCGTAAAGGTGGTTACATTGAAATGAATAAAGGCAAACTGGTGAGCATTAACCGTTTGCCTTTTGAGTATTAACTCAGGATGCGGGAATAACCAGCGGTTTGTTCCCGCTCAACTCTGCAACCAGATCGTTGATACCGTCACTCATATTGGTAAAACGGGTTAGCGGAGAACGGGTCACCACGATAAACGCCCCGACGTTTTGTTGTGGGATCATCGCCATATAGGTGATGAAACCTCCACCGCCGCCGGTTTTTTGAATAATTCCCGGTCGGCCATTCTTCGGCGCCATGTAGACCCAGCCCAAACCAAGCGCATCGGCTCTGCCTGGAACATCCATTCCCACCACTTTAGTTAACTGCGTACGCTGATAAATCAGCGTCTGCATCCGGTCGGCCTGCTGGCTACGATGATAAAAGTCAGAAGAGAGATACTGCTGCATCCAGCGCATCATATCGCCGGGCGTAGAATAGACACCGCCGCTGCCCATTGCCGCCAGCGTATTATTGCACGGGCTGGCACCTTTTTCCGCGACCATCAGGCGTCGGCATTGATCGGGGGACGGGGTAAAGGTGGTGTCTTTCATCCCCAGCGGACGGGTGATTTTTTCTTCAAACAGCTGCGGATAAGGCTTACCAGAGGCCGCTCCCAGCGCATCGGCCAGCAGGTCAAATGCCAGGTTGGAATAAGATGCCTGTGAA
This sequence comes from Citrobacter sp. Cf116, assembly GCF_030336505.1. Classification (NCBI taxonomy): domain Bacteria; kingdom Pseudomonadati; phylum Pseudomonadota; class Gammaproteobacteria; order Enterobacterales; family Enterobacteriaceae; genus Citrobacter; species Citrobacter sp. Cf116. Next base: position 752,164 of record NZ_JAOWEQ010000040.1, on the reverse strand, counting down.
CCCGGTGCGGCTTTCAACGTGGCAGTAGAGAGATAGCTCCAGCGCTGCTCGCGGGTTGGCCAGACAAACACCGGGCGCTTTGCCGCGCCGCCAGGCTGCTCGCGCGGCAGCGCGCTGGTATGCGTCGCCAGATTCACCAGCGTAATCGGCGTGCCCTGATAAGTCGGCACGCGTGCACCTGGAGGTGCATATTTACTCAATGGATCGTTGAGTTTGACCGTGCCCTGATCGAGCAATTTCACCAGCATTTCGCTGGTCATTAATTTAGTGATTGAGGCAATTCGAATCACGGAATCAAGCTGTGGATGGACGTTGTTACCGGGACGCGTTTCGCCAAAGCTGCGAAATACGCGCTGATTACCATCAATCACCACGAGCGCCATCCCCGTAGCACCACTGCCGTAAAATATATGGTCGGCATAACGATCGACGATATCGGAGGCGAAAACCGGATCGGTTATAGGCTGTGCCGCCTGGGCTGATGTCAATGACGCCGCACACAGCGCGGCAGAAAAAAGCAGACTACGTTTCAACGGTGGTGTCCATGAGTTAGAGAAAGTGAAAAAGGATGTCGTGCGTATGCGTATTTATACTACTCATCGGCGTATTGCAAAGCGCTTATCAACCAATGATAGTGGGAAAAACGTAACGATGAGTAAACGTAGGAGTTTCCTGGATTGCGGATGTTCGCTTTTGTGATCTCACGCTGTGATAATCTGCACATACTGGAACGTTGTCGAGTGTGAAAACCACAGAAACAATTCTTCATAACCGAGGTGCGAACTAAGTGCCTCGGTTTTGGTCACAATTGTCGGTTTCAGCTTGTGTTTTTGGGCGTAAGCCGTCTGGCCTCCGCACTCCACGGTGGCAAATGCACAGCAGTCGTCATAACGATAAGAAGTTAGCAGGAGAGCACTATGTTTAAGTCTTTTTTCCCAAAGCCGGGGCCGTTCTTTATTTCGGCATTTATTTGGGCACTAGTCGCCGTTGTATTCTGGCAAGCAGGTGGGGGAGCCTGGGTTGCACATATTACCGGCGCGTCGGGAGACGTACCTATTAGCGCAGCGCGTTTCTGGTCGTTGGATTATCTGATTTTTTATGCGTACTACATTCTTTGTGTCGGGGTGTTCGCGCTGTTCTGGTTTCTCTACAGCCCACACCGCTGGCAGTACTGGTCTATTCTGGGCACATCGCTGATTATTTTTGTGACCTGGTTTCTGGTTGAAGTCGGCGTCGCTGTCAACGCCTGGTACGCGCCATTTTATGACCTAATTCAAACTGCGCTCAGCACACCACACAAGGTGAAGATTGAGCAGTTCTATCATGAAGTTGGCATTTTTCTCGGCATTGCGCTGATAGCCGTGGTCATTGGCGTGATGAACAACTTCTTCGTCAGCCACTACGTATTCCGCTGGCGTACCGCGATGAACGAACACTATATGGCGCACTGGCAGCATTTGCGTCACATCGAAGGCGCAGCGCAGCGTGTGCAGGAAGACACCATGCGTTTTGCTTCTACGCTGGAAGATATGGGCGTCAGCTTTATCAACGCGATTATGACGCTGATTGCCTTCCTGCCTGTACTGGTTACGCTCTCTGCCCATGTTCCTGACCTGCCGATTGTTGGACATGTGCCTTATGGCCTGGTGATTGCCGCGATTGTCTGGTCGCTGATGGGAACCGGTTTGCTGGCCGTGGTCGGGATAAAACTTCCTGGGCTGGAGTTTAAAAACCAGCGCGTGGAAGCGGCCTATCGTAAAGAACTGGTCTATGGCGAAGATGATGGCAACCGTGCGACGCCACCGACGGTGCGTGAACTGTTTCATGCGGTACGCCAAAATTACTTCCGTCTCTATTTTCACTATATGTACTTCAATATCGCCCGTATTCTTTACCTGCAGGTTGATAACGTTTTCGGCTTGTTCCTGCTGTTTCCGTCGATTGTTGCCGGTACGATTACGCTCGGCCTGATGACGCAAATCACCAACGTGTTTGGCCAGGTGCGCGGCTCGTTCCAGTATCTGATTAACTCCTGGACAACGTTAGTGGAACTGATGTCTATTTATAAGCGTCTGCGCAGCTTTGAACGAGAGCTTGATGGTCAGGACATTCAGGAAGTTACCCATACGCTGAGTTAATAATAAGGAGATGTTATGTCGACGGTTTCCCGTCTTTACCCCTTGTCTGGTCTGGCAGCACTGGTGCTGGTGGGATGTAGTAGCCAACCCGCGCAGCCGCTAAAAAAGGGGGAGAAAGCCGTCGATGTGGCGAGCGTGGTGCGCCAGAAAATGCCCGCCAGCGTGAAAGACCGGGACGCATGGGCGCAGGATTTGGCAAAGACTTTTGAAAGCCAGAAGCTGGCGCCGACGGTTGAAAATATCTGTTCGGTGCTGGCGGTCGCGCAACAGGAGTCAAATTACCAGGCGGATCCAGCCGTGCCGAACTTAAGTAAAATCGCCTGGAAAGAGATCGATCGTCGTGCCGAGCGTATGCACATCCCGCTATTTGTGGTGCATACCGCGCTGAAGATTAAATCGCCAACGGGGAAAAGCTACAGCGAGCGGCTGGATACGGTGAAAACCGAAAAACAGCTTAGCGCGATCTTTGATGATTTTATCAATATGGTACCGATGGGGCAGACGTTATTTGGTTCGCTTAATCCGGTGCATACCGGTGGGCCGATGCAGGTTAGCATCGCCTTTGCTGAGCAGCATGCCAGCGGCTACCCGTGGAAAATGGCGGGAACCGTGCGCCAGGAAGTATTTAGCCGCCGCGGTGGGCTGTGGTTCGGTACGTATCATCTGCTTAACTACCCGGCGAATTACAGTGCGCCAATTTTCCGCTTCGCCGATTTCAATGCCGGGTGGTATGCCAGCCGCAATGCAGCTTTCCAGAATGCGGTCAGTAAAGCCAGCGGCGTGAAGCTGGCGATGGACGGTGATTTAATTCTCTATGGCAGCAGCGAGCCGGGCAAAACGGAGCTGGCGGTACGTAAACTGGCCGGGAGGCTGGACATGAGCGAGAGTGAGATCCGCCGTCAGTTGCAAAAAGGCGACAGCCTGGCCTTTGAAGAGACCGCGCTGTACGAGAAAGTCTATAAGCTGGCGGAAGCGAAGGCCGGGAAAACGCTTCCCCGTGAGATGCTGCCTGGCATTCAACTGGAAAGCCCGAAGATCACACGTAATCTGACTACCGCGTGGTTTGCTAAACGCGTGGACGATCGTCGGGCGAAATGTATGGGTCAGTCATCGTTATGATGACGGCGGCGCCAGCGCGCGAATGCCGCGATGGCGCCAAGAATCAGGCTTCCGGCGAGAAAAGGGACCAGTCCAAAAAGGGTTCCGACGCCCAGGCCGATTTCAACTCGCGGGCGCACTGTCTCTTGCATTTGCAACTGCATCAACTGCTCATAGATGCCGGGAGCGTGGGCCAACAGATTTAAAATCTGCGCGCCTGCCCAGAAGCAAAACAGCACAAATACGGCATACGCAATGTTGCCGGGCAGGGAGGAGGGATCCCGATGCTTGCCCTTAAAAAGGGATTTTGAGAGCGTAAAATCAGCCATAAAGACCTCCGGAAATAACCTGCTTTTTTTGACGTAATGCCTGTAACTGAAAGTGAGTCTGACAGGTGATCGGCAATGTCAATATCAGAATGATGGTAATTTCAGGTAGAGATTATTCCTGGATTTCGGTTTTTTGCTTAGCATCACAATTACGCAACTTTAAGTGAAATTAATTTACATTTCAGAAATTCCGCACAGGCCACAGACGTGTATGAGGAAATGTGCGAGGATGCGTTTTCATGTTGTATATCCACCGGAGCCGTTATGAACCTGCCTGTTAAAATCCGCCGAGACTGGCACTATTATGCCTTCGCTATTGGGCTTATCTTTATTCTCAACGGCGTGGTGGGCTTACTCGGTTTTGAAGCGCAGGGGTGGCAAACCTATGCGGTGGGGCTGGTGACCTGGGTGATTAGCTTTTGGCTGGCCGGATTAATCATCCGTCGCCGCGTTGAAGATGATGAAGTAAAGGATGCCCAATAGCTATATCAGGCATCCTGGCGGGTTTACATACTGGTTTTCAGCGCGCTATCCGCAGCATGGCGTTCCAGCGCCAGTTCGATCAGGCGAGTGATCAAATCGGTATAGCCTAAACCGCTCGCCTGCCACAGCTTCGGATACATACTGATGTTGGTAAAGCCTGGCAGCGTGTTGATCTCATTGATCACAACGTTGTTTTCAGCAGTTAAGAAAACGTCCACGCGCGCCATGCCGGCACAGCCCAGTGTCTGGTAGGCCTGAATGGCGATTTCGCGGATCTTGTCGTTAATCTCTGGTGCAATTGCTGCCGGAACGACAACTGTGGCACCGTTATCGTCAATGTATTTAGTGTCGTAAGCGTAAAAATCGCTGTTCAGCACAATCTCTCCACAAGTACTGGCCTGCGGATGATCGTTGCCCAGTACAGCACATTCGATCTCGCGGCCTTTGATCCCTTGCTCCACCACGACTTTATGATCGAATTCAAATGCCAGCGCGACGGCCTGATCGTATTGGGCTTCGCTGGTTACTTTGCTGACGCCAACGGACGATCCCTGGTTGGCCGGTTTTACAAACAACGGCAGACCCAGGCGGGATTCCACTTCGCTAAAGCTGATGCTGTTGCGATTGGCGCGAGTGAGCGTAATAAATGGCGCGATGTTTAATCCGGCATCACGCAGCAGACGTTTGGTCACGTCTTTATCCATACAGGCCGCAGAACCCAGCACATCAGAACCTACGAACGGTAGGTTTGCCACGCGCAGCATGCCCTGCAGAGAGCCATCTTCACCCAGAGTGCCATGTACGATCGGGAAAATAACATCGACCGTCGGCAGCGGTTGACCGTTTTGTGCATCGATCAACTGGTGCGCTTGTTTACCCGGTACCTGCGCCAGGCTGGTCTCAGAAGGTCGCAATGCAATATGCGCCGGGTCGTCTGAATTGAGCAGATAATTACTGGCATCGCTGACGTGCCATTGCCCTTGTTTATCAATACCTAACAGCACAACGTCAAAGCGAGTCTTGTCGATGGCATCGACAATATTTTTTGCCGATTGCAATGACACTTCATGTTCCGCTGATTTACCACCAAATACGATTCCTACCCGCAACTTTGCCATCTTAAAAACCCATTCCATGAATGCAAAGCACATACATTACCACGACAAAACGCAGGTTTCCTCGGCTTCTGGCAGATTGTTTTGGCTGACGACAGGGGAATAGAACATAACAAACAAGCGGCCCGCACGCGAAGCATAATCCCCTGCTTATATTATGGGTTTGATGTGAGCTGTATCACAAATATGATGAGCGGGAAGATAAAATACTAAACTGTGATTTATCGCACCTGTGGACCCTTATTCCGCTAAGTAATTTGTTAAGCTGCTCGCAGTTTTCAGCTACTTATCGTTATGAGTCCTTATGGAATCCTGGAGAGTTAACCTTATTTCCGTTTGGTTCGGGTGCTTTTTTACCGGACTGGCGATTAGCCAAATCTTGCCTTTTTTACCACTCTATATCTCCCAACTGGGCGTGACCTCGCATGAAGCGCTCTCAATGTGGTCCGGATTAACGTTCAGCGTCACCTTCCTGATTTCAGCTATTGTCTCTCCAATGTGGGGCAGTTTAGCCGACCGCAAAGGACGCAAGCTAATGCTGCTGCGGGCCTCACTGGGTATGGCCATTGCGATTTTGCTACAGGCATTTGCTACTAACGTCTGGCAGCTTTTTCTGCTGCGCGGGGTGATGGGGTTAACCTCCGGTTATATTCCTAATGCGATGGCGCTGGTCGCGTCACAGGTTCCGCGTGAACGCAGCGGCTGGGCGCTGAGTACGCTGTCGACGGCGCAAATTAGCGGTGTCATTGGTGGACCGTTAATGGGGGGCTTTATTGCCGATCACGTTGGCTTACGGGCGGTATTCTGTATTACTGCCGCTTTGCTGGTGGTGAGTTTTCTGGTCACACTGTTTTTGATCAAAGAGGGCGTTCGTCCTACGATTAAAAAAAGCGAACGTCTGAGTGGGAAGGCCGTATTTGCCTCGCTTTCACATCCGGCGCTGGTGATCAGCCTGTTTTTTACCACCATGGTGATTCAACTGTGTAACGGTTCAATTGGGCCAATTCTGGCGCTGTTTATTAAATCAATGGTCCCAGATAGTTCGAATATTGCCTTTCTCAGCGGGCTGATAGCCTCTGTACCGGGCATTTCTGCTCTGATTTCCGCGCCTCGACTTGGTAAATTAGGCGACCGTATTGGTACTGAGCGGATTTTAATGGCGACGTTAATCTTCGCGGTGGTGCTGTTTTTCGCTATGTCGTGGGTCACCACGCCGTTGCAGTTGGGAGTTCTCCGTTTTCTGCTTGGCTTTGCCGACGGTGCGATGTTGCCGGCGGTGCAGACGCTGTTAGTGAAATACTCCAGCGACCAGATAACCGGGCGCATCTTTGGTTATAACCAGTCATTTATGTATCTCGGCAACGTCGCCGGGCCATTAATGGGGGCGACGGTTTCGGCAATGGCGGGGTTCCGTTGGGTGTTCATTGCTACAGCAAGCATTGTGCTTATCAATATCTGGCAATTGGCTATTGCGTTGCGACGTCGGCGCGGGGGGCGTTGAGTTCCTGATTAACAACGCTGCCTGTCAGCGTTGTTAATCTATAATTGTGTATTATATATTTGTGTGATTATTAATTTTCTTACCTTTTTATATTGAATCATTCTGCGTCAAGACGCATTTACCCTTATTTTGTGTTGTGATTGTTTTCGCAAATCGTTTTATTACTTATAAAAATACAACTTTCATCCTCTAGGCAGTCGTGAGCCTTAATGATAACGTGACCCATATTTTGTTAAGGGAATAGGCAAATGAAAAACCTCGTCACTGAGTTGTTACTTAAACTCGCGCAAAAAGAAGAAGAGTCGCAAGATCTGGCGGTACAGGTCGAAACGTTAGAGCGGGTAATCATCGAAATGCTGCGCAATATGGCGTGGAACGATCGGCAAATATTTATTCGTCAAATTGAGGGGGCGCTGGCTGATGTAAACCGCATGCCCGCGTTTCTGACGAACATACATAACGCTTGCGAGATCGTACCAAAAGCGTTTTGAACCATCTGTGGCGGGGCACCCACAAATTATCATAAAAGTGTCACATCAAATACTTATAGTCGCTTTGTTTTAATTTTACCGTATTTATACATGGAGAATATAAAGTGAAACAAAGCGCACTCGCTATTGCCCTGTTACCTTTGCTGTTTACCCCGGTTATTAATGCAGAAACATCTACTGTAGCGGTTTTGGATAATCGTGCCGCTCAAGGTGATATCTCCACGCCGGGTGGCGCTCGCCGATTGTCTGCCGACCAAACTGTGGCTCTGCGCGAATCCCTGAGCGACAAACCGGCCAAAAATATTATTTTACTGATTGGCGATGGGATGGGTGATTCCGAAATAACGGCAGCGCGAAATTATGCTGAAGGCGCGGGCGGCTTTTTTAAAGGTATTGATGCTTTACCGTTGACCGGACAATACACCCATTATGCGTTGGATAAGAAAACCGGCAAGCCCGATTATGTGACAGATTCTGCAGCATCGGCGACGGCGTGGACGACTGGTGTTAAAACTTACAATGGTGCTCTGGGCGTTGATATTCATGAGAAAGATCACGCTACTATTCTGGAAATGGCCAAAGCGGCGGGTCTGGCGACAGGCAACGTTTCCACGGCTGAATTGCAGGATGCCACGCCGGCCGCGCTGGTTGCCCATGTCACTTCGCGTAAATGCTATGGCCCGAGCGTGACGGCTGAAAAATGCCCGACGAACGCGCTGGAAAAAGGCGGTAAAGGGTCGATTACCGAACAATTATTGAATGCCCGTGCGGATGTTACGTTAGGTGGCGGGGCAAAGACTTTTACTGAAACCGCTACGGCAGGTGAGTGGCAGGGTAAAACGCTGCGTGAACAAGCACAGGCCCGTGGTTACCAGATGGTGAGTGATACCGCGACGCTGGCGGCGATTACCGAAGCGAATCAGGATAAACCGCTGTTGGGTCTGTTCTCTGACGGTAATATGCCAGTGCGTTGGGAAGGCCCGAAAGCGTCTTATCACGGAAATCTGGATAAGCCGGTAGTGACTTGCACGCCAAATCCAAAACGTAACGACAGCGTGCCGACTCTGGCACAGATGACGGATAAAGCGATTGAGCTGTTAAGCAAAAATGAGAAAGGCTTCTTCCTGCAAGTGGAAGGCGCGTCAATCGACAAACAAGATCACGCCGCTAACCCGTGTGGACAAATTGGTGAAACTGTCGATCTGGATGAAGCGGTGCAGCGTGCGCTTGCTTTTGCGAAGAAAGATGGCAACACCCTGGTCGTGGTAACCGCTGATCACGCGCATGCCAGCCAGATAGTCGCACCGGATACTAAAGCACCCGGTTTAACGCAAGCGCTGAACACCAAAGATGGCGCGGTGATGGTCATTAGCTATGGCAACTCTGAAGAAGAGTCCCAGGAGCACACCGGCAGCCAACTGCGTATTGCAGCCTATGGCCCTCATGCGGCGAATGTGGTTGGCCTGACCGATCAAACCGACCTGTTCTACACCATGAAAGCGGCGTTAGGACTGAAATAACCCGACGCCCGGCGGCAATACTTTTGCCGTCGGGTGGTATTTTTATCGTTAGCAGCCAAACTTACCTGTGTGTCGTCGTTCAGAAAAGGATGGAGCTATGAAAATTACATTATTAATGACGTTGCTTTTTGGTCTTATTTTTTTAACTACCGTCGGTGCTGCCGAGAAGACATTAACCCCGCAACAACAACGTATGACCACCTGCAATCAGCAGGCAACGGCGCAGACCTTAAAAGGGGATGCGCGTAAGACGTATATGAGTGATTGCCTGAAAAACAGTAAATCTGGGCCTGAGGAAAAGAGCCTGACGCCGCAGCAGCAGAAAATGCGTGAATGCAACGTCAAGGCGACGGAGCAGTCTCTGAAAGGCGATGATCGTAATAAGTTTATGAGTGCTTGCCTGAAAAAATCTGCTTAGCACTTCCGGGTGAGCAGATAAAATCGCTCACCCGAAATATCATACTTCCGCCGCCAGACCCCTTCCTATAATTTGGGAAATTTGTTTCAGAATATTCCCAAATACGATGAATGATGAAAATTTTTATCAAAAGAAGGTCGTCTCAAATGAAGCATTTATATTGCTTCATCAAAATGACCACCAACGTTCCGGTCTGCGATTTGCCCGACGAATCAGGCTGCCGCGAGCGGTGGGACTGGGGGGAATGTTTTTCCCTATCGCGTCGGTATTAGTTTCTCAGCCAATAACCGGAGGCTGGTGGCTTTTGCTGGTGGGATGGGCATTTGTCTGGCCACATCTGGCATGGCAACTGGCAAGTAAAGCTGTCGATCCACTGCATAGCGAATATACCAACTTAAAAGCCGATGCCATCCTCGCCGGGATGTGGATGGGGATTATGGGGATAAACTTGCTGCCATCCACGGCGCTTTTGATGATTATCTGTATCAACCTGATGGGCGCAGGAGGTATGCGAGTCTTCATCGCAGGCGCCGTGTTGATGGTGGTTTCCTGCCTGGTGACGTTACAGTTAACGGATATCCCCATGGCTTTTAGCAGTACGCAGCTGAGCGTGCTGTTGTCACTGCCAGTGTTAGTGGTTTACCCGTTGCTGTTTGCCTGGGTGAGTTATAAGACGCTCATCCGGCTGGCAGAACATAAACGTCGCTTACAGGTTATGAGTACGCGAGATGGGATGACCGGGGTGTATAACCGACGTCATTGGGAACTGTTGCTGCGTAATGAGTTTGATAATTGCCGTCGCCATCAGCGTGATGCCACGCTCCTTATCATCGATATCGACCATTTTAAGAGTATCAATGATACCTGGGGCCATGACGTAGGGGATCAGGCCATTGTTGCACTGACCCGCCAGTTACAGATGACCTTACGCGGTAGCGATGTGATTGGGCGTTTTGGCGGTGATGAGTTTGCGGTAATCATGTGTGGCACGTCGGCGAGCAGCGCGATTGCAGCGATGTCTCGTGTTCACGAACGGCTTACCCAACTGCGTTTATCTTGCGCGCCGCAGGTTGACCTGCGCATTAGCGTGGGCGTTGCGCCGCTGACATCTGAAACTGAACACTATAGAGAATGGTTAAAATCAGCAGATATGGCGCTCTATAAAGCAAAGAATTCCGGACGTAACCGCACTGAAGCGGCGGCATGACGTCCGGCGGTGTTAACTCAGGAGCGGCTGAGTTTTTCCGATTGCTCCATGCACTTAATCATCGCTTCAATTACTGATGAACGGAAACCGCGGTCTTCCAGGACGCGTACCGCCTCAATGGTGGTTCCACCTGGTGAGCACACCATATCCTTTAATTCGCCAGGATGTTTACCCGTTTCCAGCACCATCTTCGCCGAACCCATTACCGCTTGTGCCGCAAATTTATAAGCCTGCGCGCGGGGCATCCCCCCCTGAACGGCGGCATCTGCCATTGCTTCGATAAACATAAATACATAGGCCGGTGCTGAACCGCTGACACCAACGACCGGATGAATCATTGCCTCCGCAATGACTTCAGCTTCGCCAAAGCAGCGGAAGATATTCAGCACGTCAGCCGTATCTTCCGGCGTGACTAAGGCGTTTGGCGTGACGGAGGTCATTCCGGCGTTCACCAGCGACGGCGTGTTTGGCATTGCGCGAATGATTTTACGATCGTGACCCAGCGCGCGGGCAAGCTGATCGAGGGTGACGCCTGCGGCAATTGAGACGACCAGGGAGTCTTTGTTCAGGCTGGAGGTAATTTCGCTCAGCACCTTAATCATAATGCCTGGCTTTACGGCCCCAAAAACAATATCAGCGATCTGCGCGACTTCTTGTGCAGACTGCGCCGCATTAATGCCGTACTGGTCGTGTAGCGCGGCGACCTTATCGGGGGAAGGGGTATAGACCCAGATTTGTCCGGGGAGAACCTGACCGCTGGCGATCATGCCGCCAAGAATGGCTTTGCCCATATTACCGCAGCCGATAAAACCAATTTTCTTGTCCATCTTGTCACTCCCTATGGATGATATTCATTGTTTTATACCCTAATTACTTCAAGTTACTTGAAGTATTTGGGGGAAATCTGGGAAAGCTAAGCTTAGCGCGGAATGAATATGTTCAGAAGGAGAAACAGCACTTTGCCTGAAAGTAAAAGCACGCGACAATGTGCGGCAGCACAACAGTGGGGAGAAGTTATGACAATATGGGTGGATGCCGATGCGTGTCCGAATGTGATTAAAGACATTTTGTACCGCGCTTCTGAGCGCATGCAAATGCCGCTTGTTTTGGTGGCCAACCAAAGCCTGCGCGTCCCGCCTTCGCGTTTCATCAGCACATTACGTGTGCCTGCGGGCTTTGACGTGGCTGATAACGAGATTGTGCGTCAGTGCAGCGCTGGTGATTTAGTGATAACGGCCGATATTCCGCTGGCGGCTGAAGTGATTGAAAAAGGTGCGGCGGCGCTTAACCCGCGTGGCGAACGTTATACCGAAGCCACGATCCGCGAGCGTCTGATGATGCGTGATTTTATGGATACGCTACGCGCTAGCGGTATTCAGACCGGGGGGCCGGACAGCCTTTCGTCCCGTGACAGACAGCATTTTGCGGCTGAACTTGATAAATGGTGGCTGGAAGTTCAGCGTAGAAAATAGTATGTGTAATTTATTATTTACACTTTATTCGTTGTGAATTCTTGTTATAGTAGGGATTAACTCATCTCGCCATTCTTTATGTAATTTTTTCTTTACGATTTTGGCGGCGTACTAGTTTGATGATATGATTATATTTTTAACCGCATCAGATCCCGCTTGTTGGCGGCTCTCTGGGGAAATTCTGTGATGACGCAACCTCTTTTTCTTGTTGGCCCCCGGGGGTGTGGTAAGACGACAACCGGTATGGCGCTGGCAAAGGCTATTGATTTCCAGTTCGTTGATACCGATCGCTGGTTGCAATCGCACGTGCAAATGACCGTGGCGGAAATCGTCGAAAGAGAAGGATGGGAAGGGTTTCGTGCCCAGGAAACGACCGCTCTGCAGGCTGTCACAGCACCAGCAACGGTTGTTGCGACTGGCGGCGGTATCATTCTTACCGAATTTAACCGCCACTACATGCGCAGCCACGGCGTGGTTATCTATTTAAGCGCACCGGTATCGGTACTGGTTGATCGTCTGGAGGCCACGCCTGAAGAAGGATTACGACCAACCTTAACCGGCAAGCCGTTGACTGAAGAAGTGCAGGAAGTGCTCGCCCAGCGAGATGTTTTGTATCGCGAAGCCGCGCACTATATCGTTGATGCCACCAATGCGCCTGCGCAGGTGGTGGAAGACATTCTTGGGAGACTGGCGCAGGCAGCGCCACGGTTGCAGGGCTGTGTCTATACTTAATGTTCATCCAGTGAAAAGGAAGAACTATGCCGACACAACCACCTTACCCACGTCAAGCGACCATTGTTACGGTTGAAAAAGGGACGCCAGGCCAGACGGTAACCTGGTATCAACTTCGTGCCGATCACCCTAAACCGAATTCGTTGATCAGTGAGCATCCTTCGGCTCAGGAAGCGATGGATGCTAAAAAACGCTACGAAGACTCCGATAAAACCTGATATGAAGACCGCCCTGGCACGAGTCTTAAAAGTGCCAGTCCGGGCGTGCATCACATTTTTTTAAATTTCGCTGTATACAGTAAAAATTGAAAATTAAACAATAACAATCCAGTACTGGAATGATCTGGAATCTTTACACAATACACCGCCGATCTACTGCTACGCTTTTGAGCATTTGTAGCACAGGTTAGCGTCCGGCACGTGTCCGGGATTTCACGGCAAAGTAAGAAAACGGTGGAGCAACAAATGAGTACGTCGTTGGCTATCCTCACGATTGGCGTTGTGCCGATGTGTGAGGTGTTACCGCTCCTGACGGAATATATTGATGAACAGCACATTACTCACCACAGTCTGCTGGGGCAGATGCAGCGAGAAGATGTGATGGCTGAGTACGGAGCTTCACCCGGTGATGAGCTGTTATTAACGCTGCTTAGCGACCATCAGCTTGCACATGTCTCGCGCCTGAAGGTAGAACGCTCGCTACAAAGTATCGTGGAGGTGCTGGATAATCAGGGCTTTGACGTGATCCTGCTGATGAGTACCGCTTCAATCACCCGTCTGACCGCCCGCAATAGCATCTTGTTGGAACCCATACGCATTATTCCCCCGTTAGTGGCTTCGATTGTCGAAGGGCATCAGGTTGGGGTCATAGTACCTGTTGCTGAATTGCTCAAAGCCCAGACACAAAAGTGGCAGGTGTTACAAACGCCGCCAGTGTATGCCGTAGCGAATCCAGTAGAAGGTTCTGAACAACAGCTGATTGATGCCGGGAAATATCTCCTTGAGCAAGGCGCTGATGTTCTCATGCTGGACTGCCTGGGTTTTCATCAACGCCATCGTGATTTACTGCAAAAGTCGCTGGATGTCCCGGTTTTGCTGTCCAATGTGTTGATTGCCCGACTAGCTTCGGAATTGCTGGCGTAATTTTGCGTGACAGGTGGAACGTCAGCCCCCTATATTGGTTCCTAACTTAATCACGAGATAGGGCCAGTTGTATGCTTCAAAGTAATGAATACTTTTCCGGCAAAGTAAAATCGATCGGTTTTACCAGCAGCAGTACTGGCCGCGCCAGTGTAGGCGTGATGGCTGAAGGTGAATATACCTTTGGTACTGCGGCGCCTGAAGAGATGACGGTGGTTAGTGGCGCACTGAACGTGCTGCTGCCGGGGGAAACCGAGTGGAAAGTATATGCCGCAGGAGACGTGTTTAACGTACCGGGCAACAGTGAGTTTCATCTGCAGGTAGCAGAGCCAACATCCTATCTTTGCCGCTATTTGTAAGCGTAAAAATGACGAATGGCGATATTGTGTCGCCATTCGCTAAACAGGGCTAACGTTGCGCTTCGCCGCCTAATCCTTCCACCAGACTTTTAATCAGCGCCGCCAGTTCACCTGTCATCAGGATGAAATCGGCATCAAAACGCTGAGCATAATCTTCACGGTCGATATCTTCGTTCTGATCGCGCAGCTCGTCGCTGAACTTCAGACGCTTAATGGAGCCGTCGTCACACATAACGAACTGAATACGCTGCTGCCAGTCGAGGGCCAACTTGGTGACCAGTTTGCCCGCCTCAATATGCACGGCGATTTCGTCGCAGACCAGATCCTGCTTTTTCGCGCGGATCACACCGCCGTCTTCAAGGATCGCTTTCAGTTCAGCTTCATCCAGTAACTGGAATCCTTGTGCTGTTGTGCCGGAGCGAACCCATTCGGTCAGCGTCAGCTCAATAGGGTTTTCCATCGTCAGCGGAACGACCGGCAGCGAACCGAGGCTTTTACGCAGCAGCGCCAGCGTATCTTCCGCTTTCTTCGCGCTTGCACAGTCGACCATGATCAGATCGTTGACGGTGTCGATCCACATCATTGTCTGGCTGAAGCGGCTAAAGGCGCGCGGCAGCAATGAGTGCAGAACTTCATCTTTCAGTGAGTCTTTTTCGGTCTTCTTGAGTTTGCGACCTTGCTCAGCTTCCAGTTTGAATATTTTGGCTTCCAGCGCCTGTTTGATAACCGGCGACGGCAGAATTTTTTCTTCTTTGCGGGCGCAGATAATAATTTGGCCATTGGCGGTATGCGTTAATGCATCGCTGTGCGATCCCATCGGCGGAACCCAGCCCATTTTTGCCATATCCTGGCTACCGCAAGGGGTGAACGTCATTGATGCCAGCTGTTTTTCCATCTCTTCGGCACGCAAAGAAACATCGCGGCTAAGACGGTAAACCATTAAATTTTTGAACCACAGCATGATAATTTCCACGGCCTTGTCGTTAAATCCAGCGGGCATGATAGCGAATTGTCGCTATGCTTGCATTGTTAATCGGGAAGAGGAGCAAACAGTGCGTATAGGTATCGATTTGGGCGGTACGAAAACGGAAGTTATTGCGCTTGGCGATGCGGGCGAACAGCTTTTTCGCCATCGCCTGCCCACGCCGCGTGATGATTATCGGCAAACGATAGAAACCATCGCCATGCTGGTGGAGATGGCGGAAAACGCCACCGGGCAGACGGGAACCGTTGGAATGGGCATTCCCGGTTCAATCTCGCCCTACACCGGGGTGGTAAAGAATGCCAACTCGACCTGGCTTAACGGGCAACCTTTTGACAAAGACCTGAGTGCGCGTCTGAATCGCGAAGTGCGGTTGGCAAATGATGCCAACTGTCTGGCGGTTTCTGAAGCGGTGGATGGTGCGGCGGCGGGGGCGCAAACCGTGTTTGCGGTGATTATAGGCACCGGATGTGGCGCAGGCGTGGCGCTGAATGGTCGGGCACACACCGGCGGTAACGGTACCGCAGGGGAGTGGGGGCATAATCCGCTGCCGTGGATGGACGAAGATGAGCTGCGTTATCGGCAGGAAGTCCCTTGTTATTGCGGCAAGCAAGGCTGCATTGAAACCTTCATTTCCGGGACCGGTTTTGCCACCGACTACCAGCGCCTGAGCGGTAAGCCGCTCAAAGGCAGTGAAATTATCAGCCTTGTTAATGCGCAGGATACTCTTGCGGAGCAAGCGTTGAGCCGCTATGAGCTTCGTCTGGCGAAATCACTGGCACATGTGGTGAATATTCTCGATCCGGACGTCATTGTGCTGGGTGGCGGAATGAGCAATGTCGATCGACTGTATCAAAACGTTCCGACGTTGATGCAGCAATTTGTTTTTGGTGGCGAGTGTGAAACGCCTCTACGCCAGGCGTTGCACGGTGACTCCAGCGGCGTGCGCGGCGCGGCCTGGCTGTGGCCGCACGTATAAACGGTTGTTATGTCGCGGGTGCAACCTGTTGTTGCACGCCGCGCTTCAGGCGACCATAGAGCAGCAGCGAGGACATCGCAGAAAACGACAGCAGTGCAGCCGGCAGCGTCACGTAGTTGTAGGTAAATCCCAGCGTCAACATCATGCCACCGCAGTACGCGCCAATCGCGCTGCCGAGATTGAAGGCAATTTGCCCGCCAGCCGCGCCCAGTAGTTCTCCCCCTTTAGCATTTTGCAGCAGCAAAATTTGCAACGGCGCCGACAGAGCAAACAGACCCGCGCAGCAAATGAAAGCGAAGGTCAGCGACGCGGCTTTGATGCCGCCAAAGGCAAAGAGCAGCAGCAGAGCCAGCACAATGACGAAGTCGGTTATTACCGCAATTCGCAGCGGCGTATAACGGCCTGACAGCCTACCGCTTAGCAGATTTCCCAACACCATTCCCAATCCCACCAGCATCATGATGAAGGTCATTAGCGCCTCGGAGAAGCCGGAGATATACATCATGTACGGTTTGACGTAGCTGAACCAGGCGAAAACCCCGGCGTTCCCAAACATGGTGGCGGAAAAAATGAACCACGGGGCGGGGCTTTTCAAAAAGTGAAATTGTTCGCGCAGTTTCCCTTTTGCCTCATCGCTAATGTTGGGGACCCAAAAAGCGACCGAGACTATTACGGCGATATTAAAGACGGCTATCAGCAGAAACGTGTAGCGCCAGCTAAATTCCTGGCTTAGCCAGGTGCCGACGGGAATGCCAACCAGATTGGCAACGGTCATCCCCGAAATCATGCCCGCGACGGCGGCGGTGACTTTTCCCGGACGGGCCAGCTTCGACAGGATAATCGCGCCCACGCCGAAAAATGCGCCATGAGGGAAGCCGGAAACCAGCCTGCCCACCGCCAGCATAAAATACGAGGAAGAGAGGGTGAAGATGGCGTTGCCAATCACGCACAGGGTGACCAGAAACAGCAAAATATGTTTGAGCGAAAAGCGATTGGAAAAGATCGCAATAATGGGCGCGCCCAGCACTACGCCAAAGGCGTAAAACGAAATCATATGGCCAGCGGCAGGAATGGAAATTCCCACGTCCCGCGCCAGCTCAGTGAGGACACCCATGATGCCAAACTCGGCCATGCCCAGCCCAAATGTTCCGAGCGCTAAAGAGAAAATGACTTTTTTCATACCACCTGCCAACAAGAAAGACGCAGGATATGCGTCATAGCGACGAATGTTCGCCGCCAATAGCGATAGCTTGCGGATAAGTGAAGTGGAATGCCATTTCATATCCGTCCCTGAGTATGCAATATTGTGCTACCTAGCGTGCCGGATAGCGTTAGCGCTTATCCGGCCTGTGACACCACATCCGCTGGCCGATTACTCCACCGCAAACATTTTGTCGAGTTTGCTGTAGCCCAGACCGTTGATTTTTTTCACCTTGATCTGCACCGGAATGCGTTCTTTCATTGCTTCAACGTGGCTGATCACGCCAATGGTTTTACCGGTAGCGTTGAGCGCATCCAGCGCGTCCAGGGCGGTATCCAGCGTTTCGCTGTCCAGCGTGCCGAAACCTTCGTCGAGGAACAGGGAGTCAATCCGCGTTTTGTGGCTGACCAGATCAGATAATGCCAGCGCCAGCGCCAGACTCACGAGGAAGCTCTCGCCGCCGGAAAGCGTACGCGTATCACGTACGGCATCGGCCTGCCAGGTATCAACCACTTCCAGCTCTAACGCTTCGCTGGCCTTGCGCTGCAACAAATAGCGACCGTGCAGACGGGTTAACTGGTTGTTGGCAAGCCAGACGAGGTTATCCAGCGTCAGCCCCTGGGCAAATTTGCGGAACTTATCTCCCTCTTTCGAGCCGATCAGCGCATTCAAATACCCCCAGTCTTCGACCTGCTGCGCGACTTTTTCAATCTCCTGCATCAGCGCCTGCTGCTGCTGGCGGTTTTCAGCATCTTGTTTGAGCTGCTGGCGAATTTCGCCCTGACGAGTAGTGTTATCGCGTAGCAGTTGGGTGAGCTGCGCCAGCGCGTCGTGCAGATGCTGCGCCGTCAGCGTGAGATCCACTTCTGTTGGTTGCTGCTGTTGATGAGCCGCCAGTGCCTGCTGGGCCTGATTAACCAGCGTTTGCGCCTGCTGTCGCTGGCCTTCCAGTGATTGCTTCAACTGCTCCAGGCGATTAAAGGTCTCTTCGTCCAGCAGGGCGGCAATAAAGGCGTCGCGATCGGCAAAGATGCTGGCCTGCAATGCGGCATCAAACTGCGCCTGGATTTCCGCGGCGCGCTGAACGTCCTGCGCCTCCTGCTGTTGCAAGGTTTGCCACTGTCCCTGTAAAGAGAGGCAATCGTCGTGCACCTGACGCCAGTTTTCCAGCGACAAATCCTCAATGTTTTCAGAAAGCGCCTCGGTTTCAGGCAGCGTTTCCAGCAGCGGCGCAAGCTGGGCAATCCGGGCCTGTAACTCGGTCAGTTCATTCTGACGCTGTTGCCACATTTGTGCTTCGTTCGCCCGTTCGCTTAGCCATGAGGCGACGTCATCCTCAGGCGGAAGGGCCAGACCATAACGGGAAAGCTCGGCGGTTAGCGTCGCCTGGCGCTGGTCAATATGCAACTGGAGCTGGGTAATCTGCTCGGTATGCGCGGTGATTTGCGCCTGCAAGGTATGACGCAGGCTCAACTGGTGAAGCTGTTGTTCGTGCTCTTCCTGAGCGGCCAGCCACGGGGCAATGTCATCCTGCGGTTGCAGCGTGACGTTGAGGCTGGCGGTGACGGTCAGCCATTCTTGAGTAAGTGCTTGCTCCTCCTGAGAAAGCGTCTGTGCTTCGCGTTCATCCCGCTGAAGTTGCTGGGTTATCGCCTCAAGCTGGCCGCGTAACGTTGAACCCTCATCGGCCAGCGTTTTGACCTCTTTTTCCAGTACCTCACGCCGCGTCTGATTCACGCTCAGTTCGAGCGTTTGATAGCGTTCAATCGCCGGATGTGCGGTGGAGCCGCATAGCGGGCAAGGCATGCCGGATTGCAACAATGCCCGTTGGCTTTCCAGATCTTTGATGCGGGCTTCTTGCTCGCAAATGACTCTCACATCAGTAAGTTGCTGATTTTTATCTTTATAGCGCTGACGTTTTTCGGCAAGCACCGCGTTGCGCTGGGTCAACTCTTGTTGATGCTGTACAAGCGTGGCGCGTAACTGTGCCAGTTGATTTTGCTTCGGGGTGATTTGCCCGTGTAAATTGCTCAGCCGCTGGCGTAACGGACGAAGCTGCACATGTTGCGCCAGCGCATCCGTTACCTCCTGCGGCGAAAGGGTCAGCGCGGGAAGCGTTAGTGCATTGAGCTTACGCGTGTCGTTTTCTCGCAGCTGCTGCCATTGGCGTAGCTGGGTGCTGGCGTCGGACTGTTGGGCCAGCAGCGCTTTCCATCCTGCCAGTTCGCTACTCCATAAGCGGAAGCGATCATGCTCATTAAGCCAGTCGGTTAACGTCTGTTGTTCGGCTAGCATCAAGGTCGACTGCATTTGCGCCTGCTGACGAATACGCCCGCGCAGCGTTAAGCTGCTTTGTAAGCGAGCATTCACTTCCTGAATCTTCTGGCGCGTACGCTCGATGGTAGCCGTTTGTTCCTGAATTCGCTCCCAGTGTGGGCGTAACGCCCTGGCCGGCAGTGCCAGACTCAGTGCCGCCAACTGCGGCTGCGCGTCTTCTTGCGCCTGAAGCGCTGCCTGTAATGCCTGCTGGTGGCGGTTTATATCCGTTTGTAGCTCATTTTGCCGAATGAGCCAGTTGAGGTGCTGTTGCTGGGTTTGTTGGCTGGTAAGGTATTGTTTTTCTTCGTCAGTAAGTACCTGCAAACTTTCTGTCAGAGATTGCACCTGCTCTGGCGCTAACAGCGCCACGCCGCTGGCCTGGGCCTGCAGTTTTTCCAGCTCCGTACGCGCTGATTTGTGCTTTTCAAACACCATGGCGGAGATTTGACCGTAGATCTCAGTACCGGTTAACTCTTCGAGCAGCTCGGCGCGCTCTTTTGGTTTGGCATTGAGAAATGCGGCAAACTGGCCCTGAGAGAGCAGCATGGAACGGGTAAAACGACCGTAATCCAGCCCGGTAAGCTCGGCGGTCATCTCCAGCTTGTCTTTGACTTTATCGGCGAGGATTTTACCGTCGGCGCAGCGGGCCAGCTCTACGCGCGGGACTTGCAGGTTGCCCTCAGGCTGGTTGCGTGCCCGGTTCTGGCTCCAGAATGCGCGGTAGGCTTCGCCCCGCACCTCAAATTCCACCTCGGCCAGACACTCCGCTGTGTCGCGGGTCATCAGGTCGTTTTGCGACTGTGACACAGTATTCAGGCGCGGCGTTTCGTGGTACAGCGCAAGGCAAATTGCGTCCAGCAGGGTGGTTTTCCCCGCGCCTGTGGGCCCGGTGATGGCGAACAGCCCGTTGCTGGCAAAAGGTTCTGCCGTGAAATCGACTTTCCATTCTCCCTTCAGGGAGTTGAGGTTTTTCAGGCGCAGGCTGAGAATTTTCATGCTTCAGCCTCCCCGGCAAGCGTCTGTACGGTTGCGCTAAACAGCTGATTAAGCCGCTCGCGCTGCGGTTCTTCGAGTTCTTCCAGCGCCAGTCGGCGGTCAAAAACCTCCGCCACGCTCAGCTCGCTTAATGTTTCACGACGTTCATTGGCCATAATACGTTCGCGCTGTTCCCGACTGCGGCGCACCAATAACACTTCTACCGGTAAATCTTCGGTCAAGGCCTGGATTTTACGCTGCATATCATGCAGATAGTCATCGGTGGTGATTTCAATATCCAGCCATACAGGCGGCTCTTGCTGTACGTTGCGCCACTGCTCAAGCTGGGCGGTAATGGCGGCGAGATCGCCTTTCAGTACCGCAAGCGGCTGGGTGACCGGTACGGTGAGATTCTCGACGGCGTTGAGTTTCCCTGCTTCAAAGCTCACCAGATGCACGCATTTGCTTTTGCCGCACTCGTCAAAACTGAGCGCAATCGGCGAGCCGCAGTAGCGAATATGCTCCGTGCCACCGATAACCTGCGCCCGGTGAATATGGCCCAGCGCGATGTAGTCCGCCGGAGGGAAGTTTTGTGCAGGGAAGGCGTCCAGCGTACCGATATAAATGTCACGGACGGCGTCACTTTTACTGGCGCCGACGGTGGTCAAATGCCCGGTCGCGATGATGGGCAGATTCTGATCACCACGCAGTGTGCAGGCATCCTGATACTGCTGCTGGTAATAGTCGGTGATGGCTGACAGCAAATGCTGCTGTTTTTCTTGCCCGGTTAGCCCGGCCTGGCTGGTAATGATGTCGCGTGGACGTAAAAAAGGAACCGGGCACAGAATCGCCCCCGGCGTGCCGTCACGTTGCGGCAGAATCTGCGGCGCATGACCGGCGCTGGCAACGACCGTGGTGTTGAGAAATGCCAGAATATCGCGGGATTCATTGAGTGTGGCGACGGAGTCGTGGTTGCCTGCCAGCACCACCAGATGACACCCGGTTTGCTGTAAATTAACGACAAAACGGTTATACAGCTCACGGGCGTAGCTTGGCGGTGAGCCGGTATCGAAAATATCACCCGCCACAATAATGGCATCCACCTGATGGGATTGTGCCGTTTCCAGCAGCCAGTCGAGAAAGGCCTGATGTTCAGCGGCGCGGCTCTTGCTGTAGAAATTTTGGCCCAGATGCCAGTCAGACGTGTGAAGGATGCGCATAAGAGTTCCATGACGATAAAACAGTGGTGGGGATTATAACCTTTCAAGGACGGTAATATCTTGTCTCCGGGCTGTCATAATTCGCCGGGCTGCGTTAAACCTGGGCTATCTTTTCATAAATCTGTCATAAAACTGACGCATAATGGCACCGTATTGATGGCAAACGATTTAATTATAAACAGGGCAAATCATGGCGAGACGTATTCTGGTCGTAGAAGATGAAGCTCCAATTCGTGAAATGGTCTGCTTCGTGCTCGAGCAAAACGGTTTTCAACCCGTAGAAGCCGAAGACTATGACAGTGCTGTGAACCAACTCAATGAACCCTGGCCGGATCTCGTCCTGCTTGACTGGATGCTTCCCGGCGGCTCGGGTCTGCAATTTATTAAACATCTCAAGCGCGAAGCCATGACGCGGGATATCCCCGTGATGATGCTGACGGCGAGAGGTGAAGAGGAAGACCGCGTCCGGGGTCTGGAAACCGGTGCGGATGATTATATTACCAAGCCGTTTTCTCCCAAGGAGCTGGTGGCGCGTATTAAAGCGGTTCTGCGTCGTATTTCACCGATGGCGGTGGAAGAGGTTATTGAGATGCAGGGGCTAAGCCTTGATCCGACCTCGCATCGCGTGATGACCGGCGAGGATCCGCTGGATATGGGGCCGACCGAATTCAAACTGTTGCACTTCTTTATGACCCACCCTGAGCGCGTCTACAGCCGGGAACAACTCCTCAATCATGTCTGGGGAACCAATGTCTACGTGGAAGACCGGACAGTGGATGTGCATATCCGCCGCTTACGTAAAGCGCTGGAGCACAGCGGACACGATCGAATGGTGCAGACAGTTCGCGGGACGGGATATCGTTTTTCGACCCGCTTCTGACTGACAAGAATCAGGGCCTGATGGATTAGGCCGTTTATGGAGTAAGACGTTTGCTAGAACGATTGTCATGGAAAAGGTTGGTACTGGAGCTGATCCTGTGCTGCATACCGGCATTTATCCTTAGCGCTTTTTTCGGTTACCTGCCCTGGTTTTTACTGGCGTCGGTAACGGGCCTGCTTATCTGGCATTTCTGGAATCTATTACGTTTGTCCTGGTGGCTATGGGTCGACAGAAGCATGACGCCGCCGCCGGGGCGAGGCAGTTGGGAACCGTTGTTATATGGGCTGCATCAAATGCAGCTGCGCAACAAAAAGCGCCGTCGAGAACTGGGTAACCTGATCAAACGTTTTCGCAGCGGGGCGGAATCACTACCCGACGCGGTGGTGTTGACCACCGAAGAAGGCGGTATCTTCTGGTGTAACGGACTGGCTCAGCAGGTTCTGGGACTGCGCTGGCCGGATGATAGCGGGCAAAATATTCTTAACCTGCTGCGATACCCGGAATTCACACAATATCTGAAAACGCGCGACTTTAGCCGGCCTATCAATCTGGTGCTCAATACCGGACGGCATCTGGAAATTCGCGTGATGCCCTACACGGATAAGCAACTGCTGATGGTGGCGCGCGACGTTACCCAGATGCACCAACTGGAAGGTTCACGGCGAAACTTTTTCGCCAACGCCAGCCATGAGCTGCGCACACCGCTGACGGTGCTGCAAGGTTATCTGGAAATGATGCAGGAGCATCCGCTGGAAGGGACAACGCGCGAAAAAGCGCTGCATACCATGCGCGAACAAACGTACCGTATGGAAGGCCTGGTGAAGCAGCTGCTGACGCTGTCAAAAATTGAAGCTGCTCCGACGTTGCAACTGAATGAGAAAGTCGATGTGCCCATGATGCTGCGCGTGATCGAGCACGAAGCGCAAACCCTGAGCCAGCATAAACATACGTTTACCTTTGATGTCGATAACAGCCTGAACGTGCGGGGCAACGAGGAACAGTTGCGTAGCGCTATCTCGAATCTCGTCTATAACGCGGTGAACCACACCCCTGCGGGAACGCACATTACCGTACGCTGGCGGCAGGTGGCCTCGGGAGCGGAGTTTTGTGTGGAAGACAACGGTCCAGGCATTGCCGCCGAGCATATTCCACGCCTGACCGAGCGTTTTTATCGGGTAGATAAGGCGCGATCGCGGCAAACGGGCGGTAGCGGGTTGGGCCTTGCCATCGTGAAACATGCGCTGCATCATCACGACAGCCGTTTGAATATCGAAAGCGAACCAGGCAAAGGGACGCGATTTAGTTTCGTGATCCCGGAACGTTTGATTGCCAAAAGTAACGGTTAAAGCACATTCGTAAGATTATCTTTCCAAAAGCCAGCACAAGCTGGCTTTTTCTATGCGGTCAATATATGACTCCTGAATTTTACGACGTTTGATTGTTTTTTGTTCGAACTATTACCCATACCTTTTTCCATGAAATGGTGTTTTGTGCTAACCCCATTTTTCATATCGCTATATTGTTCTGGTTTTTGGATCCCACCTTGCTTTAAAACGTTATAAGCGTTTAAATTGCGCTCCAGATGCTGTCATACCGACTGCATTTACGCGGTAAATCGAAAAACTATTCTTCGCCGCGCCAGGTCGGGAGTGTTTCCCGCTGGAATTGAGCAAAAATGCCGCTGTATTGTCCCCCAGGGAAAGGCAAAAATTTACTATTTTCAACACCACATCCACAGGCAGTAAGACTTTATGACCCATCAGTTAAAATCGCGCGATATTATCGCTTTGGGATTTATGACATTTGCACTGTTCGTTGGTGCAGGTAACATCATCTTCCCCCCAATGGTTGGTTTGCAGGCAGGTGAACACGTCTGGACTGCGGCTTTTGGCTTTTTGATTACCGCCGTTGGCCTGCCGGTACTTACCGTTGTCGCGCTGGCGAAAGTCGGTGGTGGCGTGGACCGACTGAGCACACCTATCGGTAAAGTTGCTGGTCTGCTACTGGCGACTGTTTGCTATCTGGCCGTTGGGCCGTTATTTGCTACCCCGCGTACCGCGACGGTCTCTTTCGAAGTCGGGATTGCACCGCTGACCGGTGACTCTGCGCTGCCGCTGTTTATCTATAGCGTTATCTATTTCGCGATTGTGATTCTGGTTTCGCTGTATCCGGGCAAACTGCTGGATACGGTGGGTAATTTCCTGGCGCCGCTGAAAATCCTGGCGCTGGTGGTTCTGTCTGTCGCCGCAATCGTCTGGCCAGCAGGTCCGATCAGTAATGCGATGGAAGCCTACCAAACTGCGGCATTTTCTAATGGCTTCGTGAACGGGTATCTGACCATGGATACGCTGGGCGCGATGGTGTTTGGTATTGTTATCGTTAACGCCGCTCGCTCGCGTGGTGTTACTGAAGCGCGTCTGCTGACTCGTTACACCGTTTGGGCGGGTTTAATGGCGGGTGTGGGCTTAACGCTGCTGTATCTCGCGCTGTTCCGTTTGGGTTCAGATAGCGCGATTCTGGTCGATCAGTCTGCTAACGGCGCGGCGATTCTGCATGCGTATGTTCAGCACACCTTTGGCGGTGCAGGAAGCTTCCTGCTGGCGGCGCTGATTTTCATCGCCTGTCTGGTCACCGCGGTTGGCTTGACCTGTGCGTGCGCAGAGTTCTTTGCCCAGTACGTTCCACTGTCTTATCGTACGCTGGTATTTATCCTCGGCGGCTTCTCGATGGTGGTTTCTAACCTGGGTCTGAGCCATCTGATTCAGATCTCTATTCCGGTGCTGACGGCTATCTATCCGCCATGTATCGCACTGGTTGTATTAAGCTTTACCCGCTCATGGTGGCATAATTCTTCCCGCGTCATTGCACCTGCGATGTTTATCAGCCTGATTTTTGGTATCCTTGATGGCATTAAAGCTTCTGCAATTGGCGACGTGTTACCGGCCTGGACCCAGCGTTTACCGCTGGCGGAGCAGGGGCTGGCGTGGTTGATGCCAACAGTCGTGATGGTGGTCCTGGCAGTTATCTGGGATCGCGCCGCGGGTCGACAAGTGACCTCCAGCGCACACTAATATCACTGACAATAAGTTTTAACCACGGGGCTATTAACATGGCCCCGTGGTTTTTTTATTGTGTTAACAGGTTAGGAATCGATGGAAAGTAATAACAAGCTAAAGCGTGGGCTGAGCACCCGGCACATCCGCTTTATGGCATTAGGTTCAGCAATTGGTACCGGGCTGTTCTATGGCTCGGCCGATGCCATCAAAATGGCGGGGCCAAGCGTGTTGCTGGCCTATATTATCGGCGGCGTAGCGGCGTATATTATTATGCGCGCGCTGGGCGAAATGTCTGTTCATAACCCTGCAGCCAGCTCCTTCTCGCGCTATGCGCAGGAAAACCTCGGACCGCTGGCAGGCTATATCACCGGCTGGACCTATTGTTTTGAAATCCTGATTGTCGCCATTGCCGATGTGACTGCCTTTGGTATTTACATGGGCGTCTGGTTCCCGGCCGTACCGCACTGGATTTGGGTACTCAGCGTAGTGCTGATTATCTGCGCCATCAACCTGATGAGCGTGAAGGTGTTTGGCGAGCTGGAGTTCTGGTTCTCGTTCTTCAAAGTCGCCACCATTATCATCATGATTGTCGCTGGTTTCGGTATCATCATTTGGGGGATTGGCAACGGCGGGCAACCGACCGGTATCCATAACTTATGGAGCAACGGTGGCTTCTTCAGCAACGGCTGGCTCGGCATGGTGATGTCGCTGCAAATGGTGATGTTCGCTTACGGCGGGATTGAGATTATCGGGATTACCGCAGGCGAAGCCAAAGACCCGGAAAAATCTATTCCGCGCGCTATCAATTCCGTACCAATGCGTATCCTGGTGTTTTATGTGGGGACGTTGTTCGTCATTATGTCTATCTACCCGTGGAACCAGGTGGGTACCGACGGTAGCCCGTTCGTTATGACGTTCCAGCATATGGGCATTACCTTTGCTGCCGGGATCCTCAACTTTGTGGTTCTGACTGCGTCGCTGTCGGCAATTAACTCTGACGTCTTCGGTGTGGGACGTATGCTACACGGCATGGCGGAACAGGGCAGTGCCCCAAAAATGTTTGCCAAGACGTCGCGTCGTGGCGTGCCGTGGGTTACGGTGATGGTGATGACCATCGCGCTGCTGTTTGCGGTTTATCTTAACTACATCATGCCGGAAAACGTCTTCCTGGTGATCGCCTCTTTGGCAACGTTCGCCACGGTTTGGGTGTGGATTATGATCCTGCTGTCGCAGATTGCTTTCCGTCGTCGTCTGCCGCCAGAAGAGGTCAAAGCGCTGAAATTTAAAGTACCGGGTGGGGTAACGACGACCGTTGTTGGTCTGATTTTCCTGGTCTTTATCATCGCGCTTATCGGCTATCATCCGGATACCCGCATTTCGCTGTACGTCGGCTTTGCGTGGATTGTCCTGCTGCTGGTCGGCTGGGGATTCAAGCGCCGTCGCGAGCGCCAACTGGCTGAAGCACAGTAATATTTTTGCCGGGTAGCTTTGCGTTACCCGGCAATTTTCTCCTCCCCCGAACTCCTCCCCCAATAAACGTTAAGATGATGAGTGATCCTGCACTTCGCTATGGCAAGGTGACGTCATTATCATCAAAGGGGATACGTGATGTTGAACGCCTGGCACCTTCCGGTTGCCCCATTTGTTAAGCAAAACAAAGATCAACTGACGATTACATTATGGCTGGCGGGGGAAAATCCACCCCAGCGGGTGACGCTACGCGCAGAAAACGATAACGAAGAGATTTCGCTGGCTATGCACAAGCAGCGCAGCCAGCCGCAGCCGGGTGTGACCGCGTGGCGAGCGGCGATTGATCTCTCCAGCGGGCAGCCTCGTCGACGCTATAGCTTTAAATTACTTTGGCTCGATCGTCAGTTGTGGTTCACCCCACAGGGATTCAGCCGTTTTCCGCCTGCGCGTCTGGAGCAGTTTGCCGTCGATGTGCCGGATAACGGTCCGCAGTGGGTCGCTGACCAGGTCTTTTACCAAATATTCCCGGACCGTTTTGCCCGCAGCCAGTCGCGTGAAGCGGGCCAGGATAACGTCTATTACCATCACGCGGCCGGGCACGACATCGTGCGGCGCGAATGGGACGAACCGCTTACGGCTCAGGCCGGTGGCTCCACGTTCTATGGCGGTGATTTGGACGGCATCAGCGAAAAGCTACCGTACCTGAAAACGTTAGGGGTCACGGCGCTGTACCTGAATCCTGTGTTTACCGCGCCGAGCGTGCATAAATACGATACCGAAGATTACCGTCATGTTGATCCGCAATTTGGCGGCGACACTGCGCTGCTGCGCCTGCGGCACAACACCCAACAGCAGGGCATGCGCTTGATTCTGGACGGTGTTTTTAACCATAGCGGCGATTCGCACGCCTGGTTTGACCGGCATAGTAGGGGAACGGATGGGGCGTGCCATAACCCAGAATCCCCCTGGCGCGACTGGTATCATTTCTCAGCCGACGGCGTTGCGCTCGACTGGCTGGGGTATTCCAGCCTGCCCAAGCTGGACTTTTCTTCGGAAAGCCTGGTAAATGAAATTTATCGCGGCGAAGACAGTATCGTCCGTCACTGGCTGAAAGCGCCGTGGAGTATGGACGGCTGGCGTCTTGATGTGGTGCACATGCTGGGAGAGGCAGGAGGCGCACGTAACAACCTACAACACGTGGCCGGCATTACGCAGGCGGCTAAAGAAACCCAGCCAGAGGCGTATGTGGTGGGTGAACATTTTGGCGATGCGCGCCAGTGGTTGCAGGCCGACGCGGAAGATGCCGCCATGAACTATCGCGGCTTTACTTTCCCTCTCTGGGGATTCCTCGCCAATACCGATATTTCATACGACCCACAATCCATTGACGCCCAGACCTGTATGGCGTGGATGGATAACTACCGCGCGGGGTTGTCGCATCAACAGCAATTGCGCATGTTTAACCAGCTCGACAGCCACGATACCGCTCGCTTTAAGTCTCTGCTCGGTAAAGACGTCGCACGTTTACCGCTGGCGGTGGTGTGGCTATTTACCTGGCCTGGCGTGCCCTGTATTTACTACGGCGACGAAGTGGGGCTGGATGGCAACAACGATCCGTTTTGCCGCAAACCTTTCCCATGGCAGCCTGAAAAACAGGACGCTAACCTGCTGGCGTTGTACCAGCGGCTGGCAAAATTACGCCACCAGAGCCAGGCGCTACGCCACGGTGGTTGTCAGGTGATTTACGCCGAGGATAACGTGGTGGTGTTTGTACGGGTGCTAAACCGCCAGCGCGTGTTAGTGGCGATTAACCGTGGCCAGGCTTGTGAAGTGGTCCTGCCAGCCTCGCCATTACTGAGCGTGAGTCATTGGCAGCACAAAGAAGGCAAAGGTGTGCTTGCCGACGATATCCTGACGTTGCCGGCGATTTCCGCCTCGGTATGGTCAGGTCATTGATATAAGTGCGCAATCGCCGGGCTTGCCAGCAGCGCGTCTCGCCACCAGCGCTGCGCCAGCCCATCACGGTTATTACGCCATGCCATATAGGCCACGTCTTTTTGGCGAAATGAGATAACCGTTTTTTCCACCAGCTCGCCCGTAGCAAGCCACGGGCTGGCAATATGGCGGGGGAGAAATCCGCAGCCCATGCCGGCTCGCAGTAGCATCACTTTACTGTGGAAGTCATCGACACGGATCTGCGCCTGCTCCTCCATCAGATTAGTTTGTAACGGATGGCAGAAGCGGGCGCTGTCGCTGATAATAATCGCCCGATGCAGGCACAACTGCTCGTTGGTCAGGCCATCAGGTGCTGCGGCCAGCGGATGCTCAGGCGCAACGACAAACACATTGTCCAATGTACCGAGCATTTTGTAGGACCAGGCCGCTGACGTTGGTGGTTCATTAATCGCCCCCAGAATAATATCTGCTCCATTATGGGTCAGTTCTTCCCAGGAACCCGCCAGCGTATGATGGGTAAAACTGAGGCGGGTTTGCTTATTCAGCGCGTGAAATTCATCGATAATGGGTAACAGCGAGGCGAAAGGAAAGGAGTCGTCCAGCGCAATCGCCAGCTCTTTTTCCCAGCCTGAACTCAGCTGTACCGCCTGTTTTTCGAGATCTTTTGCCGCACTTAGCAATAAACGTCCCTTTTCCAGCATCATCTGTCCGGTGTCGGTAAATTTAGCCCGGTGTCCGGAACGGTCAAGCAACTCGATATTCAGGTCGCTTTCCAGCTTTTGAATCATATAGCTGAGTGCCGCAGGCGTTTTAAACAGCGATTCGGCCGCCGCGGCAAATGAACCCTGTTTGTCGAGTGCGTCGAGAATAAGCAAAACATCCAGATTAATGCGCATAAGCAGAAAAGATCCTGAAAATTAAACCCTTCTGTTGTACCGAATGAAGAAAAACAATGCCAGTGAATAAATTAGATGAATCATGCGCATTTTTTTGATGTTGTTTAGGATATATCTCAACACAGAATTAATAGTTTCACAGGATGGTAAGTTTTCTTTAATAACTCGTTAGAAATTTCCCGCTATACTCAACAAGCTTTCTGATTCAGGATCCTGCTGCTGACGGCAGATACAGACCGTTGCCTTTTAACTTATTGATTAAGAAGGTGTGATATGTCTATTCGGGAACTGATTGACCCTCAAAACTCTACGCTTATTTTTATTGATCATCAGCCGCAAATGTCATTTGGTGTAGCGAATATCGATCGCCAGACTTTAAAAAATAATACCGTGGCATTAGCGAAAGCCGGGAAAATATTCAATGTTCCGGTGATTTATACTTCTGTTGAAACGAAAAGTTTTAGCGGATATATCTGGCCAGAATTGTTAGCGGTTCATCCTGATGTAAAACCCATTGAACGCACCTCGATGAACTCCTGGGAAGATGCGGCGTTTGTGAAGGCCGTGGAAGCGACTGGGCGTAAAAAACTGATTATCTCCGCGCTGTGGACCGAAGTATGCCTGACTTTCCCGGCACTGATGGCGCTGGAAGCGGGTTACGAAGTATATGTGGTGACCGACACTTCCGGCGGCACGTCCGTGGATGCCCATGAGCGTTCTATCGACCGCATGGTACAGGCAGGTGCCGTACCTGTAACCTGGCAACAGGTTCTTCTCGAGTACCAGCGCGACTGGTCTCGCAAAGAAACCTACGACGCCGTCATGGATCTGGTACGTGAGCACAGCGGTGCCTACGGTATGGGCGTGGATTATGCCTATACCATGGTGCATGGCGCGCCAGAACGTAAAGCCTAAATACACGCCATCCTTCATGCTGCATCTTTGTTGGCTTCGCTTGCGTACCCCGGTCACTTACTTATGTAAGCTCCCGGGGAACCACAACCTCGATGCACCATGAATGGTTTTGTGTATTGCTTTCCTGGCCTAAGCGGCCTGTTTCCTCTCAACAAGGAACCCTTCATGGCGCAGAACAAACATGTGACGTTGGTGATTACCCACACCCTGCTGCCTGAGCAGGCGCAGCGGTATGAGCAGTGGCTGGGGAAAATCATGCCGGTAGCGGCCGAGTTTCCCGGTCATCTCGGAGCGAACGTGATTCGCCCTGCGGATGGCGACAACCTGTGGAATATCATCATTCGCTTCGACACGCTTGAGCATCTGTATAACTGGACCCAGTCTGATACACGCCGCGTGTTGGTGGAAGAGATCGTCCCACTGCTGGCGGAAGGTGATAAAACCGAAATTCGTACCGAAGCGGCATTCTGGTTTACGCCGCCAGCGCCACATGTACGCCAGCCCAAACGCTGGAA
Source organism: Citrobacter sp. Cf116 (assembly GCF_030336505.1). Lineage (NCBI taxonomy): Bacteria > Pseudomonadati > Pseudomonadota > Gammaproteobacteria > Enterobacterales > Enterobacteriaceae > Citrobacter > Citrobacter sp. Cf116. The sequence continues at coordinate 720,798 of NZ_JAOWEQ010000040.1, read as the reverse complement.
ACAGTTTCTGATAACCCTGCTGGTGATATTTCCTAGCACCAATCTGGTGCCGTGGTTGACCGGCATTGTGCTGCCTGCAATGAAGGGCTCGTTACTCCTGCATCTCATCAATGATGCCTGTGTGGTTGCGCTGGTGGTCTGGTTCTGGATGCCCATCGTAACCCGTCTGTTTGCCGGATGGCTGAAAAAAGCCTGACCGGTATCTCAGGAGATTGTTATGTCTCAAACTGCCACACTGATTCTGACTCACGGAAAAATTCATACTCTCGATAGGCAACGCCCGCAGGTCGAGGCGGTGGCGATTGCCAACGGAAAGATCCTGGCGACCGGTAGCCACGAGCGGGTAATGAGCTTTGCTGCCGAAGGGACGCAGGTTGTCGATCTGCAAGGACATACGGTGATCCCGGGTCTGAACGATTCTCACCTGCACCTTATTCGTGGTGGACTGAATTACAACCTGGAATTACGTTGGGAAGGCGTGCCGTCGCTGGCGGACGCCCTACGTATGCTCAAAGACCAGGCGGACAGAACGCCGTCGCCGCAATGGGTACGCGTGGTGGGCGGCTGGAGCGAATTCCAGTTTGCCGAACGTCGCATGCCAACCCTGGAAGAACTGAATGAAGCTGCTCCGGATACCCCGGTTTTTGTTCTGCATCTCTATGACCGGGCTTTGCTGAACCGCGCTGCGCTGAAAGCCGTCGGCTACACCAAAGCGACGCCGGATCCGGCGGGCGGTGAGATTGTGCGTGATAGCAACGGCAACCCGACCGGGATGTTGATCGCTAAACCAAACGCCATGATCCTTTATTCGACGCTGGCAAAAGGACCAAAACTGCCGCTGGAAATGCAGGTTAACTCGACCCGCCAGTTTATGCGTGAACTGAACCGTCTGGGACTTACCAGTGCCATCGATGCGGGCGGCGGCTTCCAGAACTATCCGGAAGATTACGAGATTATTGAGCAGTTACACGCCAACAAGCAGATGACGGTGCGTATTGCCTACAACCTGTTTACCCAGCGTCCAAAACAGGAACTGGAAGACTTTGAACGTTGGACCGATATGCTCAAACCGGGGCAGGGGACCGACTTCTACCGCGCCAATGGGGCCGGGGAAATGCTGGTCTTTTCGGCAGCGGATTTTGAAGATTTTCTCCAGCCGCGCCCGGACCTGCCGGAGGGTATGGAAGATGAGCTGGAGCGCGTGGTGCGACACCTGGTGGAGCACCGCTGGCCGTTCCGCCTGCACGCCACCTACGATGAATCTATCAGCCGCATGTTGGACGTGTTTGAGAAGGTGAATCGTGATATCCCGTTCAATGGCCTGCACTGGTTCTTCGATCATGCCGAAACCATTACTGAACGGAATATCGAGCGCGTTAAAGCGCTGGGCGGCGGTATTGCTGTTCAGCACCGAATGGCGTTCCAGGGCGAATATTTTGTCGAGCGTTATGGCAAAGATGCGGTCAAACACACGCCGCCGGTGGCGAAAATGCTGGCGGCTGAAGTTCCGGTAGGGCTGGGGACTGACGCCACCCGTGTGGCCAGCTACAATCCGTGGACAGCGCTCTACTGGCTGGTTTCGGGCCGCACCGTTGGCGGTATGGCGATGTACGATGATAACAACCGCTTGCCGCGTGACGTGGCGCTGGAACTGTGGACCGCTGGCAGCGCCTGGTTCTCCAGCGAGCAGGGTAAGAAAGGGCGAATCGAGAAAGATCAACTGGCCGACCTGGTGGTGCTGTCTAAAGATTACTTCAACGTGGCGGAAGAAGAGATCAAAGGCATTGAGTCAGTGATGACCATTGTCGATGGCAAAGTCGTGTATGCGGCAGGGCATTTCACCCCGCTGGCACCACCAGCCATCCCGGTTGTGCCGGACTGGTCGCCGGTGGTGAAGGTGCCGGGGCACTATCGCTCAGCGCCGCCTGCTGCGGCAAAAATTGGCGCAATGGTGCAGATGCATCAGTGCTGTGGTAGCTGTGGCGTACACGGTCATCAGCATGATATTGCGCGTCAATCAGGCATTCCGGTGTCAGATGACCGGGCTTTCTGGGGGGCGCTTGGCTGTTCCTGCTTCGCGTTTTAATTGTGGTTTGGATAAGCGTATTGTCGCGGGTGATACTTACAGAGAGTGACGCAATCGCCTACCTGACCTACGAACAATAAAAAAGGCCCGCACTAGCGGGCCTTTTGTCGATTCATGCCAATTACAGGCTGGAAACGTTCTCGGTCAGGTATTTTGCTACGCCGTCCGGAGACGCGTTCATACCTTCTTTACCCTTTTCCCACTGTGCCGGGCATACGTCGCCGTGCTCTTCGTGGAACTGCAGCGCGTCAACCATGCGCAGCATTTCGTCGATGTTACGACCCAGCGGCAGATCATTAACCACCTGGTGGCGAACAACGCCGTTAGCGTCGATCAGGAAAGAACCGCGCAGAGCAACGCCAGCTTCCGGGTGCTCGATGCCGTAGGCTTTCTGGATTTCGCGTTTGATGTCAGCAACCATTGCGTATTTCACTGCACCGATGCCGCCTTTGTCGACAGGGGTGTTACGCCATGCGTTGTGGACAAATTCAGAGTCGAAGGAAACGCCAACAACTTCAACGCCGCGCTTCTGGAATTCTTCGTAACGTTTGTCGAATGCGATCAGTTCAGACGGGCAAACGAAGGTGAAGTCCATCGGCCAGAAGAACAGAACGGTAGTTTTACCGTTGGTATGCTGTTTGAAGTTGAAGTTTTCAACGATCTCACCGCTACCCAGTACCGCAGCTGCTGTGAAATCCGGAGCCTGACGAGTTACCAGTACCATATAATTCTCCTGCAATGTTAAGGGGTTTTTGGAACGCAACGCGGGCCAGTATAGAGAGTGTTCGTGAATAAGACAAAGAGGCGCTGGCAATCAATGAGACAGGTTTTGTCTATCAATCTTTTGCCGGATGACGGCTACGGCTTATCCGGCGGGGAATGCGGGTTGCAATCAAAGGGTTTTACGCCGCGCCTGGTCCATCATTTGCGGATAAAACTGCCAGAATCGTTCTTCTAACGCATCGTAATGCGTATTGAGGTCATACCATGAGTCGCGTAGGGCATCGAGCCGTGGACGGCGGCTGGCCATGCCGTTCAGGACGTTCTGGATAAAATCCATGTCCCGGTAGCGCTCAAGCCATTTCTCTGACCATATATAGTTATTCAGATTGATAAAGCGTGGCGGCGATTCCGGCAAAATAGTGGTTACCTGGGTACGGGCATAGCGCACAAAGTCCGTCAGCGGGAAGTCAGGGGAGATCTCCGACCAGTGGCGCGACAGAAAATGATCCCACATGACATCCAGCGTAATCGGCGCGACGCGGCGCGTTTCGCTACGAAACCATTCTTTGGCTTCACGCACCTGCGGCAGGTTATCTGTCATCACGTCGATACGACGATGCATGAAGATGCCTTCTACCACATCAGGCGAGTAGTGCGTTTCCGGATTACCCCGGACAAAATCGGCCAGCAGATTGCCGGAAAGCGAACTGTCGGCAAGGTGAGCGAGATGCAAATGTGCAAGAAAATTCATAGTTAAATGTTTATCCAGAGGGGTAAAGGTTGCAGGGAGAACGCCCCGGCACTAGACTACCCGCCTCTTATTTTAGTCTGAGTCAGTGTCATGCGCGTTACCGATTTCACCTTTGAACTACCCGAATCCCTGATTGCCCACTATCCGCAAGCTGAGCGCAGTAGCTGTCGCTTGCTGTCTTTGGACGGGCCGACGGGCGCGCTGACGCACGGTACTTTCACCGATTTGCTCGATAAGCTCAACCCTGGCGATTTGCTGGTCTTTAACAACACCCGCGTCATTCCTGCGCGTCTGTTTGGTCGTAAAGCCAGCGGCGGTAAAATTGAAGTGCTGGTCGAGCGTATGCTGGATGACAAACGTATTCTGGCGCATATTCGTGCCTCGAAAGCGCCGAAACCGGGCGCCGAGCTGCTGCTGGGCGATGACGAAAGCATTAAAGCAACGATGGTGGCGCGCCATGACGCGCTGTTTGAAGTTGAGTTTAACGACGAACGCAGCGTGCTGGATATCCTCAACGCGATTGGCCATATGCCGTTGCCGCCGTATATCGACCGTCCGGATGAAGACGCCGACCGCGAGCTGTACCAGACCGTGTACAGCGAAAAACCGGGTGCCGTCGCTGCGCCGACCGCGGGTCTGCATTTTGACGATCCGCTGCTGGCTAAACTGCGCGATAAAGGCATTGAAATGGCGTTCGTCACCCTGCACGTTGGAGCGGGTACTTTCCAGCCGGTGCGCGTAGACACTATTGAAGACCACATTATGCACTCCGAATATGCGGAAGTGCCGCAGGATGTGGTGGATGCGGTGCTGGCGGCGAAAGCGCGCGGTAACCGCGTGATTGCGGTGGGCACCACCTCCGTACGTTCACTGGAAAGTGCGGCGCAGGCGGCCAAAAACGATCTAATCGAGCCGTTCTTCGGCGATACACAAATCTTTATTTATCCAGGCTATAAATATCAGGTGATTGATGCTCTGGTCACCAACTTCCACCTGCCGGAATCGACATTGATTATGCTGGTTTCCGCATTTGCTGGTTATAAAAACACCATGCACGCCTATCATGAAGCGGTAAAAGCGGAATATCGCTTTTTTAGTTACGGGGATGCGATGTTTATCACGTACAATCCGCAGGCTATTTCTGAGCGTGTCGGGGAATAAGTTTCCGGCATGAGTGTTTAAAACGTCGGACTGTTTTTCTGACGCAGGAGTGAAGATGAAATTTGAACTGGATACCACAGACGGTCGCGCTCGCCGCGGCCGCCTGGTTTTTGATCGTGGCGTAGTAGAAACGCCTGCTTTTATGCCGGTCGGTACTTACGGCACAGTAAAAGGCATGACGCCGGAAGAAGTTGAAGCGACCGGCGCACAGATCATCCTCGGCAACACTTTCCACCTGTGGCTGCGCCCGGGGCAGGAAATCATGAAACTGCACGGCGATCTGCACGATTTTATGCAGTGGAAAGGGCCGATCCTCACCGATTCCGGCGGCTTCCAGGTGTTCAGCCTGGGCGATATCCGGAAGATAACCGAACAAGGCGTGCATTTCCGTAACCCGATCAACGGCGATCCGATTTTCCTCGATCCCGAGAAGTCGATGGAGATTCAATACGATCTCGGTTCCGATATCGTGATGATCTTCGACGAATGTACACCGTATCCGGCCGACTGGGACTATGCTAAACGCTCGATGGAGATGTCTCTGCGTTGGGCGAAGCGCAGCCGTGACCGTTTTGATAGCCTCGGCAACAAAAATGCGCTTTTTGGCATCATTCAGGGCAGTGTTTACGAAGATTTACGTGATATCTCCGTCAAAGGTCTGGTAGATATCGGCTTTGATGGCTACGCTGTCGGCGGTTTGGCTGTCGGTGAGCCGAAGGAAGATATGCACCGCATTCTGGAACATGTTTGCCCGCAGATTCCGGCAGATAAACCGCGTTACCTGATGGGCGTCGGTAAACCAGAAGATCTGGTTGAAGGCGTGCGTCGCGGTATCGATATGTTTGACTGTGTGATGCCAACGCGAAATGCCCGTAATGGTCATTTGTTTGTGACTGACGGCGTGGTAAAAATTCGTAACGCGAAACATAAAAGCGACACCAGTCCGCTCGATGCTGAGTGTGATTGCTACACCTGTCGCAATTATTCGCGCGCTTACTTGCATCATCTCGACCGTTGCAACGAAATATTGGGCGCGCGTCTCAACACGATTCATAACCTTCGCTACTACCAGCGTTTGATGGCGGGTTTACGCAAGGCTATTGAAGAGGGTAAATTAGAGAGCTTCGTGACCGATTTTTACCAACGTCAGGGTAGACCAGTTCCACCTGTGAACGTTGATTAATTTTAATAATGAGGGAATTTGAATGAGCTTTTTTATTTCTGATGCGGTAGCGGCAACAGGTGCTCCGGCGCAGGGCAGCCCGATGTCTCTGATTCTGATGCTGGTGGTGTTTGGTCTGATTTTCTACTTCATGATCCTGCGCCCGCAGCAAAAGCGTACCAAAGAACACAAAAATCTGATGAACTCCATTGCTAAAGGCGATGAAGTGCTGACTAACGGTGGTCTGGTGGGTCGCGTGACCAAAGTAGCAGAATCTGGCTACATCGCTATCGCGCTGAACGACACCACCGAAGTGGTTATTAAACGTGATTTCGTAGCTGCCGTTCTGCCGAAAGGCACCATTAAGGCGCTGTAATTTATTGTTTTCCCAAAGGGAACTGCCGTGTTAAACCGTTATCCTTTGTGGAAGTATGTCATGCTGATCGTCGTGATTGTCGTCGGTCTGCTCTATGCGCTTCCCAACCTGTATGGTGAGGATCCGGCTGTTCAAATCACTGGCGTGCGCGGTGCCGCCGCCAGTGAGCAAACGCTGATCCAGGTCCAGAAAACGTTACAAGAAGATAAAATCACACCTAAGTCTGTGGCTCTGGAAGAGGGTGCTATTCTCGCGCGCTTCGACTCCACTGATACCCAACTGCGCGCACGTGAAGTATTAATGGGCGTACTGGGCGATCAGTACGTCGTGGCGCTTAACCTTGCTCCGGCAACCCCGCGCTGGCTGGCTGCCATTCATGCAGAACCGATGAAACTCGGCCTTGACCTGCGTGGCGGTGTTCACTTCCTGATGGAAGTGGATATGGATACCGCGCTGAGTAAGTTGCAGGAACAAAATATCGATAGCCTGCGCAGCGATCTGCGTGAAAAAGGCATTCCTTATACTACCGTTCGCAAAGAAGATAACTACGGTCTGAGCATCACTTTCCGTGATAGCAGCGCCCGTGATGAAGCTATCTCTTACTTGAGCAAACGTCACCAGGATCTGGTTATTTCCAGCCAGGGCAGCAATGCACTGCGTGCTGTAATGACCGATGCGCGCCTGAGCGAAGCCCGTGAGTACGCGGTACAGCAGAACATCAACATTCTGCGTAATCGTGTTAACCAACTGGGTGTTGCTGAGCCGGTGGTACAACGTCAGGGCGCTGACCGCATCGTGGTCGAACTGCCGGGTATTCAGGATACCGCGCGTGCGAAAGAAATTCTGGGCGCAACCGCGACGCTGGAGTTCCGTCTGGTAAACACCAACGTTGACCAGTCCGCTGCAGCATCGGGTCGTGTTCCGGGTGATTCGGAAGTGAAACAGTCTCGTGAAGGTCAGCCTGTTGTGCTGTACAAGCGCGTGATCCTGACCGGTGACCATATCACCGATTCCACTTCCAGCCAGGACGAATACAATCAGCCGCAGGTTAACATCTCGCTGGATAGCGCGGGTGGTAACATCATGTCCAACTTCACCAAGGACAACATCGGTAAGCCGATGGCGACCCTGTTCGTGGAGTACAAAGACAGCGGTAAGAAAGATGCTAACGGTCGTGCAGTACTGGTGAAACAGGAAGAGGTGATTAACATTGCCAATATCCAGTCTCGCCTGGGTAACAGCTTCCGTATCACCGGTATCAACAACCCGAACGAAGCGCGTCAGCTTTCTCTGCTGTTACGTGCCGGTGCGTTGATTGCGCCGATTCAGATTGTGGAAGAACGTACCATCGGCCCAACCCTGGGTATGCAGAACATTAAACAGGGTCTGGAAGCGTGTCTGGCCGGTCTGGTGGTGTCTATCCTGTTCATGATCTTCTTCTATAAGAAGTTCGGTCTGATTGCGACCAGTGCGCTGATTGCTAACCTGGTATTGATTGTCGGTATTATGTCGTTGCTGCCGGGCGCTACGCTAAGTATGCCGGGGATTGCGGGGATTGTCTTAACCCTTGCCGTCGCGGTCGATGCGAACGTACTGATCAACGAACGTATCAAAGAAGAGTTGAGTAACGGGCGTTCGGTGCAGCAGGCCATCAACGAAGGTTATGCGGGCGCATTTAGCTCCATCTTTGATGCGAACATTACGACGCTGATCAAGGTCATCATCCTGTACGCAGTTGGCACCGGGGCAATTAAAGGGTTCGCGATTACTACCGGTATTGGTGTGGCGACGTCGATGTTTACCGCGATTGTCGGTACACGTGCCATCGTAAACCTGTTGTATGGCGGCAAGCGCGTCAAAAAGCTGTCAATCTGAGGAGTGCGAAGTGGCACAGGAATATACTGTTGAACAATTAAACCACGGTCGTAAAGTCTGGGACTTTATGCGCTGGGACTACTGGGCTTTCGGCATTTCAGGTTTCCTGCTGATTGCGGCCATCGTGGTGATGGGCGTACGCGGGTTTAACTGGGGTCTCGATTTCACCGGTGGTACGGTTATTGAAATCACGCTGGAAAAACCGGCCGATATGGACGTGATGCGCGATGCACTGGAGAAAGCGGGCTTCGTTGATCCGCTTCTGCAGAACTTCGGCAGCAGCCACGACATTATGGTACGTATGCCGCCAACTGAAGGTGCAGACGGCGGTCAGGTGCTGGGCAGCAAAGTGTTGAGTGTGATTAACGAATCCACCAACCAAAACGCCGCGGTGAAGCGAATTGAATTCGTGGGTCCGAGCGTGGGGGCTGATCTGGCGCAAACCGGTGCGATGGCGCTAATGGCGGCGCTGATCTCCATCCTGGTGTACGTCGGTTTCCGCTTTGAGTGGCGACTGGCGGCGGGGGTGGTTATCGCTCTGGCGCACGACGTGATTATCACACTTGGGATCCTGTCGTTGTTCCATATCGAGATTGACCTGACGATCGTCGCATCACTGATGTCGGTAATCGGTTACTCGCTGAACGATAGTATCGTTGTATCTGACCGTATTCGTGAAAACTTCCGCAAAATTCGTCGCGGTACGCCTTACGAAATCTTTAACGTGTCACTGACTCAAACGCTGCACCGTACGTTGATTACGTCCGGTACAACGTTGATGGTTATTCTGATGCTGTTCCTGTTCGGTGGTCCGGTACTGGAAGGCTTCTCGCTGACGATGCTGATCGGTGTTTCCATCGGTACCGCATCCTCTATCTACGTGGCATCGGCGCTGGCGCTGAAGCTGGGTATGAAGCGTGAGCACATGCTGCAGCAGAAGGTCGAGAAAGAAGGGGCGGATCAACCGTCGATTCTTCCTTAACCATTAAGAGTGAAGATACTGGAATCCCGATCGTAAGGTCGGGATTTTTTTTTGCCTGTGAATTAGCGACAGGCAATTATCTTTTCCTGTCGCCATACTACTGACAGTATGCTGTCAGTAGCCCTGTCTTATAGTCCTTCTGAGATTACCCACACAGGCAGGAGGAAGTATGAGCAACGTAATTAATTGGTTTGAAATCCCTGTAGCACAAATGGATCGCGCCATCGCTTTTTATGAACCAGTGATGCAGGTTTCTTTGCGTCGGGAGAACATGGACTGCGCTGAGCTGGCCGTATTTCCGCATCAGGATCCCGCTCCCGGCGGGGCGCTGGCTAAATTTGAAGGTATTACTCCTTCAGCGCAGGGCGCTATTATTTATCTGCATACGGACGATTTGACTGCAACGCTTGAACGCGTCGCCACTGCTGGCGGTCAGTGTGTGTTTGGCCCACTCGAACTGGGGCAGGACATTGGTACGATTGCGCTATTTACTGACAGCGAAGGCAATCGTGTTGGTTTACATCAACCCGCGTAATATTTTCAGCACTGAGGATTAAAATGAGCAGACGCGCCGACCGCTTGTTTCAGATTGTACAAATCCTGCGTGGCAGGCGAGTGACAACGGCGGCGCTGCTGGCAGAACGTCTTGAAGTTTCTGAACGGACGATTTATCGCGATATCCGCGATCTCTCTTTATCCGGCGTGCCCATTGAAGGCGAAGTGGGCAGTGGATACCGCTTAATGGCGGGGTTTGATCTGCCGCCGTTGATGTTAACCCAGCACGAATCAGAAGCGTTGATGGTAGCGATTCGGTTGCTGAAAACATGGGGCGGGGATTCACTCTCACAGGCGCTGGAATCAGCACAGGAAAAAGTGTTGGCGATATTGCCGCCAGAGAGTCGGCGCAGAGCCGAGCAAACGCGGATTTTCGCGCCAGATTTTGGTAATCAGCCGCATTCACGCAGTGCGTTCGATCTCATACATCGCGCGGTTTCAGCTCAGCAGGTGCTGGCGCTGCATTATCGCGATGAGTCCGGGAACCTCTCGTGGCGCGACGTTCAGCCGCTGGGATTATTTTTCTGGGGCGAGCACTGGCTGCTGGTTGGCTGGTGCGAGAAGCGTGATGATTATCGTTGTTTTCGCGTTGATCGATGTCTGAAGATCACGCCACTCGACAGGCACTTTCGCGAATCTGCGGATCGTTCGCTAAGTGACTTTTTACGTAAAGTACGCTGTGAAGACCAGCCATAAAAAAGCCAGCGGTTAAGCTGGCTTGTTTGCGATAAATTGTCTGGATTAGAAGTTGTAACCTACGACCAGGTAACCACCCCAACCGGTAGATTTCGCGCTGAAGTCGCCTTCGCCCCAGTTCAGAGTATCCCCACCTTTCCACTGACCGCCGTTATGGAAGTAACGCGCTACGACAGAGTAGTGCCAGTGATCGTAGTTCAGCGCCAGGACGTGGCTGGAAGCGATAGAGTTGCTGGTGCGGTTCGGGTCATCACCCAAATCTGAGCCCCAGTCGAAGTTGGTGAAGCCGATGTAGGTCAGCTGGCCGCCCCAAACCTGGGTGATCGGCACAAAGTATTTCACTTTGAAACGGTAGCCATCCCACTCGTTTTCGTTGGATGCGCCATAGTTCTGCCACTGGTATTTAGCATAGACGTTCAGGGACAGACCCATCGGCAGACCGGTATCGATATCGGTACCCAGACCCATATACCAGGTGCTCTGGCGGCTGGCTTTGTTATCACCCATGTCGTAGATGTAGTTGTTGGCGAAATACCATTCTTTGAACGGACCAAAGCTCAGGTCAGCACCGGTCAGTTTATCGATGGAGAAACGCGGTTCGATTTCCATAAACAACGGGGAACCGTCAGACCAGATACCTTTATCGTTGCCGTTACCCCAGTCGAAGGTTTTCGGAATATCGATGTAGCCATAGAAATCAAACCAGTCTTTTTTGGCAAATGCTTCGTATTCCAGATACACGTCGTTGTTCAGTTTCGGAGAGAAACGGGTGTGATAGCTACCCACCACGTTAACGCTCTGGTGCCACCAGTCGGACAGATATTGCGGTTTGTCATTTTCTGCTGCGTTGGCAGTAAAAGACGAGGAGAGCGCCAGCACTGCACCGGCTGCAAGTAATGTTTTTTTCATATGTATGCCACTGTTTGAAATCCCTTTCGGGAGTGAAAAATGCGCAATTTGCGTTTCTAAATATTTCGTAATTCTTCGGAGCCTATTATAAAAATCATTGTTCACAAAAATATGTCTTGTTTCACAGTTCTATCATTTACGTAATCGATTGCGTTCACGTTTGCGTACTTTAGGCGGCGAATTGTACTGGCTCTCATGAATGTTGCCAAGTTTTACCAGAAATATCGGTTATGTCAGGGGAGTAACAAAATGGAGCGGAGTGATGTTGCGGAACGAACAAAACGTTCCGCAAAAAAGTTTATTGGCTAACAGGCTGGATGTCGTGGATGCGAACAAATCCTAACTGATCTGGAGTGAGGCCATTTATCTGCAACGGAATGTCTACGTCGCTGGGAGCAAGAATACTCGCCGGAGCGTTGACCAACTGGTTGTGAACGTTCACTTCCTGATAATTGTCCGTGGTGCCCTGAATTTGCCCGTACTCGACGGTGGCGCTAAAGGCGGGTAAAGGCGTGTTGGATTCACCCTGAATCCGTAGCGTCAGGCGCGTACCATCCGCGTTCGGTGCAATGTTTACCAGCGACATGCGTAAAGTGCCAATCTGGCTGTCCAGCCGTGCCGGAGTTTTGGAACCCGGTAGCAGATAGACGCCGCTGGTTGATTTTGCATTCAACATATTTTGTTGCGTAATTTTTACTGTTTCCTGATTAAGCTGCGCCATCTCTTTATTCAATGTGCTAACGCTTTGATGCATCTGGCGTACTTCGCTTTGCTGTGCGCAGGCACTAAGACTAAAGAGACTTCCCACCAGGAGAATTCTTAGGTAACGTCTTGTCATTGTGATTACTTCCTTCATTGTCGCGATAGCATAATGGTAGTGTGGACTGAGCACGAAGGCATCGATCCTTTGTCTCAAAAGCGCAGTGCCTTTGTTGTCACGGCAGTTCAGGGTAAAATAGATTCTGTTAACCACTGAGGTACAGGACGCCGTATGCATTGCCCATTCTGTTTCGCCGTAGACACTAAGGTAATTGACTCTCGTCTTGTAGGCGAGGGCTCCTCGGTACGCCGCCGTCGGCAGTGTCTGGTCTGTAACGAACGTTTCACCACTTTTGAAGTGGCTGAACTTGTCATGCCGCGCGTTGTGAAAAGCAACGACGTGCGTGAACCCTTTAATGAAGAAAAGCTGCGTAGCGGCATGCTCAGAGCGCTTGAGAAACGGCCTGTTAGCGCGGATGACGTCGAAATGGCGTTAAACCATATCAAATCACAGCTGCGTGCGACTGGTGAGCGTGAGGTGCCGAGCAAAATGATTGGCAACCTGGTGATGGAGCAGTTGAAAAAGCTCGATAAAGTCGCCTACATCCGCTTTGCCTCTGTCTACCGGAGTTTCGAAGATATCAAAGAATTTGGCGAAGAGATTGCTCGCCTACAGGACTAAGCCATGCAGGATGAATTGTACATGGCGCGTGCGCTGAAGCTTGCTGCGCGCGGACGTTTTACCACTCACCCCAACCCCAACGTGGGCTGCGTGATTGTGAAGGATGGGGAGATCGTCGGTGAAGGATATCACCACCGTGCGGGCGAACCGCATGCCGAAGTTCATGCTCTGCGGATGGCTGGAGAAAAAGCGCAAGGGGCAACGGCCTATGTGACGCTTGAACCCTGTAGTCATCATGGTCGCACGCCGCCGTGTTGCGATGCGCTGATTGCGGCGGGTGTATCGCGTGTGGTTGCGGCGATGCAGGATCCCAATCCGCAAGTCGCAGGACGTGGGCTCTACCGTTTGCAGCAGGCGGGCATCGACGTCAGCCACGGGCTGATGATGAGCGAAGTTGAGCAACTGAATAAAGGCTTTCTCAAGCGCATGCGTACGGGATTCCCGTATCTGCAGCTTAAGCTTGGCGCGTCGCTTGATGGCCGTACGGCGATGGCCAGCGGTGAAAGCCAGTGGATTACCTCACCACAGGCGCGCCGCGATGTGCAACGCTTGCGCGCGCAAAGCCATGCCATTTTAACCAGCAGTGCTACGGTGCTGGCAGACGACCCTCAGCTTACCGTGCGTTGGTCGGAGCTTGGGGAGTCAACTCAGGCGAGTTACCCGCAGGAAGAGTTGCGCCAACCAATCCGCATTGTTCTGGATAGCCAGAATCAGGTCACGCCGGAGCACCGTATTGTGCAACAGCCTGGAGAAACCTGGATTGTCCGGACTGAAGACGACCCCCGTAGCTGGCCGGAGACGGTTCGTAGCCTGAAGGTGCCGGAACATAACGGGCATCTGGATCTGGTGGTGCTGATGATGCAACTGGGCAAACAGCAAATTAACAGTATTTGGGTTGAGGCAGGCCCAACGCTCGCGGGGGCATTATTACAGGCCGGTTTGGTCGATGAGCTAATCGTGTATGTTGCGCCTAAACTGTTAGGCAGCGATGCGCGAGGATTATGTGTGCTTCCAGGCCTTGAGAAACTGGCTGACGCACCCCATTTTAAATTCAATGAGATACGCCAGGTGGGCCCGGACGTTTGCCTGCATTTAACGACTGCGTGAGGCTTTCTGATTTAGAGGAAGCAGCGCACAGAATATTATGATAAAATCCGCCCCCCTTACGGGGCCATAAATCGAACCCGAAGGAAGAATATGAACATTATTGAAGCTAACGTTGCTACCCCGGACGCTCGCGTCGCCATCACCATTGCGCGTTTCAACAACTTTATCAATGACAGCCTGCTGGAAGGGGCTATCGACGCCCTGAAACGTATTGGCCAGGTTAAAGATGAAAACATTACCGTTGTTTGGGTTCCAGGTGCATATGAGCTGCCGCTGGCCGCTGACGCACTGGCAAAAACCGGTAAATACGACGCGGTGATTGCGCTCGGTACGGTGATCCGTGGCGGTACCGCGCACTTCGAATATGTGGCTGGCGGTGCAAGTAATGGCCTGGCGCATGTCGCTCAGGACAGTGGCATTCCGGTAGCCTTCGGTGTTCTGACCACCGAAAGTATTGAACAAGCCATCGAACGTGCTGGCACTAAAGCCGGCAACAAAGGCGCAGAAGCAGCACTGACTGCGCTTGAAATGATTAATGTATTGAAAGCCATTAAGGCCTGATTTTTGTAAGGGGAAATCCGTGAAACCTGCTGCTCGTCGCCGCGCCCGTGAGTGTGCCGTCCAGGCGCTCTACTCCTGGCAGTTGTCCCAGAACGACATCGCTGATGTTGAATACCAGTTCCTGGCGGAACAGGACGTTAAAGATGTCGACGTTCTGTATTTCCGTGAACTGCTGTCCGGGGTGGCGACTAACAGCGCGTACCTGGATGGATTAATGAAGCCTTACCTGTCTCGTCTGTTAGAAGAGCTGGGTCAGGTAGAAAAAGCCGTACTGCGTATTGCGCTGTTTGAACTGTCTAAACGTAGTGATGTGCCGTACAAAGTGGCCATCAACGAAGCGATTGAACTGGCGAAAACCTTCGGCGCTGAAGATAGCCATAAATTCGTGAACGGCGTACTGGATAAAGCAGCACCTGTGATTCGCCCCAACAAAAAGTAATCCCGAGGCCGGCTGGATGGTGGAAGCTGTTTCCGCTGTCCCCGGCTTTTTCTTTTTTTCTGCTGAGGCATAACGTATGGCATGCGGCGAGTTTTCCCTGATTGCCCGTTATTTTGACCGCGTAAGAACGTCTCGTCTTGATGTCGAAACCGGTATTGGTGACGACTGCGCACTTCTGAATATCCCTGAAAAACAGACGCTGGCGATCAGTACCGATACGCTGGTGGCTGGCAACCACTTCCTCCCCGACATTGATCCCACCGATCTCGCCTGGAAAGCACTGGCGGTGAATTTGAGCGATCTGGCGTCGATGGGGGCCGATCCTGCGTGGTTGACGCTGGCACTCACGTTACCTGACGTTGATGAAGCCTGGCTTGAAGCCTTCAGCGATGGCCTGTTTGAACTCCTTAATTACTATGATATGCAGCTGATTGGCGGTGACACCACGCGTGGGCCACTGTCGATGACGTTGGGTATCCATGGCTACGTCCCCATTGGGCGGGCCTTAAAACGCTCTGGTGCGAAGCCGGGGGACTGGATTTATGTTACCGGTACGCCGGGAGACAGCGCGGCGGGGCTGGCGATTTTACAGAATCGGTTGCAGGTTGGAGATGCAAACGACGCAGACTATCTGCTTAAACGCCATCTGCGTCCCACGCCGCGTATTTTACAGGGACAAGCCCTGCGCGATCTGGCCAGTGCGGCTATCGATATCTCCGATGGCCTGATTTCCGATCTGGGGCATATCGTTAATGCCAGCGGCTGTGGCGCGCGGGTTAACGTCGATGCGCTGCCTTACTCCACGGCATTAGCCCGGCACGTTGAGCCGGAACAGGCCCTACGCTGGGCGCTCTCGGGCGGTGAAGATTATGAGTTATGCTTTACCGTACCGGAAATTAACCGTGGTGCGCTGGATGTGGCGCTGGGAAATCTCGGCGCAGCGTTTACCTGCATTGGGCAGATGAGCGCAGACGTGGAAGGCATTCACTTTACGCGCGATGGAAAATCCGTCACGTTTGACTGGAAAGGATATGACCATTTTGCCGCGCCTTAAAAAAGATGTCGCCAAAAGCCGCCTGAGTATGCGCAATCCGTGGCACCTGCTAGCCACCGGTTTTGGCAGCGGGTTGAGCCCAATTGTTCCTGGCACGATGGGATCGCTGGCGGCGATCCCTTTTTGGTATTTAATGACCTTTCTACCGTGGCAGCTGTATTCACTGGTGGTGATGTTATCTATCTGTATCGGCGTTTATCTGTGCCATCAAACGGCGAAAGATATGGGTGTGCACGATCACGGTAGCATTGTCTGGGACGAGTTTGTCGGGATGTGGATTACCCTGATGGCGCTGCCGACCAATGACTGGCAGTGGGTTGCCGCCGGATTTGTGATTTTCCGTATTCTGGATATGTGGAAGCCGTGGCCGATTCGTTGGTTCGATCGCAACGTGCATGGCGGGACGGGGATCATGATCGACGATATTGTGGCCGGAATACTCTCTGCCGGAATTTTGTATTTTATCGGTCATCACTGGCCGGTAGGTATCATTTAACCCTTTTGGGGGCTGTTGTAGGCCGGATGCGCTATGATTATCCGGCCTACAATTAGCCATCGCCAATACTTATTTAAATCCCACCACCGGATGCTGTTTGTACGGTGTTTCCAGCTCGGCAATCTGCTCCGGCTTCAGCGTTAAATCCACCGCATTGAGCAACTCATCCAGCTGTTCCTCGCGCGATGTACCGATAATCGGCGCTGCCACACCCGGTTTGCTCAGCAGCCAGGCCAGCGCAACCTGCGCGCGCGTTACGCCCAGTTCCTCACTGACGCCGGTCAGCCGTGCGGCAATTTGCGCGTCGTTTTCATCGCTCTCGTTGTACAAATTTTTACCGACTTCATCGGAAACCAGACGTGCTGTCGTTTCTCCCCATGGGCGCGTCAGGCGTCCACGTGCCAGTGGACTCCAGGGGATCACTGCCACGCCTTCCTCGTAGCACAGTGGCAGCATTTCGCGTTCTTCTTCGCGGTAGATCAGATTGTAGTGATCCTGCATGCTAACGAACTGCGCCCAGCCGTGTTGCTTCTGTAAGGCCAGCGCCTGAGCAAATTGCGAAGCGTGCATGGAGGAGGCGCCGATATAGCGCGCTTTACCGGCTTTCACGACGTCGTTTAGAGCCTCAAGGGTTTCTTCAATAGGTGTGTTGTAATCCCAGCGGTGAATTTGCAGGATGTCGACATAGTCCATACCCAGACGTCTGAGGCTGTCGTCGATTGAGCGCAGGATTTGTGCGCGGGATAATCCTTCTGCTAAATCATCAACCTGGTGAAAAACCTTGGTAGCGACCACGACATCTTCGCGGCGGGCGAAATCACGCAGCGCGCGACCGACAATCTCTTCGCTACTGCCAGCGGAGTAGCTGTTGGCGGTATCGAAAAAGTTAATGCCGCCCTCAAGGGCGTGTTTGATTATCGGGCGGCTGCTTTCTTCAGGTAGCGTCCAGGCGTGATTGCCGCGATTAGGCTCGCCAAACGTCATGCAGCCCAGGCAAAGGCGGGAGACCCGTAGGTCGGTTTTTCCTAAGATGTTGTATTTCATCAATCCACTCCTGCTTAGCTCGTGATGAATTAAGCATAGCAGGAGCGGGGAGGGGATTATGCCAGCCAGGCCTTGATTTTGGCCTCAATTCCGACGGCATTCAGACCCAGATCGGCGCGAGCTTCATCCTGAGTTCCCTGCGGGATGAAGAAGTCTGGTAGGCCAATGTTCAGCACCGGGACGGGCTTACGATGGGCCATCAGCACTTCGTTTACACCGCTGCCAGCACCACCCATAATGGCGTTCTCTTCAATGGTAACCAGCACCTCGTGTTGGGCAGCCATTTCAAGGATCAACGTTTCATCCAGTGGTTTCACAAAACGCATATCGACCAGCGTGGCGTTCATCGACTCTGCGACCTGAGCGGCTTCCGGCATCAGGGTACCGAAGTTGAGAATTGCCACTTTCTCCCCGTGACGTCTCACTATACCTTTCCCGATAGGCAGTTGTTCCAGCGGGGTCAACTCTACGCCCACCGCGTTACCTCGCGGATAACGCACGACCGTTGGACCGTCGTTGTAGTGATAGCCGGTGAACAGCATCTGGCGGCATTCGTTTTCATCACTCGGGGTCATAATGACCATTTCCGGGATGCAGCGCAGGAAGGAAAGATCGAACGCCCCTTGATGGGTTTGTCCATCTGCGCCAACAATTCCTGCCCGGTCAACGGCGAACAGAACTGGCAGTTTCTGGATGGCGACATCATGCAGCACCTGATCGTAGGCGCGCTGCAGGAAGGTCGAGTAAATAGCCACGACCGGCTTATAGCCGCCAATCGCCAGACCGGCAGCAAACGTCACCGCGTGCTGTTCGGCGATCGCCACATCGAAGTAGCGGTCCGGGAACTTACGTGAAAACTCCACCATACCGGAGCCTTCGCGCATTGCCGGGGTGATTGCCATCAGCTTATTGTCTTTCGCTGCGGTTTCGCACAGCCAGTCACCGAAGATTTTTGAATAGCTCGGCAGGCCGCCGCTGCTTTTCGGCAGGCATCCGCTGGATGGATCGAATTTTGGTACCGCGTGGAAGGTGATTGGATCTTTTTCTGCCGGCTCGTAACCACGACCTTTTTTGGTCATGATGTGCAGGAACTGCGGGCCTTTCAGATCGCGCATGTTCTTCAGTGTGGTAATAAGCCCCAGCACGTCGTGACCGTCCACCGGACCGATATAGTTAAAGCCCAGTTCTTCAAACAGCGTACCCGGCACAACCATGCCTTTAATGTGTTCTTCGGTACGTTTGAGCAACTCTTTAATTGGCGGCACGCCGGAGAAGACTTTTTTCCCGCCTTCGCGCAGCGAGGAGTAAAGTTTGCCAGAGAGCAGTTGCGCCAGATGATTGTTCAGCGCGCCAACGTTCTCTGAAATCGACATTTCGTTGTCGTTGAGGATAACCAACATGTCGGGTTTAATATCGCCTGCGTGGTTCATCGCTTCAAACGCCATCCCGGCGGTGATAGCGCCGTCGCCAATCACACATACGGTACGACGTTCTTTGCCTTCTTTCTCAGCGGCAACCGCAATACCGATACCTGCGCTAATGGAGGTTGAAGAGTGCCCAACGCTCAGTACGTCATACTCGCTCTCACCGCGCCACGGGAACGGATGCAAACCGCCTTTCTGACGAATGGTACCGATTTTATCACGGCGTCCGGTCAGTATTTTGTGCGGGTAAGCCTGATGTCCTACATCCCAGATTAACTGGTCAAACGGGGTATTGTAGACATAGTGCAGCGCGACGGTGAGTTCCACCGTGCCCAGACCAGAGGCGAAGTGCCCGCTGGAACGGCTTACGCTGTCGAGCAAATAGCGGCGCAGTTCGTCGCAAAGCTTTGGCAGGCTCTCTTTTGGCAGCAGACGTAACTCCTGGGTGGAGTCGACCAGCGCCAGGGTCGGGTATTTGGCTATATCAAAACTCATCGCAAGCTCATGGGATATGTTGGTTTATTTATCACGCTGGATTATGTAGTCCGCTAGCGCTTCCAGTGCCGAGGTATCGAGTGACTGTGCGGCCAGCAAACTTAGCGACTGGCGGGCATCCTCGATTAAATCCCGGGCTTTATTCTGGGCTTGCTCAAGACCCAGAAGTGCAGGATAGGTACTTTTGCCAAGCTGCTGGTCAGCACCCTGACGTTTACCCAATGTTGCAGTATCGCCTACCACATCCAGGATGTCATCCTGAACCTGGAAGGCCAGACCGATGCTTTCTGCGTATTTGTCGAGTATTGCCAGGCATTCTCGCCCTTTATCGCCTGCGCTTAATGCTCCCAGACGTACGGCGGCGCGAATCAATGCCCCGGTTTTATGGCGGTGAATACGCTCCAGCGCATCCAGCTCAACCTGATGACCTTCAGCTTCCAGATCCAGTGCCTGACCGCCGCACATACCGGCGATACCACTGGCCTGAGCCAGTTCAGAGATCATCGCGATGCGGTCACGGTCAGATACTTCCGGCATTGGAGCGTCGCTGATAATGGAGAATGCCAGCGTTTGCAGCGCATCTCCGGCCAGGATCGCGTTTGCCTCACCAAATTTTACGTGGCAAGTCGGCAGACCGCGGCGCAGGTCATCGTCGTCCATCGCGGGTAAATCATCGTGCATCAGCGAATAGGCGTGAATGCATTCGACGGCGGCAGCGGGAGCATCAAGCGTACTCAGGCTGACACCAAACATCTGACCGGTCGCATACACCAGGAACGGGCGCAGGCGTTTACCGCCTAATAATGCGCCATATTGCATGGTTTCGACCACGGGAGTGTTCTGAAAGGGCAGTGGCGCGATAAAACGGCTCAGTGCCTGGTTGGCCTGCTCAACGCAAGCCTGTAACTGCTGCGTAAAATCCATTTACTCATTATCCGGTGTAAAAGGCGTAAGGGCCGCGTCTTCAGTATCTGACAGCAGGATTTGTACGCGCTGTTCAGCCTGTTGCAATTTGACCTGTCCTTGACGCGCCAACTGTACGCCGCGTTCGAATTCGTTCAACGCTTCTTCTAACGGCAGGTCGCCGCCTTCCAGACGGGTAACAATTTGTTCCAGCTCGCTCAGCGCGGTTTCAAAACTGGCGGGCGCTTCATTTTTCTTCGGCATAATGAATGTCTGACTCTCTGTATTGGCAGCACAAGACTATGGTAACGGACTCGCACTGATAAGCAAATAACGCGCAATGTGCACAGTAGCCGCGTGATGGTGATATACTTGCACGCCTGGATGCAGTCGCGGGTATGGGCTGCTGTATTTTTTTCCATTACAAGTCATTCAGACTTGCCTAAGAACCATTGCCGCCATGAAGTTTATCATTAAATTGTTCCCAGAAATCACCATCAAAAGCCAATCTGTGCGTTTGCGCTTTATAAAAATTCTGACAGGGAACATTCGTAACGTTTTAAAGCACTATGATGAAGACCTTGCTGTTGTCCGTCACTGGGATCACGTTGAGGTTCGCGCTAAAGATGAAAGCCAGCGCCTGGACATTCGCGACGCGCTGACCCGTATTCCGGGGATCCACCACATTCTCGAAGTAGAAGACGTGCCGTTTACCGATATGCACGATATTTTCGAGAAAGCACTGGTGCAGTATCGCGATCAACTGGAAGGTAAAACCTTCTGCGTACGCGTTAAGCGTCGTGGTAAGCATGAGTTTAGCTCCATTGAGGTGGAACGTTATGTTGGCGGTGGACTGAACCAGCATATTGAATCCGCGCGCGTGAAGCTGACGAAGCCGGACGTGACGGTTAATCTTGAAATCGAAAACGACCGTCTGTTGCTGGTTAAAGGCCGCTATGAAGGTATTGGCGGTTTCCCAATTGGTACGCAGGAAGACGTACTGTCGCTGATCTCCGGTGGTTTCGACTCCGGCGTGTCAAGCTACATGCTGATGCGTCGCGGCTGCCGCGTGCACTACTGCTTCTTCAACCTTGGCGGGGCAGCGCATGAAATCGGTGTTCGCCAGGTGGCGCATTACCTGTGGAATCGCTTCGGTAGTTCGCATCGCGTGCGTTTTGTTGCTATCAACTTTGAACCGGTGGTCGGTGAGATCCTGGAGAAAGTTGATGACGGCCAGATGGGCGTGGTTCTCAAGCGTATGATGGTTCGCGCGGCGTCGAAAGTCGCTGAGCGCTACGGCGTACAGGCGCTGGTAACCGGTGAAGCACTGGGTCAGGTGTCCAGTCAGACGCTGACCAACCTGCGTTTGATCGATAACGTATCAGACACCCTGATCCTGCGCCCACTTATCTCTCACGATAAAGAGCACATCATCAATCTGGCGCGTGAAATTGGCACCGAGGATTTTGCTCGTACCATGCCGGAATACTGCGGTGTAATTTCAAAAAGCCCGACGGTGAAAGCGATCAAAGCAAAGATTGAGGCCGAAGAAGAAAACTTCGATTTCTCTATCCTCGATAAAGTGGTTGAAGAAGCGAACAATATTGATATTCGCGATATCGCCCAGCAGACGCAGCAAACCGTGGTAGAAGTAGAAACCGTGAGCGGTTTCGGCCCGAACGATATGATCCTGGATATCCGTTCTGTGGATGAACAGGATGATAAACCGCTGAAGGTTGACGGCGTGGACGTCGTTTCTCTGCCGTTCTACAAGCTGAGCACCAAATTCGGCGATCTGGACCAGAGCAAAACCTGGCTGCTGTGGTGTGAACGCGGGGTGATGAGCCGCCTGCAGGCGCTTTATCTGCGCGAGCAGGGCTTTGAGAACGTGAAGGTGTATCGCCCGTAATTGAGTAAACACCGTGTTGTAGGCCGGATAAGGCGGTTACGCCGCCATCCGGCGATATAACGATATTATTCAAAACGCACGGGAAGCGTCTTCCCGTTCGACTCCCAGACGCCTTGATAGGCACCGTCTTTTAACTCCAGCGTTATCTTCTCTTGCGCTTGTTCAGCTGCAGACGTCTTCAGTTCATAATGTTGATTATCGGCTGTATCGCACTTACCGGTTAATTCAATCGGTGAGCCAAATTTCTGGTAAAAGTAAGCCCCTTCAAAAAAATCACCGTATTTGCAGTCCACCTTCAACACAATACGCATGCTTTTTCCCAGCGTGCCGTACATGACTTTGCCGTCAATGCCGGGCGCTGGGGAAACCTGTGTTGTACTCTTTGCTCCAGTCAGATACTGGCCGTACGGCGTGAGCCGATTTTGCAGTTCCGCGGTTGGGATTTTCGTTGTGAAATCACCCAACTCGTCGAGCGCGCGGCTGGCGTGGTTGCTACAGCGCCCGTTCAGGAAAGCCAGATGGTCTTTTTGCAGGGAGAATTTGTCGATGTAGTACAAACCGTCGGTGTAGGTTGCGCACGATGCGTAGAATTCGATGTAGTTGAAAACTTCACCTTTCTCTTCTTTTATTTGTTCTGGTGTTTGCGAATTATGCGCCGTAACAAAGGTATCAATCTGGCCACGGATATCTTTTCTGATACGGGTGTTTAATTCACCCATCGTGGAGCGGGAGAAAAGATCGTTAAGGGTAATGGCTGCGCCGCTGGCTAAATCAAAGCTGATCGGCACATTGAACGACTCGCAATATGCCCCGCAGCCTTCGACAAACATGTTCAGAGTTAGAACTTTGGCGTCGCGATACTCAACCGTGTAGTCAAGGTTTGCGGTGGGGTTTCTCTCTGATTTCGCAAACTGGTTCACTGTTGTTTGTGGATTATTACCCGGTAGCTGATTGATAAAGCTTGCGAAAATATAATCGTTAATACGTTTCGCAACCTTGGGGTTATCCGTCGAGGAAAACCATGGCACGCGATATTGCATTTCAGTGCTTCCGGGATAGCGATACTCAATACTCTTTATGTCGAGTTGCGTCGCAGTGGCATAACCGGAAAGGAGCAGTAAAGCCACTCCACTTAGATATCCTTTCATTATGATTCCTTATAAGGGAGTGGCCTGAAGATTTATTCGTAGTAGTTATAGATTCCCGCTGCCATCACCAGTTGTGACGCAACTTCGTAAGCCTTTTCACGACTGACCAGAAGATCAATGATTTTCAAACCGAAATCGATTGAGGTTCCCGGTCCCTGGCTGGTTAACAAGTTGACGCGTGGATCCCACACGACACGCTTGTCCTGCCATTGATCCGCGGGGATCTTGTCTTTCAGCGCCGGGTAGCCGGTCATGTTACCGATGGGAAAAATGTCGTGTGGGACGAGGACGGTCGCGGCAGCGGCGCAGATTGCCGCGACAATGCGTCCGGAGCGATGAAACTGCTTCACGGTTTCGACCAGCAGAGGGCTGTCGCGAAAGCACTCGGCGCCTTTGACACCACCGGGCAGTACGATAATGTCGAAATCGCCGTCAGCTACTTCGACTAATGGCGCATCCGCCAGCAGTTTCACACCGCGCGAGCACACGATCGTCAGGTTGCCATCGCTGGCGACGCTGGCGGTTGTGACCTTAATTCCGCCGCGAACCAGTAGATCGATAGTAGTAACCGCTTCGGTTTCTTCACTACCAGGGGCGAGACATACCAGTGCTTGAGCGCTCATACTCACTTTCCTTTCTTTTAACCATTTCAAACAGGCGGGCATTTTCCGGAACGGCGATGCCGTGCGCGCGTGCACGTTTTAACAAATAACCGGTAATGTAGTCGATCTCGGTATGACGCATGGCGCGAATGTCCTGCAGCATAGATGAGATATTTTCCGCCGTACTGTCAATCACTTGCTCAACATAATAGCGTAAATCATCCGCTGATGTGTGGTGGCCTTCGCGTTCGATCACCGCTGCCACTTCCTCACAGATGAGCGCTATTTTTTCGGGATGATGGCGTAGCTCACCGTTTGGGCAATCCCATAATGCGGTCAGCGGGTTAATGACGCAGTTGACGGCCAGCTTGCGCCACAGCTCGGCGCGAATGGTGTTGTGCCAGGCGACGTCCGGCAGCACCTCTTGCAGGGTTTCAGCCAGATAGCTGAAATCGCCGTCTTGCTCACGCGCCGGCCCAATACGCGTTGTTCCCTGAGCGACATGAATGATGACGTTCCCGTCACGGCGTGCTGCGTGGGTGGTGGTTCCCATCAGCAAGGGTTGCTTAATGTTATGTAACTCTTCAATCGTCCCCATGCCGTTGTGAATAAGCAGAATGGGCGTGGTTTCAGGCAGAATTGCAGACAGGCCTTTTACCGCATCAGAAACTTGCCAGGCCTTCAGAGTGACCAGCAGCAGGTCGCTTTTTGCCAAAAAGTCGGGGTCGTTTGCCGTCAGGGATTCATTAAAAACTGAGCCATCCGTGTCGATCAGGTTTACGCTGCAGTAGGGTTGCGGTACGCGCAGCCACCCTTGCACCTCATGTCCATGTTTGCACAGCGCTGTAAGCCATAGCTGTCCTAACGCTCCACATCCCAGTACGGTAATTTTCATTCTTCCTCCTCACCTGCAACAGCACCAGGTGTTAATCCATATCGACCGCACCCTATTATTGTTCGCAGATGTCGCTACCACGTACAATGAAAGGATACAGCCTAGTATAGCGCTGTCTGTTGAGTAACTTTGCAGGTATTATGCTTCGCATCAAAAATGAAGGGAGAGGAAAAGATGCCATCTTTCGATATTGTCTCTGAAGTTGATCTTCAGGAAGCCCGTAACGCGGTGGATAACGCCAGCCGTGAAGTCGAGTCACGCTTTGATTTTCGTGGCGTTGAAGCCACTTTTGAGCTGAATGAGTCAAATAAGACGATTAAGGTGCTGAGCGAGTCTGATTTTCAGGTTAATCAGCTGCTGGATATTTTGCGTGCCAAGCTGCTGAAACGCGGTATTGAAGGCACCTCGCTGGACGTACCAGAAACTTTCGTGCACAGCGGTAAAACCTGGTTTGTTGAAGCTAAGCTGAAGCAGGGCATTGAAAGCGCGGTGCAAAAGAAAATCGTTAAGCTGATCAAAGACAGCAAGCTGAAGGTGCAGGCGCAGATTCAGGGTGAAGAAATTCGTGTGACCGGTAAGGCGCGCGACGATCTGCAATCCGTCATGGCGCTGGTTCGCGGCGGCGATCTCGGTCAACCGTTCCAGTTCAAGAACTTCCGCGATTAAGTCGTAATGCCTGATCCGGCCTACAGGTAGCACACGCTATTGGTAGGCCGGATAAGACGATAGTCGCCATCCGGCAATCATCACGCCTGGCTGATGGTCTGCTCAACCTCAAATCGATTGGTGACTTTGCTGTCGATTTTCACGTAGGCCGAATGCTCTTTCGCCACAATTAACACTTCGCTTATTCCTTCTTTTGCCAGCAGGCGCTGCTTTAACGTGTCATCTGCGGCAATTTCTGGTGGAATTTCCACACGCAGGCTGCTGACGTACGGTGGCTCTTTCATTGTGCTTGCCACAATCAACCAAACTGCCGCCAGCAGCGCACCGGCCAGAAATACGGCCTGACCATCAAACATTTCAACCACCCAACCGCCGAGCGAACCGCCAATCGCCACGCCAAGAAACTGGCTGGTGGAGTAAACACCCATTGCCGTGCCTTTGTAACCCGCAGGCGATTCTTTGCTGATAAGCGAGGGGAGGAGGGCTTCCATCAGGTTAAAGGCGAGGAAGAAGATCTGCACGCCCGCAATCAGCCCCCAGAAACGAATGTTAGCGCTCCACAATACAATCTCTGCAATAAGGATCAGGAACACGCAGGCGAGGAATACGCGTTTCATCCGGCGCTTTACTTCGGCGTAAATGATGAACGGCACCAGGGAAACAAAGGACAGCAGCATCGTCACCAGATAAATTTTCCCGTGTTCTGCGGCGGGGAAACCGGCTTTCGCCAGTTGTCCTGGTAACGCGACGAAAGTGGACATCAGCAAAATATGCAGGCACATGATGCCAAAGTTAAGCTTCAGCAGTTTGGGCTCCGCCAGCACTTTGCTGAAGCTGCCTTTTACCATGCCCGACTCGCGGTTTAGTACGTGGCTGGTGCTATTGGGAACGACCCAAATGGTCAGCACGATACCCGTGGTGGCAAGGGCGGCAATCATCCAGAACAGCGCGTGTAGCCCCAGCGCATGGGTAACGATTGGCCCTAGCACCATCGCAATGGCAAAGGTGATACCAAAGCTGACGCCGATAAACGCCATCGCTTTGGTGCGGTTTTGCTCGCGGGTTAAGTCGGAAAGCAGCGCCATCACGGCGGCAGCAATCGCGCCAGAGCCTTGTAGGGCGCGGCCTAGAATAATTCCCCAGATTGAATCGGAAAGGGCGGCAATTACGCTGCCGAGAACAAATACCGCCAGCCCACCGACAATAAGCGGCTTACGGCCGATGCGGTCAGAGAGCAAACCAAAGGGGATCTGGAAGACGGCCTGCGCCAGGCCATAAATGCCGATGGCAAGGCCTATCAGCGCTTCACTGGCGCCCTGTAGCGCCATGCCGTATGTGGTCAGAACCGGTAGAACCATAAACATGCCAAGCATGCGCAACGAGAATACGGTCCCTAAACCCCAGGTGGCGCGCAACTCACCGGGCGTCATTTTGTAATCGTTCATTCCCACCTCTGTATTAATTTCGCGCCTAGTGTAAAGCGGGGAAGGAATGGGGTAAACCTCTACGATATGTGGAATTGTGTAGCGCGGAAACTTAAATAGTTACAGCTGCAACTAATTTACTTGCGATAATTACAGGTGTAGTCTTTTTGTGGTTATTTCTAATGGAAAGAGGGAAAAGGAAAATGGCGATTCCAGGCAATATGTGGATTTATGACGATGGTGGCGCGCTGATTAAGGGCGGGTGTGACGTAAAGGGAAGAGAATACAGTATTGAATTTAAAGGTTTTCATCACAATCTCTCTATTCCAACTGATAATGCAACGGGTAAACCAACAGGCACACGCCAACATTCACCGATGATGATCGTCAAAGAGTTTGACTACTCGAGTCCCTATTTATACAAAGCGGTCGCTTCTGGTCAGAATCTTAAGTCTGCAGAGATTCGTTGGTACAAAATCAATGATGCCGGTCAGGAAGTGGAGTATTTCAACATGCTGCTCGAGGGCGTGCGGATTGTCTCGGTCTCTCCGACGATGGCTGGGCCAGAAGACAAAAACAACAATCACCTTGAAACCATAGAGTTACGCTACGAAAAAATCACATGGAAGCATTGCGACGGGAACATTATCTATACCGACGCATGGAATGACCGGCAGACGGCATAATGGGTGATTGAATGGACACAACTGAAGAAGCGAATGGAACCTATTGGTATCATGGTCACAGCAATCTGTCAGCTGGGGAATTGTTAGATCTCATCTTTCTGGAACAATTTTGTGATGAGTTAGGAATTGGCATTGAATCGGGAGCCGCGATTCTGGCTGGTCAACCTTGGTTGAACACAAGACAGAAACCTTCTGGGGCTATTGAAGGAACAAGTGTTGTTTCCAAATACGGGAGAATGCTTCTGAGAGATGCGCGGGTACCATTTGGTATTAAAGTCCCCACTCCGGTGGGGTTCAGGATACAAAGAACCAACAAACTCGCTGCTGTGATTGCTCGTTATGTACCTTGGTTTGGGTGGATTGGTCTTATAAATGCGCTTGTGCAAGTCTCCAGAAAGACGCAGACAAAATACAATCTGATTGCTAGGCCCAAAGATCGTATTCAGTGGACATCATTCTAATGAGCATTCAAGACGATGTGTTAAGGCTGTTCAGGGAAGAAATACCTGGGTATTTGGATGAAAACTGGAAAGAGGTTCCTTTAGAACTTGATTCAGATTTGTTTGGTGCCCCCGGTGATGATCTCTACTGGGCTCTGGATCGATATGAGAAAGAGTTCAAAGTCGATTTATCATGTGTGAACTGGAAACCTTATTATCCATGGCACAATCTACCGCTATTCACGAGATGGTTCAAGGCTAACCGGGAAGAAGTGGAAGCAACGCGCATACCGTTAACCGTAAGGATGTTTGCTGAGTCGGCTGAAGCGGGGAAATGGCTGTTTGAGGTCTGGGATGATAAACAAAAAGACGAGACCTAATGCTCTCCAAACTGCATAGTAATAAAAAAGGGTGCCGAAGCACCCTTTTCGTATCAGCAGATTTTACCAGACGTAAGTCAGCAGGTTCTGCGAGTTTGGCACCATAAAGTCGACGGACATCATCACGGAAAGCGCGGTAATGGCGATGATGGAGAAGCCGAACAGCTTGCGCGCCCAGACTTTGTCATCTTCCACTTTATAACCGCGCAGCGCCATGCCCAACCACCAGACGCTCACCGCCGCAGCAACAATCAGGTATTTATAACCTGCATAGCCGCCCAGGGTTAGCATCAGCGTGGCGATAGCAAATGCGATGATATACAGCGTGATATGGTTTTTCGCGACTGAAATGCCTTTCACCACCGGCAGTACTGGGATGTTGGCAGCCTGATAATCCTTAAAGCGGAAAATCGCAATCGCGTAAGAGTGCGGCATCTGCCACAGGCTGAAAATAGCCAGCAGAATCAGCGCACCGCTATCGAACTCACCGGTTACGGCGCAGTAGCCAATCACCGGCGGCGCAGCGCCGGAGAGTGAGCCAATCAGCGTGCCATAAACGGAATGGCGCTTCATGTACAGGCTATAGACGCCCACATAGACCACGAAGCCCATTACCCCCAGCCAGCAGGCCAGAGGGTTCGCGCCAAACCACAGCAGCATAAAGCCAGCAATACCCAGCAGGGTGGCGTATACCAGTGAGACCGCAGGGGAAATCAGACCTTTAACCAGCACGCGGTTTTTGGTCCTCTCCATCTTCCTGTCGATATCCCTGTCGATGTAGTTGTTAAATACACAACCCGACGCCACAACCAGTGACACCCCAACCAGCGTGTAGATAAACAGGGGATAATCAATGCTGCCTTTCGAGGCCAGCAGGAACCCCCCAATCACCGAGATCAGGTTGCCAAAGATGATGCCTGGTTTCGTTACTTGCAGGTATTGCTTAAACATCATAATCGCCGCTCTTAGTGCATCATCATGTTGTAGTTAAGGTTCCACATAATCCAGATGGAGCCCACAACCAGGATGGCGATGATTAGCACAGTAAAGACAAAGGCCGTCATGTTCCAACCTTCATCAGATTTGCTATTCATGTGCAGGAAGCACACCAGGTGCACCAGAATCTGTACCACTGCCATTGCCAGAATAGTTCCCAGAATGACGGCCGGAGAGGCAGAACCTGTCATCACCATCCAGAACGGAATAACCGTCAGGATGATCGACAGGATAAAACCTGTCATGTAGGTTTTTACGCTGCCATGGGATGCGCCGCCGCTCTCGTTAGCATGACTCATTACATCGCCCCCATCAGATAAACAACAGTGAACACACAGATCCATACCACATCCAGGAAGTGCCAGAACAGGCTCAGGCACATGATGCGGGTACGGTTAGTACTGGTCAGGCCGCGACGAGCGACTTGCACCATCAGAACCGCCATCCAGATAAGACCGGAGGTGACGTGCAGACCGTGCGTGCCGACCAGCGCGAAGAACGCAGACAGGAAACCGCTGCGATCCGGGCCCATGCCGTTAACAATCAGGTGATGGAATTCATAGAGTTCCATCCCGATGAATCCGGCACCGAACAAGAAGGTCAACGCCAGCCAGGAGATAACCTGGCTCTTGTTGTTCTTGTACATGGCAATCGCTGCCATACCGTAAGTAATGGAGCTGAATAACAGCAGGAATGTTTCAACCAGAACGAACGGCAGTTCAAAAATGTCCTTACCTGTCGGGCCACCTGCGGTGCCGTTCACCAGAACGGCATAGGTTGCAAACAGAATAGAGAACAGAATGCAGTCGCTCATCAGGTAGACCCAGAATCCGAAGATCTTGGTCTGGCCTGCATCGTGGTGCCCGTGTTCGTGCGCGTGGGCAGTCGCGTGCGTTAAAGTATCAGTTGCCATTTTTCAGCCCTGCCTTAGTAATCTCATCGAAATGCTGGTTTTCCAGTTTTTCGACTTCCGGGACCGGCACGTAGTAATCCACGTCTTCATCAAAGCTTTTCACAATCCAGCTGATGATCATGCCTGCGAAGCTTGCAATCGCCAGCCACCAGATATGCCAGATCATGGCGAAACCAAACAGTGTTGCGAAGGCGGTAATGACGATACCGGCACCGCTGTTCTTCGGCATATGAATTTCTTCATAGTGCGCAGGCTGCTTGTACGCTTCACCTTTTTCTTTCATTTCCCAGAAGGCATCACGCTCGTGAACGTGCGGCACAACGGCAAAGTTATAGAACGGAGGCGGGGAAGAGGTTGCCCACTCCAGCGTACGACCACCCCATGGGTCACCGGTCAGATCACGGTTCTGCTCGCGGTCGCGAATAGAAACGAAGATCTGAATCAGCTGGCACAGGATACCCAGTGCAATCAGCGCGGCACCGCAGGCGGCAACGACCAGCATCGGATGGAACTGTGGGTCAATCTGCTGGCTGAGACGACGAGTCATACCCATGAAGCCCAGCACGTACAGCGGCATAAATGCTACGAAGAAGCCGATGATCCAGAACCAGAATGCGCGTTTACCCCAGGTTTCGTTCAGCGTGAAGCCAAACGCTTTCGGCCACCAGTAGGTCATACCTGCGAAGCAGCCAAATACGACGCCGCCGATGATAACGTTATGGAAGTGCGCAATCAGGAACAGACTGTTGTGCAGTACGAAGTCTGCACCCGGAACCGCCAACAGTACGCCGGTCATGCCGCCGACTGAGAAGGTCACGATAAAGCCAATCGTCCACAGCATCGCTGAGTGGAATACGATACGGCCCTGATACATGGTGAACAGCCAGTTGAAGATCTTCACCCCGGTCGGGATGGCGATAATCATGGTGGTAATACCGAAGAAGGCGTTTACGTTAGCGCCTGCACCCATGGTGAAGAAGTGGTGCAGCCAAACAACGAACGACAGAACGGTGATACACACGGTTGCCCACACCAGCGAGGTGTAACCAAACAGACGTTTACGTGAGAAGGTTGCCGCGATTTCGGAGAACACCCCGAAGACCGGCAGTACCAGAATGTACACTTCCGGATGGCCCCAGGCCCAAATCAGGTTGATGTACATCATCATGTTGCCGCCCATATCGTTGGTAAAGAAATGGGTACCCAGATAGCGATCCAGGGTCAGCAACGCGACGGTAACCGTCAGGATTGGGAAAGAAGCGATAATCAGGATGTTCGCGCACAGAGACGCCCAGCTGAATACCGGCATCTTGAACATGGTCATTCCTGGCGCACGCATCTTAATGATGGTCACAAAGAAGTTGATACCGGTCAGGGTTGTACCAATACCGGACAACTGGACTGCCCATATCCAATAATCGACCCCGACGCTTGGACTGTACTCTATTCCCGAAAGTGGTGGATACGCCAGCCAACCGGTCTGCGCGAATTCACCCACGCCCAGAGACAGGTTAACCAGGATTACGCCGACAACGGTGAACCAGAAGCTCAGGTTGTTCAGGAACGGGAATGCAACGTCACGTGCGCCGATCTGCAACGGAACCACCAGGTTCATCAGACCGATAACAAATGGCATTGCCACGAAGAAGATCATAATCACGCCGTGAGCCGTGAAGATCTGATCGTAGTGGTGAGGAGGCAGGAAGCCCGCTTCACCTGCAGAAGCCAGCGCTTGCTGACTACGCATCATGATGGCGTCGGCAAAGCCACGAATCAACATGACGATTGCGACGATGACATACATGATGCCAAGGCGTTTGTGGTCAACCGAAGTCAGCCACTCTTTCCACAGGTAGGTCCACTTACCGAAGTAAGTGATTAGGCCCAGTAAGGCCGCACCACCGATGATAATGGCAGCGATCGTAACCATGACAATGGGTTCATGGAACGGCACTGCATCCAGCGTCAATTTTCCGAACATCGTATTCTTCCTCGGCCCCTTAGTGAGCGGATTCCGCGTGGCTCATGTCCATGCCTTCCATGCCTTCGTGTGCGCTGTGCTCACCTTCGGGTTGGGTCATGTCCATGCTCTTACCGTGAGCCATAAATTTGTTAATAACATCTTTAAACAAATCGGGTTTCACGTTGGAGAAGTATTCCACCTGGTTGTATTCGCTTGGCACAGCCACTTTCTCGAACGCAGCCATGTCGCTCATGGTGTTCGTGGACTGTTTAGCTTTAGCAACCCATTGGTCGAATTCGGCGCGGTCCTTTGTTGCGATAGCCTTGAACTTCATACCGGAGAAGCCTGGTCCGCTATAGCTTGCGGAGATACCATCATAAGTACCGACTTCGTTGGCGATCAGATGCAGTCGAGTCTGCATACCGGCCATGGCATAAATCTGGCTACCCAGACGCGGGATAAAGAAGGAGTTCATCACGGAGTTGGATGTCACTTTGAACTCAACCGGAGTATTCGCCGGGAAGGCGATTTCATTCACGGTAGCGATACCCTGTTCCGGATAGATGAAGAACCATTTCCAGTCCATGGAAACCACTTCGATGGTAATGGGCTTCTCGTCATGCGCCAGCGGTTTGCTTGGCTCAAGAGCGTGAGTGGTTTTCCAGGTCAGAACGGCAAGGAAAATGATGATTAAGATCGGCACCGTCCAGACCACAGCTTCCACTTTATTGGAGTGTGACCAGTTCGGGCTGTACTTCGCATCTTTATTGCTTGCACGATACTTCCAGGCAAAACCAACAGCCATCAAGATGGCAGGAATAACGACAATCAACATCAGGCCAAATGCCGTCAGTATCAGTGAACGTTGTTCCAGTCCAATCTGTCCTTTAGGGTCAAGCAGCGCAGAATTACAGCCACTGAGTAACGCAGTGCCTGCAATTAATGACAACCATCCCAAACTTTTATTGTATTTCCTGAGTCTCATTTAACGACCTCAATTCCACGGGACCGGGTGGCGTTTAAAGTGTGAGGGCATTTTACGGGAAGGTTACATTACTGTAAACATCCTTGGATCTGTGTTACTGGGTTCTGCCGTGCATGTCACATATGTTGCAATATATGTCGCTTTGACTTTAAGAACCTGTTGCAACATCACGTTATAACGAAAGCAGGCAGGTGAGGGACAGGCTGAGGGCAATTGGTATAACCAATACGAAAATAAAACAATTGTTTAACAATTGATTATCAATAAAAAGACAAATTGGGAACAAAAAATAAATCTGTAGTGGCTGAATCGAGTAAGGAAAATAAAATATATAAAAGGCGTCAATAATTTCCAAATTCTTTGGCGCACAAAATAACAAATATTATTTTTATCAATTGTTGTTTATTTAGCCGTTATAATTACGCAGGGTGATTACAACGGCTTATTAATACGGTTTTTTACGCCAGACGGTTTTTGCGCAGAGCCAGATAATCCAGCAATCCACCAAAAATCACCCCGCAGACCGCGACCGCCACCGAGACTTCAAGCAGTTCCGGCAGGAAGGAGAAGTTGGTGTAATCCAGCGCGTTCATGGTTAACAGTAGCAGCCAAACCAGCAGCAAGCAGCAACCCACTACCAACGTCATTAATGCCAGACTGTACGCTCCACGAAATTCCGTACGCGGAATAAAGCTTTCATTTTGCCAGCTATGTTCCAGGGTCTGGCGACATACCAGCAGCAGTATGAGGCCGGGGATCGCGGCAAACACGGAGAACAGATAAAACGTCGGCCAGCCGTGTGCTTCGACAAACCAACCCGCTACCGGGCCAACATAAACGCGACCAACGGCTGAAAGCGCGGAGAGCAGGGCGAACTGGGTCGCTGAGAAGGACTTATTGCACAGCGTCATTAATAAAGCGACAAACGCCGCTGTGCCCATTCCGCCACACAGGTTTTCAAAGAAGACGGCGGCCGCCATACTGAACATGTGTTTGTCAGTGATGGACAATAGCCAGTAGCCTGCATTTGACGCCCCTTGCAGGATGCCAAATATCAGCAATGCGCGGAACAGCGAAAGGCGCTGCATCAGGATCCCACCGTACAATGCACCAACGATGGTTGCCAGAAGCCCGAGCGTTTTATTCACCACACCAACCTCACCCGCATCAAATCCAACGCCGCGGATCAAAAAGGTGGTGGTCAGGCTCATGGCGAAGGCATCCCCGAGCTTATACAGCACAATAAGCAGCAGGATAAGCCAGGCGTTGTTACGACCAAAGAAGTCTCGCAGCGGAGCCGCAACCGCCTGTTCCAGCGTTTTAGGTACCGGAATGGTGTCAGTCGGTTCAGGTGCTAACAGGGTGGCGATGATACAAGGAATTAACAGCGCTGCCATCAGCCAGTACATCCCTTGCCAGCCCAGCCAGCGATCGGCCATCCACAGGGCCAGTCCGCCTGAAACCAGCATCCCTAATCGATAGCCCAGCACGCTGATTGCCGCGCCGGTGCCGCGTTCTTCTGCGGGCAACACGTCGGTTTTCCAGGCATCAAAGACGATATCCTGCGAGGCCGAGCAAAAAGCGATCACTACTGCGAGTGCGGCCATCCAGCGTAACTGTGTGCCAGGCTCCAGAAAGCCCATCGCGGCGATAGAAATTAACAACAGCGCCTGGGTCGCCAGCAGCCAGCCGCGACGTCGACCTAAAAACGGTGGCGTGTAACGGTCCATCAACGGGGACCAGAGAAACTTAAATACGTAGGCCTGACCTACCAGGGAAAAGAAACCGATGGTTTTAAGATCGATATTCTCGACCGTCATCCACGCCTGAAGCGTACCGGAGGTGAGTGCGAGCGGTAAACCGGAGGCGAACCCCAGAATAAGCAGGATAGCTGAACGTGGTTGCTGAAAAATACGTAAGTAATGACTGGACATGGGCTTCTATAGGCCCGACGAACGCCGGGCCATATGGGCAGAAATTAACGAGCGTTCTGCTTGATGAAATCGTGAACGCTGGTGTCCTGAGACATATCAGCGATGGTGTCGGTCAGCACGCTGTTAACGGCGTCAGCGATATTTTTGTTAGAGGCCTGCAGTGCGCCTTCAACAGAATAGCTTGCGCGGTAGTTTTTGGTCATCTTGTTGCCGTTAGCAGCGGTCGCAATGATGGCGATATCTGCTTTGGTGGCAATGTTATAGCGCACGCTACCCTGAGACACGTCAGCGTACAGCTGGCTAACAATGATTTGCAGGTTTACAGCGCCGTTTGGTCCAATCATATAACCGCGTGCGGTCATCTGTTTTTCCAGTACTTCTTGCAGCAGGAAGCGCAGATCGCGGGACGCAGTCAGCGTAACCAGCTGGTTGTCGCGGGTGACTTTTGCCAGCGCTTGATCCTGACGCTGGTCGGCACCGTTGATGCTAACGGTCACGCCCATCAGGCTTGGGTCCTGCTGTGGCAGGGTAATTTTCGGGGAGACTTCAATAGTGGTCGGCGGCGTTGCGCATCCAGCTAACATGAACATCGCGACTAACGGGAAGAGGATTTTTTTAAACATGCCAGGGCTCTCAGCGAATCTAAATTGTATGGTTAGAGAAAATTCCCGCCATCATAACATCGCCAACGATGAGGGGAAGTGGGTAACGCATGTAAATTCATTGTGTTGTCCGTTTTATGACTTTGTGGAGACCATAAACGGACTTTTTGCAATAAAACGAAGTGAGGATTCAGTGAACTTCATCCGTTTGGCTGAGAAAATCAGACAAGCGCTAATTTTTTGTTGCTAAGGTGTAATGAAAACGGTAAAAGCGGCTAGTATTTAAAGGGATGGGTGACATCTCAGCGTTGTCGGAGGAAAATTTCATGATGATTCGTGAGCAAATAGAAGAAAAATTAAGGGCAGCGTTCGAACCCGTGTTCCTCGAAGTTGTGGATGAAAGCTATCGTCACAATGTCCCGGCTGGTTCTGAAAGCCACTTTAAGGTTGTGCTGGTTAGCGATCGCTTTACAGGTGAACGTTTTCTTAATCGTCATCGGATGATTTACAGCACGTTAACGGCGGAGCTTTCCACAACCGTTCACGCACTTGCCCTGCATACCTACACCATTAAGGAGTGGGAAGCGTTGCAGGATACGATTTTTGCATCGCCTCCGTGTCGTGGGGCGGGAAGCATCGCGTAAAACGGATTTGCAACAACCGACGCTTTTCCAGTATGTTGCTACAGATTATGTGAAAACGGCCTGCGGGCCGTTTTGTTTTGTCTGAATTCTGGGGCAGTCGTACAGTATTCAGACAAAAATTAGCCGGGAATTGTGAAAAAAGCCGCAGCAACGCGCGATAACCGTTCTCGACTCATAAAAGTGATGCCGCTATAATGCGCGTCTTATTTTTCGGAATGTCTTCGGGATGATTCTGACGACAGGGAATGTGATTGCTTATGAGAACATCCCAGTTCCGCGAAGCCAACAACCTGTGCTTGCGGAGAAGAGTTGACCGAGCACTGTGATTTTTTGAGGTAACAAGATGCAAGTTTCAGTTGAAACCACTCAAGGCCTTGGCCGCCGTGTAACGATTACTATCGCTGCTGACAGCATCGAGACCGCTGTGAAAAGCGAGCTGGTCAACGTAGCGAAGAAAGTGCGTATTGACGGTTTCCGCAAAGGAAAAGTACCGATGAATGTTGTTGCTCAGCGTTATGGCGCATCTGTTCGCCAGGACGTTCTGGGCGACCTGATGAGCCGCAACTTCGTTGACGCGATCATCAAAGAAAAAATCAATCCGGCTGGCGCACCGAACTACGTTCCGGGCGAATACAAACTGGGTGAAGATTTTACTTACGCGGTAGAGTTCGAAGTTTACCCGGAAGTTGAGCTGACTGGTCTGGAAGCAATCGAAGTTGAAAAACCGGTTGTTGAAGTCACCGACGCTGACGTTGACGTGATGCTGGATACCCTGCGTAAGCAGCAGGCTACCTGGAAAGACAAAGACGGCGCTGCTGATGCAGAAGACCGTGTAACCATCGACTTCACCGGTTCTGTAGACGGCGAAGAGTTCGAAGGCGGCAAAGCGTCTGACTTCGTACTGGCGATGGGCCAGGGTCGTATGATCCCAGGCTTTGAAGAAGGCGTTAAAGGCCACAAAGCTGGCGAAGAGTTCACTATCGACGTGACTTTCCCGGAAGAGTACCACGCTGAAAACCTGAAAGGTAAAGCCGCTAAGTTCGTTATCAACCTGAAGAAAGTTGAAGAACGCGAACTGCCGGAACTGACTGAAGAATTCATCAAACGTTTCGGCGTTGAAGATGGTTCCGTAGCAGGTCTGCGCGCTGAAGTACGCAAAAACATGGAACGCGAGCTGAAAGGCGCTGTGCGTAACCGCGTTAAGTCTCAGGCGATCGAAGGTCTGGTAAAAGCTAACGACATCGACGTTCCGGCTGCGCTGATCGACAGCGAAATCGACGTTCTGCGTCGTCAGGCTGCACAGCGTTTCGGCGGCAACGAGAAACAAGCTCTGGAACTGCCGCGTGAACTGTTCGAAGAACAGGCTAAGCGTCGCGTAGTTGTTGGTCTGCTGCTGGGCGAAGTGATTCGCACCAACGAACTGAAAGCTGACGAAGATCGCGTTAAAGGCCTGATCGAAGAGATGGCTTCTGCTTACGAAGATCCGAAAGAAGTGGTTGAGTTCTACAGCAAAAATAAAGAGCTGATGGACAACATGCGTAACGTCGCTCTGGAAGAGCAGGCTGTTGAAGCCGTTCTGGCGAAAGCGAAAGTGACTGAAAAAGCCACTTCCTTCAACGAGCTGATGAACCAGCAGGCGTAATTCGTCGCTTTTTTAGCTCGAATTTCGTACGCAAGCCCGTCACCTTTTGGTGGCGGGTTTTTTTTTGTCACGCATTTTGCATGGGAAGAGTGCGAAAACAGCGTTTCAGTGTTAGCGTTACAACAAAAGATTGTTATGCTTGAATTATGGCGATGTCGTACCCATTACTGAGGGACTAGCTGATAATCCGTCCATAAGGTTACAATCAGCACAGCAGGTTTTTTCAAATTTTATCCAGGAGACGGAAATGTCATACAGCGGCGAACGAGATAACTTTGCACCCCATATGGCGCTGGTGCCGATGGTCATTGAACAGACCTCACGTGGTGAGCGCTCTTTTGATATCTATTCTCGTCTACTTAAGGAACGCGTCATTTTTCTGACCGGCCAGGTCGAAGACCATATGGCTAACCTGATCGTGGCGCAGATGCTGTTCCTGGAAGCAGAAAACCCAGAAAAAGATATCTACCTGTACATCAACTCCCCTGGTGGAGTGATCACTGCCGGGATGTCTATCTATGACACCATGCAGTTTATTAAGCCGGACGTCAGCACCATTTGTATGGGCCAGGCGGCCTCAATGGGGGCGTTCCTGCTGACCGCCGGGGCGAAAGGCAAACGTTTTTGCCTGCCTAACTCTCGCGTCATGATCCACCAGCCTCTGGGCGGTTACCAGGGCCAGGCAACGGATATTGAAATTCATGCTCGTGAAATCCTGAAGGTAAAAGGGCGCATGAACGAACTTATGGCGCATCATACGGGTCAATCTCTTGAGCAGATTGAACGTGATACCGAGCGCGATCGCTTCCTCTCCGCTTCTGAAGCGGTAGAGTACGGTCTGGTCGACTCGATTTTGACCCATCGTAATTAATGCCCAGTGCGCAGGTGTGCCGCTATAATTACCTGGAGCGGCACAACGCTGACTAGCGTCTTGCGCCTGAGAATGGCATTTGCGTCGTCGTGTGCGGCACAAAGAACAAAGAAGAGGTTTTGACCCATGACAGATAAACGCAAAGATGGCTCGGGCAAATTGTTGTACTGCTCTTTTTGCGGCAAAAGCCAGCATGAAGTGCGTAAGCTGATTGCCGGTCCATCCGTGTATATCTGCGACGAATGTGTTGATTTATGCAACGACATCATTCGCGAAGAGATTAAGGAAGTAGCACCGCACCGTGAACGCAGTGCGCTGCCGACGCCACATGAAATTCGCAACCACCTGGACGATTACGTTATCGGTCAGGAGCAGGCGAAGAAAGTGCTGGCGGTCGCGGTATACAACCATTACAAACGTCTGCGCAATGGCGACACCAGCAATGGCGTCGAGTTGGGCAAAAGTAACATCCTGCTGATTGGCCCGACGGGTTCCGGTAAAACGCTGCTGGCTGAAACGCTGGCGCGCCTGCTGGACGTTCCGTTCACTATGGCCGACGCCACCACGCTGACCGAAGCCGGTTATGTGGGTGAAGATGTTGAAAATATTATTCAGAAACTGTTGCAGAAGTGCGATTACGACGTGCAGAAAGCACAGCGTGGGATCGTCTATATCGATGAAATCGACAAGATTTCTCGTAAGTCTGACAACCCGTCCATTACCCGTGACGTTTCTGGCGAAGGCGTACAGCAGGCGCTGTTGAAACTGATCGAAGGTACGGTTGCTGCCGTTCCGCCGCAGGGTGGTCGTAAACATCCTCAGCAGGAATTCCTGCAGGTTGATACCTCCAAGATCCTGTTTATCTGCGGTGGTGCCTTTGCCGGTCTGGATAAAGTGATTGCTAACCGTGTTGAAACTGGCTCCGGCATTGGTTTTGGCGCAACGGTAAAAGCACAGTCTGATAAAGCCAGCGAAGGTGAACTGCTGTCGCAGGTCGAACCGGAAGATCTGATCAAATTTGGTCTGATCCCTGAGTTCATCGGTCGTCTGCCGGTTGTGGCAACCCTGAGCGAACTGAGTGAAGAAGCGCTGATTCAGATCCTCAAAGAGCCGAAAAATGCCCTGACCAAGCAGTATCAGGCGTTGTTCAATCTTGAAGGTGTTGATCTGGAGTTCCGTGAGGAAGCGCTGGATGCGATCGCCAAGAAAGCGATGGCGCGTAAAACCGGTGCCCGTGGTCTGCGTTCTATCGTCGAAGCCGCGCTGCTCGACACCATGTACGATCTGCCTTCGATGGAAGACGTCGAAAAAGTGGTGATCGACGAGTCGGTGATTGGCGGCCAGAGCAAGCCATTGCTGATTTACGGTAAGCCGGAAGCACAACAGGCATCTGGCGAATAATTCATCAATTCATACAGACATTTAATTAAAAAGGGGGGATTTTATCTCCCCTTTTATTTTTCCGTAAACATGGCGTTGAATGTGTGGGAAACATCCCCATATACTGACATACATGTTAAAGGTGGTGTGAAGCACAGTCGTACCACCTGATTACCTGGCGGAAACTAAACTAAGAGAGAGCTCTATGAATCCTGAGCGTTCTGAACGCATTGAAATCCCCGTATTGCCGTTGCGCGATGTGGTGGTTTATCCGCACATGGTCATACCCTTATTTGTAGGGCGGGAAAAATCTATCCGTTGTCTGGAAGCGGCTATGGACCATGATAAAAAAATCATGCTGGTCGCACAGAAAGAAGCGTCAACGGATGAGCCGGGTGTAAACGATCTTTTCACCGTCGGGACCGTGGCCTCTATTTTGCAGATGCTGAAACTGCCTGACGGCACCGTAAAAGTGCTGGTCGAGGGGTTACAGCGCGCGCGTATTTCAGCGCTGTCTGACAACGGCGAGCATTTCTCTGCGAAAGCAGAGTACCTTGACTCGCCTGCTATTGATGAGCGCGAACAGGAAGTGCTGGTGCGTACTGCTATCAGCCAGTTTGAAGGCTACATCAAGCTGAACAAGAAAATCCCACCAGAAGTGCTGACGTCGCTGAACAGCATCGACGATCCTGCACGTCTGGCGGACACCATCGCAGCGCACATGCCGCTGAAGCTGGCTGACAAACAGTCCGTGCTGGAGATGTCCGACGTTAACGAACGTCTGGAATATCTGATGGCGATGATGGAGTCTGAAATCGATCTGCTGCAGGTTGAGAAACGCATTCGCAACCGCGTGAAAAAGCAGATGGAAAAATCCCAGCGTGAGTACTATCTGAACGAGCAGATGAAAGCTATTCAGAAAGAGCTCGGCGAGATGGACGATGCGCCGGACGAAAACGAAGCGCTGAAGCGTAAGATCGACGCGGCGAAAATGCCGAAAGAGGCAAAAGAGAAAGCGGAAGCGGAACTGCAGAAGCTGAAAATGATGTCTCCGATGTCGGCGGAAGCGACCGTAGTGCGTGGCTACATCGACTGGATGGTTCAGGTACCGTGGAATGCGCGTAGCAAGGTCAAAAAAGACCTGCGTCAGGCGCAGGAAATCCTCGATACCGACCATTACGGTCTGGAACGCGTCAAAGATCGTATCCTTGAGTATCTCGCGGTCCAAAGCCGTGTGAATAAAATCAAGGGGCCGATCCTGTGTCTGGTTGGGCCGCCGGGGGTAGGTAAAACTTCTCTGGGGCAGTCCATCGCCAAGGCGACCGGGCGTAAATACATCCGTATGGCGCTGGGCGGCGTGCGTGATGAGGCTGAAATTCGCGGTCACCGCCGGACCTATATCGGTTCTATGCCGGGTAAACTGATCCAGAAAATGGCTAAAGTGGGCGTTAAAAACCCGCTGTTCCTGCTTGATGAGATCGACAAAATGTCTTCCGACATGCGTGGCGATCCGGCTTCCGCACTGCTTGAGGTGCTGGATCCAGAGCAGAACGTGGCGTTCAGCGATCACTACCTGGAAGTGGACTACGATCTCAGCGACGTGATGTTCGTTGCGACCTCTAACTCCATGAATATTCCGGCGCCGTTGCTGGATCGTATGGAAGTGATCCGTCTGTCCGGTTATACCGAAGACGAGAAGCTGAATATTGCAAAACGTCACCTGTTGCCGAAACAGATTGAGCGTAACGCGCTGAAAAAAGGTGAGCTGACGGTCGACGATAGCGCCATTGTAGGCATTATTCGTTACTACACCCGAGAAGCGGGTGTGCGTAGTCTGGAGCGCGAAATCTCCAAACTGTGCCGTAAAGCGGTGAAACAGCTGCTGCTCGACAAGTCGCTGAAACATATCGAGATTAATGGCGATAATCTGCACGACTATCTGGGCGTACAGCGCTTTGATTATGGCCGCGCGGACAACGAAAACCGCGTTGGTCAGGTAACCGGCCTGGCGTGGACGGAAGTGGGCGGCGATCTGCTGACCATCGAAACCGCCTGTGTACCGGGTAAAGGTAAGCTGACCTACACCGGTTCTCTGGGTGAAGTCATGCAGGAATCCATTCAGGCTGCACTGACCGTTGTGCGTGCGCGTGCGGAAAAACTGGGTATTAATCCGGATTTTTACGAAAAACGCGACATTCACGTTCACGTACCTGAAGGAGCGACGCCGAAAGATGGCCCAAGTGCGGGTATTGCGATGTGTACCGCGCTGGTTTCTTGTCTTACCGGTAACCCGGTTCGCGCCGACGTGGCGATGACCGGCGAGATCACCCTGCGTGGTCAGGTTCTGCCAATCGGTGGTTTGAAAGAAAAACTGCTGGCGGCACACCGTGGCGGTATTAAAACGGTCTTAATTCCTGATGAGAACAAACGTGACCTGGAAGAGATTCCGGATAACGTAATTGCCGATCTGGACATCCATCCGGTGAAACGCATTGAGGAAGTTCTGGCTCTTGCGTTGCAAAATGAACCCTCTGGAATGCAGGTTGTGACGGCAAAATAGTGACCTCGCGCAAAGAGCATTAATAAAAACAGGGCTGGCAGGCCATTTCGGGCTTGCCAGCCTTTTTTTGTATAGCTAATTTAGATGACGGATTAGGCTTGCCATCATTAACGGGTGTTGTAAGGGCATGGCAGGCCTGATATAACTGCTGCGCGGTCGCACTTTGAAGGATTCAGGTGCGATATAAATTATAAAGAGGAAGAGAAGAGTGAATAAATCTCAACTGATCGACAAAATTGCTGCAGGGGCTGATATCTCTAAAGCTGCGGCTGGACGTGCGTTAGATGCAATTATTGCTTCTGTTACCGAATCTCTGAAAGAAGGTGATGACGTAGCGCTGGTAGGTTTTGGTACTTTTGCCGTTAAAGAGCGTGCTGCCCGTACTGGTCGCAACCCGCAAACAGGTAAAGAGATCACCATTGCCGCGGCTAAAGTACCGGGCTTCCGTGCAGGTAAAGCACTGAAAGACGCGGTAAACTAAGTGATTTCCCCTTTGGGGATGTGACGAAGTACAAGGGCGCATCGACTGATGTGCCTTTTTTATTTGTAATTCCGGTACTTTCTACGTGTTGTGGGCTGACAATTACCCCTGTTTCTTGTCACAATAGGCCTTTGTGCGCAGCGTTCAGGAAACGCTATGCTGCGTGAAGCATATATACTCATAATCCTTGCCGCCGTTGTTGTGTCAACGCGCAGGCGGCTTTAGAGATAACGCGTATAGTCATCTACAGCGGAGTGTGGTTACACCATGATGGACAGCTTACGCACGGCTGCTAACAGTCTCGTGCTCAAGATTATTTTCGGTATCATTATCGTGTCGTTCATTTTG
The DNA here is from genome assembly GCF_030336505.1 of Citrobacter sp. Cf116. Taxonomy (NCBI): domain Bacteria; kingdom Pseudomonadati; phylum Pseudomonadota; class Gammaproteobacteria; order Enterobacterales; family Enterobacteriaceae; genus Citrobacter; species Citrobacter sp. Cf116. The sequence continues at coordinate 677,089 of NZ_JAOWEQ010000040.1, read as the reverse complement.
ACCGGCGTGAGTGGTTACCTGATTGGCGGGGGCAATAACTTCGCCGCCAAAGTGAATGGCCAGGAGATCAGCCGCGGGCAGTTCGAGAATGCGTTCAACAGCGAACGTAACCGCATGCAGCAACAGCTGGGCGATCAATACTCCGAGCTGGCCGCGAACGAAGGTTACATGAAAACGCTGCGTCAGCAGGTGCTGAATCGTCTTGTTGACGAAGCGCTGCTGGATCAGTATTCCCGCGAGCTTAAGCTCAACATCAGCGACGATCAGATTAAACAGGCTATTTTTGCCACGCCTGCTTTCCAGGTCGACGGTAAATTTGATAACAACCGCTATAACGCAATTGTTAATCAGATGGGCATGACCGCAGATCAGTACGCTCAGGCATTACGTAATCAGCTTACTACCCAGCAGCTGATTAATGGCGTTGCCGGTACGGACTTTATGCTGAAAGGCGAAACGGATGAACTGGCGGCGCTGGTCGCACAGCAGCGGATCGTGCGCGAGGCGACGATTGACGTTAACGCACTGGCCGCGAAGCAGTCTGTTACCGAGCAGGAAGTTGCCAGCTACTACGAGCAGAATAAAAACAACTTTATGACGCCGGAACAGTTCCGCGTGAGCTACATCAAGCTGGATGCTGCTGCTATGCAGGAGACGGCCAGCGATGCTGATATTCAGTCTTACTATGACCAGCATCAGGATCAGTTCACTCAGCCGCAGCGTAACCGCTATAGCATCATTCAGACCAAAACTGAAGATGAAGCCAAAGCGGTACTGGACGAGCTGAATAAAGGCGGTGACTTTGCTGCGCTGGCGAAAGAAAAATCTGCTGATATCATCTCTGCCCGTAAAGGCGGCGATATGGGATGGCTGGAAGATTCCACCACCCCGGATGAGCTGAAAAATGCCGGTCTGAAAGAAAAAGGCCAACTGTCTGGCGTAATTAAGTCTTCCGTTGGTTTCCTCGTTGCGCGTCTTGACGACGTACAGCCTGCACAGGTTAAACCGCTGAGCGAAGCCCGTGACGACATTGCGGCAAAAGTGAAGCAGGAAAAAGCGCTGGATGCCTACTATGCGCTGCAACAGAAAGTCAGCGATGCGGCCAGCAACGATAACGAATCTCTGGCGGGTGCAGAGCAGGCAGCAGGTATGAAAGCGGTTGAAACGGGCTGGTTCAGCCGTGACAGCCTGCCGGAAGAACTGAATTTCAAACCAGTCGCTGACATCATTTTCAATGGTGGTCTGGTAGGCGAGAACGGTACACCTGGCAGTAACTCCGATATCATCACCGTAGATGGCGATCGCGCGTTCGTGCTGCGTATTGCAGAGCACAAAGCCGAAGCCGTGAAGCCACTGGCTGAAGTGAAAGAGCAGGTAACTGCGCTCGTTAAGCACAATAAAGCAGAGCAGCAGGCGAAGCTTGATGCCGATAAACTGCTGGCGGATCTGAAAGCCGGTAAAGGCGATGAAGCGATGAAAGCTGCGGGTCTGAGCTTTGGCGAGGCAAAAACGCTGAGCCGTACGGGTCAGGATCCGTTGAGCCAGGCTGCCTTTGGTCTGAGCCTGCCGGCGAAAGACAAGCCGAGCTACGGCGTAGCGAACGACATGCAGGGTAACGTTGTTCTGTTGGCGCTGGACGAGGTGAAAGCCGGTTCTATGCCTGAAGCGCAGAAGAAAGCGATGGTTCAGGGGATCACTCAGAACAACGCGCAGATTGTCTTCGAAGCGCTGATGAGCAACCTGCGTAAAGCCGCAAAAATTAAAATCGGTGATGCGCTGGAACAGCAGCAATAACCGAGGCAGTTCGCAAAAAATTGCAAAAAGTTGTATCTACCAAAGGCCGCTTTCGCGGCCTTTTCCATTTCTGATATTTGCCATTTGTCTGCCGTTCTGCACCTCGCTATCGTGATTCCACTGTTAACAAACAAGGAGAAAACAGTATGAAACATGGAATCAAAGCCCTGCTTATCACTCTTTCATTGACCTGCGCCGGTATGGCCCAAACTGCATTGGCGGCTGAGCCTGTCGCCAAAAGCCAGGCGACACAAACCAAAGCGGAAAACTCAGGGGCGGCACAAAGCAAAGCCACACTGCCCGCTAAAGCAAGCGACGATGAAGGCACCAGGGTAAGCATCAACAGCGCTTCAGCGGAGGATTTAGCGCGAGTCATGAATGGCGTAGGTCTGAAGAAAGCGCAGGCGATTGTGAGCTATCGTGAGGAGTACGGACCGTTTAAAACGGTGGAGGATTTAAAGCAGGTACCGGGTATGGGCAGTTCGCTGGTGGAGCGTAATTTGGCAGTTTTAACACTTTAATAACTTGCACAGCGCTGAAAATTTGCCAGACTAGAGAGGTCATACCAGTTATGGCCTCACTACCCTGAATATATTCTTATAAAAACGTAAGGTTCCTGCGCTATGCAAACACAAATCAAAGTCCGTGGTTTTCATCTTGATGTCTATCAGCACGTCAACAACGCCCGCTATCTCGAGTTTTTGGAAGAAGCCCGCTGGGATGGTCTGGAAAACAGCGACAGCTTTCAATGGATGACTGCACATAACATCGCTTTTGTGGTCGTGAATATAAATATTAACTACCGTCGTCCAGCGGTGCTAAGCGACCTGCTGACCATCACTAGTCAGGTGCAACAGCTAAATGGCAAAAGCGGGGTGTTAAACCAGACAATTACCCTGGAACCGGAAGGGCAGGTAGTAGCCGACGCGTTGATTACCTTCGTCTGTATTGATTTGAAAACGCAAAAAGCGCTGCCGCTGGAAGGGGAGTTACGCGAAAAACTGGAGCAGATGGTGCAGTAGCTCAACGTTGCCTGATGGCGCTTCGCTTATCAGGCCTACGGGCGATATTGTGTACGATGAATGCTGTCGGTAGGCCGGATAAGGCGTTTACGCCGCCATCCGGCACTATTCACTCAATTATTTCAGGCCGGTTTTCTGCTTCATTGCCGCCATCACTGCCGGTTTATCCGCCAGATAATGGTTCAGGCCGTTGGCACGCAGATTACACGCCGCACAGTGACCGCAACCGTCACCTTTGATGCCGTTATAGCAGGTTAGTGTTTCTTCGCGTACCAGGTCCAGCTTGCCCCAGTAATCAGCCAGCGCCCAGGTTTCGGCTTTATCGATCCACATCAGTGGGGTTTCAAAGCGAATATCTTTCGCCATCCCCAGGCTTACGGCATGGTTCAGGGCTTTGACGAACTCATCGCGACAGTCCGGGTATCCAGAGAAATCCGTTTCACAAACGCCGGTAATGACTGCCTCTGCCTGCACCTGGTACGCGTAAATTGCTGCCAGCGTTAAGAACAGAATATTGCGTCCTGGCACAAAGGTATTGGGAATGCCGTTCGCATCCGGTTCGTAATCGGGTACCGGAATATTATCGCGGGTCAGGCTGCTGACAGCCAGTTCACTGAGCAGCGTGACATCAAGCACTTTGTGCGCGCGTGCGCCAAGTTTTAAGGCCAGGTCACGTGCGACATCAATCTCAGCGCGATGGCGCTGACCATAATCAAAGGTCACGCAGTGCACTTCATCATACTGATGCAGCGCTTGCGCCAGACAAGTCGTGGAGTCCTGACCTCCACTGAATACAACAACGGCACGTTTCATGGCTTTTCCTGACAAAATAACGAAGCCCTTATGGTAGCGCCTGGGCGTGTCGCCGACCAGCTTCTTCACGCTGAAGGAGGTGGCAGCCAGGCTTCGGTAAACTCAAACCAGCCACGAGGATTCAGGCGTACGCCGTTCACCCCTGGTGGCGCGCTGATGCGATAGTGATAATTGAACAGAGGCGTCAGGGTAGCGTCATGCATTAGCGTGGCGAAAACTTGTTGTAAAGCCGCGTGGCGATCGTCCTCATCGGCCTGGATTTGTAGGGCATCCAGGGTCGTTTGCAAATGTGTGTATGCTGGTGCATTCAATACATGTGACCAGAGCTGATCGCAGCGCAACCACTGTTCGAGAGTATATTCAGGTGCTTCACCAATCAGCCTGTCGCCCATCATCAGGTCGGCCTGGGCTAGGGGATGATTGCCATCCCAGTTTTTAGCATTATGAAAAATAAGCGTTAATTCACAGCCGAGCAGAGCCAACGCATGGCAAAGCTGTTCAGCCATAGCGTGAAGTTCTACCGGTAGATGATAAGCCAGCGTCAGCTTTTCCGGTAATGCTACCTCGTCGAGTTCATCCCATTGCGGGATACTCCATCCGGGCAGCAGTGCATTGCTTGGCGTGATCAGATTTTCATCCACTTCAAGCGTTTGTAGCAGGGAAGAACGGTGGATAATATCGACCAGTCGACGAGCCTGCTGCGTATTCAGGCGCGCGCTTTTTCTTAGCGTGAGATAGCAAAAACCAAGGCTGATCCCGCTGCTTACCTGGCTTAGCATAGGTAACTCTTCGGGTTTACCAATCGCAATTTGCACCGGATGGCGGCAGCTGGTGCCCAAATCCTGGGAGAAGAGCTGCGGGGTTATCCAGTATTCAATGGCTTTTAGCAGCGGATGACTCAGATGGTAGTGATCGTGACTCTCGATACGCACCAGCTCAGGAGTAAACAGTGTCAACCGGAACGGGCCGGTACCCACAAACGGGTGCTCAGGATGCGCCAGGTGACTGCTGTAGCTCGCCAGACGGTGCGCCAGCCAGAAGTCGGGACGATGCAGAATAAAGGTCAGACACTGGGGATGCGTCACTTCAATGCGCTTTACGCTGATAAACAGCTTATTCAGCGCAGGTAATTCTAACAGCTTCAGCAACTGTTGATGTAGTTGCGTGCTGCTTACCGTATCGCCGTTATGCCAATGCAGGGTGGAACGAATATAGAAATCCCAGCGCAGGCCGTCAGCGGAGATATTCCAGTGGTGGGCTAAGTCTCCACAGGGACGTTGCGTAGTGCTGTCAAATCGGGTCAGGCCAGAGAAAACTTGTCCAGCAAGGTGTTGCTCCGCGCGGCCGGGGAGAAATCCAGGGTGCAAAGGGTCAAGCGGGCGGTAATAGGGGATACGCAGGGTTGGCGTGTCGTTTTGCCATTGGCCGCCCATAAACGGTTGTAGCAACGTTCTTAATTCTCCCGGTGCTAACTGAGCTAGTTCCAGCACGCTAAGCTGTTCTCCCTTTTGCAGCGCCTGTTCCATCATGGTGTTGCGCAGGGAATCCGGCGTCACCAAAAAGCGTAATTGCCCGCGTTTCCCACGCCCAGACTGGGCGTGCCACTCCAGCCAGCCAGCATCCTGCGCTTGCTTCAGCAGGGTTCGCACGTGGCGCTCACTGCAAAAACAGCGTTCGGCCAGTTCCCCGACGGTCACCGACTGCGGTTCGCCGTTCGAAGGCTGCCACAGGCGTTGGTATTGGTTCAGGCGATTCAACAATCTCATATACACTTCATCCTTCAAGCTGCCTCTTTGTTGGCTGCGTTTATTCACCCCAGTCACATACTGAAATGTATGCTCCTGGGCGTTCATTCACTTGCCGCCTTGATGCAACTTGAATGATTTTCTGTAATAAACCCGGAACAATTCATTTTATATATTCACTATTACTTCCGTATATCTCAGGTGATACTGAATCACAAGTTAACCGCGTCACAGTGTGGAGAAAGAAATGGCTCGTCTGGCTGCATTTGATATGGATGGCACCCTTTTGATGCCGAATCACCATTTAGGTGACGAAACGCTTTCAACGCTGGCGCGCTTGCGTGAACGCGATATCACTCTGACATTTGCCACTGGCCGCCATGTGCTGGAAATGCGCCACATTTTGGGTTCTATCTCACTGGACGCCTTTTTGATCACCGGTAACGGCACGCGCATTCACTCTCTTGAGGGCGATGTGTTGCACCGTCAGGATCTGGATCCGAATGTTGCGGATATCGTGTTACATCAGAAATGGGATACCACCGCCAGCATGCATGTCTTTAATGACAACGGTTGGTTTACCGGACAAGAGATCCCCTCGCTGCTACAGGCGCATGTGTATAGCGGATTTCGCTACCAGATCGTCGATGTGAAACGTATTCCGGCTCATCAGGTAACGAAGGTCTGTTTCTGCGGCGATCATGAGTCTCTGATCCAGTTGCGCATTCAACTGAATGAAGCGCTGGGAGAACAGGCGAATCTCTGTTTCTCCGCAGTTGATTGCCTTGAGGTACTACCACTGGGCTGTAACAAAGGATCCGCGCTGGCGGTGTTGAGTGACTACTTAGGATATTCAATGTCCGAGTGTATGGCGTTTGGCGATGCTATGAACGATCGCGAAATGTTAGGCAGCGTTGGGCGCGGCCTGATTATGGGTAACGCAATGCCGCAACTGATGGCTGAACTGCCTCATTTATCGGTGATTGGACATTGCCGTAATCAGGCGGTGTCACACTTTTTGACGCATTGGCTGGACAATCCGCATCTACCTTATTCCCCCGAATGAGAGATCCCTTCCAGCAAGCCAGACTTCGCGTCTGGCTTTTTTTTGTCTGCTTAGTGTGTATTCAGCAACTGGGCAAGTTCCGCTTTCCACGGCGTTAAATCACCGATGTGCGCGTCAACCCATTGCGGGTTGTAGTAGGTTTCCAGATAGCGTTCACCGCTGTCGCAGAGCAGCGTCACCAGTGAACCGGTTTCTCCGGCGTTGCGCATGCGCGCGGCAAGTTGCAGCGTTCCCCACATGTTGGTGCCGGTTGAGGCACCGACTTTACGACCCAACTGCGTTTCCAGCCAGTGCGCGGTAGCCACGCTGGCGGCATCCGGCACGCGCAGCATTTCATCGACCACATCAGGAATGAAAGAGGGTTCTACGCGTGGACGCCCGATACCTTCAATTTTGCTTCCTACCGGGCTGCGCAATGTCGCATCGCGATCCTGCCAGAAGGGCAGAAATACCGAATTCTCCGGATCTACTACCATCAGGCGAGTATCGTAGCCCTGACAGCGGATATAGCGGCCAATGGTTGCTGAGGTGCCGCCGGTGCCGGCGCTCATCACGATATGGCGGGGAACGGGATTGGGCTCGCACTGCATCTGACGAAAAATGCTGTCGGCAATATTATTATTGCCACGCCAGTCGGTGGCGCGCTCAGCATAAGTGAACTGGTCCATGTAATGACCGTTCAGCTCACGCGCCAATTGTTCAGAGGCCGCGTAGATTTCGCAGGCGCTTTGCACGAAATGACAGCGACCGCCGTAAAATTCAATCTGTTCAACTTTACGTTTCGCTGTACAGGAAGGCATGACAGCAATAAACGGCAGCCCTAACAGTCGAGCGAAATAAGCCTCAGATACCGCCGTTGAACCGGACGATGATTCAATGATGGTGGTGCCTTCTTTGATCCAGCCATTGCACAGTCCGTACAGAAACAGTGAGCGCGCCAGACGATGCTTCAGGCTCCCGGTCGGATGCGTGCTCTCATCTTTTAAATAGATCTGAATGCCCGGAAATGCCGGTAGCGACAGACGAATGAGATGCGTATCTGCAGAACGCTGATAATCCGCGTTGATTTCATTGATGGCGTTTTTAACCCAGGAGCTATTCATCATTAATAGATATCCGTTTGTCATTTTGTGCCCAGAATAGCGAAAAGCACGGAAAAAATTGTTGCCATTTAGCCTTTAAAATAGAATGTAAGTAGAAAATTCTTCTCTGTGGAGTGGATATGCTAGACAAAATTGACCGTAAGCTGCTTGGCTTACTGCAACAGGACTGCACCCTTTCTTTGCAGGCGTTAGCAGATGCCGTTAATCTGACTACCACTCCCTGTTGGAAACGCCTCAAACGGCTCGAGGATGACGGTGTTCTGCTGGGCAGAGTCGCCTTGCTGGATCCGGAAAAACTGGGGCTGGGCTTAACTGCGTTTGTGCTGATCAAAACTCAGCATCACAGCAGCGAATGGTATTGCCGCTTTGTCACTGAAGTGACCGGAATGCCCGAGGTTCTGGGGTTCTGGCGTATGGCAGGGGAGTATGATTACCTGATGCGAGTGCAGGTCGCTGATATGAAAAGCTACGATGAATTTTATAAGCGCCTGGTGAACAGCGTACCGGGCCTGTCTGACGTCACCTCCAGCTTTGCCATGGAACAGATTAAATACACAACTGCTCTCCCTATTGAATAATTCTCCCGGTGCTTATTGCCGGAAATTTTGTCAGGACATAACGCGTGCGATTATTTGCTCAATTAAGCTGGTACTTCCGCCGGGAGTGGCGTCGCTACCTCGGGGCGGTGGCCCTGCTTATCATCATCGCTATCCTTCAGCTTATTCCGCCGAAAGTGGTGGGGATCATTGTGGATGGCGTAACGACACAACGCTTCACCACCGAGCGGCTGCTGATGTGGGTGGGAACCATTGCTCTGATCGCCGTGGTGGTTTATTTACTGCGCTATGTCTGGCGCGTGCTGCTGTTTGGCGCATCCTACCAACTGGCGGTTGAGCTGCGGGAAGATTATTACCGTCAGTTGAGTCGTCAGCATCCAGAGTTTTATCTGCGTCACCGCACGGGCGATCTGATGGCGCGTGCAACTAACGATGTTGACCGCGTGGTATTCGCCGCCGGGGAAGGCGTACTGACGCTGGTAGATTCGCTGGTCATGGGATGTGCGGTGCTGATCGTGATGTCAACGCAGATAAGCTGGCAACTTACGTTGATTGCGCTGCTGCCTATGCCGGTGATGGCGATAATGATCAAACGTTACGGTGATCGACTCCATAACCGCTTTAAGCTGGCGCAGGCGGCGTTTTCCAGCCTCAACGATCGTACTCAGGAAAGCCTGACCAGTATTCGTATGATCAAGGCCTTTGGTCTGGAGGATCGGCAGTCGGCATTATTTGCCGCTGATGCTGAAGATACAGGTAAGAAAAACCTGCGCGTGGCGCGCATTGACGCCCGCTTTGATCCCACGATTTATATCGCCATTGGAATGGCTAACCTGCTGGCGATTGCCGGGGGAAGCTGGATGGTGGTTCACGGTTCGCTGACGCTCGGCCAGCTCACCAGCTTTATGATGTATCTCGGTCTGATGATTTGGCCGATGCTGGCGCTGGCATGGATGTTTAACATCGTCGAGCGTGGCAGCGCCGCGTATAGCCGAATTCGCGCCATGCTGGCAGAAGCGCCGGTAGTGGATGACGGTACTGAACTGGTGCCGGAAGGACGCGGCGAGCTGGCGGTGGCGATTCGCGAATTTTGTTACCCGCAAACCACCCACCCGGCGCTGGAAAATGTGAATTTTCAGCTTAAACCAGGGCAGATGCTGGGCATCTGTGGTCCGACCGGCGCGGGGAAAAGTACGGTGCTGTCGCTGATCCAGCGTCATTTTGATATCACCCAAGGCGATGTACGCTTTCATGATATCCCATTAACGCGCTTACAGCTGGATAGCTGGCGCAGCCGGCTGGCGGTTGTCAGCCAGACGCCATTCCTGTTTTCCGATACCGTCGGCAATAACATCGCCTTAGGACGCCCGCAGGCCACCCAGGCAGAGATCGAGCATGTGGCGCGCCTTGCCAGCGTTCATGAGGATATTTTACGTCTTCCTCAGGGCTATGACACCGAAGTGGGCGAACGCGGGGTGATGCTGTCTGGTGGACAAAAACAGCGTATTTCTATCGCCCGGGCGCTACTGCTGAACGCTGAAATCCTGATTCTGGATGATGCGTTGTCGGCGGTAGATGGTCGTACCGAGCATCAGATCCTGCATAACCTGCGTCAGTGGGGCGAAGGCAGAACCGTGATTATCAGCGCCCACCGTTTATCGGCTCTGACGGAAGCCAACGAGATTATCGTGATGCAGCATGGGCATATTGCCCAGCGCGGTGAGCATGAATCTTTAGTGCAACAGCCCGGCTGGTATCGCGATATGTACCGCTATCAGCAACTGGAAGCGGCGCTGTCTGATGCGCCAGAAATAAACGAGGAGGCGGCTAATGCGTAGTTTTGGGCAACTATGGCCGACCCTGAAAAGATTGCTGGCGTATGGTTCACCATGGCGAAAACAGCTGGCGATTGCGGTAGTTATGCTGTGGGTGGCGGCTGCGGCGGAAGTCAGCGGTCCGCTGTTGATTAGCTATTTTATCGATAACATGGTGGCGAAGAACAATCTGCCGTTGGCGATGGTTGTCGGGCTGGTTGCGGCCTATGTCGGTCTGCAACTGCTGGCGGCAGGCCTGCATTACGCGCAGTCGTTGTTGTTTAACCAGGCGGCGGTTGGCGTCGTACAACAGTTACGCACTGACGTAATGGACGCTGCGCTGCGCCAGCCGCTCAGCGCCTTTGATACTCAGCCCGTCGGGCAGCTTATCTCACGTGTGACCAATGACACCGAAGTTATTCGCGACCTGTACGTGACGGTGGTCGCAACGGTCCTGCGCAGCGCGGCCTTAATCGGTGCCATGCTGGTGGCGATGTTCAGCCTCGAGTGGCGTATGGCGCTGGTGGCGATGGCTATTTTCCCGGCGGTGATGGTGGTGATGGTGATTTATCAACGCTACAGCACCCCGATTGTGCGTCGGGTGCGCGCTTATCTGGCGGATATTAACGATGGCTTTAACGAAGTCATCAACGGCATGAGCGTTATCCAGCAGTTCCGCCAGCAGGCGCGATTTGGCGAGAGAATGGGGAAGGCCAGCCGCTCGCACTATATGGCGCGTATGCAAACCCTGCGACTGGATGGCTTTTTGCTGCGCCCACTGCTGAGCCTTTTCTCGGCGCTGATCCTCTGCGGTTTGCTGATGCTGTTCAGCTTTACCTCTGGCAGCTCCATTGAGGTTGGCGTGCTGTACGCGTTTATCAGCTACCTCGGCCGTTTGAACGAGCCGCTGATCGAGCTGACCACCCAGCAATCCATGCTGCAGCAGGCGGTTGTCGCCGGTGAGCGAGTGTTCGAGCTGATGGACGGACCACGTCAGCGCTATGGTGACGATGATCGACCGCTGAAGAGTGGGGATATTGAGGTGGATAACGTTTCATTTGCCTATCGTGACGACAATCTGGTGCTGCAAAATATCAGTCTGTCCGTGCCTTCGCGCAGCTTTGTTGCTTTGGTCGGACACACCGGTAGCGGCAAAAGTACGCTGGCCAGTCTGCTGATGGGGTACTACCCGTTGACGCAGGGCGAAATCCGCCTTGACGGACGTCCGCTGTCTTCTCTGAGCCACAGTGCGTTACGTCAGGGCATCGCGATGGTGCAGCAGGATCCGGTGGTGATGGCGGATACCTTCCTGGCAAACGTCACGCTGGGTCGTGATATCTCAGAAGAGCGGGTATGGCAGGCTCTGGAGACTGTGCAACTGGCAGCACTGGCGCGGGGGCTGAGCGAGGGGATCCATACCCGGCTGGGCGAGCAGGGCAATAATCTCTCCGTTGGGCAGAAACAGCTGCTGGCGCTGGCGCGGGTATTGGTGGAAACGCCGCAGGTACTGATCCTCGATGAAGCCACGGCCAGTATTGATTCCGGTACTGAACAGGCCATTCAGCACGCGCTGGCGGCGGTGCGTGAACACACCACGCTGGTGGTGATTGCACATCGGTTATCGACAATTGTCGATGCGGATACCATTCTGGTGCTGCATCGCGGGCAGGCGGTTGAGCGTGGTACGCACCAGCAACTACTGGCGGCGCAGGGCCGTTACTGGCAGATGTATCAGTTGCAACTGGCGGGTGAAGAGCTGGCGGCCAGCGCACATGAGGATTCGGTTATCGCCTGATGGCGCTACGCTTATCAGGCCTACGGTCAACGCGGTTTTGTAGACCGGATAAGGCGTTTACGCCGCCATCCGGCAATCAACAATCTGGTGCAAAAATGTAACGCACTATGCACCGTCATAGTGCGTTTTTTCTTTTTCTCCCCCGGCAATACCCTGCAAGCCTGAATTATTCCGCGTTTTTCATTCCTGGCACACCCCTTGCAATATTCCTCTCGTGTATCTGCAGCCACTACTGAATTCTGACTGGAGGGGATCTATGAAGCTGGTTACCGTGGTAATCAAACCGTTCAAACTGGAAGACGTCCGTGAAGCACTGTCGTCTATTGGTATTCAGGGGCTGACCGTCACCGAAGTGAAGGGCTTTGGCCGACAGAAAGGTCATGCTGAGCTGTACCGTGGGGCTGAATATAGCGTCAATTTTCTGCCCAAGGTGAAGATTGATGTGGCGATTGCCGACGACCAACTGGATGGCGTGATTGATGTCATCAGTAAAGCGGCATACACCGGAAAAATTGGCGACGGCAAAATCTTCGTCGCCGAGCTGCAACGTGTGATTCGTATTCGTACCGGCGAAGCCGACGAAGCCGCACTGTAACTTCTGGCACACAGTGATAGGAAACCAAAAAATGAAGATAGCAACGATGAAAACAGGTATTGCTTCACTGGCGCTACTGCCGGGACTGGCAATGGCGGCACCGGCGGTTGCGGATAAAGCAGATAACGCTTTTATGATGATCTGTACCGCGCTGGTGCTGTTTATGACTATCCCTGGCATTGCGTTGTTCTACGGCGGTTTGATTCGCGGTAAGAACGTGCTGTCGATGCTGACTCAGGTGACGGTGACATTCGCTCTGGTTTGTATTCTATGGGTGGTTTATGGCTACTCACTAGCCTTTGGCGAAGGGAATAATTTCTTCGGCAACTTCAACTGGGTATTGTTGAAGAACATCGCGCTGACGGCGGTCACGGGGAGCTTCTACCAGTACATTCACGTTGCTTTTCAGGGTTCTTTCGCCTGCATCACCGTTGGGCTGATTGTCGGGGCGCTGGCTGAACGTATTCGCTTCTCTGCGGTGCTGATTTTTGTAGTGGTATGGTTAACGTTGTCGTACATCCCCATTGCCCATATGGTCTGGGGCGGCGGCTTGCTGGCTTCCCACGGTGCGTTGGATTTTGCCGGCGGAACAGTCGTGCATATCAACGCGGCGATTGCCGGTCTGGTTGGTGCGTATCTGATTGGCAAACGCGTCGGTTTTGGCAAAGAAGCCTTTAAACCGCATAACCTGCCGATGGTCTTCACCGGTACCGCTATTCTCTATATTGGTTGGTTTGGCTTTAACGCCGGTTCAGCGGGAACGGCGAATGAGATTGCCGCACTGGCCTTCGTCAATACCGTGGTCGCCACCGCCGCAGCCATCCTCGGATGGATCTTCGGTGAATGGGCGCTGCGTGGCAAACCGTCCCTGCTGGGCGCGTGTTCTGGTGCTATTGCGGGTCTGGTGGGGGTAACACCGGCATGTGGCTATATTGGTGTCGGCGGCGCGCTGATTATTGGTGTCGTTGCGGGACTGGCTGGCCTGTGGGGTGTGACCATCCTGAAGCGTATTCTGCGCGTGGACGATCCGTGTGATGTGTTTGGCGTGCACGGCGTGTGCGGCATTGTCGGCTGCATCCTGACCGGGGTGTTCGCTGCCAGCTCTCTGGGCGGCGTGGGCTTTGCCGAGGGCGTGACCATGGGGCATCAGCTGCTGGTGCAACTGGAAAGCGTGGCGATTACCATCGTCTGGTCCGGTGTGGTGGCTTTCATTGGCTATAAGCTGGCGGATATGACGGTGGGTCTGCGTGTACCGGAAGAGCAGGAACGCGAAGGTCTGGATGTGAACAGCCACGGCGAGAACGCTTACAACGCTTGATGTTTCAATCTGCCGGATGGCAACGCTTTTGCGCCGCCATCCGGTAATTCTCAATTACGATTACGCATTACCCCTTCCTGCACGGTAGAGGCGACCAGCACGCCGTCCTGCGTATAAAACTCCCCGCGTACAAAACCCCGGGCACCGGAGGCCGAAGTACTCTCGACGTTATACAACAACCACTCATTGATATTGAACGGACGGTGGAACCACATGGAGTGGTCAATGGTGGCGATCTGAATCCCTTTTTCCAGAAAACCAATTCCGTACGGCTGCAGCGCAACAGGCAGGAAGTTCAGGTCTGAAGCATAACCCAGCAGATATTGATGGACGCGCAGATCGTCCTGTAGCTCGCCGTTTGCGCGGATCCAAACCTGGCGCGTCGGAGGTGCGACGTGACCTTTTAAGGGGTTATGAAATTCAACCGGGCGCACTTCCAATGGACGATCGTTGATAAATTTTTCTTTCAACAGCGGCGGCAGCAAATGCGCCACTGAGCGGGCAATTTCTGTTTCTGATTTAAGCTCATCGGGACTCGGCGCATCCGGCATGGTTTTCTGATGTTCAAATCCATCTTCCGGCGCCTGGAAAGAGGCTGTCATGTAAAAAATAGGTTTACCATTCTGGATTGCGGCAACGCGGCGCGCGCTGAAGCTGTTACCATCACGCAGGACTTCTACATCATAGATGATGGGCTTTTGGCTATCGCCGGGGCGCAAAAAGTAGCTGTGAAAGGAGTGGACCAGACGCTCTTCTGGTACGGTTTCCTTTGCGGCATACAGAGCCTGACCGACAACCTGTCCCCCAAAAACCTGACGTAACCCTAAGTCTTCACTTTGGCCCCGAAAGAGTCCTTCTTCAATTTTTTCCAGATTTAACAATGTCAGCAAATTTTTCAGCGCCAGACTCATACGTGCTCTCCAGGTTATATCGATCTCGCAGCGAGGTAGGCAGAGTATAACGCAATTTTGAAAGTGGTCCGATGGGTGCAATTGTCTGAATTAAAGGCCTATTACAGGCAAAAACAGCTGTCTTGTGCCACACTTAGTCACGTTATGTTTTTGTTAACCACTCTTCTGGCGAGGAAAGTTCTCGCTGGTGCATAGATGAAAAGGAGAATTTAATGAAACTCGTGCACATGGTAAGTGGTTTAGCGGTTGCGGTCGCTCTGGCAGCCTGCGCCGATAAAAGTGCGGATATTCAGACACCTGCGCCAAGCCCTAATACGTCAATTGCTGACACACAGTCTAAAATTCAGCAGCCTAATGTCTCCGGTACAGTATGGATCCGCCAGAAAGTGGCCTTGCCACCTGATGCGGTGCTGACCGTAACGCTGTCAGATGCTTCACTGGCCGATGCACCGTCAAAAGTGCTGTCGCAAAAAGCGGTCCGTACTGAGGGTAAACAGGCGCCATTCAGCTTCGTATTACCGTTTAACCCGGCTGATATTCAACCTAACGCCCGTATTCTGCTAAGTGCGGCAATTACGGTTAATGACAAACTGGTCTTCATTACTGATACCGTGCAGACGGTCATTAATCAGGGGGGGACAAAAGCTGACCTGACGCTGGTCCCTGTACAGCAAACGGCAGTACCGGTTCAGGCGAGCGGTGGGGCTGCCACCACGGTGCCGTCAACGTCACCAACCCAAGTGAATCCGTCTTCTGCCGTCCCTGCTCCCACACAGTACTAAGGCAGTCGTAACCCTCTCCGCCCAGAGAGGGTTAGTACACCCAGCGATAGCGCTGTAAATCGATCTGTCCGCTTCCTGAAACCACTATTCCTTCAGCCAGCAACGCCTGACGCTGCCGTTGCAGGTCGGGGCCTGTCAGCGAAATGGCACCATGACGATTAACCACCCGATGCCAGGGCAGAGTGCTGCCTTCGGGGAGACGCTTAAGCACGCCGCCTACCTGGCGCGCAGCACGCGGCGAACCGGCAAGCCTTGCAACATCGCCATAGGTGGTGACGAAACCTTCGGGGATTGACGCGACGATTTGCCAGACGCGTTGGGGGAAAGTGTCTTGTATATCCATCATTTATTCCTGCGCTAATCCTCCAGCATAATGCTGAACGGCGAAGGAGTGAAGCCGCATTGCACAAGAAAACAGCATCCGATGCTGGATGGGTTGCAATTACAGGGTGCAGCAGTGATAATGCGCCTGCGCGTTGGTTAACAACGCTCTCAATGGGGGCTCTGTTGGTTCTCCCGCAACACTACTCTGTTTACCAGGTCAGGTCCGGAAGGAAGCAGCCAAGGCAGATGACGTGTGTGCCGGGATGTAGCTGGCAGGGCCCCCACCCAATTCTGCCGTCCGGCAATTTTCCTTCTGTTTAGCTTCTTTTCTTTGTCATCGTATTGTCATTTTAATGTCATCAAATGCTGTCAATGTGTTTCGGGGATGTTATTTGATGCTTTTGCCGCCGCCATCGCACTGTAACGACAGGGTCTTACATTCGGTGTGTTTTGGCTGACCACAAGGATTTTCTACGATGTCGACCGCTGTATTGAATGTCAAAATTGATGAGGCGCTAAAAGAAAAGCTTCGCCATTACGCTGAAGTGCATAGTGAAAATTTAAGTATCGCGACGGAAAAACTACTGCTGATCGCGTTTTCCGCCGTTGAAGAGGCGGGAGTCTCCGCTGAGGATATCGATAGCCAGCATACGGAAGAATCCGTGGTTGAAGCACTGACTCCTAAAGAAATCAAAGCATTGCGAAGACTACTGAAGAAGAAAAAATGAAACAACAACCGCTCTCAACCGCCTGTAATTATGGCGAAGCCTGTGAAATGCTGCGTTCCGGTTATGTGAAACATGTTCGTCTGAGCTGGAACGTCGGCAGCGATGAGTTCTTCCGTATTGCCTCCGACTGGTGTGATGCCGGGGCAAAAATTAAGAAAGACGGTGAGAATTTCGTGATTTCTCTGAAGGGGTTTCCGGTTCCTCCTCAGCGTTAATATTGCCGGGACATCCTCGTCCATCACGGCATTCAAGGACGAGTCCTTTGACTCGTCGCTTAGATTATTTTACGTATTTTCCCGCTGCTGGCCTGCAAACGCAGATTATCCCAAATGGGTTGCAACACCCGGAAGGCGGCACGCGTTGTGTCATCCGGTAATGTGAAGGGCATACGCAAAAAGCGGTCAAATGCACCATCAAGACCGAAACGCGTACCGGTTCCCAACTGAATGCCTGCGATTTCGGCGCGCGTAGCGAATAGCGTTGCCAGCGTATCGGGCAGTTCAACCCAAAAAGAGAGTCCTCCCTGTGGCTGGGTAAACTGCCACTCCGGGAAATGTGCGTTCATCAGATCCGAGCACAGATCTCGCTGCGATGTGAGTAGCCGTCTTCTGTCAGGAAGAAAGTCGGCGGCATTATCCAGCAGCCAGCTGGTGGCGAGTTGTTCAAGCACCGGGGAGCCTAAATCGAAGGTGTCGCGAGTTTGTACCAGCGCCGCAATGGTTCGCGCCGACGCCCGAATCCAGCCCAGGCGTAATCCTCCCCAAAAGCTTTTCCCGGCAGATCCCAGCAGGATGATCGGCGCATCGCGGTTGAAGGCGGCAAGCGGCGGTGGTGGCGGGGCGTCATACCACAGGTTCACCATGGTCTCATCAATCACCAGCGTGGTGCGGGTCCTTTCAGCAATATCTGCCACGACCTGGCGAGTTGCAGCGTCCATGCAACGCCCGGTCGGATTGTGAAAGTCCGGCATCAGATAGGCCATTCTCGGTGCGGTTTGCGCGATGGTGGCGACCAGACCTGCCGTATCCCAACCGTGTTCGGGCAGCGACACACCGACGGGACGACATGATGCACCTTGAATCGCGGCAATCGCCAGCGGATACGTGGGATGATCGACCACCACGCGATCGCCTGGGCCGGTGAGTAAACGCAGGATCAGCGCCAGGCCACTGACCGCGCCGTTCACGACCATAATCTCATCGGGCTGCGTCGGGAGTCCGCGTTCGCAATAATGCCGGGCGATGGATTCACGCAAAACCGCCAGTCCCTGTGGTAAATACCCGGAACTCAGCAAATGCTGCGGCATCGCAAACAGCGCTTGTTGGTAAGCATGGTGAATTTCGGGACCGGCACTCAGCGCCGCCGTGGACAAATCCAGCGCTGTACCGGTACTGGTTCGTGTAGGCACATGACGAATGTGTTCCGGCAGGATCACCCGTGAGCCGCTCCCATGACGGCTTTCCAGATATCCCTCTTCACGCAGTTGCGCCATGGCGCTGGCGACGGTGGTTCGGCTCACTTGCAGAACGGCAGCGAGCTCGCGTTCGCCGGGTAAGCGACTATCCAGCGCCAGTCGACCATCAAGGATCAGCAAACGTAACGCTTCTGCCAGCTGTCGCCAGATGGGCGTTCGTGAGGGGTTTTCCTGCCAGTGTCCGAGCAGGCGCTGCAAAGACTGGCTTCCGTAACGGCGTGATGACATAGCAGTCCACTTTTTGAAAACTGGACATTAATCATAGTGCCAATTGCGGTGATGATGAAAGTTATCTGAGAGTGAGAGGGGAAAAGCATGCTGCGTCGTTTACTTCAGCTGTTTATCGGGCTGACGCTGTACGGTGTGTCGACGGCGATGTTTGTCCGTGCCGATTTAGGGGCCGATCCGTGGAACGTGTTTCACCTGGGCGTGGCCAATTTATTGTCGATGAATATCGGCGTGGTGATTATTGCCGTGGGTGTGTTGGTACTGCTGGCGTGGATACCGCTGCGCCAGCGTCCAGGGTTTGGCACGTTGAGCAACGTGATTATGATCGGGCTGGCGGCAGATGCCGCGCTGCTGGTGATTCCGGGATTTGAATCCCTGCTGGCGCGCAGCGGGCTGTTGGTGTCAGCGGTGATCCTGAATGCGTTAGCAACCAGCCTGTACATTGGTGCCGGTTTTGGCGCCGGTCCGCGTGATGGTCTGATGACCGGTATCCACGCACGTACCGGCTGGCCAGTACGACGAATTCGAACCGCAATTGAAGTGTCGGTGCTGCTTATCGGTTGGTTGCTGGGAGGAACCGTGGGGGTTGGTACGGTGCTGTATGCCTTGGCTATCGGACCACTCATTCAGCTTTGCCTGCCGTGGTTTCGCCATCAGCCGCAGGCACGTATTCGCATCAAGAATACGCCTGGGGCGCGATCGCCTGCTGGCGACTAAACTTAACCTCGACTGACGCGGCCGGAATCGGCTTGCCGCGCAGTACACTTCGGAGGTTTTTCTCATGAAGTATGTTGATGGCTTTGTGGTTGCCGTACCCGCTGAAAACAAGGAGGCGTACATTGCGATGGCGGCAAAAGCAGCTCCGCTTTTCAAGGAGTTCGGTGCATTGCGCGTGGTGGAGTGCTGGGCAGATGATGTCCCTGACGGCAAATTGACCGATTTTCGCATGGCTGTGAAAGCGCAGGATCATGAAGAA
Organism: Citrobacter sp. Cf116; assembly: GCF_030336505.1. Classification (NCBI taxonomy): domain Bacteria; kingdom Pseudomonadati; phylum Pseudomonadota; class Gammaproteobacteria; order Enterobacterales; family Enterobacteriaceae; genus Citrobacter; species Citrobacter sp. Cf116. The sequence continues at coordinate 658,044 of NZ_JAOWEQ010000040.1, read as the reverse complement.
GTGGTATTCAGTTGGATTGAATACCCTTCCAAAGAGGTCCGCGACGCGGCGAATCAGAAGATGATGTCCGATCCCCGTATGAAGGAATTCGGTGAATCTATGCCATTTGATGGCAAGCGAATGATCTACGGTGGATTTGCGCCCATTATGGAAGAGTGATGTGACTGGCTGTGCGGCGTGCCGCCAGCCATCTCAACATCAACAGCCATGTTAAAGCCGTTTTTCTGCCCACAGTATAAATTCCGTTTTCGGCAGCGCTTTGCTGTAAAGCCAGCCTTGACCGTACTGCACTCCGTGCTTGCGTAGCCAGGTTTCCTGATTCTCGGTTTCGATACCTTCCGCCACCATCTCAAGTTTCAACGCTTTTGCTATCTCGATGATATGTGGCGTGACGTTGTTGTACTCCAGTGCATCGACGAACGATTTGTCTATCTTCAGAATGTCTACATCCAGATCCTGCAAATAACTCAGGCTGGAATAGCCGGTACCAAAGTCATCAATATAGATTGAATGACCCGCCTGACGGTATTTGGCAATAAACGGCGCGCTATTTTTTGGGTCAGCAAATTCGCGTTCAGTTAGCTCCAGCGCGATTTGCGCAGGCTTAAGTTGCCAGTGGTTCACCTTCTGGCTTAACAGGGCAGGAAGCGTTTCGGAGGACAGATCGGCTGACTCAAGGTTGATTGATATATGCTGCTCAGGATGCTGACGCAGCCATTTGCCTAAATCTTCAAATACGCTTTCAATAATCAACCGGGTGAGGGACTCTGTCAGCCCGGTTTCATGCGCCAGCGCGACGAAAATTTCAGGTGACAGATAACTCCCATCGGCCTGCTGCCAGCGAGCCAGCGCCTCTGCCCCAACCACTTTCCCCGTTTTGAGCGAGATAATTGGTTGATAGTGGACTTTGATGTCCCGATGCTGGATAGCGTCCTGCAACTGGTGATGGGGCGACTGTAAGCGGCGCAAAATACGCAAAACAAAGGCGGCGGTGAGCAAACCGATAAGAATACCTGCCGGGAGCCAGATCAGTGCCTGCCGGTGCCAGGTTTTTTGCAATGGTAGGGTAGACGCCCAGGTTACGATCGTGATGCCCAACTCAGGAAAGGGGCGGGCGTTATAAATGCTGCCATCTTTGTTAAAATGAGTAATCGATCGTTCTTGCTGTATATGCTGCAAAACGTCCGATGGCAGATCGGCGCTACTGGCAACCACGACGTTGCGCATGGTGCCAATGATAGTCACTTCAATCGGCCATGAGCCAAACGGGATGACGTCAATGAAAGAACCCGGATCGACCATCACAATATAATGTTCGCTCCCTAATGCTGCCATAAAGCGCTTGATGCCCAAATCATTTTGCGTGGTAAGCCATGCGCGATATCCATCAGGAGTGACTTTCATTGCGGGTGGAAATGCGTCTGCCTGGCTTCTTTTTTCCAGGGATGAGCATTGCGGAACGTTATCTTTGAGGTACAGCACTTCCTGAATATAGCGATAGCTATATGACAAACGACGCATTTCCAGCAGATGCTCATCACTACAAGGCACCCCCTGAAATGCTTCAATATGGCGTAATGCTTTTTTCGCCTGCTCGCCTACGCGTTCCGTACGTAATGCGACTCGTGTTGAGAACATGTCGAGTTCATCGATAAATTTCGTTTCGACCTGACGATGTGCCAGCCACAGGCTTAAACCTACAGGCGCGAGGATGGAAAGGAACAGTACCCCAGTCACCAGGCTTATCAGATGTCGTGTTGTCACAGTGATATCCTTATTTACACAGCGTAGGGAAAGTATATCTGAAACCCCGAAAAGCTATTCGATTGACATCATATATTTACGGCCACTTATCATCCCGTTTAACTCCCTGTAGCGTAAATCAGGTTGTGGTTTGTACAAGAGTGGTGTACTTTGTTAGTTATGTTATAACGTAACAAATTGAGGTTGCTATGAAACCGGATATTCATCCTTTTTACCGTACCGTGGTGTTTCACGATACCAGTGCCAATGAATTCTTTAAGGTCGGTTCGACCATTAAGACTGAGCGTGAAATTGAGTTTGAGGGGGAAATGTACCCGTACGTGACTCTCGATATCTCTTCTAAATCGCATCCGTATTATACCGGGAAGCAAAAAACCTTTGATAATGAAGGTAGTGCAGCACGTTTCCAAAAACGTTTTGGTCATTTTATTGGCGTTAAGCGGGGTTAAAATGCAGGTACTCAATTCACTTCGCAGCGCAAAACAGCGCCATCCTGACTGCCAGATAGTAAAACGCAAAGGGCGTTTGTACGTTATCTGCAAAACGAATCCGCGCTTTAAAGCAGTACAGGGGCGTAAAAAGAGACGTTAGTTTCTTTGCCAGCATTTCAGGGATTAAAGTGCGTTGCCTGGGCTGGAACGCACTTTTTTTATCTGCGCTGAGATGCCGTTACTGGGTGGTCTGGGCGCGGGTAAGCGTAAAGACATCGTAAAACGAGAGTTCGCCTTTACGCGATATCATCTTTTGCAGCTGTGCTTTATGTTCGCTATCCACGGACGGTGAGTGCAGGATAGTATCGATGAGCGAGGAGGGGACAAAGCGCGTGTTGTACCATTCTCCGTTATAGCAAACTCTAAAATCCAGAACGTCGATATCTTCAAAGCGGTACCGTGGCGCAACGTCGAAAAAGAAAAAGCCGTTGAGTACAACGAACAGTACCACCAGCAGCCATACTGAATCGACTAACGTTTCTGACTGTAGCATCACCGCCAGCGTGGCAAACCAGGCAACATACATGCCGATAAACAGCCCAGGGTGTTTGCGAATAAAGCTGATGCTAAAGCGCGGTTTGTTGTCGCGCTTCTCGCGAATATTTAAGTCGTCGATTGTTTCAGTAAGCAGGCGCTGTATTTCTGTCATCTCTTGCCTTCGTGATATCTGCAAAATTCAGGAGGGATCGCCCTATTTTAAAAGGGGATACCCTTTGAAGAAAGTAACAGATTAACCGTAATTTAGCATAACAGTTACATTTAAGATCACAGCGTTTTGATGATCCTTGCGGGATTGCCCCCAACCACGGTGTTCGCTGGAACGCTTTTAGTGACTACTGCACCTGATGCCACAACCACGTTATCGCCCAGCGTGACGCCAGGATTGATCACTGCACGGCCACCTATCCAGACATTATTGCCGATAGTCACTGGCTTTCCGAACTCCAGGCCACTGTTGCGCTCGGTAGCATCCAGCGGATGGGTCGCGGTATAGATATGAACGCCAGGTGCCAGCATGCAGTTGTCGCCAATATGAATTGGACAGACGTCGAGCATAACGCAGTCGAAATTAGCGTAAAAGTCTTTACCAAGATAGATGTTATAACCGTAATCACACCGGAAAGAGGGTTCAATATAGGCACCCTCACTCTGACCTAACAGATCATGCAGGATTGCCTGACGCTCATTTTTTTCATCGGGAGCGGTGAGATTGTAACGATAGATCAATTGACGAGCGCGTAGTCGGTCACTGCGCAGTGTTTCATCTGCCGGGCGATAGTATTCGCCGGCGATCATTTTTTGCTTTTCATTACGCATTACGATTTCCCTGTGTACTGAAGGTTATTTCAGCACAGTAAAACGTAATGCAAGCAAGGGGAACGTTCCCGCTTCTTTGCTGTGATCATTGTCACGTGATTTGAATTAAATAACCATTGTATACCTTAAATAATTCGAGTTGCAGGAAGGCGGCGACGCAGCGAATCCCTGGGAGCGTACATTAGTACGTGACTAGGGTGAGCGAGGAAAGCCAACGCACATGCAACTTGAAGTATGACAGGTATAAATACGAAAACGGTCAGCCAGACAAATGTGCCGCTATACCTGACTTAACCTTGAGTGCAATTAGCGAATGAATTTCCAAACAGAAGTTGGAATCTTGTCGTAAAGCTTATTCATGGTCAATTCAGCAAGGCGATGATCTGCTGCTGAGTAAAATACAGCCAGTTCGTTGTCGGACAATTCATATTTATTTTTTTCAATAACGCGCTCTAGCGTATCAATTGTCTGGCAACGTCGCAGGCGCATCAAATAATCTGTTTTAGTTAATGGTTTATCGGACATAACTCTTACCTATGATTGTAATAATTTTTAACAAGACAAACTAACAGGATTAGCCCTGGTGGCATTGACAAAACAGCGAAACAGTCGATTACCTGACTTCCGCCATTTCTGCAGATCCTGCGTATTAATACCATAACTGCTGAACAACATAAAAGTGTCATCCAGGTATTCATCTATCTGCGCGATCAGCTTATTGTCCTCATTGTACTTAATTTTATAATTAAGTGCGAAGGTTGCAATATGCTCTATCAGTTCATTGAGCTGCAAGCTGGTTGCAGAGGTAGGGTCATTAACCCAGCCATGGTTACTTTGTTCAAGGTTTGCAAGACAGTCATGATACAGAGTTTCGCAGAGAAATTTAAGCTGCGCGATATCATGTCTTTTGGGTGAGTATTCATCCATAACGCATCCCCTTCTTAGTGGCTTAAACTAACCGAACACCTTTCGGGATGGATACAACAACTACCTGGAACTTGCCCGCGACTCCTGATGATTTAACTATAATCTACTCTAAAAAAGATTTCATCGTCATATCACGAAAAATTACAATTATGTAAAATTATGATGCTACGTCATTTTTACATTTTAACAGATAAATGCCGCTATTCGAAATGGGACAATTTCTTTATTCTTCGGGCAATCATCGGGTTATCTTGTTTAGGTTTAGCAACGAAAGGCAACAACCGACAATGTGAACCAGTGGATAGGATTAATCTTAATATTTATTAAAGTAAATAAGAACTCTCGCTGTTTTTTAAGAATAGCCTTTAAGGCTACAAGGATTATATCGCTTATTTACCCGATAGAAAATAAACGGAATGGCAATAAGTGATTTTTATGATTTTTTCAGAAAAAAGGCCGCTTGCGCGGCCTTATCTTTAGAGATGTATCAATGATGCTCTACTGAGTGGCTATGCTCAATATCTTCATTTTTGCGGCTAAAGCGGCGGCGTACCACCACAAAGAACACCGGAACAAAGAAGATCGCCAACACGGTTGCCGTCACCATCCCACCCATTACGCCAGTACCAACGGCGTTCTGCGCACCGGAACCTGCGCCGGAGCTGATGACCAGCGGCATTACGCCCAGAATAAAGGCCAGTGACGTCATCAGGATTGGACGTAAACGCATGCGTACTGCGTCCAGCGTCGCCTCTATCAGACCTTTACCCTCTTTATCCATCAAGTCTTTGGCGAATTCGACGATAAGTATCGCGTTCTTCGCCGACAACCCAATGGTTGTGAGCAGGCCTACCTGGAAGTAAACGTCGTTGGTCAGGCCGCGGAACGTTGCTGCCAGCAATGCACCGATAACACCCAGCGGTACAACCAGCATTACGGAGAACGGAATTGACCAGCTCTCGTACAACGCTGCCAGACACAAGAATACGACGATCAGTGAAATAGCATACAGGGCAGGAGCCTGGTTGCCGGACAGTCGTTCCTGGTAGGACATACCAGTCCAGTCATAACCGATACCGGATGGCAGTTTGCTGGCCAGTTGCTCCATCATTGCCATGGCTTCACCGGTACTTTTACCCGGAGCGGCCTGGCCTAAGATTTCCATGGAAGGCAAACCGTTATAGCGTTCCAGACGCGGCGAACCGTATTCCCAACGTGAGGTAGAGAAGGCGGAGAACGGTACCATCTGTCCATCGCTACCGCGGACATACCAGTTGCCAATATCTTCCGGCAACATACGGTATTTCGCTTCAGACATGACGTAAACTTTCTTCACACGACCACGGTCGATGAAGTCATTCACGTAGCTTCCGCCCCATGCTGCACCCAGCGTTGTATTAATATCACTAATGGAAACGCCCAGAGCCTGCGCTTTTTCCTGATCGATATCGATCTTGAACTGCGGCGTATCTTCCAGACCGTTAGGACGAACACCGACCAACAGATCAGGATGCTTCGCGACTTCACCAAACAGTTGGTTACGCGCCTGAGTCAGCTTCTCATGGCCCAGACCCGCCTGGTCAATCAACTGGAAGTCAAAACCGGTTGCGGTCCCTAACTCCACAATCGCTGGCAGGTTAAAGGCAAAGACCATTGCGTCTTTAATCTGCGAGAATGCGCCCATTGCACGCTGAGTAATCGCTTCAACCTTGTTCTCTTCGCCAGGACGTTCACTCCAGTCTTTCAGAGAAACGAACGCGATGCCGGTGTTCTGACCACGACCAGCAAAACCGAAACCGTTAACGGCAAACACCGATTCAACGTTCGCTTTTTCCTTGGTCAGGTAGTAATCCGTCATTTCGTCCAGTACCTTCTGGGTACGCTCTTGCGTCGCACCCGCTGGCAGCTGAGCCATAGACAGGAATACCCCCTGGTCTTCATCTGGCAGGAACGAACTTGGCAGACGAACGAACAGATAGGCCATGCCCACAACGATAATCAGATACAGCGCCAGATAACGACCGGTGCTGCGCAGAATACCGCCCACGCTATCGGTGTAATGATGCGTGCTCTTATCGAACATGCGGTTAAACCAGCCGAAGAAGCCTTTTTTGCCTTCTCCGTGATCGCCTTTAGCAATCGGTTTGAGCATGGTCGCACACAGGGCAGGGGTCAGAATCAATGCCACCAGTACAGACAGCGCCATCGCGGAAACAATGGTGATGGAGAACTGACGGTAAATTGCACCGGTCGACCCTCCGAAGAACGCCATTGGGATAAATACCGCTGACAACACCATCGCGATACCCACCAATGCGCCCTGAATCTGGCCCATCGATTTTCGCGTTGCTTCCTTCGGCGGTAGTCCTTCCTCAGCCATTACACGTTCAACGTTCTCGACCACCACGATGGCGTCATCCACCAGCAGGCCGATGGCGAGCACCATCCCGAACATCGTCAGGGTATTTATTGAGAAGCCGAAAATCGCCAGGACGGCAAACGTACCCAAGAGTACCACCGGCACGGCGATAGTCGGAATCAGCGTCGCGCGGAAGTTCTGCAGGAACAGATACATTACCAGGAACACGAGGATGATTGCTTCTGCCAGCGTTTTCACTACTTCGTGAATAGAAATTTTCACGAACGGCGTGGTGTCATACGGGTAAACGATCTTCAGACCTGACGGGAAGAACGGCTCCATTTTCTTCAGTTCTTCGCGGATAGCGTTTGCGGTGTCCAGGGCGTTAGCACCTGTTGCCAGCTTGATACCCAGACCGGATGCTGGTTTACCGTTGAACTTCGCAATGATGTCGTAGTTCTCACCGCCCAGTTCCACTTTCGCCACGTCACGCAGACGAACCTGGGAACCATCCTGATTCACTTTCAGCAGAATTTTGCCGAACTCATCAGCGGAGGTCAGACGGGTTTGCGCGATGATCGATGCGTTAAGCTGCTGACCTTTCACCGGCGGCGTACCACCTAACTGACCGGCTGCAACCTGGGCGTTCTGCGCTTTGATGGCGCTGATTACATCAACCGGTGTCAGTTGGAAGTTGTTCAGTTTGTTCGGATCCATCCAGATACGCATCGCGTACTGAGAACCAAACAGCTGAACGTCGCCCACGCCTGAAGTACGGCTAATGGCATCCTTCATGTTGGCGCCAACGTAGTCGGAAATATCCTCCTGCGTCATGGTGCCGTTGGTGTTGATAACACCGACAACCATCAGGAAGCTGCTGGATGACTTCTCAACGCTAACCCCTTGCTGCTGTACTTCCTGAGGCAGCAACGGCATGGCCAGCTGCAGTTTGTTCTGCACCTGTACCTGTGCGATATCCGCATCAGTACCAGACTGGAAGGTCAGGGTGATCTGCACGGTACCCGTGGAGTCACTGTTTGAGGACATGTACATCAGGTTATCGATACCGTTCATATTCTGTTCGATAACCTGCGTAACAGTATCCTGTACTGTTTTGGCATCAGCGCCAGGATAGGTCGCGGAGATCGTCACTGCTGGCGGTGCAATAGTCGGATATTGCGCTACCGGCAATTTGAGGATCGCGAGCCCCCCTGCCAACATGATGATAATGGCGATCACCCACGCAAATATTGGGCGATCGATAAAGAAATTAGGCATGTCTTAACGGCTCCTGTTTAAGTTAAGACTTGGACTGTTCAGGCTGGCTACCGCTTTGGCCTTGCTGGTTGTTATCAGCGGTGATTTCCTGCGCTTTTACCTGCGCGCCAGGACGTACTTTCTGCAGCCCAGTAACAATCACGCGGTCGCCCGGCTTAAGTCCATCAGTGACTAACCATTTGTCGCCAATCGCTTGTGCGGCGACAATTTGACGAGTTTCAACTTTGTTGTCTGCACCGATAACCAATGCACTGGCATCGCCACGCGGTGTGCGGGTAACGCCTTGCTGTGGAACCAGTAATGCAGTTGGGTTAATCCCTTCTTCCAGACGTGCGCGGACGAACATACCCGGCAGTAAGGTATGATCCGGGTTCGGGAAAATTGCGCGTAACGTAATCGACCCAGTGGTTTGATCTACCGTCACATCAGAAAATTCCAGCGTACCGGACTGCGGGTATTTAATGCCGTCATTGGTCACCAGTTCGACTTTCGCTTTACCGTTCTCTTGCTTCAGCGTGCCGTTGGCCAGCTCTTGTTTCAGGCGCAGGAAGTCGTTGCTTGACTGCGTCACGTCTACATAGATGGGATCCAACTGCTGAACGGTCGCCAGTGCGGTCGCCTGACCGTTTTGCACCAGAGCGCCTTCCGTAACGGATGATTTACCAATGCGACCGCTGATCGGTGACGTCACTTTGGTGTAAGCCAGATTGATGCGTGCAGTTTCTACCGCAGCTTTCGCGGCAACAACGGCGGCGTTTGCCTGCTGTGCGTCAGCCAACGCGCTATCGTAGTCCTGTTGGCTGATGTACTTAGTACCCAACAGTTTCTGATAACGTTTCACCGTCAGTTGAGCAATGTTTGCTGCGGCTTGTGCTTTAGCCAGATCGCCTTTTGCACTTTCATAAGCGGCCTGGTAGGTAGCAGGATCAATCTGATAGAGAGATACACCCGCTTCGATGTCACCACCTTCCGTGAAATTACGTTTCAGGATAATCCCGCTAACCTGAGGACGAACTTCAGCAATACGAAACGCACTGGTGCGACCCGGAAGTTCGGTTGTGATCTGTAGAGGTTCAGTTTTGAGCGTAACAACTCCAACCTCTGGCATTTGCTGGCCCCCTTGTTGGGCCTGTTTGTCGTCACATCCTGTTAGCGCTAAGCTGCCTGAGAGCATCAGAACGACTGCCAGAGGCGTTAACCCTCTGTTTTTGTTCATATGTAAACCTCGAGTGTCCGATTTCAAATTGATCAATGGCTTAAAGCCCATAAACCCATTGCTGCGTTTATATTATCGTCGTGCTATGGTACATACATTCACAAATGTATGTAAATCTAACGCCTGTAAATTCACTGACCTATGGCACGAAAAACCAAACAACAAGCACAGGAAACACGACAACACATTCTTGATGTCGCTCTGCGTATGTTTTCGCAACAAGGGGTCTCATCCACCTCGCTGGCTGAGATCGCAAAAGCCGCTGGTGTGACGCGCGGTGCAATCTATTGGCATTTCAAAAACAAATCGGATTTATTCAGTGAAATCTGGGAGCTAGCAAAACCTAACATTGATGAGTTAGAGACTGAGTATCAGGCAAAATTCCCTGACGATCCACTATCAGTATTAAGAGAAATTTTAATTTACGTTCTTGAAACTACCGTGACAGAAGAACGCCGACGTTTATTGATGGAGATTATATTCCACAAATGCGAATTTGTCGGGGAAATAGCATCAGTTCAGTTAGTCGAACGTAGCCTGTGTCTGGAAAACTATGACCGTATAGAAAAAACGTTACGCCACTGTATGGATGTCAACATGTTGCCGGAAAACCTGAACACACGTCGTGTAGCGGTGTTAATGCGTAGCTATATTTCCGGGATCATGGAGAACTGGTTATTTGCTCCCGAATCGTTTGATCTGAAGAATGAGGCTCGCCAGTACGTGGCGGTGCTGCTGGAGATGTGTCTGCTTTGTCCAAGCTTGCGCCTGCAGGCAGGAGAGACAAGCTAGTTTGCCATTCTGCACCAGGAATTCTCTTGGTCGTTTTGCCTGCTGCTATTCTGCTGGTCACAGCCGTGATATTCTTGCCGCTTGACTATTTCCGGTCACTTTCCCGGTTCAGAAACATTCATTCTCATGACTATGTTGCAGCTCTATAAACGTTCACAGCATGTAATTGCTATTAGCATACTTTTCTTCATTCTATTGTTATCCTGCCAGTCATCTGCATTTGCGCGGGCGCAACAGAGTGGTGAACTGCCGACGAAAGCAGATATTCAGAGCCAACTGGACGCACTGAGTAAACAAAAAGATCTCTCCGCGCAGGATAAGCTGGTCCAACAGGATCTCATCGATACTATCGCCACGCTGGATAAAATCGATCGCGTGAAAGATGAGACCGTACAGCTTCGCCAGAAAGTGGCCCAGGCGCCGGAGAAAATGCGTCAGGCGACGGATGCGCTAAATTCGCTCAGCGATGTCGACAATGACGACGAAACGCGAAAAACGCTGAGCACGCTTTCCTTACGACAGCTTGAGTCACGCGTCGCGCAGGTGCTTGATGACCTGCAAAGCTCGCAAAACGATCTTGCTGCCTACAACAGCCAACTGGTGTCGCTCCAGACCCAGCCAGAGCGCGTACAAAATGCGATGTACACTGCGTCGCAGCAGATGCAGCAAATCCGCAACCGACTTGATGGCACTAATGTAGGCGAAGGTGCTTTACGCCCCAGCCAGCAGGTACTGTTACAGGCGCAGCAGGCGCTGCTGAATGCGCAGATCGACCAACAGCGAAAGAGCCTCGAAGGTAATACGATTTTGCAGGATACCTTGCAAAAACAACGTGATTACGTGACGGCGAACAGTAACCGCCTTGAGCATCAGCTCCAGCTCCTGCAGGAAGCGGTGAACAGCAAGCGACTGACGTTAACCGAAAAAACGGCGCAGGAAGCAGTCACGCCGGATGAAGCCGAGCGTATTCAGTCCAATCCGTTAGTGAAGCAGGAGCTTGATGTTAACCATCAGCTCAGCCAGCGTCTGATTGCAGCTACCGAAAACGGCAACAGCCTGATGCAGCAAAATATCAAAGTCAAAAACTGGCTTGACCGCGCGCTGCAATCCGAACGCAACATTAAAGAACAGATCGCCGTTCTGAAAGGCAGTCTGCTGCTGTCGCGTATTCTGTATCAGCAACAACAAACGCTGCCGTCGGCGGATGAACTTGCCGATATGACCAACCGGATCGCCGACTTGCGTCTGGAGCAGTTCGAGGTCAACCAGCAGCGCGACGCGCTGTTCCAGAATGATGCGTTTGTCGCCAAACTGGAAGAAGGGCACAGCAACGAAGTTAACGGCGAAGTCCATGATGCCTTACTGCAGGTTGTGGATATGCGTCGTGAACTGTTGGATCAGCTCAATAAGCAACTGGGCAACCAGCTGATGATGGCGATTAATCTGCAAATTAACCAGCAGCAGTTAATGAGCGTGTCGAAAAACCTGAAAGGGATCCTCACGCAGCAGATTTTCTGGGTTAACAGTAACCGTCCGATGGACTGGGACTGGATCAAAGCTTTCCCGCAAACGCTTAAAGACCAGTTTAAGTCGATGAAAATCACGGTGAACTGGGAAAAAGCGTGGCCTGCAGTATTTATTGCGTTCCTGGCGGGATTGCCGCTGCTGCTCATTGCCGGGTTAATCCGCTGGCGTCTGAAATGGTTGAAAGAGTATCAGGCGAAATTAGCCGCTGCGGTGGGTAACCTGCGTAATGACAGTCAGCTCAACACGCCAAAAGCGATTCTGATCGATCTCATCAGAGCCTTGCCGGCGTGCCTGATTATCCTCGCGGTAGGTCTGATTCTGCTTACCATGCAGTTGAATATCAGCGACCTGCTGTGGGCGTTCAGTAAGAAGATGACAGTCTTCTGGCTGGTGTTTGGTCTGTGCTGGAAGGTGCTGGAAAAAGATGGCGTGGCAATTCGTCATTTTGGTATGCCAGCAAAACAAACTAGCCATTGGCGCCGCCAAATCGTGCGTATTAGCCTGGCGCTGTTGCCGCTTAATTTTTGGTCGGTCATTGCTGAACTGTCACCGCTCAATCTGATGGACGATGTGCTGGGTCAGGTGGTGATTTTCCTCAACCTGCTGCTGATCGCCTTCCTGGTATGGCCAATGTGCCGCGAAAGCTGGCGTGATAAAGAGTCGCATGGTCTGCGTCTGGTGACGATTACCGTGCTGTCTATTATCCCGATAGCATTAATGGTGCTGACGGCGACCGGCTATTTCTACACCACGCTGCGTCTGGCGGGACGCTGGATTGAAACGGTTTATCTGGTCATTCTCTGGAACCTGCTGTACCAGACCGTACTGCGTGGATTGAGCGTCGCGGCACGCCGTATCGCCTGGCGTCGTGCGCTGGCGCGTCGTCAGAACCTGGTGAAAGAAGGAGCGGAAGGTGCCGAACCGCAGGAAGAACCGACCATCGCGCTTGAGCAGGTTAACCAGCAAACGCTGCGTATAACTATGCTGGTGATGGTTGCCCTGTTTGGTGTCTTGTTCTGGGCCATTTGGTCTGATTTGATCACCGTGTTCAGCTATCTCGACAGCATTACGCTCTGGCATTACAACGGTACCGAAGCGGGTGCGGCAGTGGTGAAAGACGTCACCATGGGTAGCCTGCTGTTTGCGATTATTGCCTCAATGGTCGCGTGGGCGCTGATCCGTAACTTACCCGGCCTGTTGGAAGTGCTGGTGCTCTCGCGACTGAAGATGCGTCAGGGCGCTTCGTATGCGATCACCACGATCCTTAACTACGCGATCATCGCCATCGGCGCGATGACGGTCTTCGGATCGCTCGGTGTTTCGTGGGATAAGCTACAGTGGCTGGCAGCAGCCCTGTCGGTTGGTCTTGGTTTTGGTTTGCAGGAAATCTTCGGTAACTTTGTTTCGGGTCTGATTATTCTGTTTGAACGCCCGGTCCGCATCGGCGATACCGTGACTATCGGTACGTTCTCAGGAACGGTCAGCAAGATCCGTATCCGTGCCACCACCATTACCGACTTCGATCGCAAAGAGGTGATCATCCCGAACAAAGCCTTTGTGACGGAGCGTTTGATCAACTGGTCGCTTTCCGATACCACCACGCGTCTGGTGATCCGCATCGGCGTGGCCTACGGTTCGGATCTGGACAAAGTGAAGAAAGTGCTGCTGCAGGCGGCGATGGAACACCCGAAAGTGATGCACGATCCGGAGCCTGCTGTGTTCTTTACCGCCTTCGGCGCCAGCACGCTGGATCATGAACTGCGTTTATACGTGCGTGAACTGCGCGATCGTAGCCACACGGTTGATGAACTGAACCGTGCGGTCGATCGTTTATGCCGTGAAAACGACATTGATATCGCCTTTAACCAGCTTGAAGTGCACCTGCACAACGCGAAGGGCGACACCGTGACCGAGGTTAAGCGTGATATCATTAAAGGTGATGATCCGACGCCTTCGGTAGGTTAATAGAAAAACTCATCAGGCCTGCGAGCTTCGATTCATTCGTAGGCCTGGTAAGTGCAACGCTATCAGGCATTTCAGCTATAGCGCGTTTTTTGAAGAAGAGAGCTGTTTCTTTTCGTAATCCCGTTTAACAATCTCCAGCGCCTTCAGTACGGTTTCAGGTGCAACCTGATTTTCCTCAAGTAAAACAATCAAATCGACGGCCAGTTTGACCTCGTCCGGGGCGTTCTCTAATGACATAAATTCTCCGGGGATTAACGGGTTAAACGCGCCAGCACGTTTTCTATTCTTGCCAGAGCATGACGGCAGCGCGCCAGTCGCGCCTCGAATGCTTCTACTTCACGATGCAGTTTTTGCTGTTCTGCAAAGCCGGTAGCCTGAGCCAGACGCTCTTTGCGTTCACGCGTCATTTCAACCAGACGGCGTTCAAACTCCTGATGTTGGACCCGCTTACGCTGCCAGCGCGCCAGACCTGGAGATGCACTGTCCCACTCGCGTAGCGACCAACTGGCAGTTTCACGTGAAATCGCCTCTAACTGTGAGGCAAGGTGTTCCGCAAGCCAGGTGATTTGTGGTAGTTGTTGCTGCTCAACGGCGCGACGTAGGGCAGTAAGATTATCGTCAGCTTCATCCAGGCAGGCCTGCAGCAATGTGCTGCGCGTGTGAAACAGATGCCTGTCAAAGCGGGCGCTAAGCGTTGTGTGGTGCGCCAGCGGAGCACAACGCTGTCGCAGGCGGTTAAGCTGGTTTTCGAGCGTCTGTAACAGCATGGCGGTTTTCACAACAACACTCCGATGAAAATGAGAACTGTTATGCTAAAGTAGCGATTCTCTGTGTTAAGTACTGATATTATGCAACGCATTATTCTAATCATCATTGGCTGGATAGCGGTAGTGCTAGGTACGCTGGGCGTAGTATTGCCTCTGTTGCCGACGACGCCGTTTATCCTGCTGGCCGCCTGGTGTTTTGCCCGCTCATCGCCGCGTTTTCACGACTGGTTGCTTTACCGTTCGTGGTTCGGCGGGTATCTGCGTCACTGGCAAAAGCACCGCGCGATGCCGCCGGGAGCAAAACCGCGCGCTATTTTGTTGATCCTGGTGACGTTTGCTATTTCCCTCTGGCTGGTCAATATGATGTGGGTACGCGGCCTGCTGCTGGTTATTCTCGCCTGTTTACTGATTTTTATGTGGCGGATCCCGGTGATTGATGAAAAACAACAAAAGCAGTAAAGCGCAATAATCGCTGTTGCAATTGTCTCTCGCAGCCAGTAAATTCGACCGTTTTCGAGCACAGGCGCAGATGGTCAAAGGTTAACCAAGTGTAACCTTGGCCCTAATATAGACACAAAATCATTCAAGATACGTCGAGGATGAAGTGTATAGTGCGCCGTGAAGTAATACTGTATTAATCAGGCACAAACTTATGACCGCGACTGCACAGCAGCTTGAGTTTCTCAAAAATAGCATCAAAAGCATCCACGACTACCCAAAACCGGGCATTCTTTTCCGTGATGTCACCAGTTTACTGGAAGATCCGAAAGCCTACGCCCTCAGCATTGAATTGCTGGTTGAGCGCTACAAAAATGCGGGGATCACTAAAGTGGTTGGCACCGAAGCGCGTGGCTTCCTGTTTGGCGCGCCGGTAGCGTTGGGGCTGGGTGTCGGCTTTGTTCCGGTACGCAAACCGCGTAAGCTTCCGCGTGAAGTTATTGCTGAGACCTATGAGCTGGAGTACGGCACCGATCAGCTGGAAATCCACGTTGATGCCATCAAACCGGGTGATAAAGTCCTGGTTGTGGACGATCTTCTGGCAACTGGCGGCACGATTGAAGCGACCGTGAAGCTGATCCGCCGTCTGGGTGGCGAAGTGACCGATGCTGCCTTTATCATTAACCTGTTTGATCTGGGCGGCGAGCAGCGTCTGGAAAAGCAGGGGCTGACTTGTTATAGCCTGGTTCCATTCCCGGGCCACTAAGTCGGGCTATCTTATCCCGGTTGAAGTAATACCGAGACACACAACCTCGCCGTTGCTGCGAGGTTGTGTTAGCATTACCCTCCTGTGAATCCACCCTCCAGCCTTTCAGAGCCTGCCAATGAGTTATCAGGTCTTAGCCCGAAAATGGCGCCCACAAACCTTTGCTGACGTCGTCGGCCAGGAACATGTGCTGACGGCACTGGCGAACGGCTTGTCGTTAGGGCGTATTCATCATGCTTATTTGTTTTCCGGTACCCGTGGCGTCGGAAAAACCTCTATCGCCCGCTTGCTGGCGAAGGGATTAAACTGTGAAACTGGCATCACCGCTACGCCGTGCGGCGTGTGCGATAACTGTCGGGAAATTGAGCAGGGGCGTTTTGTCGATTTGATTGAAATCGATGCCGCCTCACGCACCAAAGTCGAAGATACTCGCGATCTGCTGGATAACGTCCAGTATGCGCCTGCGCGCGGTCGCTTTAAGGTCTATTTGATCGACGAAGTGCACATGCTGTCGCGCCACAGTTTTAACGCCTTGCTGAAAACGCTCGAAGAGCCGCCCGCGCACGTCAAATTCCTGCTGGCGACCACCGATCCGCAGAAGCTGCCGGTGACCATCCTGTCGCGCTGTCTGCAATTCCATCTTAAAGCGCTGGATGTCGAACAGATTCGCCATCAGCTTGAGCATATTCTCAAAGAAGAGCATATCGCCCATGAGCCACGTGCGCTGCAACTGCTGGCTCGTGCCGCAGACGGCAGCCTGCGCGATGCGCTGAGTTTGACCGATCAGGCGATTGCCAGCGGCGATGGTCAGGTCTCGACCGACGCGGTCAGCACTATGCTCGGCACGCTGGACGACGACCAGGCGCTCTCGCTTGTTGAAGCGGTTGTGGCTGCGGACGGCGAACGCGTGATGACGCTGGTGAACGACGCCGCCGCGCGTGGTATCGAATGGGAAGCGCTGCTGGTTGAGATGTCGGCTTTGCTGCATCGTATTGCCATGGTTCAGCTTTCACCTGCTGCGCTCGGTAGCGATATGGCCGCCATTGAACAGCGTATGCGTGAACTGGCGCGAATTGTACCGCCTACCGATGTGCAGCTTTACTACCAGACCCTGTTAATCGGGCGCAAAGAACTGCCGTATGCACCAGACAGACGAATGGGCGTCGAAATGACGCTGCTGCGTGCGCTGGCTTTTCATCCGCGCATGCCGCTCCCGGAACCTGAAGTCCCGCGCCAGTCGTTTGCCCCGGTCGCACCCACAGCGGTGATGACCCCGACGCAGGTGCCACAGCAGCAACCTGCGCCAGCGCAACAGCAACAGAATGTGCCGCTTTCCGATGCCACCAGTCAGGTGCTGGCGGCGCGCAGTCAACTGCAACGTGCTCAGGGAGCAACCAAAGCAAAAAAGAGTGAACCGGCAGCCGCTTCCCGCGCGCGGCCGGTGAATAATGCTGCGCTGGAAAGACTGGCTTCGGTGTCGGAACGTGTTCAGGCACGTCCGGCAGTCTCTGCGCTGGAAAAAGCACCAGCGAAGAAAGAAGCGTATCGCTGGAAAGCGACCAATCCTGTTGCAGAAGTCAAAGAAGTCGTCGCCACGCCGAAAGCGCTGAAAAAAGCGCTTGAGCATGAAAAAACGCCAGAACTGGCGGCAAAGCTTGCGGCTGAAGCCATTGAACGCGACCCGTGGGCCGCCCAGGTGAGCCAGCTCTCGCTGCCTAAACTGGTAGAGCAGGTGGCGCTTAATGCCTGGAAAGAAGAGAATGGCAACGTGGTTTGCCTGCACCTGCGTTCCACGCAGCGACACCTTAATTCCAGCGGCGCGCAGCAAAAACTGGCCGAAGCACTGAGTTCCTTAACGGGGTCAACGGTTGAATTGACCATCGTTGAAGATGATAATCCTGCGGTGCGTACGCCGCTGGAGTGGCGTCAGGCCATTTATGAAGAGAAGCTCGCGCAGGCGCGTGAGTCGATTATTGCGGATAATAACATCCAGACGCTGCGTCGTTTTTTCGATGCGGAGCTGGACGAAGAGAGTATTCGCCCCATTTGATCGTCAGCCTAATGGTTTGACGGTCGTCATCCCTTAACGTGATTGAGAGAGAAGCCTATGTTTGGTAAAGGCGGTCTGGGTAACCTGATGAAACAGGCCCAGCAGATGCAAGAAAAAATGCAGCAGATGCAGGAAGAAGTCGCCAAGCTGGAAGTGACCGGCGAATCTGGCGCGGGTCTGGTAAAAGTGACCATCAACGGCGCGCATAACTGCCGTCGCGTGGAGATCGATCCAAGCCTGCTGGAAGACGACAAAGAGATGCTGGAAGACCTGGTTGCTGCGGCATTCAACGACGCGGCGCGTCGCATTGAAGAGACGCAGAAAGAGAAGATGGCCTCTGTTTCTTCCGGAATGCAGCTGCCGCCTGGCTTTAAGATGCCGTTCTGATGCAAACCAGCCCGCTGTTAACTCAGCTTATGGAAGCACTGCGCTGTCTGCCGGGCGTTGGCCCGAAGTCGGCGCAGCGCATGGCGTTCACGCTGCTTCAGCGCGATCGCAGCGGCGGGATGCGTCTGGCGCAGGCGTTAACGAAGGCGATGTCGGAAATCGGCCACTGTGCCGATTGCCGCACCTTCACAGAGCAAGACGTCTGCAACATCTGTTCGAACCCGCGTCGCCAGGAAAACGGTCAGATTTGCGTGGTGGAGAGTCCGGCGGACATCTACGCCATTGAGCAAACCGGGCAATTTTCCGGACGTTACTTCGTGCTGATGGGACACCTGTCGCCGCTGGACGGTATTGGTCCTGATGATATCGGGCTGGATCGTCTTGAACAGCGACTGGCGTCTGAGCAAATCAACGAACTGATTCTGGCGACCAATCCCACGGTCGAAGGAGAGGCGACCGCCAACTATATTGCTGAGCTTTGCATGCAATATGGCGTTGAAGCCAGCCGTATCGCCCATGGCGTTCCGGTAGGCGGCGAGCTGGAGATGGTCGATGGCACCACGCTGTCGCACTCTCTGGCAGGACGACACAAGATTAAATTCTGAACAAACGGAGGCCGCGACGGCGGCTTCCGCTTGAAATCCTTCCCGCTTGTCCCCATTTCACCCTCAACGTGTTTTTACCATTGAATATGGCATTGTTGAGGTAGATCTACATGAAAGGACAAGAAACTCGTGGTTTTCAGTCAGAAGTAAAACAGCTTCTGCACCTGATGATCCATTCTCTGTATTCCAATAAAGAAATCTTCCTGCGTGAGCTTATCTCTAACGCCTCGGATGCGGCAGACAAGCTGCGTTTCCGCGCACTGTCTAACCCGGACCTGTATGAAGGTGACGGTGAGCTGCGTGTGCGTGTTTCCTTCGATAAAGATAAGCGTACGTTGACCATTGCCGATAACGGCGTGGGGATGAACCGTGATGACGTTATCGATCATCTGGGGACCATTGCGAAATCCGGCACCAAATCTTTCCTCGAATCCATGGGCTCCGATCAGGCGAAAGACAGCCAGTTGATCGGTCAGTTTGGGGTTGGTTTCTACTCTGCCTTCATCGTGGCGGACAAAGTCACCGTGCGTACCCGTGCTGCGGGTGATAAACCGGAAAACGGCGTGTTCTGGGAATCTGCGGGCGAAGGCGAGTACACCGTTGCTGATATTACCAAAGAAGACCGTGGTACCGAAATCACTCTGCATCTGCGTGAAGGCGAAGACGAGTTCCTCGATGACTGGCGCGTACGTTCCATCATCAGCAAATATTCCGACCATATCGCGCTGCCGGTAGAGATCGAAAAATCCGAAGAGAAAGACGGCGAGACCGTGGTTTCCTGGGAAAAAATCAACAAGGCGCAGGCGCTGTGGACGCGTAACAAGTCGGAAATCAAAGACGACGAGTACAACGAATTCTACAAGCACATCGCCCACGACTTCACTGACCCGCTGACCTGGAGCCACAACCGTGTGGAAGGTAAGCAGGAGTACACCAGCCTGCTGTATATCCCGTCGCAGGCGCCGTGGGATATGTGGAACCGCGATCACAAGCATGGTCTGAAACTGTACGTCCAGCGTGTCTTCATCATGGACGATGCCGAGCAGTTCATGCCGAACTACCTGCGCTTTGTCCGTGGTCTGATAGATTCTAACGATCTGCCGCTGAACGTTTCTCGCGAGATCCTGCAGGACAGCACCGTCACCCGTAACCTGCGCAGCGCGCTGACCAAACGCGTACTGCAGATGCTGGAAAAACTGGCGAAAGACGACGCGGAAAAATACCAGACTTTCTGGAAGCAATTCGGCCTGGTGCTGAAAGAAGGCCCGGCGGAAGACCACGCCAACCAGGAAACGATCGCTAAACTGATGCGCTTCGCGTCTACGCACACTGACTCCTCCGCGCAAACCGTGTCGCTGGAAGATTACGTGTCGCGAATGAAAGAAGGGCAGGAGAAAATCTACTACATCACTGCAGACAGCTATGCGGCGGCGAAGAGCAGCCCGCACCTGGAACTGCTGCGTAAGAAAGGCATCGAAGTGCTGCTGCTTTCTGACCGCATCGATGAGTGGATGATGAACTACCTGACCGAGTTCGACGGTAAGGCATTCCAGTCCGTTGCTAAAGCTGACGAGTCCATCGACAAGCTGGCGGATGAAGTTGACGAATCGGCAAAAGAAGCGGAAAAAGCGCTGACGCCGTTCGTTGAGCGTGTGAAAACCCTGCTGGGTGACCGCGTGAAGGAAGTGCGTCTGACTCACCGTCTGACCGACACGCCAGCCATCGTTACCACCGATGCGGATGAAATGAGCACCCAGATGGCGAAACTCTTTGCCGCTGCGGGCCAGGCCGTACCGGAAGTGAAATATATCTTTGAACTGAACCCGGACCACGTGCTGGTAAAACGCACGGCGGATACTCAGGACGAAGCACAGTTCAAAGAGTGGGTTGAGCTGCTGCTGGATCAGGCGCTGTTTGCTGAGCGCGGCACGCTGGAAGACCCGAACCAGTTCATCCGTCGTATGAACCAGTTGCTGGTATCCTGATACCTGTAATGTAATGCCGGATGGCGCTAACGCTTATCCGGCCTACAACATCTTTTTGATCGTAGGCCGGATAAGGTGTTTACACCGCCATCCGGCAATTTCTTTCCTTATTTTCAATTTTCCCGCCATTAACCGTTTCAGCGTAGACTACCTTCCTTGAGCCAATTGCGTGATGGTGGTATCGTTTAGCGCTTTTTAAAAAATATCGACAACCTTTAAGGGGATTTTCGTAATGCGTATCATTCTGCTTGGCGCTCCGGGCGCGGGTAAAGGAACTCAGGCTCAGTTCATCATGGAGAAGTATGGTATTCCGCAAATCTCCACCGGTGATATGCTGCGTGCCGCCGTGAAATCTGGCTCCGAGCTGGGCAAACAAGCGAAAGACATCATGGACGCCGGTAAGCTGGTGACTGATGAGCTGGTGATCGCGCTGGTAAAAGAGCGTATTGCTCAGGAAGACTGCCGTAATGGTTTCCTGCTTGATGGCTTCCCGCGTACTATTCCGCAGGCAGACGCCATGAAAGAAGCGGGCATCAACGTGGACTACGTTCTGGAGTTTGACGTACCTGACGAACTGATCGTTGACCGTATCGTCGGTCGCCGCGTACACGCTGCTTCTGGCCGCGTTTACCACATCAAATTCAACCCGCCTAAGGTTGAAGGCAAAGACGACGTGACCGGCGAAGAGCTGACCACCCGTAAAGACGATCAGGAAGAGACCGTACGTAAGCGCCTGGTGGAATACCATCAGATGACCGCACCGCTGATCGGCTACTACTCTAAAGAAGCGCAGGCGGGTAACACCAAATACGCGAAAGTTGACGGCACTCAGGCCGTGGCTGACGTGCGCGCAGCGCTGGAAAAAATCCTCGGCTAATTTTTTCGCGTAATTAAACCTCTTATCAGGTCTGCCAATATCTCGTAGGCCTGATAAGCGCAGCGCCATCAGGCAAATTCTCGTCTTACCTTTCACAGCAATTAGTTCTTCTTTACCGCTTTTCCGCTACAATTATCAACAATTTGAATCGATAAGAGGCGGTAATGCGTCAGACGAAAACCGGTATCCTGCTGGCAAACCTCGGCACTCCCGATGCCCCAACTCCCGAAGCCGTTAAGCGCTACCTGCGCCAGTTTTTAAGCGATCCACGCGTAGTCGATACGTCCCCTGCGCTGTGGTGGCCGCTGCTGCGTGGTGTGATTTTGCCGCTGCGAGCGCCGCGTGTGGCAAAGCTGTACCAGTCAATCTGGATGGAAGACGGTTCCCCACTGATGGTCTACAGCAAGGCGCAACAGCAGGCGCTGGCAGAACGTCTGCCTGATACCCCTGTCGCGCTGGGGATGAGCTACGGTTCGCCATCGCTCGAAAGCGCGGTCGATGAACTGTTGGCAAGCGGAGTGGAACACATGGTGGTGTTACCGCTGTACCCGCAATATTCCTGTTCGACGGTTGCAGCAGTCTGGGACGAGCTGGCGCGCATCTTAGCGCGTAAACGCGGTATTCCCGGCGTCTCTTTTATTCGTGATTACGCCGATGACAGCAGCTACATTGATGCGCTGGCCAAGAGTGCCCGGGATTCATTCGCTCAACATGGCGAACCTGATTTACTGCTGCTCTCCTACCACGGCATTCCGCAGCGCTACGCCGATGAAGGCGATGACTACCCGCAGCGCTGTCGCGATACGACGCGTGAGCTGG
Organism: Citrobacter sp. Cf116; assembly: GCF_030336505.1. Taxonomy (NCBI): domain Bacteria; kingdom Pseudomonadati; phylum Pseudomonadota; class Gammaproteobacteria; order Enterobacterales; family Enterobacteriaceae; genus Citrobacter; species Citrobacter sp. Cf116. Next base: position 635,714 of record NZ_JAOWEQ010000040.1, on the reverse strand, counting down.
TTTCAGCGCTTGGTCTGCCGCCGGAAAAAGTCATGATGACCTTCCAGTCTCGCTTTGGCCGCGAACCCTGGCTGACGCCGTATACCGATGAAACGCTAAAAATGCTGGCGGAGAAAGGAACCCGACATATCCAGGTTATGTGTCCGGGCTTCGCGGCTGATTGTCTCGAAACGCTGGAAGAGATAGCGGTGCAAAACCGGGAAATTTTCCTTGAGGCTGGCGGTAAGCAATATGAGTATATTCCGGCGTTGAATGCCACACCGGAACATATCGAAATGATGGTTAAACTGACCGCCGCCTACCGCTAAAGCTGTTGCTTAAAGAAACGCGCGCCGTCCTGCAGAGCTTCATCGGCGGTTTTCATCACCCGCGAATAGTGCAGGAAGGCGTGCAGCGTACCGGGATACATTTTGTACTGGCAGGGCTGCTGATGCGCTTGTAACGTCTGGAATAATAAGCGGCTATCGTCAATCAGTGGATCGAACTCCGCACCGGCGATAAAACACGGCGGTACGTCGCGCGTCAGGTCGTTATTAAACAGGCAATAGTACGGTGACTCGCGATCGTCAGCGCTACGTAGGTACGCGTTTTCATACATCTGCAAGTCCTCGCGGGTTAACCCATCCCACGCTCCGCCCATCAGCCGTCGGCTCAGTGAATCCTGCAGCCCGTAAAGCCCATACCACAACAGCACGCCAGCCACCTTGCCGCAGGCAATGCGTTTATCCCGCAGCCACAGCGCGCTGGCAAGCGCCAGCATGGCTCCGGCGGAATCGCCCGCAAAACCAATCGTATTGATATTGAGGGAATAGTCGCCAGCATGTTGATGATAGTACTGGCAAACGGCGACGATCTCTTCGATGGCTTGTGGGTAGCGCGCTTCCGGCGACAGCGAATAGTCGATGCCAATAACTGTGCACTGGGTGTAGTGCGCCAGTAAACGCATAATCCGGTCATGGGTATCCAGATTACCGAGAATAAAACCGCCGCCGTGCAGGTAATACAGCGTGGCCTGGCTTTGGGGCTGCGGAGCGTAGATGCGTGTGGCAACGGGGCCGCACGCGGTAGAAATCACGCATTCTCGGGTATGCATCTGCGGGGCATCGGCATTCCACAGTCGCCGCTCATGAATGTAGTGTTGGCGCTGGGCCACGAAGTCATCGGCAGCGGGCCACGGCGGCAAATCGTCGCGATGAAAATTCACCACGCTTTTCATTTCATCCGAAATTTTGTCGAGTACGGGGATTTTGTTTTCCGGCTTCATAAAACGCTCCTTGTGAAGGTGAGTTATTGTAGAAATTAATCCCGGATAAACTGCGATCTCACCGTCCGATATTGAAACTCAGCGTCGCATCGCATGCGCAGCAGGGAATGTGCTACCATGCATCGCTCAGTTAACCACCCGTAAAATCGACCATGAAATTTCCCGGTAAACGTAAATCCAAACACTATTTTCCCGTCAGCGCGCGCGATCCGTTGTTGCAACAAATTCAGCCAGAAAATGAAACCAGCGCAGCCTGGGTGGTGGGCATCGACCAGACGTTGGTGGATATTGAAGCCAAAGTGGATGATGACTTTGTAAAACGTTATGGATTAAGCGCCGGGCATTCTCTGGTGATTGCCGATGATGTCGCAGAATCGCTCTATCAGGAACTGGTGCGTGAAAATTTGATCACCCATCAGTTTGCGGGCGGTACGATCGGTAACACGATGCACAACTACTCCGTGCTGGCGGATGACCGCTCGGTGCTGCTGGGCGTGATGTGCAGCAATATCGAGATTGGCAGCTATGCGTACCGTTATTTATGCAATACCTCCAGCCGTACCGATCTGAACTACCTGCAAGGCGTTAATGGACCGATTGGTCGTTGCTTTACGCTGATTGGTGAATCCGGAGAGCGTACCTTCGCCATTAGCCCTGGGCATATGAATAAGCTACGGGCGGATAGCATCCCTGAATCGGTAATTGCCGGAGCGTCCGCGTTGGTGCTGACGTCCTATCTGGTGCGCTGCGAGCCGGGTGAGCCGATGCCGGAAGCGACCATGAAGGCGATTGAATACGCTAAAAAACACAATGTGCCGGTGGTACTGACGCTGGGCACCAAATTCGTCATTGCCGATAACCCGCAGTGGTGGCAGGCATTCCTCAAAGAGCATGTCTCTATTCTGGCGATGAATGAAGAAGAGGCTGAAGCGCTGACCGGCGAGAACGATCCGCTACTGGCGTCCGACAAAGCGCTGGATTGGGTGGATCTGGTGCTGTGCACTGCGGGTCCGGCAGGTCTGTATATGGCGGGCTTTACGGAAGAAGAAGTCAAACGTAAAACCCAGCATCCGCTGCTGCCTGGAGCGATTGCCGAATTCAATCAGTACGAATTCAGCCGCGCCATGCGCCATAAAGACTGTACCAATCCGCTGCGTGTGTATTCGCACATTGCACCGTATATGGGCGGGCCTGAAAAGATAATGAATACCAACGGTGCTGGCGACGGCGCGCTGGCGGCATTGCTGCATGATATTACCGCCAACAGCTATCACCGCAGTAACGTGCCTAACTCCAGCAAGCACAAGTTCACCTGGCTGACCTATTCGTCGCTAGCCCAGGTGTGTAAATATGCTAACCGCGTGAGTTACCAGGTGCTGAACCAGCATTCACCGCGCCTGACGCGCGGTTTGCCGGAACGTGAAGACAGTCTTGAAGAGTCGTACTGGGATCGCTGAGTTCTTGCCCGATGGCGCTACGCTTATCGGGCCTACGCGTAACATTAACTGGCGGTAGCAACTTCACCGGCAGGCGGTGTTTCAATTAGCTCCAGCATGGTGCGGGCGATTTCACGCTCGCCCATGACGACCTGATTGGCGCCGCGCTCGGTAATATATTCCACCTCATCGTCATAATGTGCGCGGGCGATAATCTCAATCGACGGGCACTTCTCGCGAGCGGAAGCGACAATTTCACCCGCTTCATAGCCATTCGGAATGGTTAGCAACAGCCAGCGTGCGCAATCCAGATGCGCCAGATTCATAATCTCTTCGTTAGCGGCATTTCCTAGCACCGCGCGGATCCCACGCTCGCGCAGTTCATCCACCCGGGTACGTGAGGTTTCGATAACCACCAGCGGGATCCCCGCAGCCATCAATTTCTCACCCAGCAGGCTGCCGACGCGACCAAAGCCAACCAGCAGGGCGTGATTGCAGATATCCACCGGAATTTGCTTCTCTTCTTCGATAGCCTCTTCCAGAGTCTGCTCTTCCAGCGTTTCTGTTTTGGCGAGATATTTTTCTAACACCGCGAACAGCACCGGGTTGAGCATTATGGACAGGATTGCCCCTGCCAGCACCAGATTCTGTCCGGCCTGCGGCAGCAGGTTTAACGCCATTCCCAGACCCGCCAGGATAAAGGCAAATTCACCAATCTGCGCCAGACTGGTGGCAATGGTGAGCGCCGTGCGTTGAGAGTGACCAAACAGGCGCACCAGGAAATAGGCGGCAAGGGATTTACCAAAGATGATAATCGCCAGCGTGCCCAGTACTGCCAACGGTTGCTGGATCAGGACTAACGGATCGAACAGCATTCCGACGGAAACGAAGAACAGCACGGCGAACGCATCGCGCAGCGGCAGGGTGTCATGCGCCGCACGGTGGCTCAGCTCAGATTCATTCAGCACCATACCGGCGAAGAATGCGCCCAGCGCAAAGGAGACATCAAACAGCTCTACTGCGCCGAAGGCGATACCTAAGGCGAGGGCGAGGACTGAGAGGGTAAACAGTTCGCGTGAACCGGTTGCGGCGCTGCGGGCCATAATCCACGGTACCAGGCGACGACCCACCAGCATCATAATCGCGATAAACGCCACCACCTTACCGATGGTAATGCCCATATCGACGGCCAGCGAAGCGAAGCCGACATCTTCTTTTTCCAGCATTCCGGCGACGGCTGGCAGGAGAACCAGCGTCAGCACCATCATCAGATCTTCGACAATCAGCCAGCCAATGGCGATTTGCCCGCGCTGGCTGTCAATGAGCTGTCGTTCTTCAAGCGCACGCAGTAGCACCACGGTGCTGGCGGTTGAAAGACACAGACCAAACACGATCCCCACCATCAGCGACCAGCCTAATACAGCTGAAAGCGCCATACCCAGCAGCGTTGCCACTGCTATCTGGGCAATCGCGCCGGGAATGGCGATTGACTTTACCGCCATCAAATCCTTCAGGGAAAAGTGCAGCCCGACGCCGAACATCAGCAGAATAACGCCAAGCTCGGCCAGTTCAGGCGCGAGCTTAGTATCAGCAACAAAACCAGGTGTAAATGGACCGGCCAGAACGCCCGCTAACAGATATCCCACCAGAGGAGAAATACGTAGTTTATTGGCAATCATGCCTAATATAAAAGCGAGCACAAGGCCGCCGACAATGGTGGTGATAAGCGGGGTGGCGTGATGCATTCCGTCTCCTTTGGTTGCTGTGATGATCCTAAAAACCCAAACTACGAGTAATAGTTTATGACAATTTTAATGTTTATGTTTATGAATAATTATTGAATTTTGAAGAAAACGGGATTTTAAGCGTAAAAAAGCACGGATCGGAAAAGTACGGTGATATGTGAGAGGTAAAGGCTGATGGCTACTGTAAGTAATGACGGCCAAAATTTACTTTTGGCCGTCAGAAAATCAGGCTTTGTGTCGGTTATCAGGTAAGAATATGGTCAGTATCCCCAGAAGTGGCAGGAAAGCACATATTTTGTAGACCAAATCGATGCTGGTATGGTCGGCTATCAGCCCTAGCACCGCGGCTCCCAAGCCGCCCATGCCGAAGGCAAAACCAAAAAATAACCCAGAAACCATGCCGATACGCCCAGGAAGCAGCTCCTGTGCGTAAACCAGAATAGCAGAAAACGCCGATGCGAGGATAAAACCAATGATCACGGTTAAAATCCCGGTCCATTCCAGCGTTGCGTAGGGTAAAACGAGGGTAAATGGCGCAACGCCGAGGATAGACCCCCAAATAACATATTTTCTGCCAATTTTATCGCCTAATGGTCCGCCAATCACCGTCCCGGCCGCGACGGCAAACAGGAAGGCAAACAGGTGAAACTGGGCGTTTTGTACCGATAATCCGAATTTTTGCATCAGATAAAAGGTGTAATAGCTGCTGATACTCGCCATATAGAAGTATTTGGAGAAAATCAGTACCAGCAGGATGCTTACAGCCAGCACCACTTTATTACGCGGCAACGGATTAACGATAGCGACCTTCGGCTTTCCTTTACTCATCCGATGCTGCGCGGCATACCAACGGCTGATTTGCGCCAGGACGACAATCGCTAATAGCGCAGCCAGAACAAACCAGGCCACATTACCCTTACCATATGGCGCGATGATGACAGCCGCCAGCAACGGTCCCAGTGAGCTGCCGAAGTTGCCGCCAACCTGGAAAATCGACTGGGCAAGGCCGTGGCGACCGCCGGAGGCCATACGCGCCACACGGGACGATTCCGGGTGAAATACCGAAGAGCCGGTGCCAACCAGCGCCGCGGCGAGCAGCACCATATGGAAGCTGCCGGCCATGGCCAGCAAAACAAGCCCGCTCAGCGTGAAGCACATTCCTATGGGCAGCGACCATGGCATCGGATATTTGTCCGTCCAGTAACCCACCACCGGTTGCAGCAGCGAAGAAGCTAGCTGGAAGGTTAGGGTGATCATCCCGATCTGCATAAACGTCAGCGAGAACTCTGACTGCAATAGCGGATAAATCGCCAGGATCAGCGACTGAATCATATCGTTTAGCAAATGGGAGAGGCTGATCGCTCCTAAAATGCCAAATGAGGTGCGTGCTTTAGCAACCGACGCTGACGCGCCAGCCACAGGCTGGGTTGGTTCACTTATTGCCATAGAAAGTCACTTCTGTTTGGGTTGCGATTATGAGGGTAATCTAATTTGTTATTATTACCTGACTAACATACCTGCGGAAGGTGTTTGAAGGAAGTCTCATTTCTGAAAACATTTTCGACTATTATTTCATATCATTGTAATTTCAGTCGTTGATTTTGGCTCAGGGAGAGAAATATGAAGTTTTTAAAACGGGGCGTGGCGCTAGCGTTATTAGCCGCATTTACGCTGGCAGGTCAGCCAGCGCAAGCGTACGAAAAAGATAAAACCTACAAAATTACCATTCTGCATACCAACGATCATCACGGTCACTTCTGGCGTAGCGAATATGGGGAATACGGACTGGCGGCGCAAAAAACGCTGGTGGACGGTATTCGTAAAGAGGTGGCTGAGGAAGGGGGCAGCGTACTGCTGCTTTCTGGTGGTGATATTAATACCGGCGTACCGGAGTCCGATCTGCAGGATGCGGAACCTGATTTTCGCGGGATGAACCTGATTGGCTATGACGCGATGGCGGTCGGAAACCACGAGTTTGATAATCCGCTTAGCGTATTGCGGCAGCAGGAAAAATGGTCCAAATTTCCGTTTCTCTCGGCCAATATTTATCAGAAAAGCACCGGCGAGCGTTTATTTAAGCCGTGGGCCATCTTTAAGCGCCAGGATTTAAAAATTGCCGTACTTGGTTTAACCACTGACGATACGGCGAAAATTGGCAACCCTGAGTTCTTTACCGATATCGAATTCCGTAAACCTGCTGATGAAGCCAAACTGGTTATTCAGGAACTGAATATGGGGGAAAAGCCAGACATCATTATCGCGACCACCCATATGGGACATTATGACAATGGCAACCACGGCTCGAACGCCCCTGGCGATGTCGAAATGGCGCGCAGCCTGCCAGCAGGTTCGCTGGCGATGATTGTCGGTGGCCACTCGCAGGATCCGGTGTGTATGGCTGCGGAAAATAAGAAGCAGGTTGATTACGTACCGGGTACGCCGTGTGCGCCAGATAAGCAAAATGGGATCTGGATTGTACAGGCCCACGAGTGGGGGAAATACGTGGGCCGGGCGGACTTTGAGTTCCGTAACGGCGAAATGAAAATGGTTAACTACCAGCTCATTCCCGTTAATCTGAAGAAAAAAGTGACCTGGGACAACGGTAAAAGTGAGCGCGTACTCTACACCCCGGAGATTGTTGAAAATCAGCAAATGCTTTCGCTGCTGACGCCGTTCCAGAATAAAGGTAAAGCGCAGCTCGACGTGAAAATCGGTAGCGTCAATGCGCGCCTCGAAGGCGACCGTAGCAAAGTCCGTTTCGTGCAAACCAACATGGGGCACTTGCTGCTGGCTGCGCAAATAGCGCGAACCAGCGCTGATTTTGGCGTGATGAGCGGCGGCGGTATCCGTGACTCCATCGAAGGCGGCGATATCACCTATAAGAGCGTGCTGAAGGTACAGCCGTTTGGCAACATCGTGGTGTACGCCGATATGAGCGGGAAAGAAGTGATTGATTATCTGACCGCGGTGGCGCAAATGAAGCCGGACTCCGGAGCCTACCCGCAGTTTGCCAACGTCAGCTTTGTAGCGAAAGACGGCAAACTTAACGATTTGAAAATCAAAGGCGAACCTGTTGACCCAGCCAAAACCTATCGTATGGCAACGCTGAGCTTCAACGCCACCGGCGGTGATGGCTATCCGCGCATTGATAACAAACCAGGCTATGTGAATACCGGGTTTATTGATGCGGAAGTGCTGAAAGAGTACGTGCAGAAGAACTCACCGCTGGATGCCAGTGCGTATGAGCCGAAGGGTGAGGTGAGCTGGCAGTAACAGGGCGGAGTGCCGGATGGCGGTGCTGGCACCTTATCCGGCCTACAGGTCAGTGCGATTTGTAGGCCTTAAAGCTGCGCGCCATCAGGCATTCATTCTATAACCGCTTAATCCCGGCGGGCGATATCGGCGAATTTCGCATCCAGAATTTTCGCCAGGTCGCTCGCTGCCAGTTCGATATCCAGCCCGCGTTTGCCGCCGGAAACATAAATGGTGTCAAACGTTTGGGCTGGCGCGTCGATAAGCGTCGGCAATCTTTTTTTCTGCCCCAGCGGGCTGATACCGCCTACCAGATAGCCGGTAGTGCGTTGCGCGACCATGGGATCGGCCATATCGACCTTTTTGGCACCCAATGCTTTGGCAACCTTTTTGAGATCCAGTTGACCTGCTACCGGTGTGACGGCGACCGCCAGATGCTTCATGTCGCCATTCACGGCAACCAGCAGCGTTTTGTAAACCTGGTCCGCGTTCAGACCTAACTTTCGCACCACTTCATCACCAAAGTTCGTCTCGGACGGATCGTGATCGTAGGTGTGGATCTGGAAAGAAATTTTGTTTTTTTCGAGTAATTTAACGGCGGGTGTCATAGCAATTTTCCTGGCCCAGACAAAATACGACTCAAGCATACGCCTGATGTCTGTCTAAAAAATAGTACCATCTTGCGCAATAGTATTGGCAGGATGATGACTTTGAGCGACAATCGAACTACACCGACGCTTTAAGCGCCGGGATCATAATAATGATGAAATTCCTCTTTGACGGGCCAATAGAGATATTGGCCATTTTTTTACCGTAACATCTCCGGCAAATTTCCTTCTCCGTATAAATGCAGCGCGCCAACGGCCACGACGTAGTGACCAGCAGGCATCGCTCTGAGCCGATCGCGCCAGGCTGTGTTGCGTTGATGCATCAATACGTCATACAACGACTGGCTAAAGGTATTGGGAAGCGTCAGTTCGCTATTGCGCGGCGGCGTTTCAAGCCACCAGCCCATCATCTGCTGTAGCAGTCTGGCATTGGTATGCCAATGCGTCAGAGTATCATCCAACAGGGCCAGTCCGTTATCAGGCAACTGACATAACAGCTCGATTTGACTGGATGCGCCTTCCAGTTCGATTATCGGTTTATGCGCCTGTTTAGCCGCATTCAACAGTTGATAATCAATCCCGTATTCCGCTCGCAGCCCCAGCTGCTGTGCCTGCGTTGCCTGTAATACCATGGCAATTTGCCACAACGGCTGAGTAGATAACAGGGATGGGGAAATGCCCAGTTCGTTGGTGACTTTACGCAGGTTTTCTAACTGCTCCGGGCTGAGACGTTCTTCGAGTGCAGCATAGGTCGGAAGGTTGGCAAACGGCGCGTCGTCACCGGAAACATCCGCTTCGACAATCAGCGCATCGGCATGCTTGAGCTTTTTGAGTAATTTGGCAGGCAGAGGCGCCATATCGCGGCTGCCCATGTGAATGCTGCCAATCAGATGAAAATGGCGGTTGCCGGGCAAAGAGATGTCGATGGCAGGCCAGGTATAGTGGTTGCCGCGCAGTGCAGACCATAATGCTTTTACCCGGTATAACAAATCCATACGACCTCCCTAAGTGGAGAACCATGCTAGCGCGTGGCCGGAAAAGTCGCAATGTGTGAATTGCCGGATGGCGCAGTTGATAGCGCCATCCGGCAAAGGGTTACTCTTTAGGTTTGAAGCGCAGCAGTCGGTTCGCGTTGCTCACCACGGTGATGGAAGAAAGCGCCATCGCCGCCCCGGCGACTACCGGGTTGAGCAGCGTGCCGGTGAACGGCCACAGAATCCCAGCGGCAACCGGGATGCCGATGCTGTTGTAGATAAACGCGCCGAGCAGGTTCTGCTTCATATTGCGTAGCGTTGCCCGGGAGATAGACAGCGCATCCGCAACGCCCATCAGGCTATGACGCATCAGCGTAATCGCGGCTGTTTCAATCGCCACATCGCTGCCGCCACCCATGGCGATCCCTACATCGGCCTGAGCCAGCGCAGGCGCATCGTTGATACCGTCACCGACCATGGCGACCTGACGCCCCTGGCTCTGCAGACGCTTGATCGCCTCGGCCTTACCGTCCGGCAGAACACCCGCAATCACCTCGTCAATACCCGCCTCTTTGGCAATAGCGTTGGCGGTCGTTGGGTTGTCGCCGGTCAGCATCACCAAACGATACCCGGCGCGGTGCAGGCGCTGGAGCGCTGCCACGCTGTCGCTACGCAGTGGATCACGAACCGCTAACAGCGCCGCCGCTTTACCATCAATCGCCAACAGGACCGGAGTTGAACCCTGGGAAGCCTGAGCGGTGATTTCAGCTTCCATTTCAGTGGTATCAACCTGCTGTTCATTGAGCAGAGCCTGATTTCCCAGCAGCAACGTATGACCTTCGGTCTCGCCACTGACGCCTAACCCGCGCAGCGTACGGAAACCGTTGACCTGCGGCAGCGAGACATCGCCAGCTTTGTCCAGAATCGCCCTTGCCAGCGGGTGGCTGGAACCCTGTTCAAGGGCTGCAGCCAGACGAATTGCCCGCGCTTCATCGGTGTTGCCAAACGTTTTGATGGCGACAACCTGCGGTTTGCCTTCAGTCAGCGTCCCGGTCTTATCAAAGACGAGAGTATCGAGCGTGCTGGCGCGCTGCAGCGCATCGGCATCGCGTACCAGTACCCCAAACTCAGCGGCACGCCCCACGCCGGAAATAATCGACATCGGCGTTGCCAGACCCAACGCACAAGGGCAGGCGATAATCAGAACGGTGGTGGCAATGACCAGCGTATAGACAATCTGCGGTGCTGGTCCAAAGAAATACCAGATAGCCGCACTGACCAGCGCAATGGCGACCACGACCGGAACGAACACCGAGGAGATACGGTCGGCCAGTTTGCCAATTTCCGGTTTGCTGCTTTGCGCTTGACGCACCATACGAATAATGCGTGACAGCGTGGTGTGGCTGCCAACGGCGCTGGCGCGGAACAGCACGCTGCCGTCCTGTACGACCGTACCGGCGTGGACGCTATCGCCTTCACCTTTTTGCTGCGGAATCGGCTCACCGGTCAGCATCGCTTCATCTAGCCAGGCTTCGCCCTGCGTAATTTCTCCATCGACTGGCACGCGGTCGCCGGTGGTCAGGCGCAACAACATTCCCGCCTGAACGTCTGCCAGCGGCACGTTCTTTTCACCTTCGTCAGTAACGACGCGTGCGGTCGGTGGCGTCAAATCAAGCAGTTTTTCCAGCGCTTTGGACGAGCGCTGGCGAGCCCGCGCTTCTAGCATGTGTCCGAGGTTAATCAGACCAATAATCATGGCGCTGGCTTCATAATAGAGGTGTCGCGCTTCCATCGGGAACCATTGCGGCCAGAGGTTGACGCTCATGGAATAGAGCCATGCCACCCCTGTACCCAGCGCGACCAACGTATCCATAGTCGCGGTGCCGTTCATCAGGCTTTTCCACGCATTGCGGTAAAAGTGACCGCCCGCGAAAACCATCACCGCAAGCGTTGCCAGACCAATCGTCAGCCACAGGCTGCGGTTGTCATCGCTCACCATCATGTTGTCGCCAATCATTCCCCATACCATGACAGGGATACCCAGCAGCAGCGCGACGGCCGCCTGCCAGCGAAAACGTTTCATGGTTGCCACGGCGGTTTCTTGCTGACGCTCGCGGCGCTTAGCATCATCTTCAATGGCTTCTGCGCCGTAACCTGCTTTTTCTACCGCCTGCACTAAATCTGCGGCGGAGGCACTGCCCATTACCAGCGCAGTGCGTTCCGCCAGGTTTACCCGTGCCTGGGTGACACCCGGTACGCTTTGCAATGCATTTTGTACACGGGTCACACAACTGGCGCAGCTCATGCCGTTTAACAGCAACTGTTGGCTGTCATCATCAGCCGTAGCTGCCGGAAGCTCGGAAGGGACCGCTGCCAGTGCTTCCGACGGGATTGATGACTCCGTCAGCGGTTTAGCCTTTGGGTGGCTTAACTCCGCGCCGTAACCGGCTTGTTTGATGGTTTCAATCAGCGCTTCTGCGCTGGCGCTCCCGGTAACATGCGCCTCTGTCACGGAGACATCCGCTTGCTCAACATCCGGACGTTGTTCCAGACTTTCTTTAACGCGTTTTACGCAGTGACCACAGGACAAACCGTCCAGGGTTAGATCGATTGTTTGAGACATAACCAACTCCTTCATTGCAGGTTTAACTGACTGTGATAAAGGTTAAACCTTCCAGCAAGGGGAAGGTCAAGGGTGTTTTTAGAAAAGATGAAAAAAGGGGCGAAGGGGGAAAAAACGGGAACGTCACCTCAGAGCGTTCCCGGTCTGTTATTGATTGAGGACGATAAGCGGCGTTCGATGCTCCGGTTCATTTATGACTGTGAGATCGGCACCGTACAGCGCGTTCAGCGCCCGTTGCTTCAGGACATCCTGCGGATACCCGTTATCAACAATCCTGCCGCGTTCCATCAATACCACGCGGTCGGCATAACGCGCTGCGAGGTTGAGATCGTGCAGGACGCAGCAGACGCTAAACTGCCGTTCACGCACCAGGCGACGCAGCAGACGAAAAAGGTGCTGCTGGTGGTGAATATCCAGGGCGGAGGTGGGTTCATCGAGAAATAACCATTTGGGCCGAGGCTCGGGCTCCCAAAGCTGAACCAGCAGACGTGCCAGCTGTACCCGCTGTTGTTCTCCTCCCGACAGATGCCGGTAATCGCGCGCGGCCAGCGCCTGGCAGTCGCACAACGTCATGATGTGTTCCGTTTCATCGCCCGTATTGCGCGTGCGATACGGATGCCTGCCCATGCGAATAACCTCCTGCACGCTAAACGGGAAGGCCATATGACTGTTCTGGCGCATCACGGCACGGGTTTTTGCCAGCTCGGTGATTGACCATTCGTTCAGCGGCTTGCCGAATAAGCTACAGCGCCCACTGTGAGGTTGCAGATAACCCGTGAGCTGGCGTAGCAGCGTTGATTTCCCGGCGCCATTCGGGCCAAGAATCGCGATAATCTCTCCTTCAGGTAGCGTCAGGGAAACATCGTCGGTCAATCGTCTGCCCTGAATGTGGTAAACCAGATTTTCAGCAACGATCATGACACCCTCCGGCTACGCAGTATTAACCACAGAAAATACGGTCCTCCGATCAGGCTGGTTAACAGACCAACGGGCATTTCGGCAGGCTGCACCAGAGTGCGGGCCAGCGTATCGGCAATCAGGAGTAGACAGGCGCCCGCCAGCGTCGAGCAGGGAATCAACCAGCGATGATCGGCGCCGGTAGTCATTCTGATCAGATGTGGGATCACCAGGCCAATAAAACCAATTACGCCGCTGACGGAAACGGCAGCACCAACCAGTAGCGAGCTGAGCAACAGTAACTGCTGGCGCTTACGTTTGACGTTCACGCCGAGGTAATGCGCCTCTTCATCACCCAATTGCAGCAAATTAAGCGTGCCCGCCATACAGACGGTGACAGCAATGGCTGGAAGAACAAAGGTACTGGCAACCAGCAGCGTTGGCCACTGGGCCTGGCCGAGATTGCCCATCATCCACAGCGTAAGTTGACGTAGCTGTTGCTCATCGCCCACATAGCTCAGTACGCCAATAGCCGAACCGCACAAAGCATTGATAGCGATACCGGCTAACAGCAGTTGCATCATTCCGCCGTGGCTATGACGCTGGCTTATCAGGAAAATAATCGTGCAGACCACCATGCTGCCCGCGACGGCAAAAATCATCTGCTCATACAGCACCAGCACCACGGGAAACGAAAAGGGGATAACTATCGCGATACCGACCATCAGCGCGGAGCCGCTACTGACACCAAGCAGGCCAGGATCGGCCATCGGATTGCGAAAAAGCCCCTGCATGATAACCCCTGCCGTTGCCAGCGCTGCGCCTACCAGAACGGCCAGCAACACACGGGGCAAACGGATGTTCAACCAGATGTCACGGTATTCGTCGTTGAACAGCGCGCTGAAGCTAATGTTCAGCGCCCCCTGGCTGGCTCCGAAGAGCATCAGAGCGACCAACAACAGAGAAAGACCCGTCAGAATGCTGACGGAAGAAAGCGAGTCCTTAAGCACGCAACGCTCCATAACGTCTTTGCGGCGCGAAGTTCCCGCGCCGCGAGGGGTTTACGCGGGTTTCAGTCCTGGCTCAACCAAACTGTAAATCTGGTTATTGAGTGACGGGGCTGTAGCCAGTTCGTGAATGTGCCTTGCAACATCTGCACGCATCACAAAACCATGGCACTCCTCGGCCTGTATCCGTTGCGCCTGACCTGTGGCTGCACCGTTCAGCAAACCGCCGGGGCGGAGAATGGCGTAGTCCAGTTGACTGGTTTGTAGCCAGCTTTCAGCCAACGATTTTTCGCGTACCGCCCGACCAAATGCGGCCCTGGCGCGTGGGGACAAAAAGGGCCAACTGTCGCCACAGCCAAGCGAAGTCACCAGAATCATGCGTTTGATCTCCGCTTTTTCTGCTTCATCAATGACGGTTCTGTGCGCCAGATAATCCTGGGCACCGCCCATGGAGGAGATCACCGTGGCATGTTGACCCGCTGCGCGACAGGCACAGGCGGTGACCTGGCTGTCGCAGGCGTCGCCAATGAAGACCTGCACACCTTTTTCCTGCAACCCGGCAGCGACCTGCGCGTTGCGAACGACGGCAATCACCGGACGTTGTTCCGCCAGTGCGAGTGCCAGTGTTTTCGCGCCGACGCCGCTACCACCTGCACCAAAAATGAGCCATGGAGCCATCAGGCATGTTCCTTTAAGGATGAAGACAGCGCGTGAAAGGCGCTGACCTGGTCGGCCAGTAGCTGACGATGCTCATCCCGACCGAGGAAAATTTTGAACATAGCGCTACCCGCCTGGTTAAAGAAGAGAATGGACGCGGTGTCCATGCCCATAAATTTGCGTTCAATCAGGGCGATATGTGTGCAGTTTTCTGCCTTGATATGACCGGTCATGCCTTTTTTGCCGCGCAGGTTGAAGTAACCGTGGCGGTGGAATCCGGAAGGTAATTCACCGGTGAATTCCAGAATGACATCAGCAGTATGGACCAGGGTGGTGACTTTGCCCCATTCGCTGACGGTTTCCCAGACGGTATCAAATTGATCGCCGGAAACCAGCGTCGGGGAGGGGAGGTTTTTCACCACCTCCAGCAGCGTGGTGTTGTACTGGGCTGCGATAGCTTCCAGCGTACCGTCCGGCTCAGTTTTCAAAAAATCCTGTAAAGAGACATGGCTCATACTTCACTCCTTTTATGGTTGCTCTACCGCAATACGCGGCGTGTTAAGTGTTTGAATCAGTTCATCAAGAGACTGCAAAATATTGCTCGCCCAAAAACGCCCTTCATTGGTCAGGCGTACACAGGTGCTGGCATCTCGCGTCAGTCCTGCGTGATGCCACTGGGTCAGTAGCGGGGTCAGTTTTTGTGCATGAGGTGTCAGTTCATCCAGCGGGACGCGGGCCGTTTCAATACCGGCCTGGAGGGTGTGTCGCCACTGGAAACCACGCTCAGCGGTGCGCATCATCATCATGAGCGGTTTTTTTCCGGCGGCGATGGATTCATGCCATGTGGTCAGATTGCGCTCGACCATCCAGGAATAGCCATTGACTGACCCTCCTGCGCCAGAACCGAATGCCAGACAGTCTGCGCCCTGTTTAATCAGCAGGTTGTACAGATTGCGTTCCCGTGTGGTGCGCGCCCAGTGGCTGTTGCTGATGCAGCGCCAGCCCGCGCTGTCCATAAAATCGCAGCCCTGAAGATAGAGGTCGCGACGTTCGGCAGGAGAGGGAACCGTTGTGCGCCCGGTTTCAACCGCTTTGCCAAGCGGTGTATTAGGGAGCAGGTTCAGCGCATAAAGATCTACGCCGTCGAGGCCGATGTCGCGGGCAATCGCCAGATCCTCGCTCCACACCTTTGCGTCCTGTCCTGGCAGACCAAACAGCAGATCGCAGACCACGGCGGCTCGATCCCGTTTTACCAACCCCTGCATAAAGGCCATCGCGGTCGGGCCGTCCGAAGTGCGCGCCATTTTCTTGCGGATCCGGCTGTTAAATGACTGAATGCCGATCGAAAATCGATTGGCGCCAGCGTCAAGGCAGGCATCTATTCGCGCATCGTCAAAATTGAGTACCCGCCCCTCAATGGTGATTTCGCAGTCCGGCGCCAGCGGTAGCTTGTCACGTAGTGCGGTGATGATTCTGGCCAGATCCCGTGCCGACAGCGCAGACGGTGTACCGCCGCCAAAATAGACGGCGTGAATCGGGGCCGACTGATGCAATGCGCTATCGGCTTCCATCTCTATTTCGCGTAATAGCGCGTTGGTGTAGCGGGCGCAGTGATCCTCTTCAAAGCGGTTTTGATAAAAACCGCAGAAAGTACAATGTGTTGCACAGAAAGGGATATGCAAGTACACCAACCGTTTCCGCGGTGGGGTTGGCTGGCTGATGACCTCCTGCCAGGTTTGTGACAATAGCTCTTTGGCTACCGGGATCGCCCCACGCCAGGGCATCGTGGCGCGGCGATCCTTAAATGGCTGACTTCCCTCGAGCGCAAAATGCGCGGTGAGATCCAGCGAGTGTTCAGTTTTCATTGTTCTTTATAAATCCAGTTAGTGAGGCCAGAATTGCTGGTGCAGGGCTTCAACCGCATCGGCGACGCGCGGCCCCATACCCAGAATTAGCGCCTGGTCAACCGCCACAATGCGCTGGTTTTTCCAGGCCGCAGTGTGGGTAATACCGGCAATCGCGCTCAGACGAGCCAGACCGCCATCCACCATTTGCGACGTCACCACGATCACCTCTGGGTTGGCGGCGATCAGCGATTCCGCGCTGTAGCTTTTATACTGCGCATGGGTGGCGACATTTTGTGCGCCTGCGAGGGTCATAATGGCATCGGCTACGCTGCCTTTTCCGGCGACCTGTGGCGCGCTGCCGCCAGCGGAGAGAATGAACATGGCTTTGACCGGCGCGTTTTTCGCTGCCACGTTGTGCTGAACGCGATCCAGACGTTGACGTATGCGATCGATCAACGTCTCACCTTGTTCGCGAATGCGCAGGGTTTGAGCCAGTTCCCGAATGTTGGCGTACATCTGTTCGACGGTGGCCGGTACGCGCGGCAACGTCACGACGTTAACTTTTTGCGCCCGCAACTGATCCAACACGATTTGAGGGCCAGCATCCTGCCAGGTGATAAAGCTGTCCGGATGCAGCGATAAAATGCCCTCGCTGCTTAACTGCTTCCAGTAGCCGATATGCGGGAGTGCGGCAGTTTCGGGTGGATACGAGGTGGTTTCATCAACGCCGACCACCCGGTTGCCGATGCCCATGGCGTATATCAGTTCGCTAAGAGAGCCGCCCGCCACCACCAGGCGGTCGGCGGACTGGGCACTGAAAACGCAGGCGAGGCTCAGTAAGCCAATCAAGAGTTTTTTCATCGTCAGAAATTCCACGCAAAGCCAACGGCGGCATTGAAACCAGCGTCTGGAATAGATTCATGCGCGGTTCTGTAACGCTTGTCGGTCAGGTTGTTGAGCGCGAGGTTGACCTGATACTGATCCTGCGGACCGAACTCGGTGTTGAATGCAAGGTTAAGCGTGGCCCAGCCTGGGTAGTTGATTTCCGTGGTGCCGGTATTATCTTTGGCGCTGGACGCCGCGCGGATAAAGACATCGGACGTCAGGTTAGCGGCGTTCATCAACCAGGTATGTTTCAGGCCGACGCGCCCGGTCAGAGTGGGTTCGCCGGTATCCCAGGTTTTAAGGGTATTGCCTTCGTACTGACGGCGAATGAGATTACCGCTCAGGTAAGGTGAAACTGCCCAGCCGTTGTATTCTGCGGTGAGTTCCATGCCCCAGGTTTTGGCCCGATCGATGTTGTCGTAGTAGTAATAGCCGCCCCGTGAAGAGGTGGTATTACCGCTGCATACGGGTTGACCTGAACAGGCCAGGCTGGCGATATAGTCTTTGGCTTCGGAGTAATAAATGGCGCCGTCAATCAGCCACATATTCCCTTTATACCGTGCACCCAGCTCATAGTTATTCGAGTGTTCCGCCTTCAGGTTTGGATTGCCGTAGGTTACGCTGCCGCCTGCGGACGTCTGCATAAACAGCTGAGTCAGCGTGGGGAAGACATAGCCCTGGGCATATGCAGCCCGAAGTTCAAGATCTTTAAAACCGGAATAGCGTAGGCTGGTTGAGGTCACCAGTTCATCATCGTGAACGGAATTTCCTCCGGTGGATTGCCAGGTGCTGCCGCTGCTTTGCAGGGTTTGCGTATCGTTGCGCTTGAGCTTCGAAGACAGCCAGTACTGGCGTGCGCCTACGGTCCACGTCCAGTCATCGGCAAAGCGCCAGTCGTTTTGCGCGAACAATGAGGTGTTGCTTTGCTCCGCTTCGTTGTATGACAGGGTACGTGTTTGCGTATCGAAGAAGCCGGTAGCTGCGGTCTGGCGCGTACTGCCGTCCGTGTCCTGTTTTATTTTGTCATGCTGATATTGAGTGCCAATCACCAGCTCGTTGTTAGCAGGCAGGGAGAAGTTGCTCTGTAGCGTTACCCCTTGGGTATACTGTTTGTCGTTGGTATTGGTCTGATTGCTGACCGTCAGCGCTTTAATCATCGGGCTGGGGATAACCTGGGTCGTTTTGACCCGGTTTTCAAATTTGCGCTCTATTGTCTGGCTGTATGCGTCAACATGGATGTTCTTCAGGTAACCCCCATCGGCCGCGTAGTCGTAGAAAAGACCGATTTTCTCGCGTTCCAGCTTAGGTATTTTGACGCTAAAGTCGTCGAACTGGCCCTCTGGATCGTCAAACCAGGTTTGAGTAGACAGTTTGTAGCGATCGAGGGAGAGCCCAATTTTGTGGCGATCGAAGTTGTAACCCAGCCATACGCCCTGGCCGTTATTACGGAAGTTGGTGTTGGGCAATCTTCCGTCAGGCGTATCGCGGTCCCCCTGGTCGGAATAGCTGCCATTGATGCGGTAGTCAAAGTTTCCGATGCTCCCCCAGGCCGCTGCCGACTCTTCCCATCCTGCCGTTGCGGAGTTATAAACAGCCTTAACGCTGCCGCCGAGAGGCTTATCACCGCCTTTTTTGGTAATAAAGTTTACGACACCGCCAATCGCCTGCGAACCGTAGAGGACAGAATAGGGGCCTTTGACCACTTCAATCCGTTCCAGCGCGGATTCGTCAATCAGCAAACCGGCTCCGTAGTTTTGTCCGGCACGTTGGTAACTGACGACCTGGCCGTCGATCAAAATCAGCACCCGCGAAGACGCTTCGCCACGGATACGAATTTGTTTCCGCCCTGCGAGGGCGTTATCGGTGACTTCGACGCCGGGAATATCTTGTAAATCATCAGCAATAGAAACGCTGGTGGAGTTTTGCAGCGTCTGGCGATCGATAACCTGTATGGTTGCTGGGCTATCCCAAAGGCTACTTTCTGTGCGGTTAGCCGTGACGATAACCGTGTCTTCGTCGGACGTAGAAGCGTGTGTTGGAGAGGTAGCTGCAAAAGCGGCGCCGGACATGCATAATGTCAGGGCTGAAAGAATAAATGGCCTTTGGTTATTCCGTGGCAACATAAGAGAACCTTTATTGAATGTAAATGATCATCATTATCATTCGCGTTTATATATAAAATTGTTTCCCTTTGTTCAAGATGAAAGATGTAGAACCAATATATCTTTTGATTTGAGTCAATTTCGTGCAGTCATTAAATGCATAAATGTGATCTAAATCGGATATAACAATGTGAATTAAAAGGATTTGTGCATCGCGGTGAGGGTGGGAAATGTGCAGGGTTCTCGGGTAAATCATCAGGACAATCTGGGCTATAATGGGCTCAGTACCAACAAGATCCGCGGGGGAAATGTGAATATTAGCGATGTTGCGAAAAGAACCGGTTTGACCAGCAAAGCGATACGCTTTTATGAAGAAAAAGGCTTAGTGACGCCGCCGCTGCGTAGCGAAAATGGCTATCGCACATACAACCAACAGCATCTGAATGAACTTACGCTGCTGCGCCAGGCACGCCAGGTGGGTTTTAATCTCGAAGAGTGCGGCGAACTGGTGAATCTGTTTAACGATCCGGCGCGTCATAGCGCAGATGTGAAAAAGCGTACCTTAGAAAAGGTCGCGGACATTGAGCGGCATATCAGCGAGCTGCAGGCCATGCGCTTGCATTTGCTGGCACTGGCGGAGAGTTGCCCTGGCGATGACAGCGCCGAATGCCCGATCATTGATAACCTCTCCGGCTGCTGCCACCATAAAGCGAAGGCTTAACGGCGAGGGGGATTAAGCATAAATACCACCGTGCCGCGGTACCACGGGGATTTCTCAAGCTGCGCTTCAGCCTGCGGGTCCCGGCTACCGTTTTGCACCAGCCCCAGCTTAAACGGAATGCGCAGACGACTGAGTGCGGGCAGATACGCCTGATAATTCGTTACCGTATGACGGCCCTGATAGCTCTGGACCACCAGTTCATCGACCGCCAGCGCATTCAGCGTGGCGACGTCGCCCGTTTTTGCCCAATCCAGCAGTCCAGTCACGCCAAGTGCAAACTCGGCCGGTAACTGTTGGCGTAATTGCTGCAGAAAGCGGGCGTAATCGGCAAGCTGATGGGTCGCCGCGTCAAAATCAACCTGCAGGCCGACTACATGATTCCCGGCGGCCTGCCAGCGTTGCATCAATCTTATGATTCGAGCCGGGATCGCCTCCGGTACGTCGAGCGTGGTAAAGCGCACGGTCAGCCAGATCGAGGGAAAAGACAGGCGGCTGACCGGCAGCCCGAGACGCTGGAAAACCACGTTACCCGAACGAACCAGCACCTCACCCTGATGCAGATAGACCGTTTG
The DNA here is from genome assembly GCF_030336505.1 of Citrobacter sp. Cf116. NCBI lineage: Bacteria > Pseudomonadati > Pseudomonadota > Gammaproteobacteria > Enterobacterales > Enterobacteriaceae > Citrobacter > Citrobacter sp. Cf116. The sequence goes on along the minus strand of NZ_JAOWEQ010000040.1, from coordinate 615,124 downwards.
TGCGTCTTTCAGCTCATCACTGGCCTTCACGCCGGACCACAGCCAGAAGGCCGGATGCTCACGGGCGGCGACGATATCCGCCGCCTGCGGCTGGCCTGTCAGCAGCGCGGTTACCAGTAGTATTTGAGTTTTTGCGCCCACGGACTTCCCGGATACTGCGTTTTCAGTTGGGTGAACCAGCCTTTACGCTGCAGTTTATCCACTTCCTCACCGCCGCACTCGTTAGAGCCTGACGGCGCATAGCACATGATGGCGCGATACAGCGCGAAGCTCTTGTCTTCAACCTCTGCTTTCGGCGAAGTGATCACCTGCTGATAGTAGCGTTGCCTGTCGAACTGACCGAACGGCTCCTTGCGCGATATTGCTGATTCAAGAACGTCGTTGCCAGCACTGTTTTTCCACAAATCGACGTGGGTTTGCGTGGTGCGGAAGAATTCGCCTAAGCAGTTCAGCGCGTGGGCATCATCCGCTTTTTTGCTCAATACCGTTACCGTTTCATTGAGGCTGCGACAGGTGTAACCGCGCTCGGCAGCGTCGCCATTCCAGTCGAAAATACTCAGATTAACGTCATCAAACGCGTCGCCAATAACCGGCGGAGTAATGGCGCTGGCCAGTTTTCTGTCATTCAACCAGTCGCCAAAGCGGTTTTCGGTAAGATCGCGTACCAGCAGCGTATGCAGGGCGATGGTACGCTCTTCATTGTTAGGTCCATGGACGGCCTGCTGGCGCAGCAGTTCAGGCGAGGCCTGTGTTTTCAGTATCTGCGAGCGAAAACGTAGGTTGGTTACTGCGCTTTCTGGGGCAAAAACCGCCGCCACGTCGCCGCTATAAACCAGCGTTGCGGCGAGCTTAGCCTGTACATACTGCTGCTGTTCGTTGTCCTGGCTGAGTTTTAGCAACTGCTGCCAGAAATCACTCGCCGCGCGCCAGTTCTTCTGGCCCATCAGCGCTTCGCCGTACAGCACTTGTTCGCTGAAGGCGAGGTTATCGTGAATGGCGAGTTTCTGCTCTGGCGTAACTGCCTGAATAATCGCCGCGTAGTTCTCCGTCGCCAGCCACAGATTCAGTTGCAGATCGCGCCATAGCGGCAGTTTTTGGCTCTGCTCAAACACCGGTTTGCTGGCATCGAGCTGCGCCTGGGTCAGCGTGGGTTTACTGTTGTTATCCAGACGCAGCGCGCGCAGCAGTTCGATATAGCTGACAAGCGGCGCATCGGGGAATGCTTCCACCACGGACTGTTCGTAGAACGCCATACCGTAGACATTATCGTATTCGATGACTATTTCTCGCAGTTGCCGAGCGTCAGCCGACTGCTGGAGCGTCTGCTCATACAACCCGGCCAGCTGCGGCCACGCCTGTAAATACCAGTTGATGCGACGCAGCATACCGCGCGCGGAGTCGGCATACAGGCCTTGCGGGAAGCGTTGCAGGTAGGCTTGTGCCTGCGTCTGAGCCTGAGTCGCGTCCTCGCGGTTAATTTTTGCAATATCAAAATCGCCGTACTCGCCTACGCTGTTCTGGCTGCTCTTGTTCAAGGCCGCACGCATCAGCATGTATTGCGCGGTCTCTGCCAGCCACGGGCGCTCACTTTTGGCAAGCTGAGTGAAATCCCGTTCGGCGCTGGCATAATCACCGGCATAGAAACTGGCAGCTGCGGCCAGATAATTTTTATAGGACTGAGCCGGTGAATCAGCCGGGAGGGTGGCAAGTGAAGACTCAATTTGCTCGCGGGTTGCCCCGGATAGCAGCCCCGTACGCGCCTGGGCTAAGGCCTGGCGCTGTTCCGCCGTTAACGTCGAGTCGGCCAGCAGTGCGGCAAAAAATGCGCTGACGCTCTCGGTGTTATTCGAAACATGACGGTTCTCAAGCTCAGCGTCGTTGACGTTTATTTCGTCTGCGCTAATGTTCAGTTCGGCCATCTGTCGGGAGAGTGGGCTGTCTGCGGCGGATGCCGGAGCAGCGGCTGGCTGCGAGGTTGCCTCATCCCATTGCGGGTGATAGGCAAAATAGAAATCCCGGGAGCGGGTGATATCTGCTGGCATTGATTGCACCGGCAGAGCAAATGATTTTTCCTGGCTCAGCAGCCGCAGCAGGTTGTCGCGACTGTCGTTTTCAGGGTTGAAGGTCGGCGTGCCTTTCAGCAGGCAGCTGTCGTCGCTCCATTTGCAGTCTTCCATATCGAAAGAGGCGAATGCCTGCGGGGCGGCGGTCAGTAATGTGCAAAGGGCAAAGGCAAGGGGTGTCTTCCTGACCATAGTCTTATTTCCTGTCTTTTTAGTGTGATACCGCTTTAATAATCAGGGTTATCCCTTCAACGGCAATGACTTCAACCTGCGTTCCGGCGCTCAAATCGTCGCTGGCGCTAACGGGCCATGAGCTATCGCCGACGCGCATGTGTCCGCGACCATTGACCAGGGCGGTTTCCAGAATAAATCGTCGGCCAACCAGCTGCTGTCCGCGCTGGTTAAGATGGCTGTCGGCGGGTTTCTGCTCCTGAACGCGCCTTGCCAGCCATTTCCACCACAGCCACGCCGCCAGCAGGGTGAGGACGGCGAACATTGCCCCCTGCCACGCCCAGTCTAGCGGAACGAGCCAGACGACCAGACCGGTAATCACCGCTGCCACGCCGCTCCACAGCAGATAGCCGTTGCCGCCCAGCATCTCGGCGGCGAGTAGCAAACCGCCGAGGCTGAGCCAGAAGATGTGCGGGTGCACCAGAATCATCGCTATCATGATTTTTTCCGCTCGCTGGCGCTGTCCTTAACCAGTTCGGCGATCCCGGCAATAGAGCCCATCAGGCTGCTGGCATCCAGCGGCATCATCACCACTTTGCTGTTATTCGACGAGCCGATATGCTGCAGCGCTTCGGTGTATTTCTGTGCCACGAAGTAGTTCACTGCCTGAATATCCCCAGCAGCAATGGCCTCAGACACCATCTGCGTTGCGCGAGCTTCGGCTTCTGCTGAACGTTCACGCGCTTCAGCCTGTAAAAACGCGGACTGGCGTTCACCTTCCGCTTTAAGGATCTTCGACTGTTTCTCACCTTCGGCCTTGACGATTTCTGCCTGACGGATCCCTTCGGCCTCAAGAATGTAGGCGCGCTTGGTACGTTCGGCTTTCATCTGCGCGTTCATCGCGTCGATAAGTTCTGCCGGAGGACGCACGTCGCGGATCTCGATACGGGTGATTTTGATGCCCCAGGGATTCGTGGCTTCATCAACAATATGCAGCAGGCGCGTGTTGATGTTGTCGCGTTGGGAGAGCATTTCATCGAGTTCCATCGAACCGAGAACGGTACGAATGTTGGTCATGGTCAGGTTGATAATCGCCAGTTCCAGGTTGCTGACTTCATAGGCGGCTTTCGGCGCGTCGATCACCTGAATAAAGCACACGGCATCAATTGCGACGTTGGCGTTATCTTTGGAGATGACTTCCTGAGAAGGGATATCAAGCACCTGTTCCATCATGTTGATCTTACGACCAATGCGGTCCATGAACGGCACAACAAGGCTTAAACCCGGTTGCAGGGTTTTGGTGTAACGGCCAAAACGCTCTACCGTCCACTGATATCCCTGCGGGACGATTTTGACGCCAGCGCCGACGATCACCAGCGCGACAAAAATAAGAATAGGAATAAAAATGAGCATTGATGAAAACTCCTGTTGTGCTGTCCTTTACTGCCTCATTAATCAAATTATACCCGATTTATCAAGGTGGGCTCCCTTATAATAAATTACAGGCATAGACTGTCTGCACGAAAGATGTAAAAAAGGAATGGGTAATGGAAGAAAGCAGTATTTTGCTTCAGTTAAAAAATGTCGCATGGCAGGCAGGGGAGACGCAGGTTCTCAATAACATCAGTTTTGATCTCCGCGCCGGAGAATTTAAGCTGATTACCGGCCAGTCCGGCTGTGGGAAAAGTACGTTACTCAAGATTGTGGCGTCATTAATGAGTCCGACTGCCGGTGAAATTCTCTTTGAAGGCAAGGAGATAAATACCCTCAAGCCGGAAACGTATCGCCAGCAGGTCTCCTATTGTGCGCAAACGCCTGCTTTATTTGGTGACACCGTTTACGACAACCTCATTTTCCCCTGGCAAATCCGTAACAAACGTCCGGAGCCGGATGCGTTTCTGAGCGATCTGGCCCATTTTGATCTCCCCGAGACGATCCTCAAAAAAAGCATCAATGAGCTGTCCGGTGGCGAGAAGCAGCGCGTCTCGCTAATTCGTAATTTGCAGTTTCTGCCCAAAATTCTGCTGCTTGATGAAATCACCAGCGCGCTGGATGAGGCTAATAAACGTAATGTGAACGAATTAATTCACCACTATGTTCGCGATAAGAATATTGCGGTGCTGTGGGTGACGCACGACAAAGATGAAATTACGCATGCGGATAATGTCATAACCCTTCAACCGCACGCCGGAGAAATGCAGGAAGCACGCAATGAACGAGCATAATATTACCAATGAGTCCCTGGCATTAGCGATGATGCTGGTGGTGGTGGCGATTCTGATTAGCCACAAAGAAAAACTGGCGCTGGAGAAAGATATTCTCTGGAGCGTTTGCCGGGCAGTGGTTCAGCTGATTATCGTCGGCTATGTGCTGAAATATATTTTTGGCGTTAACCACAGTATTCTGACCTTACTGATGGTGCTGTTTATCTGCTTTAACGCGGCTTATAACGCACAAAAGCGCAGTAAATATATTGATAAAGCTTTCCTCTCGTCGTTTATCGCTATCACGGTGGGGGCGGGGCTAACGCTGGCGGTGCTGGTTTTGTCTGGCTCTATCGAGTTCACGCCGATGCAGGTCATCCCGATCTCCGGCATGATTGCAGGCAATGCGATGGTGGCAGTGGGGCTGTGTTACAACAATCTGGGACAGCGGTTTAACAGCGAACAGCAGCAAATTCAGGAAAAACTTAGCCTCGGCGCGACGCCGAAAGTGGCCTCTGCGCCGCTGATTCGCGACAGCATTCGCGCCTCGCTGATCCCAACGATCGACTCTGCAAAAACGGTAGGGCTGGTAAGTTTACCGGGGATGATGTCCGGGTTGATCTTCGCGGGTATTGATCCAGTAAAAGCGATTAAATATCAGATTATGGTGACGTTTATGCTGCTTTCTACCGCCAGCCTGTCGACCATTATTGCCTGCTACCTGACTTATCGGAAGTTCTATAATTCGCGCCACCAATTAGTCGTAACGCATTTGAAGAAGACGTGATGTGATGCCGGAGGGATCGGTATTGGTAGAATTTGTATGCCCGATAAGCGCAAGCGCCATCGGGCAAAATCAAACGGATTAGTACAACAGTGCGTACAGTTGGCGGCGGTATTTTGAGGCCAGCGCATCGCCGGTTCCGAGTGCGGCAAGGATCTCCTGGAAGGTCTTACGTGCCTGACCGTCGGCAGCAGTGAGATCTTTCTTCAGGTGGCTGAACAGCAGTTCCAGTGATTCCTCGTTACGTCCGACCTGATGTAACTGGATGGCTAGTTGAGTTGCCAGCACCGCATCCTGCGGATTGCTGGCGACTTGCTGCTGCAGCTGTTGGATTTCCGGCGTATCCGCCGCCTGCTTCAGCAGTTCTATCTGCGCCACCAGTCCCTGATAGCGGGTATCCTGATCCTGCAACGGAATGGTTTTCAGCACCGCTTCGGCATCGTCAGAACGATTGAGGGCGATTTGCGTTTCCGCCAGCAGCAGGCCAATTTCGCTGCTCTGGTTGGAGATCTGCCAGGCTTCTTTCAGCAGCGGCAGTGCATCCGCGTGATTACCGGCTTCGATGAATTCGATAGCCTGACGCGCTTTCAGCTCTTCTTCGCTCGGCAACACTTTTTCCAGCAGTGCGCGGATAACCTCTTCCGGCTGCGGGCCCTGGAATCCGTCTACTGGCTGACCGTTCTGGAACAGATAAACCGTAGGGATGGCGCGCAGGCCAAACTGAGAAGCGATCATCTGCTCGGCGTCGCAGTCGAGCTTGGCGAGAATAAACTGACCGTTGTACTGGGCGGCAAGGCTCTCCAGTACCGGCGTCAATTGCAGGCAGTGCTGGCTGCGCTCAGACCAAAAATAGAACAGGACCGGCGTGGTCATCGACTGTTCAAGGGTCTGCTGCAGGTTCGATTCGTTAATGTTAACAATATTCTGTGTGGACATGGAGTTACTCTCTTTTGTCGATTTCTTGTTACATGGGGGCTGACGCGCGTGCTTCAACTCAACCCTGTAAAATTTTGTCCATTATGCGGCCTGGCAACAGGCGTTTAAGTAGCATCACTGCCCAGGTCACCAGCGTAACCGGATAACGTAGCTTTGGTTTATCGCTCTCAAATGCATGACGTACTTTGGCGACAACCGCTTCTGGTCCCAGCGTAAAACGCGCGGCAATGCCGGGGTTCTCGACGGGCTTATCGCTCTGGGTCTGGTTGACGTTTTCGGTAAAGCGGGTACGGATGGGGCCGGGCTCAATCAGGCTGACCTTAATGCCGCTGTGGCGCAGTTCCATACGCAGCGCGTCGGACCAGGCTTCCAGCGCATATTTGCTGGCGGCATAGGCGCCGCGTCCCGGCGTTGAGATCAATCCCATCACCGATGAAGTCATCACGATACGCCCTTCGCCGTGAGGGAGCATAGCGGGCAACAGGCGCATGGTAAGCTGATGTGCGCCAAAGAAGTTGGCGGAAAATTGCTGTTCCATCTGTTCACGGCTGATGGTGGGCAGGGGACCATAGACACCGTATCCGGCGTTGTTAAAGATCCCATATAAACGATTATCGGTCAGGGCGATCACTTCATCGGCGGCACGATCCACGCTTTCAGGTGAATCCAGATCCAGCAATACGCCAGTGAATCCCATACTGTTCATACGCGCGACATCGTCAGGTTTGCGACAGCCTGCCAGAATTTGAAAACCCTGGCGCTTTAGTTCAAGTGCGCTTTCCAGACCGATTCCGCTGGAACATCCTGTTATTAAGACCGATTTTTGCATAACTTTACCTGTCAGGATCTCCGTTGTTTTATGAGTCGTGATTTACTAGAGGAGTGAGATGTTGCGCCATCCAGTCGGCAATAAACGGCTGAGCGTCACGGTTAGGATGAATACCATCATCCTGCATCCACTGGGGTTTCAGATAAACCTCTTCCATAAAAAATGGCAGCAGAGGAATATCAAACTCTTTGGCGAGCTTTGGATAAATCGCGCTAAAGGTTTCATTATAACGGCGGCCATAGTTTGCCGGCAGACGAATTTGCATCAGCAGCGGTTCGGCATTTGCCGCTTTGACATCCTGCAGAATCGTGCGCAGGGTTTGTTCGGTTTGCGCAGGCGCAAAGCCGCGCAGGCCATCGTTACCGCCAAGTTCGACCAGCACCCAGCGCGGCTGGTGCTGCTTGAGTAATGCAGGCAGACGGGCCAGACCTTGCTGCGAGGTGTCGCCGCTAATGCTGGCATTCACCACTGGCGTTTTGGTTTGCCATTTATCATTAAGTAGCGCAGGCCACGCGGCGCTGGCGGACATACGGTATCCGGCGCTCAGGCTGTCACCCAGAATTAATAACGTGTCCGCAGCGGCGGCGCGGAAAGTTAACAGGACCAGGAACAGGAAAGGCCAATGCCAGCGGAAAACATTGTTGAAGTTCATCATCTTAAGAAATCCGTCGGTCAGGGTGATCAAGAGCTATCCATCCTTACCGGAGTTGAACTGGTTGTCAAACGCGCCGAGACCATTGCGTTGATTGGCGAGTCGGGATCGGGGAAATCCACGCTGCTGGCGATCCTCGCCGGGCTGGACGATGGCACCAGCGGTGAAGTCAGCCTGGTGGGGCAGGCGCTGCACACTATGGACGAAGAAGCCCGGGCGCAGCTGCGGGCGCGGCACGTGGGTTTTGTCTTCCAGTCATTCATGTTAATTCCAACCCTCAACGCGCTGGAAAACGTCGAACTGCCCGCGCTGCTACGCGGCGAAAATAGCGGAAAAAGCCGTGACGGGGCAAAAACGCTGCTGGAGCAACTGGGGTTGGGAAAACGTCTTGATCATCTTCCGGCCCAGCTTTCCGGCGGGGAGCAGCAACGCGTAGCGCTGGCACGGGCGTTTAACGGACGCCCTGACGTGCTGTTTGCCGATGAACCAACGGGCAATCTGGACCGCCAGACCGGAGACAAAATCGCCGACCTGCTGTTTTCTCTGAACCGGGAACACGGTACCACCCTGATTCTGGTGACCCATGACCCGCAGCTGGCGGCGCGTTGCGATAGGCGTTTACGCCTGGTGAACGGACAGTTGCAGGAGGAGGCATGATTGCACGCTGGTTCTGGCGCGAATGGCGCTCGCCTTCATTACTGATTGTCTGGCTGGCGTTAAGCCTGGCGGTGGCCTGTGTACTGGCGCTTGGCAATATCAGCGATCGCATGGAAAAAGGGTTGAGCCAGCAAAGTCGTGAGTTTATGGCGGGCGATCGGTCGCTGCAAAGTTCGCGCGCCGTACCGAAAGCGTGGATTGACGAGGCGCGACAGCGTGGTCTGAAGGTGGGTGAACAGCTCACCTTTGCCACCATGACCTTTGCCCGGGATACGCCGCAACTGGCGAACGTCAAAGCAGTGGATGATGTGTATCCGATGTACGGCACGCTGCAAACCAATCCGCCGGGGCTGAAACCGCAGCCGGGCTCAGTGCTGTTGGCCCCGCGTCTGATGGCGCTACTCAACTTAAAAATCGGTGATTCCATCGACGTTGGCGATGCCACCCTGCGCATCGCCGGAGAAGTGGTGCAGGAACCGGATTCCGGTTTTAATCCCTTCCAGATAGCGCCGCGCCTGATGATGAACATGGCGGATGTCGAAAAAACGGCGGCGGTCCAGCCGGGAAGCCGTGTGACCTGGCGCTATAAATTTGGTGGTACGCCACAGCAACTGGAAGCCTATGAAAAATGGCTGCTTCCGCAGTTAAAGCCAGAACAGCGTTGGTATGGGCTGGAGCAGGATGAAGGGGCGTTGGGGAAATCACTGGAGCGTTCGCAACAGTTCCTGCTGCTGTCGGCACTGTTAACGCTACTGCTGGCGGTTGCTGCCGTTGCCGTGGCGATGAATCATTACTGTCGCAGTCGTTACGATTTGGTGGCGATATTAAAAACGCTCGGTGCGGGCAGGGCGCAGCTGCGCAAGCTGATTATTGGCCAGTGGCTGATGGTGCTGGCGCTGTCTGGCGTGACCGGCGGGCTGTTCGGGCTGTTATTTGAGCGGGTGCTGGTGGTATTACTGAAGCCAGTTCTGCCCGGTGAGCTGCCGCCCGCCAGCCTGTGGCCGTGGCTGTGGGCACTCGGTACGATGACCGTCATTTCTCTGCTGGTGGGGCTACGCCCTTATCGCCTGCTGCTGGCGACGCAGCCGCTGCGGGTACTGCGTCGCGACGTGGTGGCAAACGTCTGGCCGCTTAAGGTCTATCTGCCCGTAGCAACGATAGTTGTGGTTGCGCTGCTGGCCGGATTGATGGGCGGAAGTATGCTGCTGTGGGCGGTACTGGCCGGGGCTGTGGTGCTGGCGCTGCTGTGCGGCGTGTTGGGCTGGATGTTGCTTAACCTGCTGCGTGGTCTGACGCTGACCTCGCTGCCGCTGCGTTTGGCGGTCAGCCGGCTGTTGCGCCAGCCGTGGTCAACGCTGAGTCAACTGTCGGCATTTTCGCTGTCCTTTATGCTGCTGGCGCTGTTGCTGGTGCTGCGCGGCGATCTCCTCGACCGCTGGCAGCAGCAAATGCCGCCGGAAAGTCCAAACTATTTTCTGATCAACATTGCCACTGAGCAGGTGGCTCCGCTGAAGGTTTTCCTTGCTGAGCATCAGGTGATCCCTGAGTCGTTCTACCCGATAGTGCGGGCGCGTCTGACGGCGATCAATGAGAAATCGACCGAAGGCAATCAGGATGAAGCGCTGAACCGCGAGCTTAATCTGACCTGGCAGGATACCCGCCCGGATCATAACCCGATCGTTGCCGGGAGCTGGCCGCCAAAAGCGGGCGAAGTGTCGATGGAAGAGGGGCTGGCGAAACGGCTGAACGTTAAGCTTGGCGATCGGGTGACCTTTATGGGGGATACCCAGGATTTCAGCGCCACGGTCAGCAGTCTGCGCAAAGTGGACTGGGAAAGCCTGCGACCAAACTTTTTCTTTATCTTCCCTTCCGGCGCGCTGGATGCTCAGCCACAAAGCTGGTTAACCAGCTTTCGCTGGGAGAACGGCAACGGCATGCTGACGCAGCTTAACCGCGAATTCCCGACTATCAGCCTGCTGGATATTGGCGCTATTCTCAAACAGGTGAGTCAGGTGCTGGAGCAGGTGAGCCGCGCGCTGGAGGTGATGGTAGTGCTGGTCACCGCTTGCGGTATGTTGCTGCTATTGGCGCAGGTGCAGGTCGGGATGCGTCAGCGTCATCAGGAACTGGTGGTCTGGCGCACGTTGGGCGCGGGCAAGAAGCTGCTGCGTACCACGCTGTGGTGCGAGTTCGCCATGCTCGGGATGGTCGCCGGACTGGTGGCGGCCATCGGGGCGGAAACTGCGCTGGCGGTGCTGCAAACCCGCGTGTTTGATTTCCCCTGGGAGCCAGACTGGCGGCTGTGGGTTGTGTTGCCGCTTTGTGGGGCATTGCTGCTCTCTCTCTGTGGCGGATGGCTCGGTTCACGTCTTCTTAAAGGCAAAGCGCTGTTCCGTCAGTTCAGCAGTTAATTCATATTCGTGATGATTACGCACCGGTTTTTTTAAATCGGTGCTTTTTTTTATCTATGTAGCACAAAATGATAACTCATTGATATTTAACAGCACAGAACAATAAAAACCCGACAACACGAGTGTATTAATAAACGTTAATATTTGTATGCTGAATAATTGGCAGGCTATCTATCAAGGTACAAATAATGACTATAAAAAAAACGGCGCTGGCGGTATCGATCGGCGCAGCAGTGGCATTAACGACTTTCGCCTCCCAGGCGGAAATCACGGTCCTGAAACAAGATCCGCAGGCGGGCAACCCGCTGAGCCGTCTTAATTTCACCGTCGGCGGGAGTATTCGTCCGCAGTTCCAGAATATGGCCGGTGACGATGGTAAGAATGGCTACAAACGTAATGGCTTCGACGGTGGAACGCGTTTCCGCTTCGCCGCTGACTACTATCTGTTTGATGACATCAGTTGGGTGAGCTATTACGAGCTGGGCGTTAACTTCCCGGCGATGTTCAACTGGGACAATCACTATGCTAACGGCGCCAACGATACTACGCGTCGTATGCTGTACACCGGTCTGAAGAGCGCGACCTGGGGTACGCTGACCTTCGGTCAACAGAACAGCATTTACTATGATGTGGTGGGTGCGAAAACGGATATCTGGGACTACGACATGATCGGCCAGGCGCCAGGTAACGGTATCAATGGCGACTACGACGGTTCCTATCGTACACGTAAGTCACTGAAGTATAAAAATACGGTAGGCGATGTTGATCTTTACGCGTCTTATCTGTTCAGCGATGACTACAACCCGAACAACGGTTTGCGCTACAAACGTAAAGGCGGCGGCTCGCTGGGTGTGGATTATCACATCACCGATGACCTGACCTGGGGTACGGCGTGGAACTACACCCGCGCGGAAATGCGCGGCAACACCAGCAAAACCTACGATCAAAACATCGTCGGTACTGCGTTGAGCTGGAAACCGGACAACTGGACCTTCTCAATGGGCGGCGGCTGGTATCAGAACTTCATGACCACCAAAAAAGTCTCGGTTAACGACTACTTTGCCGGTGATGCTTGGGGTCTGGAATACTTCGCGGGTTACACCTTCCCAGTTGGTCAGTATGCGCTGAAATCCGTGCAGCCATACTTTATGGGCGATCGTATTGAATACGTGAATGGCCGTAACTACCTGCGTACCGACAACGGTGTGGGTATCAGCTTCCAGCTGGATTACGGTTTCCGTGTGGATTACGAACACGTCTTCACCTCCAGCACCGACAATCTGGGCGACATGAACCTGGTGCGTCTGCGTTACGACTTCTAATCGAACGCCTGCCGCCCGATGCGCTTGCGCTTATCGGGCCTACGAGAGCAGGGGGATCGCGTTATTTGTAGGCCGGATAAGGCACTTGTGCCGACATCCGGCTTTTTCATGCCTTCTCACATTTAAAAACACACTCTGCAACATCATGAAATAATTTCAAGGACAGCAGGTTGTGATCTGTGTCATGTTAACAATCAGCCTGTTAACAGGCCAACAAGAACAACGCCGCAAGAACGGCGTGAGACATGACACCACAACGTTAAAATGGAGAGATTATGGGATTGCGTCAGAGTTTACGCGTCGCGACCGGGGCGCTGTTACTGGCCTGTGGATTACAATTTGCTCATGCGAACAGTGATCCGCACACCATCGTATTTGGCGTCGCACCTGGGCCGTACGGCGATATGGTAAAACAAGCCATTGCCCCTACGCTGAAAGAGAAAGGCTATAAGGTCGTGGTGCGCGAATTTAGCGACTACGTGCAGCCGAACATGGCGCTCTCCAACGGCAGCATCGATGCCAACCTGTTCCAGCATTCACTCTACTTTGACAAATTCACCGCCGATAAAGGCCTGAAGCTGAGTAAGCTGATTGTGGTCCCGACGGCCGGGATGGGGTTTTACTCACATAAAATCAAAAGCCTGGATGAGTTGAAAAAAGGGGATGTGATCACGCTTTCCAACGATCCCACTAACCTGGCTCGCGGTCTGCGTTTCCTGCAATCAATTGGCCTTATCACTATCAAAGATAACATCGACCCGACTAAAGCCTCTGAGCGCGATATCGCCAGCAACCCGAAAGGGCTGGTGTTTAAACCGCTGGAAGCGGCACAACTGCCGCGTACGCTGGACGGTGTGACCGGTGCGCTGGTCAACGGCAACTTTGCCGTAGCGGCAAAACTGGATCTCGCCAGCGCCATCAAGCAGGAACACCTGGACGAAAATCTGAAAAATATCATCGCGGTACGCAGTGAAGATGCGGATAAACCATTCGCGAAAGATATTGTCGAGGCGGTGAAATCTCCGGCGTATCGTGCGGTGATCGACGATCCGCAAAATATCTACAGCGCCTTCCAGAAACCGGAATGGATGTCGGCAGCCCAATAATCGCTGCGCACAAGGGTTAACAGGGGCAGCGACGACTGCCCTTTTCGCATTTCTGAGGTGGCTATGATTGAGATTGAGAAAGTTTGCGTGGATTTTAGCGCAGGCCGTGGAGCATCAACCCGGGCGGTTGATGACGTTAGCTTGCGCATTGGCGCAGGTGAGATATTTGGCATTGTCGGGACCAGCGGCGCGGGAAAAAGTACGCTGCTGCGCACCCTGAACGCCTTAACGCGTCCGAGCCAGGGAAGCGTTAAGGTGAACGGCGTAGAAATTTCCGCACTGGAAGGCGCGCATCTACGTAAAGCCCGTCAGCGTATCGGGATGATTTTTCAACATTTTAATCTGATGCATACCCGTACCGTGGCACAAAACGTCGCCTTTAGCCTGAAGGCTGCCGGATGGGAACGCAGTAAAATTGGCCCGCGCGTGAGCGAAATCCTGTCGCTGGTGGGGCTGTCAGACAAGGCGAACCGCTTTCCGGTTCAGCTCAGCGGTGGGCAAAAGCAGCGTGTGGGTATTGCCCGCGCAATTGCCAATCACCCGGATGTGCTGCTGTGTGATGAACCCACTTCCGCGTTAGATCTCGAAACCTCGGCCACGATTCTGGCGTTGCTTAAGCAGATCAACCAACAGTTGGGGATCACGATCGTGCTGATCACCCATGAGATGAACGTAATCAAATCGATTTGCGATCGCGTGGCGGTGATGTCCGGTGGCAAGGTGGTGGAGTCTGGTGAGGTGTTTGATGTTTTTGCTCACCCGCAGCACGCTTTCACTCAGCAACTGGTGTCGCATACCCTCAATCTGACGCTACCCGAGCGTCTGCGCCAGCATCTGCCCGGCCAGTTGCTGAAAATTCTTTTTATCGGCGATTCGGCAGAACAGCCGGTGTTGTCAGAAGTGGCGGTTAAATTTGGCGTGGCGGTGAACATTCTGCACGGCAAAATTGAATATATCGGCGAACGTGCGCTGGGGATTCTGGTGGTGCAACTGACCGCGCCGCATAACCCTTCTACGGTGGATGTCGCCGTGGAACATATTCGTCAACGTACTGCACAGGTGGAGGTGATTCGTGGATGATTTATTGCCTGATTTGACGCTGGCGTTTAATGAAACCTTCCAGATGCTGAGCATCTCTACGCTGTTGGCGATTATTGGCGGTCTGCCGCTCGGTTTTCTTATTTTCGTTACCGACCGGCATTTATTCTGGCAGAACCGTTTTGTGTATCTGCTCAGCTCCGTGCTGGTGAATATTATCCGCTCGGTGCCGTTTGTGATCCTGCTGGTTCTGTTGTTGCCGCTAACCCAGTTTTTGCTCGGCAATACCATTGGACCCATCGCGGCATCGGTCCCACTTTCGGTAGCTGCAATTGCTTTCTATGCCCGTCTGGTTGATAGCGCGCTACGTGAAGTCGATAAAGGCATTATCGAGGCGGCGGAAGCGTTTGGCGCCAGCCCGATGCGCATCATCTGCACCGTTCTGTTACCGGAGGCGAGCGCGGGTCTGCTGCGTGGGCTGACGATAACGCTGGTGAGTCTGATCGGTTACTCCGCAATGGCCGGTATCGTTGGCGGCGGTGGAGTCGGCGACCTGGCGATTCGCTTTGGTTATTACCGCTACGAAACCCAGGTCATGATCGTCACCGTGGTGGCACTGATTATTCTGGTGCAAGTCGTTCAGGTGCTGGGCGACTGGTTGGCGAAACGCGCAGACAAGCGCGACAGACATTGATTACTGTACGCTAAGCCAGTCAGCCACCTCCTGCCATGAGCCGTGAAAGACGATTTTCGCGGCTTTCTTTTCCAGCTGATAGCGATACATCGGGTCGTAATACTCGTTGAGCAACGGCACCAGCCAGCCCATATGCGCGTCGGTGCTGCCCGTTGCCTGCTGTTCGCGCAGAGCCACGTCGAGCAGGGTGGTCAGCTCGGCAAAACGTTGCAAACCCAGACGACGGCGGATAGCAAACAGACCGTGGTGCAGATACTCGCTGTACTCCTGCCAGCCCTGACTCTCGCCATAAGCGTGAGTGAAATCGTGGTGCATGCGCACAAAATACTCTTCGCGCAGTCGCTCCAGCCGTAGCTCAAAAGGATCGTCCACCACCGCAATAGCAGCCTGGCTCATGCGTTCGCGCAAACATTCGGGCAGATGATTAGCGCCGATCATGCGGCCTTCGTCTTCAAGTACCCACAGACGCAGATCCTGACGGCTGTCGGTTTTCAGCATTTCGACCGCCAGCAGGTTTTCAAAGCTTGCCTGGCTCAGCTGCGGCTCAACGGTGCGACCAAACGAGGAACCGCGATGGTGCGCCAGACCTTCGAGATCCACACCGTTTGGCTGCTGTTGCACTAGCTGCGTTTTACCGTTCCCGGTACAGCCGCCTATTAAGACGATCGGTTTTTGTACCAGCTCTTCAGTCAGTTGAATCGCCGCCTGACGCAATGCTTTATAACCGCCTTGTATTAGCGGGTAGTCAGTACCGGACTCGTGCAGCCATTGCTGCACAATGTGCGAACGCTGGCCGCCGCGCGCGCAGCATAAGTAGCCCGCAGGATTTTGACGACAGGCATTCAGCCAGGCCTTCATGCGTTGCTGGCGAGTCTCGCCACAGACCAGTTGATGGCCGAGCGCGAGGGCGGCCTCAGGCCCCTGACGTTTATAACAGGTACCCACGGCAGCACGTTCGTCATCGTTCATTAAGGGAAGGTTTATTGCGCCCGGCATGGCGCCCTGCTGAAATTCGACGGGGGCGCGTACATCGATTAAAGGCGTACCGGCGAGCAGAATTGCGCGATAGTCCGTTCCATCGTTCATGTTTGATCCTGAAAATACAAAACAGCAATGGAGGGGATTTTACGCGCCAGGAGAGGGGCCGGGGAAGGATAAAATCCATTCCCCGGCATTAATGGCTTATTTCAGCTTTGACTGCGCCCAGATAATACCGCTGGCATATTCCGGCGGCAGCAGGGGAATGAGCGCTTCCAGCGTGGCGCTAAGGCGCGCGGTATCGCTGTCGCTCAGGTTCAGGTGACCCACCTTACGCCCTTCACGCACTTCTTTGTCATACCAGTGCAGGTGTACCAGCGGTAGCTTCAGCCAGTCGTAGTTCAGGTCGCTACCAATCAGGTTTACCATCACCGAAGGATGGTTCACCACCGGCGTAGGTAACGGCAGGTTGGTAATGGCGCGCAGGTGCAGCTCAAACTGGCTGATGCTGGCGCCGTTTTGCGTCCAGTGTCCGCTGTTGTGCACGCGCGGAGCCAGTTCGTTGATCAGCAGACCTTCCGGGGTGATGAAACACTCCATCGCCATCACGCCGACATAGCCCAGCTCCTGCATGATGGCGGAGAGCATCGCTTCAGCCTGTGCCTGCTGTCTGGCGTTAGCCTGCGGGAACACCACGCTGGTGCGCAGAATGCCGTCCTGATGCAGGTTATGGGTTAGCGGATAGAAAACGGTGCTGCCGTCATGCGCCCGAGCGCCAACCAGTGAGACTTCGCCAGAGAAGTTGATTCCCCGCTCGACGATGCACTCGCCATAGCAATCATCCGGCAGTTGTGCGGTTTCATTTGCGCGCAAACGCCACTGTCCACGACCGTCATAGCCGCCGACGCGACGCTTGACGATCGCCAGCTCGCCGAGTTTGTCGAATACCGCAGACCATTCGCTTTTATCTGCCAGCAGTTGCCACGGCGCGGTCGCCAGACCTAGCTTGTCAAAAAGCTGCTTTTGCGTCAGACGGTCGGCAATAATCGGGAAGACGTCGCGGTTAACAAATGCCGGGTGGCGCGCCAGTTCGCGAGTGAGCGCCGTTTCCGGCCAGCGCTCAATCTCTGCGGTGATCACGCTTTGCTGAAAAGGGACACCAGCCGGTTCAGCGTCCAGCCCGACGGGCCAGACCGCAATGCCCAGCGGCTCGCCGGCCTGGCGCAGCATGCGTCCTAGCTGACCGTTGCCGAGTACGCAGACCTGCTTCATGCCGCACCTCGCGGGTCCGGGTTTTCCAGCACTTCATCGGTTTGTGCTTTGCGCCAGTCGTCCAGACGCTGGTGTAATGCGTTGTCGTGTGTGGCCAGAATTTGCGCTGCCAGTAGGGCCGCATTGGCCGCACCCGCTTTGCCGATCGCCAGCGTGCCGACCGGAATACCGCGCGGCATTTGAACGATGGAGTAGAGGCTATCTACGCCGCTCAACGCTGCGCTTTGCACCGGAACGCCGAGAACTGGCACCAGCGTTTTCGCCGCAATCATGCCTGGCAAATGCGCTGCGCCACCGGCTCCGGCAATAATCACCTGAAAACCGTTCTCTTCAGCGCTTTCGGCGAAGCTGAACAATTTGTCTGGGGTGCGGTGGGCGGAGACGACTTCAACATGATGCGGAACGTCCAGGATTTCGAAGATTTCGGCGGCGAACTGCATGGTAGCCCAGTCGCTTTTGGACCCCATCACGATGGCGACACGCGCCGGATTATTGCGGGAAGACATGCGTCTGAAAACTCCTGTGGTGCACTACACTCGACTTTTGAGGCCACAGAGAATAGCATAATTAACCTTCAAGGAAAACGATTGCGCGCTTTACACTTCACTCTTCAAGCTGCCTCTTTGTTGGCTGCATCTGCTCACCCCAGTCACTTACTTTTGTAAGCTCCTGGGGACTCACAGATTTGCCGCCTCGATGCAACTCGAATAGTTTTGTGTAAAGAGGAACTGGATATCTGCAGAATTAAAACGGAAACGCGATTAGCTCAACGTCGCTGGGCGTGACTTTCACCATTGAGCCTTCGGTATGCCATGCGCCTAATACCACGCGGAAAGCGGGTTGCTCATTGGCCGTGAGTTCGTGGACAGCCGGACGGTGTGTATGTCCGTGAATTAACCACTGGACCTGATGTTTTTCCATCTCGTTAATCACGGCCTGCGGATTCACATCCATGATTTCCAGCGATTTACTGCTGTTGGCGGCTTTACTGTTGGCGCGCATTTTTGCGGCAATGCGCTGGCGAACAAACAGGGGCAGGGCGAGAAACAGCTTCTGTAGCCAGGGTTGATGCACTTTGGCGCGAAACGCCTGATAGCCTGCGTCGTCGGTGCATAAGGTGTCGCCATGCATGATCAGCACCTTGCGGCCATACAGATCGAGCACTTTTTCTTCGGGAAGCAAGGTCATGCCGCTCGCACGGGCAAAACGTTTGCCGAGCAGAAAATCACGGTTGCCGTGAATAAAAAAGCAGGGGACGCCGGAATCTGCCAGCGTTTTTATCGCTGCGGCCATTTCATGATGCAGCGGATTCGGGTCGTCATCGCCAATCCAGGCTTCAAACAGGTCGCCGAGAATGTATAGCGCATCGGCCTTGCGCGCATCGCCGGCTAAAAAACGCAGAAAACCGGCGGTGATCGCCGGTTCTTCTGTGCAGAGATGAAGATCTGCAATAAACAGTGTCGCCACGATTACTCGCTGACGGTCACGTTTTCGATGATAACGTCTTCTTTTGGCACATCCTGGTGCATACCGCTGCGACCGGTGGAAACGCCTTTGATTTTATCAACCACGTCCATGCCTTCAACAACTTCAGCGAACACGCAGTAACCCCAACCCTGCATGCTTTCACCGGAGAAGTTCAGGAAGTCGTTGTCAGCAACGTTGATGAAGAACTGTGCGGTTGCGGAGTGCGGAGCCTGAGTACGCGCCATTGCCAGCGTACCACGGGTGTTTTTCAGACCGTTGTTCGCTTCGTTTTTGATCGCTTCTTTCGTGGCTTTTTGCTTCATGCCTGGCTCGAAACCGCCGCCCTGGATCATGAAACCGTTAATAACACGGTGGAAAATGGTGTTGTTGTAAAAACCTTCGCGGCAGTAGTCCAGGAAGTTTTTAACTGTTTCAGGCGCTTTATCATCAAACGTTTTGATTACGATATCGCCGTGATTAGTGTGGAAAGTAACCATTTTTGCATCCTGTTCCGATAGATTGGTGCTTCGACCCCGTCAAGGGTCAGAGTTAGGGGTGTGTTATAGCATAACCGCAAGCTGTGATCACCTCGCAAAGTGTGCTGCTTCCGGTCTAAATTATGGGTATTATACAGACTTTACTATCCACACACGTCTACACGGAATCTTCGATGTTAAAAATCTTTAATACACTGACGCGCCAAAAAGAGGAATTCAAACCTATTCATGCCGGGGAAGTCGGCATGTACGTGTGTGGTATTACCGTTTACGATCTCTGTCATATTGGCCACGGACGTACCTTTGTTTCTTTCGACGTCGTCGCGCGCTACCTGCGCTTCCTCGGCTATAAGCTGAAGTATGTACGCAACATTACCGATATTGATGACAAAATCATCAAGCGCGCGAATGAAAACGGTGAAAGCTTTGTCGCATTGGTCGACAGAATGATCGCGGAAATGCATAGCGATTTCGATGCGCTGAATATTCTGCGCCCGGATCTGGAGCCGCGCGCTACGCACCATATCGCTGAAATTATCGAAATCACTGAGCAGCTGATTGCCAAAGGTCACGCTTACGTTGCTGATAACGGCGACGTGATGTTCGACGTGCCGACTGACCCGAACTACGGTCAGCTGTCACGCCAGGATCTGGATCAGCTGCAGGCGGGTGTTCGCGTTGACGTGGTTGATGTGAAGCGTAACCCGATGGACTTCGTGCTTTGGAAAATGTCCAAAGAAGGCGAGCCGAGCTGGCCGTCTCCATGGGGCGCTGGTCGTCCGGGCTGGCACATCGAATGTTCGGCGATGAACTGCAAACAACTGGGTAACCATTTCGATATTCACGGCGGCGGTTCGGACCTGATGTTCCCGCACCATGAAAACGAAATCGCGCAGTCCACCTGTGCGCATGACGGTGAGTACGTTAATTACTGGATGCACTCCGGGATGGTGATGGTTGACCGCGAGAAAATGTCTAAATCGCTGGGCAACTTCTTTACCGTGCGCGATGTGCTGAAATACTACGACGCCGAAACCATCCGCTACTTCCTAATGTCGGGTCACTATCGTAGCCAGCTCAACTACAGCGAAGAGAACCTGAAACAGGCGCGTTCTGCGCTGGAGCGTCTGTACACTGCACTGCGCGGTACCGACAAATCCGTTGCCCCTGCGGGTGGCGAGGCCTTTGAAGCACGTTTCATTGAAGCGATGGACGATGACTTCAACACGCCGGAAGCTTACTCTGTGCTGTTTGATATGGCGCGTGAAGTTAACCGCCTGAAGGGTGAAGATATGGCGGCGGCTAACGGTATGGCTGCGCATCTGCGCAAGCTCTCCAGCGTGCTGGGACTGCTGGAACAGGATCCGGAAGCGTTCCTGCAAAGCGGGGCGCAGGCGGATGACGGTGAAGTTGCTGAAATTGAAGCGTTAATCCAACAGCGTCTGGATGCGCGTAAAGCGAAAGACTGGGCGGCGGCTGATGCCGCGCGTGACCGTCTCAATGAGATGGGCATCGTGCTGGAAGACGGCCCGCAGGGCACCACCTGGCGTCGTAAGTAACTCTCTATATTGCCGGATGGCGGCTTACGCCTTATCCGGCCTACGATGGAATGATCGGTAGGCCTGATAAGCGTAGCGCCATCAGGCACTATTAATGACGTTTGTACCACCACAGCACACCCATCATCATAACGCCCGGCAGCCATACCCACATCAACTCCGAAGTTATTACCTGATGCCCATACGGTGTGGCGTAGCGTGATAACGCAAACGGGGCGACTTTAATCACCTGCCACGGTGCAAAGAAGCGTTCATCCGACCACGGCCACAGCCAGCCGACGCCTTTGCCGCCTGTCGTAACGGAATCCAGCAGACTGTGTGACAGCAGTGAAACCGTCAGGAATAGCCAGCAGCGAATCAATCCCGCCTTAAACCATCGTCGGCCAATCAATACGCAGAGCAGCGGTACCACGAAGGCGAACAGCAGTGAGTGGGTAAATCCCCGGTGGCCAAACACATTGCCATAGGCGACACCGAACTTAAATGACAACACATCGGCATCTGGCAGCATAGCCAGAACGACGCCAGCAAACAGTAATCGTGGGGGGATGACTTTAAGTCCGAGACCTAACCCTAAACAGAGCGGAACGGCTGCGTGGGTAACAATAGTGGGCATGATGATCGCTTCGTGTGGAAAAACAACATGCTAACAGTTCACTGTGAAGCGGGGATGAAGTCATTATCTGAAAACGAGAGGGAGAAGTGGCCGGATACGGTGTTTACCTCATCCGGCACTTAGGGTCACGCCACGACGCTAATGCTGTGACCTTCAAAGCTCACGGTCTGTCCGGCAACGATTTTGCATCGTTTACGCGTTTCAACAACGCCATCGACCTTCACCAACCCTTCGCCAATAGCAATTTTTGCCTGGGCGCCGCTTTCGCTCCAGCCTTCCAGCTTCAGCAGATCGCAGAGTTCAACATGCGGGTGTTTACCCAGTGAAAATGTGGCCATCTTAAACGTCCTTTACATCATGATATTCAACACACGCCTGCAGCGTGTTTTCGATAAGTGTGGCTACGGTCATGGGGCCAACGCCGCCCGGCACTGGCGTGATATATGACGCGCGTGCGGCAGCATCTTCAAAGACCACATCGCCAACAACCTTACCATTCTCCAGACGGTTGATGCCGACATCAATCACAATCGCACCTTCTTTAATCCACTCGCCAGGAATAAAGCCCGGTTTACCGACGGCAACAATTAGCAGGTCAGCATGCTCAACGTGGCGACGCAGATCTTTGGTGAAGCGATGGGTGACGGTGGTGGTGCAGCCAGCCAGCAGCAGTTCCATGCTCATTGGGCGACCGACGATGTTTGAAGCGCCAATGACGACCGCATTAAGGCCGTAGGTGTCGATGTTGTAACGCTCAAGCAGGGTCACGATACCGCGCGGGGTACAAGGACGCAGGCGCGGCGCACGCTGGCACAGGCGACCGACGTTATACGGATGAAAACCGTCAACGTCTTTATCTGGTGCAATACGCTCCAGCACTTTAACGTTGTCGATACCGGCAGGTAACGGCAGTTGTACCAGAATACCGTCGATGGTGGTATCTGCATTGAGCGTATCGATCAGCTCAAGAAGCTCCGCCTCGCTGGTGGTTTCGGGCAGGTCATAGGAGCGGGAGACGAACCCCACTTCGTCGCAGGCTTTGCGTTTACTCGCGACGTATATTTGCGAAGCCGGATTGCTGCCTACCAGCACAACAGCCAGGCCTGGGGCGCGTAATCCAGCCGCTAAACGCGCCTGAACTTTTTGAGCAACCTCAGAGCGCACCTGCTGCGCAATCGTTTTACCGTCAATAATCTTTGCTGCCATCAGAGAGAGGATTCCGTCTGTTACGTTAAATCGAAGGGGATGCCACTATTTTGTCAGAAGCGGGACGTGCTGTCAGTTTTCGTTTGCGTTTTTATGTGCGCCAGGGCCGTCAGGGCTGCAAATGGTGTCGGCACAAAGGCTGAAGCCTTACGAATAAATAATAAGCATGCTAATTAAAATTAACGTGAATGAAACATCTCATCACCCTGGGTTCTTTATGGGTAATGCTTCATAAACCAGACTGTTACGTACTATTACGGCGGCATTTAGGTAATATTAACCAAGACTTTTCTTAGATCCCATTAAGAATTAACCAGGGCTATTAAAAGGATTTGCAGGTATTTTTCATTAATTGAAATGTTTAATTTATCGCTGTGACGAATAGTCATATTCGCGAAGGATAATTAGTAAATCAAATACTCAGGAGAGTCGGGGTAAAAGGTTAGCTAATTCTCTTGCGATATATATCTTTACAGGATGCAGAGATAATTAGCCTGACATTTAATGTCGATAATGAAAACGGATCCCGCAGGATGCTGGAGCCGGATGTGTGTAATTCAAGGGAAATCCATGAAACGTAAATTAATGACCTCTTCTGTTATTGCCAGCCTGATGTTAGTCGCAGGTGCTGCGGTTGCAGCCGATCCGGTAAGTGTGAGCGGCGGTACTGTGCATTTTGAAGGTGAACTGGTCAATGCAGCCTGTGCAGTCAGTACTCAGTCATCCGATCAGGTTGTCACCTTAGGCCAGTATCGTACTGCCAGTTTTGCCGCAGTAGGTGATACAACGGCACAAATTCCGTTCTCCATCGTGCTGAACGATTGTGATCCGAAAGTTGCTGCAACCGCAGCCGTTGCTTTCTCTGGTCAGGCAGATGCCACCAACTCGGCTCTGTTGGCTGTTTCTTCAGGGAATAACACCACTACTGCTGGCGGTGTTGGTATCGAAATTCTGGACAACACGTCCACCGCGCTGAAGCCGGATGGAGCCACCTTCTCTACCGCTCAGGCGCTGGTAGAAGGAACCAACACCCTGCGTTTCTCTGCGCGTTACAAAGCCACTGCCACCAGCGCTACGCCGGGTCAGGCAAATGCCGACGCGACGTTCATCATGAAGTACGAATAAGCCGTTTTGATTTGCGCAAGGATGACGTTCGCCTCACTGGATGAGGCAATTTCCGGGGATGATGAAGGATGCGGCAGATGATAGGGAAAGGCGTGGCGCTGGCGGGAATGCTGTGCGTACTGCCTGTGTTTGCACATACGGTAATACTGGAAAGTGGCCGCCTTCACTTACGGGGGCAGCTCGTCAATGGTGCCTGTACGGTCGCTACTGACAGCCAAAATTTGCGGGTGCAAATGGGGCAGTATCGCACCAATGCTTTCTCCGGGACGGGGAGCTTTGCCTCTACCAGCGTGCCGTTTTCACTGCGCTTAACGTCATGCAGCTCCGATGTTTATGACCACGTTGGGATTGCGTTTGCAGGCGTGACGCCAGCGGAAGATCCGCAGGTTTTCCTTGCCAGTGGAGATGCGTCTGCGGCTTCGGGGATCGGCCTGGCGTTATTTGACCAGCGCCAACGGCAAATTATTCCGAATGCGCTGCCGCTTCATTATGCGCCGATTATAACGCAAGAGATGACGTTTCATTTCACTGCTCGTTATCGGGCTGTCTCGGAAAATATAACGCCGGGAACGCTTCGTTCAGACGTGTGGTTTACGTTGGTTTATCCCTGATTTATTTCCCAACGATAATCACACCAAAGGTATTTGTAGCTATGTTTAATTATCTAAAATCAGGTTTTATCCTTTTACTATTCTTATTTCCTGTTGCCAGTGTTCAGGCTGCCGGAGGCATTGCATTAGGCGCTACCCGTGTTATTTATCCAGCCGATGCCAAACAAACGTCACTGTCTATTAGCAATAGTGATACCAAAGAACGTTACCTGGTCAATTCATGGATTGAGAATAGCGCAGGTGTTAAAGAAACATCGTTTGTGGTTACGCCTCCGTTGTTTGTCAGCGAGCCCAAAAGCGAAAACACGTTGCGTATTATCTATGCAGGTGTTCCGTTGCCCAAAGATCGTGAGTCGCTGTTCTGGATGAACGTAAAAGCCATTCCGTCAGTCAATAAAAACAGCCTTGAGGGCAAAAACGTTCTGCAACTGGCGATTCTGTCCCGCATCAAGCTTTTTGTGCGCCCGAATAATTTGCCGCAAATTCCGGAAGATGCGCCCGGGATGCTGAAATTCTCCCGTTCCGGCAACCACCTGAAAATTAACAATCCGTCAGCGTATTACGTCACGTTGGTCAATCTCAACGTGGGGAAAACGAAGGTCGATAACGTGATGGTTGCACCGAAAAGCGATGCGCAGGTTCTGTTGCCAACAGGCGTGCAGGGTAACGTTACGTTCCAGACGGTCAATGATTATGGCGCTGTGACCCCGGCCCAAACGGTTAGCGTGCGTTGAGATAACGATGAATAAGACAACGTATTTTCCTGGCCTGTTTCCGGGGGTTACGCCACCGCTGGCGGGGGTGGCGTTGTCCACGCTGGCGGCGCTCTTTCCCTCTTTAAGCCATGGTGAAAGCTATTTTAATCCGGCCTTTTTATCTGCGGATACGGCAACCGTGGCGGATTTATCACGTTTTGAAAAAGGTAATCACCAGCCTGAAGGTGTTTATCGCGTGGATATCTGGCGCAACGATGAGTTTGTGGCTACTCAGGATATTCGCTTTACGACCAGCGCGGGAAAAGCCGGGGAGAAGTCTGGTGGGCTGATGCCGTGCTTTGGGCTCGACTGGGTGAAGCGCCTTGGTGTCAATATCGCCGCGTTTCCGGCACTCAATAAGGGTGCGAACGATACCTGTATCAATCTACCTGAGGCGATTCCAGGCAGCGAGATTGCGTTTGATTTTTCTACCCTGCGACTAAACGTCAGCCTGCCGCAGGCGTCGATGTTAAACAGCGCGCGTGGCTATATTCCACCGGAAGAGTGGGATGAAGGCATCCCGGCCGCGCTGGTCAACTACAGCTTTACCGGCAGCCGCGGGAGTGATACGGACAGCTATTTCTTAAGTATGCTCAGTGGCCTGAACTATGGTCCCTGGCGCTTGAGAAATAACGGCGCATGGAGCTATTCCAAAGGTGACGGATATCACTCACAAAGCTGGAAAAACATCGGCACATGGCTTCAGCGCGCGATTATCCCGCTGAAGGGCGAGCTGGTGATGGGTGACAGCAACACCGGTAACGACGTTTTTGACAGCGTCGGATTTCGCGGGGCGCGGCTCTATTCTTCAGACAGTATGTATCCCGACAGCTTACAGGGCTACGCGCCTACCGTTCGCGGTATTGCGCGAACAGCGGCAAAGCTAACCATTCGTCAGAATGGCTATGTGATTTATCAAAGCTATGTTTCACCGGGCGCTTTCTCGATAACCGATCTCAACCCGACGTCATCCAGCGGTGACCTTGAGGTGACGGTGGACGAAAAGGACGGCAGCCAACAGCGCTATACGGTGCCGTACTCCACGGTTCCGTTGTTACAGCGAGAAGGGCGTTTCAAATATGACGTGGTCGCAGGGGATTTTCGCAGCGGCAATAGCCAACAATCTTCTCCATTCTTTTTCCAGGGAACATTAATTGCTGGGTTACCAGAAGGCTACACCGCTTACGGCGGTACGCAGTTGGCCTCACGCTACACGGCGGTGGTTTTAGGCACCGGCCGAAACCTGGGGGACTGGGGGGCTGTTTCTGTCGATCTAACTCATGCCCGCAGCCAACTGGCGGATGACAGTACGCATCAGGGGCAGTCATTGCGTTTTCTATATGCGAAATCGCTGAACAATTTTGGCACCAACTTTCAGTTGTTGGGATATCGCTACTCTACGCGTGGTTTCTACACCCTCGACGATGTGGCGTATCGCAGTATGGAAGGCTATGAGTACGAATACGACAGCGAGGGCAATCGCCACGATGTGCCCGATGTGAAGAGTTACCACAACCTGAGCTACAGCAAAAAGGGCCGTTTCCAGATAAACATTTCGCAGAATCTGGGGGATTACGGATCGCTGTATGTCTCGGGTAGTCAGCAAACGTACTGGAATACCTCAGACACCAATACCTGGTATCAACTGGGCTATGCCAGCGGCTGGCAAGGTATTAGCTATTCACTCTCCTGGTCGTGGAATGAATCGGTTGGCATCTCCGACACCGACCGTATTGTCGCGTTCAATATGTCAATACCGTTCAGCCTGCTGAGCGGACGGCGCTACTCGCGAGATAGCGCCTTCGATCGCACCTACGCCACCTTTAATGCTAACCGTAATAGCAATGGACAAAACAGCTGGCAGAGCGGGATCGGCGGTACGTTGCTGGATGGACGCAACCTGAGCTACAGCGTGAATCAGGGGCACAGCAGCACCAATGGCTACAGCGGAAACGCCAGTGCCAACTGGCAGGCGGCCTATGGCACGCTGGGCGTGGGATACAACTACGATCGCGATCAGCATGACTACAACTGGCAACTCTCTGGCGGCGTGGTGGGGCATGCGGATGGCATTACGCTCAGTCAGCCTCTGGGTGATACCAACGTGCTGATTAAAGCGCCTGGCGCACAGGGTGTGCGGATAGAAAACCAGACCGGCGTTCAAACCGACTGGCGTGGATACGCGGTGATGCCGTATGCCACCGTCTATCGCTATAACCGCGTCGCGTTAGACACCAATTCCATGAACAACAATACCGATGTGGAAAATAACGTCAGCAGCGTAGTACCAACGCAAGGGGCGCTGGTGCGAGCGGCGTTTGATACACGAATCGGTGTGCGGGCGCTGATTACCGCCAAATATGCCGGTAAACCCGTGCCGTTTGGCTCTATTGTGCGGGAAAACACCAGCGGCGTGACCAGTATGGTGGGCGAAGACGGGCAAATTTATCTCAGTGGTCTGCCGCTAAAAGGCGAGTTGCTGATCCAATGGGGGGAAGGCGCAAACGCTCGCTGCGTGGCGCGCTATGCCTTGCCTGAGGAGAGTCTGAAACAGGCGGTGACGCTCACGAACGTGACGTGCGAATCTCCAACGGCACGACAGGAATAATACGATGAAAAGACAAACGGGTTTGTTACTGGGAAGCGCCTTACTGCTGATGGCCCATTCGTCATGGGCGACGGTCTGCCATAACTCGAATGGCACGCCAACGGATGTTTTTTACGATCTGTCGAATGTCTTTAACAGCAGCAACAACCAGCCGGGACAGGTGGTAACGTTACCGGAAAAATCGGGCTGGATTGGCGTGAATGCCACCTGTCCGGCCGGAACGACGGTTGATTACACCTACCGAAGTTATGTCACTGAACTTCCTGTTCAAAGTACCGAGGGCGGTTTTCAGTACCTGAAGCTCAATGACTACCTGCTGGGAGCCATGAGCATCACCGACAGCTATGCCGGGCTGTTTTATCCCCCGCGTAGCTATATCCGTATGGGGACTCACCCCAACGTACCTAAGCAGCAGCCTTTTGGCGTAATGGATTCAAAGCTGGTGTTTAAACTCAAAGTGATCCGCTCGTTTATTAACATGGTTCCGATTCCGCGTCAGACGATGTTCAGCGTCTATGTCACGACCAGTACCGGAGATGCACTAAGCACGCCGGTGTACACCATCAGCTACAGCGGTAAGGTGGAGGTTCCACAAAACTGTGAAGTGAACGCCGGGCAGATTGTTGAGTTTGATTTTGGCGATATTGGCGCATCGTTGTTTAGCAAGGCGGGGGCAGGAAACCGGCCCGAAGGCATTAATCCGCAGACCAAAACCGTGGCGATAAAATGCACCAACGTCGCCGCACAGGCCTACTTGACCATGCGTGTAGAGGCTGAGAAAGCCACCGGACAAATGATGGTTTCTGACAACCCGGATTTAGGTTTTATCGTCGCCGATAGCAGTGGTAACCCGCTGACGCCTAACAATTTGTCCAGCAATATCCCATTTCAATTGGATGATAACGCCGCAGCCAGGGTCGGTATTCGGGCATGGCCGGTCAGCGTGACGGGGAATAAACCTACCGAAGGGCCTTTTACGGCTCGTGGCTATCTGCGAGTGGATTATGACTAACAAGCAAACACCATTCGCAGGGGCGCTTCTGGCGATGGTGTCCCTGCTAACATTCAGTTCGTTGGGCCATGCCGCCTCGTCGCTGGGGGAAATCAATATTGAGCTGCGTGGCAACGTGGTGGACTTTACCTGTGCGGTGATTGCCAGCGACAGCAATAAGTCGGTGGAGTTGGGGACCTGGCCGACAAAGCAGCTTCAGACCAGCGGAGATACCACTCAACCGGTCGCGTTTACGCTGAAGCTTGAAGGTTGCCCGCCGGGATCCGCGTCGATAACGTTTTCCGGTACTCCGGCTCCGGGCACGACGCTGTTGGCGCTTGATGATGCGGTCATGGCGCAAAAGGTGGCGATTGAACTGCACGACAGCGATCGTACGCGATTACCGCTCGAACAGGCGAGCCAGGCCGTGGGGATTGATGAGAACGGCAATGCCACGCTGACCTTTTTCGCCAACTATATCGCGTTAGCCGATGGAGTTCAGCCTGGCGTCGCCAGGGCTGATGCCACGTTTATGATTAACTATAACTAATCAATAAGCTGACAAAACGCTCCCGAACGACATCTCGCCGGGAGTGTTATTACATTAACTCATGCATTTTTGCATAATCGATCAGCTCAACGATGGTGTGCAACCCGAGCTTGGAGTAGATATTCGCCTTGTGAGCGCTAATCGTTTTATTGCTGAGTAACAACTGTTCAGCAATTTCCTTATTGGACAGACCGTTTGCCAGATAACGCAAAACCGTAACCTCGCGGTTAGAGAGCGGCATGTCATTCAGCACACCTTTTTGTGCGTTTATATTGTTAATGAAATTAAGGGTATCCGACGGGAAAAAAGAATATCCCGATAAAATCATTTTTACTGCATTGTAGATATCATTGAGATCCTTTCGTTTACTGACAAAACCATTTGCACCGGCCCGGATAGCACGCCCGGCATAAAAAGACTCCGATTTAGAAGAGAGAAACAGCACCCGAGTTTTCTCCTGCAGAGACTTTATTCTCTTGAGTAATGTAAATCCATCCGAACCAGGTAGTTCAATATCCAGGATGACAAGATCGACCGGGTATGTGCGCAGGTGTTCTATTGCCGTACGGCTGTCGTCGGTTTTCAATACTACCTGAATATTACTGTTTTTCTCGAGTAGTACTTCTATCGACATTCTGACAATAGGGTGTTCGTCCATAATGATAACGGATGCTGGTTTCATTGTTGTATGCCTCAAACTGTTTGCGTATCTTGCGAATTTGATAAAACATCAGGCGTTATAATATTGTCAAATAGCCAAGAATTGTTCTGCGGGAAAACCGAATAAATATTATTTCATCCTTGTTTATTCGGTTGTTCTTCTGCAGAACAATGAATTTGTGGAAAATCCATTTCACACCGGGAAAACTAACAATTAATCAGGAAACTGTGGGGATTATACCTGCTCTGTTCTTTCGGAAAAGACTTACAACATCCCGGTTGTTAATGTCAGTTAGGATATTCTGAAAGATCCAGATGTGTTAATGACTATTGGTAGTATTTATCTGCAGTTCGAATTATGGCAGATTGAAAATTTTTTTAAATAGTAAAAACGATACAATAAACCAATTGTTTAGGTTTTGTTAAGACTGCAATTAGGCTTTTTTATATTGAAATGCACAGAATCAGTAAGGTTAAGTGTGACAGTGGCACCAGGCATAATACCAGGAATAGTTGTAAATATTAAATATTTGTAAAAATTAGATCTTTTTTCTTATTCAAGAATAAGTAGTTTCCTAAAAAATCTTATCGCACATAGGGTTATGGTGTTAAATTAAATGAAGAGAGGTAACGTTGAGGCGGTGTATCAGATGCAAAAAGCGTTGTCTGCTGGATAACCCCAGGCGCGTAATCAATTGGTTCAGGCGATAGATGATACGGTGGTAAGGTTGTGTTTGTAACAATGCAATCTTTTTTAAGGAGTTACCTTGTAAAAGTAAGGCAATCATCTCCCAATCGAGCTGATTTATGCGTCTGGAATGAATATAGTCAGGAACCGGCGATAATAAGGCGTGACGCACCTCCGGAAGGCGTAAATTGCGTGATAGGATATAAAATGGACCGGATAGTGAAATAAAGGTAGTCAGGTCTTCATCACGACTTGAAAGCATTATGAAGATCTGGATGTCATTACGCTGCTTAATTAGCTGGCGCAAACGTTCAAGTATATCGAAATAGGGGAGTGTTAAGCTTTCTATGTCAATCACTAACTGGCTAATTACTGGTTCTTGCATGCTGGGTAAGGCCGACTCAACGCTCTGGAAGACCGCCGTACGTGTGCCTGAGAATAAATGTCGACTTAACGCGTAGGCCAGGTAGTAGTCTGTTGTAATTATCGCCTGAGATATAGTGTCGTCCGGTAATGTGTATTCGAGTTTTTGCGCCAGATACTCGAGCCGGTCAAATACTTGTGAGGTACAGTGGGGATATTGCCAGGTACAGTTAGTGTTTCGTATGCGGCGATAGCGGTCCCGGCGTTTTGCGCTGTGCATCCTTTTCTATTCCATTTCTGTTGCGGCAGGTCTGGATAAATTGCTGACTATAAACATCCCTGACCCAAATTTTTGCCAGCGTAAAGGTCAATGTCCTTGTGCCGTTGGGTTTCAGTACTTCAACAATCATCAGACTGGCAATTGCGTATCCCATCAGAATAATCTGCCGGAAGTTTTCTGATGTCTTACTCAATGCCCAAAAGATCGTTTTATCCAGTTCAACCTCTCTCTGATATTAGATAAAATATTACCGGGTGTGTCTTTCTGTTACCCCGGAAATAGTATGGCTGGATTATTCTGGCAGGCAGAGGATAGGTACAGTAGGAGTCGATACTTAATCGAGGATGAGATATTTCTCAATAAAAATTAGGCAGAGATACCCCGTCTAATTTTGTAGAAAATTCAGATGGGCGCGGATGTATCTTAAGAATTGCTGATCGTTTTTCACATGCAGCTTTTTCATTATGCCGCGGCGGGTCGCTTTGGCCTGAAGATCGCTTATTGAGAGTAAGTGAGCCGTTTCGGCTAAGGTATATCCGCTGGCGAGAAACATTAAGAACTTGCGTTCGTCGACAGAAAAGTTGCGGGTAGTGCAGTAATGGCAGATAGTTGCAGGCACGTTGCTGCGCAGCGCACGTTTTTGCAGGATGGGGACTAATTTTTTAGTCATTTCCTCAACGTCATCTTCTCGATAGATCAGCGGCAACATGTACAGGCAGGGCCGGAACATCAGCTTATCTTTATCATTTCTGTTGCAGATGACAACCCGGTGTTGGCGGCGGGTATGGATCGGAATCTGATAGCAATCGGCGCTGAGCCAATCTTCATCCAGGGAGATAAACGCGATGTCAGCGCGATCGATATTCTCGACAGGTAAAAAGCAGATCTCCTGATGCCACTGATTTGCCAGATGGGAGATGATGATTTTCAGTCCATGTTCGAAGTGACTGTTTTCTTCCTTGATGGCGATACTTAACATTAAAGAGTTCCTGAACCGCTAGAGGGGTAAGGGAATGTTAAGCAAAATCATAAATATTCTAAATACATGTATCCTTAAATCTGGCGTTTCGTGGGCTGAGTTGTTACCAGGTGATTTCCTGGATACCCTTGAACAAGCAGAAAAAATCAACATTCGTACACTTCGCCAGCAACTGAAATAAAAGGCATTGACTCAGCAGGCGCTGACCGTATAATTCACGCGTTTCATCTGCATGAAGTAATTACTTCGCAATGCGCCCTTAGCTCAGTTGGA
Source organism: Citrobacter sp. Cf116 (assembly GCF_030336505.1). Taxonomy (NCBI): domain Bacteria; kingdom Pseudomonadati; phylum Pseudomonadota; class Gammaproteobacteria; order Enterobacterales; family Enterobacteriaceae; genus Citrobacter; species Citrobacter sp. Cf116. The sequence goes on along the minus strand of NZ_JAOWEQ010000040.1, from coordinate 582,779 downwards.
TAGAGCAACGGCCTTCTAAGCCGTAGGTCGTAGGTTCGAATCCTACAGGGCGTACCATTCAAAGTTAGTCCCTATGCTCAGCTTCAACGCACCGTTACGAGTGGGACGGTTTTTCTGCTTCCAGCCAATGTTCTACCTCATAAAGACTTTGTTGGATCTCCTCTCTGAGTGAAAAATCACCCAACGGCTGCTGTTCAAGTGCTGCACACATCGTACTGGCTGAGTGCATTCCCATGCTGGCGCAGCTGCTTTTGAGCTGATGTGCCAGACGTTTTATCTGCTCGCGCTCATTTAAATCTCGCGCCGTGTCAATTTCATCTAATAAAGGAAGGGCGTGTTGCTTAAAGAGCGCTAACCATTCGTGCACCTTTTGCCATCCCATGACCTGGATATCCCCAGCCAATTGCTGAAAATCTAACCGTTTGTTGTCATTGTCTGATGCAAGCGGGAGAGACTCGTTGGCGTGCAGATAATGCGTAATAAGTCGACTGAGTTCATCCCGTGGAACCGGTTTTTGAATAATGCCGAGAAACAGGGTACTGGTTCTTTGGTTTAGCGTTTCGTCGATGACGTGTGCGCTAAAGCCGATCAGGTTAAGTGCCGGATAGTCGTGGGCTAACTGCTGCGCCAGCGTGATCCCGTCGATATCAGGAAGATCGAAATCAACCAGAGCAGCATTAAAGCTGGCATCTTCCCGCAACAGGCTTAACGCCTCCTCGGCACAGTCGACAGCGGTGACCTGTGCGCCATTGAGAGTGAGCATTTCTGTGCTGATGCGCTGCGTAAGAGGATTATCCTCGATAAGCAATAAGCGTAAGCCCTGTAACGATATGGAACGTTGTGCGGGTTTAATGATGGGCATCGTGGTTGCCCGCAATGGCAGACGCAGCTGGAAACAACTCCCGACGCCGGGTGTGCTGGTGACGCTTAGCTCTCCCTGCATTGCCTTGGCGAGACTGGCGCTGATGGTGAGTCCGAGTCCGGTTCCACCGCGTTTACCGCTTACCTGAACGAACGGCTGAAAAATATCGTGCTGACGGGCAGGGTCAATTCCGCATCCCGTATCCTCAACCTCAACATACCAGTCCTGATCTTCACGCCGACTACGCAGGATAATGTGTCCTCGATCGGTAAAGCGTAGTGCGTTGTTTAATAAGTTAGTAATGATTTGCCGGATGCGGCGCGGATCGCCACGTAGGGAAGCGGGAACGTTATCGGCAAAATCCGCAACCAGCACGACCGGACGACCGGCAACGCGGCTGTTCATGAGTTGAAGCGTACTTTCCAGCAAGGGTTTGGGTTCAAAAGGCTCATCGCCTATCGCAACATTTTTTCCACCGGCTTCGATGGCGGAATAGTCGAGGATATCGTTGAGGATGGTCAGCAGAGACTCGCCCGAGTCGGTGATTGCGCGTAGATTTTCCCGATGCTGTGTCAGGGCGGGATTGTCTGAGAGCAACTGCGCAGTGCCGAGGATACCATACAACGGGGTGCGTATTTCATGGCTCATGGCGGCAAGAAACGCCGATTTTGCCTGGTTGGCTTTCTCGGCTTCTGCACGGGCCTGCCGGTGTTCAGATACCATAGAATGCAGCTCGGCGGTGCGAGCTTTAACCTGTGCGGCCAGATGTTTGCGATGGTTATTGAGGGCGTGAACGCTGCTGCGAAAGGCATCCATCAACCGCCCGATGGTATCCAGTTCACGAACGCCTGCGGTTTCCGGAAATGGGGAGTCAATATCCCCCTCAAGTAGACGCTGCAACGCCTGGGTTTGCTGTGCCAGTGGGCGTGTGACTGAACGATAAACCACACGCCAAAGTATAAGAATCAACAAACATAATGACACGCCACCTAACAGCAGCAGCAAGTGTTGCCCGCGCTGGCTGGCCTGTTTGAGATGTGCCAGTCCGCTTTGATTGCGTTGGCCGATGATTTCCACCAACTGGCTGACTTCGCTACTGAAACGGGTAAATTGTTCGATATTATTCTGCGATAAGATCTGCAATTGGGTCGTGATGTCATTATCCTGGCGATACAGGGACAGCAGCTCAATATAACGGCTAATCGTATTGACGGTGTCGGCCACCTGAGTGCGCACCACCGGATCTTCAATACGTATTTGTCGGCGGTGAAGCACTCTGACGGCGGCATTCAACTGGCTTTCCAGCGCAGCCAGGTTATTCTGCGCCTGGTTATTCCCCAGATTCATCACCATTTGCTGCACGCGTAGCGCGCTCAGGCGCAGCTCATTCATCTGGTTATAATATTCCAGATCGATATCGATGAGCCTGTCCAACGCGTGTTCAGCCGCTTGCCCCTGATGACTCTCAATTAAATCATAAATGCTTGCCTGCGTGGCGCCCGCCGAAGTAGCTGCATTGCTGGCCTGGCCGCGAGCCATTTCGGCAACGTCAGCGGTGGCCTCAATAATTTTCTGGCTAAGTTGTTGCTGTTGAGCGCGTAATTTCAGGCGTTCGCCAACCATCTCCCCCTGATGGCTTAACGACTGGGCGATCTCTTTTTCCTGTTGTTCAATGGCCGAGGTATCAAAGCCCTGTTCACGAAGAGTTTTGAGTAATGTGGTTATTTTCAGACTCTGGGCGGTTAGCATTCTCCCCTGAGCCAGCCACATATTTTCATTGTCTGCGGTGGTCAGATTTTGTGCGGAAAACAGTTCCCAGGCACTGGCCTCGCTGAGCTGGCGCGCCATATCCATGGTTGGAATTAGCGCCTGGGTATTGGCCTGCTCAACCTGGCTGACAAAACGCAGGTTATACCAGCCTGTCAGCGTACTGATAAGAGTCAGTGCCGCCATCAGCGCAAAGCCTATCCACAGTCGTTTAGTCAGAGATAAATTCACTGTCTGGTCGCCACAGATTAAAAAGGTTGAGTCCAAAAGAGGAAAGCAACTAGGATAAAGCCTTATCAATGTTGAGGCTATCATGCGCGTATTGGTTTTCCTGCTTATCACACTTTTTCCCGGCTTAAGTCACGCGGCCGGGTCTGCACTGCTGCGCTGGCAGGATACCCGGCAGTCAGTCTCGGTACCGCAGACGGACGTTACTGCAAGCAAAGTCTGGAAACTGTGCGCGTTGTATCCCAGCCTGAAGGATTCCTACTGGCTTTCAGTGAATTACGGCATGCTTGAGGCGGCAAAAAAATATGGAGTAAGCCTGAAGGTGTTTGAGGCGGGAGGGTATCGTCAGTTCACCACGCAAAAAACACAAATCGCCCAGTGCCAGCAGTGGGGCGCGGATGCCATTTTATTGGGCAGCAGCACAACGACTTTTCCGGATTTGCAGGCGCAGGTTGGTACGTTGCCGGTCATTGAGGTAGTGAATGCGATACACGATCCGACGGTGAAAGCCCGGGTTGGAGTTCCATGGTTCCAGATGGGTTACCAGCCAGGCCGCTATCTGGTTAAGTGGAGCGCGGGAAAACCGTTAAAGGTTTTATTATTGCCCGGACCTGATGACGCCGGAGGCAGCCGCGAAATGGTGGCAGGATTCCGTCAGGCGATTGCCGGTAGTCAGGTGCACATCGTGGATGTGGCGTTGGGGGATAATGATATTGAAGTTCAGCGCAACCTGTTACAAGAAATGCTTGAACGTCACCCGGATGTCGATGTGGTTGCCGGTACAGCAATTGCAGCGGAAGCAGCGATGGGAGAGAAGCGGAATCAGGGGACGCCGCTAACCGTGGTCTCTTTTTACCTGTCGCATCAGGTGTACCGCGGACTTAAACGCGAAAGAATCATTATGGCTGCCAGCGATCAAATGGTCTGGCAAGGTGAACTGGCGATTCAACAGGCTATCAGAGTATTACAAGGGCAACCGGTGCCGGAAAATATCAGTCCGCCGATCCTGGTGCTCACCCCGAAAAATGCCGACAGCCAGCATGTTCAGCGCTCACTTTCTCCTGGCGGGTTCCGTCCGGTTTATCTGTATCAGTACACGTCGGCTGCTAAAAAATAACCTTCGCCGTGCTGCGTCACCAGTAAATCGGCCCGTAGCTTATGGCGCAAACGGCGGATCAATACATCCACGGTGCGTAAGTCTGGATTGTCTACCCGTCGTGCCGAAAGCATACGCAGTAAACGTTCGCGGCTGAGAATTTCCCCCGGATTGGTGACAAAGGCGACCAGCATTTCATACTCGGCGCGGGTGAGTTTGATCGTCTCATCGCCCAGCTCCAGAGTATGCCGGGAGACATTCAGACAGTATCCGGCAAACTGATAGCAGTTATCTTTGGTCTCCGGCTGTGCCTGGCGGGCAAGATCGATACGCCAGAGCAAATTTTTAACCCGAACCACCAGTTCACGTAGCTCCAGCGGCTTAGTGACATAATCATCAGCGCCCATTTCCAGGCCAACGATCCGGTCAATTTGATCGCTACGACCCGTCACCAGAATGATCCCTACCGTTGAGCGTTCGCGCAGGGCACGGGTCAGCATTAAGCCATTTTCGTCCGGGAGGTTGATATCCAACAGAATAAGATCGACAGGATGTTGTGACATGATTTCACGTAGGCCTGTAGCGCTGGCGGTGACCGAGACGTGGTAACCCTCCTGTTCAAAGTATGCCTGTAACCTCGCCTGGGTGACGGGTTCATCTTCAACAATTACAATGTGATGCGACATCCTGATGGCGTGCTCTTTCTGTTCATATCTGTTCACATTGTGCCGTAAGTCATTCATCCTGACCAGTGTTGCTGTTCACATTTGATAAATAAGATCCTCTGTAACTAAACCATAAGATTACAGGGGCTATTATGCGGAAACTATGGAGGGCGCTGCTCAGACCGAGCGCACGTTGGTCAGTATTGGCGCTGGTCGTTATCGGGATTGTGGTCGGTATTGCGCTGATCGTCTTGCCGCACGTTGGTATTAAATTAACCAGTTCTACCGAGTTTTGCGTGAGCTGCCACAGTATGCAGCCGGTTTACGAAGAATATAAACAGTCTGCGCATTTTCAGAATGCCTCCGGGGTACGCGCAGAATGTCATGACTGCCACATTCCATCCGATATTCCAGGCATGGTGAAACGTAAGCTGGAGGCCAGCAACGATATTTACCAAACCTTTGTTGCCCACTCTATTGATACTCCAGAGAAATTCGAAGCCAAACGCGCTGAGCTGGCGGAGCGCGAATGGGCGCGAATGAAGGAGAACAACTCCGCGACCTGTCGTTCTTGTCATGACTATGATGCGATGGACCACGCTAAACAACATCCTGAAGCTGCGCGCCAGATGAAGATTGCGGCCAAGGACAACCAATCCTGTATCGACTGCCATAAAGGTATTGCGCATCAGCTTCCCGATATGAGTAGCGGTTTCCGTAAGCAGTTTGACCAGTTACGCGCCAATGCAAACGACGATGGCGAGACGCTCTACTCTCTGGACATCAAACCTATTTATGCCGCCAAAGGTGATAAAGAACCTGCAGGATCACTGCTACCCGCTTCTGAAGTGAAAGTGTTAAAGCGTGACGGTGACTGGCTGCAAATTGAAATTGTGGGCTGGACCGAGAGTAATGGGCGTCAGCGCGTGTTGGCGCAACTGCCGGGCAAGCGCATTTTTGTGGCTTCCATTCGTGGCGACATCCAGCAGCACGTGAAGACGCTGGAGCAAACCACCGTTGCGGAAACGAATACGCCATGGAGTAAATTGCAGGCCACCGCCTGGATGCAGAAGGGCGATATGGTCAACGACATCAAACCTATCTGGGCTTATGCCGACTCGCTCTATAACGGAACCTGTAACCAATGCCACGGCGCGCCAGAGAAAGAACACTTTGATGCTAACGGTTGGATTGGCACGTTGAACGGCATGATTGGCTTTACCAGTCTGGATAAACGTGAAGAACGTACCTTACTGAAATATTTGCAGATGAATGCCTCTGACACTACGGATAAGCCGCATGGCGATAAGGGAGAAAGCAATGAAAAATAACGATCTCTTTCAGGCATCTCGCCGACGTTTTCTAATGCAGTTGGGGGGCTTGACCGTAGCTGGTATGTTAGGGCCTTCGCTGCTCACGCCGCGTAGCGCCAACGCCGCAGAAGTCCAGGGCACTGGCGTCAAAGAGGGGATTCTGACCGGTTCTCACTGGGGGGCTATCCGTGCCACCGTGGTTGATGGTCGTTTTATTGAGGCCAAACCGTTTGAGCATGATAAATACCCGTCAAAAATGATCGCTGGACTCCCGGATCACGTACACGGTGGAGCGCGTATTCGCTACCCGATGGTCCGCGTGGACTGGTTGCGTAAGCGCCATCAGAGCGATACCACTCAGCGCGGAGATAACCGCTTTGTACGCGTTTCGTGGGATGAAGCGCTGGACTTCTTCTACCAGGAGCTGGAACGCATTCAGAAGACCTATGGTCCGAGCGCGCTGCTGACTGCCAGCGGCTGGCAATCGACTGGGATGTTCCACAATGCTTCCGGGATGCTGGCACGTGCCATTGCGCTGCATGGCAACAGCGTGAGTACCGGGGGAGACTATTCCACCGGCGCCGCTCAGGTCATTCTGCCGCGCGTTGTAGGGTCAATGGAGGTATATGAGCAGCAGACCTCCTGGCCGCTGGTACTAGAAAACAGCAAAACCATTGTGCTGTGGGGTTCCGATCTCATCAAAAACCAGCAGGCGAACTGGTGGTGTCCGGATCATGATGTCTACGAATACTACGAGCAACTGAAGGATAAAGTGGCGCGGGGTGAGATTTCGGTCATCAGCGTTGACCCGGTCGTCACCTCAACGCATGACTATCTGGGCCGCGACAAGGTTAAGCACATCGCCGTGAACCCGCAGGCTGATGTGCCGCTACAGCTGGCGTTGGCACACACGCTGTATACCGAGAAGCTCTACGATAAGCATTTCCTCGATAACTACTGCGTTGGGTTTGAGCAATTTCTGCCTTATCTGCTGGGCGAAAGTGACGGACAGCCTAAAGATGCCCAGTGGGCGGAAAAAATCTGCGGAATTGATGCAGATACGATTCGTGAACTGGCGCGGCAGATGGCGGGCGGCAGAACGCAAATTATTGCCGGCTGGTGCGTGCAGCGTATGCAGCATGGGGAACAGTGGGCGTGGATGATCGTGGTGCTGGCCTCGATGCTCGGACAAATCGGTTTACCCGGCGGCGGCTTTGGCTTTGGCTGGCATTACAACGGTGCGGGCACCCCGGGGCGTAAAGGGATTATCCTGAGCGGTTTTTCTGGCTCCACCACCGTGCCTCCTGTGCATGACAGCACCGATTATAAGGGCTACAGCAGTACTATTCCGATCGCGCGTTTTATCGATGCGATTCTGGAGCCGGGCAAAAACATTAACTGGAACGGCAAAACCGTTAAGTTACCGCCGCTGAAGATGTGCGTTTTTGCCGGGACCAACCCTTTCCATCGTCACCAGCAGATTAATCGCATTATTGAGGGATGGCGTAAGCTGGAAACCGTCATCGCCATCGATAATCAGTGGACGTCGACCTGTCGATTCGCCGACATCGTATTGCCGGCGACGACCCAGTTTGAACGTAACGATCTTGACCAATATGGCAACCACTCCAACCGCGGAATTATCGCCATGAAGCAGTTGGTGCAGCCGCAGTTTGAAGCGCGTAATGATTTCGATATTTTCCGCGATCTTTGCCGCCGCTTTAACCGTGAAGAAGCGTTCACTGAAGGGCTGGATGAGATGGGCTGGTTGAAGCGCATCTGGCAGGAAGGAAGCCAGCAAGGGAAGGGACGCGGCGTTCATCTTCCGGCCTTCGACGTTTTCTGGAATCAGCAAGAGTACGTTGAATTCGAACATCCGCAGATGTTTGTTCGTCATCAGGCCTTCCGTGAAGATCCCGACCTTGAACCGCTGGGCACGCCGAGCGGTTTGATCGAGATATATTCGAAAACCATTGCCGATATGCAATATGACGATTGCCAGGGGCATCCGATGTGGTTTGAGAAAATCGAACGCTCACACGGAGGACCCGGATCGCAGCGTTGGCCGCTACATTTGCAATCCGTGCACCCGGATTTCCGTCTGCATTCACAGCTCTGCGAGTCCGAAGCGCTGCGTAAGCATTATGCGGTAAGTGGCAAAGAGCCGGTGTTTATCAACCCGCAGGATGCCAGCGCCAGGGGAATTCGCAACGGCGATATAGTTCGTGTATTTAACGCGCGTGGACAAGTGCTGGCCGGGGCGGTTGTCTCCGATCTCTACTCGCCGGGCGTGGCGCGCATCCATGAAGGTGCCTGGTACGATCCTGATAACGGTGGAGAAATCGGAGCGATGTGTAAATACGGCAATCCGAACGTGTTAACGATAGATATCGGCACGTCTCAGCTGGCACAGGCGACCAGCGCCCATACTACGCTGGTGGAAATTGAGAAGTATACCGGCAAGGTGGATAACGTGACGGCGTTCAGTGGCCCGATAAAAATGGTGGCGCAGTGTGAATATGTCCCGGCTGAGCAGGTGAAGTCATGATGAAAGACACCTCCCTGACAACAGAACAGATGGCCTGCGTTTATGCCTGGCTGGCGCAAATGTTTTCCCGAGAGCGTGATGGTGAAGGATTAGCGCAATTGCAGTCCAGCGAAATGGCTGAGTGGTTCGCGGTGCTCAAAGGTGAGCCGCTGCTTGAGGCGCAGGTCCTTTTGCTAGAGGCGAAAATTGCCGCGCTCAAGGTACGGGAAGACGCTACCCTGGAACTGGCGGCTGATTTTTGCAGCTTGTTCCTGATGTCGGATAAACACGCGGCGTTACCCTATGCATCGGCTCATCTTGAAGGAGGGCCAAACTATGGGGTCATTAAACAACTATTATCTGATGCGGGCATGCAGGTAAGCGATACGTTTAGCGAGTCAGCCGATCATCTGGCGATTTTTATCGAACTGCTGAGCCATCTGCATTTTTCCCTGGCAGAGGCAGGACCGCGTCATCAGCAGGTTGATGCGTTGCGCAGAGAAACGCTGGCAGGGCTGTTACGCTGGTTACCGGAGTTCACCACTAAATGCTGTCGGTATGATGACTTTGGTTTTTACGGCGCGCTAAGTCAGCTGTTGCTGGCTTTGGTCAGACTGGATAATCAGCGCTGAGAGCAGCACATCCGGCGGTAATGAATCTGTTGCCTCCGTCGTATTGCTACGTTCACCTTATGTTTTTCACTTCTCTGAAACGATACTGCCTGTGAACGTGTTAAGGGTACTATCGCCGTACCCTTAACAATCCCGGCTCCCGGCGGGAAAATTGTTGCTGCGCAATACCCTCCGCTTATTCCTTCAGGCTACCGGGCCGGGCGCGAGGCAACATCCCTGTAAAACGCGCCCTGAACCCGCATCCCTGCGGGTTCTCCCGGCCTTACGGAAACACGTCGGCAATTTTCAGCCGGACCAGTCCACACTTGACCTCTTGCGCTTTTATTTGAAAATCGCTGAACAGCAAAACAGATTTAACTGGAAATTAGGGCGTTGAAGCGATGACCTCGCTATGGTTGTTCCACCCCCAGTTATTTCCATGGTCTTTCATCTTCGTGAACTGAATGGCATTAGCACATTCGCTCCCGTTTGAACCCTATCACCGTACAACCAGCACTGGACATTTCGCGTGGCGTACCACGGCTGCTGCCGTTGACCCCAGCAGATAAGTGCTAAAACCGGGTTTATGTGAGGCGATGACAATAAGCTCGGCGTCTACTGATTCTGCCAGTTTGAGGATCTGATCCTTTGGCGGTCCGTAAACGACATGAGTTTGACTCCTGCCTGCAGGAATATTGAACTGCTTAATAATCTCTTCGAGTTTTTCGCTGGCCTTGGCCTGCAGACCACTTCTGTCCGGGAATTCGGTAGAGTAGGCTAGCCCCAGCGAGGCATAGAACGGAACGGTAGGAATAACGGCTAAAAAGTGAACCTTCGCGGTTTTGGCATGCGCCTGAACCTGTGGAACAACATGGCGAGTTAAATCGGTTTCAGAGATATCAATGGGCACCAGAATTGAGCGATACATATTCACTACCTCCTGTTTGTTTACCTCTACTCTGAGTGTAGCGAAAGTTGTCTTTGTATAATAAGTGACCAGATCAAGGTTACGTGCATAAATGTGCGTCAATGAAATGTGTATGTCGCATGTCTGGCCGTATATGTATATGTGAGCAAAACTGTAAGACAGGTATCTTCATTAATACGTGTAATCAAAAAACAGAAAAGGGTTCTTTTTTATGTGTTTTCATTATATATTTAATTATATAACGATTGTCACCAAAGGATTAATTTCAGCAGCTTTTAATCTTTATCAAACTTTTATTCTGATGTTTGTGTGATTAATAGTTAATCAAACTTTATGTTTGGTTTAAAATTCTAATTTTAAACGAAATTTGATATTTACATTTCGTTCTCATTAATTATGCGAGCCCCTTCAAACTTACCCGTTGGCTGATTCTTATTTCTCTCTTCGCTTGATGAATATCAATAAGTAGCTGCTTTAGTATATTTATTGTCTACCTCTAAAAGGGTATTCGTCTGATGGAAATATAAGATGAGAAAAATAAATAAAACTATTATATGGACGATGCTGCTGTGCATTGTTCTTGGTGCAGTTATTGTTTTGGCAGGGCAATGGACATTGCACAAAACCTCGAGCACGGAATTTTGTTTGTCGTGCCATACGATGCAGGCACCTTACGAGGAATATACCGGCTCGGTTCACTTCCAGAATCAGAAAGGCATTCGCGCAGAGTGCGCGGACTGTCATATCCCGGAGGGCGGGCTGGATTATCTGGTGGCTAAGCTGCGGGCCTCAAAAGATGTTTATCACCAGTTCATAACCAAAAAAATCGATACCCCGGAAAAATTTGAAGAACATCGTCTGGAGATGGCGCAAACCGTCTGGGCACAGCTCAAGGCGAGTGATTCTGCGACCTGCCGTAGCTGCCACAGTATGGACGCCATGGATCTTGCTGCACAAAGCGCGGATGCCCAGAAGATGCACAAAATGGGCATCGCGGAAAAGCAAACCTGTATTGATTGCCATAAAGGCGTCGCCCATTTCCCACCTGAAATAAAAATGGATGACAGTGCGCTTAAAGGGCTTGAAGCGCAGTCAGCCTCTACTCCAGCCTCGGCAACTGAGCTTTATGCCGTAAGCAATACCGCGCTTGGCGATCTGGGAACCGTTTACCCGGCAACAAAAATGCAGGTTCTGAAAACAACGGACAACGCGCGACTGGTCGAGATTCGCGGTAGCCAGATGCAGGGAAGTGAACAGGTTATTTACTACGCAGCAGGGCAGCGTTTGATTCTTGCCAGCCTGAGTGAAAAAGGTCAGCAGTCGCTGAAGATCCTCTCCGACTGGAAAAAAGATGACTACGGCAATGCGTGGCGAGATGTCGTGCTGCAGGGCGAATGGAGCGGTTCCGCTCTCGCCAGCCGCGAACCCATGTGGGATTACGCACGCAAACTCGACAATGTGTACTGCGCGGGTTGTCATGCGCCAATTCCGGCGAATCATTTCACGCTCAACGCCTGGCCTTCTGTGGCAAAAGGGATGGGTGCTCGTACCAATATCAGTGAAAACGAACTGGATATCCTGAGCCGTTACTTCCAGTACAACGCGAAAGACATGAACAAATAAGCGATAAATCAGGAGAAATCATGAAACTCACAAGACGTGACTTTATCAAGACGGCTGGCGCGGCAACCGGGACAATGGCGATTTCTTCGGTGATCCCAATGCCGGCCTGGGCCGAAGGCCAGAATGGTGGGGCAATCCTGACGGCAGCACGTTGGGGTGCGGTATACGTGGAAGTCAAAGACGGCAAAGTGGTTTCCTCAAAAGGTGCGTTGCCGAAAACGGTGCCGAACTCATTACAGCAAACCGCGCCGGATCAGGTTCATACCAATATCCGCGTTAAGTATCCGATGGTGCGCAAAAGCTATCTGGAAAACCCGGGTAAAGCGGATGGTAAACGTGGTAACGATCCTTTCGTGCGCGTGAGTTGGGAACAAGCGCTGAAGCTCATTAACGAGCAGCATAGCCGGATCCGTAGCAGCTATGGCCCGTCCTCAATATTTGCCGGTTCCTATGGCTGGCGCTCTAGCGGTGTTCTGCATAAGGCGCAAACCCTACTGCAACGCTATATGAGCATGGCCGGTGGCTACGCCGGTCATACCGGAGATTATTCAACCGGGGCAGCGCAGGTGATCATGCCTTACGTTGTGGGATCGGTTGAAGTCTATGAGCAGCAAACCACCTGGCCGATGGTGCTAGAGCACAGTCAGGTCGTGGTGCTGTGGGGGATGAACCCGCTCAATACCCTTAAAATTGCCTGGAGCAGCACGGATGAACAGGGGATTGAATACTTTAATCTGCTGAAAAAATCAGGGAAAAGCGTCATCGCCATCGATCCGATGCGTTCTGAAACCATCGAGTTCTTTGGTGATAATGCGACCTGGATTGCGCCACATATGGGGACCGATGTGGCGATGATGTTAGGGATCGCCCACACGCTGGTGAAGAAAAATCTTCACGACAAAGCCTTCCTGGAAAAATACACCACCGGATATCCGCAGTTTGAAGAGTACCTGCTCGGCAAGAGCGACAAAATTGAGAAAACCGCCGAGTGGGCATCTGGCGTGTGTGGCGTGCCTGCTGAGCAACTGGAAAAGCTGGCGGAAATTTTCTCCAGCAACAAAACCATGCTCATGGCAGGCTGGGGGATTCAGCGTCAGCAATACGGTGAGCAAAAACACTGGATGCTGGTAACTCTGGCGGCGATGCTGGGGCAAATTGGTACCGAAGGCGGTGGTTTCGGGTTCTCTTATCACTATTCTAACGGCGGTAACCCAACACGCACCGGTGGGGTATTGCCAGCAATATCCGCCAAAATTGAGGGGGGATCATCTGCTGGCAACGACTGGGCGGTTTCTGATGCGGTGACCAGCCTGCCGGTAGCACGAATTGTCGAGGCGCTGGAAAACCCAGGCGGCAAATATCAGCATAACGGTAAAGAGCAAACCTTCCCGGATATCAAAATGATCTGGTGGGCTGGTGGCGCTAACTTTACCCATCATCAGGATACCAACCGCTTAATCAAAGCCTGGCAGAAGCCTGAACTGGTTGTCATCTCTGAGTGTTACTGGACCGCAGCGGCCAAACACGCCGATATTGTTCTGCCAATCACCACCTCGTTTGAGCGTAACGATCTGACCATGACCGGTGATTACAGTAACCAGCATCTGGTGCCTATGAAGCAGGTCATCGCGCCGCAGTTTGAAGCGCGTAGTGATTTTGACGTATTTGCCGATCTGGCTGAGATGCTCAAGCCGGGTGGTAAGGCGGTCTACACCGAAGGCAAAGACGAAATGGCGTGGCTGAAGCAGTTCTATGACGTTGCGCAAAAAGCCGCCCGCGCCCAGCGTGTCGCCATGCCTCAGTTCAACGCGTTCTGGCAGCAGAATAAACTGATCGAAATGCGTGAGAATGAAAAGAATAACAAATATGTGCGCTACGCGGATTTCCGCAGCGATCCGGTGATGAATGCGCTGGGAACGCCGAGCGGCAAGATAGAAATCTACTCGAAAACGATTGAAGGCTATCAGTATAAAGACTGTCCGCCGCATGCGTCCTGGATTGAACCGGATGAATGGAAAGGAACTGCGGATAAAGATCAGCTGCAGCTACTGACGGCACACCCGGCACATCGTCTGCATAGCCAGCTGAACTACGCGTCGCTGCGTAAAGAATACGCGATTGCCAATCGTGAACCGGTGACGATTCATCCGGATGACGCGAAAGCCAGAGGGATTGTCGAGGGCGATCTGGTTCGTGTATGGAATGCTCGCGGACAGGTTCTGGTGGGGGCGCACGTCAGCGACGGTATCAAACCGGGAATCATCTGTATCCATGAAGGCGCATGGCCGGATATTGAAAACGGTATCTGTAAAAATGGCGGCGCGAACGTGCTGACGGCGGATATCCCAACCTCACGGCTGGCGAATGGCTGTGCGGGGAATACCAGCCTGGTATATGCAGAAAAATTCACCGGTGAAGCGCCAAAACTCACCGTCTTTGATGAGCCAGCAATTGTCACCATGTAATGATGATGGCTGATAAACGGGGGCCGTAAGGCTCCCGTTTTTTATTGCTGTTTGGGCAACGTTTACTGTCGTTACTCTGCCAGCACAATGACATCTCCCGTTGCCGGGGCGTCAGTTCCCGGTAGCCACAATCGACCCCATGAACCGGTGCAATGACAGCCGAGTAGTATTTCGGGTTGCTGTTGCTTAATAAATTGTCGGGTCCGCCATAGCTTAGCGGGGGAGGCAGCACGTAAATGAAACCCACCGACCAGGGCATAAATTTGGTTAACCCCTGTGATTTTCTGGCAATGGCGTACGATGTTCTCTATTCCCCGATGCCCGCAACCAGTAATGATGACTAACCCGCGTTCAGATTTATAGATCAACACGCCTTCGTCACTGATGTAGTCTGGTTGGAGTGTTTTTTCGCTAATCACACCATAGGACTGTGGCGTGGGGACGCTAATTTCCCCGGACCACAAAAAGCGATCGCTGATAGCCAGCGGCTCGCGGGTGTATTCCATGATGAATCGAGAGTAGTTGTTATCACGCGAGAGTTTTTTAATTTTTCGTGGTGTTCCCGCAACCGTAACTGAGGCGTATCGTTCACAGGCTATTTGGGGATGGCAAATGATACGGCTGTTATCCGCAAGCCACGGCACGCCGCCGCAGTGATCGTAATGGCCGTGCGACAGCACCACGGCGGTTAAGTGCGTCAGGTCCACGCCCATTTGTGCAGCGTTATGCATGAAGCTGCCATCCGGCCCGGTATCAAACATTATTGTGGTCGTTTCATCCTGAACTAACAGACTTAATCCAGGCTTTGCCAGTAATGTTTTTCCAGCGCCAGCAGCACGTCGGTTTTCAAGCAGCACCGTGAGGGTCAAAGCCATGTCTGACTCCAGTATTAAAACAGCATACTGTAATGCATGGCTTTTGAGGGTGCTGTGATCGCAGCGCTCTTTAGCGATATCTGTTATTCACGCACAATTTTGCCAGCGTTTCCTGCATCGCTGTCATTCCAGCTACCGCGACCATTTGTTTTAATGGTGTAAGTGGCATAACCGACGCGGAAGGTCATCGTATCCTTATAGGTATTTACGTCACGCACTTCCTTACCGTTGACGTAAACGCCGGAATCTTCGACGTGAATATCAACGCTGCGTTGACCATTAGCAAATTTGGCCACGTAATTTCCGCTGAATTTGCCATCAATACCCGCATTATCGTGGTTATCCCGGCCTGTGGTATTTTGCTGCTCTTCACCATGGCGATGATGACGATTCTGCTGGCTGTTATCGTTCTCGATAAAGCCATGATCGTGGTTCCATTGATAGGATTTGTTCACATCACAACCATTGAGTTCGCTCATTTGCGTACAACCTGAACGTACATACTTTTTCTGCATTGCCGGGGTAATTGCACATGCCGTTGTGGCCGTTGTCAGGCCAAGGACCAGGAGGGTCAGCAGACGTTTATTCATTTTTCACTCACTATCATCATTAAGTTTATTTATAGGAATACGAATTTTTTGGCTGTCATTTTTACGACGACGGCAGTCTCCCATTAAATATTAACGACGCATACCAGGGGGAATCCTAATTTATAATTAGGGTGAGGTGATAAATGTTGTGATACGCAACATAATGAGTAGTTGATTTACGATTTTTATACAATCTGAATGGAGGGTTAAAAGGTTTTTACTTTTTAATAGAAGATTTAATGAATTATTAATATTGACATTAACGATGAACAAGGATGCAGGCCTGTATATAAACAGGCCTGCATGGGGAGAGTAGTCCACAATATTCAAACTTAGCGTATTTATGGATATTGTCGTCAATACAGCTCGTCTTTACCCTTGAGTGGAGATCTGTGCGCGGTGCTGCTCGGCCTGTATCTCATGAGCAAATGAATGGCCGTTATTTACTGATTGGTGAACAACCATTGCTTTTTCATGCTCATTCATTTGTGAAAATGATTGCGCATTGGTTGGTGTTGACGATGAATTATTTGCCTGCGAGGCATGTGCCTGCGCCATTTGTTGATGTGCAGAGGCATCACTGTTATTCATCATTTCATGAGCCATTGCGGCCTGTTGATGCACTTTAGGTGTTTCTGCCGCATTAACGCCAGCTGAAATAAAAAACGCGATAGCTAAAAAAGAGGACATCTTATTCATCATATTTCTCCTGTTTGGGTTTACGGAAGAAAGTATAATTAATGGGGACTGTCAATGGCGTGACAGGATTATGACGGTTGTGTCAGAGAATAGGTGATGACAGGTATAAGCGTCATCACCATAAATTACATCGCGTGCTTGGGAAGCGTCAGAATAAAGCGAGTGACATAAGGATTGGAAGTTACCGAGACTTTTCCGTGATGGGCAATCACAATCGATTTCACAATCGCCAGACCAATACCGCTGCCTTCGCCTTTACGCTGCCGTGAAGGGTCCACTCGATAAAAGCGGTCAAAGAGTCGCGGAAGATGTTGCGGGGGAATGGGGGTTCCGGGATTCTCAACGACTATCTGGACCAGGTCATCCGCCTCTTTCACCCGCACGGTTACCGACTCACCCTTTGGCGTATAGCGCATGGCATTTGACAGCAGGTTACTCATTGCCCGGCGTAACATTAATGGGTCGCCTGAAACCCAGCATGCGTGTCCTTCAAACCGTAAACCAACCTCACGCTCCTCTGCCCAGGCTTCGAAAAAGTCGAACACTTTACCGACCTCATCAGCCAGATTGAGCGCTTTTTTTTCTGGGATCAGCTGATTGTTATCTGCCTGCGCCAGAAACAGCATATCACTCACCATTTTCGACATTCGGCCAAACTCTTCGAGATTGGAATACAGCACATCTTCCAGTTCTCTTTGGCTGCGGGTCTGGCTGAGCGCAATTTCTGTTTGGGTGACGAGGTTAGTTATTGGCGTGCGGATCTCATGGGCAATATCCGCCGAGAAGTTCGACTGACGTTTAAATACGTCCTCGATGCGTTCGAGCATGTGATTAAACGAACTAACCAGTTGTTCCAGTTCAATAGGCACAGCCTGCGGATCGAGACGGACATCGAGATCTTTCGAGGTGATATTTTGGATGCGACGACTAACATTACGGATCGGTTCATGGCCTTTGTATACGGCGAACAGCACGATAAAAACAATCATGATGCTAATCAACGAAGCCGTCATAATTAACTTGTTTTTCAGATCGTTAATATAGTGCAGGTGAAAATCGATCGATAACGCCAGATACAGCGTATACGCTGGTTTTCCATCGGCAAGCTTTCCTACTGGCAGACGAATCATTCGCCAGTTAGACGATGTTTTCTGTCCGTGGATATGTCTGGAGGTTTGCAGTGTAGGGCCTGAGATAATAAAAACGTCGCTGGCATGAGCATTTTTATCCGGCCTTGCGCTGGCGATAAATTGCCGAAGATCCGGCGCATTGGGCGAATGAAAAATGGCCTTCTGGTTGCTATCTACCAGAGAAATAATGACGTTCGAGTAACCCGCCACCACATTTTTTAGCGTTTCCAGTCGGCGTGATTCTGGCTCGTTAGGCTGGTTAATAATCCGCTCCAGCGTGGTGCTAATCTCTTGTAAATCATTGATGTCCTGCTCGGCGAAGTGGACTTTCACGGAGTGGATCATTATCCATGCAAAGGCGAAAAATGAAGCAATTGTCGCCAGGCTGATAAAAAAGGTTAGTCGTGTCGCCAGTGAAAAAGGGCGCCGCCATCGTTTACTGGCCATCAGGAACCTCAAGCATATATCCCACGCCGCGCACGGTCTGAATCAGTTTCGGCTCATAATCGTTATCAATTTTGGCGCGCAGACGCTTAACGGCGACGTCGATGGCATTAGTATCGCTGTCAAAATTCATATCCCAGACCTGGGAGGCGATCAGCGAGCGGGGTAAAACTTCCCCCTGATGGCGCAGGAAAAACTCAAGCAGCGTAAACTCTTTGCTGGTCAGAGTGATGCGCGTACCGCTGCGGGTAACTTTTCTGCTGACCAGATCGACCATTAAATCCGCGACCTGAAACTGGCTTTCGACAATCACCGCCGCGCCTCGACGCAACAGCGTTCTGACACGTGCCAGCAGTTCGGCGAAAGCAAACGGTTTAACCAGGTAATCATCAGCACCCAATTCCAGACCTTTAACCCGATGTTCAATGGTACCCAGTGCGGTGAGAAGAAGAATGGGCATTCCTTTGTTGGCGGAACGCAGCATCCGCACGATATCCCAGCCGTTTACGTCCGGCAGCATGATGTCGAGTATGAGCAGGTCGTAATCGCCGGTCATCGCCAGGTGATACCCGTTCAGGCCGTTATCCGCTAAATCCACGACAAAACCCGCTTCCGTCAGGCCTTTTGTCAGGTATTCACCGGTTTTTTTCTCATCTTCGACTATCAAAACCTTCATCGCATTCTCCTTCTCGCACTGGTGTGCGGACTTTCAATTCTAGGGAAGCGGGATCGGATAGCAATCGGTTATTGGGAAAATGACAGTTTTGTCATTTTCCTGTCACCGGTTAAACAGAGTCACTTGGTTAAAGTACAGCACTATAAATTCCTACACATTTTAGGGACATCAGTCCGGTCAGGACGAGAAGAACTATGAGCAAATTTAAGCTTCTTACTCTCAGCGCTATATTCGTGCTCGCCGGTTGTTCATTGGCGCCGGACTATCAGCGCCCGGCTTTGCCGGTGCCGCATCAATTTTCTTTAAGCCAGAATGCCCTGGTAGCGGCTCCAGGTGAATATCAGGACACGGGCTGGCGGAGCTTCTTTGTTGACTCCCAGGTAAAGGCGCTGATTGGCGAGGCATTGGTTAATAACCGCGATTTACGTATGGCTGTGCTAAAAGTTCAGGAAGCGAGAGCGCAATATGGCGTCACGGACGCTGACCGCTACCCGCAGCTCACGGCAGGCTCCAGTGGTACTTACAGCGGTAAATTAAAAGGTGATAGCAGCACCGATCGTGAATTCGAAGCTGGACTCAATCTTAGTTTCGACCTGGATTTCTTTGGGCGGCTAAAAAATATGAGTGAAGCTGAGCGACAGAATTTCTTTGCCAGCGAAGAAGCGCGTCGGGCGGTGCATATCTCATTAATCTCCAACGTGTCGCAAAGTTATTTTAATCAGCGTCTGGCTTACGCGCAGTTGCAAGTTGCTGAAGAAACACTGCAAAACTACCAGCGCTCTTACGCTTTTGTAGAGAAGCAACTGGTAACCGGTAGCACCAACGTACTGGCGTTGGAACAAGCGCGCGGTGTGATCGAAAGTACGCGTAGCGAAATTGCCAAGCGTAAAGGTGATCTGGCGCAGGCCAATAACGCGCTGCAGCTGTTGCTGGGTACATACGGGAAATTACCTGATGACCACGCGCGCAGCCGTGGGGATATTAAACCGGTAACGCTGCCGCCATCGCTCTCGTCGCAAATACTGTTGCAGCGCCCGGATATTATGGAAGCTGAGCACGGATTATTGGCGGCAAATGCCAATATCGGTGCTGCGCGAGCGGCATTTTTTCCGTCTATAACGTTGACCAGTTCCGTGTCCAGTAGCAGCAGCGATCTTTCCAGTTTATTTAATGCCGCCAGCGGCATGTGGAATTTTGTCCCCAAAATAGATATTCCAATATTCAACGCTGGACGTAATCAGTCCAATCTCGACCTGGCAGAAATTCGCCAGCAACAGTCGGTAGTGAATTACGAACAAAAAATTCAGAACGCGTTTAAAGAAGTGGCGGATGCACTGGTGTTGCGCCAAAGCATTGCCGATCAAATTAGCGGGCAGCAGCGTTATCTGGATTCATTGCAAATCACACTACAACGCGCCAGAGCGCTTTATCAGAATGGTGCAGTTAGCTATATCGAAGTATTAGACGCAGAACGTTCTTTATTCGCTACGCGGCAATCGCTGCTCGATCTTAATTACGCCCAACAGGTTAATGAAATTAAGCTGTTTGCTGCCTTAGGCGGCGGTTGGGTGGAGTAATCCTTAATATTAACCTTTCAGGAGCATCAATTATGAATACTACCACCAAAGCTGTGCTGTTTAGTCTTTTCTCTATGATCATGTTTAACGCTCAGGCCAATGAGCATCAGCATGGTGAGATGATGAATATGCAGCCAGCGGCTCAACAGGAACAACTCATTAGCGCTACCGGGGTGATTGAAGCTGTTGATATGGAAAGTAAAAAGATTACGATCAAGCATGATCCTATTCCTGCGGTGAACTGGCCAGCCATGACGATGCGTTTTACACTGGTTGCCGATACGAAGGCTGATGATATTAAGCCAGGCGATAAGGTCGCGTTTACGTTTGTTCAGCAGGGAAATCTCTCTGTGTTACGCGATATTCACATCAGTAAATAACGTTCTCGTTGGTCTCTTTTATTCTTGCCCGGGTTTTTGCGAACGCGGGTGAGACTATCGCGCAATGGAAATCACTATGGCGTCTTTAAATATTAAAAATACCGCGCTTATTCTCGCTGGCATGATTGTCGGTGGGGTTATTTCTGTCGGTATTTATACTTATTATTCATCCGCAAAAGCAACGGCTGAAACCGGGCAGGCTTCGCCAAAAGAAGCCAGAAAAGTGTTGTTTTGGTACGACCCCATGTACCCAAACACGCGTTTTGATAAACCGGGTAAATCGCCATTTATGGATATGGATCTGATCCCGAAATATGCCGATGAAGAGACCGCGAACGCGTCATCACCAGGCGTGCGCATCGATCCTACACAGACCCAGAACCTGGGGCTGAAAACAGAGCCAGTGCGTCGTGGACCACTGCACTACGCGCAAACTTTTCCGGCCAACGTTAGTTATAACGAATACCAGTTTGTTATTGTCCAGGCACGCTCAGCGGGCTTTATCGAGAAGGTTTACCCACTGACCGTGGGGGACAAAATTAAACAAGGCGCGCCGCTGATCGACCTGACTATTCCTGATTGGGTTGAGGCGCAGAGCGAATATTTATTGCTGCGAGAAACTGGCGGCAGCGCGACGCAGGTGGAAGGAATTCTGGAGAGATTACGTCTGGCTGGAATGCCTGAAGCGGATATTCAGCGCTTAAAATCGACGCGTAAAA
Organism: Citrobacter sp. Cf116; assembly: GCF_030336505.1. Classification (NCBI taxonomy): domain Bacteria; kingdom Pseudomonadati; phylum Pseudomonadota; class Gammaproteobacteria; order Enterobacterales; family Enterobacteriaceae; genus Citrobacter; species Citrobacter sp. Cf116. The sequence goes on along the minus strand of NZ_JAOWEQ010000040.1, from coordinate 561,604 downwards.
TTCAGACCCGCTTTACCCTGAAAGCGCCTATTGATGGGGTGATCACCGCATTCGATTTGCGTACGGGTATGAACATTTCCAAAGACAATGTGGTCGCGAAAATTCAGGGTATGGACCCGGTATGGGTCAGCGCGTCGGTCCCGGAATCTATCGCCTGGCTGATTAAAGACGCCTCGCAATTTACCATCACCGTGCCCGCCTGGCCGGATAAGCCTTTCACCATCAGCAAGTGGAGTATCTTACCCAGCGTTGATGCTACCACGCGTACGCTCCAGCTCCGTTTACAGGTCGATAATCCTGACGAGGCGCTCAAGCCCGGGATGAATGCTTACCTGCAACTGAAAACACAAAGCGAGCCAATGCTGCTGATCCCGTCTAAAGCGCTAATTGATACGGGTACCGAGCAGCGGGTAATCACCGTTGATAACGAAGGCCGATTTGTGCCGAAACAGGTTGCGGTATTCCATGAATCTCAAGGACTGACGGCTATCCGCTCCGGCCTGACCGAAGGCGAAAAAGTGGTTTCCAGCGGTCTGTTCCTGATTGATTCCGAAGCGAATATCTCTGGCGCACTGGACCGTATGCGCGCCCAGAACAGTAAGACGCAAGACGCAGCCGCCATGCCAGCCCAGGCTACCCATTCACACTGAGGATATGATAAATGATTGAATGGATTATCCGCCGCTCGGTGGCAAACCGTTTTCTGGTGATGATGGGGGCGCTGTTTCTCAGTATTTGGGGAACCTGGACCATCATCAATACCCCGGTTGATGCGCTGCCCGATCTCTCTGATGTTCAGGTGATCGTCAAAACCAGCTATCCGGGTCAGGCGCCGCAACTTGTTGAAAATCAGGTGACCTATCCGCTGACCACCACCATGCTGTCGGTACCGGGCGCGAAAACTGTGCGCGGTTTCTCGCAGTTTGGCGATTCCTACGTGTACGTCATTTTCGAAGATGGTACCGATCCTTACTGGGCGCGCTCGCGCGTACTGGAGTACCTCAACCAGGTTCAGGGAAAATTGCCGGCTGGCGTTAGCGCGGAAATGGGACCGGACGCCACGGGTGTCGGCTGGATATTTGAGTACGCGTTGGTGGATCGCAGCGGGAAACACGATCTGGCGGAATTACGTTCTCTTCAGGACTGGTTTTTAAAGTATGAGTTAAAAACGATTCCCAACGTAGCGGAAGTCGCCTCGGTAGGCGGCGTGGTTAAACAGTATCAGGTTGTTATTGATCCAATGAAGCTGACGCAATATGGCATCAGTTTGGCGGACGTGAAATCGGCGCTGGATACGTCGAATCAGGAAGCGGGCGGCTCATCTGTTGAGATGGCTGAAGCGGAATATATGGTCCGCGCCAGTGGATATCTGCAAACGCTCGATGATTTCAATAACATCGTCCTGAAAACAGGGGCCGACGGTGTACCTGTTTACCTGCGCGATGTGGCGCGCGTACAGATTGGGCCGGAAATGCGCCGTGGGATCGCCGAACTGAATGGCGAAGGCGAAGTGGCGGGCGGGGTGGTTATTCTGCGGTCCGGTAAAAATGCGCGTGAGGTGATCTCCGCGGTTAAAGCCAAGCTCGATACGCTGAAAAGTAGCCTGCCGGAAGGCGTAGAAATAGTTACAACATACGATCGCAGTCAGCTCATTGACCGCGCCATTGATAACCTGAGCTACAAGCTGCTGGAAGAGTTTATCGTTGTTGCGCTGGTGTGTGCATTGTTCCTGTGGCATCTGCGTTCTGCGCTGGTGGCGATTATTTCCCTGCCGCTGGGGCTGTGTATCGCGTTCATCGTGATGCATTTCCAGGGGCTGAACGCCAATATCATGTCGCTGGGGGGCATTGCCATTGCCGTCGGGGCGATGGTCGATGCCGCCATCGTGATGATTGAAAACGCCCATAAGCGGCTGGAAGAGTGGGGGCATCAGCATCCGCATGAAAAGCTGGATAACGCAACGCGCTGGAAGGTTATTACTGACGCCTCGGTAGAAGTCGGCCCGGCATTGTTCATCAGCCTGCTGATTATCACATTGTCGTTTATCCCTATTTTCACGCTTGAGGGGCAAGAGGGGCGACTGTTCGGGCCGCTGGCGTTCACCAAAACGTATGCCATGGCAGGTGCGGCGTTTCTGGCCATCGTGGTTATTCCGATCCTGATGGGATTCTGGATCCGCGGAAAAATACCTGCAGAAAGCAGCAACCCGCTTAACCGTTTCCTGATCCGTATTTACCATCCGCTATTGCTGAAGGTATTGCACTGGCCCAAGACCACCATTCTGATGGCGGTGCTTTCAATACTGACGGTTATCTACCCGCTGAATAAAGTCGGTGGCGAATTCCTGCCGCAGATTAACGAAGGTGACCTGCTGTATATGCCTTCGACATTGCCGGGGATCTCAGCGGCGCAGGCAGCGGACATGCTGCAAAAAACCGACAAGCTGATCATGACCGTTCCGGAAGTGGCGCGCGTGTTTGGTAAAACCGGTAAGGCAGAAACCGCAACAGACTCCGCACCGCTGGAAATGGTTGAAACGACGATCCAACTGAAGCCGCAGGACCAGTGGCGTCCGGGGATGACGATGGACAAAATCATTGCCGAGCTGGATAAAACCGTACGCTTGCCGGGACTGGCGAATCTGTGGGTTCCGCCGATTCGTAACCGTATCGACATGCTCTCTACGGGGATCAAAAGCCCAATTGGCATTAAGGTGTCAGGTAATGTTCTGGCAGATATCGACGCCACGGCGGAGCAAATTGAAGAGGTGGCCAGAACCGTGCCGGGCGTCTCTTCGGCGCTGGCTGAGCGCCTGGTCGGGGGGCGCTATATTAATGTGGATATTAATCGGGAGAAAGCGGCCCGGTACGGAATGACCGTCGGCGCGGTGCAACTGTTTGTCACCTCTGCGGTCGGAGGCGCAATGGTCGGCGAAACGGTGGAAGGGATTGCACGTTATCCGATTAACCTTCGCTATGCGCAGAGCTATCGTGATAGCCCGGAAGCGCTGCGTAATCTGCCCATTCTGACGCCCATGAAACAGCAAATCACGCTGGCGGATGTCGCCGATGTGACGGTGGTTTCGGGGCCTTCGATGCTGAAAACCGAAGATGCGCGACCAACCAGCTGGATTTACATCGACGCCCGCGATCGTGACATGGTCTCAGTGGTGAACGATCTGAAAAAAGCGATCGCTGAAAACGTACAGTTAAAGCCGGGGACCAGCGTGGCGTTTTCCGGGCAGTTCGAGCTGCTTGAGCGCGCCAGTCATAAGCTCAAACTGATGGTGCCGATGACGCTGATGATAATCTTCGTTCTGCTTTATCTGGCCTTCCGTCGCTTTGGTGAAGCGCTGCTGATTATCACCAGTGTGCCTTTTGCGCTGGTGGGCGGCATCTGGTTCCTTTACTGGATGGGGTTCCATATGTCGGTTGCAACCGGAACCGGATTTATCGCCCTGGCCGGTGTTGCTGCGGAGTTTGGCGTGGTGATGCTGATGTACTTGCGCCACGCTATTGAAGCCGAACCCGCGCTGGAAAATCCGCAAACCTTTACGGCGGATAAGCTGGATGAAGCGTTATATCACGGTGCTGTGCTGCGCGTGCGCCCGAAAGCGATGACCGTGGCGGTGATTATTGCGGGTCTGTTACCTATCTTGTGGGGGACGGGAGCTGGCTCAGAAGTCATGAGCCGCATAGCCGCGCCGATGATTGGCGGCATGATCACCGCACCATTGCTCTCTCTGTTCATTATTCCGGCCGCTTATAAGCTGATGTGGCTGCACAGGCATCGCCACCAAAAGTAATGCCCTGAAGCGCTCGTCTGCCTCGGTTTTACTGCCGAAGCAGGCGTTGCGTTATACCGTCAACGCTTTCACGCGTTTGCGGTACTCGCCCGGCGTGCAGCCAAATTCCCGTAAAAAGACTTTATGAAACGACGATTCGCTGGCGTAACCCACCGACTCGGCAATAACGATTAACGGCTGTGTACCGCGCGATAGCATCTGGGCTGCGAACTGCAGGCGCAGCGCGGTTAACACCGCCAGCGGCGTGGAGTTTGATACTTCACGGAATAGCTGTGCGAAGCTGGCCCGCGACATATGTGCTCGTTTTGCCAGTTCTTCGACGGTCCAGGCAAAAGCCGGTGACTCCAGCATCATGAATACAACGGATCCAAGCCTGGGGTGCAGCAGTAAATTCAGCACATTTTTAGCGGGTGTCGACTGGGCGAGCCACTCGCGAACGGTTAATGCGAACAGCGTAGCGCATTGCTGGCTGCAAACGATGCTGGAGCCAGGCAGGTCGTTGATGTATTCCTCCTGCATTAGCGCAATCATGGCCTTCAGCCAATGGCTGACGGAGCTGTTCTCCTCAGGCGCCAGTAATAATACTTCCGGAAGCGCGGTTAAAAAATAGCGTGAAGATGCCTGTAATCGCAGGCTCCCGCAGACAATATGCGTTTGTTCTTCCCCTGTCTGGCACAGACGATGCGCGGAGTTTTGCGGCAGAATGACTATTGTTCCAGGGCGTAATGTGGAAGATGTTCCGTCAGGCATATCCAGTTGAGCGAATCCCTGGGTTACCGTATGCCAGCGAATAACGGACAGTTCACCCGCCGCATGCGGCAGTTGCCAGTCCCTGCTCAACAGGCAGTTTTGATCAATCGAGCCCTGCGGGTCGTTAAGCATAAGTAATCGGCTAAGTGCGTCCATGAAGACTCCTGGGCAGTTTTTGCTAATGCTAATTGAGATGAAAACAACGCTATAACACATAGCTTTATTAATAATTTTATGGTGTTAGTTTAATTACTCAATAGGTTGAGTGGAAGGGAAAGAGTGGCTTTTTAGACGATCTGACAGTAATTGGCGCGTTATGGATACATTGTTCGTGCATCTCTAAACCTATAATTCAGTTCAACAAACGAACAGTGACATGGCGGAGAGACAGCATGAATCAGTATCAGGCGATTATTATCGGATTTGGTAAAGCGGGTAAAACGCTGGCGGCAACACTGGCCAAAACGGGTTGGCGGGTAGCGATTATTGAACAGTCAAACATCATGTATGGTGGGACATGCATCAATATCGGCTGCATTCCCACCAAAACCCTGGTACACGATGCTGAACTTCAGCATGACTTTGCCGCAGCGATGCAGCGCAAGACCTCCGTTGTCAGTTTTCTGCGCGATAAAAACTTCCACAATCTTGCCGATCTGGAAAACGTGGATGTGATTGAAGGTCGTGCTGAATTCATTGATAACCATACAGTGCGGGTCGTGCAGCCAACAGGTGAGGTTGAACTGAGCGGCGAGAAAATCTTTATTAATACTGGCGCCCAGTCAACGATTCCGAACGTTGAGGGATTAACCACGACGCCTGGCGTATTTGACAGCACCGGGTTGTTGAATTTGACGCAACGTCCCGAGCGTCTGGGCATTTTGGGCGGTGGGTATATCGGCGTTGAATTCGCATCGATGTTTGCCAACTTTGGTAGCAAAGTCACTATTTATGAAGCAGCTCCGCAGTTTTTGCCTCGTGAAGACCGGGATATTGCTGACACTATCGCCAACATTTTACGCGACCAAGGCGTTGAGCTGATCCTCAATGCCAACGTGCAGTCTGTCTCCTCTCACGATAGTGCAGTACAGCTGCACATGCCGGAAGGTACCCAGACGGTGGATGTGCTGCTGGTGGCATCGGGTCGCAAACCGGCGACTGAAAATCTGCAGCTGCAGAATGCGGGTGTGGATGTAAACGACCGCGGTGCCATTATTGTAAATAAATATCTACGTACCTCGGCAGATAACATATGGGCAATGGGCGATGTCACTGGTGGATTACAATTTACCTATATCTCGCTGGATGACTTCCGTATTGTGCGCGACAACCTGCTAGGCGAGGGGGTACGTAACACGGGCGATCGTCAAAATGTACCATATTCCGTCTTTATGACGCCGCCGCTTTCCCGCGTCGGAATGACTGAAGAACAGGCTCGTGCCAGCGGTGCGGCGGTGCAGGTCGTGACGTTGCCGGTAGCGGCTATCCCGCGTGCGCGGGTGATGAATGATACCCGTGGCGTACTTAAAGCGGTGGTGGATAGCGAAACGAAACAAATATTAGGTGTGTCGCTGCTGTGCGTGGATTCTCATGAAATGATTAATATCATCAAGACGATTATGGATGCGGGGTTACCTTATACCACATTGCGTGACCAAATATTTACCCATCCAAGCATGAGCGAATCACTAAACGATCTCTTTTCTCTCATTAAATAATAATAGCGTAGTCTACATATTTGCCCCACCCGTGTGGGGCTTTTTTTATATTTCCTGATACTAATTGACAGTTATTTTGGCGTTACGGATGAAATAAAATAAAGTGACATGTTTTATTATATTCCCACTGAAATAACTTGTTAATGGGAATAGAAATGAACATGTTTAAAACTACGTTACTAATGACTGCATTACTGACTGCTCCGGTGACATTTTCCGTGTTAGCGCAAACCGAGGTTGCCCACGTGAGCGTATCGACTGTGTCTGGCACTCCTTCCGTGGTGGAAGATGCCATTGCGAAACTGGCACAGGAAAAGAAAGCGACTTCCTGGAAAATTACCTCAATGCGCATTGATAGCAGCACTCACGCAACGGCAATTTTGTACAAGTGAGGAGAGCCGGAATGGAAAAATATCTTCGTATATTGGGCAAAGGTGATAGGGTTGGATTAACCTTGATTCGCCTGAGTATCGCGATTGTTTTTATCTGGATTGGGTTATTAAAATTTGTACCTTACGAAGCCGACAGCATTACGCCGTTTGTCGCCAATAGTCCGGTAATGTCATTTTTTTATGAGCATCCAGAAGAATACAAACAACATTTAACCCACGAAGGTGAATTCAAACCGCAGGCTCGTGAATGGCAGACGGCGAATAACACATATACGTTCTCAAATGGCCTGGGCGTAGTCGAAGTTCTTATCGCTTTGCTGGTGCTGGCTAATCCTGTTAGCCGTTGGCTGGGATTAATTGGCGGCGTTCTGGCATTTGCCACACCAATTGTAACTTTATCATTTTTAATAACCACACCAGAAGCATGGGTGATGCCGCTGGGTGATTTACACCACGGATTTCCGTACTTGTCAGGCGCTGGACGGTTGGTGTTAAAAGATACGTTAATGTTGGCGGGAGCGGTGATGATCATCGCGGATTCTTCCCGATTAATTATTAAGCAAAAGTATTGAATTTTTAACGTTGTACCCTCTGCAAGACAGTAAGCCACTATAGTTCGATTCGGTAATTACCGGGCCAGCAGGACGCTGGCCTTTTTTCTGCCCTAAGGGAAATTTATGTTATACATGAAATACAATGATTCGCTTTGCCACAATAACCAGTCGGACTTATATTACTGATTAATAATATAGTGACGTAAGCATCTTCTTTCTTCTTTCTTCTTTCTTCTTTCTTCTTTCGATAGCGCACCAGTTCGCATATTGCGTAGTTCCTCCATCAAAACCCATTCATTTTTCTCTGTTTTTTTCTGTACAATTCTTGCTATTTGTTATCTCAAAATGACACTTTAAAAAAGATTGTTATTCACTTTTGTTATAATTAAACAACACGTTCGCATGGTTTTAGGCATGACTTCAGCTAGAATTAACTTTGATTAAATGTTTTTACGTATCAATAAATGGCTAAAGATAGTTAAAAACTTAATTTTTAATCAACTGTTCGACATGGAATCCACTATGGTAATTAAGCACCAGGGGTGGATGCTGATCTCGCGTTTTGTGAGTCACCAAACGCGGGACATATCTTAAATATGGAAATAAGGGTTTTAGAATGAGCTTTGGATTAGCAAAGGAAGATAAGTTTGAAATCATAGCTACCCTTCGTGAAGAGCTGCACAAGAAAACGAAACTGGAAGTGTTATGTGAAAACAGTAGCGTTATCACGCAGTTAGAGAAGGTTGATTTCGAGCGGTTTGTTATCTCCTGGCACGAAGACATTGTTCCTGAAAAGGTCCAATACTTTATCCTGCACAGCGAAAGCGGGATTGTGAAATTTAGTGCCAGATTCGAGCAAACCCCATCAGCAGGTGCAGAAGTAGGATTATCCTACCTCATACCGGATTTGATTTTCTTTGCCCAGCAGAGACAAAATCAGCGTTTTTCCTTCATGAAGGGGTATGACTTTTTCTGTTTTGGTCGTTACAAAAATGGAGAAAACTACTCTTTCAAGATCAAAAATATCTCGCAGGGTGGTTGTGCGTTAATCGTTAAAGATGTAAACGCCCGTTTTCTTTATAAAGATGCGGTGATTAAAAATGCATCTCTGGATTTCGATACATTTGGCAGTTTACAACTGGACTTAAAAGTGATCGATGTCGTCCTGATCAATGAGTTTGATGAGGATAACCAGTTGTATTCCTGTCATCAGATTTCGTGTGAGTTTGATTTTAAAAATCGTCGTGAAGAGACTGAAGTCGAGAAAATTATTATTAAATTTTTAATGAGTAACAAGATTAGAAGCTTATAAGGAACGGTGAACAGGATGTTGATGTGTGGCAGTGATAATTTTGTGGGCAATGGTATGTTTGCCTACCTCACCAGCAAACATGTACCGATACAAACATTCCAGTTTGAGGATATGTTGCATCAGTCATCATTATGCCAGCATCAAACCATGGTTTTTAATATCATCGATAATGAACATGCGTGTTCGGACATTGTTCAGTTTTTGAATAAAAACCGATTCAAATTTTATAATAACGTCGTGGTGATTGTTGCTGATAGTTTGGTGGCGAAATTATGCGTAGAGTTATTATATGTCGAAAAAATAATAGTTTTGACTGAAAAATCTTCATTGCGTGATTTTGGTCAATTGGCGACATTATCAGTCGGGAAATGGAACCCCCGACTGTATCGTTCGCAGAAAAGATTAACCGAAAGAGAGCAGCAGATCCTGAACTTACTGGTAAGTGGTTATACAGCCAAAGAAATTTCTGAGTTAGTTAGCCTGAACTATAAAACGATTCAGGCACATAAGATGAGAGTCGTCGCCAAGCTTGGCCTGACCAATACCTCTGATTTAAATAAGTTAATTGTCAGATTTACCCATCGTATGTCTTTTTTACCCTAACCTGACCATTCTTTTCTGATGTAATACACCTAATAGTAGATACAATTCGGGAGTGATTTTGACTGGTTTTTAATGTTATGATTTGTAGAAGGATAGGGGAATGTTTAATTCCAGTGAGGTGCTAACCGCGCTTGAAAAGGCTTTGAATACCAGTCAACTTTATATGGTTTATCAGCCTATTTTCAACTTACATGCCCAGTGTATAAGCGGATTTGAAGCATTAATGCGTTGGAATAGTCCTCAGATGGGTATGATCTCTCCCGATGTTTTTATTACGTTACTGGAAGATAGCGGCAATATTATTTCAATTGAAGATATGGTTACTCACTCTCCGTGGGATGTTGCAACTTCCTGGCCTGACCCCATTGTATTATCCGTCAATATTTCCGCGCTTGAATTCTGCGATCCTCTGTTACCCCAACGCGTCAGACAAAATCTTGCCACCTCCGGATTGCCGGTCCATCGATGCCAAATAGAGGTCACCGAAACGTCACCGCTGTACGACAGTCAGATTGCGGCTAAAAATATGACGGAATTAAAGGCGATAGGGGTCAAGCTTGCGCTTGATGATTTTGGAACCGGGCATGCTAATCTTAATTACCTGTTGAAATATCCTTTTGATACCTTAAAAATTGATAAAGAATTTGTCACTGGCATTGAACCCGACACCCGATCGACAAAGATTGTTGAGGGTATTATTTCACTGGCGCATAATTTTGGTATCGAAGTCCTTGCCGAAGGGGTGGAAACCCAGTCCCAACTGGACCGGTTGATGCAGATTGGTTGTGACAAAATTCAAGGCTTTTTCATTTCTCCCCCGGTACAGGCACAAGAGATCCCTTCACTCTTAGCGCAATATAATCGTTAATCCTTCCGTATTTACGTTTCCCAATCCCTTGATTGTTCCACGTTGCTGGTAAGTCTGTAGGCCTGATACGCGTCGCGCATCAGCCACCCCTGTAATACTATAAGCAAAAAAAAGCCCCCTGCTGAACAGGAGGCTGGCGAGTTTATGTCAGCTTAGAACGATTTCTTAAAGCCGATAGAGGCATTGACCGGCGCTTCGACCTGCGACTTACTGCCGCCGTTGCTGAATTGCGTACCCAGCTCACCGTAGACCTGCAGGTTTCTGTCGATAGACCATGACAGGCCGGCTGCAACTTCAGTGCTGGAGTACTGCTGTGAAGATTCCAGCGTAGTGGTGGCTACCGCATTGCTAAAGTGCGTTTTGTCTTTTGAACCCAGACCCTGCCAGACGTTAACCCTGCCGTACGGCTGGAATTTGCCATGGTTGGTGTCATAGTCAGCGACCAGACGCACGCCCAGACGCGCGGTAAAGGAGTCTGCGGTATCCATTTTCACTTTCGTTGGGGTCACACCATCCAGCGTGCTGTTATCAAAGTCGCTGTACTGGTAGATCAACTGAGCCTGAGGCTCCAGACTCCATGCGCTGGCGCCTAAACGGAACGATTTACCCACCTCTGTCGACGCCGTCAGCGTGTTGCCTCTGACGGTATACGAGCCGTTGTTACCGGTCGCCGCCAGGCGGGATTTATGATTACCGTACTGCAGGACGTTATCAACATACATACCGTCACCCGAGAACCAGGTCGCATAGCCACCGACGTAAAATGCGTTGTCGTCGATGTTACCGCCTTTGCCATCGCTGCCTGTCTTCGTGCCTTTCACGTTGCTGTCGATATCAAGGATGCTGGTATACATCCCGGCTTTCCAGCTTTCGTTAGCATACATATCAACGCCGACCTGGATACCCATGGTATGGGAGCTGGTTTGCGTACCGGCAGCATCATCCAGTTTGGTTTTACCGGAGTAGCCAATCATTCTTGCCCAGGCGCGATTGTCTTCATCAATGCCCGGTTTAACCTCGTCCCCCATACGTTGGTGCATGTTACCTAACAGGCTAATATCACCCTGACGTACTACGCTGGCGAGGCCAGAATACAGCATGGTTTCTGGACGGTATTCACTTCTCAGATACCAGTTTTCACCCTGGCCCTGAGCATTACCCGCATGTAGTTGGTACTCAAACGCACCTGCAGCCATACGATCGGCGGCAAGATGGAAGGCATCCCGTGAGGTTTGCGCGGTTGTGGTTGCGCCATTGAGCGCAGTCACCACTTCGATACCATCCCCAATGGTCGGCGCGCCAAGACCAGAGCCATCGACATCCAGCAGTGTGCTACCGCTGGCTTTACCGCCATCGATAATCAGACGGTCGGCAATGCCTGCTCCGCTACCATTCTGGATAGCTGCCATGTTGATAGTCCCTTTTTCGCCGGTGTAATCCCCTTTGACGGTTAAGGTTGTGCCAGTCTGCTGACCGATGAGCGAGACATCGCCACCGTTGCTCAGGCCCGCTACCGTCTGGTTATAGCCCTGCGTGTTCAACGTGGTGTCTGCGACTACATAGTGGTGTGATGCGCTACTCAGGGTGTTGGTATTACCCGCTTGCAGCACGCCGTTGGCGATCAACGTAGCGCCGCTGTAGCTGTTTTCACCTTGCAGCTCGGTAATGCCGCTACCGGTCTGATGCAACTGGCCTTTACCACTGATATTGCCGGTCAGCGCCAGGGTATCGCCACGATTGACGTTGAGTACGCCGTTATCAACGACATCCCCCTGAATGCTGCCAATATCACCGCCGTTACCCAGTTGTAAAACACCTTGTTCGATGGTGGTGCCACCGGTGTAGGTGTTATCCAGCGTCAGGGTGAGGGAGCCTTTACCGGTTTTGGTCAGTTGACCGTTACCTTCGACTTCCGTCAGCAGAGAAACGTCATGCCCGTTGGTGTCGAATGTCCCGCCGCCGGATTCCAGCGTCACCTGACGGGCAGTATCAAACGCTTCGCCATACTTCAGCGTACCGCCATTAAAGGTAATTCCCGTATCTGCCGCACCCAGGTTGGTATCACCCGCCACCTGCAGCGTCCCTGAGGTGATGGTGGTGCCACCGCTGTAAGTATTGTCGCCGGTGAGAATCAGCGTACCGAGATCGCCTTTATTCAGGCCGCCGGCACCGCGGATAACGCTGTCGATAGTGGCGGTATAACTAGCGCCGTCTACTGTGCCATCGCCGACACGAATCAGGGTGTTTGCCGTGTCGGTGGTAATGGCTTCGCCGCCCACACGATAACCATCGGTGGCGAACTGCGCGCCGCTGATGATGACATCACCTTTGCTGTTATCGACGGTTACGTTGCCCGCTTCACCCTGGAAGACGGCGAATGCGGCATCGGTAAACGGTGCGTTCAACGCGCCTTCTGGCGTCGATTCATCGGTAGTCCAGTTGTCGTTACCCTGGCTGGATTGCCAGATACCGTCGCCGCCGTTGATGACGCCGTTATTTTTCAGCTCGCCATTCTCACCGCCGGTGCCGTCCCAGAAGCGCAGCGTCAGTCCGGCGTGGTTGACCAGGTTGACCTGATTTTTCACCGATGTCTGCACGTACAGGCTGTCAGCTGCTTCCGGTGCGTTAGCAATATCCATCACATTGTTGGTCAATGTGCCGGTGTAGTTGATGACGCGGTAAACGCCCACATCAAAGCTTCCGCCTGGTGAGGTTTCAATGTTGAGCTTACCGTCGAGCGTCAGATCGCCATTTACGTCAATCAAGTCGTTGAAGGCACCGCCCGGGGTATAAGCCTGACCAAACTGATAATCCAGTTGGGCGTTATCACTGAGCGTCAGAGAACCGGTAGTCAGTTTACCCACACTGTTGATAGCTGCACCCGCGGTAATATGCGCGTCGTCCAGCACATCAACCGCGCCGCCGATAATACCGTTACCGCCGAGCGTTGCCCCGGATTTCACCGTCACCTGGCCGGTAGCCGCAGACTGATTACCGTTGACCAGCAGCACGCCTTCATTGACGTCCGTGGTGCCGGTGTAAGTGTTATCGCCGGTCAGCGTCAACGTACCGTCACCGATTTTCACCAGGCTGCCGTCGTTGCCGCTGATAATACCGCTGATGGTGTCATCAAGATGCAGATTACCCAGCGACAGTTCTTTATTGCCCAGTTCGACATTACCCGCGCCGGACAACGAGCCGATAGACGTTGCGCTGTCGACTGCGCTGATATCGACCTTACCGCCAACCAGGTTTTTAACGACGGTGTTCTCTGCCATCGCATAGTCAGCAAAGGTCATCAGTCCGCTGTTATTCACGGTGGCATTGCCCCCGCTGGCATTTTCTTCCAGCGCCAGGGTACTGTCTTTTGACACGTTAACCGTCGCGTTGCCCGCGCTGGCGTTGTTGGTTAACACCGCTTTCGCCGTGCCTGTCAGGTTCAGCATTGCGCTTGCGGCGGTGATGTTATCCGCCAGCGTTAACAGGCTGTCGGCGATGTTCATAGTCAGGGATTTCAGGCTGGTATCTGTCCCGCTGACATTGAGCGTCGCACCCTTATTGACGTTCACGGTGCTGCTTTCATTACTGCCAAAGGCTCCGGTTTTGCTGACGTTGACCGTCACATTGTTGGCGTTTCCGGTACCGGCAATTTCGGTGTCGCCTTTGTAGCTGTTTGCGCGGTCGAGCGACAAGGTGCTGCCCGCATCACTAGAGCTGCTGGTAACTTTCAGTTTACCCTCGCCGGTAATCTCACCGGTTGGCGTGAAGTGGTGCGAATTAAGGTCAAACACCGCAGCATTCTCATTCGCTCCCAGCTCAATGGTGCGATTGCTGGTCAGGTCCGCGCCCAGTTGCAGCGTTGAACCGTTATTGATGGCCAGGTCAGTTCCGCTCTGGCCGAGATTGCTGTCGGAGGAGATCTGCAACGTGCCGCCATCAATGCGCGTGCCGCCGCGATATTCGTTGTCACCGCTGAGGATCAGACGGCCAAGGTCGGTTTTCACCAGCGTCAGCTTGTCAGCAGTACTGGCCTCGCGGATAACGGACTCAATGGTCGCGGTATAGTTTTGCCCCGCGCCACCAGCGCCAACGCGCACCAGCAGTTCGCCAGTCCCCGGCGTCTGGCCTGCGTGGGTCGCGTTTTCCGTGGTGGCATACGCGTTAAGCGCATCGCCTTTAACGACATAGCCATCGGCATCAAACTGTGCTCCGGAGAAGTTAACTTCTCCCGCGGCGTTATCCACGGTAACGGTACCGCCTTTGGTGGTGAAGACGGCGAAGGACTTCTGTGCCCAAGGGGCGTTACCCTCACCGGTTGCGGTGGTCCAGTTGTTATCACCCTGACTGCCGATTGCCATCCATTTGCCATCGCCACCGTCAATTTTGCTGTCGCCTTCAATGCCGGACGCGCCGTGGCTCTGATTAACGGTTGCGCCGTCCCAGAACTGCAGGGTAACGCCGTTGGCATTCACCAGGTTGACCTGTTTGTCGATGGAGGTTTGAACAAAAATATTGCTCTTATCCTGGCTATTCGGTATCGCGCCTAATTCCAGCGTCTGGTTATCCAGCGTGCCACCGTAGTTATAGATACGGTACACGCCCGGTCCGAAGTTACCACCCTGTGAAGTGGTGACGTCCAGAGTCCCGTCCAGTTGCAGATCGCCTGCGACGTTAATCAGATCGTTTAGCGCGCCGCCTGGCGTATAGGCTTGACCCAGTTCGAAAGCGGAGGTCGTTTTGCTGCCAAGCTGCAGATTACCGTTAATGGATAACGTACCCGCACCGCCGTCACCGGCGCTGAGGGTAGAGGCATCGTTCATCAGCACGTCGCCGCCGATCACCCCGTTACCCCCCAGCGTCGCCGTACCGCTTACTTTGGTCACACCCGTCGCGGCACTCTGATTCCCTTTCACCAGTAGCGTACCGCTGGTGACGGTCGTGTCGCCGGTATAGGTGTTATTGCCCGTCAGGCGAGTAATACCGTTACCAATCTGCTGTAACGCACCGATCCCGGAGATTACGCCGCCAAGCAGCACATCATTGGCCCGATTAATCGCCAGTACGCCATTGTCGATGATGTCAGACACGGCGTTGACTCCGCCTGTATTTCCGCCGTCACCCAACTGCAGCGTACCGGTTTGATCAATAGTGGTAGAGCCGGTATAGGTGTTGTTGGCGGTAAAGACAGTGGTGCCGCCCGCCGCGCGTTCAAACTTCCCATCACCGCTGATGACGCCGTTATAGATCTGCGCAGCCGCCGTATCGCCCTGCGTGTCAAAGATGACCCGGCTGCCTGCACCCTGAGTCGTCACATTGTAGTCAGCGATGGTCGCGGCAGTGCTGGTGGACTCGCCGTGATCGCCGGTACGCAGCGTTGCGCCATTGGTAACCGCAATGGTTTTACTTGCCAGTTGCAGACGATCGACGATGCGCATATCTGCACTTGAACCGCTAATTGTCAGTGAGTCCCAACCCGTGCCGATGTTGGTACCGGTGGTCAGGTTATCGCTGCTCAGGCTGCCAATTTTCGCACTGTTACCGTGTGTATTGGTGAAGGTGAGGGCGTTGCCACTGCCGGCTTCGGTAGTGATATGGCGCGTTTTATCCAGCGTCACATTGCCGATGTTGGCTTTATTGTTGCCGCCGGTTCCGGCGAAATTCACCTCGCCCGCAAAGGTTCCGCTTTGCCAGTTAAAGGTGTCCTTGCCTTCTCCGGTGTTGATCACGCCACTGGTGATACCCTGGCTGATATCAATGGTGTCATTGCCCTTGCCAGATTGAATCGCCACTGCTGTATCGTTGATAGCCTGAAGGGTACCGGTATTGGTGATTTTTTTATTGCTGTCACCGCTGGCATCAATAACGGGTGCGGTGGTGCTGGCAGAGATAATTTTTCCGCTATTGGCTATTGCGCTAACATTTTTAGCGATGATTGCAGAACCACCTGCGCTGTCGTAGACGTTGATATCGGCATTGGTGGTGACCTTACCGTCCGTATTGGCGCGGATACCGCTGCCTTCGCTGTTATGCACCTCAACGGTATAGCCTTTGCCGATGGTCAGATTGCCTGTCACTGCGTCACCATTGCGCTGCTCAAAGGCGAAGCCGGTACCTTTACCGTTAACGTTCAGAATGTTATTCAGGCCATCTTTCATGTTTAACGCGACGCTGGTACGGATCCCCGGACCGTCGTTGGCATTGATAGTGACATCGTTGAGTGTGATATCGGTATTGTTGGCGTCGTTTTGAATGCCAGCACCAGTACCTTCGGCACTAATAATCATCCCTTTGGCAGCCAGCTTACCGGCTCCTGTATCAAGACGAATACCATCGGCCGAACCATTAGTCGTGATGGCATCACCGGCATTACCGGTAATACTCAGGCTGGCACCGTTGGTCAGCAGAACCCCTGCGGTTCCATCATCAACTTGAATCTGACCCAATTTTTTAATCTGTGCGTTCGAACCCGAAGCTTGTACGCCAATGCCGTTACTCACATGTAAGGCAGCGGTCGCGTTATTGGTTAAACTCCCGCCTTGTTGCACGTTAACCCCAATGCTGTCGGTGCTGGCAAGATCGATAATTGCCTGGGTATCGAGGATCAGGCTGCCCTGGTTCCTTGCCACATAGGCAATAACCTTGTTGCCGCTGGCTTCTGAAGTGATTTTTGCGTTTGAAGTGAGGATGGTCGGAGTGGCGCTACCTTCTGCGTTGCCATTCAACTGATGAGCCTGACCGTCCACTACCCCGGCAATGGTTCTTTCACCGGTTAAATTGATGGTGGTTTTATCGCTGATGTTACCTGTGGCACCGCCTTCTATCAGCAGCGCGGCAGAGTCGGTACCCTGCACGGTGAACGTGGCTTCGCCGGTATCCACACTACTGCCTGTGCCCGTCGCTAATACGCCAACGGACTGTTCGCCGCTTAAGGTCAGGTCAAGGTTAGAGCTGGCCTGACCGTCAGGAGTAGTGGTGTTACCGGCCAGCATTGCGCCATTGGCAATACGGAAAATGGTTGTGCGATCCTGCCCGTTGTCATTCATTACCGCCTGACCAATATTGGCAGTTGCGCCTTTACCATACAGGTAATAGCCAATCTGATCGGTGCTGTTGAATGCCGGGCTACTCAGACTGTCGACGTTAGCGACGGCGTTATCACGCACGTGTACGCCGATGTTCCCGGCTTTGTTTAGCGTGATGTTGGAATAGACGTTGACAACCGCCTGTCCTTTTTCACCTTCAGCCCAGACGGCATAGTTACGGTTACCGACACTACCTTCACCATCAACTACGATAGAGCCTGAAGCGCTGGTCGTGGCTTCGGCATTTTTGTTAGTTGCGCTGACGTGGATGCCGACGTTGTTGGTGCCGTTGACGTTAATCTTGCCGTCGTTGCGGATTTCCTGATTATTTTCCGCGCCGCTGTCACGCACGGTGATACCGTAGTTCCTGCTACTCCCCGCGCTGGAATCGCCATTGATCACGATATTACCGGTATTGATGACGTTGCCGGTCGCGTTACCAATCAGCATACCCGCGGCGTTACGTACACCGGTTCCCAGCGTGATAAGGCCGTTGTTAATCACCTCTTTGGCGCTCTTGGTCATGATCCCGGCGCTCAGACTTGAACCGCCTGACATGGTGACATCTTTAGACGGATCACTTGCGTTACGGCCAAGATAAATAGAGGCACCTGCGCTGTTGGTAAAGGTGGCGTTGTCGGCGACTTCTACGCCATAGGCGATGCCGCTGCCGTAGGATGCACCGTTTTTGCGCCCGTCCACGACGTTGATATCGCCGTTGTTGACCCCTTGCGCATTGTCAGACAGTTGCATACCAATGGCCAGCGTCAGCGAGTCAGTGGGTTTGTCCTTGCTCCAGGGATCGGCGGCAGAAGCGGTACCGAAGTTATCGGTGGTGATCGCCTGGTTGATGGTACCTTCGTTGGTGATTTGACTGGCGCCTTGCCCCTGCATACCAAATGCGCCATAGCTGTTGACGTTTTGGTTGCCGTCTTTATCAATAAACAGCCCGGAGTTGATGATCCCGTTGTTGGTTGCCGTCGCGTCTTTTGCCAGCATGCCAATCGCCAGGCTTTGCCCGGTAGACGTGCGTAATGCGTTCAGTTCGCCCAGGTTAGTGATAACCCCACCATTAATGGCTTTCATCACGCCATTAATACTGCCGTCAACGGCAATAATCGCGTCTTTGTTCAAGGTGCCGGAGGTGCCTGCGCCGTTGGCATAGATGGCATGTAACTCACCACGGCCAGCGGTCGCGTTGTTGGTATGTGACAAACCGTCGGTCCAGACGTCGTAATCCCAGCTGAGTATGTCAGCTGGCTTACCGGAGGTGAGCAGATTTTCAATCAGCTCGGCGTACTTTGTTTGTGCTGCGGTGACGGTTGTGACTTCCTCCGCATCTATCCACAGCTGGATTTGGCTGACTTTTTCACCATCAGGGTTTTGTGCCGCGTCGTCGCTTTTGCCCAACAGCCAGTCATTGAATTCGGCCAGTTCTTGTGTGTTGGTAATGGTAAATGTGCGCTCCCCGGTTTCGACGACCTTGCCATCCTCGTCATAGCCATAGGTCATCAGCGAAAATTCATCGCCAAACACGGAGGTTTGCGCTGAACCGGTGAACGTTTTTTCAGGGATCACCGGGGCTGCGTTAAATTTTATATAGTTATCTGACTGCCAGTTCACCTGGCTTGCAGTACCTTGCGCTTCCAGCAGCGAGGAATCTTTTGCCAGCAATTCGATGGTATTGGCTTTGTCACGCACATTGAGGGTGTCGTCGCCAATATTCAGATTCGCAATGGAGCCATTTGTCGCCAGGGCGATACCAAATTGCTTATAGATTTCTGATTTCTGAGCATCAAAGGTGTTTAATACCGCATCGCCGACTTGCGCTTCGGTAAGAAAACCATTTAACTCATTGGTATCAAAGACTTTGATGGTTGTTTTTTCGCCGGGAAACGCCGGATCGTTGATATCAAATTCTGTGCTCTGCGAAGGCGTTGACGACTGGTTGTAAGTCAAGTATTCCGCCAGTTCTTCAGAGTTGGTAATGGTTTTTACGCTCTGGTCAGGGCTGGTCGCCAGCAGGGTGATTTTGCCGCTTTCCAGCAGTTCCCGGATAGTGGTTGATTCAACAACGCCGCTTTGACCCGGGCTAAATGTTGGGATTGCACCACTGATATTCAGTGCCTGACCGGTGGTGTTATCTTCATATAAGAAGCCGTAGTCGTGGATACCCTCATAAACCCCAGCGGAAATACCTGTCTTGAAGTCTTCATGAATATCGTGTTCACCCGTTGCGGTAATCTGGGCTGCAGAAGCCAGCAATGAAGCACCGCTTAATGCGCCAGCTGCCAGTACGGCGACAGTTTTACGCGAGCTGCTTTTTTTCTTTCCTTTCGTTAATTCAGAAACGACCACCCAGATACCGAGCGCCGCGTTCCAAATAATGCTGTAAACTTTGTTCATATATAACCCTTGTCTACATTCCTGTTATGTATGTGTTAATACGTTGAGTTGTTGGCTATGGTTGGCACGCGGATGTGCTACCCGGTAATGGATTTTGGAAATAGGGTTCCCTTCCGTGCGATGCGGAATTAAAAAAGCGAGTCGAAAGAAAACCTCTTTAAATAATAACCGTGATAATTGTCTTTAAATAAGTCAGTTACGGCTGGCTATAGTGGGAAATGGTGTACTTGAGCCGGGTGTTATTTTTGCCGAGTTTTCTGGCAATATTGCTTTTGTACGCCCCGATGGTTTTTTCACTTTTTTGTGATGCCCCGGCGATTTGTGTCAGTGACCATCCTCGGGCAAGCATCATCATTACGTTAAATTCGTTAGCTGTAATTTTTGTGTGTAGTTCTTTGATACTTTGTTGTTTTTTGTTTTGCGTGATACGTGTGACGGTCTGTAATAGCTGATCAAGGCTGGTGTCTTGATCGAGAAATTGCATGTTCTTCCCGCAAACGGTTTGAAAAATGGCAAAGGTAGCTTCATCTGCCAAAACAATAATTTTGGTGACAGGTCGTAAAGCCATGTTGCGGATAATCCTGGCATATTTTAAAAAATCTGATTTGTCAGGATTAATGATGATGCAATCCGTTTCATAAGGGAGCATTTTGACAGCAGAAAGTGTCTGGGAGGAGTAGTACGTGATATCAATAAATAATGATGAGCCACGTAGGATTTCTCGCATGCCTAGCCAAGGGTAAATTGAGTCACCCAAAAAAATAGCTTTTGACATAACGATCTCCTTGAAATTTTGGTGCAAGCAGTCGCCTCTTTTTTTAGGTTAAAAAAGAGTTTCTTGCGACGCGTGAAATGTTAATTAAATCTCGTATAACGTTCTGTGCTGTGAACGTATCCTTATTAATTCCAGATCAAACAGAAATTCTCTGTATTAATTAGAATCATTAACTATCCTAAAGTGGATATTACACTTTGTTAAAATTTAAGATAAATCGTTTATTTCAGCTCTGCGTAAATGATTGATAGATTTCGCTTATGGATCGGGATAATAACAAGAAGGAGGTTTGTATAAAGGCAGGGTATTCCTAGGGTTAAAGAAAGGTATTTATATGTAATGGCTTTAATTTCAATAAGATACTCATTTTTCTTCATGGGATTAATTGAGGGTAGGAGAATTCTTAATCCTGGCCAGGACGTAGGAGGTGGAAGGTCAGGAGAAGAGGGAAATATTGCCGAATTTACACCTATCGGCTAAAAATAGGATTATTCCAGATGATATTTCTACGTTAAAGCAGTTTATTAGTGCTTTATCCTTTTTTGGTCTTTTTGTGCCTAATGTTGAAATCTGGCTTGCAGGTGTCATTTTGTCTTAATGCGCTAGCGATAGCGCTTAGCCCGCCAACAGCTCCTGCTCAACTTGTTGCACCTGTTGTTCCAGCGTATTGCGGATTTCCGTAAGCGCCCGTTGTTGATCGGAGAAGTAGGCCTCTTTATCTGTCACGGAGGTGGCAAGCCGCCAGGCGTTCTCCGCTTCCAGTTCGGTAATCTCTTTCAGCAGCGCGTTAATGTGTTCTCTGAGCTGTTGTATTTTGCTGCGTAAATGCTGCAAATCGTTCAATCGGTCACTCGCCATCATCGGTTCGAGGCCGCTTTGCAATTGAGTCAGTAGCGCCCGGACGGCGGCAAGATCGGCATTTTGGCGCGCCTGGTTAAGCTGCACCATCATCTGATGCGCTTTCTCTTTCAGATCATCGGCTACCACGTCCGGGTGGCAAAGACGGCTGGCCTGACGCCACAGGCGTTTTAGCTCATTACGTTCATCAGAGGAAAGCCGCTGGTCACGGCTAAAACGATGCTGCGCATCCTGCTGCTGCTCCTGATATTCATCATATTCATGGCTGGCCTCTTCCTGTGCCTGACGGGTTGCGCTGTCGTCCTGGCGAGAAAAGTCGTTTTCCAACTCACGAATCTCCGCCAGCAGGGCGGTAATCAGTTCCGTTTGTTGCTGAATACGTTGGCGTGTTTCCACCGATTCGCGCGAATCTGAATTCTGGTTCATCCAGTGCTGCTTGAGCCTGGCCAGTTGATCAACAGCCTGGGAAATATAGTGCTGGCAGGATTGATAGTCTTTTTCCCGGCGTTTTCGCTCCGCTTCCTGTTTGCGCTGGGCGCTGGCGGCGAGCTGTTTACGCAGTTCGAGAATGCGGCTCATCAGCGGTCCAAGACGAAGGTGATACAGATCGTTGAAATCATCGAGGATTTGAATGCGCGTGTTGCGCTTATCGATCAGGTCACGCAGCTGTGTTTCGAGCGCTTTGAGTTCCAGCTTACTAGCGGCAATGGCTGGATCCTGCCACGTAGAGACTGCCCGTTGAGATTGCAGCCAGGCCGAGATTTCACGCAGGGCATCACTAAAACGTCGTTCTTCGATCGCCTGCACAATGGTGCCAGGTACGACTGACAAAGGTTCATTTTTAAGATGCGCCACCTGCTGGAAAATAATCTCCTCATCTTCCAGTTCAATAGCGCTTTTGACGATTTCCAGTCGTTTGATGATCTTATTCATGACAGTCGTTGCCTGGCCTGGCTAAAAAACGAGTGGCTGAAGTACAACAGGTTCACCCGTTTGAAAATGTTAGAAAAACAGTAAAGCGCATTCTGTGGCCTGCGATGCCTTTTCGTCCAGAATAATTCACTGTAATTATGAAAAACCGGAAGTCGCGCGCACCTGTCTGCATCTTCAAACCTCTGTTTCATGTTTTTTACTCTCGGGTAATTATTCTTGATTCAGTAAAGATAATGCGTATAGTTCTCATTCTCCTTTGTTATTAGCTCTCTGTATTACTTCTGGTAAGGATCCCTACAATGAAAAAAACAACATCCGCGCTGGCATTGCTGATTGTTGCGGCGTTAAGCGGTTGTGCGCCGCATACCACGCCAGCCAGCAACGCCAGCGTTACGGAAAAAACAACGCAACCTGCCGTCACCGATGTACAGCAACGCGCGCTGGCGGCTGGGTTATATGAAATGGCGCTTAGCCCGGCAGGGGATGCGTTGTACGTTGCCAGCGCCGAAGGATTTAAAGATGTGCAGGGCGGTGTGGTTTACAAGCTGGATCCGAAAACGCTTAAAACGCTCGGCTTGAGTCATACCGATATGAAAAACTTTGGTATGGCTATCTCGCCGGACGGTAAAACGGTGTATGTCACCAACTCACTGGATGGCGGCCTTAGCGCGCTGAATACCGCTGACGGTAAAGTGAAAAATCGCGTATTGTTCCCGGAACGTAACCCAGAAGGGTTCCCGTACGGTGCACGTCAGGTTCTGTTGCATAACGGCTTGCTCTATATTGGCGCCGTGGCGGATCCGGCGGTGATTTGGGTGGTTGACGCTGAAACCCTGACACTGAAAACCCGCATTAAAAATACAGGTAAATGGATGACCGGACTGCATTATTCTGACGTGACGCAGCGAATTTATGCGGCTAACGGCGGCGGTGAAATTCTTGTCATCAACCCGCGTAATCAGCGTGTTGAGAAACGCTGGCAGCCGCTGTGGGAACAACCTGCGCTGCTGCTGAATATGGCAGAGGACGCGCAAACGGGTCGCTTGTTTGTTACCGACAACTCGAAAGCGAAGACCACCCTGGTGCTGGATATCCATACCGGTAAGCTGTTGAAAAAATTGGATGTGGGTGATTCGCTGGCGGTGAAATTCAACGCAAAACGCAACGAAATCTATATTACCCAGCGTGATTCAGGGAAATTACTCAGCCTGAATGCGACCGACTACCGTGTGAAGAAAAGCTGGGACTTACCGCCTAACCCCAACAGCCTGCTGCTCTCGGCAGATGGGCAAACCCTGTTTGTCACCGTGAAACAGAAATTTAATAAAGACCACTCCACCTCTGCGCCAGATAACGTGGTACGTATTGACCTGAATAAACAATAACAACTCGCCTTCTTTCTATTGTTTTTCTGCAGAGCCTCGGTGCGTTGGGCAAGGAAGCCCGGCGTATCCAATCGATTGCGCCTTGCGACAACCAGGTTGAAATGTTAAAAGAAGCCCCTTCAATAAAAACGACACAGGGGAAGGGCGTGAAAAACGCGTCAACTGCATCTGACACCAGCGTGTCTGATGCCGCGTCAACAAATGAGCCGACGCTTCAACGAGGGTTGCAAAACCGCCATATTCAGTTAATTGCACTGGGCGGTGCAATTGGTACGGGCCTGTTTTTAGGCATTGGCCCGGCTATTCAGATGGCGGGACCTGCGGTGTTACTGGGTTACGGTGTGGCCGGGATCATCGCTTTTTTGATTATGCGTCAACTGGGCGAAATGGTAGTGGAAGAACCCGTTTCCGGATCCTTTGCCCACTTTGCCTATAAATACTGGGGACCGTTCGCGGGTTTTCTGTCCGGTTGGAACTACTGGGTGATGTTTGTGCTGGTCGGTATGGCGGAACTGACAGCGGCCGGGATCTACATGCAGTACTGGCTGCCCGATGTCCCGACCTGGATTTGGGCCGCGGCATTCTTCGTGATCATCAACGCCGTCAATCTGGTCAACGTACGTCTGTATGGCGAAACGGAATTCTGGTTCGCACTGATTAAAGTGCTGGCCATTATCGGCATGATAGGTTTTGGCGTGTGGATGCTGTTTTCCGGTAACGGCGGGGAACATGCAAGCATCGATAACCTATGGCGTTACAACGGCTTTTTTGCTACCGGCTGGAACGGGTTAATTCTGTCGCTGGCAGTGATTATGTTCTCCTTTGGCGGGCTGGAGCTTATCGGGATTACCGCCGCGGAAGCGCAGGATCCGCAGAAAAGCATTCCAAAGGCGGTAAACCAGGTGGTGTACCGTATTCTGCTGTTTTACATCGGTTCTCTGGTGGTGCTGTTGGCGCTATACCCGTGGGTGGAAGTGAAATCCAACAGCAGCCCGTTTGTGATGATTTTCCATAATCTTGATAGCAACGTGGTGGCTTCTGCGCTGAACTTTGTCATCCTGGTGGCTTCGCTGTCGGTGTATAACAGTGGCGTCTACTCTAACAGTCGTATGCTATTTGGTCTCTCGGTTCAGGGGAACGCACCGAAGTTCTTAACCCGCGTCAGCCGTCGCGGCGTACCGGTGAATTCACTGATCCTTTCCGGTGCTATTACGTCGCTGGTGGTACTGATCAACTATGTGCTGCCGCAAAAGGCCTTTAGCCTGCTGATGGCGCTGGTGGTGGCGACGCTGCTGCTGAACTGGATTATGATCTGCCTGGCACATCTGCGATTCCGGGCGGCGATGCGTCGCAAAGGACGTGACACACAGTTTAAAGCGCTGCTGTATCCAGCAGGGAACTACCTGTGTATTGCTTTCCTTGGCATGATCCTGGTGCTGATGTGTACGATGGATGAGATGCGCCTGTCAGCTATCCTGCTGCCAGTGTGGATCATTTTCTTGTTTGTGGCCTTTAAACTGCTGCGTCGTAAGTCCCGCTAAGTTTCTACCGATCTCATCCTGGTGATGAGATCGGTGATTTATCTATTCTGCAGATTAACGCTGAAACGCGCCAGACAGTGCGCGAATATCGTTTCCGGTAGGCGACTGATGAATGCGCAGGCCAAACTCTTCGACCACGGCAAAGATATGGTCGAAGATATCAGCCTGAATACTTTCATATTCCAGCCAGACCACCGTATTGGTAAAAGCATAAATTTCGATTGGTAATCCGTGATCGTCTGGCGCAAGCTGGCGCACCATTAACGTCATATCTTTGCGAATACGCGGGTGATGACGCAAATATTCGTTCAGATAAGCGCGGAAGGTACCAATATTGGTCATTTGGCGGTGATTCAATACCGATTCAGGCGCATCTAATTGCTGATTCCACTCGTTGATTTCCTGGTGACGCGTGGTCAAATACGGTTTCAGCAGGTGTGCTTTATGCAGTCGCTGACGCTCATCCTCATCAAGAAAATGGATACTGGTGGCATCAATGCTGATGCTGCGTTTAATTCTCCGACCACCTGAAGCCGACATTCCGCTCCAGTTTTTAAAAGAGTCTGATACCAGTGACCAGGTGGGGATCGTGGTGATGGTGTTATCCCAGTTGCGCACTTTGACGGTGGTTAAACCAATATCGATAACAGCACCGTCTGCACCGTATTTCGGCATTTCCAGCCAGTCGCCAAGCTTAAGCATGTCGTTGGCCGAGAGCTGTATTCCGGCCACCAGACCGAGAATCGGGTCTTTAAATACCAGCATTAGCACGGCTGCCATGGCACCCAGACCGCTTATCAGTATTGCCGGCGATTGACCTATCAGCAGGGAAATCATCAGGATCCCGACCAGGATGGCGGCGATCAGTTTGATACCCTGAAATATACCTTTTAAGGGTAATTGGGATGCGGCTGGGAGCTTTTGTGACAGGTTGAGAATAACGTCCAGCAGAGAAAACAGGGACAGCAGGGCGTACATCATGATCCACAGCTGTGCGCAAGTCACTAATATATCTGCTGCGTCACTGCCTTTTTGTAGCCAGAGCGTGGCCTGTATATTGACGATGATACCTTGCAGCGTAAACGCCAGGCGGTGGAATAATTTGTTCTGCGTGATAATTTGCAACCACAGACGGGAACTGGTGCTGGCGCGTTTTTCAAATGCGCGTAATACCACCCAGTGCAAAATAACGTGAACAATAATGGCGGTGATAAAAATAATGCCAAAAATCATCACCAGCGAAGTGGTGTGATTTATTTCAATGCCGAGTTCTTCTACCTGAGATATCAATTCCTGCATAACGTCTCCTTAATAAACAGCGGTCTATGATGACCGCTGTGTGGAGCTTATGCAAATGTGGGGACTAGACTTCTGTCAGCGTTGTTTCCAGCGGCAGACGGGATTTCGGCAGCGCGGCGTTGAAATCTTCTACGCTGTGATGACCCACCGGGACCACCACTACGCTGGTGAAACCTTTTTCTTTCAGACCAAACTCTGCATCCATCACCGCTGCATCAAAGCCTTCGATCGGCACTGCATCCAGACCCATTGCTGCAACGCCCAGCAGGAAGTTACCAACGTTCAGATACACCTGTTTTGCCATCCAGTGGTTGTCATCTTTCAGTTCTTTGCGATGCATATCAGCAAAGAAGGTACGACCTTTGTGGTTTGCAGCTTTAGCTTCAGGGGTGGCGAAGCGGCCATCGCTCTCTTCCTGATCCACCACGCGCTCCAGCCACGCGTCGTCCATCGCCGTTTTGGCGCAGAACACTACTACGTGGGAAGCATCCAGCATTTTACGTTCGTTGAACACAAAGCCGCCGGCTGCGGATTTGGCCACACGCGCTTTACCTTCATCAGTGCTGGCAACGATAAAATGCCATGGCTGAGAGTTGGTGCTGGATGGGCTAAACTGCAGCAGCGTTTTTAATTTTTCTGCCTGCTCAGCGGTCAGTTTTTTAGTCGGATCGAATGCCTTAGTGGAGTAACGTTTTAAGGCGACAGAAACAATATCCATAACTACTCCTGGTGGTTTTTTATACCCTGCGGGTACGTTTTGTTTCAGCAGGGTACAGGGTTAGCAGGAAAAAGATAAGACAGGAAAATGCAAAAACACTTATCGGGGTTAGCGATAAATCAATCTGGACGCAGGCGTTTTTGATCCCGCTTCGGCAAGCCGTCAACGACGCGGTGCCAGGAATCATTCACCAGCTCTGCCAGTAATGACTCGGTAATGTCGTCGCCCGGATAGACCGAGATCCAGTGCTTTTTATTCATGTGATAGCCGGGTTTAATGCTGGGGTAGATCTGCTGGTTTAACAGTGATTTTTGCGGATCGGATTTCAGGTTAATAAGCGGACGTCCGCGAAGCTCCGTGACCAGCATAAAAATTTTACCGCCAACCTTGAAGACATCGTACTCCGGGCCGAATGGCCAGCAGTGTTCGGTAAAAGGCAGTTCGAGCGCAAGGCGTTTCGCACAGGTAGGTAGGGTCTGGCCGTCCATTATTGTTCCTCGCGGGTTAGAGCGCGCCACATCGCTTCAAATCCCATCGATATGTATTCCTTGGCCCGGGCAGAGTCTCGGGCAGCGAACTCCATGGTGGTTTCCGCCAAAGAGAGAAAAAGGCCATCGCCAAAGGCGCGATATTCGTCAGACATAAACTCAGGTCGTACGTAACGATGACAAAGATCGCGCAGTTCGGGAAACATATCGTCAGCCTGCTGTTCTGTTTCTTTGCTGATTTTCTCGCTAACGGCTAACTGGCGAATCGTGCGATGCCCACAGGTATGGTTCAGGCCCCAGCTAATGTAGCTGTTCCAGATATAGTGAGTCATGGTTTTGGCATCGGTCACTGAGCGATCCAGATTTGCCATCATCGACTGACAGAGATCGTGCTTTAAAAAGAGGTAAAGCTCGTTGATTAAATCATCTTTGGTCGCGAAATAGCGAAA
The DNA here is from genome assembly GCF_030336505.1 of Citrobacter sp. Cf116. Lineage (NCBI taxonomy): Bacteria > Pseudomonadati > Pseudomonadota > Gammaproteobacteria > Enterobacterales > Enterobacteriaceae > Citrobacter > Citrobacter sp. Cf116. The sequence continues at coordinate 533,668 of NZ_JAOWEQ010000040.1, read as the reverse complement.
CAATGTTCCCTCCGCAACACCTGCATTGCGGGCAATTACGGCGGTAGACGCCGCAATACCTGATTGTGCAAATGCTGTGGTTGCAGCTTCCAGTAATGCCAATTTTTTGTCTTCACTCTTCGGACGAGCCACTACACTTTACCCTTAAGTTGTAAAAAGCATGATTGAATCACGGCCTTTGCAGCACCGCAACGGTGAATGTCAAAGATTGAAAATCATCTTGACGGCGAACTTTCGATTTCTATAATGAGTGCTTACTCACTCATAATCAAGAGTCAGTCACGCAAACCAGCGGAAAGGGGGCGTGTTTAAGGTCAGGATATGAAGCGTCTCACAGTTTGTGTGGTTGTTATTATGCTCATTGGCGCAGCTGCAAGTTTACCGTTTTTACTCAATGCCGGGTTTGGTCAGGCACCGAAAGGGGCACAGCTGAGTCAGGTTGAACAGTCACCGCACTATCGTGATGGACAGTTTCATAACCAGGTGCCAACACCGGGCTATACCGGCAACAAAAGTATGCTGGCTGCCTGGTGGGAGTTTTTGGTCGCTAAGCGCGAAAATGCGCGGCCAGCACATCCGTTGCCATTGGTGGCGACCGATCTCGCCGGGTTATCTCCAGAGCAGGACACGCTTGTCTGGCTGGGTCACTCTTCGTGGTATTTGCAGCTGGCCGGTCAACGTATCCTGATCGATCCCGTGTTTAGCAACTATGCCGCACCGCTTTCATTCCTGAACAAAGCCTTTGCCGGTGATTATCCGTGGTCCGCACAGACGATGCCGGAGATCGATCTGCTTATTATCTCGCACGATCACTATGACCATCTGGATCTCGCCACGATCAAGGCGTTAATGCCGAAAATTAAGCGGGTGATTACGCCGCTTGGCGTAGGGTCACATCTGCGTTATTGGGGAATGCGCGGCGAGATAATCGACGAGATGGACTGGAATCAATCCATCAGAGTAACGGATTCGCTGATCGTTCATGCGTTGCCAGCCCGTCATTTTTCGGGGAGAGGCATCAAGCGCAATCAGACGCTATGGGCGAGTTTCATGTTTGAAACGCCGGAGCAGAACGTTTATTACAGCGGCGATTCCGGCTATGGACCGCATTTTAAAGCCATCGGCGAGCAGTTTGGCTCGGTTGATTTGGCGATTATGGAGAACGGCCAGTATGACCATGACTGGAAGTTTATTCACATGATGCCGGAAGAGACGGCACAGGCTGCGGTCGATCTGCATGCGAAAGCCGTTCTACCAGGGCATGCAGGTCGTTTCGTTCTGGCGAAACATACCTGGGATGATCCTTACAAACGACTGGCGCTTGCCAGCCGTCGTTACAATTACCGATTGCTGACGCCAATGTTGGGTGAACCGGTAATACTGTCCGAACCGGACCAACTGTTTACGGCCTGGTGGCAACAGGTGACTCAATGAATACAGGGGAGAGCATGATGACGATTTCTGCTCAGGTAATTGATACGATTGTTGAATGGATTGATGATAATTTGAATCAACCATTGCGCATTGATGATATTGCACGCCATGCGGGATATTCAAAATGGCACCTGCAGCGTCTTTTTATGCAGTATAAAGGCGAAAGCCTCGGGCGTTACATTCGGGAACGTAAGCTGCTACTGGCCGCGCGCGATCTACGCGATACCGACCAGAAAGTGTACGACATCTGTTTGAAATACGGATTCGATTCGCAGCAGACCTTTACGCGTATTTTCACCCGTACGTTCAGCCAGCCGCCGGGCGCTTATCGCAAAGAAAATCATAGCCGAACGCATTAACAGCAAAGGGTTCTCGCGGGTCTAATCCGCCAGCGAGAACCAGCGCCGCCAGATGAAGCGCAGCACCAAATATTCAATCACACCCAGCAGTAAAAACCACAGAAAAAACAGCAAAGTATAAAACTGATTGAGATCCATCAGATGAAAAATGGCGACGAGTTTTTGCGCCAGCACCAGGCCAAGCGAGGGGGCGGGCAGCAGCAGGCAAGACAAAAAAGCCAGCAGCAGGATCCCTGCTACGGTCATCAGTGATTCAAGCGGGTGTTTCATAACATTGTTAAACTTGAGTTAAAAAGCCATTGTCCGGGATCTCTGCGGGCAACGCAAATTCCCACGCTCAAAGCCCGGTCCAAATCTCACAATGTTTTTTCACCAGACCACTCAGTGACCCGCCTTCGGCGACGAAGTCACGCATGTTTTGTGCTTCATCATGATCATTTTTAACCTGCAGGTGTATAGCTTCAATCGCGCTGGTCGCGCCCACTTTATCCGCAGAAACCGCAACATTCTCCAGTAGTCGCAATGTGTCATCTGACAGGCGACAACCGTCGCCGGTATTGACGTCGGTGATGATTCCCGCCATACCAAAGCGGCAGGCCTGAAAACGATTGAATTTATACAACAGGTAATCACGCTCCTGGTGCTTGAACGGCCGTTTGGTGAGTAACCAGTGGGCGGTAGCCTGAATAAGCCCTGCCATATTGACCGCATGATCAAGGGTCAGTGGCGTATCCATTACCCGAACCTCTACCGTGCCAAAGTGCGGGCTGGGACGGATATCCCAGTGTAAATCTTTAATACTATCAATCATGCTGGTGTAAGCCAGTCGACGGAATAGCCCCTCGAATTCTTGCCAGTTATTCACCCATGGCATCGGGCCATTATCGGGAAATCCGGAGAATATATTCAGTCGCGCGCAGGCAAACCGCGTGTCGGACGTCTGCATATAAGGTGAAGCGGCAGAGAGCGCAATAAAATGCGGAACAAATCGCGACAGGCCGTGCAGAAGGTATATGGCATCGTCGCCGTTTGCGCAGCCGATATGCACATGCTGGCCAAATACCGTCGCCTGCTGAATAAGATAACCGAAATTTTCCAGGTTACGCCGATAGCGTTCGTCATCGCAGACTTCCTGACGTTGCCATTTTTGAAATGGATGCGTACCACCGCCACAAATGGCGAGGTGCTGCTCTGCAGCAACCCGCGTGATTATCTGCTGCATAGCGGATAATTCAGCACTCGCCTGGTCGATATTGCGACAAACTCCGGTCGCCATCTCCAGCATACTTTCCGTGATATCGTGCTTCACTTCTCCGGCGGTAAGCCGTGACTTTACGGCGTCAATCAGCCGGGAAGAATCCTGACTCAGGTCGTAGCCCGGAGGATTGACCACCTGCATTTCCAGTTCAATGCCTAACGTGAAAGGGTCAGAAACATGAAAATCGGGAAGTGGCATAAGACTCTCTTCAGCGTTGATTTTTAATCAGTATAGAAGGGCGGCTGATTTTCTGTTCGTTGTCAGATATTCCCTGGTGACGCTTTGAAGGTGAAATAGCTGGTGTTATAACTATTTTTTACTTTGCAACTGGGGTTGAATCGTGCCGGAAATAAATCTTTATGGGCAGACCGTCGGCGATGTTGTGCCGGACTGGAATGGCGCTGCCGTACTGCCACGGGAAACGCTTGTCGGTCAATATTGTCGACTGGTTCCTCTGGATGCCGACAGCCATGCCGCCGATCTGTTTGATGCCTACGCGCAGGCACCGGACGATCGCGACTGGACCTGGCTTGCAAGCTCTCGCCCCACAAGCGTTGAGGCTGCAGCTTGTTGGGTTGAGGGGAAATCCACTGATGCCTCTCTGGTTCCCTATGCCGTCATTGAGCAGCGTTTCGGACGTGCCGTTGGACTGGTGTGTTTTATGGCGATCGAACGCGAGCACGGTTCGGTCGAAATTGGTCATGTGACCTGGTCACCGCGCATGAAAAATACGGTACTTGGCACCGAAAGCATCTGGCTGCTGCTGCGCCAGGCGTTTGCGTTGGGTTATCGTCGCGTGGAGTGGAAATGCGATTCTCTGAACACCGCTTCGCGCCGGGCGGCGGAGCGCCTTGGGTTTATCTTCGAAGGACGCTTTCGTCAGAAGATTGTGCGCAAGGGTCGCAATCGCGACAGCGACTGGTTATCGATGATTGACGGTGAATGGCCCCAGTGTGACGCCGTGTTACAACGCTGGCTGGCGGCGGAGAACTTTGATGAACACGGGCGGCAACGCCGGTCAATGGCTGACTTTGTTACAAAGTCGCTTCACACAGAGTAATGATGTTTTCATCATGCTGAAACCAGCGAACATTAACTTCCTGCCCGGCGAGGTTTTGCGAAAATGACGGGGTGATTTGCACCGTTAAGTGTGTCGCTGTGAGTGCAACTATTTTGGCGCTGGCAAATCCCGGCAGCTCCGATGCCTGCGCGGAAAATGTTTTATACACGCTCTCTTTGGCGGAAAACGCCAAGGTTAAGGCGAGCGGAAAGGGAACCAAACTGAACTGTAAAAGCCGTTGTTCACAGTTATCGATAATGCCGCCAGTCAGATCAACTGCGGTTTGTGGTGTAAAAATAGCTTCTATATCCAGTCCGACGGGATGCGTCGATACCACCGCCAGTGCAGTTGACGTACTGTGGCTGATGCTGCCAAACAACTTTTGTGGCCACAGCGGTTGTCGCTGCCCGCCGATGCCAGGCACAGTTTTGATACCGTATTCACGTAATGCATGTACTGCGGCAATGCGCCCCGCTAAGTGCTCAGCTTTACGCTTACGCCCACAGGATTGAAGCTGAGTATGGTGGGGGAGCCAGAACAGGTCGTGCTCTTGGAAGGTGTCGGGATCGAACTCGACAATGTGCAGCGTGTGGTCTGCGAAAGTGAGCGTTGTGTGCGTTGTGTGCATCGTCGTTATTGTTTCCCTCTCCCCGTAGCGAGGAGAGGGAGAAACGTTATCAGAAGTGCGTATTAACGCTCATGAACCACGTCCGGCCCGGTTCGTTATAGGTGTGCGCGCCTGCGCCCGCCATATAGTTCCCGGTTACAATATCGCCCGTGGTCTGGGCATTGCCTTCACGCCACAGACGTTTGTCGAAGACGTTATCCACGCCGCCAGTCAGGCTGACATTTTTCGTCACATCCCAGGTCGCGCTCAGGCCGACGATGCTGTACGGGCTGACTTCACTCGCCGAACTACCGGTTACGGGTTTACCCTGGTAATCGTATTTCTTCGGCTGCTGTTTACCGTACCAGGTGAAGGTTGACTGCAGCGATAAATCTTCACGCGCCTGCCAGCTCAGCGTTGAGTTCAGCGTGTATTCAGGAATAATCGACAAACGCTCGCCGGTCTCTTTATTCTTACTTTGCAGCATGTAGGTAATGTTGTTGGTCCAGTTAACGGTTTCGCTAACCGGTACGTTCAACGTACCTTCCAGACCCTCAACCACTGCTTTAGGAATGTTTTCCCACTGATAGATATCAGTGTAAGTCGTCTTCCCTTTGCTGGTGATAGACGTTCTGTCGAACGGTACCGTACCCGCTTCAATCTTGTTGCGGTAATCGTTACGGAACCAGGTTACCCCGGCCAGCCAGCCGTCACGTTTGAACTCAAGACCAATCTCTTTGTTGATACTGGTTTCGGCCTTCAGGTCATCGTTGCCCATCATGTAGCAACCAATGCCCGTCGCGGAACCGGTGGCGTAGCAACCCTGGCCTTTGCTGTACAGAATGTAGTTCGGGTTGAGCTGGTACAGGCTTGGTGCTTTATAGGCTCGCGCAATCCCCATCTTCAGCGTGAAGTCATCACCCAGACCCTGGGACAGGTTCAGAGATGGGCTCCAGTTGTCGCCAACGATGCTGTGGTGGTCGAAACGCAGACCCGGCGTCAACATAGTGCTGTCGGTCAGTTCCATGTTGTTTTCAGCAAACAGAGAGAAAATCTCTGCGTCTGAGTATGGGCTACGGTTGGTACTGCTCGAACCTGGAATATCACCGCCCATAAAGGTCTGTGAATTGGACAACATGTCCTTCATGCGTTGCTGGTTCCACTCAGTACCGAGCGTCAGATTTTGGTTGACCAGCAGATCTAACGGAATGCTGACTTCACTGTGCAGCATGACGTCACTCAGGTCGGCGTCGAGATATTTTTGTGACGCATTCGGGTCGAAGATACCCTCAGTACCGCCCGCCAGACCTTCAGGCGTACGGGAGTTACGTGTATGTTCGTACTGCACCCAGTTGCTGGTGGTGACGCCGTTATCCCAGCCGCCATTCCAGGTCAGAGAGTAGTTCTGGCGGTAAAGACGGTTGGTCTCTTTCCCGTAGTTATCTTTCACCAGTTGGTTGGTGTTAGTGTTTTGAGTGTCGCCCGCATACAGGTTACCCTGACGGCTATAACCGGCTTCCAATTCCAGTGACTGGAGTGGGGCGAAATCCCAGCGAACCACACCGTTAATGTCTTTGTTGATCACCCCTTCACGACCGGCTGGTAAGGTATTTGAATATGTGCCGGTACGTTCTGACTGATGACCCTGGTTGATGTCCCATGCGTCGGCCTGGGTTTTATCGAGATTACCGTACAGGCGGAAGCTGAAATCCCCACCCATTGGACCATTCAGGCTAAAGTTGGTGCGCTTGGTCGATCCTTCGTCTTTGTGTTCCGGGGCGTTGAAATAGGTATCCCAGGAACCGTGCCATTCATTGCTGCCTTTTTTGGTGATGATATTCACCACGCCGCCAGCTGCGCCATTGCCATAGCGTGCCGCGGCAGGACCGCGCAGCACTTCAATACGCTCAATCATTTCCGGTGGAACCCAGGCGGTATCGCCGCGGGTATCACGCTCGCCGCGCCAGCCCTGGCGTACGGAGTTACGGCTGGTAACCGGTTTACCGTCGATCAAAATCAGGGTGTTTTCTGGCCCCATGCCGCGAATATCGATCTGGCGGTTGTTGCCGCGCTGACCGCTGGTTGAGTTACCGGTCAGGTTAACGCCAGGCATGGTACGGATGATTTCCGACACATCGCGAGCGGGAGGGTTCTTACGAATTTCATCAGCGGTAATGGTTGAAACGCCCGGCGCCTGTAGGTTCTGCTGGGCGGCGGTAACGACGATGGTGTCTTCATGAGAGACAGCTACGCTATCGGTTTGATCTTCTGCCATTGCTGGCAGGGCTACCCCGTAAATCCCTAAATTGACCAATAAGGCCAGTGAATGAATCTTGTTGTTCATTGTATGTCCTGCTGTTCTTTTAGCCACGAGTACCAATGTGCCTCGGTGCGGCATTTGGTCTGATGTCGCCCGCATCTGCGTAAACTATCCATTCCAGAAAAAGTACGCAGCGCCAGGTCGGTTTATAAGTGGTGAAAAACTGTGCGCGCTTCCCACAGCGCGACAATACGCTATTGCAAATGCAAATAGTTATCAATAATATTATCAATATATTTCACGCTAGATCATAAAATTTCACAATAAACATGGGGTTATGGCGGTGACGACGTTAAAGATGGGAAGCGAGGCGTGGTGGCAGTCAAAAAAAGGCCCGGAGTGGGAGCGTGAAGACAACGGAAATTATCGGGTAGCCTTCTGGTGGCGTGACCCGCAGGGAACGGAGAAAGAGTCAGCCATTCATCGCGTGTGGGTCTATATCACTGGCGTCACCGATCATCATCAAAACGCTACCCCTCAGTCGATGCAACGCATTGATGGAACAAATGTTTGGTGCTGGCGTGTTTCTCTCAGCGCCAACTGGCGCGGCAGCTACTGTTTTATCCCGACAACACGAAACGATATCTTTTCCTCGCTGGCGGTGGGCGCAGCGCCTGACCGAAGCGCACTGCGTGAAGGCTGGCGGCAATTGCTGCCGCAGGCCATTGCCGATCCCCTTAATCCGCAGAGCTGGCAGGGCGGTCGCGGCCATGCGGTGTCTGCGCTGGAAATGCCGGAGGCGCCCGTACAGCCCGGATGGGATCGACCTGAAAACCCCGATTCACCCGCAGTTTGCCTGCAATGGCGTAGCGCAAGGCTTGGTAATACGCGTCGCGTATGGGTATTTACCACCGGTGAGGCCCAAGCGGAATCTCGTCCGCTGGCTATCCTGCTGGATGGGCAGTTTTGGGCACAGAGTATGCCGGTCTGGCCTGCGCTAACTTCACTTACGCATCGTGGACACCTTCCTCCTGCCGTTTATCTCCTGATTGATGCCATTGACACGGCTCACCGTAGCCGCGAACTGCCGTGTAACGCTGATTTTTGGTTGGCGGTACAAGAGGAGCTATTACCACTGGTGAAGACGACGACCGCGTTCAGTGACGATCCACAGCGTACTGTGGTCGCCGGACAAAGTTTTGGCGGGTTGTCATCTCTGTATGCCGGGCTGAACTGGCCCGCGCGCTTTGGCTGTGTTCTTAGCCAGTCGGGCTCTTACTGGTGGCCGCATCGTGGTGGTGGTCAGGACGGAGCGATCGTCGAGCAACTGAAGACCGGGACCATCAGCGCTCAGGGACTGCGTATTGTCCTGGAAGCGGGGCTCCGCGAGCCCATTATTTATCGCGCTAATCAGGCGTTATATGCCCAGTTACCTTCTGCACCACAGTCTATTTTCTGGCGTCAGGTTGATGGTGGACACGATGCGCTTTGCTGGCGCGGCGGTTTGATGCAAGGGCTAATGACGCTCTGGCAACCGCTTACCGACACGATTTAACCGGACGACGTTCCACGACAGGAGTTGAGTATGGAATTCAGTAACCCCTTCGATAATCCGCAGGGCCAGTTTTACATTCTGCAAAATCCCCAACGTCAGTTTAGCCTTTGGCCGCAGCAGTGTTCACTTCCTGCTGGTTGGCAAATTGCTTGCGAACCCCAATCCCAGGAAGCCTGCCAGCAATGGCTGGATGCAAACTGGACCACGCTGACGCCCGCGAACTATGTCGATGTGCAGGAGGCTCCATGACTCAGCGTTTACCGTTAGTGGCGGCTCAGCCGGGGATCTGGATGGCGGAAAAACTCTCCACATTGCCCTCGGCGTGGAGCGTGGCGCACTACGTAGAATTAACCGGCGAACTGGACGCGTTGTTGCTGGCGAAAGCGGTTGTGGCGGGCCTGGAGCAGGCCGATACCTTGCGAATGCAGTTTAGCGAAGATAACGGCGAGGTCTGGCAATGGGTGGATCCTGCGCTCACTTTTGCGCAACCCGAAATCATCGATCTGCGCGAAAAATCCAACCCACATGAGGCGGCGCGTGCGTTGATGCAGGCAGACCTGCAGCAGGACATACGTGCTGACGGCAATAAGCCGCTGGTTTTTCACCAGCTTTTACAGGTGGGAGATAAACGTTGGTATTGGTATCAGCGTTACCATCATTTGCTGGTCGATGGCTTCAGCTTCCCGGCCATTACCCGCCAGATAGCCGCAATCTATCGCGCATGGCTACATGGCGAGTCTACGCCAGACTCGCCTTTTACGCCGTTCGCCGAGGTGGTGGAAGAGTATCAACAGTACCGTCAAAGTGATGCCTGGCAACGGGACGGCGCCTTCTGGCGCGAGCAGCGAAAGCAACTCCCACCTCCTGCTTCGCTGTCGAACAATCCGTTGCCGGGACGCTCGGCCAGCGCGGATATTATTCGCATGAAGTTAACCGCGCCTGAAGGAGCGTTTCGCCGGCTTGCGGCACGCATGCCTGACGTTCAGCGTGCGGATCTGGCCCTCGCGCTGGTGGCATTGTGGCTGGGACGTTTATGCAGCCGAATGGATTATGCCGCCGGGTTTATCTTTATGCGGCGCATGGGCTCGGCGGCGTTGACGTCCACTGGACCGGTTTTAAACGTTCTGCCATTTGGTGTGAGGCTGGATGCGGCAGAAAACTTGCCTGCGCTTGCACAACGACTGGCCGGACAGTTGAAGAAAATGCGTCGGCATCAACGTTATGATGCCGAACAAATCGTTCGCGACAGCGGGCGTGCAGCCGGTGCAGAGCCGCTGTTTGGCCCGGTGCTGAACGTGAAAATATTCGACTATCATCTGAATATTCCCGGCGTTCAGGCGCAAACTCATACGCTGGCGACAGGACCGGTGAACGATCTTGAACTGGCGTTGTTCCCGGATGAAAACGGCGGGCTGAGTATTGAAATCCTGGCCAATAAACAGCGCTACGATGCAGAAACGCTGGCGCAGCATGCCTCGCGTTTAATCGGGCTTATCGAGCAGTTTGCTGACAATCCGTCGCTATGCTGCGGCGACGCCGGGATGCTGTTGCCTACAGAACATGAGCGGCTGGCGAAGATTAACGACACGACCGTGGAGATCCCGTTCACTACGCTTAGCGCACTGGTGACACAGCAGGCCGATAAAACGCCGGATGCCCCGGCGCTGGCCGATGCCCGTTATCAGTTTAGCTATCGCGAAATGCGCCAGCAGGTCGTGGCGCTGGCGAGCCTTCTGCGCGAACGCGGCGTCCGTCCTGGCGACAGCGTAGCTGTGGCATTACCGCGTTCTGTGTTCCTGACGCTGGCGCTGCACGGTATTGTGGAAGCCGGAGCTGCCTGGCTGCCGTTGGATACCGGATACCCGGACGATCGCCTGCGGATGATGCTCGAAGACGCGAAGCCAAAATTGTTGATAGCGACTGAAGAGCAACTGGCGCGTTTTAGCGATATCCCAGGGCTGGAAAGTCTCTGCTATGACTCGCCGCTGCCAGCAGAAGATGCTGCTCCGTTGGCGCTATCTCAACCCAATCATACGGCCTATATCATTTTTACTTCCGGTTCTACCGGTAGACCAAAAGGGGTGATGGTTGGGCAAACCGCCATCGTTAACCGTCTGCTGTGGATGCAAAATCACTATCCGCTGACCGCAGATGATGTGGTGGCGCAAAAAACGCCATGCAGTTTTGACGTCTCGGTATGGGAGTTTTTCTGGCCGTTTATTGCCGGGGCAAAACTTGTCATGGCAGAACCTGAAGCGCACCGCGATCCGCTGACGATGCAGCAGTTCTTTGCCCGTTATGGGGTGACGACCACGCACTTTGTCCCCTCTATGTTGGCCGCTTTTGTCGCTTCACTGACGCCGGAAACCGCGCGGGAGAGTTGTGCCTCTCTGAAACGGGTATTTTGCAGCGGCGAAGCCTTGCCAGCCGATTTATGCCGTGAGTGGGAGCAGTTGACTCATGCGCCACTGCACAATTTGTACGGACCAACGGAAGCTGCGGTCGATGTGAGCTGGTATCCAGCCTGGGGAGAAGATCTCGCTGCCGTAACCGGCAACAGCGTACCGATTGGCTATCCGGTATGGAATACCGGTTTACGCATTCTGGATGCCATGATGCGCCCGGTGCCTTTCGGCGTAGCGGGTGACCTGTATCTGACGGGGATCCAACTGGCGCAAGGCTATCTGGGGCGTCCGGATCTGACGGCGAGCCGCTTTATCGCCGATCCGTTTAACGTCGGTGAACGTATGTACCGTACCGGAGATGTGGCGCGCTGGCTGGAAAATGGCGCGGTGGAATACCTCGGGCGCAGCGATGACCAGCTTAAAATTCGTGGACAGCGCATTGAGCTCGGCGAGATTGACCGGGTGATGCAGCAGTTGCCTGATGTCGAGCATGCCGTTGCCCATGCCTGCGTATTCAACCAGGCTGCGGCGACAGGCGGCGATGCGCGTCAACTTGTGGGGTATCTGGTGTCGCAATCGGGTTTGCCGCTGGATACGGCTGTGTTGCGGGAACGTCTGCGCGAAAAACTGCCTGCGCACATGGTACCGACGGTATTGTTACAACTGGCGGAGTTGCCGCTTAGCGCGAACGGTAAACTGGATCGTAAAGCGCTACCGATGCCGCAGTTGACGTCGCGTGTTTCCGGGCGCGCACCGCGAGCAGGGACTGAGACCACCATCGCGCAGTCTTTTGCGGCCTTGCTGGATTGTGAGGTGAATGATGTAGAGGCTGATTTCTTTGCGCTTGGTGGGCATTCGCTGCTGGCGATGAAGCTGGCAGCGCAGTTGAGCCGCATTTTTGAGCGTCAGGTGACGCCCGGGCAGATTATGGTGGCTTCCACCGTGGAACAACTGAGCGCATTGCTGGAGAGCAATGATGATGAACAGTCGCAGCGTCTGGGATTCGAGACGCTATTGCCACTGCGTGAAAGTCACGGCCCAACGTTGTTCTGCTTCCATCCGGCGTCGGGTTTTGCCTGGCAGTTTAGCGTGCTGTCGCGTTATCTCAGCCCTCAGTGGTCGATTATGGGTATTCAGTCGCCACGACCGGATGGCCCGATGCAAACGGCGGAAAATCTCGACTCGGTATGCGAACATCACCTGGCAACGCTGCTCAGTCAACAACCTCACGGACCTTACTATTTATTAGGTTATTCGCTGGGTGGCACGCTGGCACAGGGGATCGCCGCGCGCTTACATGCCAGAGGAGAGTCGGTTGCATTCCTCGGTCTGTTGGATACCTGGCCGCCAGAGACGCAAAACTGGCAAGAAAAAGAGGCCAATGGGCTGGATCCAGCGGTGCTGGCGGAGATCGAGCGTGAACGCGAAGCCTTTCTGGCGGCGCAGCAGGGGAATGCGTCAGAGGCCTTATTTAACGCTATCGAAGGCAACTACGCCGATGCGGTTCGCCTGCTCACCACGGCGCACAGCGTGCCGTTTGCAGGTCACGCCACGCTGTTCGTTGCTGAGCGCACGTTAGCACCGGGTGTGAGCCCTGAACGCAGTTGGTCGCCGTGGATATCCAGTCTGGATGTTTACCGCCACGACTGCGCGCATGTTGATATTATTTCCCCCACCGCGTTTGAGGCGATAGGACCTGTAATAAATACGCTGATTAATAAATCTGTGTAACAAGACGAATATTGCAGTCGCGGTGATCGAACAGCTTCACAATGTAAAAAATATGTTGTGGAGTTGTTGTTTTTGTGCGGTGCGAGGTGATGAAAGGGGTGAATAAATTCCGAATATAATTTTTGGTAGGGCGATAAGCGCAAAGAGTGTTTCGGATAATTCTGACTAGCTGGTAGACTTCTCCCACAGGAATGTTTTTCTTTTAGGAAAGTTTTCAGGTCACGCAACATGTCATCATTAAATATTAAGCAAGATAACGTTTCGGAATTTACTGGCTATCCTCAGCCAGCGGCAAACGCAAATGAAATCGATTTAGTGAACCTAATCGAAATCTTATGGCGAGCAAGAACGAAAATTATAGCGACCGTTTTCGCCTTTGCTTGTGTGGGTATTCTGGTATCTTTCCTGCTTCCGCAAAAATGGACCAGTCAGGCAATCGTGACCCCCGCAGAACCGGTTCAGTGGCAGAGTCTCGAGAATATGTTGACCAAATTGCGCGTGCTGGATATGGATATTAGCGTTAGCCGTGGTGATGTGTTTAACCTGTTTATCAAAAAATTCCAGTCGCCTTCATTGTTAGAAGAATATCTGCGCTCTTCACCTTACGTGATGGATCAATTGAAAGGCGCTGATATCGACGAAATGGAGTTGCATCAGGCAATTGTCAGGCTTAGTGAGAAAATGAAAGCGGTTGATACTAACCTGGGTAAGAAGAACGAAACTTCGCTGTATACCTCATGGACGCTGAGTTTTACCGCACCTCATGCCGAAGAAGCTCAGTCTGTGCTGAAGGGATATATCCAGTATATTTCTGATATTGTAGTGAAAGAAACGCTGGAAGATATTCGCAATAAACTGTCGATCAAAACCAGCTTCGAGAAAGAAAGGCTGGAGATGGATCGCGTCAGGCTCAAGAACCAGCTGGAAGCAAATATCCAGCGACTGAACTACTCGCTGGAGATTGCCAATGCCGCCGGGATTAAAAAGCCGGTCTACAGTAATGGTCAGGCGGTGAAGGATGACCCCGATTTCTCTATTTCACTGGGTGCTGACGGCATCGAACGTAAATTAGAAATAGAAAAATCAGTAACGGATGTTGCTGAAATTAACGGTGAATTACGTAATCGGCAGTATCACGTTGAGCAACTGTTAGCGATGAATGTGAGCGACGTAAAATTCACACCGTTTAAATATCAACTTACGCCTTCGCTGCCGGTGAAAAAAGATGGCCCGGCTAAATCAATGATCGTTATTCTGGCCGCATTACTGGGTGGAATGGTGGCGTGTGGTGGCGTTTTGCTGAACTATGCTATGGTGTCGCGTAAGCAAAAAATGACGTTTATTGATCAGCAACTGGTGTGATGAATTGTCGTATGGCGGCAAGCCAGCCGCCTTACGATAACGCGTGTTATTTGCTGCGTCCAAGCGGCACTACTAACGGCGTTCCGGCAACTGGATCGTCGATAATCATACAGCGCAGTCCATAGATTTTTTCAATAAGCTGCGCGGTGACGATCTCCTTCGGTGCTCCCTCGGCAATAATTTTTCCGTCTCGCAGCGCAATCAGATGCGTCGCATAGCGACAGGCCTGATTCAGGTCGTGCAAAACGGCGGCCAGCGTGTAGCCTTTTTCCCGGTTTAACTCACTCAGCAGTTCCAGCAGATCGATCTGATGACTGATATCCAGCCAGGTGGTGGGTTCATCAAGCAGCATAATCGACGTTTCCTGCGCCAGCACCATCGCAATCCATGCACGTTGACGTTGTCCGCCGGAAAGGGTATCCACACTTTGTGATGCCAGGTGGGTGATACCCGTCGCCTGCATGGCGTTTGAGACCGCAATTTCATCCTCTTGCCGCCAGCGGGTAAACAGCGGCTGGTGCGGATAGCGCCCGCGGGCAACCAGCTCCTGTACCGTAATATCTCCCGGCGTGGTGGCGTTTTGCGCCAGCAAACCTATTCTTCGGGCGACTTCCTTGCTGGCATAGTGTTGAATATGTTCGCCGTCAAGCCAGACCTTGCCGTTCGCGGGCGTCATCAGGCGACTAAGCGTGCGCAGCAATGTCGATTTCCCGCAGCCATTTGGCCCGATAATCGCGGTGAAGTGACCGTCGGGAATCGACACATTGAGGTTTTCCGCCACGGTAAACTTGCCATAACCCAGCGTTAACTGGTCGCCACGCAAACGGGCTACTGATTCGGTCATTTTTTGCGGGACTCCTGAATTAACAAGACGATAAGATAAATACCGCCGAGGCTTACGGTGACAACGCCCACCGGAAGCTGATAAGGCATAAACAGCTGTTGGGCGCATAAATCCGCCATCAGCAGCAGCAACGCGCCGCACAGCGCTGACAGGGTTAATCCCCAGCGCGATGTGCCGCTTATACGTCGCGCGATATGCGGCGCGACAAGGGCAATAAACGAGATAGGACCCGCCAGCGCGGTGGCGGCAGCGGTCAGTACAACCGCAACCAGCATCATCATCAGACGCGAGCGCTCAACGCTGACACCAAGCGCACAGGCGCTGTCATCACCCATTTCCAGTAAGCGCATCCGGCGTACCAGCAATGTGGCGCATACCAGCATGATGATAATCAGCGGGGCAGACGGCCAGGTTTTGGCCCAGGTCAGGCCATTGAGTGATCCAGCGTTCCACAGTCCGGCCGTTAGCGCGGTTTCTAATGATGCTTTCAGCAGTAGCCAGGTGTTGAACGCCACCAGCATGGCGCGTATGCCGATACCAATAATAATTAGCCGGAAGGTGTCGATCCCATTGCGCCAGGCGAGCGCCCAGACCACCAGAGAAGTCAGGATCCCACCGAGCATGGCCGCCAGCGCGATCGCGGTAAGATGCTGTCCGAACAGCACCATTGCCACCAGCACACCGCTCCAGGCACCGGTATTAAAGCCCATCACATCCGGGCTACCCAGCGGGTTACGCATCAGCGACTGGAATATTGCGCCGCTCACGCCGAGCGCTGCGCCAATCAATAGCGCCATGAGCACGCGTGGCAAACGCCATTCGGTCACCACCAGGGTAATACTGCGCGGCGCATCGCCGAGCAGGGCGGCAATAATTTGCTGGGTTTCCAGCGTAACAACGCCGCTACGCAGGCTCCATAAACCAATGACGAGACAACCTGCAACCAGCAGCAGGCTGCTGATTATCAGGCGGCGGGAGAGGTGCATCATGCGCCACCCCCGCGCGATTTACGGCGTACCAGAAAGATAAGCACCGGCGCGCCGATGAAAGCGCTGACCACCGACACGCGCAGCTCGCCGGGAACAATCAGGCGACCGATGATATCGGCAATCAGTAACAGAGAAGGGGTTGCCAGCAGGGTGACGGGCAGCGACCAGCGGTGATCCGCCCCCACCAGCCAGCGCGCCATGTGAGGTATCATCAGGCCGATAAAGGCGATAGGACCGACAATCGCGGTCGCGCTGCCGCACAGTACGGTAATAACCAGCAGGCCAATAAACTGTGTGCGAGCGACTTTACTACCAAGCGCGGTAGCTGTGTCGCTCCCGAGGCTCAGGTTATTCAGGGCGCGACTGAGGAACAGTGCGACAGCCGCGGCAATCAGTACTGGTACCAATACCACCTTCAGCGTTTGCAGGCTGCGGATATCCAGTGAGCCAGCTTGCCAGAAACGCAACTGATCGTAAACGTCCGGGTTGAGCAGGGCGATGCCGGTGGATAATCCTTCCAGCACCGCGCCCAGGGCAACGCCCGCCAGCGTCAGACGTACCGGGCTTAACTGCCCACCGCCCTGACTACCGGTAAAAGCTACGATCAGCGACGCAGCCAGCGCACCGCAAAAGGCCATCAGCAGTTGCTCTTGCGCAGAGGAAAAGCCGAACAGCGCGGCGCCCAGCACAATAGCGAAGCTGGCACCGGAGTTGACGCCCAGAATGCCGGGATCGGCGAGAGGGTTACGCGTGAGCGTTTGCATTAATGCGCCAGCCAGGCCCAGCGCACCACCGGCGAGCAGCCCCGCCAGCGTGCGTGGGAGTCGCGCGTCAAGCACGATGGTGCAATCAGCGCTTTGACAACTGCCGGTGAGCGCATCCAGCACCACGGAGGCAGGTAGCGACTTGGCGCCAATAACCAGACTTAATACCGTGGTCAGAACAAGTAATAACAATAGTCCGGGCACGGCGAAGGCGCGTGTCGCGGAAACAGAGCATGACATATCAACTTCCCTGATAATGATAGTAATTATCGTTATCGATCTTATTTGGATATGTTAGCATGTGCAGCCATCGAATGGATATTGAAAAAGTACCTGGTAAGGCTCTGTAATGAATCGACAATCATGGCTGCTCAATCTCAGCCTGTTAAAGACCCACCCTGCATTTCGTGCAGTCTTCCTCGCCCGTTTTATTTCCATTGTCTCTCTGGGGCTACTCGGCGTAGCGGTTCCGGTACAAATCCAGATGATGACCCAGTCGACCTGGCAGGTCGGTTTGTCGGTGACGCTGACCGGCAGTGCAATGTTTATTGGCCTGATGGTGGGCGGTGTGCTGGCCGACCGCTATGAGCGTAAAAAAGTGATCCTGCTGGCGCGTGGTACCTGTGGCATTGGCTTTATTGGCCTGTGTTTGAATGCGTTACTTCCCGAACCGTCGTTACTGGCAATTTATCTGCTTGGCTTATGGGACGGTTTCTTTGCTTCGCTGGGTGTGACTGCTTTGCTGGCAGCGACGCCAGCGCTGGTCGGGCGGGAGAATCTGATGCAGGCCGGGGCGATTACCATGCTGACGGTGCGTCTGGGATCGGTAATTTCGCCGATGCTTGGCGGGGTGTTGCTCGCGACCGGCGGCGTGGCCTGGAACTACGGACTGGCGGCGGCGGGGACCTTCATTACCTTACTACCGTTGCTGAGTCTTCCCGCGTTGCCGCCTCCGCCGCAGCCGCGTGAGCATCCGCTGAAATCGCTGCTGGCAGCATTCCGCTTTCTGCTTGCCAGCCCACTGATTGGCGGTATTGCACTGCTCGGTGGTCTGTTAACCATGGCGAGCGCCGTGCGCGTGCTGTATCCGGCGTTGGCGATTAACTGGCACATGTCGAGTGCGCAAATTGGCCTGCTGTATGCGGCTATTCCGCTGGGGGCAGCCGTGGGTGCATTGACCAGCGGACAACTGGCGCACAGTCTTCGTCCGGGACTGATTATGCTGGCATCGACCGTGGCTTCATTTCTGGCTATCGGTCTGTTTGGCTTGATGCCCATTTGGCAGCTTGGGGTTATTTGCCTGGCGCTGTTTGGCTGGCTAAGTGCGGTCAGTTCGTTGTTGCAGTACACCCTGTTACAGACGCAGACGCCGGAAGCGATGCTCGGGCGAATTAATGGTTTGTGGACCGCACAGAACGTCACCGGCGATGCGATTGGCGCGGCGTTGTTAGGTGGTCTGGGCGCGATGATGACGCCGGTTGCTTCGGCAAGCGTGAGTGGGTTTGGGCTGGTGATTGTCGGTCTTTTACTGCTGCTGTTGTTGGGAGAAGTGCGCCGATTCCGGCAAGTCCCCGTAAATGTCTGATCGCGTTGTGCTCTACGGATTGTAGGCCGGATAAGGCGTTAGCCGCATCCGGCGCTGGCAATTAAAACAGAGCCGACAGACGTTGCAGCAGCAGCATTGCGCTGTAGTAGTCGAGACGGAAGGTTTCCGTACCCAGGGCGTAAACACGTTTATTTTGCACGGCTGGCAGATGCGCCAGAAGCGGATTAGCGTAAATAGCCTCGGCATCTTTGCTGTCGCCAGCAAACAGGAACAGCGCTTCGCCGTTCAGGCCTGCCGCCAGGTTCTCACCGCCAAGCTGGATGATATCGTGGCGTTTGCCCTGACTCTGGCTGGTATGCAAGTTGGCAGGCAGCGTTGCCAGCGTGAACCCTAACTGCTCCATCAGCTTGCCTTGCGCTGACTCAGGCGTCCACAGGTTGGCGCTGTGCGCCGCGGCGGTATATACCAGCGCGCTGACCGGCTGTGGTGGCAGAGTAATACGTTGCTTAACTGCCTGTAGTTGCTTATCAAACTCGGCAATACGCGCAGCAGCCTGTTGCTCCTGACCGGTAATTTCACCTAACTGGGTCAGCAGCGACTGCCAGCTTTTATCGTCGTAATTAATGATGAGCGTTGGCGCAATGGTGGACAGCTGATCGTACAGCGCGAGGGCAGAATCGCCCCCGGTGGCGCTTACCAGAATCAAATCCGGCATTTGAGCTGCGACGGCCTCAGCGCTCGGTTCGCCGATATACAGGCGGCTCAGTTTGCGTTCTTTTGCCACTTCGCTCCACTGGCGTAAAAAGCCCTGCGCATCGCCGATGCGATTGTTCGGCGTAGTGGCACCGCTGGCGATGACCGGGGCATCAATCGCCAGCAGCGAACCGGTGAGGGTCACGCTGGTGGAGACAATTCGCTGCGGTTTATGCTCCAGCGTATGCGTGCCGCGGCTGTCAGTAACCTGACGCGGCCAGTCGGCGGCGTGACCTGAAGAAATTCCTGAAAGAGATAAACCTGCCAGTAAGAGCACGGTGCGGCAAAAAGAGGGGAGACTCACGAATCAGCTTCCTGTTATCAGTATAAGTAATGCTTCTCATTTTCATTGTTAGCGAGCAAGGATGCAAGCCAAAGTCGCACATTGTGCTACCACAAGAGTTGACATACCGCCGCTTTACTTTTAGGTTAGCGACCGAAAATATAAATGATAATCATTATTAGAGCCTTTATCATTTTTGGAGGATGATATGGATACGTCACTGGCCGAGGAAAAAACGCAGACTATGCCGACGCTCGCTCCCGACAGTTTTTTCTTTATGTCGCCGTACCGTAGTTTTACGACGTCAGGATGCTTCGCCCGCTATGCGGAACCGGCAATTGATGGCGATTCGCCAGACAGCCCTTTCCAACAAAAAATGAACGCACTGTTTGCTGATGCCAAATCACAGGGTATCGCGAACCCTGTCATGGTCGGGGCTATTCCCTTTGATACCCGCCAGCCATCATCGCTGTTTATTCCCCAATCGTGGCAGAGCTTTTCTCGTACGGAGAAGCAGCAATCATCACGTTACTTTACCGCGCATCAGTCGCTGAACGTCGTGGAACGTAAATCGATCCCGGAACAGGACTTTTTTGAAGATATGGTCGCCCGGGCGGCTGCGCTGACGTCTACTCCGGAAGTCGACAAAGTGGTGTTGTCACGCCTGATCGATATCACCACCGATGCCAACATTGACAGTGGTGCGCTGCTGGAGCGTCTGGTGGCGCAAAATCCAGCGAGCTACAACTTCCATGTGCCGATTGAAGACGGCGGCGTATTGATTGGTGCCAGCCCGGAATTGCTTCTGCGCAAAGAAGGCGAGCGTTTCAGTTCTCTGCCGCTGGCGGGCTCTGCACGTCGTCAGCCTGATGATGTGCTGGATCGCGAAGCAGGGATCCGCCTGCTGGCATCTGAGAAGGACCGCCATGAGCACGAACTGGTGACGCAAGCGATGAAAACGGTATTGCGCGATCGCAGCCGTGAACTGCAACTGCCTTCTTCTCCGCAACTGGTTACTACGCCAACGCTCTGGCACCTCGGCACGCCGTTTGAAGGTAAAGCCAACGCGCAGGAAAACGCCCTGACGCTGGCGTGCCTGTTGCACCCGACGCCTGCGCTGAGTGGCTTCCCACATCAGGTTGCGCGCAAGCTTATCGCCGAGCTGGAGCCGTTCGATCGCGAACTGTTCGGCGGTATTGTCGGCTGGTGTGATGCCGAAGGTAACGGTGAGTGGGTGGTGACGATCCGCTGTGCGAAGCTGTTGCGCAATCAGGTGCGTTTCTTTGCCGGAGCAGGAATTGTTCCAGCCTCTTCCCCGGTTGCGGAATGGCGTGAAACGGGGGCCAAGCTCTCCACGATGTTGAATGTTTTTGGACTGCATTAAGAGCCTTATGGACTGGTTTTAAGGAGCAATAATGAGTATTCCATTCACCCGCTGGCCGGAAGAGTTTGCCCGCAGGTATCGTGAAAAAGGTTACTGGCAGGATTTGCCGCTGACCGACATTCTGACCCGTCACGCCGACAGCGACCATACGGCGGTTATTGATGGTGAACGCCATCTGAGCTATCGCCAGCTGAATCATGCCGCTGACAATCTAGCCTGCAGTTTGCGTCGCCAAGGGATTAAACCCGGTGAAACCGCGCTGGTACAACTGGGCAATGTGGCTGAGCTATATATCACCTTCTTTGCGTTACTCAAGCTGGGCGTAGCTCCGGTGCTGGCCCTGTTCAGCCATCAGCGTAACGAACTCAACGCCTATGCCAAACAGATTGAACCGGCGCTGCTGATTGCCGATCGCCAGCATACGCTGTTTAGCGGGGACGATTTTCTAAACGCTTTTGTGGCCGAACACAATTCAGTGCGCGTGGTGCAACTGCACAACGACGAAGGTGAACACAATCTGCAAACGGCGATAAGCCAACCTGCGACTGATTTTACTGCTACACCGTCGCCCGCTGATGAGGTGGCGTACTTCCAGCTTTCCGGCGGGACGACCGGGACGCCAAAGCTGATTCCTCGCACTCATAACGATTACTACTACAGCGTGCGTCGCAGCAATGAGATTTGCCGCTTCACCGGAGAAACGCGTTATTTATGCGCAATCCCGGCGGCGCATAACTACGCCATGAGTTCGCCAGGCGCACTGGGCGTGTTCCTTGCGGGTGGAACCGTCGTGCTGGCGGCCGACCCGAGCGCTACCCTGTGTTTCCCGCTGATTGAACAGCATCAGGTTAACGTCACGGCGCTGGTGCCACCTGCGGTGAGCCTGTGGCTGCAGGCGATTGCGGAGTGGGGCAGCAATGCGCAATTGGCTTCGCTGAAACTGCTACAGGTCGGTGGAGCGAGACTTTCCGCCACGCTTGCGGCGCGTATTCCGGCTGAGATTGGCTGCCAGTTGCAGCAGGTCTTCGGCATGGCGGAAGGGCTGGTGAACTACACCCGTCTGGACGACAGTCCTGAGCGCATCATCAATACCCAGGGTCGCCCGATGTGTCCTGATGATGAAGTCTGGGTAGCAGACGCTGACGGCAACCCCTTAGCTCAGGGAGAGACTGGACGCCTGATGACCCGTGGTCCGTACACCTTCCGTGGTTATTTCAAAAGCCCTGAGCATAATGCCAGCGCCTTTGACGCCAACGGCTTTTACTGTTCCGGCGATCTGATCGCTATCGACCCGGATGGCTACATCACCGTTCAGGGACGCGAAAAGGATCAGATCAACCGCGGCGGGGAGAAGATCGCTGCTGAAGAGATTGAAAACCTGCTGCTGCGCCATCCAATGGTTATCCATGCCGCGCTGGTCAGTATGGATGACGAACTGATGGGCGAGAAAAGCTGTGCCTGGCTAGTGGTAAAAGAGCCGCTGCGCGCGGTTCAGGTGCGCCGTTTTCTGCGCGAACAGGGTGTGGCGGAATTCAAATTACCCGATCGTGTTGAGTGCGTTGAGTCATTACCGCTGACTCCAGTGGGGAAGGTAGATAAAAAACAATTACGTCAGTGGCTGGCATCACGTTCACTGGCCTGAAGGAGAAATAGAAATGGCAATTCCTAAACTGCAGGCTTATGCGCTACCAACGGCGCTCGATATTCCGGTGAACAAAGTCGACTGGGCATTTGACCCTGAACGCGCCGCGCTGCTGATCCACGACATGCAGGATTATTTTATCGGCTTTTGGGGCGATAACTGTCCGATGATGGAGCTGGTCGTCGCGAACATCGCCGCGCTGCGCCAGTACTGCAAAGAGCATAATATTCCGGTGTATTACACCGCTCAACCGAAAGAGCAGAGTGATGAAGACCGCGCTCTGCTCAATGATATGTGGGGACCGGGCCTGACGCGTTCGCCGGAACAACAAAAGATCGTTGAGGCGCTGGCGCCGGATGAAGCGGATACCATTCTGGTGAAATGGCGTTATAGCGCATTTCATCGCTCCCCGCTGGAACAGATGCTCAAGGAAACCGGGCGTAATCAACTGATCATCACCGGGGTGTATGCGCATATTGGCTGTATGACCACCGCAACGGACGCTTTCATGCGTGACATCAAGCCGTTTATGGTTGCCGATGCGCTGGCGGACTTTAGCCGTGATGAACACTTGATGTCGCTGAAATACGTGGCGGGACGTTCCGGGCGTGTGGTTATGACCCAGGAATTATTACCGACGCCGGTTCCGGCCAGTAAAGATGCGTTGCGCAGCGTTATTCTGCCGCTGCTGGATGAGTCCGAAGAGCCGATGGATGACGAAAACCTGATCGACTATGGGCTGGATTCCGTGCGCATGATGGCGCTGGCGGCGCGCTGGCGTAAGGTTCATGGTGACATTGATTTCGTGATGTTGGCGAAAAAACCGACCATTGACGCATGGTGGGCGCTGCTCTCCCGCGAGGTGAAGTAATGGCCGGATTTGATTTTGCCGGGAAAACAGTCTGGGTAACCGGGGCGGGAAAAGGGATTGGCTACACCACGGCGCTGGCGTTTGCGAATGCAGGTGCTGAGGTGACTGGATTCGATCGCGAATTTCCTCAGGATAACTACCCGTTTACGACCGAAGTGCTGGATGTGGCGAATGCCGGACAGGTAGCTGAGGTGTGCCAGCGCGTCCTCAAAGCGCGCGAGCGTTTGGATGTGTTGGTCAATGCCGCAGGTATTTTGCGTATGGGTGCCACCGATGCGCTAAGCGCTGAGGAGTGGCAGCAGACGTTTGCGATTAACGTTGGCGGAGCGTTCAATCTGTTTCAGCAGACGATGGCGCAGTTTCGTCGCCAGCAGGGCGGGGCGATCGTGACCGTCGCGTCGGATGCGGCGCACACGCCGCGTATCGGCATGAGTGCTTACGGTGCGTCAAAGGCCGCGTTGAAAAGCCTGGCGCTGACCGTCGGACTTGAACTGGCAGGCAGCGGTGTGCGTTGTAACGTGGTTTCTCCGGGTTCGACCGATACCGACATGCAGCGTACGCTGTGGGTCAGCGATGACGCGGAGCAACAGCGCATTCGTGGATTTGGCGAGCAGTTTAAGCTTGGGATTCCGCTGGGGAAAATCGCCCGGCCGCAAGAGATCACCAACACTATTTTATTCCTCGCTTCCGATCTGGCCAGCCACATTACATTACAGGATATCGTGGTGGACGGCGGTTCCACGCTGGGGGCATGACGATGATCTGGAAACGTCATTTGACGCTGGATGAACTCAATGCCACCAGTCAGAACACGATGGTGGCGCATCTGGGAATGGTCTATACCCGACTGGGTGATGATGTGCTGGAAGCCGAAATGCCGGTGGATAGCCGAACGCATCAGCCGTTTGGCCTGCTGCATGGCGGCGCGTCGGCGGCCCTGGCGGAAACGTTAGGTTCGATGGCGGGTTATCTGATGACGCGTGACGGGCAGTGTGTGGTGGGGACGGAACTAAACGCCACGCATCATCGGGCGGTATCGCAGGGGAAAGTACGCGGCGTTTGTCAGCCGTTGCATCTTGGGCGTCAAAATCAAAGCTGGGAAATCGTCATCTTTGATGAGCAGGGACGACGATGCTGCACCTGCCGTTTAGGCACGGCGGTGATGGGGTAAAAGATAAAACGCGTCTGAGCATACCAGACGCGTTTTTGTGTAGATTACCAGCTATAGTGCAGGTTAACGCTGCCACTGAGATCGCTGAAATCGTTGTTTCCTTTCTGCCCTGTTGCCTGCGCGCTAATGTTCCATTGATTGTTGATAGCGGCCTGGATCCCGAGTTTTATTTCAGCGCGATCGGTGGGAAGATCCAGGTTTACCGCTGAGTTATCAAAGGATACCGCCATATCATCGGTCATATGTAGCCAGTTGACTTCGGCGAATGGCTGAAGAACCGCATTGGTTGTCGGTGACGAACCCTCGACGCGAAGACCGAGGCGAGTGGTCCAGTTTTCGCTATTTTGACCGTCAATACGCGTATTGTGTGCTTGCACGCTGTCCGCTTTGTAGCTTTGCCAGACAACCTGTAATTGCGGTATCAGACTTAACGATTGGTTACTGGCGAAGTCCATCGTATATCGATAGCCGCTTTCCAGAGAGAGCGTGTTGGCGGTTGAGTCGTAATGTGTTGTTCCTGCATCACCGTTTTCAACGCTATTATCGTAGAAACCATATTGATACCAACTGTCGACATACCAGCCGCGATGACGCATAGCATCAGCATACCAGGTTGCGTAAACGCCCAAATTGTAGCCGTCGATATCTCCGGTGGCTGAAAACTGGCTGCCATCTGCGCCGCGGTTTCCTGTGCTATCTGTACTGCCATTGATATAGCTTCCCATGAGTCCCAGCGTCAGACTTTGCTGACCGTTGTTCCAGGTGGCGATATCCCCGCCAAGTTGGAACTGGACGTAATCGCTGTCCATGTCGACATTTCCATCTGCAGCAGTAGAGTCCGTGTTTCCGCCTTTTACACGTAGCCATAAGTCGCCTTCATGTGAACGATACTGGCTATCTTCACGGTCGAAAAGCGTTTGTATTTGTAGCTCGCGAGCCAGCCACTGATTCCCCAGATAAGCGCCGATATCGGCACGGTATTGTGGATTTGATGGTTTACCGTCGCTGCCGCTGTCGTCGGGGTCGACAGGTGTTACGTCGCTGCCGCCGTCATCGGGGTCGACAGGGGTTACGTCGCTGCCGTCGTCATCGGGGTCGACAGGTGTTACGTCGCTGCCGCCGTCGTCGGGGTCGACAGGGGTTACGTCGCCGCCGTCGTCGTCGGGGTCGACAGGGGTTACGTCGCCGCCGCCGTCGTCGGGGTCGACAGGGGTGACGTCACTGCCATCGTCGTCAGGATCGACAGGAGTAATATCTCCCCCGTCATCGGGTGTCTCCGCCTGTGAGCGCAAATACCAATTTTCATTATCTTCGTATAAGCGATATTCGTACGGCCCAATCAGGACCCGATTGCCCAGCGAGAAAGCATCATCTGTTGATGTACCGCCAACATTCACAATTTCAATACCCTGGTCGGTGAATGCGCCTTCCCCTCCAGCCTGGTTGATGTACAGCGTGGTTTTACCGTCCACGTCACCCGCTACAATCAGTTCATCGGTCGGCGAGCTATCGTCGCCTAAATAAGTATTGAGTGTCAGGTTACCGCCAGTGCCAGTGTAGTTGCCGTTAATAGTCAATGTATTGCCCGGCGTCGTCCCGGAGCTTGCGATATTGCCCTTGTTGGTGACATTACCGTTTATGATAAAACCGCTTTGGGCGGCAGTATTATCGCCAAAGCGTAATGTTCCAGCGTTGTCCACGTTGCCGTTAACGGTGCCATTGCCACCTAAGGTTGAACCTTGCCCGACGGTGACATACTGTTGACTGCCTGCGGCACCAATAACGCCTGTCTCTGTTAGCCATAACGTCCCCTCCTGCACGGCGGTGGTACCGCTATAGGTGTTATTCGACGTCAGAGTGAGTGTGCCTTCTCCTTTTTTGGTCAGGCTCTTACCATCCCAACCGCTGCGCGTGTCTGATGCGACGTCTTCCAGTTGGCTATTGACAGTAAACTGCTTGCCGCCATCGAGGGTGAATGTGCCGTGAGCAGGGGTGGCGACGGAGCCAGACTGTCCGGCATACCAGCTCAGGCCAACATCCAATTGGTATTGGGTGTTATCTGTGGCGCTGGTTTGTCCGAATACTGACAGGTAATCCGGCATTGAGTCAGTATCCGTTGATAAGCTGGCAAAATCTCCGGTGATTGCAGTGTCTGTATCAATCAACGTAATAGTTTCAATGTCTTGTAATTGAGCGTCAGAGGTGAGTGTGCCGATATCCAGCGCGTTGCCGCTATTACTGATATGTAAATCACCGCCTAACGCAATCTCACCCCCGGTAATCAATGGTGCGCTATTGGCGCTGGCCAGGGCTGCTGCGCTAAGATCAACATTCAGGATGCTACTTTCCTGCAACGTCAGGCTATTAGCATGTAATGTGCTGTCGGCTGCCAGTTCTACGGTACCCGCATTGTCCAGCGATGTCAGGGTTGAACTGTTAGTAACGAGCCATTTGCCTTGATCGGCGAGCGTAAGGCTAAGCTCAGAGTCCAGGCCCCGGGTGTTAAAGTCGTGATTGATGGATGTTGCGCCCTCAAAATAAGATCCCGCATCCATTGTCAGATTGATATATCCCCAGCCGCTGTTAACGATGTCGCCGATAATCGTCATTTTTCCCGTACCGTTGATGGTGCCACCGGGCAATATATTGCTGCCGGACGACACTTTAGGTACCCAGATAGCGATTCCATCGTCGTTGGTTTTAATCGTTGTGTCACCACTCAGATTGACGATGCCGCCCTGTTGAACCATAACGCCAGAAGCGTTGCTGGCTCCTGTCATGTCGATGTTCATGTTGCTGGCATTAATAATGCCTGCGCGGGTAAAACTGTTATCGCCTATAGCCGAAAGCCCGTAGGAATTGGCTCCGTTCATAATGATGTCGGTATTGGAGATATTAATAGTTGAACCACTAAATTGTGCTGATGCGCCATAGCCTCCCGAGGCATAAATTGTGTTTCGATTATCCTGAGAACCGTTGAAATTGATCGTTGATGGGTCAGAAAAAGATGTGTTGGCTATCAGCCCGTACGTTTTGGCGGTGTCGCTTCGTCCGTCGATCGTACTGCCTTCACCAATATTAACGACGGTGGCATACATGCTACTTTGGGCTGTTATCGCTGTTCCTTGCGCTGTTTTTACCGTCAGGTTATCCGCGTCAAGTTCCCCGTATCCTCGGCCAGTGAGGTAAATAGTTGATGCCGTTCCGGTGGCGCTGATGGAACTGCCGGAACCGAGATCTACCAGACCTCCCTCTATACGGATACCTTCGGTTTTGCCGCCGGTCACTTCAATTGTCAGGTTTTCGGCATGTGCTGCGGCAGTGACGTCTTCTTTTTTTGTCGCCGAATAATCTCCGACAAACAGACCATATCCTTCGGAAAATCCTGCCACGGTTATGGTCGAGTCGTGGCCAAAGTCGATGTTGCCTGAGATGTCTGCGCCGCGGCCACTTGTGTGTTCTGTAGAGGTAGTGGATACATCGATCGTCAGGTTATTAGCAGCGATCTGACTTCCCCTTCCTGACGTCAATCCATAGGCCGTTCCACCTGGAGTGGAGAGCGTTATCTTACTGCCTTCACCCAGATTAATATGGTTGTTTGACCCTGTCTGGATTCCATAAATCATCACGGTATTTGCTGAGTCTGCCGTTGTGACATCGATAACCAGACCGTTCGCATTGAGCGTTGTATCTTTGCCGAAATAGAGACCACTGCCTCTCTCGGTACCACTGTTGATTTCTATGTGGGTGTTGTCTCCCAGATTGAGCGTGGTTTTCTCTGCCCTGGAGGTATCGATACCCGTCGCTTTACCGGCGGAGTTGGAGGTTACATGAATGGAGCCACCATCCATGGTGAATGTATTACCGCCATCATAGAAAAAGACACCGGTACTATTTCCGTTCTGGGATTCAACGTTGATTTTGCTTCCTTGCCCGAAGTCGAGAGATGAATCCATACCGTGAATATAAACACCATAGGCGGTGTTGTTACTAGCAACGTTAATTTATAGGTTGTTGGCATCGATGCGGGTACCTGGATTTACTTTATTAATGTAAACACCATTTGTTGAGCTTGTAGTGGTTGAACCGGTATCGGTTACGTTAATCTGTGTATCGTTTCCTAAATCATTTATCACACCGTTATCGAGTTTAACGCCGATTGAACCGCTATCCCCCGTAACGTTAATTGATGCCTTACCCTCAATTTGCACTCCTTGACCACCGGTCACGGTGCTATCGATACCCGTCTCTCCTGATAATGACGTTATAGTGTCACCATTTTTCAGGATGATGGTTTCTCCGCTCTGTGGGCCTTTATCTGCGGCAAGGGCGGCGCTGGTCATGATGCCGACGGTTGATAAAAGCACCCCGGCAACGGTGGTTCGTACCCGGTTATCGCCACGAGAGCGTTCTGACACGACGATGAACATGTTTCGCGCGATATTCCAGACAATGCGATAGCATTTATTCATTATTTATATCCTTATAAAATTATGCCGCTATTAATGAATAGCATTCTGCGTAAAATGATTTTGGATGTTTCTATGTATGCTTTTTAAATATATGTTAGAAGGTGATGGTGATATTTTTATGTAATTTCACTTAATTAATGCTGCATTGGATTATAGGTAGGGGGTATCGCTAAAGGTAGCTTTTGATGTCTGATTTTTTTATCAGGATTAATAAAAGCACTCCATGTATAAAAAATGAGAATATCCTAAGGTTATTAATGGTTTTATAATTAAGGATGTTGCTACTTATGGTTTTAAAATAAGGGCGCATCGCCAGAGTGATGAAATGCTAAATAATTATAATTTACTGTAAATGTATCTATGTTGATGATGAATTCTGTAATTGGCCTCCTGAGCAAGCAAAACGCTGGCCCAGCCGCATAAGTAACGTAATTGTTTCAGCTATAGTTGTAGCAAAGGTGATCCAGTTAACAATGCAATGTAAATAGTCAGTGATGTCTCAGGTTTATGTGGTTGTCAGGTTGTTAAAATCAGGAAAGATGTTATAGAAACAAAATGTAACATCTTTCTGGATCACGCAAACGGACAACAACTATGAATAAATCAGGGAAATACCTCCTCTGGACATTGCTCTCCGTTATCGGAGCATTTGCCCTGGGATATATTGCGTTAAATCGTGGTGAACAGATCAACGCGTTGTGGATAGTCGTGGCGTCGGTCTGTGTCTACCTTATCGCTTACCGTTTCTACGGCCTGTACATCGCGAAAAATGTACTGGCGCTGGACCCGACGCGTATGACGCCAGCCGTGCGTCATAACGATGGTCTGGATTATGTTCCCACCGATAAAAAAGTACTGTTTGGTCACCATTTTGCGGCGATTGCCGGAGCGGGTCCGTTAGTTGGACCGGTGCTGGCGGCGCAAATGGGCTATCTGCCGGGTATGATCTGGCTGCTCGCCGGGGTGGTACTGGCAGGGGCGGTGCAGGACTTCATGGTGTTGTTTGTTTCTACCCGTCGCGATGGTCGTTCCCTTGGCGAACTGGTGAAAGAAGAGATGGGCCCTACGGCGGGTGTTATTGCGCTGGTGGCCTGTTTTATGATCATGGTGATTATCCTCGCGGTACTGGCGATGATTGTCGTGAAAGCGCTGACCCACAGCCCGTGGGGAACTTACACCGTAGCGTTCACTATCCCGCTGGCGATTTTTATGGGGATTTACCTGCGCTATCTGCGCCCGGGCCGCATTGGTGAAGTGTCGGTCATCGGTCTGGTATTCCTGGTGTTTGCCATTATTTCCGGCGGCTGGGTAGCGGAAAGCCCGACCTGGGCACCGTACTTTGACTTTACCGGCGTACAGCTGACCTGGATGCTGGTGGGCTACGGTTTTGTCGCCGCCGTGCTGCCGGTGTGGCTGCTGCTGGCCCCGCGTGATTACCTCTCTACCTTCCTGAAAATCGGCACCATTGTTGGTCTGGCGGTAGGGATTCTGATCATGCGTCCGACGCTGACCATGCCAGCTCTGACCAAGTTTGTTGACGGTACTGGCCCGGTCTGGACCGGTAACTTGTTCCCGTTCCTGTTTATCACCATTGCATGTGGTGCGGTATCTGGCTTCCATGCGCTGATCTCCTCCGGAACCACGCCGAAGATGCTGGCGAATGAAGGGCAGGCTTGCTTTATCGGCTACGGTGGAATGCTGATGGAATCCTTTGTCGCCATTATGGCGCTGGTTTCCGCGTGCATCATCGATCCGGGCGTGTACTTTGCGATGAACAGCCCGATGGCGGTGCTGGCTCCTGCGGGCACGGTTGATGTAGTGGCTTCTGCGGCACAGGTAGTCAGTAGTTGGGGCTTTGCTATTACGCCAGATACTCTGCACCAAATCGCCAATGAAGTGGGTGAGCAATCCATTATCTCCCGCGCAGGTGGTGCGCCGACGCTGGCCGTCGGGATGGCGTACATTCTGCATGGCGCACTGGGTGGCATGATGGATGTGGCGTTCTGGTATCACTTCGCCATTCTGTTTGAAGCTTTGTTTATTTTGACGGCGGTTGATGCCGGTACACGCGCTGCGCGCTTTATGCTGCAGGACTTGCTGGGCGTGGTGTCACCGGGCCTGAAACGTACCGATTCGTTGCCTGCGAACCTGCTGGCGACGGCGCTGTGCGTGCTGGCCTGGGGTTACTTCTTACACCAGGGCGTGGTGGATCCTCTGGGTGGTATTAATACCCTGTGGCCGCTGTTTGGTATTGCTAACCAGATGCTGGCCGGTATGGCGTTGATGCTCTGTGCTGTGGTGCTGTTCAAGATGAAACGCCAGCGTTACGCGTGGGTGGCACTGGTCCCAACCGCCTGGCTGCTGATTTGTACCCTGACCGCTGGCTGGCAGAAAGCGTTTAGCCCGGATGCAAAAATCGGCTTCCTGGCTATCGCCAACAAATTCCAGGCGATGATCGACAGTGGTAACATTCCGGCGCAGTACACCCAGTCGCAGCTGACGCAGCTGGTGTTTAACAACCGCCTGGATGCGGGTCTCACCATCTTCTTCATGGTAGTCGTTGTGGTGCTGGGTCTGTTCTCCATCAAAACTGCGCTGGCAGCATTGAAAGAGGACAAACCAACTTCGAAAGAGACGCCGTACGAGCCGATGCCTGAGAATGTCGAAGAGATCGTGGCGCAGGCGAAAGGCGCGCACTAATATTCTCTTAACCAATGAGCCCTCTCCTGAACGGGGAGGGCGTTTGTACGACAGGGAATCACTATGTTTGAAACACTCGCCAAAGCCGGGAAGTATTTAGGTCAAACCGCCCGATTAATGATAGGTGTGCCGGATTACGACAACTATGTTGAACATATGCGCGTCACGCATCCGGACCAAACGCCAATGACCTACGAAGAATTTTTCCGCGAGCGCCAGGATGCGCGATATGGGGGGAAAGGCGGCGCGAAGTGCTGTTGATTTTTTGCCGGATGGCGCTGACGCTTATCCGGCCTACAACATCGCATTTGCCGTTATAATTAGTCGTCGTAGGCCTGATAAGGCGAAGCCGCTATCAGGCATCCCATACACTAATCATACCGTAAACGACTCTACCTTTTCGAATGCTGCGCGCAGTATCTCCGGCGTTAACGTTACCGGCAGGGCGTGAATGGACTCCACCGGGCGCAGGGTGTGGGTAATCACTTTGTCGATTTCTGCGCGATTATTGATGTCCACGTCCAGTTGAGCTAATCGGGTTGGCAGGTTGAAGCGCTGATAGGCGGTAATTAACTGCGCCAGCACGGCATCTTGTCCCAACAACGCACTCTGCACCAGGATGCCGTACGCCACTTTAGTGCCATGTAAAAACTTCTCTGTTTGTGGGAGGACGGTCAGGCCATTGTGAACAGAATGTGCCGCCGCCACGCGGGTGTAGCGCTCGCCCAGACCACCAACCATGCCGCCTCCGGCAATAATCGCATCCACTACATCGCAAAACGCGCGGCTTAACGAGCCTTGTTGTTTGTCTGTCAGCGCCTGCTCGCTGCTTTCCAGCAGGACGTCGCGGATCGTCTGCGCGGCATCGATACCCAGACGAACAGTTAATGGCAGGTTTTCCGGCTGAGGCGCAAGCACGACGGCCTCGTACCACTTCGCCAGCGTGTCGCCGATCCCCGCCAGTAGATATTCCTCTGGCGCATTGAGAACGATCTCGGGTTCGACCAGAACGAGGAAATTGGCATCAGGGAAAATTTCAAAATGCAGCGCCTGGCCTGCATCGTTATACCAGACGGAGAGCGGCGTCCAGGCAGCGCAGGTCGACGCAATCGTAGGAATACCGACAAACGGCAGATCCAGACGACGGGCCAACGCTTTAGCGGTGTCGAGCAATGTTCCTCCGCCCACGCCAATCACCACGCTGCGATTCTCTCCCGACTCTTTTGCCAGTTGAGCAACATCGGTTTCGCTGCAATGTCCCGTAAACAGCAGGCGCTTAGCCTCGGCGAGATGAAATGTCTCTGGCAGATAAGGGCGGGCCGCATCGATAGCGCGCTCACCATAAACCCACACGGCGCGTGAAAGTTGGTCGGCAGTGAAAAAGTCGTTGAGTCTCGACAGGCTGCCGGGATGGGAAAAATAGTTGGCCGGGCCGGTGACGACGCGAATCTCGGTATTACTCATGTTGTGTTGTCCTTTGGCTGTCCTGTCCAGGCAGGTTATTTTTATATAGACGTCTGAACGTCTTGATTGCCAAATACTAGCATCGTGTTATAGTGGCTTCAACCACAACATCACACGCTGGGATAACAATAATGAGTAATAACCCGCTGATTCCGCAAAGCAAACTGCCTAACCTGGGCACTACTATCTTCACGCAAATGAGTGCGCTGGCGCAGCATCATCAGGCCATTAATCTCTCGCAGGGATTTCCTGATTTTGACGGTCCGCTCTTTTTGCAGGAGCGCCTGGCGTATCACGTCGCACACGGTGCAAACCAGTATGCACCGATGACGGGCGTGCAGGCGCTACGCGAAGCCATCGCGGATAAAACGGCAGACCTGTACGGTTACAAACCTGACGCGGATAGTGAAGTGACCATCACGGCGGGGGCCACAGAAGCGCTGTATGCCGCGATCACTGCGCTGGTGCG
Source organism: Citrobacter sp. Cf116 (assembly GCF_030336505.1). NCBI lineage: Bacteria > Pseudomonadati > Pseudomonadota > Gammaproteobacteria > Enterobacterales > Enterobacteriaceae > Citrobacter > Citrobacter sp. Cf116. The sequence continues at coordinate 500,285 of NZ_JAOWEQ010000040.1, read as the reverse complement.
CCCAGGTGATGAGGTGATTTGTTTTGACCCGAGCTACGACAGCTATGCGCCTGCGGTTGAATTATCCGGCGGGGTGGTTAAACGTATCGCACTGCAACCACCGTCTTTTCGCGTCGACTGGCAGGCTTTTAGTGCCTTACTCAGCGACCGTACCCGATTGGTTATCCTGAACACGCCACATAATCCTTCTGCCACCGTGTGGCATCACGTCGATTTTGACGCGCTGTGGCAAGCAATTAAAGAACGCGAGATTTTTGTCATCAGCGACGAAGTTTATGAGCATATCTGTTTCGCCAGGCAAGGGCATGCCAGTGTGCTGGCACATTCAGACCTGCGGGAACGCGCTGTTGCTGTTTCATCGTTTGGTAAGACCTATCATATGACCGGCTGGAAGATTGGCTACTGCGTTGCGCCAGCCGCCATTAGCGCTGAGTTGCGCAAGGTACACCAGTATCTGACGTTTTCCGTCAACACGCCGGCTCAGTTGGCCCTGGCGGATATGCTACGAGAAGATCCTGCACACTATCGCGAGCTGCCTGCGTTTTATCAGAAAAAACGCGACGTTTTGGTGAACGCGCTGCGTGACAGCCGACTGGAAATTCTGCCGTGTGAAGGCACGTATTTTCTGCTGGTCGATTACAGCGCCGTTTCCACGCTTAACGACGTGGAATTTTGCCAGTGGCTGACCACTGAAGTGGGCGTTGCGGCGATACCGCTGTCGGTGTTCTGCGCCGATCCTTTCCCGCATAAACTGATTCGTCTCTGTTTTGCCAAGCAAGAATCGACGCTGTTAACAGCAGCTGAACGTCTGGTGTCGCTGTAGCTATTTCACCGTCCAGGCTTTGGAGAATCGACGGTCGGCGAACAACTCTTGCAGACCGTTGATTTGCTTCAGGCGTAACACCTCGTCGTTGTCCATGCCGAGATCCTTGCCAATTCTTTCTTCACTCCATCCCAGTTGCGATAGCTCGCGGACAATCTCGGACATGGCGTGGATTTGATGACGCCCACGGGCGCGGTTGTGGCGAATGGTCGCCGCCATACGCTCATGGCGTTCTCGTTCTAAACAGGCAACCGGCAGATATCCTTTAAGCCTGGGCCTCAGTGAGGCTTTGGCTTTACCTAACTCGTGGCGGTGGAAACCATCGACAATTTCGTATTCCTCTGCCGTTGAGTGAACCACCACAATGGGCTGTGTAAACCCGTCTGCTTCAAGGGACTTCAGCAGCAGCTTTTTCTCCGGCGGCGCAACGTTATTGGGGTTGTAGTCATTGGGTGAAATGTGATCATTTTTAACCCAAAGTACGCAATCTACGGGTTCCTCGCGAAAGGGACTGACGCTGTGTATCGCCCGTCTGAATTCATTGATGGCTTCAATTCGTTCTTCTTCTGACAGGCCAGAAAGAAAGCCGAGGAGTTCCTGAGTTAGTCGGTGTTGCATAAGATTCCCCATTCCTGGCGTTTTGTTTTCATACGTTCGTTATAGCGTTGGTAGTTTTTGGGTTTCGTTGGACTGAATGAAAGTGCCCGACACCAGTAGTCATTATTCAACAGGACTTTGCAGATACGTCGCCATGAAGGGATATCTTTCGAACCAATATCGCCTTCTTGAGTTTGCGGGATATTATCCATGCCTTTTTTCTTATACCACTGCAAATAGACGGCGATTTTATTGCGGTAATGCTCTGCGGTAGTCTCCGGCATGCTGTTCAATAGCAGCATGGCATATTCCTGCCAGCTTAAATGTTCTGGTTTAAGTATTTTCCGATGACCGTAAAAATGGTTGTCATGACCGGCATAAATACCCCCGCTTTTAACACCGCTGACGCGGGTGCACATAGCCGCCCAGCGCTCGGGTTCAATGACATGATATAGCCATAATCCCTGACGCTGTTCTGGGCCAAAGGGCTCACAAATACGCATGTAGCGCGTGGGAACACCAGCCTGATACATTAGATTGTATAATGGATTACACGGCATTCTGGTTTTTGCAAACCAGGTCCATATATCGGCGGTTTTCCAGTCATAGAGAGGATAAATATACCAGGTGTGTCCGCCGGGGGCGCTTGTAGTCCAGGGTTTATCATCGGCAAAGCGCTGTTTTTGCGAGTTGGCAATGGCAACAAAGCGGTTATATGACTCATCGGCGCGGATGCCCACCATCATCGCGGCTGGACGTTTCTCTGAAAACCAGTCAGCGAACTCACGAACAAATTGTTCAAAAGTCATGCCGGGTTGATAGAAGGAGAAATATTCAGGATCGGTTATGGCATCTGCGGGCGGCTGGCGAACCCATTGTGTACCCGGCTCCCAACACTGCCATTCGGGTTGAAATTGTGACAGTGAATTTTGGGTAGTGAGCGGTAAGGCCACCCAATAAAATTGTTCGATGACATCGGCATAATGTTCACGTAGAGCTCCTACATAGTCGATAGTGCAGGAGAATTGTGCTTCCCAATCGATAAACAACACATTTATTTTTTTATGCAGTTGGCGTGCAAGCATGGCTGTCAGATGTAGCATTAGCCCTGAATCCTTCCCGCCGGAAAAGGAGACACAAACACGAGGTAGGGTTTCAAGTGTCCAGGTTATGCGCTCCAGAGCGGCTTCCAGCACGTTTTGACCAAGCGGGATTTTATAAATAGACATATTGAACTCATATCAGAATTATTATTCAAAATAATAACAAATGCTGACAATAAGATATGCTAATTTTTATTGGGTGCAACTTTTTTAATGTATTCATAATTATTTTGAATCGCATTCATTCATACAAATTCAAAATGAATTGATAAAGGTCTACTTGTTAGTTTTTAGGCTGTGCTTGCCGTCTATTTTTTTAATGAAATCGTCAAACCCAGTATTGTTGAGTGACGCTCTGTTATACATCAAAAATAAATTTATTTTAGGTGGTGGGAACTCGGTGTTAATTTCTTTTAAATTAAATGTGCCGGCATATTGCTCATAAATTGCTGTTGGTAGTAAACCAATGATATCTGTATTTGAAATGATGTTAGCAATCGTTATTAATGAGTCGCTACGGAAACCAATGTCACGATTTTCCAGAAAGAATTTGGTTTGTTGCCTATATTCTTTAATGCCCGGGTCTTCAGAAAGAAGCTGCGTAAACTGTTCTTTTAATATATTTTCAAACGTGGTTTTCTCATTAATTCTGGGGTGGTTTTTGTTACAGACTAATACTGTTTCGATGGTTTTAAATGGCGAGCATATGATCGAGCGATTACTCACTGGAGCGGTAGTAATGACTAAATCTGCCTTTCTGTAAGCCAACAGGTTTTCCGCACTTTCAGCAGTGATGAGTATGTCATGGTGCTCAATTTCGACATGTGAGTCTTCTCTGAGAAAATGAATAACTTCCGCGATATTAATAGTTGTTGTTAGTTGTGGGCAGTAAATAATAAATTTTTTCTTCAGGCTGGAGTTATGCATAATGTTGATTGTCTGCTCCAGGCTGTTGAGATTTTTCTCAAGATGCTGATGTAGGTTAATTCCAGCCGTCGTTGGGGTGATTCCTTTACCTGAGCGAATAAACAGCGGGTCATTAAACTGTGTACGTAGTCTCTGCAATGACTGACTGACAGCAGAGGGCGTAATATACAGTGTTTCCGCCGCTTTACTGATGCTCAAATGTTGATATATGCATTCAAATATAATCAACAGGTTGAGATCGAACTTTTTGAGGTCATAGAGGTTAGCCATGCGTACCTTCCTGTGATGGTAATGTATTGAAAAATTCAATTGTGGAATAGTTTAAAGGGTAGTTATTCTTGAAATTTATGTTTGTGTGCTTAATGAATAATTAACTTTAGCTAAAATAGCACAAGTTGCGTAATTTTCAGCAGGAAAGTTAATTTAAATGAGTGATTGATATGAGAACGATAACAATCACTCATCTTGTTACTTTTATTTATTTCCCATGATAATGTTTAATTTTTCTTTATCCGGTAAGCCTACTTCCTGTTGTAACGTATCGTCTTTACTCATGTAATAGATAGCCGGCGTTACATTGGCCCCCAAATCATCCATCAACTTTTGGTTGATATTCAGTAACTTCATTTTCTCTGCAGGGACCGAAACCGGGATTTCCAGCTTCATTTTCCCGCCGGATGCCTCATAGTCATGCCAGGTTTTGGCCGGATCTTTGGCTGCCAGAATTGCAGCGGCGGTGGCCGGACTTTCAGGTTTAATTACGCCAACCAATAATGTACGCAACTGAACTTTACCGGATTCTACCCACGGACGCGCCTGCTGCCAGAACTGTTTACAATAGGGACAGAAGGGATCGGCAAACACGTACACAATAACCGGTGCCTCTTTTTTCCCGTCCAGAATCCACGACGCTTTTTCCATTCGCTGCCACATCTCACGTCCGGCAGGGGCATAGATCTCTTTTTCTATGAGCGCATTACTGAGGTTTTCGCCTTTTTCATTATACATGTAGCCGGAGATGGCATGTTTACCGTCAGGCGTGACATAGATAGTGACCCCCATGTCCTGGTATTTTCCCAGATAGCCTTTCATTCCACCCGGTGCATCGAAAGGCTTCAGGATGGTAATGCCCTGTTTCTCAATAGCTTTAACGGGAGCAGGCAGTTCTTCGGCATGCACCACGGCAGGGAGCAGGGTTAAAAGTAAGGTACGTTTAAACATTGATTTTCCTTATAAAATCAGCAGGAAAGGGGGCTTAATTGCAAAACCTATCGCAGCCATAGGTAAGATCGACGGTCCGTCGATTGCCCTTTCTTGAGTTGGGTGATGTAATCCCCATCGCTGTTACGACCTTTGTTAAGGTAATGTAGAGCGCAACACATAGCCAGCCCTGCTGGCACTGACGTTACCTGCGGGTAGCTCGGGTAATGAGGCTCCCTGCATAGGGGGCCTTTTTTACTTTTGTCTTTTAGGTTCGATTGAGTAAGTTGTTAGTTAACGCTTATTGATTTGATAAAGGAAACGCATTAGCCCTGCTAAGAGATTTTCGTTAACTTATCTCTCAACGAAAACACGGAGGAAGTACAGATGTCTTTGATTAATACCAAAATTAAACCTTTCAAAAACCAGGCGTTCAAAAACGGTGAGTTCATCGAAGTAACCGAGAAAGATACCGAAGGTCGCTGGAGCGTCTTCTTCTTCTACCCGGCTGACTTTACTTTCGTATGCCCGACCGAACTGGGTGACGTTGCAGACCATTACGAAGAACTGCAGAAACTGGGCGTAGATGTGTATTCCGTATCTACTGACACCCACTTCACCCACAAAGCATGGCACAGCAGCTCTGAGACCATCGCGAAAATCAAATACGCGATGATCGGCGACCCGACTGGCGCCCTGACCCGTAACTTCGACAACATGCGTGAAGATGAAGGTCTGGCTGACCGCGCAACCTTCGTTGTTGACCCGCAGGGTATCATCCAGGCAATCGAAGTTACTGCTGAAGGTATCGGCCGTGATGCATCTGACCTGCTGCGTAAAATTAAAGCTGCACAGTATGTCGCTTCTCACCCAGGTGAAGTTTGCCCGGCGAAATGGAAAGAAGGTGAAGCAACCTTAGCTCCATCTCTGGACCTGGTTGGTAAGATTTAAGTCGCATTATTTGTAGGCCGGATAAACGTAGTGCATCCGGCATTCCACAGGCGCAAATCTGCGCCTGTTTTATTCCAGCACCATGACGCAAGTTGCATTAATGCAGTCCCGCAAAATCGGCTTGCATGATGATGTTTTCAGAGAGGGAAGAAGAATGCTCGACACAAATATGAAAACCCAGCTCAGGGCTTATCTTGAGAAACTGACCAAACCTGTTGAGCTGATTGCTACGCTGGATGACAGCGCTAAATCGGCAGAAATCAAGGAACTGCTGACTGAAATTGCTGAACTGTCAGAAAAAGTCACCTTTAAAGAAGACAATACTCTGGCGGTGCGTAAGCCATCGTTCCTGATTACCAATCCCGGTTCTCACCAGGGACCGCGTTTTGCCGGTTCTCCGCTGGGTCATGAGTTTACCTCTCTGGTGCTGGCTCTGCTGTGGACCGGCGGTCATCCGTCAAAAGAGGCGCAGGCGTTGCTGGAGCAGATCCGCGATCTCGACGGTGATTTTGAATTTGAAACCTATTATTCGCTCTCCTGCCACAACTGCCCGGACGTGGTGCAGGCGTTGAACCTGATGTCGGTACTGAACCCACGTATCAAACATACGGCGATTGACGGCGGTACATTCCAGAACGAAATCACCGATCGTAACGTGATGGGCGTTCCGGCGGTATTTATGAACGGCAAAGAGTTCGGCCAGGGTCGTATGACGCTGACTGAGATCGTGGCGAAAGTGGATACCGGCGCAGAAAAACGTGCGGCTGAAGAACTGAATAAGCGCGATGCTTATGACGTGTTGATTGTCGGTTCTGGTCCTGCGGGGGCGGCGGCAGCGGTGTACTCTGCACGTAAAGGCATTCGCACCGGTCTGATGGGCGAACGTTTTGGCGGTCAGGTTCTTGATACCGTTGATATTGAAAACTACATCTCAGTACCGAAAACTGAAGGTCAGAAACTGGCAGGTGCGCTGAAAGCACACGTTGATGATTATGATGTCGATGTGATCGACAGCCAGAGCGCAAGCAAACTGATCCCGGCAGCGCAGGAAGGCGGTTTGCATCAGATTGAAACAGCCTCCGGCGCGGTGCTGAAAGCACGTAGCATTATCATCGCCACCGGCGCGAAATGGCGCAACATGAACGTTCCGGGCGAAGATCAGTATCGCACCAAAGGTGTAACCTATTGCCCGCACTGTGATGGTCCGCTGTTTAAAGGTAAGCGTGTTGCGGTAATTGGCGGCGGTAACTCCGGCGTTGAAGCGGCTATCGACCTGGCAGGTATTGTTGAACATGTGACGCTGCTGGAGTTTGCTCCTGAAATGAAGGCAGACCAGGTGCTGCAGAATAAGCTTCGCAGCCTGAAAAATGTCGACATCATTCTGAACGCGCAAACGACAGAAGTGAAAGGCGATGGCAGCAAGGTCACTGGCCTGGAGTATCGTGACCGCGTGAGCGGGGATGTTCACAATGTGGAACTGGCCGGTATCTTTGTGCAGATTGGTCTGCTGCCGAACACCAACTGGCTGGAAGGCGCCGTTGAACGTAATCGCATGGGTGAAATCATCATCGATGCCAAGTGCGAAACCAGCGTGAAAGGTGTTTTCGCTGCCGGTGACTGCACCACCGTACCGTATAAACAGATTATCATCGCGACCGGTGAAGGCGCGAAGGCCTCGTTGAGTTCGTTTGATTATCTGATTCGCACGACAGTAGCATAAAAAAGTAAGACTCACCTGCAATGTCAAAACCGCCAGTCATCCGCTGGCGGTTTTTTATTTCCATATACTCAAATTGTCAATTCTTGAAACAATAAACCGTATAAAAAATTCACTTAATTAGCCTGATCATTATTTTTATCAAAGAAAGAGAGGGCGTTATCTTTATTATATTAACCTGCATTATTTTTTCATTTGTTGTGTGAATAAATGGTTGGTTAATTCATGGGTGAAATATATGAAACCCTGACGATCTTTGAATCGACAGGGTTATTGTTACGTGATTTTTTTATCTCTCACGATAGTTGCACGCTGAAAGCGGCTTATTCAGCTTTAGATACAAATGCCTCGGCGCTAACAGAGCAGGAGTGGCTGGAAGCGGAGTACGACTTCAATGCGCTGTTTGTCGGACCGCAGAAGCTAAAGGCCGCGCCGTTTGCTTCGGTTTATCTTGAAGAAGATGCCCTTGTAATGGGTAAATCAACCCTTAGCATTCGGGAATTCATGGCAAATATAGGGTTATCTATAAATGTCGGGAATAATATTCCGGATGATCATATTTCCTGTGTATTGGAATTGGCGGTTTTATTATCAGCTAATTCCAGAGCATCGTCAGAATACCAGGTGACCCTTACTCGATATGCATCTGAGTATGTCGCGGTGTGGTTGCCCGAGTATATAGAAAAAATAAATATAAATGCACAAACCGCCACGTTGAAAAACGTAGCTGGAAGATTGTCTTCTTGGCTTGATGAATTAAAAACGAGAGTATCAGTATGAGTAATGAACCGGGAGTTCTGAACAGACGTTCATTTTTGAAAGGGTTGATTGCCCTTGGCACGGTCGCAGCCCTGCCTGGGGGATTGCTGACTTCACGCTGTGCATTGGCGCAACCGCCCATTCCATTTAACCCCAAAACCTACAAAATCTATCGTAACGCCTGTCCGCGTAACTGCTATGACACTTGTAGCCTGAAAACCTGGGTGAAGGATGACGTCATCACCTTTGTGGAGGGTGCGCCTGAGTCAACGTTTACGCATGGCACGCCGTGTGTGAAGGGGCTGAGCTACCCGCGTCGGGTATACAGCCCGGACCGCATTAAATATCCGATGGTTCAGGATGTTCGCGGCAGCGGGAACTGGCGTCGTATATCTTGGGAAGACGCCATGCAGCGTATTGCGACCAAGATGCTGGAAATCAAAAAGAAAGACGGCTCAATGCTGGGTCTGGCGCTGTCAAAATACTCAGGCAACCTCGGCGTGATGGGTTATGCCGTTGAAGGGATGATGTCTTCGCTGGGTTACACCACGCGTTTTGCCGGAACACCTTGCTGGCCAGCCGGTATTGACGCGCAAAACTACGACATGGGCGACATGTGGTGTAACGACCCGGAAGATATGGTGAAAGCCAAATACATCATTATCTGGGGGGCTAACCCTGCCTGGTGTTCAATGCACACCATGAAATATGTTTATCAGGCAAGGGAAAAAGGCGCAAAAGTGGTCGTTATCGATCCGCTGTTAACCCAGACTGCCGCGAAAGCCGATCTCTACTTGCGTGTCCGTCCAGGCTCAGATGGCGCTCTGGCGCTGGGTATGGCGCGTCATCTGGTGGATAAAGGTCTGGTTGATCAGGATTTCGTCAATAACTATTCCCACGGATACCCGGAATTCGAAGCCTATCTGCGCAACAGTGTGACCGTTGAGTGGGCCGCTGAGATCTGTGGTCTTTCCGCTGATGTTATTCGTCAATTGGCGGAAGAATTTACCGCCGTTAATCCTGCCACCGTGTGGATTGGCTACGGTATGCAGCGCCATGTCAACGGCGGCGCGAACGTCCGTGCGATCGATGCTTTTGTGGCAATGACCGGCAATATCGGCATTGAAGGCGGTGGCGCTCGCTACGGCCATTTGCAGACATGGGGCTATAACTACCATGGAATGATGCAAAAGCCGCCTGCCGGTTCTGTCGGCATGAAAGGTGCAGGTGGTCCGGTAGGCGAGTTTGTCAGCGATAGCGGAGAGAAGAGCGAATATTCCGATCGTGCGCTGAATATCAACCAGACGGCGCAAGGGATCCTCGACGCCAGTGAGCCGCCGGTAAGAATGCTGTGGGTAGCCTCTAAAAATCCGTTTGCTCAGGATTTTGACCGCAACAAGATGATTAAAGCGTTTGAGAAACTGGAAATGGTGGTTTGTGTCGACCAGTTCTTCAACGAAACCGTCCAGCATGCGGATATCGTGCTGCCTGTCACTACAACCTTTGAACAATGGGATGTCTCTTCGTCCTATTGGCACTACTGGTTGTCCGTCAATGAGCCGGCTATTAAACCGCTGTATGAGTGCAAGAGCGATCCGGAAATAGCGGCGCTGCTGTCCAAAACCATCAATAAACTGGAAGCTGGTTCATGTACTTTCCCGCAGGAGTTTGATGCCAAACGCTGGTTGGATCAGGAATTCAACGAGGGGATGGGCAAACAGTTTGGCATTGCGGGTTGGGATGACCTGCTGGAAGGACCGCGCAAAGCAAAAATGGTCAGTACCGCAGCCTGGTACGATCGTAAATTCAAAACGCCATCGGGCAAGTACGAATTCAAATCAGAACGCTGTGCAGAAAATGGTCATACGGCATTGCCGGAATACAAAGCGGGTGCGCAGGGGGCGTTACCGTTCCATCTGTTCACACCTCATCTTCAGTACGGCCTGCACTCGCAGTTTGTCAATCTGGACTGGATGCAGGTTTTCTGGCCAGAACCCTTTGTTTACATCCACCCGTCTGCCGCACAGAAAAAGGGGATCACTGAGGGAGCTCATGTCAAAGTCTTCAACGAGGCGGGTCATGTTGAGCTGCGTGCCAAAATCACCACCAATGTGCCGGAAGATTTCCTGGTGATGTATGAATCCTGGTTTAATAAGCTTAGTTACAACGTACAGAATGTGGTGAAAGATACGCCAGCCGATATGGGGAAAATGGCGACCGGCGCGCCAGGCGCAGCTATTCACAGTCAATTTGTAGATATTACTTTGTCAGGAAATGAAGGAGCAGCGGCATGAGACGCGCGTTTTTAGTTAATAGCGATAAATGCATCGGCTGCCGTGGCTGTGCAATGGCGTGTAAGAGTTTTAACCAGTTGGAACCTGAACGTTTCTGGCGCTATGTCTACCCGCTGGATAAAGAAATTTATCCGCATGAAGAGCGGGCGTTCTATTCGCTGGCCTGTAACCACTGCGAAAACCCGGCCTGTCTGGCGGCGTGTCCGGTAGAGGCCTACACCAAGCGTGAAGATGGTGTCGTGGTGCATAACCCGGAGCGCTGTATTGGATGTAAAAACTGTATCCGCAACTGCCCATACGGTGCGCCGCGCTTTAATGAAGAGACGAAAAAGGCGGAAAAATGCAGCATGTGCTACGAGCGCCTTGACGTTGGTATGCAACCGGCGTGTGTAAATGCCTGTCCGGTAGGTGCGCTGACGCTTATCGATCTGGATGCCGATCCTATACCTGACAATGCCGTACAGTATCCGCCAGGATTCCCGCGTATGCCGCAGCTTAATCCTGGCACGCGTTTTATCCTTGCGCGTCAGCCGAAGCAGCCGGAGGGTAAGTAATGGAAAAGTATGAACTTCCGCTGGTCATTTTTACCGTATTGAGCCAGATGTCGGTTGGGATCACGCTCATTCTGACGCTACGCACGCTGCAAGGAAAACTGGAAAGCAAGCGCCTGTACTGGCTGGTAAGTGGGCTGGTTCTGGCGGCGGCGTCCGTGGCAGCGATCCTGCACCTTGCGCATCCGGATCGCGCCTACGATGCCCTGATTAACCTGCAGCACGCCTGGCTGAGCCGTGAAATTCTTGGCGCCACCTTATACGGTGCGGCGGTCGGGGTGACGTTTTTGGCAAAAGGGCACAAAGCGCCAGCTGTTCTGGCCTCTGTTCTCGGTATTGCGCTGGTGGCGGTGCAGGGGATGACCTATGCTGCCCCGGCAATGGTGGCGATCGCCAACGGTCTGACAATGCTGTTGTTCTTTATCACGGTGTGGGTGATGGGGTGTGCGGCGATTCCACTGCTTAAACTTGCACCTGCCGTTGCCGCATTGCGCCAGGGGATTGTTGTGTGTATGGCGGTCATGATCGCCGCGCCCATTATCTGGCTAAGCGGCGGCACCATCATGCAGATGACGGCGCATGCCTGGCTGACGTCGCCGCTTTATCTGGCGAGTCTGGTGTGTCTGGCGGTGGCCTTTGTGCTAAGCCGTCAGGGAGAGCGTCGCGCAAAAGCGCTTTTTGTCCTGCTGTTTGTTGGCATATTCCTGAGTCGTCTGACGTTCTTTGGCGATACGATCAGCACCATCGTGAATATCGGTCATTTGTATTGATCGTGAGGTAATAAAAACCCCTGTCAGGCGTTAACCTGGCAGGGGTTTTCTTTAGCGAACCAGTGGCTGTTAACGAACAACCAGCACTGGCAAAGTCGCGTGGCGGACAACGCTGGAAGCGTTTGAGCCGAGCAGATGGGTGCTGATTGATGGGTTACGCGACCCAATGACAACGACATCTGCATTCAACTCTTCACCCAACTCGTTGACCACATCACGGACACTGCCAAAGCGGACGTGTTGCTTAATACGGGAAGGATCGATGCTGAAGTGACCGACCATCGTTTGCAGACGGGTTTCCGCTTCGTGTTGCAGATGCTCTTCAAAACGACGGACATCGGCCGCAAAGCGGTGCAGGCTTAAGCTCGCTGAGCCTGGCAGCACATGCAGCAGATGGATAACCCCTTTATCCTGGGCCAGAAATTCTGCATGGCGAATAGCCTTGTCGCTCAGTTCCATTTCGAATACATCAACAGGCATTATGATTGTGTTGTACATAAACATTCTCCTTGTCATTACATGAACACATAACAGCATAGTATTAAAAATGATTCTGTCAGTCACGACACAGATTTATGTTTTGCGAACAGGAAAGAAAGCGAGGAGCAGGGAGATCTAACCGGAAAGAGGATGCGGATGCATCCTCTGTAAGATAAAGCGAGTGGCTTTGATAAGACAGAGTTAGCGCAGGTAGTCGCCTGCAGCTTCAGGCTGGTACTCAAGCTCAATAACTTCGAGGTGCGTTGAGGTCCCGCCTGGCAGTTCCCAGTGAATGGTATCACCAACGCGCAGCCCCAAAAGTGCAGCGCCGACAGGTGCCATTACCGAAAGCTGTGTGCTGCTGTCAGTCATAGTGGCCGGATACACCAGGGTACGCACACGGACTTCGCCATCACTCAGATTGCGGAATTTCACGCGGCTGTTCATGGTCACGACATCGTGCGGCATGGTTTCTGGAGAACACATTTGGGCACGATCCAGCTCGGCGTTAAGGGCGTCGGCAATCGGTAAACCAGCAAACGCAGGTTGCTCCAACAGGCGGTCAATGCGTTCCGCATCGAGGTCGTTAATGATGATAGTTGGTCTGGACATTTATTACTCCATGTCGTCGATACTGCGGGTGCGCAGGTAAATAATCCCAAAAGAAAACCCTCACCGTCAGGCGGCAAGGGTTTAGCTTTTATGATGATACTGAGACTTACCCCATGTTTGAAGTGATTTAGTTCACATTCAGGCAAATCATCAATATTGTCGCGTATGGTGTAATGTCAGTCAGTTAACGAACCTAAGGTAATAAATCTGTTGCCTCCGTCGCATTGCTACGTTCACCTTATGTTATTCACTTCTCTGAAACCATCCTACCTGTGAACGTGTTAAGGGTACTATCGCCGTACCCTTAACAATCCCGGCTCCCGGCGGGAAAATTGCCACTTCGTGGTTCCCTCCGCTTATTCCTCCAGGCTACCGGGCCGGGCGCGAGGAAGCGTCCCTGCAAAGCGCGCCCTGAGCCAGCATCCATGCTGGCTCTCCCGGCCTTACGGAAACACGTCGGCAATTTTCAGCCGGACCAGCCCACACCTGACCACCTGCGTTTTTTTGTTTAAACAGCAAAACAGATTGAACTGGAAGTCAGAGCGTTGCAGCGATGACACCGGTCCGGCTGAAAATCGATGAGGCGTTGACGGCTGACCGGGTCTGCCCGCAGGGATGCGGGCAGAGGGGACGGCCTGCAGGGATGCTGGCTCGGCCCCGACCCGACAGGCAGACGGCATAAGACGAATGAATCGCGCAGCGACGATTTTCCCGCCGGGAGCCTGGGTTGCAAGGGAGGCGGCGGTGAGCCTCCCTTGCTCGTTCACGGGTATCAGTGCTTCAGAGAAGTGATACCGCTGAGGTGAACGGAACCCTGAGCCGGGATCACATGTTCCCTATAATGCTTAACTGACAAGCATTACGCGTATGGTGTGATTTTAGCCGAAAAACGTGATCGTTCTCCAATTTGCATTATGCTTTTTAAGCGCTCGCTGCGGGCGCGTCAAACAACTCAGTGTTCCGCGACAGGAGATCTCATGAGCCAGTACGACAAACTTACCTTGAAAGACGGCAGCTATTTGCATTTTAAAGATTGGGGAAGTGGACAGCCCATTGTCTTCAGTCATGGTTGGCCGCTGACGGCAGATGCGTTTGAGGATCAGATGTTATTCCTCGGGTCGAAAGGATTTCGTGTGATCGCCCATGACAGGCGTGGGCATGGGCGTTCGGCCCAACCCTGGGATGGTCACAATATGGATCAGTATGCTGACGATCTGGCTGAACTTACCGCGCATCTCAATCTTAAAGATGCCGTCCATGTCGGACACTCTACCGGCGGCGGGGAAGTGGCGCGGTATATTGGCCGCCATGGAACGCAGCGGGTCGCAAAAGCGGTGTTAATTGGCGCGGTGACGCCCATTATGATCAAGACCGACTTTAATCCAAATGGCGTGCCGAAAGAGGTATTCGATGGCATCCGTGAAGGGGTTGTGAACGATCGCGCCGCCTTTTTCTATGAATTAACCGCTGCATTCTATGGCTACAACCGTCCTGGCGCAAAAGAGTCGAAAGCCGTCAGGGAAAGTTTTGTTGAACAGGGTTTACAGGGTTCCATCAAAGCGTTGTACGACTGTATCCACGCGTTTTCGGAAACAGATCTGCGTGAGGACCTCAAAAAGATGACCATCCCGACGCTGGTGATCCACGGTGATGACGATCAGATTGTCCCGTTTGAAACCTGCGGAAAGGTCGCGGCGGAAATACTGCCTGATTCGCAGTTGAAGGTATATGTCGGCGGCTCGCATGGCATTTGCACCACCCATAAACAACAGATCAACGGTGACCTGCTCAACTTTATTCAGTCGTAATCGTTGGCAGATTGTTCTACGCTGATCTTCTTTTTCCAGGGGGATGAGCGAAGCATAATTTGTGCTGCGCTGACGTTAACTTCAACAGGGAACGCTATGTATTTCTATCAACCGTCACAGGGACACGGCTTACCGCATGACCCGCTAAATGCCATCATTGGACCGCGCCCGATTGGCTGGATTGCGTCACGTGACGGCAATGGTCGGCACAATCTGGCACCATACAGTTTCTTTAACTGTTTTAACTATCATCCGCCGATTATCGGTTTCGCCAGCAGCGGCTGGAAAGACAGCGTGCAGAATATTATTGAAACCGGTGAATTTGTCTGGAACCTGACGACTCTTGAGCTGGCCACTGCGATGAACGAAACGTCAGCCAGCTTGCCGCACGGTGAGGACGAGTTTTTTGCCGCCGGGCTTAGCAAGGCAGATAGCCGGATAGTCAACGTGCCGCGCGTGGCGCAAAGCCCGGTCAATTTTGAGTGTCGCTTATCGCAAAGCCTGCAACTGACTACCGCTGATGGCTCACCGGTTGATACCTGGCTGGTATTGGGGGAAGTGGTGGGCATCCACATCGATGAAACGCTCCTGGAGGACGGCATCTATCAGACGGCGAAAGCGAAGCCGGTACTGCGCGCAGGTGGGCCAACGGCATATTATTCGATCAGTGAAACACACCGTTTTGATTTAGTTCGCCCGGACGCCCGAGCAAAACGCTAAGCTTACGGACCGACGCCAGCTTGCAGCGTCGGTCGCAAGTTTCAATATCCCACTTTGTCGATAATAAACTGTTTACCGCAGCTACCTGGATGCGGTTGCGGTAAGAATGACTGTGCAGATAACGTCTGGTTGATGTTGTCGGCTTTCAGGGATAACTGGATCTCAGTGAGATACGCCGGATTGCCGTGGCAGCTTAGCTTCACAGCTTTGACGTTCTCTTTGCCCCAGCTTTTGGCTACTGCGGCGTCAAATGCGTTACGGCTGACAGTTTTGCCGTAGTTTTCCGCCAGGAATTTGCCCACCTCGCTGTTCTTAACCTCATTATTCAGCCGTACCATCGTGCCAAAGTACGCGTCGGGATCAAAACCGAAACACGCGCCATGTTTGGCATACTCGTAACGTTCCAGACAGGATCTCCCTCCAGCGCCGGGCATTACGGCGCTGAGTTTTGCTGCGCTTTCCAGCGACAGCCCGGTTTCGGGGGCCGCGCATTTACGGCTGGCACGTGCTTCAGGCAGGTTGGGAATAGGGCGAGTCGCGCAGCCAAAACGCATCCAGCGGCGGTTGTCGACTCCACGGGCGGCAATGGATTTAGGCAGGCTGGGCCATAAACCGTGAACGGTCAGGAAATCCGCTTTGTCTGCGCTCTCTTTTTGTAAACGACATTCGTCAGGCTCCTGACGATTACGCTCGTGTTGGCTCTGACAAAATCCGGTTTGCCAGGAGAGGGCCAGCACGTAGCTGTCAAAATCAGTGTATTGTTTTGCCTGAAGTTCATCGGCCTGAGCTGCAGAAACTGGCAGCAGAAGCGCTGCCAGTAATGAAGAATAACGCCATGTTGATGTCATGATGATTTCGGATACTTATATAAATTCTGAATATCATCTATTTAATCATAAAAAATGCCAGTCAGGTTTAGCTGACTGGCATCATTTTCATCAGGTGTGAACCGAAATGATTAGCTCCACATTGCCAGAATCGGCCAGCCGACCAGCAGAAGCATAGAGATGTAGATAACGCCGAAGATAGCACCCAGACGCCAGTAGTCTTTGGACTTCACATAACCACAGCCGTAGATGATAACGCCAGGGCCTGTTGCATATGGAGTCAGACAGCCCATGATACCGATGGACAGTACCAGCAGGATACACAGATGTTCCATCGGCACGCCCGGGATACCTTTACCGACAGCCAGAATAACCGGCAGCATGGTGGCAGTGTGTGCAGAAAGGCTGGCAAACAGGTAGTGAGCAAAGTAGAACACCAGCACCAGCACGATTACGGTCGCGTTAGGCGAGAAGCCTTCCAGGTGTGTGCTCATGGTGTTGGCGAACCAGTCGATGAAGCCTGAACGGGTTAAACCATTCGCCATAACGACCAGCGTGGCGAGGTTAACCAGTGTGTTCCATGCGCTGTTATAGCGGGTAATGTCTTTCCACGGTACCACGTGCAGCGCCAGCATCAGGGAGACAGCCAGCAAACCCACTGCGGTTGCATCAATCAGTTTACCACCGAAGACCCACAGGCCCAGGCTGAGCAGAACCAGACCGATCAGCGTTATCTCTTTACGGGTCAGTTTACCCATGCCTTTCAGTTCATCACCGGCCCATGCGGCAACTTCAGCACTGTGAGTGACCTCTGGTTTGTACAGAACGTATGACAACCACGGAGCAACGATCAGCAAAATAATACCAACCGGCAGGAAGCTGAGGAACCATTGCAGCCAGCTGATTTGAATACCGGCAATTTTGTTGACGAATTCCAGACCCAGTACGTTTGGCGCAGCACCGGTCACGAACATAGAGGAGCTCAGGCTGGTACTGATTACCATCATCCACATCAGATATCCGCCGATACGGCGCGCGGAAGGATCGTTCGGGAATGATTTAAACAGCGGTGGCAGGTTTTTGATAACCGGGAATACGGTACCACCGGTACGCGCGGTGTTAGACGGTGTAAACGGCGCCAGCAGAATGTCGATGATAACAATCGCATAGCCCAGCGTCAGGGTGCGTTTACCCATGAATTTCACCAGGAACAGCGCGATACGACGACCCAGACCGGTGACTTCATAACCCAGTGCGAAGATAAACGCACCAAACACCAACCACACGGTGGTGCTGGAGAAGCCCGCCAGACCCCATTTCAGCGCTTGCTTACCCGCTTTAAATGCCGGGTCGGCCAGTTCTGAAGCATCAAACAGCAGATAGTTGCTGCCGATAACGCAGATCGTTACGGCGATAAAGCTGATCGCTGTTGCCGGAATTGGCTCCAGGATCATACCGACGATCATCGCCACAAACACGGCAAAGTAGTGCCAGGCCTGTGGAGGCATTCCATCAGGGACGGGGATAAGAAACATGACGCCCATTACGACCAATGGGGCCAGTAACTTCCATATTTTATCTTTTGCTAAAGACATGTGTGTGATTCTCCGGAAAGGATCTTTAATTGTGATAATGATGAACTTGTGAAATCTGAGCTAAGAACCAGGTGACGATCAGCAGATCGGCGCAGCCTCCGGGACTGAGGTTGCGCTCAATGCACTGTTGGTCGAACTGGTGTAGGTATTCGAGATCGGCAGGGGTACGAATCCCCCCTTGCTGCATCAGGGCGGTGGCCTGCTGCTGTAGCCAACGCAGACCTTCTGCGCCGCCACGTGAAGCCACGTTGGTGTCGCCGTTGATAGACATCAGCAGCAATAAAGTGTCGAGTAACGCCAGTTCAGGGTCGCGGCCCTGAGTCAGCAGTGCGCGGTAGTGCGGCAGGGCATGCTGGATGACTAGCGGGTATCCCGCTTCGGCTTCGCCCCGTGCGCCGGTTAATCCCAGTTGCTGATAAAGACGTTGGCCTGCCGTGAGTTGTTGATTGTTCTGGCGCAGTTCGCGCTCGGTCAGACCACGGCAAAATGTTGCTGCCGTAGAGCAAATGGTTTCAGCGGTAACAGTTAGTTGGAGCTGGTGCAGACGGCCAATGGCGGCGCACAGCAGGCCCAGAGAAAAGATGCTGCCTTTGTGGGTATTCACCCCAGCGGTGGCGCGAAACATATCAGCTTCGCAGGCCATGCCCAGCGGGCGCAGTCCTTTCAATACATCCTCAGGCGACAGCTGTGCGCTAAACGCCCCATATTCAATAAAACGTGGCAGCCAGGCCTGAATAGCCTCGGCGCTGCGATGAAAATCTTCCAGCGCCATATCTTTATGCGCGCCGTTGTTAATACGATCTACCAGACCGGGTTTGGGTGACAGGTTGACTTCAGTCAGCATGGCGCGCCACGCGAGCGTTGCGTAAGCATCAGGCAGATCCAGAGGAAGGACTGCATTATTGGTTGATGTTGCGGGAATCGGCATCATGCAGCAGTGCCTCCATCTGAGTGAGTAAGTCGGAAAGTGCGTGGGTTTTACCCCGCGCACAGTCGGCAGCACTTTGCTCGCACAGCAGACAGCGGCGGGCAGGGAGTGCGAAATGACGCCGGGACAGAATTTCCCCTTCAGGGGTCAGGACATCGATGTCCCATAGCCGTCCCAGCGGGTGTGAATGCTCAAGTTCAATCGTGGCGAGCTTGAGGTCGTGGGCCGGAGCCTCAATAGACAAAAGACCTTCTGGACCGCTGGCAGAAACCAGCGCTGTTTGCTCCCTGACAATCCAGGCTGATTGTTCCGCCAGCGCGAGCAAGGCGGTTACGCCGTGATTAAAGATGCGACGGGTTAATGCGCTGTCTTTAATCGGACCCGGTGCAACCACGGTGAACGAGACCAGTGGTGCAGAGTGGCGTGTCAGCCAGTCCTGTTGCCTTGCTTGTCTCTTATCGCGGCTGGCGAGCAGCTCGGGAATCGAAACCGCGTGTTGGGTGGCGAGTTCAGGGAGCAGGTGCATGGCTTATTCCTTCACCTGATGCACAACGTCAATCACTGAACCGTCGCGATAACGCACAACGGCAATCACGCGGTCAGTGAATTCGATAGCGCGTGGCTGACCGGTGAGTTGCTGTGCACGTTCGCGCAGCCATTCAATGGACACCACTTTCATACCGGCTTCTTTCAGTCGTTCTGCCAGTTCCGGACGTGCAGGGTTGACGGCGATACCGTGGTCAGTGACCAGAATGTCAACGCTGGAGCCAGGGGTTACGCAGGTCAGCACGTTATCAACCAGCGTCGGGATGCGTCCGCGAACCAGCGGTGCGACGATGATGGAAAGCGCTGCGGCCACAGCCGTATCACAGTGTCCGCCGGATGCGCCTCGTAGTACGCCGTCAGAACCGGTCAGTACGTTCACATTGAAGTTGGTGTCTACTTCTAATGCGCTCAGTACCACCACATCCAGACGGTCAACGGATGCGCCTTTTGAACCCCAGTTGGCATACTGGTTTGCACTGATTTCAATGTGGTTTGGGTTGCGGGCCAAGGACTCAGCCGCGTTACGGTCGAAGCTCTGTACGTCCAGCAGTTTGCGAATCAGGCCTTTTTCATGCAGATCCACGATGGTGGCGGTGATGCCGCCCAGCGCGAAGTCAGCACGGATATCGCGGCTGCGCATTTTGTCTTCCAGGAAACGCGTCACGGCCAGAGAAGCGCCGCCGGTGCCTGTCTGCAGTGAGAAGCCTTCATTGAAGTAGCCGGAGTTAGCAATGACCTCTGCCGCGCTACGGGCGATTAACAGTTCACGCGGGTTAGTGGTCATGCGGGTCGCATCAGCACCGATTTTGTCCGCATCGCCGACCTGATCGATCTGCACGATCAGATCTACCTGATCCTGTGTAATGCTGGCCGGGTTATGTGGATAGGTCAGCAGTTGTTCAGTCAGCAGGACAACCTGTTTCGCGTTTTCGGCGTCTACGCGGGCATAGCCCAGTGAACCGCAGCATGCTTTACCGGTATAACCGTTGGCGTTACCAAACTGGTCGCAGGACGGTACGCCGAGGAACGCCACATCAATGCTGAGTTCGCCGCTTTGTACCAAGTGTACACGTCCACCGTGGGAGTGAATCTGTACCGGTTCGGCCAGCAGGCCACGGGAGATCTCTTCCGCCAGCGGGCCACGCAACCCGGAGGTATAAATACGGCTGACCACGCCCTGACGGATGTGCTCAACCAGCGGAGCATGGCAATCGCTCAGAGAGCTGGAGGCCAGCGTCAGATTTTTAAAGCCCATACTGGCGATGGCATCCATCACCAGATTAATGGTCAGATCGCCACCGCGAAAAGCGTGGTGGAAAGAGATGGTCATGCCATCCTGTAAACCCGAACGACGAATGGCGTCTTCCAGGTTAGCGCACAGCTTTTTGTCGCGCGGTTTTTGCGCCTGCAGTTCTACTTTTGCGGTGCTCTGATAAGCGGAAAGCTCACTTTCTGCATGACGGCTCCAGGTCGCCACGCGATCCTGGCGTTGAGACTGTTCGATTTTCTGCGTCATTTTTTTGCCTTATTCTTCGCGAATGCCGGAAAGTTCTGCACGGGAGATAACCAGAAGGGCGCGCTCGATAACCGGGCTGTCGACCATTTTGCCGTTCAGGGAAACCACTCCACGACCTTCGCGGGCAGCGGCTTCAGCGGCTTCTACGACCAAACGGGCGTGAGCCAGCTCTTTGCGCGTCGGGGCGTACAGGTTATGCAGGAGTTCGATCTGGCGCGGGTTGATGAGCGACTTGCCGTCAAAACCCAACTGCTTGATGTGTGCGGCTTCGTGCAGGAAACCTGCTTCGTTGTTGGCATCGGAATACACGGTGTCGAACGCCTGAATACCGGCAGAACGTGCAGCCTGCAAAATAGAGCAGCGGGCAAACAGCAGTTCAGTACCCTCCGGCGAGCGTTCAGTGCGCAGGTTACGCACATAATCTTCAGCACCCAGAGCAATACCGATCAGGCGCTCGGAAGCGTGGGCAATTTCTACCGCACGGGTAATGCCTAACGGCGACTCAATGGCGGCTAACAGGCCGGTGCTGCCGGGTTCACGGCCACAGGCGTTCTCGATGCGCAGAATTTCACTTTCGATGTCGATGACATCCTGCGCGGTATCGGTCTTCGGTAAACGTACGATGTCAGCACCGCCGCGTACCACGGCTTCAAGGTCGTTGATGCCCCATTCGGAGTCGAGGGCGTTTACACGCACGATGGTTTCAACGTCGTGATACAGCGGATGCTGCAGCGCGTGGTACACCATGCGGCGAGCAGTATCTTTTTCACGCAACGCGACGGAGTCTTCCAGGTCGAACATCAGTGCATCTGCCGGGTAGATGAACGAGTTGCTGACCATGGCGGCATTGGCACCCGGTACGAACAACATGCTGCGGCGAGTACGGGTTTTACGTTGTTGCAAAGATGCGGAAATCACTGGCAATCCTCCCATGGCAGTGCCGGAATACCGCCAGCGCGGGCCAGTAGTGCTTCCAGTCGCGCACGTAAAATGCAGTCCAGTGCGCCTTTATCATCAACATTTAATTGCACGCCGCGTACGTTGTAGCGGGACAGAACGTCCAGGATGGTGGTCCGGATGGCATCACCGAACTGTTTTTCGACGCTACTGTTAACCTGCAGGTCAATATCCTGCGAATCGAGTGGGGCGATGCGAATCATCACATCACCGGACTCGAGTGTGCCTGCGACGGCTGCCTGGTTTATTTTCATTTTTCACCTGTTGCTAATGCGGGGGTATTTTGGCGGACTGCCGCACCTGATGAGGCTCGTTCAACCATGCTTTGCAGATAGTGCAGCGTGGCGTCAGGGACCAGGGATGCGATAGCCGTGAGATCTTTTTTAACCAGCAGCTTGCGCACCCAGGAGGCGGAAATCGGCATCTCCTGGAAGCACAGCCGCTCAATTTCCACCAGTTCAATCGGTGGGGCGGGAAGCGTTGGGGTCTCCAGCCAGTAGCGCATATCGTTGTTGTACTGGGAGGTGACGGAGCAATACGGCTCGGTACCGACGAAACGATGTGTAACGCCGAGAGCCGGTGCCAGGTACTGGCGGAAGATTTTCAGGTCTATTTCGGTGTAGCAGTGGTTAATAACGCTCTGCTCTTTGATGAAGTAGCACGGGAACGTGGCGCGGGAAATGATGTATTCCGAACCGCGATGCACGGTTAAACGTGGAATATCTTTTGTCCCTTTAAGCACCAGATCCAACCGGTCTTCATACGGAAACCGTGAGGTATCCTCTTTGACCAAAAACAGATGCAGCCAGTCACATTGTGCGGCCGCCTGTTGGATCAGAAAACGATGTCCGTTGGTGAAGGGGTTGGCGTTCATGACGATGCAACCAATTTTTTTCCCTTCACGACGCTGTTTTGCCAGAGATTCAGCGTAACGTTTCAGACGCGTGGTGCTGTTTTCCATCAGCACCATAATGCCGGGAACGCTGGTCAGCGTAGAAAAGCCACACTGTTTAAACAGCGATTCGTACTCGGTTTTGGTATAGATGAAGAGGTGCGTACAGTGGCGCTCATAGGCGAGGTTGATTAACTCGGTCGCCAGCGTCAGCGCTAAGCCTTCGCCCCGTACGGATTCGCAGATGGCGACACATTTAATAATATTCCCAGCGATACCGCCGCAGGCAATCAGGCGGTCGTCACGGGTGACGGTGATAAATACTTCGACGGTGGTGTCAACGCTCAAATCATTCTCTTTCAGAAATTGCGTGATAGCCGCCATCTTTTTATTTTCTGAGCGTTTAACTTGCGTGAATATATTATTACCGAACATAGTGAATAGAGCCCCGATGCTATATTTGTTACTGGGTTTCTGTTTTTGTTGCTCTACTTAGCAACCTGATAACGTTTCGTTTGCAATTGAAGGGAATGATTTTTTATTACGGAGTATTTCTTTTTTTCCCTGCTGCATACATCGTAAGGGGTATTTCGGAGGTAATTTTTGATTTATTTCACAATAAGTTAGAAGGTTTTAATGTGTTTTATGGTTTTAAGTTTTTTAATTAATTTAACCTCGAAATAGCGTGTGGTTTTAATTTGTTTAATTGATTTAAAGTGGGGAATCTGCAACGATCTTGTTTTATACCGTAACGTGTAAATAAAACATTTCTATTACAACTACAATGAGAAATAAGTTTCGGGCAACGTGGATGAGGAAGATATATGGCTGAGCAGAAAAATAAAACACGGTTTCCTTTTTTCCGCAGCCTGGCGTTTCCTTTACGCATCTTTCTGCTTATTTTGGTCGTTTCTGTTTTTATCATCGCCGCCCTGGCACAATACTTTACCGCCAGCTTTGAAGATTATCTGGCCACGCATGTCCGCGATATGGCAATGAACCAGGCCAAAATCATCGCCTCTAACGACAGTATCATCACGGCAGTTAAACATCGTGATTACAAGCGTTTGGCGACGATTGCCGACAAACTGCAGAGCGGAACTGACTTCGACTATGTGGTTATCGGGGATACCAACTCCATTCGTCTATATCATCCGAACCCGGAAAAGATTGGCTACCCGATGCAGTTCACCAAACCCGGTGCGCTGGAAAAAGGGGAAAGCTACTTTATTACCGGTAAAGGGTCCATCGGGATGGCAATGCGCGCTAAAACACCCATCTTTGATGACGATGGCAAAATCATTGGCGTAGTCTCAATTGGTTATCTGATCAGCAAAATCGATAGCTGGCGATCGGATTTCTTACTCCCGATGGCCGGTGTGTTTATCTTGCTGTTGTTGGTACTTATGCTGCTCTCCTGGTTTTTCGCTGCCCATATTCGTCGGCAGATGTTGGGTATGGAACCGAAACAAATTGCGCGGGTGGTACGTCAGCAGGAAGCGTTGTTCAGCTCGGTATATGAAGGATTGATTGCCGTGGATCCTGATGGTTATATCACCGCAATAAACCGCAGTGCGAGGAAAATGCTGGGGCTGTCTTCACCTGGGCGAAAGTGGCTTGGAAAACCGGTGAGTGAGGTGGTTCAGCCAGCGGACTTTTTCACCCAACAGATTGCGGAAAAACGACAGGATGCGATGGTAAACTTTAATGGCCTGAGCGTTATCGCCAACCGTGAAGCGATTCGCTCCGGTGACGAACTGCTTGGGGCAATCATCAGTTTTCGTAGTAAAGATGAAATTGCTACCCTTAATGCGCAATTAACGCAGATCAAACAGTATGTAGAGAGCCTGAGAACGCTGCGTCATGAGCACCTGAACTGGATGTCGACCATCAATGGCCTGCTGCAAATGAAAGAGTATGACAAGGTTCTGGCCATGGTGCAGGGAGAATCCCAGGCGCAACAGCAACTGATTGACAGCCTGCGTGGCGCGTTTGCCGATCGTCAGGTCGCCGGTCTGTTGTTTGGCAAGGTGCAGCGCGCGCGGGAACTGGGCCTCACCATGACTATCGTTCCGGGGAGCCAGCTGCATCAACTCCCCGAGGGGCTGGATAGCACAGAGTTTGCAGCAATTGTTGGCAATCTGCTTGATAATGCATTTGAAGCGAGCTTACGCACCCAGCAAGGCAACAAGGTCGTAGAGCTCTATTTGAGCGATGAAGGGGATGACGTGATCATCGAAGTTGCCGATCAGGGATGCGGTGTGCCGGAAGCATTGCGTGAGAAAATATTTGAACAGGGTGTGAGCACCCGTACCGATGAACCAGGTGAACATGGCATCGGTTTGTATCTGATTGCAAGTTATGTGAGGCGCTGTGACGGAGTGATTACGCTCGAAGATAACTCCCCTTGCGGTACCTTATTTTCTTTATTTCTTCCGAAAGTGAAAAAAAATAATGACGGAACCATTAACGCTGTTGATCGTTGAGGATGAAACGCTACTGGCGGAAATGCATGCTGAATATATCCGCCATATACCCGGTTTCAGCCAGATATGGCTGGCGGGTAATCTTGAGCAGGCGAGGATGATGATTGAGCGTTTTAAGCCCGGTCTGATACTGCTCGATAACTACTTGCCGGACGGCAAGGGAATTACGTTGCTGCATGAGCTGACCCAGGCGCGCTATCCGGGCGGCGTAGTGTTTACCACGGCGGCCAGCGATATGGAAACGGTCTCCGAGGCCGTGCGCAGCGGTGCGTTTGATTACCTGGTCAAACCCATTGCCTACGAGCGGCTGGGGCAGACCCTGACGCGTTATCAACAACGTCGACGCATGTTGGCGGGGAATGACAGCGCCAGCCAAAAGCAGATTGATGAAATGTTTAATGCCTACGCGCGGGGCGAACCGAAAGGGGATTTACCGACTGGGATTGATGCGTTAACACTGAATGCAGTGTTGAAATTATTCGCCGACCCGACGGTACACCATACTGCGGAAACGATCGCCCAGGCGCTTACCATCAGCCGAACGACTTCCAGACGCTACCTGGAGTACTGTGCCAGCCGTCATTTGATTATTGCGGAGATTATTCACGGTAAGGTGGGTAGGCCGCAGCGTATTTATCATGGCGGCTAAATGCTGATTTCTGACGTAGGCCGGATAAGATGCTTTAGCATCGACATCCGGCAATGGTGCGGTTTAAATGCCGGATGCGGCGTAGATGCCTAATCCGGCCTAAATTTCACTGAGTATCAGCCGCCAACGACGGCTGAAGAAGAACCTGGTACCATCACTTCAGTTGCGATAATCACCACCAGCAGTCCAACCAGAACCGGAACCGAAGTACGTTTCACCACTTCGAACGGAGAAATCTTTGCCATACCTGCTACAGCGACAACCACGCCGGAGACCGGGGAGATGGTGCGCCCAAGGTTTGACGCCTGCAGCATCGGGATAACAAGGTAAGCCGGGTTAATGCCGGAAGAATGCGCCAGCTTAGGGATCATCTCAACGAAGGCGTAGAACGGGGCGTTACCGGAACCCGTAGTCATTGCCGCCAACATAGTCAGGATCACCAGCACCATCATCAAGATAATGCTCGCTGAACCAAACGAGGTGGCGATAGAAATCAGACTCTGAATAAAGCCGATTGTGCTCAGACCCTGGGCAAAAACACCCGCAGCGACTAACAACATCACCACGTTAGCAAAGGCATCCGCCATGCCACGGTAAGCGACTTCCAGACCAGAGAAAACCTTTTGGGTGTTGAACCCACGTACGAACTCCAGAATAGCCGCGATGAGCATGCACAGAACCAGAATCGTAATGATGTGCAGCTGCGGGCCCCATTTACCATCAAAAATCAGGACGCCAACGATCGGGGTAAACGGCAGAATGGCGTAAAATGACGGGGCAGTCGTGGTGATTTCAGCCACATCTAACATTTCATGAGAAATGTTCTCTTTTTTATCCAGATAACGCTGCCAGAAAAAGTGGGCAATCGCCATAGCAATGATGGCGGCAATGGAAATTGGCAGCGTGGTTTTAAAGGCGAAATCGATCAGCGGCATTTCCGCAGCTTTTGCCGCCAGCACCACATCACCGGATGTTGGTGAAAGAATAATTGCAGCAGGGGAGGCACAAATAGCCGCTGCAGCGCCACGGCTGATTCCAACGTTAACCATGACCGGGAACAGTGTTGCCATCAGCAATACGCCCAGACCGGTTGCTGAAGAAACCGCCAGTGACATCAGGCAGGCGACAAAATAGGCGGCAATCATTAGCAGGTAAGGAGAGTTGATGTATTGCAGGGGCTTGGAGGCTAGCTTAACGACCATATCGTTCGCGCCAATATGGGTCATATAGGCGGCAAAACCACACAGCATCATGATCATCATGCCGAGATCGCCACCACGGCTCATCAGCAAAATTTTAATATATTCAACAATGTCTGTTGCCGTATAGCCCGTCGATGCCGCGCTGGATGGCAACACTTTATGCCCCATCAGCGCACTGATAATCAACAAAACCAGACCGCCAACAAACAGTACGCCTGTCGCGGAATAACCTTTAATGATGTAGCGCGCTACACCTACAATAACCACAACCCCAATAAGGAGTTCAATAAATGTCAACATCGTTTCCCCTGTCGCATTGCTGCCCAGAAAGTAAAAAAACTAAAAAAAGTAAAAAGTGGTGACAGAATGTGCCTAATAAACCGATAACTCTTGCTGATTAAAATCAATAAAAATACGGATTCAAGCGATGGCTTAGCCGTTTTTTCAGCATCGTGGTTAAAAAAAGAATCTCACAATAAAAAACTGTGAAGTGCAGCGCCGGTGTGTGTGTTTTGTGGTGATATTGATTCTTAATTGTTAATTTATTGTAATGTTATTTAACTTTTCTCGGAGTAAAGAACAATTTATTGGCAATAAAGAGAAAATAGTTCCTATGAAATGGCTCAATAAATTAAGGGCTAATTATCTTAAAAATTTCATGCTGAGGAATATTCTGATTTTTTAGCTGCGCATTTTTGTTAAGCTAACATTAAGGTTAGGTTTGCTACAATTAATAATAAATCCCAGGATGGTAATTAAGTTGTGATTGTCGCTAAACGATATTTTCTCATTTTTTCATTTCTTTTTATTCAGTTAGCTTTCATTCCCCAGGGCGCAGCTGAAGATAAAGGCTGGTTCGCTACTTTTAAAGACAACGTCAGTGAAACCTGGCAGCAGCCGGAACATTATGATTTGTATATACCGGCTATTACCTGGCATGCACGCTTTGCCTACGATAAAGAAAAAACGGATCGCTACAATGAACGCCCGTGGGGGGCAGGATTTGGTCAATCCCGTTGGGATGATAAAGGTAACTGGCACGGACTTTATATAATGGCCTTTAAGGATTCCTACAATAAATGGGAACCCATTGGTGGTTATGGCTGGGAAAAAACCTGGCGACCGCTGGCCGATGAAAATTTCCATACAGGTCTCGGTTTTACCGCCGGTTTTACCGCGCGTGATAACTGGAACTACATTCCGGTACCCGTGCTGTTACCGCTGGCATCGATAGGGTATGGTCCGGCAACGTTCCAGATGACCTACATTCCGGGAACGTACAACAACGGTAACGTCTACTTTGCGTGGATGCGTTTCCAGTTTTGATAGACTACCTGTATTGTTAGGTGGATTATTAAAAAGTCTTTTTAAAACAGTGTGATACCAACGTTAACTGAAAAATAACGCGACATTTATCACTTTTTGATAAAGTTCGACTGGACAAAGTGCACCACAATTGTTGTACTGATACCCGACACAGCATTTGTGTCTATTTTTCATGTAAAGGTAATTTTGATGTCTAAGATTAAAGGTAACGTTAAGTGGTTTAATGAGTCCAAAGGATTCGGTTTCATTACTCCGGAAGATGGCAGCAAAGACGTGTTCGTACACTTCTCTGCAATCCAGACCAATGGTTTTAAAACTCTGGCTGAAGGTCAGCGTGTAGAGTTCGAAATCACTAACGGTGCCAAAGGCCCTTCTGCTGCAAACGTAATCGCTCTGTAAGCATACGACAGCAAGCATTCAAAACCCGCTTAATTGCGGGTTTTTTTTCGCCTCAGTGTGCGGGAGAGGCCGAAACCAGCCAGAATGCCAGGGCGGTCATCGCAAATGATCCCAGCAGATTCGCCAGCACATTCAACATAGCCCAACCAAAGCGTCCTTCCTGTAGCAAAAACACCACCTCAGCCGAGAAAGTGGAAAATGTTGTTAGTCCCCCGCAAAAGCCAGTTGTAATCAGTACCTTCCACATTGGATCAATGTTTGTCATGCGATTAAACCATGCCAGACCCATACCAATGATAAATGCGCCAAGTAAGTTTGCTGCCAGCGTACCGAATGGAATGGCCTGGTGTAGCGGGTTAAACCTCATGCTCAACATCCATCTTGCTACACTACCTGTACCACCACCGATAAAAACCGCTAAAAGGAGTTGTAACACTGCGTAATCCTGCTATTTGATTGTATATAGGATGAGTGTAACGCTGAATAATCGTGGTTGGCGAGCCTAACAACGTTTTCTGGAGGGAATATGTTCGTTGCAGCAGGGCAATTTGCCGTGGGACCTTCATGGGAAAAAAATGCAGAAACCTGCGTTTTACTGATGTCTCAGGCTGCGGGAGAGGGGGCATCGTTACTGGTATTACCGGAAGCGCTTCTGGCCCGTGACGATCTGGACCCAGACCTGTCAGTGAAATCAGCTCAATTGCTGGAAGGTGGATTTTTGACGCGCTTGTTGCGAGAAAGCGCGCAAAACGAGATGACGACAATCCTGACGATTCATGTTCCCTCTGTGCCTGGACGGGCGTTTAACATGCTGGTGGCGCTACGGGCAGGTCAGGTTGTTGCCCATTACGCTAAATTACATCTCTACGACGCCTTTTCGATTCAGGAGTCACGAAATGTGGATGCAGGGGACGTCATAGCGCCGCTGCTGGACGTAGGCGGGTTAAAAGTAGGGTTAATGACCTGTTATGATCTGCGCTTCCCTGAGTTGGCGCTGGCGCAAGCATTGCAGGGAGCGGAAATTCTCGTATTACCCGCAGCCTGGGTACGGGGATCGCTTAAAGAGCATCACTGGTCTACGCTTTTGGCTGCAAGAGCGTTAGATGCAACGTGTTACCTGATTGCGGCGGGAGAGTGTGGTAATAAGAATATCGGCCAAAGCCGGGTCATCGACCCTTTTGGTGTGACCATTGCTGCTGCGGCGGAAACGCCTGCGCTAATTATGGCCGAGGTTTCTGCAGAGCGGGTAAGGCAGGTCAGAGCACAACTTCCGGTGTTAAGTAACCGACGTTTTGCGCCACCGCAATTATTATGACGTTTTTTTAAACAAGGCTTGATTCACCTTGTTACAGATTGCTATTGTGTGCGCGCGTCGAAAGGCCGTTAATATTCTCAGGTTAATATGGCGCTTTATGCAGCCTGGTTTAAGTGAAGAAGGTATCTATGGGTGAGATTAGTATTACCAAACTGCTGGTGGTTGCCGCACTGGTTGTTCTGCTGTTTGGTACCAAGAAGTTACGTACACTGGGTGGAGACCTGGGAACGGCAATCAAGGGCTTCAAGAAAGCAATGAACGACGATAATGCCGATGCTAAGAAAGATGCTGATGGTAGCGTTCAGGCTGAGAAGCTTTCTCATAAAGAGTAATGTCAGGAGCATGATGCTCATACTGCATACTCTGCATGAAAAAAAACCGGCAATTTGCCGGTTTTTTTATTGCTGATATGTAAGTGAGTATTACACGATTACTTCACTTCCAGCCCTTTGGCCTGCATGTCAGCATGGTATGAAGAGCGAACGAATGGACCGCAGGCTGCATGGGTAAAGCCCATGGCCATAGCTTCGGCTTTCATCTCATCGAACTCATCCGGGCTTACATAGCGTTGAACCGGCAGGTGGTGACGGCTTGGCTGTAAATACTGCCCCAGCGTCAGCATGGTCACGCCATGACTGCGCAGGTCACGCATGACCTCAATGATTTCTGCATTGGTTTCGCCCAGACCAACCATCAGACCTGATTTAGTCGGAATCTCCGGGTGCGCTTCCTTGAAACGTTCCAGAAGCTTCAGCGACCAGTTGTAGTCCGCCCCCGGACGTACATTGCGATAAATACGCGGTACGTTTTCGAGGTTGTGGTTAAACACGTCTGGCGGCGTGGCGGTGAGGATATCCAACGCGCGATCCATACGACCACGGAAGTCAGGCACCAGCGTTTCGATTTTAATCGACGGGCTTTTCTCACGAATAGCGGTGATACAGTCAGCAAAGTGCTGAGCGCCGCCGTCACGCAGATCGTCGCGGTCAACGGAGGTAATGACGACATAGCGCAGCGCCATGTCAGCAATCGTCTGAGCAAGTTTTAACGGCTCGTTAGCATCCGGAGCAACCGGACGGCCATGGGCAACGTCACAGAATGGGCAACGGCGGGTACAGATTGCGCCGAGGATCATAAAGGTTGCGGTTCCGTGATTGAAACATTCAGCCAGGTTAGGGCAGGAAGCTTCTTCGCAGACAGAGTGCAGGCCATTTTTGCGCATTGCCGCTTTGATGCCCTGGATGCGAGTGGAGTCCGCTGGCAGTTTTATTTTCATCCATTCCGGTTTACGCAGCAGGGCTTCACGCTCTGTTGCCACATTTTTTACCGGGATAAGAGCCATCTTATCGGCATCGCGGTATTTAACACCGCGTTCCATCACAATGGGTTTACTCATAGCTTGCGTGTTCCAGTTGCGAATTACGAAGGAAAGCGTTTCAATTCAAGGGAATGTTGCATTTATCAACTATTTTTGAATTAGTGATACGCAGTATATCATTGAAACGGGCCAGAAAGCAGCCTGACAGGCTGGCAAAATGTAAAATAGTTGTTGTTTTGTGCCATTTGCCACAACATTTGCCGTGGCAAAGTATGACCGTATTTTCAGTCTGCAACGTACTCGTGCGGTGGGTTACCCAACAGCGCTAATATGTTGGCCAGCAGGCGTGGGCGAACGCTCTCGGTCGTGGCTGCGCTATCCCACTGCGATACTTTCGCCATCTCCATTCCGGCGTAACCACAAGGATTGATACGCAGGAAAGGCGACAAATCCATATCCACGTTGAGCGCTAAGCCGTGAAACGAACATCCTCTACGAATACGTAATCCCAAAGAGCAGATTTTCTTCTCCCCGACGTATACGCCAGGCGCATCGGCTCGCGGGTGGGCATCAATGCCGATTTCCGCAAGTGTATTGACGACAGTTTGTTCCAGCAGCGTAACCAGTTCACGAACGCCAAGTTTGCGACGCTTCAGGTTCAACAGCACATACATGACCTGCTGGCCCGGCCCGTGGTAGGTCACCTGGCCGCCACGATCGCTCTGGATCACCGGAATATCGCCCGGCATCAGTACGTGCTCTGCTTTACCTGCCTGACCCTGGGTAAAAACAGGATAATGCTCTACCAGCCAGATTTCGTCATAACTGTTTTCATCGCGGGTATCGGTGAATTCATGCATGGCCAGAGAAACTGGCTCGTAAGGTTGAAGACCGAGCTGGCGGACCAGAATTTTATCCTGATACAAAACGGCATCTCCGTAGATACTCACATAGAGTAGAGAATATAAAAGAGGGGGAAAAGTATATCACAGGAGGGAGGGGTTACCCGAGCGGGGATGCAGCGGGTAACCAACAGGTTTTTACAGTACCATGCGTACGATATCGATATTGCCTAATTCTTCGTACAGCGTTTCAACCTGCTCAATGTGTGTAGCAGTAATAGTGATTGAGACCGAGTGGTAGTTGCCTTTGCTGCTCGGTTTTACCGTCGGAGAGTAATCACCTGGCGCATGGCGCTGTACCACTTCAACCACCTGATCAACCAGCTCAGGCAACGCCTGCCCCATTACTTTGTAAGTAAATGGAGTAGGGAATTCAAGCAGTTCGTTAAGTTTGGTTTTCATGTCAGCTCCGGCGTTACATCAATAAATAATAACTCCCACAGCGTGTGGGAGTTATCTGGATACCTAGTATATGGGGACGTAAATCACACTTTCAAGTGTTCGATTTTTAGCCAAACCAGTGATGGAACATTAATTTAATGTAATCAATGATTTTCCCAAAGAAGTTGCCTTCAGGGATTTCCTGCAGGACTACCAGCGGGCGCTGTTCGATGGTTTTGCCATCCAACTGGAAGTTGATGGTGCCGACAACCTGGTTTTTCTGCAGCGGTGCATGCAGTTCTGTGGTGTTCAGCACATAGCTTGCTTTCAGATCTTTCATGCGGCCGCGCGGAATAGTCAGGTAGACATCTTTATCTACGCCTAACGATGCACGATCGGTGTTACCAAACCAGGCCGGTTCTGAAGCAAACTCTTTACCGACTTTCAGTGGATTCACGGTTTCAAAGAAACGGAAGCCCCAGGTCAGCAGTTTTTTACTTTCGGTTTCGCGACCTTTATAGGTGCGGCCACCCATGACGGCAGAGATCAGACGCATCTGACCTTCGGTTGCGGATGCAACGAGGTTATAGCCAGCTTTGTCGGTATGACCGGTTTTGATACCGTCGACATTCAGGCTGTTATCCCACAGCAGGCCGTTACGGTTTAACTGACGAATAC
The DNA here is from genome assembly GCF_030336505.1 of Citrobacter sp. Cf116. Taxonomy (NCBI): domain Bacteria; kingdom Pseudomonadati; phylum Pseudomonadota; class Gammaproteobacteria; order Enterobacterales; family Enterobacteriaceae; genus Citrobacter; species Citrobacter sp. Cf116. The sequence goes on along the minus strand of NZ_JAOWEQ010000040.1, from coordinate 467,056 downwards.
CGTTAAAGGTGAACTCTTTTTCTTTATAGATAGAGTATTCGTTAGGCACGTCACGAATCAGGGCCTGGCCAATCATCGCCATGTCGCGAGCCGAGCTGTACTGACCGTCAGCATCGAGACCATGAACGGTCTGGAAGTGGGTGTTTTTCAGGCCCAGCGCGTTCACATAGCTGTTCATCAGACCGACGAAAGCATCCTGGCTACCGGCTGCGAAGTCCGCCATTGCCACACACGCATCATTCCCGGATTGTAGGTTGATACCACGGATCAACTGGGAAACAGGAACCTGCATTCCAGGTTTCAGGAACATCAACGATGAACCTTTAAAGACCGGGTTACCTGTAGCCCAAGCGTCATTGCCGACAGTGACCAGATCGGTTTCTTTGAACTTGCCGGCTTTCATCGCCTGGCCGATGACGTAGCTGGTCATCATTTTGGTCAGACTGGCGGGGTCGCGGCGAGTGTCTGCGTTCTGTTCTGCCAGAACTTTGCCTGAATTGTAATCAATCAGGATATATGACTCCGCATCGATCTGCGGAACACCCGGGATCATGGTTTTAATATTCAGGTCATCGGCATGGGCAGCAGAGAGAGAAGCTGCGCAGAGAGCCGCGGTGAGCGCCATACGCTGCACGAAACGAGCGGAAAAAGTGGTCTTCATGGTCTGAACTACGACGTCCGTGATGAAATTAAAAAAAGTGCCCTACTATAGCAAATGCAAAACGGGCCGGCATCTGACTTTCCGCGTGACTTTGTTAATGTCATTTACAGAAACTGACAATTCAGATACCTGATTTACGTTATTACACGCCGGTGATGAAGGACTGTAATTGCGCCTCGGATTGAAGACGCTGCTGCAATGTGGAGGCTTCAGCTTTGCTGGCGAACGGCCCCATCTGGATACGCCAGACTGCGCCATTTTGTACCACCCGACCTGGGACGCCAAACTGCTGGCTTAAACGTTTTTGATACTGCTGCGCACGCGACTGCTCGCTGACTGCGCCAACCTGAACCACGTAACGTCCGTTGGCTACTGCCGCTGGAGCTGGTGCCGCGACGGCGGCTGGTGTTGCTGCTGGTGCGGTTGGTGTTGCCGGTGCGGTGATGGTCGGTTGCGGAGCCGGAGTCGGCTCGCTACCTTCCAGCACGCCTGCGGCGAGGGTGGTTGGCGCACCGAGGAATCCACCGCTGTTCACTGGCGCACCGGTTGGATCATCGCTTTTCAGCGTGGAATTGCTGATCGGACGAATATCGCCTTGCGGCTGACCCGCATCCGATGGCGAAGGCATACTTCCCATATTACCGCCACCGCTTAAATCAGGACGCGCGGGCAGGGCATAGGTTTGCTTTGCGACTGTCGTACACGCCATACCCGGACCGGACAATGAACCATCCTGGGCGACGATGATCGGGTCGATACGCACTTTGGTGTTGTTGGAGGTATTCAGACGGTCTGCTGCTGCACGTGAAAGTGAAATCACGCGATCGTTGCCATAAGGGCCGCGATCGTTTATGCGCACGACAATCATCCTGCCGTTTGCCAGGTTAGTTACTCTGGCATAGCTTGGGACTGGCAGCGTCGGATGCGCTGCGGTCAGTTGCATCGGGTCGAACGCTTCACCAGACGCGGTTAAGTTGCTTCCGGGTTCCGCATCATAGATAGCGGCAAGCCCTGCCTGGCTAAAGCGGGAAGGGTCCTGGACGATTTTGTAGCTCTTACCATCACGCTGATAGTCCTGATTCGCCGTTGGGTTCAGGGGTTCAAAGCGCGGATCGGCCCCGCTGATTTCAACAATCGGACCATTACACACCGCAGGCTGCGGCGCGACAGCACCCTGTTGCTGACCATCATCACTCGAACACGCCGCGAGCATTCCTGCTGCGATGCAGATACCAAGCCACTGCTTACGCATTGCGTACCCCTTACACGCTTTTCGACAACATTTTTCTATGGGTGTGGATCGACATAACAATCCCGAACCCGGCCATCAGCACGATAAGTGCCGAGCCTCCGTAACTGACCAGTGGGAGAGGAACGCCAACCACGGGCAGAATACCGCTCACCATACCAATATTTACGAAGACATAAACGAATAATATCAACATTAAACCACCTGCCATGACGCGACCAAAGGTGGTTTGCGCGTGGGCAGCGATCCATAATCCGCGCATAATCAGCAAAATGTACAGCGCAAGCAGAATTAAGATCCCTACCAGACCCAGCTCTTCTGCTAATACCGCGAAGATAAAGTCCGTGTGACGTTCGGGTAAAAATTCAAGCTGCGACTGCGTACCGTGCAGCCAGCCCTTGCCGCGTAGACCGCCGGAGCCAATAGCAATTTTAGACTGAATAATATGATATCCCGCACCCAGTGGATCGGTTTCGGGATCGAGCAACATCATGACGCGCTGACGCTGGTAATCATGCATCAGGAAGAACCACAGTATCGGGATAAACGCCGCAACCAGAACCACCGCAACACCGATTAAACGCCAGCTTAAACCAGAAAGGAACAGAACAAACAGACCGGAAAGGGCGACCAGTATTGAGGTACCGAGGTCAGGCTGAGCGGCCACCAGCAGGGTGGGCATAAATATCAGCACCAGTGCAATGGCGGTATTTTTTAGCGATGGCGGGCAAACATCACGGTTGATGAAGCGTGCGACCATCAGCGGCACGGCAATCTTGGCGATTTCGGAAGGCTGAAAACGCACAATACCCAAATCCAGCCAGCGCTGCGCCCCTTTGGATATCGCGCCGAAGGCATCTACCGCCACCAACAGGATGATGCAGAATATATAGAGATAGGGTGCCCAGCCTTCATAAACCCGGGGCGGGATTTGCGCCATCACCACCATGATGACCAGGCCCATTGCGATCTGGCCGACCTTGCGCTCCATCATGCCGATATCCTGGCCGCTGGCACTCCAGATGACCAGCGAGCTGTAAACCAGCAGCACCAGCAAAATAAGCAACATCGTGGGATCGATGTGGATTTTGTCCCAGAATGTTTTTTTATTCGGATTATCCGTCACGATTATTGGTCCTCCGCTGCTGCAACCGCGGGGTTTTCTGCAGGCAGATTGGTGTTGTTGTCGCCCAACATAATGTGGTCAAGGATCTGGCGCATAATGGTACCCACAGCCGGGCCCGCGCCACCGTTTTCAAGGATTATGGCGACAGCAACCTGGGGCTTATCATAGGGTGCGAAGGCCGTCATCAGCTTGTGGTCACGTAAGCGCTCGGCGATCTTGTGCGCGTTATAGGTTTCATTGGCTTTCAGGCCAAAGACCTGGGCAGTACCGGATTTCGCCGCAATTTTGTAAGGTGCGCCAGCGAAATACTTGTGCGCAGTACCGTTAGGACGGTTTGCTACACCGTACATACCGTCTTTTGCGATTTCCCAGTAACCGGAATGAATGTCACCAACGGGGGGTTCGTGTGGCTGTACCCACGGTACTTGCTTGCCGTTTTCTGCCGTACTCATCAGCAGATGCGGGACTTTTACCAAACCGTCGTTGATAAGGATCATCAGCGCTTTACTCATCTGGATAGGGGTTGCCGTCCAGTAACCCTGACCGATGCCGACCGGAATGGTATCACCCTGGTACCATGGTTTTTTAAACCGTTTTTGCTTCCACTCGCGAGTTGGCATGTTTCCCGCGCGCTCTTCGGCAAGATCGATGCCCGTATATTGGCCGTAGCCAAACTTGCTCATCCACTCTGAAAGTCGGTCTATCCCCATATCATAGGCGATTTGATAGAAAAACGTATCCGCCGACTCTTCCAGAGAACGGGTGATGTTCAGATGGCCGTGCCCCCATTTTTTCCAGTCACGGTAACGTTTTTCAGAGCCCGGTAATTGCCACCAACCTGGATCGAACAGACCAGTATTGCGGGTGATGACACCTGCACTTAATGCAGAAACTGCGACGTAAGGTTTAACTGTCGAAGCCGGTGGGTAAACACCCTGCGTGGCGCGGTTAACCAATGGGGTGTTCGGGTCATTGAGCAACCCAGAGTAATCTTTACTGGAGATACCATCGACAAACAGGTTCGGGTCGTAGCTCGGCATGGACACCAGCGCGAGAACGCCGCCGGTACGCGGGTCGGTAACCACCACGGCGGCGCGACTGCCTGCCAGCAGCGTTTCAATGTACTGCTGGAGTTTCAAATCGAGGGTGAGATAGATATCGTGCCCGGCCTGCGGCGCCACTTCTTTCAGCTGGCGAATGACGCGGCCGCGGTTGTTCACCTCAACCTCTTCATAACCGGTCTGGCCGTGAAGTACATCTTCGTAATAACGTTCAATACCCAGCTTGCCGATGTCGTGTGTCGCCGCGTAGTTAGCCAGTTTGCCGTCTTTGTCCAGGCGGTCTACGTCTTTATCGTTGATTTTTGATACATAGCCAATGACATGGGTCAGCGCAGAGCCGTAGGGGTAGTAGCGGCGTTTATAACCTTTAACTTCGACGCCAGGAAAGCGATATTGATTAACGGCAAAGCGTGCGACCTGAACTTCACTCAGGTTAGTTTTTACCGGAATGGATGTGAAACGGTGTGAACGGGCGCGCTCTTTTTTAAAAGCGGCAATGTCATCGTCCGTCAGGTCTACGACGTTACGCAGCGCGTCGAGGGTATCCTGAACGTTGTCGACCTTTTCTGGCATCATTTCTATCTGATAAATGGTGCGGTTAAGGGCGAGCGGAATTCCGTTTCGGTCATAAATGATGCCGCGACTGGGGGCGATAGGCACCAGTTTGATGCGGTTTTCGTTCGAGCGAGTCTGATAATCAGTAAAGCGAACGATTTGCAGATTATAAAGGTTGGCGATCAGCACGCCGGTGAGCAGCAAAATCCCCAAAAAAGCGACCAGCGCCCGGCGCACAAATAGCGCGGACTCAGCCGAATAGTCGCGAAAAGAATTCTGTAGTTTCATCCGCTGCTTAATCTACTCAAGAATCAATGATCACTCACGGTGATAAGGATGGTTGGTGGTAATGCTCCACGCCCTGTACAGACTCTCCGCAACCAGAACCCGAACAAGAGGGTGAGGAAGGGTTAACGCTGAGAGTGACCAGCTTTGTTCTGCTGCTGCTTTACAGGCAGGAGAAAGACCTTCCGGCCCACCAATCAACAAACTGACGTCACGACCGTCCAGTTTCCAGCGTTCCAGTTCGGTCGCCAACTGCGGCGTGTCCCAGGGTTTGCCCGGGATATCAAGGGTGACGATGCGGTTTTTGCCTGCGGCAGCCAGCATCTGTTCACCCTCTTTGTCGAGAATGCGTTTAATATCCGCGTTCTTGCCGCGTTTTCCTGCCGGGATTTCGATCAGCTCAAAGGGCATATCTTTCGGAAACCGACGGAGATACTCCGTAAAACCGGTTTGCACCCAGTCAGGCATTTTCGTACCAACAGCGACAAGTTGCAGCTTCACGCATTAACTCCAGAGTTTTTCCAGTTCATACAGGCGACGGCTTTCTTCCTGCATCACGTGGACAATCACATCACCGAGGTCAACGACGATCCAGTCTGCGACGTTCTCGCCTTCTACGCCGAGCGGCAGCAGACCAGCAGTGCGGGACTCCTGAACAACGTGATCTGCGATAGACATTACATGACGGCTGGACGTGCCAGTACAGATAATCATGCAATCAGTGATGCTGGATTTGCCCTGAACGTCTAAGGCGATGATGTCTTGACCTTTCAGGTCATCAATTTTGTCGATTACAAAATCCTGAAGTGCTTTACCCTGCAAGTGTTCCCCCTGGGTGAAAAGAGTTAAAAACGTCTGTTAGTATACCTGAACCAGAGGCGATATCGGGACAAATGTCTCCGAAAGCGCTTGTGAAGTGCGCTATCATCCCACCCCACGCCGCAGAATGCATCGCCATTTTTGTAAAACAATTTCTGCAAAGCTCTGAAGGGCGGGAAAAGTCAGGTTGCGGAGAATAACAGCCTGTCATGGGGTGTCAATGGGAGAGAAGCCCTTCGGCAGAAAAAACAGTGCTTTCACTCTCCGTCGTGCCATACAGCCCGGCTGTTAAGTACTTTCAGAACCGCAAAATCGTCGCAAAAATCAATCGCGCTCCAGCAACCTTGTTCGACGCGAAAATGCCACATTGCTGCTGCCGGCATGGACAACAAACGGGCGATCAACACGCTCAGTACACCCTGATGGCTCACCACCAGCAGGTTTTGGCACATTTTGTAATCATCGAGTTGAGCAATGAAGCGTTCCACGCGCAGGGAAAATGCCTGAAAACCTTCGCCATTAGTGGGCGTCGCGTTCTGCCAGTCGTTACACCACACGGCGTAGTTTTCGGCGTCTTCGCGCGCCAGATCGCGATGGTGGCGCATTTCCCAGTCGCCAAAAAACATCTCATTGAGCTCAGGCATGTTACGCACAGGAATCTCGCGATCGCCTAAGATCAACTGCGTTGTATGGCGGGCGCGCTCCAGCTCGCTGCACAGAACGTTGTCGACAGGCACATTGCGTAACAGCGTACTCAGCGTTTGCGCCTGAGCTATTCCCCGTTCTGTTAGTGGTGTGGGAGCGTGGCCGCTATATAAACCCGCGACGTTGGCTTCGGTTTCGCCATGACGTACCAACCAGAGTCTCATTTTTTCCTCTTGGGGTTATTCGCACAAAACATGATGTTTGCCCTGATTGCGCAGAGATTTTTCACTAAAATACCTTTTTTTACGTGGAGCGGCACGATGTCTTTATTGAAGAGCGCGCATGGTGGTAATACCCGAGAAGCCGCCGAACTGTTGGGCGTCTCGCCTGAGCAATTGCTGGATTTTAGCGCGAATATTAATCCGCTGGGTATGCCAGCAGGTTTAAAACGCGCAATTATCGATAATATGGACTGCGCGGAGCGTTACCCGGATGTCGATTACGCGCAACTGCATGCAGCGTTGGCGGAGCATCATCAGATTCCGGCCTCGTGGATCCTGGCCGGAAACGGTGAGACCGAGTCTATTTTTACCCTGGTAGATGGCCTGAAGCCACGTCACGCGATGATCGTGACGCCTGGGTTTGCTGAATATCGTCGGGCGCTGCAATGGGGAGACTGTACGATCCATGAGTTTGCGCTGCGCGAAGACGATGGCTGGCAGCTTACCGATGCGATCCTCGATGCGTTAACCTCAGAGCTGGACTGCCTGTTTCTCTGCACGCCCAACAACCCCACCGGGTTACTACCGGATAACCGCCTGCTACGTGAGATTGCCTCACGTTGTGAGCGGCTTGGGATCAATCTGATCCTTGATGAAGCGTTTATCGATTTTATTGCCGGGGAGCCGGGGTTTATTCCGCTACTTCGGGATAACCCGCATATTTGGGTGCTGCGCTCGCTCACTAAGTTCTATGCGATACCGGGGCTGCGTCTGGGGTATCTGGTCAACAGTAACGAGCAGGCCGTTGTACAAATGCGCAGCCGACAAATGCCGTGGTCAATTAATGCGTTTGCTGCTCTGGCTGGCGAGATTATTTTACGCGACAGCGCTTATCAGCAGGCGACGTGGAAATGGCTGGAACAAGAGGGAGCGCGGTTTGAGCAGCAGCTACAAAACCTGCCCGGCCTGACGGTGTATCCCGGCCAGGCAAATTATCGTTTATTACGCTGCGATCGCGCGGATATTGATTTGCAACGGATGTTGCTGGAACAGCATGTCTTGATTCGCAGTTGTGCCAATTACCCTGGGTTGGACGCGCGTTATTACCGAGTTGCTGTTCGCAGTCAGGAAGAAAATGACCGCCTGCTGGTGGCATTAAACAACACGCTTAGCGGTACAACCCCTGCTGATTAATATAGTCAAGCACTGCGCCTGGCATCAGGTCGTCGCACGGCTCGCCTTTTTCCAGTCGCTCGCGAATGAGCGTGGCGGAGATGTTGAACCACGGCGTTTCGGCCAGGTAGATTTTCCCGCAAGGCAGGTTGTGCAGGTCATCCGGCGAATGAGTCAGGTGATCTTCCAGCCATTGCTGGTGCTTTTCCTGCGTCATTTCGAGAGGATAACCTGGACGTCGGCATACGATGAGATGGGTATTATCCAGAATCGTGTGGTAGTCGTGCCAGGAAGGGAAGGTCAGCAGCGAATCCTGACCAATGATAAACGCTAACGGCACATTCGGGCCTTGTTCCTCGCGCCACTCTTTTAGCGTTTGCGCGGTGTAGGAGGCCGTGTCGCGTTTCAGTTCGCGTTCATCTAGGGAAAACAGCGGTTTATCAGCAATGGCCAGTTCAACCATGCGCTTACGTTGCTCACCGGACGCTTCAGGCTGCGCACGATGCGGCGGCACGTTATTGGGCATGATGATGACCCGGGAAAGACCAATCAGATTCGCCAGAATTTCAACCGGTTTAAGATGACCATAATGCACCGGATCAAAGGTGCCGCCGAACAGAGCCTGCAATGATTTCATATCAACCATCAATAAAAACATCGGCCAGTGATTTATGGCAGAGCAAAAGGGACAGTCCCTCAAGTTCCGCCCACACTGACTGACCATAGTCTTGTTTAAGCGTAATTTCCGTACGCGTTAACAGCGTTACCGCCTGACGCAGCTGCGCCGGGTTCAGCCGGTTTAGCGCATCACCCATCATGCCTCGGCGATTTTGCCACACCCGGTGTTTATCAAACAACGTGCGCAAGGGGGTATTCGCCGACTGCCGTTTTAGGTTGACCAGCAACAGCAATTCACGCTGTATCGTACGCAGCAAAATAACCGGCTCACTGCCTTCCAGACGTAGCTGTTGCAGAATGTGCAGCGCGCGTTTGCTTTTGCCCATCAGCAGCGCATCCACCCAGTGGAACGGGGTAAAGTGCGCCGCATCGTTAACGGCTTTTTCTACGCGAGGCAGCGTTAGTTTGCCATCAGGCCAAAGCAATGCTAACCGTTCCAGCGCTTGCGCCAGTGCTAACAGGTTACCTTCATAGCAATAGCACAACAGCTGATTGGCTGCGTCATCCAGTTGCAGGTTATTGAGTTTAGCCCTCGCGGCGACCCAACGTGGGAGCTGTGCTTGCTCCGGCGTCTGGCAGCTGACCTGCACCGCATTATTGGCAAGTCCGGTATACCATGCGGCGTTTTCCTGCGCTTTAGTCAGCTTGTTACCACGAACAATCAGTAGCAGGTCGTTATGTAGCAGTGTGACGAGTGAAGCGAGCTGTTCGTTAATGGCGGCATTGGGGCCATTTTCAGGCAGTTGCAGGAGCAGGGTTTGACGGTTGGCAAACAGGCTCATCGCCTGGCAGAGTGAAAAAATCTCTCCCCAGTCGGTGCTGTTGTCTAGAGTGAAGGCGTGGTGTTCTTCGAACCCTTGTGTGGCAGCAGCCTGACGGATGGCATCCTGGCTTTCCTGCAATAAGAGGGGATCGTTACCTAAGAGCAAATACGCCGCGCGCAGCCCCTCATTGAGCTGTGCGCGGAGTTGTTCAGGGTACAACTTGAGCATCAGTTACCCAGCGTGGTGGAGACACGCGCCGGAGATGACGCAGGCTCTGCGGCTTTTGTCGCAGCTGGCTTAGCATCATCATCAGCATTGGATGACAGAGTATCAGCCAGATGTACGCTTGGCAGCTTACGAATTAACAGTTCAGCCGCTTTGTCATACATCTCTTTTACGATCATCTCCTGCTCGTTATCCTTCGCCAGTGCAGCCTGTGGGTTGTCAAAGAACGAACGATAAACTTTTGCGCTGATAGGGTAAATATCATGTCCTGGAATCAGCACGGTAGCGCTTACGGACATCACCATCTGGTATTCAGCCGTTTGACCGTTCTGGAATACCGACGCCGTATCCTGCGAAATGCTGACCGCGCCAAGACGTAAAGACGTCACATCTTTACGCATTGTACCGTCTTCAAGCAGCGTCACACCGTTCAGACGCAGCTGGTTACGGACCGCACGGCTTAACGGGCCGTTCGGATCGCCAGAGTTCAGGATCATGGTTTTCATTGAGGGTGGAACCTGCGTAGTACTACGCAGATGCCAGCCACACCCGGCGGTGACAAGCACCGCCAGAGATAACAACAATGTTGTCAGAAGTCGCACGCTTCCTCCCGCGCTTAGCCAACGACCAGATTGAGGAGTTTACCCGGTACATAAATCACTTTACGTACGGTAACGCCATCAAGATATTTTGCCACCAGATGCTCCTGGCCAGCACGTTCACGAACCTGTTCTTCTGTCGCATTTACCGGAACGGTAATTTTGCCACGGACTTTACCGTTCACCTGAACAACAACCAACGTCGAGTCTTCAACCATTGCGGCTTCGTCAGCTACCGGCCACGGTGCGTTGTCGATATCGCCTTCACCTTTCAGCGCCTGCCACATCGTGAAGCAAACGTGTGGGGTGAACGGGTTCAGCATGCGAACGACGGCCAGTAACGCTTCCTGCATCAGGGCTCTGTCTTGTTCGTCTTCCTGCGGTGCTTTCGCCAGCTTGTTCATCAACTCCATAATCGCCGCAATTGCGGTGTTAAAGGTCTGACGACGACCGATATCATCGGTCACTTTAGCAATGGTTTTGTGCACGTCGCGACGCAGCGCTTTTTGGTCTTCGCTCAACACATCAACGTTCAGTTCAGCTACATCACCTTTGGAGGTATGTTCGTAAACCAGCTTCCAGACACGTTTCAGGAAGCGGTTCGCCCCTTCAACGCCGGACTCTTGCCATTCCAGCGTCATATCAGCCGGAGAAGCGAACATCATGAACAGACGTACGGTGTCGGCGCCGTAACGTTCAACCATAACCTGCGGGTCGATACCGTTATTTTTCGACTTGGACATTTTGCTCATGCCGGTATACACCAGTTCATGGCCTTCTGCGTCCTGAGCTTTGACGATACGACCTTTCTCGTCGCGCTCAACGATGGCATCAACCGGAGAAACCCAGTTACGCTCACCGTTTGCACCAACGTAATAGAACGCATCGGCCAGCACCATACCCTGGCACAGCAGCTGTTTAGCCGGTTCGTCAGAGTTGACCATACCCGCATCGCGCATCAGCTTGTGGAAGAAGCGGAAGTAGAGCAGGTGCATGATGGCGTGTTCAATACCACCAATGTAGATATCAACCGGAAGCCAGTAGTTTGCAGCTTCTGGATCCAGCATCCCTTCGTTGTACTGCGGGCAGGTGTAGCGCGCGTAGTACCAGGAGGATTCCATAAAAGTATCGAAAGTGTCGGTTTCGCGCAGTGCAGGCATGCCGTTAACGGTGGTTTTTGCCCACTCCGGATCGGCTTTGATTGGGCTGGTAATACCATCCATAACCACGTCTTCCGGCAGAATAACCGGCAACTGGTCTTCTGGCGTCGGCAGTACGGTACCGTCTTCCAATGTCACCATCGGAATCGGCGCGCCCCAGTAACGCTGACGGGAAACACCCCAGTCACGCAGACGGTAGTTTACTTTACGCTCACCCACGCCAAGAGCCACCAGCTTGTCAGCAATGGCATTGAAGGCTGCTTCGAAGTCGAGGCCGTCAAACTCACCGGAGTTAAACAGCACCCCTTTTTCGGTCAGAGCTTGTTCGGACAGATCCGGCTCTGCGCCTTCAGCGGTCAGAATTACTGGCTTGATGGTCAGGCCATATTTAGTCGCAAACTCGTAATCGCGTTGATCGTGGCCCGGAACGGCCATGACTGCGCCCGTACCGTATTCCATCAGGACGAAGTTTGCTGCCCAAACTGGGATCTCTTCGCCAGTCAGCGGGTGAACGGCTTTAAAGCCCGTGTCGACGCCTTTCTTCTCCATGGTTGCCATTTCGGCTTCAGCAACCTTGGTGTTGCGGCATTCGTCAATGAAGGCGGCCAGTTCCGGGTTATTTGCAGCGGCTTTCTGCGCCAGCGGGTGACCTGCGGCAACGGCCAGATAGGTCGCACCCATAAAGGTGTCCGGGCGGGTTGTGTAAACGGTCAGCGTGTTGTCGTAATCGTTCACATCGAAGGTGATTTCTACGCCTTCAGAACGGCCAATCCAGTTGCGCTGCATCGTTTTCACGGTGTCAGGCCAGTGATCCAGGTTATCCAGGTCACGCAGCAGTTCGTCAGCGTAAGCGGTGATTTTGATGAACCACTGCGGGATCTCTTTACGCTCGACTTTGGTATCACAACGCCAGCAGCATCCGTCGATAACCTGTTCGTTCGCCAGTACGGTCTGGTCATTCGGGCACCAGTTGACAGCAGACGTTTTCTTGTACACCAGGCCTTTTTTGTATAGCTCGGTGAAGAATTTCTGTTCCCAACGGTAATATTCCGGGGTGCAGGTCGCCAGCTCACGGCTCCAGTCGTAACCGAAACCCAGCATTTTGAGCTGGTTTTTCATGTATGCGATGTTGTCGTACGTCCACGGTGCTGGTGCGGTGTTGTTTTTAACCGCAGCCCCTTCTGCTGGCAGACCGAACGCATCCCAGCCAATTGGCTGCAGTACGTTTTTGCCCAGCATGCGCTGGTAGCGGGCGATCACGTCACCGATGGTGTAGTTACGTACGTGGCCCATGTGTAGTCGACCAGAAGGATAGGGAAGCATAGACAGGCAGTAATACTTCTCTTTGCTCTCGTCTTCGGTAACTTCAAATGTGCGCTTCTCATCCCAGTGAAGCTGTACTTTGGATTCTATCTCTTCCGGGCGGTATTGCTCTTGCATGGCAGCCAGTGGTCCTGTTTTCAATACAGCTACAAACGTAGCTCTAGATGTGGTGTTTCAGATCCGCATAGCATAGCCCAAACGCCCGCGCCAAAACAGCCTTTCGCGCATTCAGCGTTGAATTCCCGCAAGGATAATTCTTGCACGAATTTACACACTCTGTGGACAGTCTTGCAAAGCGTAGCGTAAATAACGTCTATTATTATAGACAGTTAACGACCCAGGAGGCGAAGCGATGAACAAGGTTGCTCAATATTACCGTGAACTGGTAGCTTCACTGAGCGAACGTCTGCGTAATGGCGAACGCGATATCGATGCGTTGGTGGAGCAGGCGCGTCAACGAGTTATGCAGACCGGGGAGTTAACGCGAACCGAGGTGGAAGAGCTCACTCGGGCCGTCAGACGTGACCTGGAAGAGTTTGCTCTGAGCTATGAAGAAAGTCTCGATGAGGAGACAGACAGCGTCTTTATGCGGGTTATCAAGGAGAGTATCTGGCAGGAACTGGCCGATATTACCGATAAAACGCAGCTCGAATGGCGCGAAGTATTCCAGGACCTCAGTCATCACGGTGTTTATCACAGCGGCGAGGTGGTCGGATTAGGTAATCTGGTCTGCGAGAAGTGCCACTTCCATTTAGCGGTTTACACCCCGGATGTGCTGCCGCTGTGTCCGAAATGCGGACACGATCAGTTTCAGCGCCGACCGTTTGAACCGTAATTGCTTATTGCCGGATGGCGACGCAAAGCGTCTTATCCGGCCTACAAATTGCACGATTTTGTAGGCCGGCTAAGCGTTAGTGCCATCCGGCGTGTGTTAGGCGTAAAACTTCAGCCGTTCTGCCAGCAAATCGACAAATCCCTGGCGATCAACATCCACCATCACGGTGGCGTTTGGCTTATTGCCGCTCAGGAAGTAGTAGTCCACCACCGTCATTCCTTGGGTATATTTACCCTGAGTTTCCACGCCAACCCAGCGTTCAACGGTGGTAAACAGTTCAGGTTTCAGCAGCCAGGCAATGGTGCATGGGTCATGCAGCGGTGCACCGATGAATCCCCATTTTTCATCTTTGTGATATTCAAAGAAGAAATCGAGTAGTTCAGCAACGATCGTCGAAACAGGATTGCCGATAGCGCGGAACTGCTCGGTATCTTCACGATGTATTTGTGCTTTATGCGTGACGTCCAGCCCGGCCATCACCACCGGAATACCCGACTGGAATACGATCTCCGCGGCTTCGGGATCCACAAAGATGTTGAACTCGGCGGCGGGTGTCCAGTTTCCGAGGCCCATTGCACCACCCATAATCACGATACGGTCGATTTTGGCGTGCAGTTCAGGATGGCTATTCAGTAGCAATGCCACGTTAGTTTGCGGCCCGGTGGAGACAATCGTCATCGGTTCCGGGCTTTCACGCAGGGTTTTCGCCATCAGTTCCACAGCGGTACAGTCTTGTGGCGCAAAAGTGGGTTCCGGCAGCGCCGGACCATCCAGCCCACTCTCTCCATGGACGTTATCGGCGATAATCAGATCGCGCATCAGTGGTTTCATAGCGCCACCGGCGACGGGAATATCCGTACGCTTGAGCAACGTCAGCATGCGCAATACGTTACGCAGCGTTTTGTCGGGAGTCTGATTCCCGGCTGACGAGGTTATCGCTTTCACATCCAGTTCAGGTGAGGCGAGGGCGAGAACAATTGCGATAGCGTCATCATGACCTGGATCGCAATCAAACAGGATCGGAAGTGCCATTGTTGCTCCTTGTAAGTGGGACTTTGTGACATGGTTAACGCTGGGCTGTATGTGTTTCGAGAGGCGAAGGAATAAAGCGTGAGGTGGCGCGCACATGGAGATGCGCGCCAGCAAGATTAGTGCAGGATTTTCGCGAGGAAGTCTTTGGCGCGGTCCGATTTCGGATTAGCGAAGAACTCTTCTTTCGGTGAGTCTTCAACAATTTTCCCTTCATCCATGAAGATCACCCGGCTCGCCACTTTACGCGCAAAGCCCATTTCGTGGGTTACCACCATCATGGTCATCCCTTCATTGGCCAGTTCAACCATAACGTCCAGTACTTCGTTGATCATTTCAGGATCAAGCGCCGATGTCGGTTCGTCAAACAGCATGGCGATAGGATCCATACATAGTGCCCGGGCGATAGCGACACGCTGTTGCTGGCCCCCGGAGAGTTGGGCCGGGAACTTCTCGGCATGTGCTGACAGACCAACGCGTTCCAGTAACTTTTGCGCTTTGTCGCGGGCCGGCTTTTTATCGCGCTTAAGCACTTTTACCTGCGCCAAAGTAAGGTTCTCAATGATTGACAGATGCGGGAACAGTTCAAAGTGCTGGAACACCATACCAACACGAGAGCGCAGTTTGGCCAGATCGGTTTTTTTATCATTCACCACGGTACCATCAACGGTGATGACGCCCTGTTGCACTGGCTCCAGCCCGTTCACCGTTTTGATAAGCGTTGATTTACCTGAACCTGACGGGCCGCAAACCACCACCACTTCACCTTTTTTCACTTCCGTGGAGCAGTCGGTCAGCACCTGAAAGTGACCATACCATTTAGAAACATTTTTCAGGGTAATCATTAAACTGTCCTTTTCTTCAAATAGCTGACCAACAACGATGCGCTCAGACTGAATACAAAATAAACGGCACCAGCAAACAGGATCATTTCAACCTGTGTGCCGTCACGCTCGCCAATGGTGGAGGCGGTACGGAAGAAGTCTGCCAGACTCAATACATAGACCAGCGAGGTATCCTGGAATAGTACGATGCCCTGGGTCAGCAGCAGTGGTACCATCGCGCGGAAGGCCTGTGGCAGAATGATCAGCTTCATCGACTGCCAGTGTGTCATCCCCAGCGCCAGCGCGGCGCTGGATTGCCCACGAGAAATACTCTGGATACCGGCACGGATAATCTCGGAATAGTACGCAGCTTCAAACATCGAAAACGCGACCATCGCTGAGATCAGGCGAATATCGGTTTTAGGCGACAGACCCAGTACGTTTTGCAAAAAGCCGGGCACAATCAGGTAGAACCACAGCAGCACCATGACCAGCGGAATAGAACGAAATACGTTGACGTAGCCTTTCGCAAACCAGGCAATCGGCGCGAAGCTGGACAGACGCATTACTGCAAGGATGGTTCCCCAGACAATACCAATGACGACTGCCGTAACGGTGATTTTCAGGGTGATGATCAGCCCGTCCAGCAGATACGGCAGGGAAGGGACGATAGAACTCCAGTCAAATTCGTACATTATTTGCCTCCCAAATTGCCAGGCAGGCGGATTTTGCGTTCGACGAGATTCATCACCAGCATGATGACGGCGTTAATCAGGACGTAGGCCAGCGTGATGGCGGTGAACGATTCCCATGCGTGGGCGGAGTAATCCAGTAGTTTTCCCGCCTGCGCCGCCATATCCACCAGGCCGATGGTGGAGGCGATCGCGGAGTTCTTCACCAGGTTCATCATCTCTGAGGTCATTGGCGGAACAATCACGCGGTATGCGTTTGGCAGCAGCACATAGCGGTAGGCCTGCGGCAAAGTCAGCCCCATCGCCAGCGCGGCGTTTTTCTGCCCGCGAGGCAGGGACTGAATCGCAGCGCGAACCTGCTCACAGACGCGCGCGGCGGTAAACAGTCCCAGACAAAGCATGGATGAGAGGAAGAACTGAATGTTGGGATCCAGTTCCGACTTGAACCACATGCCAATGTTTTCCGGCAGCAGTTCAGGAATGACCAGATACCAGGTAAAGAACTGAACGATGAGCGGAACGTTACGAAACAGCTCAACGTATAGCGTGCCGATCCCGGAAAGGAAACGATTTGGGACGGTACGTAAGATGCCGAATAACGAACCTATGAGGAAAGCGATAACCCAGGCGGTGATAGATAACGCGACCGTGACCTGGAAACCACTCCAGAGCCAGCCGAGATAGGTGGTGTTGCCGAACGGGGCCTGTTGTAAAAAAATACCCCAGTTCCAGTCTATAGACATAAATCTACTCCAGAAAAAAAAGGGTAGCAGCGCTACCCTCGAAGATTGTTATTCGGCGTTTTGCGGTTTTCAGGCCTGATGGGGAACGACCATCAGGCTTATAGTCTGTCCGTGCCGAGTAACAATCGAGAGGGAGGGGAAGCCTCCCATTTATTTTAGTTAGTTAAGCGCTTTATCATTTGGTTCTTTGAACAGGGCTTTCATCTCGTCTGACAGTTCGAAATTCATGTTCAGGTTCTTCGGTGGAATTGGATTTTTAAACCACTTATCAAACCATTTCTCAGCTTCGCCTGAGGTCTGCGCCTTGGCGATAGTGTCGTCCATCAGCTTTTTGAACTCAGGGTCATCTTTACGCAGCATGCAGCCGTAGGCTTCCTGAGATTGTGGCTTGCCAACGATCTCCCAGTTGTCTGGTTTCTTCGCTTTCGCGCGTTCGCCAGCCAGCAGGGCGTCATCCATCATAAAGGCAACGGCGCGACCGCTTTCCAGAGTACGGAAAGAGTCACCATGGTCTTTCGCGCTGATGATGCGCATATCCATTTTTTGTTCTTCGTTCAGCTTGTGCAGCAGCACTTCTGATGTGGTACCTGAAGTCACGACCACGGCTTTGCCTTTCAGGTCAGCGAAATCTTTGACGTCGCCGCCTTTTTTCGCCAGCAGACGGGTACCGACAACGAAAATGGTGTCAGAGAAGGCTGCTTGTTTCTGGCGCTCGACGTTGTTGGTGGTGGATCCACATTCAAAGTCGAAGGTGCCGTTTTGCAGCAGCGGGATACGGTTTTGTGAAGTAATCGGGATCAGTTTTACCTGCAGATCGGGCTTGTTCAGCTTTTTCTTCACCGCTTCAACGATCGCGTTGGAGTAATCCTGTGAATAACCGACCACTTTTTGCTGATTATCGTAGTAAGAAAACGGTACCGATGATTCACGGTGACCGACAACGATCACGCCATTTTTGGCGATCTTATCCAGCGTGCTGCCTGCCGCGGGTGCTGCGTCTTCTGCGTGCGCCAGACCGGCGGACATTCCCATGACCAGCATGGCAGTGGCGAGCTTACGTAATTGCATATCCAACTCCTTTATCGTCTGCGCCAGGGACGCATTGATACCCATTGTGATGTTGTTATTGTTTGCTACTAAAACGTGCAGTCTTGTATGTGTTTGTTAACATTTAGTTTGGATGAATGTAAAGAATTTGCTGTGTTATTGTTTATTTTTGCGAAGTGCGCCGCACCATTTGGGGGCAAAAATATCTTGTTGCACTTTTCAGGTGCTACCGGCGCTCAACTTTGGTGCGACCAGGTTGCACATTCAGCCAAAACTGCGTTTGCCTTGTAGAACAAAGCAATAGACGTGCCAGAATGGGATGTGGGAAATGTTTGTGGGCCGGATAAGCGAGGCGTTATCCGGCCGGGGAAGGAAGGTTACTTACGACGTTGACGCAGGCTCATGACCACCGCACCAAAGCCAAACAGTGCAGTCAGCAGCCAGAGCGGCCAGTTACCGGTACGGGCATAAGGGGTCAGGCCCGTGGTTGGCGTCACGCTGGTGGTCAGAACCTGACGGGTAAACTGCGGGATCATCGCCTGAATCTCACCCTGAGGACCAATCACCGCCGTAATACCATTGTTGGTGCTACGCAGCAGGGGGCGCGCCAGCTCAAGGGAACGCATCCGCGCCATCTGGAAGTGCTGCCACGGGCCAATGGACTTACCAAACCAGGCATCGTTGGAGATAGTCAGCAGGTAGTCCGTATCCGGACGGAAGTTATCCCGAACCTGTTCGCCAAGAATGATTTCGTAGCAAATGGCAGCGGTCAGCTTAAAGCCGTGTGCATGCAACTGTGGCTGTACGTACGGGCCACGGCTGAACGAAGACATTGGCAGGTCAAAGAACGGCGCTAACGGTCGCAGGATTGATTCCAGCGGGACAAACTCGCCAAACGGTACCAGATGGTTTTTGTTGTAGCGGTTGCTGGAGTCGTAGCTGTATGGACTGTCTTTACCCAGTGTGATGATGGTGTTGTAGGTGTCGTAACGATTCTGCTTGTTCAGACGCGCGTCCACGATACCGGTAATTAGTGTGCTGTTTTTCGATTTCAGCAGGTCATCCATCATGCTCAGAAAACGCTGTTGGTTAATTTCCAGATCCGGAATAGCAGATTCTGGCCAGATGATTAGCTGTGATTTGCCCATCTCGGGTTGGGTGGCGTCGAGATAAATCTTCAGGGTGTTGAGTAACTGACCTTCATCCCATTTAAGCGACTGCGGAATGTCGCCCTGCACCATCGAGACCTGGGTGGTTTTTTCCGGCTCAAGCGTGTACCACTGGATATAGCGCAGTGGAAAAGGCAGAGCAAAGAGCACGAGTGCGACAACCAGCGGCTTCCAGTTACGTCTCACCAGCGCCAGCGCCAACAGGCCGCTAACCATCATCAGCAGGAAGTTAATCGCCTCAACGCCCATTACCGGCGCCAGCCCCTTTAACGGACCGTCGATCTGGCTATAACCGAACTGCAACCACGGGAAGCCGGTCAGTACCCAACCGCGCAGGAATTCCGTGATTTGCCAGACTACCGGCGCGGCAATTGCCACCCGTAGCCAGGTGGTTTTCGGCCACAAGCGCGCCAACACGCCGGCAAACAGACCGGTGTAGAGGGAAAGGTATGCGGCAAGCAGAACCACGAGGAAAATGTTAACCGGGCCGGGCATACCGCCAAACTGCGCGATACTGACGTAAACCCAGTTGATGCCTGAGCCAAACAGTCCCAGTCCCCAGAAGTAGCCGATAGCGGCAGACTGGAGCGGACGGCGGTTGAAGGTGAGAGCCTGCAGGCCCATCAGCGAAACAATCGCAGCGGGCCAGATGTCATACGGTGAGAAAGCCAGTGTCCCGCAGGCACCGAATAATAACGCCAGCAGCAGGCGAATGCGCTGGCGTTCAATTAATGGGGCAAATGCCATGTAGTCTTAGATCCAGTTTCGGGTTTATTCGTCCAGTTTTGGCTGGGGTGAGTCGTCCGGAATTCTGACATGAACCTGAATAATACGGCGGCTGTCGGCCATTGCCACTTTAAACTGGTAACCATCAATGTCGATAGTTTCCCCACGCGCGGGCAGATGACCAAAGGCCTGCATGACCAGCCCGCCAATGGTATCGACTTCTTCGTCGCTAAAGTGGGTCCCAAAAGCTTCGTTGAAGTCTTCAATCGGCGCCAGCGCGCGAATAGTCCAGGTGTGGCGACTGAGCTGACGGAAATCAATATCGTCTTCTTCGTCGTACTCATCTTCAATTTCACCGACAATCAGTTCAAGGATGTCCTCAATGGTCACCAGACCTGAGACACCGCCAAACTCGTCGATGACGATAGCCATATGATAACGCTGGGAGCGGAACTCTTTCAGCATGCGGTCAACCCGCTTGCTTTCAGGTACGACAACCGCCTGGCGTAACACTTTCTCCATGCTGAAGGCTTCGGCATCGCTGCGCATAAACGGCAGCAAATCTTTGGCCATCAGAATCCCTTCAATGTGATCCTTGTCTTCGCTAATCACCGGGAAACGCGAGTGAGCAGACTCGATAATGACATCGAGACATTCGTCCAGGGTCTGGTTGCGTTTCAGGGTAATCATCTGGGAGCGAGGGATCATGATGTCGCGCACGCGTTGGTCCGCAATATCCATTACCCCTTCGAGCATATCACGCGTATCTTCATCGATAAGGTCGTTTTGCCCGGAATCACGGATCAGCTCCAACAGTTCGTCGCGGTTTTTCGGTTCACCGTGGAAAAGTTGGCTCAGTAACAGGGAAAAAAATCCCTTTTTGCTGTTTAAGGTGTCACTACTGTGTGAATTGTCGTCGCTCATGGCGTCGTATGGGTTCTCATGTTAGTTAATACAAAGCGCGTCATGCGTATACTCAGCTGTTGACGGCATGTTTTGCCTGATGGCGCTACGCTTATCAGGCCTACGAAAGGCATGAATGTAGGCCGGATAAGGCGCAAGCGCCGCCATCCGGCAAGCTACTATTCTGCAATCTTCTCGGCAATGTACGGATCCTCATAGCCCAGAGCAAGCATAATCTCTGTTTCGAGGGATTCCATTTCTTCCGCTTCATCGTCTTCGATATGGTCGTAGCCGAGTAAATGCAAGCTTCCGTGCACCACCATGTGCGCCCAGTGGGCCTCAAGCGGCTTACCTTGTTCCTGCGCTTCTTTCTCGACGACCTGACGGCAGATGATCAAATCACCCAGCAGCGGCATCTCAATGCCCGGCGGGGCTTCAAACGGGAAAGAGAGCACGTTGGTGGATTTATCTTTCCCGCGATAGGTCAGGTTGAGCTCATGGCTTTCCGCGTCATCGACCAGACGAATGGTTACTTCAGACTCTTCCTGAAACTGCGGGATCACCGCATCCAGCCACCCCTGAAACTGGCTTTCTGTGGGTAAACCGGATTCGTCTTCACATGCCAGCTGTAAATCGAGAATAACCTGACTCATTTTTGTTCCTGCTCCTGAGCTTCGCGCTTGCGTTCTGCAGTCTGCTCGGCTTTACGTTTCTGTTCTGCTTCTTCCCAGGCTTCATACGCCGTGACGATACGAGCCACCACCGGATGGCGAACCACGTCTTCGCTATGGAAGAAATTAAAACTAATCTCGTCGACCTCAGCCAGCACTTCAATGGCATGACGCAGACCGGACTTGGTGCTACGTGGCAGGTCAATCTGGGTGATATCGCCGGTGATAACCGCTTTGGAGTTAAAGCCGATACGGGTCAGAAACATTTTCATCTGTTCGATGGTGGTGTTCTGGCTCTCATCAAGAATGATGAACGCATCGTTTAACGTACGGCCACGCATATAGGCCAGCGGCGCAACTTCAATGACGTTACGTTCAATCAGCTTTTCAACCTTCTCAAAACCGAGCATTTCGAACAGCGCGTCATACAGCGGTCGTAAATAGGGATCGACTTTCTGGCTGAGATCACCCGGCAGGAATCCCAGTTTTTCGCCCGCTTCCACTGCCGGACGGGTCAGCAGAATACGACGGATCTCCTGACGCTCAAGCGCATCAACCGCAGCGGCAACGGCGAGATACGTTTTACCCGTACCCGCAGGGCCAACGCCAAAGGTGATGTCGTGGTCGAGGATATTTGCAATGTACTGTGCCTGGTTCGGCGTACGCGGCTTAATTACTCCGCGCTTGGTCTTGATGTTCACCGCTTTGCCAAATTCAGGCACGCTGTCTGCGCTTTGCTCAAGCACACGCGCTTCTTTGATCGCCAGATGAATTTGTTCAGGCTCGATGTCCTGCGTCTGACCGCGCATTGGGGCGGTATCGACGTACAGACTACGTAAAATATCTGCCGCAGCGGTGACGCAAATTGGGCGGCCGGTCAGTTTAAAGTGGTTATCACGGCGGTTAATTTCGATGCCGAGGCGACGTTCCAGCTGTTTGATGTTGTCATCAAATGGGCCGCAAAGGCTCAACAGGCGGGCGTTGTCTGCGGGTTCAAGGGTGATTTCGCGAGTGTCTATGTTCAAACTGTTCCTCTTATGCATGTCTCGCCGGACGCTGAACATTTACCGGCATCTAAGGAAATTATTCACGCCATGGGGGAAAGGCGCAAGCATTGCAATAAATATGGGGATGCCAGGGCTGATTACAAGGCCCGTCGGGACAGCGAGCCCAGAAGTGTAGGCCCGATAAGTGTAGCGGTATCGGGCCTTTTTTACGTCTTTCAGCAGGATTAAGGCTGATAAATACCAACACCCAGATCGTTTTCTTTGCGGGTACGCGCAATGACCGATTCAGGGGATTCTGCGATGCGCAGGCCCATTTCGTCTTCGGTACGCACCACTTTGCCGCGCAGGGAATTCGTCCAGACATCGGTAATTTCAACATCCACAAACTTACCGACCATATCCGGGGTACCTTCAAAGTTCACCACGCGGTTATTTTCGGTACGCCCTGACAGTTCCATAATGCTCTTACGCGATGTGCCTTCAACCAGGATGCGCTGGATCGTACCAACCATACGACGGCTCCAGGCCATAGCTTGCTGGTTGATACGCTCCTGTAGAATGTACAGACGCTGTTTCTTCTCTTCTTCTGGTACGTCATCAACCATATCGGCGGCAGGGGTGCCAGGACGCGCAGAGAAGATAAAGCTGTAGCTCATGTCAAAATTGACGTCAGCGATCAGCTTCATGGTCTGCTCGAAATCCTGCGTGGTTTCACCTGGGAAGCCAACGATGAAGTCGGAGCTAATCTGGATATCCGGACGCGCAGCGCGCAGTTTGCGGATAATCGCTTTGTATTCCAGCGCCGTGTGGGTACGTCCCATCAGGTTCAGTACGCGGTCTGAGCCGCTCTGTACCGGCAGGTGCAGGAAGCTCACCAGCTCTGGCGTATCGCGATAAACTTCAACGATATCATCGGTGAATTCGATCGGATGGCTGGTGGTGAAGCGGATACGATCAATGCCGTCGATCGCTGCTACCAGACGCAGCAGATCGGCAAAGGATCCGATCGTGCCGTCGTAGTTTTCACCACGCCAGGCGTTCACGTTTTGCCCCAGCAGGTTCACTTCACGCACGCCTTGGGCTGCCAACTGGGCGATTTCAAACAGAATATCATCCGCCGGACGGCTGACTTCCTCACCGCGGGTGTAGGGAACCACGCAGTAAGTACAATATTTATTACAACCTTCCATGATGGACACAAACGCGCTTGGACCTTCAGCACGCGGTTCCGGCAGGCGGTCGAACTTTTCGATCTCCGGGAAACTGATATCAACCACCGGGCTACGGGTCGTGCTTCCACGCACTTTGTTGATCATTTCCGGCAGGCGATGCAGCGTTTGCGGCCCAAAAATAATATCGACGTAATGCGCGCGCTGGCGAATATGATCGCCTTCCTGAGACGCAACACAGCCACCGACCCCAATGATGAGCTTGGGATTTTTCTCTTTTAACAGTTTCCAGCGGCCCAGTTGATGGAACACTTTTTCCTGAGCCTTCTCACGGATTGAGCAGGTATTCAGCAGCAGCACATCCGCTTCTTCCGCCACGTCAGTCAGTTGATACCCATGAGTGGCATCCAGCAGATCGGCCATCTTCGATGAATCGTATTCGTTCATCTGACAGCCCCAGGTTTTAATATGGAGTTTTTTGGTCATCGACTTGCTCTTGCGAAATTGTGGCTGAAATGCAGGGCGCATAGTGTACTGCTTTGGCGCGGTTGTGACCAGTATGACGGATGTCAGCCTCAAGGGGTAAAAAATCCTGTAAACTTACACAATACATGTAACTGGAAAATTGACCATGACAAATCAACCAACGGAAATTGCCATTGTCGGCGGGGGGATGGTCGGCGGCGCGCTGGCGCTGGGACTGGCGCAGCATGGATTTTCGGTAACGGTGATTGAACATGCCGCTCCTGCGCCGTTTGTTGCTGGCGGACAGCCTGATGTCAGAATTTCGGCCATTAGCTCCGCCTCCGTGTCGTTGCTGAAAGGGCTGGGCGTCTGGGATACGGTTCAGGGAATGCGTAGCCATCCTTACCGTCGTCTGGAAACGTGGGAATGGGAAAATGCCCATGTGATGTTTAATGCCGCCGAGCTTAAGCTGCCTCTGTTGGGCTATATGGTGGAGAACACGGTCCTGCAACAGGCGCTCTGGCAGGCGCTGGAAGTTCACCCTAAAGTTACGCTGCGCGTGCCGGCGTCGCTTCTCTCTTTGCATCAACATCACGATCGGCATGAACTTGAACTGGCAGACGGTGAAAAAATCAGCGCGAAGCTGGTTATCGGCGCGGATGGTGCCAATTCTCAGGTGCGGAAAATGGCCGGGATTGGCATTCATGCCTGGCAGTATGCGCAGTCCTGTATGTTGATTACCGTGCAATGCGAGCATTCGCCGGGAGACAGCACCTGGCAGCAATTTACCCCTGACGGTCCGCGCGCGTTTTTACCGTTGTTCGATAACTGGGCCTCGCTGGTGTGGTACGACTCACCAGCTCGCATCCGCCAATTGCAAGCGCTAAATATGCCGCAACTGCAGGCGGAGATCGCTAAACATTTCCCTTCACGACTCGGTAACGTTACGCCTGTGGCGGCGGGGGCATTCCCACTTACGCGTCGTCATGCGCTGCAGTATGTGCAACCGGGGCTAGCGCTGGTAGGTGATGCCGCGCATACCATTCACCCACTGGCGGGGCAGGGCGTTAATCTGGGTTTTCGTGATGTCGATGCGTTGATTGATGTGCTGGTGAATGCGCGTAGCTACGGTGAATCCTGGGCCAGTCAGCCGGTGCTCAAGCGTTATCAGAATCGCCGTATGACTGACAATTTCATCATGCAAAGCGGTATGGATCTGTTCTACGCCGGATTCAGCAATAACCTGCAGCCGCTGCGCATCATGCGTAATCTCGGGCTCATGGCCGCAGAGCGCGCTGGCGTAATGAAACGTCAGGCACTGAAGTATGCGTTAGGGTTGTAGCTCGAGTGGTGCCTGATGGCGCTACGCTTATCAGGCCTACAAGTCATGTAGGCTTGGTAAGTCTTGCCATCACCCGACGTTAGAAAAGCAAAAAGCTCGCCGAAGCGAGCTTTTTTAATATGGCTGGGGTACGAGGATTCGAACCTCGGAATGCTGGTATCAGAAACCAGAGCCTTACCGCTTGGCGATACCCCAACGGGTGCACCCACAAAGTGGACGACTTTTTGAAATTGGCTGGGGTACGAGGATTCGAACCTCGGAATGCTGGTATCAGAAACCAGAGCCTTACCGCTTGGCGATACCCCAACAATTTTTTGGATTTACCGAACGAGTCGATACGTCCTTAATATGGTGGCTACGACGGGATTCGAACCTGTGACCCCATCATTATGAGTGATGTGCTCTAACCAGCTGAGCTACGTAGCCAGATACTATCATATTCTTCGATGGCTGGGGTACCTGGATTCGAACCAGGGAATGCCGGTATCAAAAACCGGTGCCTTACCGCTTGGCGATACCCCAATGACCGTTGCGGTGAACCGCTATATCGAAGAAAAAATGGCTGGGGTACCTGGATTCGAACCAGGGAATGCCGGTATCAAAAACCGGTGCCTTACCGCTTGGCGATACCCCATCCGTGCAACGCTTACGGGTGAATGGTGCGGGAGGCGAGACTTGAACTCGCACACCTTGCGGCGCCAGAACCTAAATCTGGTGCGTCTACCAATTTCGCCACTCCCGCAAAAAAAGATGGTGGCTACGACGGGATTCGAACCTGTGACCCCATCATTATGAGTGATGTGCTCTAACCAGCTGAGCTACGTAGCCATCTTTTTTTTCGCGTAACCTTATCGGCGTTGCGGGGCGCATTATGCGTATTGAGCCTTGAAGCGTCAACCCCTTTTTCATTGAAAATAGCTGGAATGTGACTGTTTGGTTAGGTTGCGAACAGCATGACGCAATATTCGGCAATTATTAGTTATTAATTGTTTTTTTGCACAGAAAACAGACATAAAAAAAGAGCCCCGCAGGGCCCTTTTATAAGGATTAACTTATTTATAAGCGGACTGGTGTACGCCAACCGCACGACCAGACGGATCGTTCATGGTTTTAAACGCTTCATCCCATTCGATCGCTTTAGCGGAAGAACAGGCTACAGACGGTCCGCCAGGTACGCATTCCGCAGCGCTCGCAACCGGGAACAACTCTTCGAAAATCTCACGGTACAAATACGCTTCTTTAGATGATGGCGTGTTGTATGGGAAACGGAAGCTGGCGGTTTCCAGTTGTTGGTCAGAAACTTGTTCAGCAGCGACTTCTTTCAGTGTATCAATCCAGCTGTAACCGACACCGTCAGAGAACTGCTCTTTCTGACGCCATGCGACGCTTGCTGGCAGGTAGGACTCAAAACATTCGCGCAGAACGTGTTTTTCCATTTTGCCGTTGCCGCACATTTTGTCCTGCGGGTTGATGCGCATCGCCACATCAAGGAATTTCTTATCCAGAAACGGCACGCGTGCCTCCACGCCCCAGGCTGACATCGCTTTGTTGGCACGGGCGCAGTCGAACATATGCAGTGCCTGCAGCTTGCGCACGGTTTCTTCGTGCAGTTCTTTTGCATCTGGCGCTTTGTGGAAATAGAGATAACCGCCAAATACTTCGTCCGAACCTTCGCCCGACAGCACCATTTTAATGCCCATCGCTTTAATTTTACGCGACATTAAGTACATTGGCGTCGAGGCGCGAATCGTCGTGACATCGTAAGTTTCGATGTGATAAATCACGTCGCGGATCGCATCCAGACCCTCCTGCACGGTGAAGTGGATCTCGTGGTGCACGGTACCCAAATGGTTCGCCACCTCTTGTGCAGCTTTCAGATCAGGAGCGCCTTCTAGGCCGACGGCGAAGGAGTGCAGCTGTGGCCACCAGGCTTCGCTACGTTCCTGATCTTCAACACGGCGTGCCGCGTATTTTTTAGTGATCGCGGAAATGACGGATGAATCCAGACCGCCGGACAGCAGTACTCCATAAGGAACATCTGACATCAGGTGGCTTTTCACCGCATCTTCCAGCGCCTGGCGCAGCTCGTTTTTATCGGTGACGTTGTCTTTGACTGCATCGTATTCAAACCAGTCGCGCTGGTAGTACTGACGAATTTCACCGTCTTTACTCCACAAATAACTACCGGCCGGGAATTCTTTGATTGTGCGGCAGACAGGAACCAGCGCTTTCATTTCAGACGCAACATAGAAGTTACCGTGTTCGTCGTAACCCATATACAGCGGGATGATCCCAATATGATCGCGACCGATCAGATAAGCGTCCTGCTCGCTGTCGTACAGGGCAAAAGCAAACATGCCTTGCAGATCATCCAGAAACTCTGGGCCTTTTTCCTGATACAGCGCGAGGATAACTTCGCAGTCGGAACCGGTCTGGAACTGATAGCGATCGCCGTACTCAGCGCGCAGCGCCTGGTGGTTATAAATTTCACCGTTAACCGCCAGGATATGCGTTTTCTTCACGTTGTACAGCGGCTGAGCACCGGCGTTGACGTCGACGATGGACAGACGTTCGTGTGCCAGAATGGCGTTATCACTGGCGTAAATACCCGACCAGTCCGGGCCGCGATGGCGCATCAGACGAGACAATTCCAGGGCTTTTTTACGCAGTTCAACTGCGTCAGTTTTAATATCGAATACGCCAAAAATAGAACACATAACCTTCTCCGTTAACCTGTTGCGTGATGCTTTTTATGTTTGCTTGATAAAGAAAATGCCGCAAAGCGGGAGAGGGCGCAAGCGAATTGCGGGTCAGAAAATAAAAAATGCAATGGTCATTGTGGATTGGTGAAAAAAGATTACAGAATAGACGTGTTTATTGATGAATCGACAGTTTTATGGCGGTTTTATTGAATGGAGAGACTTCGTGGGGCGGATAAGGCGATGACGCCGCCATCCGGCAATAACGCTGCATAATTGCCGAATAAGACGAACTTATGTCTTATCCGGCCTGCGAATCAAATCACATCAATTTCAGCAACAGACGGGTAAATCCAGCTTGGTCTGAACGGCATGTTGTCAATATCATCGAGCTTGGATACGCCAGACAGTACCAGGATAGTTTCCAGACCCGCCTGAAAACCTGCCAGAATATCGGTGCGCAGGTTGTCGCCAACAATGACGGTTTCTTCTGAGTGCGCCTGCATTTTGTTGAGCGCCGCGCGAATAATCCACGGGCTGGGTTTGCCGACATAAAATGGTTTACGACCTGAGATCTTCTCAATACCGGCACAGAGTGCTCCACAGGCGGGATAAAAGCCGCGACCGTGGGTATCCGGGTTAGTGGCGATAAAACGAGCGCCGTTGGCGACAAAATACGCCGCTTTATGCATCATGTCCCAGTTATAGGAACGCGTCTCGCCAACAATCACAAAATCGGGGTTCACGTCGGTAATGGTAAATCCAGCTTTATACAGTTCGTGAATTAACGCGCCTTCACCTACCACATAGGCCTTTTTTCCTTCCTGGCGACGAAGAAAATCAGCGGTAGCCATCGCGGAAGTATAAAAGACGCTATCAGGGACATTCACACCTGCGGTGGCGAAGCGGTTTGCCAGATCTTGCCCGGTCTGCGAAGGGTAGTTAGTCAGCAGGACTAACGGCAGACCTTTTTCCAGGATCCCAGTCAGAAATTCTGCCGCACCCGGTACAGCAACATTGTCGTGCATCAGCACGCCGTCGATATCACAAATTACATTCTTAATGGCCATGGACAATCCGACATTAAAAAAAGAAGGCATTACTATACACAAAATACACTACATCATTCGAGTTGCATCAAGGCGGCAAGTCTGCGAACCTCCGGAGCTTACTGAAGTAAGTGACTGGGGTGAGCAGATGCAGCTAACGCAGAGGCAGCTTGAAGGATGACGTGTATTAGCTTTCCAGCAAACGTTGCAGCAAAGTCCCGTTAAGCATTGCGCGTTTCACCAGCGCAAAGGCGCCAATGGCGGAACGGTGATCCAGCGTGGACCGAACCACCGGTAAATTGTGGCGA
This sequence comes from Citrobacter sp. Cf116, assembly GCF_030336505.1. Lineage (NCBI taxonomy): Bacteria > Pseudomonadati > Pseudomonadota > Gammaproteobacteria > Enterobacterales > Enterobacteriaceae > Citrobacter > Citrobacter sp. Cf116. Next base: position 437,834 of record NZ_JAOWEQ010000040.1, on the reverse strand, counting down.
AACGCCTTCAACGCCTGCGTGTTGATACAGCTTTCTATGGCAGGCAGCAGCACCTTATCCGCCTCGGTAATTTCGCCCGCAATGACGATTTTCTGCGGATTAAACAGGTTGATGGCGATAGCGATGGTTTTACCCAGATGGCGGCCAACGTGCTCGATGACTTCTGCTGCCAGATTATCGCCTTTATTCGCTGCCTTACAGATGGCTTTGATACTGCAATCATCCAGCGTGAGTCGACTTGGATAACCCTGCTTCAGTAAGTTCTGCACGCGATGTTCAATAGAAGCATTGGCGGCAATGGTTTCCAGACAGCCGAAATTACCGCAGTGACAGCGCTCACCCAGCGGCTCAACCTGAATATGACCAATCTCACCGACGTTGCCATTGCGACCGATGAAAATGCGGCCATTGGAAATAATTCCCGCGCCAGTTCCGCGGTGCACTCGCACCAAAATGGAGTCTTCGCAATCCTGGCTTGCCCCGAAATAGTGCTCAGCCAGCGCCAGGCTGCGAATATCGTGACCAACAAAGCAGGTGACTTTGAAGCGTTTTTCGAGCGCTTCGACCAGTCCCCAGTTTTCGACCTGAATGTGTGGCATATAGCGGATGACGCCGCTTTCAGGATCGACAAGGCCTGGCAGGATGACAGAAATTGCGATCAGCTCGCGGATTTTTCGCTGGCAGCTCTCAATAAAGATAGCAATGGTGTTGAGCAGCGCATATTCCAGCGTTTCCTGGGTGCGCTCCGGGAGAGGGTAATGCTCTTCGGCGACCACTTTACTGCTCATATCATAGAGAGTGAGCGTCGTATCGTGGCGCCCCAGGCGTACGCCAATGGCGTGGAAATTGCGGGTTTCTGTGACGATAGAGATAGCGCGGCGGCCTCCGGTGGAGGCCTGCTGATCGACTTCTTTGATCAGCCCGCGTTCGATCAACTGACGCGTAATTTTGGTTACGCTGGCGGGGGCAAGCTGGCTTTGCTCGGCAATTTGAATTCGCGAGATTGGCCCATGCTGGTCAATCAGGCGATAAACCGCCGCGCTGTTAAGCTGTTTTACGAGATCAACATTACCTATTTGAGCTTGTCCGCCTGGTGTCATTCTTTCTCTTACTCAGTAACGACCTCGTTGCCATTAACGATGGTCTTGATAATTTTAAAGTCGTGCGTGAACGCAGTCAGGTTGGCTACTTTGCCTGGCGCGATGCTGCCGAGTTGTTTGTCGACGCCAATGGCGCGAGCAGGGTAGAGCGTTGCCATGCGCAGGACTTCGTCGAGAGCGATATTCGCATGCTCGACCAGATTGCGTACACCTTCAATCATGGTTAATGATGAACCGCTCAACGTACCGTTCTCATCAACACACAGTCCATTGCGGTAGTATATTGTTTTACCAGCGAAAATGAACTGTTCAATGTTTGCACCTGCTGGCGCGGTCGCGTCGGTGACCAGGCACAGCTTGTCGCCTTTTAGGCGCTTGGCGTTACGAATGTTAACGTAGTCAACGTGCAGGCCATCGGCGATGATACCGCAGTAGATATCGGCTTCATCAAGAATTGCGCCCGCCAGACCCGGTTCACGACCGGTAATGTACGGCATCGCGTTGAACAGATGGGTCGCAAAGCTGATGCCTGCGCGGAAGCCGATTTTGGCTTCTTTGACCGTTGCATTGGAGTGACCCGCAGAAACCACGATACCGGCATTAACCAGTTTGGTGATGACCTCTACCGGGACCATTTCTGGTGCCAGTGTGACTTTGGTGATCACATCTGCATTATCGCACAGGAAATCAACCAACGCAGCGTCCGGCTGACGGACAAATCCCGGATTATGGGTGCCTTTTTTCACAAGGTTCAGCCACGGGCCTTCAAGATGAAGTCCTAATGCCTGATTCGGGTGTTTCGCTAGGTATTCACGCATCACGCGAACGCCCTGTTTCATCAGGTCATCGCTGGTGGTGATAAGCGTTGGCAAATAGTTGGTGCAGCCAGATTTTTCATTGGCTTTCTGCATGATTTCCAGCGTTTCAACGGTCACGGCTTCTGCCGTATCGTTAAACTGTACACCGCCGCAGCCGTTTAGCTGTACATCAATAAAACCGGGGGAAACAATGGCCCCATTCAGTGAGCGCTGTTCAATTCCTGACGGTAACTCAGCCAGTGGGCAAACGCTGTCAATCAGGCCATTGGCGACAACAATCGCATGGTCATCAAGAATTTCGTGACCGGTAAAGATCCGGCCCTGGGTTAAAGCATACATTCCGACCCCCGATTTCAAAAAATGCCGCCCTGCAACTCATCGACAGGGCGGAGACATCAATTACAGACCTTTAATATTTTCCGCTTCTAACTCGTTGAAGTATTTCAGCGTCTTCACTTTCAGTTCCATGGTGGAAGGCTCATCGCAGACCACAACGGCTTTTGGATGCAACTGCAGGCAGCTGATGGTCCACATGTGGTTAACGTTGCCTTCAACGGCGGCTTGCAGCGCCTGTGCTTTCTGGTGGCCCAGAACCAGGATCATCACCTCTTCGGCATCCAGCAGGGTACCCACGCCAACGGTCAGCGCATATTTAGGCACCTGGCTTACGTCGCCGTCAAAGAAGCGTGAGTTAGCAACACGTGTGTCGTGAGTCAACGTTTTGATACGGGTACGGGAAGCCAAAGAGGAAGCCGGTTCGTTGAACGCGATGTGACCATCGTTGCCTACACCGCCCATAAACAGGTGGATTTTACCGTAAGAACGGATTTTTTCTTCATACTGACGGCATTCTGCATCAATATCCGGCGCGTTACCATTGAGGAGGTTGATGTTTTCTGCTGGAATATCAACGTGATCAAAGAAATTGCGGTGCATAAAGCTGTGGTAGCTTTCCGGATGCTCTTTCGGCAGGCCAACATATTCGTCCATATTGAAAGTAACAACATGCTTGAAGCTCACCTGGCCCGCTTTGTGCATTTCAACCAATGCTTTATAAGCTGTCAGCGGAGTACCGCCAGTCGGCAGGCCCAGAACGAACGGACGATCTGCCGTTGGTTTGAACGCGTTAATACGGTTAACGATATGGCGAGCAGCCCATTTGCCGACTTGTTCAGCGGTATTCAGGGGGATCAGTCTCATTCTTCACCTCAAAAGTAAATGTAAGCAATTGGCGGATTGAGTCTCTGTGCAGTATTAAGCGTAACCTGGTTTTGCATCGGTAAGGATCAATCCGTTTCGATTTTTTGAATGATAAAATAAGTTTTCGTAGTTAGCCAGTGGAAGGGAGGGTTAATAACGATATTTGGTGACTGAAATCACAAAAAACACGCGTTTAATTTGCGATACGAATTAATTTTTCACACACTCTGAATGTAGATGGATGGTTAATATCGTTGTTCCAGAATCTTGCTGTCAGGAATGGTCACACAATAAAAATATGGCTTCAAAGAAGCCTAATCGGGGTCTCGTAGGGGGAATAAAATGAATATTTTAGGTTTTTTCCAGCGGCTGGGTAGGGCGTTACAGCTCCCCATCGCTGTGCTGCCAGTCGCGGCACTGCTGCTGCGATTCGGCCAACCAGATTTACTTAACGTACCCTTCATCGCGCAAGCGGGTGGGGCCATCTTTGATAACCTCGCGTTAATATTTGCGATCGGTGTTGCTTCCAGCTGGTCAAAAGACAGCGCAGGTGCAGCAGCGCTGGCAGGTGCGGTCGGTTATTTCATATTGACCAAAGCAATGGTTACCATTAACCCTGCAATCAATATGGGCGTGCTGGCTGGTATCATCACCGGTCTGGTCGGCGGTGCGGTGTATAACCGCTGGTCTGGTATCAAACTGCCTGACTTCCTGAGCTTTTTTGGCGGCAAACGCTTCGTGCCGATCGCCACTGGCTTCTTCTGTCTGGTGTTGGCAGCTATCTTCGGTTACGTATGGCCACCGGTACAGAACGCCATCCATGCGGGTGGTGAGTGGATCGTGGGCGCTGGCGCGCTGGGTTCCGGTATCTTTGGTTTCATCAACCGTCTGCTGATCCCAACCGGTCTGCATCAGGTGCTGAATACTATCGCCTGGTTCCAGATTGGCGAATTTACTAACGCTGCAGGTACCGTATTCCACGGTGACATCAACCGCTTCTACGCGGGTGACGGCACTGCGGGTATGTTCATGTCTGGCTTCTTCCCGATCATGATGTTTGGTCTGCCGGGTGCGGCGCTGGCGATGTACTTCGCGGCTCCGAAAGCACGTCGTCCGATGGTTGGCGGTATGCTGCTGTCCGTTGCGATCACCGCGTTCCTGACCGGTGTTACCGAGCCGCTGGAATTCCTGTTCATGTTCCTGGCTCCGCTGCTGTACCTCCTGCACGCACTGTTAACGGGTATCAGCCTGTTCGTTGCAACACTGCTGGGGATCCACGCAGGCTTCTCCTTCTCCGCAGGTGCTATCGACTACGTGTTGATGTACAACCTGCCGGCAGCAAGCAAAAACGTCTGGATGCTGGTAGTGATGGGTCTGGTGTTCTTCGTTATCTACTTTGTGTTGTTCAGCGCGGTTATTCGTATGTTTAACCTGAAAACGCCGGGCCGCGAAGATAAAGAAGACGATATCGTTACTGAAGAAGCCAACAGCAACACTGAAGAAGGTTTGGCTCAACTGGCAACCAGTTACATTGCAGCGGTTGGCGGCACTGATAACCTGAAAGCGATTGATGCCTGTATCACTCGTCTGCGTCTGACCGTTGTCGACTCCGGTCGCGTAAACGATGCGATGTGTAAACGTTTAGGAGCATCGGGTGTCGTTAAGCTGAATAAGCAAACAATTCAGGTCATCGTGGGTGCGAAAGCTGAATCCATCGGCGACGAAATGAAGAAAGTTGTCGCGCGTGGCCCGGTGGCAGCAGCGTCTGGTGAAAGTGCGCCAGCAGCAGCGGCTCCGGTAGCAAAACCGCAGGCGGTAGCGAATGCAGTCACCGTTGAAGCGCTGGTTTCTCCGATTACCGGTGACGTAGTTGCGCTGGAGCAGGTTCCTGATGAAGCCTTCGCCAGCAAAGCTGTAGGCGACGGCGTGGCGGTGAAACCAACGGATAAAATCGTGGTTGCTCCGGCTGCGGGCACCATCGTGAAAATCTTCAACACTAACCATGCGTTCTGCCTGGAAACTGTTAAAGGCGCGGAAATCGTGGTCCATATGGGCATCGACACCGTCGCGCTGGAAGGTAAAGGCTTTAAGCGTCTGGTTGAAGAAGGTGCGGAAGTTACTGCAGGCCAACCGATTCTGGAAATGGATCTGGAGTTCCTGAACGCTAACGCACGTTCTATGATAAGCCCGGTTGTGTGCAGCAACAGCGATGATTTCGGCGCTCTGGTCATTAAAGCCGAAGGTCACGTGGTTGCCGGTCAAACACCACTGTATGAGATTAAAGGTAAGTAACTGCTCCTGAGTAAAGTGAGTTAAGTGCCTTAAGCGGCGGGGGATAGTCCTCCGCCGCTTTTTTTTGCAGCAAATGCCCTCATATCTCCTGCTGAACAGCTTTTTTGTGCAACTAATAGTTGTCTCCTGACGTCGCTTATAAGATCATACTCCGTTATACGTTGTTTACGCTTTGAGGAATCCACGATGAGTGAGGCTGAAGCCCGCCCGAGTAACTTTATTCGTCAGATCATCGATGAAGATCTGGCCAGTGGTAAGCACACCACTATCCATACCCGTTTTCCGCCGGAGCCAAATGGCTATCTGCACATTGGCCACGCGAAATCCATTTGTCTGAACTTTGGCATTGCGCAAGATTACCAGGGCCAGTGCAACCTGCGTTTTGATGATACGAACCCGGTTAAAGAAGATATCGAGTACGTTGAATCGATTAAAAACGACGTTGAATGGTTAGGTTTCCACTGGACTGGCGACATTCGCTACTCGTCGGATTACTTCGATCAGCTTCACGCCTATGCGGTAGAGCTTATTAATAAAGGCCTGGCGTACGTTGACGAACTGTCAGCGGACGAAATCCGCGAATACCGTGGCACGTTGACTCAGCCAGGTAAAAACAGCCCGTACCGCGATCGTAGCGTTGAAGAGAACCTGGCGCTGTTCGAAAAAATGCGTACCGGTGGCTTTGAAGAAGGTAAGGCCTGCCTGCGTGCGAAAATCGATATGGCTTCGCCGTTTATCGTGATGCGCGATCCAGTGCTGTACCGCATTAAGTTCGCCGAACACCATCAGACCGGCAACAAGTGGTGCATCTACCCGATGTACGACTTTACCCACTGCATCAGCGATGCGCTGGAAGGCATTACGCATTCACTTTGTACGCTGGAGTTCCAGGATAACCGTCGTCTGTACGACTGGGTGCTGGACAACATCACCATTCCGGTTCATCCGCGCCAGTACGAATTCTCGCGCCTTAATCTGGAATACACCGTGATGTCCAAGCGCAAGCTGAACCTGCTGGTGACCGACAAGCACGTTGAAGGCTGGGACGATCCGCGTATGCCGACGATCTCTGGTCTGCGTCGTCGCGGTTACACCGCTGCCGCGATCCGTGAGTTCTGCAAACGCATTGGCGTGACCAAACAGGACAACACCATTGAGATCGCTTCTCTGGAATCCTGCATCCGCGAAGATCTGAACGAAAATGCTCCGCGCGCGATGGCGGTTATCGATCCGGTGAAACTGGTTATCGAAAACTACCCGCAGGGCGAAAGCGAGCTGGTCACTATGCCTAACCATCCGAATAAACCGGAAATGGGCAGCCGTGAAGTACCGTTTAGCGGTGAAATTTGGATCGATCGCGCAGACTTCCGCGAAGAAGCGAACAAACAGTACAAGCGTCTGGTGATGGGTAAAGAAGTACGTCTGCGTAATGCTTACGTGATCAAGGCCGAACGTGTTGAGAAAGATGCAGAAGGGAAGATAACCACCATTTTCTGCACCTACGATGCTGACACCCTGAGCAAAGATCCGGCCGATGGTCGTAAAGTTAAAGGCGTTATTCACTGGGTGAGCGCGTCCCATGCGCTACCGATTGAAATCCGTCTGTACGACCGTCTGTTTAGCGTGCCAAACCCAGGTGCGGCGGAAGACTTCCTGTCCGTTATTAACCCAGAATCGCTGGTCATTAAGCAGGGTTACGGTGAGCCGTCGCTGCAGGCTGCGGTTGCAGGTAAAGCGTTCCAGTTTGAGCGTGAAGGTTACTTCTGCCTGGACAGCCGTTATGCAACGGCTGACAAGCTGGTGTTTAACCGTACCGTTGGTCTGCGTGATACGTGGGCTAAAGCGGGCGAATAAGTCGCAACACATCCTCTCTAAACGCCGCTTCATGCGGCGTTTTTTTTCGCAAAAAAACCGTTTGACAGGCTCCGTTTGCGCAGCGAATTAATTACATGTCTGTAATAATAAATCGGCTGAATGTTTTTACGTTTAAATAACTTACCTCAATGTGAAATGGGTTGAAACCGATTTCATCTCTATGGAAAACAAGCGATTTTTTCATTTTATCAATGCTTTTTTATCTCCCAATGAAAATGTAACAGAAAGCAATGAAATATGTGCGGTTGCTCATACTATTACATACTCGTTACAGAAAGAGATTGATAATTCGCGTCGCGAAAAATAGTCTATTCATTGTAGTCACTGAGGTTTTCTTGGCGCTACTTTTTTAATTTTTGTTTTTTCGCTGTCCGCTTATATCGGCAGCATTTTTATGTCAAAGAGGATTAACATATGCGTACGTTTAGTGGCAAACGTAGTACGCTGGCGCTGGCTATCGCCGGTATCACAGCAATGTCGGGTTTTGTTGTCGCTCCGCAGGTACACGCCGAAGGATTTATTGATGACTCAACCTTAACCGGCGGCATCTATTACTGGCAGCGTGAGCGTGACCGTAAAGATGTGACCGATCATGACAAATACAAAACCAACCTTTCTCACTCCACCTGGAACGCTAACCTCGACTTCCAGTCCGGTTATGCGGCTGATATGTTTGGTATTGATATCGCAGCATTTACCGCTATTGAAATGAACGAAAGTAGCGAAAGCGGCCATCCAAACGAAATCGCATTCTCTTCCAAAAATAAAGGCTATGACGAGGATTACTCCGGCGATAAGAGCGGGATTAGCCTTTATAAAGCAGCAGCTAAATTTAAATACGGCCCAACCTGGGCGCGTGCCGGTTACATTCAACCAACCGGGCAGACTCTGCTGGCACCGCACTGGAGCTTTATGCCAGGTACCTATCAGGGGGCTGAAGCCGGTGCCAACTTCGACTATGGTGATGCTGGCGCACTAAGCTTCTCCTATATGTGGGCTAACGAATATAAAGCACCGTGGCACACCGAAGTCGATAAATTCTATCAGGCTGATAAAAAGACCAGCGTTGATTACCTGCATTCAATCGGCGCGAAATATGACTTCAAAAATAACCTGTTGCTGGAAGCGGCATTTGGTCAGTCTGAAGGCTACGTCGATCAGTACTTCGCCAAAGCCAGCTACAAATTCGATTTAGGCGGTAACCCGTTTACTACCAGCTATCAATTCTACGGCGCACGTGACAAAGTTGACGATCGCACCGTGAACGATATTTATGACGGCACGGCCTGGCTGCAGGCGCTGACCTTCGGTTATAAAGTAGCGGAAGTGGTTGACCTGCGTCTGGAAGGCACATGGGTTAAAGCAGATGGGCAGCAAGGCTACTTCCTGCAGCGTATGACCCCGACCTACGCCTCATCAAACGGTCGCCTGGACGTGTGGTGGGATAACCGTTCTGACTTTAACGCCAACGGCGAAAAGGCAGTCTTCTTCGGCGCAATGTATGACCTGAAGAACTGGAACCTGCCGGGCTGGGCAGTGGGAGCGTCCTACGTTTACGCATGGGATGCCAAACCCGCTACCTGGCAGCTCAACCCGGATGCGTACTACGACAAAAACCGCACTATCGAAGAATCTTCTTACAGCCTGGATGCGGTTTACACCCTGCAGGATGGTCGTGCGAAGGGCACTATGTTTAAACTGCACTTCACCCAGTACGACAACCATTCAGATATTCCGAGCTGGGGTGGTGGTTACGGCAACATCTTCCAGGATGAGCGTGACGTGAAATTCATCGTTATTGCTCCGTTCACTATCTTCTAATGCCAATAGCGGCAGGCCGTGCGCCTGCCGCCTCGTTGAGGAACGTGCTATGAAAAAACTGATACTCATCGCCGTTATGGCATCAGGGCTGGTGGCTTGTACGCAATCCCCTGCACCGAAAGAAGACAGCCGTCTGAAAGAAGCCTACAGCGCGTGTATTAATACCGCTCAAGGATCGCCGGAAAAAATAGAAGCCTGCCAAAGCGTGTTGAATGTACTGAAGAAAGAAAAACAGCACCAGCAGTTTGCCAATGAAGAAAGCGTACGCGTGCTGGATTATCAGCAGTGTATCCAGGCCACGCGCACGGGTAACGATCAGGCCGTTAATGCTGATTGTGATAAAGTCTGGCAGGAAATCCGCAGCAAGAATGCCGCGCAGTAATTCAAAAAATGAAAAAGACAACGGGCGGAGAATTTTCCGCCCGTTTGCATTTCAGAGCTTATTTTCCACTGGTTGATAACCCCGACTCAGCCGGACAAACAGCATTGCCGTGGCGGCGAGTCCGCAAAGTGCCGCGCACACAATAAAGAAGGGAATGCGCCAGCCCCATTCCGAGATCTGATCGTGTCCCAGGGTGGCGTTCAGACCGTAACCAATCAGCGCCGCCACCACAATGGCGACCTGTTGACTGGCCGACTGCCAACTGGTGTAGAAGCCCTTATTGCCAGGCGTGGCGATTTCCGAAAGATAAACCGAGACGCCGCCTAACTCTACGCCTGCAGAAAATCCCTGTAATAATCGTCCAAGTAATACCAGCACGGGTGCCAGCAGGCCAATACTGTGATAGCCAGGTACCAGGGCAATCAGCAGGGTACCGCAGCCCATAATCGCCAGCGTCACCATCAGGCCTTTACGACGACCAATTCTGTCGATATAAGCACCCAGCACAATGGCGCCAACGGGTCGCATTAAGAAACCCGAACCAAAAACGGCGAAAGTTAACATTAGCCCGGCAAATTCACTCTCCGCGGGAAAGAAGGTCTTTGCAATATAGGTGGCGTAAAACCCGAACAGAAAAAAGTCGAACTGTTCGAGAAAATTACCGCTGGTTACCCGCAGTATTGCGCCGAAAGTTCCGGCGCGCGATGGTTGTTGTGTCATTGGGGGTGCTCCACTGTCTTATCATAATATTTATAGAGGTAAGAATGTGCGGGTTAGTTGTCTGTGACCCCCGCCTGTTTGCCGCGCCGTTTCTCAATCGCCCACTTGAGTAAGGCTGCGCAGCGGTAAAATCCATGGGCAAATTTTCCGTAAGGAATGGTCAGAAAGAGCGCCATGACCACGCCGAGGTGGATGGCGAGCAAAATAGCCATCCAGGACGAGTCTCTTCCTGCCAGCAGAGCTAAACCGGTCAGACTGGTCAGCAGCAGCAGTAAAATAAAACCGCGATCCATCGGTTTTTGCCGCGCGTCGCCATGTAGCGGTGAGCGCTTGAGATTGAGCCATAGCAAGCCAGCCGGGCCGACAACCAGGCCAATGCCGCCTAATGTGCCCAACATCACCGGCAAGCTGAAGAACGGATAGGGCGCTTCAATACCTGCGAAATAGTGATAGCCCGTCGCCACCACGGTGGCGGCAAAGCAGAGCAGAAAACCGTAGAAAGTGAAGTGATGAAAACGGCGCCGCATCAGAGTGAAGGCATCATCTGCTTCATTACAACCTTTACCGTGCCCACCATCGAGATACTTTAGCGTCAGCGCATCGTGTGAAGCTTCAGCAATTTCGACGGAACGTGGCATACCGGGAGAGATCTCGCGCCAGAAGCGGATAACGCCCGCCATCAACAGACCTATCGCCAGAATAAATACCAAACCAAACATCCAGGCCAGCAGGTTATGCGGGAAAATTTGGTAGAAATCTCCGGCCAGCGGTGGATGGAGTAACGAGCCTTTTAACCCCATGGCGAGCAGTAAAAACAGAATCAGACCGAAAACCAGCGCCAGCGTCACGGTGACGCCTGCGCGACGATAAAGCGCGCCAAAGGCCGCGGGTTGCGCGTAGTGCTGATAGGTTTCAAGCCGGACTTCTGCCATCGCCTTCGGCACGTTGATGGCAAACTCATGAGGCGGGGCATACTGACAGGCGTGCAGGCAGGCACCGCAGTTATGGCACAAGTTTGCCAGATAATTGATATCCGCTTTACCGAATTCCAGGCGCTGCGTCATGGCCGGGAACACGGCGCAAAATCCTTCACAATAGCGACAGGCGTTGCAGACCTGCATCACGCGTTCAACTTCCGTTTCCGGTTCGGTGATAATTTGCGCTTCGATAATCAGTTTCTCAAGCTGCCTCATGACGAGTCTCCTTACGTGCGGCCAGCGCGGCTTCTTTTCCGGCAATACGGCCGAAGGTTGTGCCGATTGACATGCCCACGCCTGCGGTGTAGCCCTTGCCCAGCACGTTGCCCGCCATCATCTCTCCGGCGACGAACAGGTTGCGGCTTGGCTGCCCGGCAAAGTGTACGGCAGCGCGTTCATTCACTTTTAACCCGAGATAGGTGAAGGTGATCCCTGGCCGCAGGGCATAGCCGTAGTAAGGCGGCTGGTCCAGTGGTCGCGCCCAGTGTGTCTTCGCGGGGGTTAACGCTTTTGTCGTGCAGTTATCCAGAATGGTATGGTTGAACTGGCCGGGCTGGCAGGCGTTGTTGTACTCCGTCACGGTGTGGGTAAAGTGTTCGCCATTCAGCCCCAACTGATGAGCTAGCTCCGCCAGCGTATTGGCCTGTGCGCCAGGAAAGACCGGAGGCATGAAGTGGCCGATGGCTTTACTGTCGATAATGGAGTAGCCAATCTGCCCTGGCTGTTGGGCGACCAGACGTCCCCAGATTGCGTAGCGTTTGGGCCAGAAATCTTCGCCTTCATCATAAAAACGCTCAGCGTCACGGTTGACGACTATACCGAGCGAAACGCAGTCCACGCGGGTACAAATCCCGCCGTCATATAATGGCGCTCTGGCGTCAATGGCTACGCAGTGTGACTGGGAGGGGTCGCCGATGATGTCGGCTCCGGCATCGATCATAAATTTGAGCAGTACACCCTGGTTAAAGCGCGTGCCGCGAATCAGGAAGTTATCTGCAGGCCATTCGCCGCGCTCGTTCTCTCCCCACGCTTCTCGCAGCCATTCGCGGTTTGACTCAAACCCGCCAGCGGCAAGCACGCAGGATTTCGCTGTAATACGCTCTTCGCCTGCCAGCGCCGCCACGAACTCGCCGTTGTGCAGTTCAAGCGCCTGCACCGGGGTGTTATAGCGGATTTGTACGCCTAACTTTTCTGCGCTGCGATAATAGGCATTCACGAGGGCCTTTCCACCACCCATAAAAAAGGCGTTGGTTCGCGCTACGTGTAGAGCGCCAGAGAGTGGAGGTTGAAAATTGACGCCGTGCTGGCGCATCCAGTCGCGACACTGTGATGAGGTACGGATCACCAGGCGCGCCAGGGTTTCGTTGGTATTTCCTTCAGTGACGCGCTGCAGATCCTGCCAATACTCTTCTTCCGGGTAGCTTTCCACCAGCACATCCTGCGGCGCATCATGCATACAGCGCAGGTTACGCGTGTGTTGGGAATTTCCCCCGCGCCATTCCCGAGGGGCCGCTTCGAGCAGTAAAACGGAAGCGCCTTGCTCCCTGGCGGTCAAGGCAGCGCATAAGGCGGCATTGCCACCACCAATCACCAGAACATCAACCATCGTATACTCCATTACCATTTAACTAATTGTTAAATTTGTAATTTAAATGTATACGTTCAGCTTGTGAGGGCGCTATGACGCAGTGCTAAAGGAGGCTTTAGTTATTGTAAAGGATGGCGCCTGGCCAGCTTCCTGCTTCCACCAGTTGATGCATCACTTTCGTCAGCACCACGCGGGCAGCGAGGCCCGCCGGGGTGAGCTCATCGTCAGAGAGGCTCACCAGAAAGTTGGGGCGGCTAAGTATCGGATTATGGACGCCGATCACTCTTAGAGTCTCTTTATCGAGATGGGAAATCGCCGCTCCGGGTTGAAGAGTGGCGCCAATGCCACTACGCACGGCGCGCATCAGCAGCGCCAGACCATCAATTTCTGTAGCGATCTCAATGTTCAGCGCGTGTTCCTGACAAATTGCTTCCAGCCTGCCGCGCAGACCGTGGCCTGGGCTTGGCATTATCAATGGAATACTCGCCAACTGGGCAGGGGCAATATTGTCATCGGCAATATCAGCCAGTAGGGCATGGGTCCCAATCAAAAACAGCCGTTCTTCGAGAATCGGTCTGGCACTCCAGCGCAGGATCTTTTCTTTTTGAAACACCACAGCCAGATCAATCTGGCGGGTATTAATCATCCGTTCCAGATTACCAGAGAGACTTTCCACCACATGCAGGCGAACATCGCTATAGCTTTCCCGCATGGCGTGAATAAAAGGCATACCGAGAACTGAAGCGGTACTGGGAGCCATGCCGACGCTGACGTGCCCGGAAAGCCGGGATTCACGCGCGGCGAGGATTGCATCGTCTGCGTGACGGAGCGCCAGCTGCGCCTGGGAATAAAAAGCCCGTCCGGCGCTGGTGGGTGTCACGCCTCGCGAAGTGCGCTGCAGCAGGCGAATAGCGAGTTCGTTTTCCAGACGCGACATTTGCTGGCTGAGTGCCGAAACCCCGATATTGAGATCGAGCGCCGCGCTACCCATGCTGCCGGTTTCTACAATGCGCACAAAATAGCGTAGCTGGCGAAGTTCCATTTCGACTCTCCGGAAGGGGCAATTGATTTTTACATTAAAGCAACACAGGAGCGGAGGGAAGGGGAAAAGGGCAGGTAACGCCCATAAAAAAGCCAACCGGATGGTTGGCTTTTCAGAAAGCATTACATTATTTGCCGTCGTGGGCGTGCTCATCTTCGCGGCAATCGCCTTCGGCGCAGTGACCGTAAAGATAGAGGCTATGGTTAGTTAAGCGAATGCCATGTTTAGCCGCAATCTCATGTTGGCGGGCTTCGATGGAATCATCGCTGAACTCGACCACTTTGCCGCAGTCAAGGCAGATGAGGTGATCGTGATGATGCTGTTGAGTCAATTCGAAGACGGATTTACCACCTTCAAAATTATGGCGGGTCACGATACCGGCATCATCAAACTGGTTCAGCACGCGATACACGGTCGCCAGACCAATTTCTTCACCCATATCGATCAGGCGTTTGTATAAGTCTTCCGCACTGACGTGATGGTTATCCGGTTCCTGAAGAACTTCCAGAATTTTTAAACGAGGAAGCGTTACTTTCAGGCCAGCCTTCTTTAATGCGGTATTGTTGTCAGTCATGCGGAATCTGTCCTGTAGCTAAACGATTCACTTCATTAACAGAAGTGACAGAAATTGCACTTGAGATAATGCGATTCATTATAGAACTGCCATGGCTAAATGAAAACTGCAAGTCTCTGGCATATATTGTTAATCAAAACGTGGTATCGCCGACAAACACACTGTGCAACACCCGATTGGCATCCGGCCATTGTACAGGGTCAGACGAAAAAGTTACAAATTTGTAGCAATTATTTTGATTGGTTTTATCTATTGATGCGGCGCAGATGGAAATCTGCGCCGCACGAAATCAGGCATTAATGATTTCGTCGAGGTGCAGCTCTTCAGAGATCTGCTTAACCCATTTTTCTACGCGTTCTGCGGTCAGTTCAGGTTGGCGATCTTCATCGATAGCCAGACCGACAAAGTGGTCGTCGTCAGCCAGACCTTTGGACGCTTCAAAGTGATAACCCGCCGTTGGCCAGTGACCAACGATGGTTGCGCCGCGCGGTTCGATGATGTCGCGAATGGTCCCTAACGCATCGCAGAAATATTCTGCGTAATCTTCCTGGTCGCCACAGCCGAACAATGCAACCAGTTTGCCGTTAAAATCAATGTCTTCGAGGGTAGGGAAGAAGTCGTCCCAGTCGCACTGCGCTTCACCGTAGTACCAGGTTGGGATGCCGAGCAGCAGAATGTCATACCCTTCGAGGTCTTCTTTGCTGCTTTTTGCAATGTCATGAACATCGGCAACGTCTTTACCAAGCTGTTTTTGAATCATTTTTGCGATGTTTTCGGTATTACCGGTGTCGCTGCCGAAAAAGATGCCAGTGATTGCCATGAGTGAAATAACCTCTTGAAACTTATTGAAATGGTGGTGGCGCATTGCCCACGGATAAGGGCAATCATAGCAGAACAGTCAGGCATGCGGAAACAGCAAACACGCAGGACTGCACTCTGTGCTACACGATTTATGATTTAGAGCAGAAATTCAGACTATGCCTGACCGCGCAATGCGCTGAGTTGGTTCATCAGCATCTCTTCGATGAGTTCACTGCGACTCATGTTGCGTGCCTCAGCCAGCTCGTTCAGAGCGTCAACGGCATCAGCGTTCAGTTTCAGTTCGACACGCTTAAGCCCGCGAACTTTGTCACGCTTAAGCTGATTACGTTTATTAATACGTAACTGTTCATCACGCGAGAGCGGATTAGTTTTGGGTCGTCCCGGGCGACGCTCCTGCGCGAACAGATCTAATGTCGTACGGTCCGTTTGTTCTTTGGCCATGATCTTGGTGACTTCGGGGAAACAATCAGCCAGGCGTCTGCCCGGATGGATAGCGCGCCATAATACATCAGCAGGGGAGACACGCCAACGCCCGCGCGCGTAATCGCGCGCAGACGCTGAGTTTTTAATCAGTTAGCCTGCTCGCTCAGATAACGACGGATGGCGCGCAGCACCGCCTCCGGTTTTTCGGCATGCACCCAATGCCCGGCGCCTGCTATAACGTGCGCACGAGCTTGTGGGAATTGCGCCAGTAGTTGTTCGCGATACGCTTCGGTAACATACGGTGAGTTGCCGCCTGGGATAAACAGCGCCGGGTGCTCCCACGCAGGAATGGTTTCCCAACCGACGATATGCGGATATTGATCCCACAATACGGGAACGTTAAAGCGCCACTCGCCGTCAACAAAGGATTTCAGCAGAAACTGGATAACACCTTCCTCTTGCAGGTGCTGGCGCATGACGCTTGCCGCCTGCTGGCGTGAGGACGCTTGTGCATCGGTTACGGCATTTATTGCCGCAAAAATCTCATCGTGGCGGCGAACATGGTAGTCAACGGGAGCAATGTCGATGGCGACCAGACGTTCGACGCGTTCCGGAGCCAGAGCAGTCAGCGCCATGACGGCTTTTCCGCCCATCGAGTGGCCAATAAAGATCGCTTTTTCGATCTGCCGATCGTCCAGCGTATCCAGCAGATCTTGCGCCATGGCCGGATAATTCATCTCAGGTGAACGAGGGGAGAGGCCATGGTTTCGCATATCGACCTGGATGATGTCGTGGTCGGCTACTAGATCGCGTGCCAGGATCCCCAGGTTATCCAGGCTGCCAAACAAGCCGTGAACCAGGACGATGGGAGAATTATTGTGCAGGTTTTGCGCAGATTGCGCTCGGATATTCAATTTCATGGCAAAGTTCTTTTTTTCACACTCACGGGTTAGGGTATCATGTTGACCATTCTGCCACATGGCTGCAACAACTACGGTTACTCTGAGTTTTGCTGGCCACCAGGCTTGACGCTATCCGCTGTTGGGATTTGCCTTTACACTACGTGTGTTTACCCCGACAACTTGTATTCAGCTAAACACTGCACTGGATTAAGATGAAAACGATTGAAGTTGATGATGAACTCTATAGCTATATTGCCAGCCACACCAAGCATATTGGCGAGAGCGCATCCGACATTTTACGGCGTATGTTGAAATTTTCCGCCGCATCACAGCCTGTCACTCCGATAATCAAAGAAGTCCGCGCTGTGCAACCTGTCGTGGAAGCCAAGCCGGTTAACCCCGTAAAAGATAAAGTGCGCGCGATGCGTGAGCTGCTGCTGTCCGACGAATACGCGGAACAGAAGAAAGCAGTAAATCGCTTTATGCTGGTGCTGTCTACACTCTATTCACTGGATCAAAACGCGTTCGCCGAAGCAACGGAATCGTTGCATGGTCGTACGCGTGTTTATTTTGCAGCTGATGAACAGACGCTGCTGAAAAATGGTAATCAAACCAAACCGAAGCACGTGCCAGGCACGCCGTACTGGGTGATCACCAATACCAATACCGGCCGTAAATGCAGCATGGTTGAACACATCATGCAGTCAATGCAATTCCCTGCGGAATTGATTGAAAAGGTTTGCGGAACAATTTAATCCTTGCATTAGAAGGACCAGGCAATGGCAATCCACAATCGTGCAGGTCAACCTGCGCAACAGAGTGATTTGATTAACGTCGCCCAACTGACGGCACAGTACTATGTACTGAAACCAACGGCAGGGAACGCTGAGCACGCTGTTAAGTTCGGTACGTCCGGACATCGCGGCAGTGCAGGTCGTCATAGTTTTAATGAGCCGCATATTCTGGCTATCGCCCAGGCGATTGCTGAAGAACGTGCGAAAAACGGGATTACTGGCCCGTGCTATGTGGGCAAGGATACCCACGCGCTGTCTGAACCGGCTTTTATCTCTGTACTGGAAGTGCTGGCGGCGAACGGCGTTGACGTCATCGTGCAGGAAAATAACGGCTTTACGCCAACCCCTGCTGTATCGAACGCTATCCTGGTCCACAACAAAAAAGGCGGCCCGCTGGCTGACGGCATTGTGATCACGCCGTCCCACAACCCGCCGGAAGATGGCGGCATTAAATACAACCCGCCAAACGGTGGTCCGGCAGACACCAATGTCACCAAAGTGGTGGAAGACAGAGCCAACGCGCTGCTGGCGGCCGGTCTGCAAGGCGTGAAGCGTATGTCGCTGGACGCTGCGCTGGCATCTGGTCATGTGAAAGAGCAGGATCTGGTTCAGCCGTTTGTTGAAGGACTGGCTGACATCGTAGACATGGCGGCGATCCAGAAAGCGGGTCTGACGCTGGGTGTCGATCCGCTGGGCGGTTCCGGTATCGAATACTGGAAGCGTATTGCTAAGCACTACAACCTGAACCTGACTATCGTTAACGATCACGTTGATCAGACTTTCCGCTTTATGCATCTCGACAAAGATGGCGCAATCCGCATGGACTGCTCCTCCGAGTGTGCGATGGCGGGGCTGCTGGCGCTGCGCGACAAGTTCGATCTGGCCTTTGCCAATGACCCAGACTACGACCGTCACGGTATCGTCACCCCGGCAGGGCTGATGAATCCGAACCACTATCTGGCGGTGGCGATCAACTACCTGTTCCAGCATCGTCCGCAGTGGGGCAAAGATGTTGCCGTCGGTAAGACGCTGGTGTCATCGGCGATGATTGACCGAGTGGTCAACGATCTGCGCCGCAAGCTGGTGGAAGTGCCGGTGGGCTTTAAATGGTTTGTTGACGGTCTGTTTGACGGCAGTTTTGGCTTTGGTGGGGAAGAGAGCGCGGGGGCATCTTTCCTGCGTTTCGACGGTACACCGTGGTCAACCGACAAAGACGGCATCATCATGTGCCTGCTGGCGGCAGAAATTACCGCAGTGACCGGTAAGAACCCGCAGGAACACTACAACGAACTGGCTGCTCGCTTTGGCGCACCGAGCTACAACCGCCTGCAGGCAAGCGCGACCTCCGCGCAGAAAGCGGCGCTGTCTAAGCTGTCTCCGGAAATGGTGAGCGCCAGTACGCTGGCGGGCGACCCGATCACCGCGCGTCTGACGGCCGCACCGGGCAACGGCGCTTCTATCGGCGGTCTGAAAGTGATGACTGACAACGGCTGGTTTGCCGCGCGTCCTTCTGGTACGGAAGACGCTTACAAGATCTACTGCGAAAGCTTCCTCGGTGAAGAACATCGCAAGCAGATCGAAAAAGAAGCGGTTGAGATCGTCAGCGAAGTGCTGAAGAACGCGTAAACCGTAGGCCGGATAAGACGCTAGCGTCGCTATTCGGCATGAATAATGAAAAAGCCGGACAGCAAATACGCTGGTCCGGCTTTTTATATTCAACTTAACGTCATGGCATGAACCGATAACCAATCCCGGTTTCGGTCAGAAAATGACGCGGACGTGCCGGGTCCAGTTCCAGTTTCTGGCGCAGGTGTCCCATGTAAATTCGCAGATAGTGGCTGTGTTCGACGGCGTTTGGTCCCCAAACCTGATTGAGCAACTGGCGCTGCGTCAGTACCTTTCCGGCATTATTCAGCAGTACCGCTAGCAGGCGAAACTCAATCGGCGTCAAATGAATCTCTTCATCACCACGATGTACGAGCCGGGCGGCGATATCTACTTTTACGTTGGAAAAATGCACCACCGGCTCGGGAGACGTGCCGCTGGCGTGGCGACGCAATGCCACGCGCAATCGCGCCTGTAGCTCGCCAATACCAAAGGGTTTACTGAGATAGTCATCGGCACCGGCATCCAGGGCGGCAATTTTATCGCTTTCTTCGCTGCGGGCTGAGAGCACAATTACCGGTATCGCGCTCCATTGTCGCAGGTCACGAATAAAATCAATGCCGTCACCGTCCGGCAGACCGAGATCGAGAATGATGAGATCGGGTTTTCGCGTGGCGGCTTCCAGCAGACCACGTTGCAGCGTTTCCGCTTCATATACACGCAGACCATCGGCTTCCAGCGCAGTGCGCAGAAAGCGACGGATAGCCTGTTCATCTTCAACAATCAGTACGTTCGTCACATATCCTCATGAAAATCTTCAAGTTCAGGGGGGATTTCCTGGGGCAGTGTAACACGGAAACATGCTCCTCCCTGTGCGCGATTGTGGACGGAAATTGTACCGCCGTGCACGTCCACAATGGCCTGGCAGATTGCCAGCCCCAGCCCAACGCCCGGTACAGATGACTCTTTGTTTCCCCGGGAGAACTTGTCAAAAACTCGTTGCTCCATTCCCGATGGAATGCCAGGGCCATTATCCCAGACGTCCAGTTGCAGATGCTCACCATCGACGCTGGCATCAATACCGATTTGCGCCGCTGGACCTGCGTATTTAACAGCGTTTTCCAGCAGGTTAATCAGCACCCGTTCAAATAGCGGGCCATCGACGTGGATCAGCGTCAACGGCGCGGGTAGCGACAAATTAATAGGAGCAGAGAGTCCTGGCTCCAGCATCTGCAGGGCACTGCCGACCACCTCTTCCAGCGTTAACCACTCTTTCTTAAGATTAAAGCCGCCAGACTGAATTCGCGCCATATCCAGCAGGTTATTAACCAGTCGGGTCGTATTCAGGACGTGCTGGCGAATTTCGCTGGCCTGACGCGCGTGCGGCGATCCTTCGCTTGCCAGATCCAGCGTTAAGATCTCTGCCTGACCAAACAATACCGTCAGCGGTGTGCGTAAATCGTGGGAAAGGGCGGCGAGCAGGGCATTGCGAATGCTTTCACGCTCGCTGGCAAACCGGGCCTGCTCTTCGCTGGCGGTCAGCGTCAAACGCTCCAGCGCACTGGCGACCAGTAAAGTGAAAGTTTCCAGCAGGCGTTGCTGTTCGGGGATCATCAATTGGCGTAAATTTCCTGGTTCCACAACCAGCAGCCCATGCGTTTTGTCGGCGCTTTTTAACGGTAAAATTTGATACGGCACACCGGGTAAGGTGTCAGTGCCTGCGCCGGCCGGTTGCCCTTTATCAAAGCTCCACTGGGCAATGGCGTCATCCCACGGCGTCATGCCCTGTTGATGAGTGAGAGGGGCCAGCTTACCGTTCTCACCGGGCAGTAAAACCTGGCTGCGGGCCTGGAACGTTGAGGCAATAAACTGTTCGCTGGTGGCGGCGATATCCTGCTGGCTCCGTCCGACGGCCAGCGCTTTCGACATCTCATATAAATGACGCGTACGCTGTTCACGATAACGCGCTACCCGTGCCTGATAACGCACTCCGGCGGTGAGATTACCGATAACCAGCCCTACCGTTAGCATCACGGCAAAGGTAAGCAGGTACTGGACGTCGGAAACGGCCAGCGTACCGCGTGGGGCAATAAAGAAGAGATCGAAGCTGGCAACGTTAATAAAGGTTGCCAGCACTGACGGCCAGCGTCCGTAAAAGAGGGCGATAACCACCACACCCAATAAATAGACCATCACCAGGTTGGCGGCGTCAAAGGCCATCAACCACTGCATGGCAATCAACGTAATGATGGCGCACAGCGCGACGGCAACTACGCAACCCTGAATTTGAACCCGCCACTTATCCTTAAAGGTGCGGCTATCTGCAGTTTGCAGCACAGGGCGCGAAGGTGGTTCGTCGAGCGCAACAATCATCAGGTCGAGATCCGGTGCGCGATGGGCCAGTTTGTCAGCAAAGGAATCACTGCGCCACCAGCGTCGCGTAGTCGGACGTCCGAGGACAATTTTTCCCAGATTATGCTCACGGGCGTAGCGGATTACTGCTTTATCTTCAGCGGGATCGGAAAGGGTGGCGGTTTCTGCACCCAGCTCCTGGGCTAATCGCAGGGCGCTTAAAATTGCGCGGCGCTGTTTTTCGGGCAGTCGGTGCAGCGCTGGCGTTTCGACATACACTGCATGCCATACGCTGCCGAGGCGCGCTGCCAGACGCGCGGCGGCACGCACGAGCTTTTCGCTGCCGGTGTTGTGTCCAATACACAGCAATATGGCGTCGCGGGTATGCCAGACTTTCTCCTCTCCCGGACGTCCACGCCAGGCACGCATCTGATCGTCAACCCGATCGGCCGTGCGGCGCAGGGCCAGCTCACGTAGCGCGATCAAGTTACCTTTGCGAAAGAAATGCTCGATGGCTCTTTCCGCCTGACCGGCGATATAGACCTTGCCTTCGTTCAGGCGCTGGCGCAAATCGTCGGGGGGAAGATCGACCAGCACCACATCGTCAGCGGCATCGAAAAAAGGATCGGGGACGGTTTCGCGAACCTGAATGCCGGTGACGCCGCTGACCACATCATTGAGGCTTTCCAGATGCTGCACGTTGACGGTAGTAAAAACGTCAATACCGGCTTCCAGCAGCTCTTCAATATCTTGCCAGCGTTTAGGGTGGCGTGAGCCTGGCGCATTACTGTGCGCCAGTTCATCCATCAAAATGAGTGCCGGACGGCGGGCCAGCGCCGCGTCGAGATCGAATTCGCTGATATGACGACCATGGCGCGCCTGTCGCTTGAGCGGCAGGATGCTGAGACCGTCCAGCAGCGCGGCGGTCTCTTTGCGTCCGTGGGTTTCCACCACGCCAATCAGCACATCTAATCCCTGCGCCCTTAGCCGCTGGGCCTCTGCCAGCATGGCCCAGGTTTTACCGACGCCTGCACACGCGCCGAAGAAAATTTTCAGTTTTCCCCGGTGCGGAGCGGTGGTCTGCTCCAGCAGGCGATCGGGGTCGGGGCGTAAGGGGTCGTTATGCATGTCCTTTTTCTCAGTGCTTATCCAGCGCTAAATTAAGTTCTACCAGGTTCACCACCGGTTGGCCGATAAAACTGACCAACGGCTTTTGCGTGTATTGTGCAACCAGGCGTGTGACCTCTTCAACGCTGAGGTTACGAGCCTGCGCCACGCGGGGGATTTGCCAGGCCACCGCAGCTGGCGTCAGGTTGTTATCCAGCCCGCTGGAAGAAGCCGTTACCAGCTCTACCGGAACGGCAGGATTTGCCTGCGGGTTAGCGGCACGCAGCGCGGCAATCCGGCTTTGCAGCTGTTTATCCAGTTCCGGGTTGCTGGCTGCCAGATTACTGCCGCCTGAAGCCATTGGATTATAGGGCATTTCCGCTGTGGCTGAGGGGCGTCCCTGAAAATAACCGGCAGCGGTAAACTGTTGCCCAATGAGCTCGGAGCCGCGAACAATCTGACCTTCGCGGAGAAGCGAACCGTTAGCCTGGTGGGGAAACCACCATTGCCCCAGCGCAGTGGTCAGCAGCGGGTATGCCCCGCCGGTGATAAGCATCAGGAAAATCAATGTTGATAATGCAGGACGTAATCCACTCATCAGAAACCTCACACCAGACCCAGCAGGGTCAGCAGTAAATCAATTGCTTTGATACCGATAAACGGCACAACCAGACCACCCAGGCCATAGATCCACAAATTGCGGCGCAGCATCGCGGAAGCGGATAACGGTTTGTAACTCACGCCTTTCAGCGCCAGTGGGATCAGAAAGACGATAACCAGTGCGTTAAAGATAACCGCGCTGAGGATCGCCGAGTCCGGCGAATGCAGCCCCATCACGTTCAGCGCATTGAGCTGCGGGTAGGTGGCGGCGAACGCGGCCGGGATAATGGCAAAATACTTCGCTACGTCGTTGGCGATACTGAAGGTGGTCAGCGAACCACGCGTCATCAGCATCTGTTTACCAATGTGCACCACTTCAATCAGTTTGGTGGGGTTCGAGTCGAGGTCCACCATGTTACCCGCTTCTTTCGCTGCCTGGGTTCCGGAGTTCATGGCAACGGCAACATCGGCCTGCGCAAGGGCAGGTGCGTCGTTAGTTCCGTCGCCGGTCATCGCCACCAGACGACCTTCCGCCTGATACTGACGAATCAACGCCAGCTTGGCTTCCGGTGTGGCTTCGGCTAAGAAGTCATCCACTCCGGCTTCCGCGGCGATTGCGGCGGCGGTCAAACGGTTGTCGCCAGTGATCATCACCGTTTTGATCCCCATTTTACGCAGTTGGGCAAAACGCTCTTTAATCCCGCCTTTTACGATATCTTTCAGGGCAATCACGCCAAGTACGTGGGAGCCTTCAGCAACCACCAGCGGCGTAGCGCCAAGGCGTGCGACGTTTTCGACCTTCTGCTCAACGTCGGCGGGGAAGTGGCCGCCGTTGGCCTCGACGTGACGACGAATAGCATCGACCGACCCTTTGCGGATCATACGGTTGTCGATGTTGATCCCGCTCATCCGACTTTGGGCGGTAAACGGTACAAAGGTGGCGTGCAGCGATTGCACGTCGCGTATACGCAGATTAAAGCGCTGTTTAGCCAGAATCACGATGCTGCGGCCTTCCGGCGTTTCATCGGCCAGGGATGAAAGCTGCGCGGCATCGGCCAGCGTTTTTTCGTCCACGCCGTGGGCGGGCAGAAAATCTGAAGCCTGGCGGTTACCTAGCGTAATGGTGCCGGTTTTATCCAGCAGCAGTACATCCACGTCACCCGCCGCTTCTACTGCACGTCCGCTGGTGGCAATGACGTTCGCACCCAACATGCGGCTCATCCCGGCGACGCCAATCGCGGAGAGCAGCCCGCCTATCGTCGTAGGGATTAAACACACCAGCAGCGCAACCAATACCGTGACGCTGACCGCGCTACCGCCCCAGGCGGAAAACGGCCACAGCGTGGCCGTAGCCAGTAGAAAGACGATGGTCAGGGCTATCAACAGGATCGTCAGGGCAATTTCATTGGGCGTTTTACGCCGCTGTGCACCTTCAACCATGGCGATCATCCGGTCGAGGAACGTTTCACCAGGGTTTACGCTGCATTCGATAACCAACCAGTCGGAGAGGATGCGAGTCCCGCCGGTGACGGAGGCGAAATCACCACCGGATTCACGAATCACCGGCGCGGATTCACCGGTAATGGCGCTTTCATCTACCGACGCGCCGCCTTCGATCACCTCGCCGTCACACGGGATAATATCGCCAGCTTCCACCAGCACGATATCGCCTTTACGTAAATCATCGGCAGGGACGTGATCCATTGCCGCGCCGTATTTCGGTTCGCGAAGCTTGCGGGCAAAGGCGGTTTTTTTGACGCCTTTCAGGCTGTTGGCCTGAGCTTTACTGCGTCCTTCCGCCAGCGCTTCAGCAAAGTTGGCGAACAGAACGGTAATCCACAGCCACAGACTTATCGCACCGGTAAACCAAGGATTACCCGGCATATGGCCTGTTGCCATCGCCACGGTTAACAGGGTCGTTAACAGACTGCCCAACCAGACGATAAACATCACCGGATTACGCCATTGGGTATGTGGGCTTAATTTTTTCACGGCGTCCATCAGCGCCTGTGCGACCAGAGAGGGTTCGAACAGCGCCAGTTGCTTGCGACTCATAGTAATGTGCTCCGCATCACTCAGTGTAATGACAGGTATTCTGCGACCGGGCCAAGCGCCAGGGCAGGAACAAAGGTGAGAGCGCCAACCAGTAACACCGTACCGATCAACAACCCGACAAACAGCGCGCCGTGGGTAGGTAGCGTACCGGAGCTGGCTGGCTGGATCTTTTTACTGACCAGCGATCCGGCAATCGCCATCACGGGAATGATCACGCCGAAGCGACCGAAGAACATGCATAAGGCCAGCAGGCAGTTCCAGAACGGGCTGTTGGCGCTTAACCCGGCGAAGGCGCTACCGTTGTTGTTCGAGGCGGACGACACGGCATACAGCACTTCGCTAAACCCGTGTGGACCCGGGTTAAGCATGGCGCTGCGGCCAGCTTCGGTCATCATGGCGATCGCTGTGCCGATCAGGACCAGCGCAGGGGTGACCAGAATCGCCAACGCGGTCATTTTCATTTCGCGCACGTCGATTTTCTTACCCAGATACTCTGGTGTGCGGCCAATCATTAACCCGGCGATAAATACCGCCAGCAGCACGAACAGCAGCATGCCGTACAGACCTGAACCCACGCCGCCGAAGACCACTTCACCAATCTGCATTAACCACATCGGCACCATGCCGCCCAGTGCGGTGAAGGAGTCATGCATAGCATCGACAGCGCCGCAAGATGCCGCTGTCGTCACGACGGAAAACAGACTCGTGGCCAGCACGCCAAAGCGGCTCTCTTTGCCTTCCATGTTGATATTGCTGTCTGCACCGAATGCCATCAGGTGCGGGTTGCCCTGAACTTCGGCCCACATCACCACGGCTACGCAGACCACAAATATCAGCGACATGGCCCACAGCAGGGTCCGTCCCTGGCGACGATCGCCCACCACATCACCAAAGGCAAAACACAGCGCGGTAGGAATTAAGAAAATAGCCAGCATCTGTACCAGATTGGTCAACGCGGTAGGGTTTTCAAACGGATGTGATGAGTTAGCGTTAAAGAAACCGCCCCCGTTAGTGCCAAGCATCTTAATCGCTTCCTGTGAGGCGACGGGCCCCATCGGCAGCAGTTGTTTAACCCCTTCAAGGGTGGTGATGGGCTGATAAGGCAACAGGTTTTGCAGCACACCTTGCTGAATGAAGAACAGCGCAATGAGCAATGCAATGGGGAGCAAGATCCACAGCGTAATGCGAATCAGATCGACCCAGGCGTTGCCCAAGGTGTTCATACTCTGGCGCGTGAAGGCGCGGGTCAGGGCAAAAATCACCGCAATCCCGGTTGCCGCTGACAGGAAGTTTTGTACGGTCAGCCCGACCATCTGGCTGAAGTAGCTTAAGGTGGTTTCACCAGCATAGGATTGCCAGTTGGTATTAGTGACAAAACTCACCGCGGTGTTAAGCGCCAGATCCCATGAAAGCCCTGGCAGTTGCTGGGGATTTAACGGCAGCAGGTTTTGCGCCATCAGCATCGAAAACAGGACCAGCAGGCCCAGTACATTGAGCGCGAGGATCGCCAACAGATACTGCCGCCAGTTCATCTCCTGCTGCGAGATGCCCAGAGAGCGCCACAGCATATGTTCCACGCCAGCCAGGCCCGGCAGGGACGTATTATTGATCAGTCGAGCCAGCCCAAAGCCCAGCGGTCTGGCGATGACAAACAGCACCAGCAAGAAACTGGCAATGAGTAAAAATCCTTGGGCCGCCATCAGAACGCCTCCGCATTAATCAGGGCATACACCAGATAACCTAATAATAAAAAGACCAGCACAATGCCGGTTATCACGCCTGCACTCACAGTGCACCTCCAGTGGCATAAATGTGATAACCAGAGCGTAGATTTTTACCTGCAAAGATTTCGCAAAAATCAGCGGGCGGGGTGTAAAAAAAGTATAAAAATGGCAAAAGCCATTATTTAACTAATGGTTAGTATTAATTTAACCTTTATGTAACTTAATTACGGTTTTTAGCTAAACGGAGCATCAATAGATAAAAATAAGTGGTCGGATGAGTAGCAAAATTACACACAAGGCGGTATTATTTTCATCAGTTAACCAAGTTTATTTTTCCGGTGCGATTCACCGAACAGATATATGGGAGAGGATTATGGACTTTTATAAAGAATATCCAGCACACATTGTTTTCTTGCGCCGTACCTTTGCCGTTGTGGCGGGCGTGCTGGCGCTGCCGGTCATGTTGTTCTGGAAAGACCGCGCCCGTTTTTACAGCTACCTGCACCGCGTCTGGTCTAAAACCAGTGATAAACCGGTGTGGATGGAGCAGGCTGAAAAAGCCACCTGCGATTTCTACTGATAGCTAATAAATCCCCAAAAGCCGCTGATATCAGCGGCTTTTTTGTTCATGATAGCTACACTTATCTCAGGAATGAGAAAGGAGCGATCATGAGCGAGAAAATCCCTGTAGGTATCAGTGCCTGTCTGTTGGGGGAGGCGGTTCGCTATGATGGTGGGCATAAGCGGCTAGCCTTTGCTGTGGAAGAACTGTCGCCGTGGGTCGCGTTCGAACCCGTATGCCCTGAAATGGGTATCGGGTTACCGGTCCCGAGACCTGCGCTGCATCTGGTCAAAGAGGGCGAGGCTGTCTCCCTGCGTTTTAGTGATAAGCGCGAGGGTGATTTGACAGACGTAATGACGGCTTTTAGTCAGCGACAAAGCAATCGTCTGGAGCATTTGTGTGGCTATATTGTCTGTGCAAAATCCCCCAGTTGCGGTATGGAACGGGTGCGGGTCTACGACGTGGAAGGCAAAAACAACCGTAAAGCGGGACGAGGGATCTTTACGTCCGTGCTGATGTCGACGTTACCCTGGCTTCCCGTGGAGGAGGACGGGCGTTTGCACGACCCGCAGATTCGGGAAAATTTTGTTGAGCGCATTTATGCCTTGCACGAGCTCAACGGTATCCGTCAGCAAGGGTTAACGCGCGGCGCACTAATCGATTATCACAGCCGTTACAAGCTATTACTGTTGGCCCATTCCCAGCCGGACTATCGCGAACTCGGGCGTTTTGTCGCGGCGATCGGCGAATGGCAAGATTTGCAGGCTTATTTTGTCGAGTATCGCTTAAGGCTGATGAGTTTGCTGGCGCATCTTCCCTCGCGGCGCAACCATACCAACGTGCTGATGCATGTCCAGGGCTATTTCCGTACGCAATTAAATTCTCGTCAGCGGCAGGAGCTGGCCTCTCTCATTGACGGGTATCGACGTTCGACTCAACCGCTGCTTGCGCCAATAACATTACTCAAACACTATATGGCGGAATATCCGGATGCTTATCTCTCCGGGCAGCGCTATTTCAATCCCTGGCCAGAGGCTCTGCGCTTGCGCTACGGGCGTTAAATTTTTTCTTCAGGAGTGTTATGACCACCCATTTGGTCTGGTTTCGGCGTGATTTACGCCTGCACGACAACCTCGCGCTGGCGGCGGCTTGTCGGGATCGTTCTGCGCAGGTGCTGGCGTTATATATAGCTACCC
Organism: Citrobacter sp. Cf116; assembly: GCF_030336505.1. Lineage (NCBI taxonomy): Bacteria > Pseudomonadati > Pseudomonadota > Gammaproteobacteria > Enterobacterales > Enterobacteriaceae > Citrobacter > Citrobacter sp. Cf116. The sequence goes on along the minus strand of NZ_JAOWEQ010000040.1, from coordinate 409,303 downwards.
CCGAGCAGTGGAAGGCGCATGATATGGCCCCGCGCCAGGCGGCATTTACCTGCGCGCAGTTGAATGCGTTACAAACAGCGCTGGCAGAAAAAGGCATCCCTTTACTGTTTTACGAAGTGGCTGATTTTGCGGCCAGCGTGGACACCATCAAAAGTGTCTGCCTGCAGCATGACGTCAGTCGATTATTTTATAACTATCAATATGAAATAAACGAACGCCAGCGTGATGCTGCCGTCGAAAAATCTTTACCTCAGGTGGTGTGCGAAGGGTTTGACGACAGCGTGATCCTGCCTCCGGGGGCGGTGATGACCAGCAATCATGAGATGTATAAAGTGTTCACACCGTTTAAAAATGCCTGGTTGAAGCGGATTAAAGACGGTATTCCAGAATGCGTTAGCGCGCCGAAAATGAGGGACAGCGGCGCACTCAGCACGTCGTTAAGCGCAATAACGCTGAGCTATCCGCAGCAAGAATTTGATGCGCAAAGGTTTGTGGCAGAAGAAAAATTGGCCATCGCGCAATTACGCCAATTTTGCCAGCAGGCTGCAGGAGAATACGAGCAGCGGCGTGATTTTCCTGCGATTGACGGGACCAGTCGATTATCCGCGAGCTTGGCGACAGGAGGACTATCACCGCGCCAGTGCCTGAATCGACTGCTCGCGGAGCAGCCGCAGGCGCTTGAGGGCGGCAGGGGTAGCATGTGGCTGAACGAGCTTATCTGGCGCGAATTTTATCGTCATCTGATGACTTACCATCCGGCGCTGTGTCGGTATCAACCCTTTATCCGCTGGACCGATCGCGTGCAATGGCAGAATAATCCGACGCATTTGCAGGCCTGGAAAACGGGTAGTACGGGTTACCCTATTGTGGATGCGGCGATGCGTCAGCTCAACGCCACGGGCTGGATGCATAATCGTTTACGCATGATTGCGGCCAGTTTTTTGGTGAAGGACCTGCTGATTGACTGGCGTAAAGGCGAACAATATTTCATGTCGCAACTGATTGATGGTGACCTCGCGGCCAATAACGGCGGCTGGCAGTGGGCAGCCTCAACCGGAACCGACGCCGCACCGTATTTCCGTATCTTTAACCCCACGACGCAGGGCGAAAAATTCGACCGTGACGGTGAGTTTATCCGCCAGTGGGTGCCGGAATTGCGCGACGTGCCGGGTAAAGCCATTCATAATCCGTGGTCGTGGGCAGAAAAAGCGCAGGTAACACTAAGTTATCCTCGCCCGATTGTGGATCATAAACAGGCAAGGCTGGCGACGCTGGCGGCATATGAGGCGGCGCGTAAAGGATAGCGCAGCTGGAATTAATGCAAAAACATATCCGTCAGCGGGATTTGATGGGGCTGGTAGAGCAACTGACCACGCTACTACTTACCTGATGCGCTAATGACACGCAACTGCAGGCGCTGCTTAATTACATCCTACGATCCGGCGATTAATCTCGCTTTAATGAGTTTATGCAAGAGATGGCACAACGGATCCCCCAACACAGGAGAAGTTGCATTACGTATAGCGCAAACTATGTTGGAGCAGGGAATAGATCGCGCAATGGTACGACTAGTGACGGGGCTTACTGAAGAGGAACTCGCTGCAAGTTATGCGTAATTACCCGAAAAAACAGGCCCGAATAGTATTACATCATCGGGCCCTTACACTCAGGATTCTACCGCCAGCGGACGGTTTCTGAACTTAAGCGACTGGTACAGCCAAATCAGCAGCACCAACACCACGCAGGCCAGCGCGCCCCAGGTAATTTCGCTAAAGACATCAATATACGCATTGATGGAGTAGTTGATAGCGCCAGCAGCATCAAACGAGCCTTGCGACGTCTGATCGGCGATAACGCCTGCCAGATAGTTGGCGATGGCGCCGGACAGCAGCATATAAATGCCTGTTAATACGCCAGTCACCCCAGGGATCTCAATACGCGTAATTTGCGACATCGCCACCGGGTCGATAAACAGTTCGGCAAAGCCCATGACCGCCAGCCCCAATACCATCAGCGGCATGGAAGAGTGGCCGTAAGCTGCGGACCAGCGGGCGCTTAAAGTCAGAATGCAGAACCCTGTGCTCATTAAACCGAGGCCAAGGGCAAATTTACCCCAAATACGTACGGTACGATTGCCGTCAACGCTTTCTTTGACTACCCAGGCCAGCACGATACCGCACAGCATAACGGCAAAGGCGTTAACCGACTGGAACATCGCAGTCGGGACGGAATATCCCAAAATATCGCGATTTACGAAGCGGTCAATATACAGGCTAATCGAGCTGCCGCCCTGTTGAGCAAAGGCCCAGAACAGCAAGCTGAAGAAGGTCAGCGTGACGATAAGCCCCAATTCTTTGCGCTGCTTTTGGGTTTGCGCCTGACGGTAAATCTTCGCCAGAACCGCCAGACCAATAACCGTGGCAACAATCAGTGCGTAAACGGACCACTCTTTCCAGAACAGGACGGTAATCAGTAACGGTGCTGCAACCAGCAGAACTAACAGCCAGGCCCAGTTTGGCAGCATATACTTTTTCGCACACAGCACGGCCTTGTTGACGCCAGTGGTATGAGCGAAATGGCGATTACCGCATAAGAAAATCACCAACCCTGCCAGCATGCCAATCGCAGCCAGCGCAAAGCCCATCGCCCAGCTGTACTCTTCCTGCACGTATCCGCAGGCAATCGGTGCGATGATCGAACCGATGTTACCGGCTGCGTAGAGCAGAGAGAATCCACCGTCGCGACGCGGATCTTCAGGTTGATATAACTCGCCCAGCAGGCAACTAATGTTGGATTTAAACAGACCGTAGCCGCAGACAATGATCGCCAGCGACAAATAAAGGAACGCCGGAGCCATTTCGCTTGCGCCCAATACCAGATGTCCCACCGCCATTAAAAATGCGCCGATCATCACCGCCATTCGATTACCGAGCACTTTATCTGCCAGGTATCCCCCGAGAATAGGCGTGACGTAGACCAGCGAACAGTAGGCGCTGAACAGTTCATATGCGTGATTATCGTCGTACTTAAGCTGGTTAGTGAGATACAGGATCAGCAGCGCACGCATGCCGTAAAAACTGAAATATTCCCAGATTTGTAGCGCGACGACGTAATAAATCGCCCGTGGTTGAGATGCTTGTTTATTCATTATTTTCTCGAAGTAAATGCCTCGCGACAGGCTGAGCGTACTGCGCGAGTGTGTTTCCTTAAAGTTGTAACTTTGATACAGATCTGATTATTTTTGCAATATGCTGTCTGATTGCATAAATATACATGAATTGGATCGCGTAGTGGTAAGCAAATCATGTTCAAAGCGGGTGTGATTGTTTCTTGATGTGTCAGTGAAATGGCTATCGACGAACGCAGGCGAGGACGCTATTTTAACCTAAGCTGTGTTGCTGATTAGGCAGGCAGAATTAATGACTACGAGGACGATGATGAAAAACACCGAACTGGAACAACTGATCAACGACAAACTGAACAGCGCCGCCATTAGCGACTATGCGCCGAATGGTTTGCAGGTTGAGGGCAAAGAGACGGTGCATAAAATCGTGACCGGCGTGACCGCAAGTCAGGCGCTGCTGGATGAGGCGGTGCGCCTGCAGGCCGATGCGGTTATCGTTCATCACGGTTATTTCTGGAAAGGCGAATCTCCGGTAATTCGCGGCATGAAGCGCCATCGTCTGAAAACGCTGTTGGAAAACGATATCAACCTGTATGGCTGGCACCTGCCGCTGGATGCTCACCCAGAACTGGGGAATAACGCGCAGTTGGCCGCGCTGTTGGGGATTACCGTGATGGGTGAGATCGAACCGCTGGTGCCATGGGGAGAACTCTCCATGCCGGTTCCGGGACTGGAACTGGCATCGTGGATTGAAGCGCGCTTAGGCCGTAAGCCGTTATGGTGCGGTGATACCGGGCCGGAAACCGTTCAGCGCGTCGCCTGGTGTACGGGGGGCGGTCAAAGTTTTATTGATAGCGCCGCCCAGTTTGGCGTCGATGCTTTTATCACCGGTGAAGTTTCAGAGCAAACCATTCACTCAGCTCGCGAGCAGGGTCTGCATTTTTATGCTGCCGGTCACCATGCGACCGAACGCGGCGGCATTCGCGCATTAAGCGATTGGCTTAATGAAAATACCGATCTGGACGTGACCTTTATCGATATTCCTAATCCAGCGTAATAAAGAGGGACGAAAGTGCAGCGAGCGCGTTGTTATCTGTTAGGTGAAACGGCAGTGGTTCTTGAACTGGAACCGCCCATTACGCTGGCGACTCAGAAACGCATCTGGCGTCTGGCCCAGCGTCTGGTTGATGCCCCGAATGTACTGGAAGCTATTCCAGGCATGAACAATATCACGGTGACCTTGCGCGACCCGCAAACGCTGGCGCTGGATGCGATTGAGCGCCTGCAACGCTGGTGGGAAGAGAGTGAAGCACTGGAGCCGGATTCGCGCTTTATTGAAATTCCCGTTATCTATGGCGGTGAGGCCGGCCCCGATCTGGCAGAGGTCGCCCGGCACAGCGGATTAAGTGAAAAGCAGGTTGTGGAACTTCATGCGTCGGTTGATTACGTGGTGTGGTTTATCGGTTTTCAGCCGGGATTCCCCTATCTCGGGAGCTTACCTGAACAACTGCATACCCCCAGACGTGCGGAACCTCGTTTGCTTGTTCCGGCAGGTTCTGTCGGTATCGGTGGATCTCAAACGGGGATCTACCCGCTTTCCACGCCTGGCGGGTGGCAATTGATTGGGCGTACCTCCGTTTCGTTATTTGATCCAAAACGGGAGGAGCCGATTCTGTTACGGGCTGGCGATACCGTGCGTTTTGTCCCGCAGAAGGAGGGGATATGTTAAACATCATCCGCGCTGGTATGTACACCTCAGTACAGGACGGGGGACGTCATAGTTTTCGTCAATCCGGAATCAGTCACTGTGGGGCGCTGGATAAACCGGCGCTGAACGTGGCTAACCTGCTGGTGGGTAATGATGCGAATGCCGCAGCGCTGGAAATCACGCTGGGGCAACTGGTGGTGGAGTTTGAAGCCGATGGCTGGTTTGCCCTGACCGGTGCCGGATGCGAAGCGCATCTGGATCGTACGCCCGTGTGGAGCGGATGGCGGTTACCGGTAAAAGCCGGGCAGCGCCTGACGCTAAAACGTCCGCTTCATGGCATGCGCAGTTATCTGGCGGTAGCGGGCGGTATTGATGTTCCCGAAGTGATGGGCTCGCGTAGTACCGATCTGAAAGTGGGCATTGGTGGGTTTGAAGGGCGTCTACTGCGTGATGGCGATCGACTGGCGATTGGCGTATCTACCCGGCAATTCAGCGAGCCGCAAGGTGTTAAGCAACTGATGTGGGGTAATCTCATTCGCGCGCTGCCCGGACCTGAATATCAGGAGTTTGATGAGGTATCGCAGGCTTCGTTCTGGCGCTCACCGTGGCAACTTAGCCCACAAAGTAACCGTATGGGGTATCGTCTTCAGGGTCAGCCGCTGACGCGTACGACCGATCGCGAGCTGCTATCACATGGCTTGCTCCCCGGCGCGGTGCAGGTTCCACATAATGGTCAGCCAATTGTGCTGATGAACGATGCGCAGACGACGGGCGGCTATCCGCGCATCGCCTGTATTATTGAGGCAGATATGTATCATCTGGCGCAGATCCCGCTCGGTCAACCGATTCATTTTGTGCAGTGCTCGCTGGAGGAAGCGCTGAAGGCGCGGTACGACCAGCAGCGTTACCTGGAACAGTTAGCATGGCGACTTAACAATGAAAATTGATCTCAATGCAGACCTCGGTGAGGGATGTGCGAACGATGCAGCGTTGCTGCAATTGGTGTCATCGGCCAACATCGCCTGTGGGTTTCACGCAGGCGATGCGCAAACCATGCTCTCAAGCGTGCGCGAAGCGCTAAAAAATGGCGTAGCGATAGGTGCGCACCCCAGCTTTCCGGATCGGGAAAATTTTGGTCGTAGTGCCATGACCCTGCCTGCGCAAACGGTGTATGCGCAGACGCTGTATCAAATTGGCGCGCTGGCTGCCATCACGCGGGCGGAGGGCGGTGTGATGCATCATGTCAAACCGCATGGCATGCTCTATAACCAGGCAGCGAAAGATCCTCAACTGGCTGATGCGATTGCGAAAGCGGTTCATGCCTGCGATCCGTCGCTGGTTTTAGTGGGACTGGCGGGAAGCGAACTGATTTGTGCTGGAGAACACTATGGCCTGGTAACGCGTCAGGAGGTGTTTGCCGATCGGGGTTATCAGGCCGATGGCAGCCTGGTGCCGCGTAGTCAGCCGGGCGCACTGATTGAGGATGAAGAGCAGGCGCTGGCGCAAACGTTAGAAATGGTGCAATCCGGCAGAGTAAAAAGCCAATGTGGGACATGGGCGAGCGTGACTGCCCAGACGGTATGCATTCATGGGGATGGCGAGCACGCACTCGCTTTTGCCCGTCGCTTGCGTAGCGCCTTTAATGCATGCAATATCGAAATTAGTGCATAAGATTTACCATACAAAACAACAATATATTACACAACAACATATACGGGAATGAATTATGGGAGAGGTAATTTCTCTCTGGCCATTGACGGGGATCGCCGTCATCGTGGTCGGATTTCTTTTACGTTTTAACCCGGTATTGGTGGTTATTATTGCCGGGATCGTCACGGGACTGGCGGCGCATATGCCTATCGCCACTATTCTCGAGAAACTGGGTGAAGGTTTTCTTAACACCCGCAACCTGCCGTTTATCCTGCTGATCCCACTGGCGGTAATCGGTCTGCTGGAGCGTCACGGTCTGAAAGAGCGTGCGCAGGCGTGGATCGCAAAAATCCGCAGCGCCACCAGTGGCCGCCTGCTGATTGTCTATCTGTTCATTCGCGAAGCGACCGCTGCATTAGGACTCACCAGTCTGGGGGGGCATCCGCAAATGGTGCGTCCGCTGCTGGCGCCGATGGCGGAAGGGGCCGCTGAGAAAAATCACGGCGAGATACCTGGGGCGGTACGCTATCGACTGCGCGCAATGTCAGCGGCGACCGATAACGTCGGGCTGTTTTTCGGTGAAGATATCTTTGTTGCTTTCGGCGCTATCATCTTCATGCATAACTTTATGCTGGAGTCTGGTGGGATCCAGACCGAACCGCTGCATATCGCCCTGTGGGGGATCCCAACGGCAATTTGTGCTTTCCTGATCCACGGCACACGTTTGTGGCGTCTGGATAGCTATTTGCAACGTGAGGTGGCGAAAGCGAATGCCGCAGCGAAAGGGGAAGCGCAATGAATTTTCAACAAAGCTATCTCTACTGGCTGGCGGGCGCGGTATTACTGATTGTGGCCGTCATGTCCTGGCAGGATAAAGCGAACCCGCGTCGTTTCACCACTGGCCTGTTTTGGGGCATATACGGCGTACTGTTTCTGCTTGGCGACTGGACATTCTCGCTGTTTGGCGACAAGCGCGCGGTGCATATTGCCGTCGGTATTGCGGTGGTCGTCCTGGCGCTGATCGCCGGTTTTGGCGGCGTGAAGCTGGGAAGTTACCATCAACGGACGCAGCAACAACGCGAAGAGAGCGCCAGCCGACTGGGCAACCGCCTTTTTTTCCCGGCGCTGGCGATCCCGGTAGTAACGGTTATTGGCGTGCTGATGTTCAACCATATTCCGGGCTTACAGGATGCGCTGTTTGGGCCGGGTAATCACGCCACGCTGGTGACGCTTTTTTCCATGACCGCAGGTTCGTTGATTGGCCTGGCGATGGCAATAAAAATGACCCATGAGCGGGTGCATCAACCGATCCAGGAGGCGCGCCGTCTGCTGGACTCCATCGGCTGGGCGTTCATCCTGCCACAGATTCTGGCCACGCTCGGGCTGTTGTTTACGGCAGCGGGCGTAGGCAACGGCATTTCATATCTGACGCAGGAATATCTGGCGGTAGACAGTCGCTTTATCGCAGTGGCGGTGTACACCATCGGCATGGCATTGCTGACTATGGTGATGGGCAATGCGTTTGCTGCTTTTCCGATCGTGACCGCTGGGATTGGTATTCCGATTCTTGTACTGCAACATGGCGGTAATCCGGCGGTAATGGCGGCGATTGGTATGTTCTCCGGTTATTGCGGGACACTGATGACGCCGATGGCGGCGAACTTTAACATTGTCCCTGCTGCGCTGCTGGAACTACCGGACAAAAATGCGGTGATTAAAGCGCAGGTGCCAACCGGTATACTGCTGCTGCTGGTCAACGTGTTCCTGATGTATTTCCTGATGTTCTTGTAAGGTGACAGGATGAAAACAGTACTCATCACGGGATTTGAACCCTTTGGCGGCGAGTCAGTTAACCCTTCCTGGGAAGTGGTCTCGGGACTCGATAATGTTATCATCGGTGGATGCCGCGTCGTTGCCCGCCAACTGCCGTGCGTCTTTGGCGAGTCTCTTGCCGTACTCAATGGCGCGATTGATGCGCTGTCGCCATCGCTGGTTCTGGCGGTGGGGCAGGCGGGTGGTCGCACGGATATCACCGTGGAACGCGTGGCGATTAACGTTGACGATGCGCGTATTGCGGATAATCAGGGGCAACAGCCGGTAGATGTGCCGGTTGTAGCCGATGGTCCAGCGGCATGGTTTAGCACGCTGCCGATCAAAGCGATGGTTGTGGCTATGCGCAACGCGGGAATTCCGGCTTCGGTTTCCCAGACCGCTGGCACTTTCGTGTGTAACCACGTGATGTATGGCCTGCTGCATAAACTACGCGACGCACCGGCGGTGAAGGGCGGCTTTATTCACATCCCTTATTTGCCGCAACAGGCCGCACAGCATCCCGGGGCGCCAAGTATGGCGGCTGAAACAGTACGCCGGGCGCTGGAAGTCGCAATTGCCACCGCCTTGCAGGTGGAAAGCGATATCGCAGTGACGGGCGGCGCAACACATTAACAAAGGACAGTATTATGCCTGAAGGCCCGGAGATCCGCCGCGCGGCGGATAACCTGGAGGCGGCAGTCAAAGGCAAACCCCTGACGGAAGTCTGGTTTGCCTTTGAGCAGTTAAAACCGTATGAATCTCAACTAATTGGGCAGAGTGTTACCCAGCTTGAAACGCGAGGGAAAGCATTACTGACCCATTTTTCCAATGGCCTGACGCTGTACAGTCACAATCAGCTCTATGGCGTGTGGCGAGTGGTGGATACGGGCAACATCCCGCAGACCTCGCGGGTACTCCGTGTCAGATTGCAAACGCAAGACAAAACTATCCTGCTGTATAGCGCGTCTGATATCGAAATGCTGACGCCAGAACAGCTCGCCACCCACCCGTTCCTGCAACGGGTAGGGCCGGATGTACTGGATTTACGTTTAACGCCCGATGACGTTAAAGCGCGTCTGTTATCTCCGCGTTTTTGCAATCGCCAGTTTTCTGGTCTGCTACTGGACCAGGCTTTTCTGGCGGGATTAGGTAACTACTTGCGGGTAGAGATCCTTTGGCAGGTTGGGTTGACCGGGCAGCATAAAGCGTCGCAGCTTAGTGATGAGCAACTGGATCAACTGGCACATGCGCTGCTTGATATTCCGCGCCTGTCTTATAATACCCGCGGGCTGGTCGATGAGAATAAACATCACGGTGCGTTGTTTCGCTTCAAGGTCTTTCATCGGGACGGCGAAGCCTGTGAGCGTTGTGGTGGGACTATCGAGAAAACGATGCTCTCTTCGCGACCTTTTTACTGGTGTCCGGGATGTCAGCACTAAGCGGGCCGTTTTGGCGCGTGCACCGAAATAAACCGCGCGACTGCGGGGCCAGTTAACAAAATGCTGAACAGTCGCAGGGTTTGCATCGCCATGATGAGCGCCATATCAGCGTGGCTTCCTGCGGCAATCACCGCGACAGAATCCACGCCACCTGGGCTGGTTGCCAGATAGGCAGTGAGAAAATCAATCTGCATGTAATGCGCCAGTCCCCAGGCCATAGCGGCGCAGATCGCCATTAGTGAAAAAATGGACAACAGGATCTGCGGCAGTGGTCGTAATGCCATTAGAAAGATCTGTTTGTCAAAGCCAAGGCCGATTTGCCAGCCGATGGCCATATAGGCTATCGCCAGTAGCCATTCCGGCAGTTCAATCACCATCACTCCGCTTGCATTCAGCAAGGCACCCACCAGCATCGGCAATAGCATGACGCCAGAGGGAATACGCAGTAAGCGTCCAGCCGTGCCGGCAACGGCGGCCAGCATCAGAGTGCTGAAAAGATTGCCGCTTAGCGGCGGAAACCAGATGATTTGTTCACTGACCGTTTGGGCCTGGTCGCCCATCACCAGCCGGGTAACCAGCGCTGCCGCGCCGACCACCAACAGTACGCGCAGATACTGCATAAACGCCACCAGGCGGATGTCGGCACCATAATCCTGCGCCATCGCCACCATGGCCGCTGCGCCGCCTGGGGAAGAGCCCCATGCGCCGGTGTTGCCCGGTAAAGTACTGTAGCGAACCAGCAGCCAGCCAATTACCGCGCTGCTGATAAGGGTTGCCAGCAGGATAACAATCACCATCGGCCAGTGGGCTGCAAGGGTTGTGAAGATTGAACCGGTCAGATTTTGGGCAATCATGCAGCCGAGAATCGCCTGCGCGCCAAGAAATGTGCAGCGGGGAGGATGCAGAGTGATGCCGCGCAGACTGAAGATGATGCCGACGATCATCGAACCGAGCAGCAATGGTCCTGGAAGATGGATAAACAGAAAGAGCAGGGAAAGCAGGAGCGATAGCACAAACAACAGGCTCCACTGCAAAACAGGCATCCCATGCTCCTGAGTAAAATGTGAGAAATCTCAGTAAATCATAGAGAAAGCACGATAAGAATAAAATAATGTGGATCAAATAAAAACAGGCCGGATACAGGCATTACCGCCTTGTCCGGCCTGGGAGCGTTTATAACTGCAAGCCGGACAGACGCTGGCGCCATCCGGCAGACAATTAACGCTTAATATCAGATTTAAAATCGCGCTTGTCGTAGCCGGTGTACAGCTGACGCGGACGGGCGATTTTCATGCCGTCGGTGTGCATTTCGTTCCAGTGTGCAATCCAGCCAACGGTACGCGCCATGGCGAAGATAACGGTGAACATGGAGGACGGAATACCCATCGCTTTCAGGATTATGCCGGAGTAGAAGTCTACGTTCGGGTAGAGTTTCTTCTCGATGAAGTATGGGTCGTTGAGCGCAATGTGCTCAAGTTCCATCGCCACTTCCAGCAGATCATCTTTGGTGCCCAGTTCTTTCAGCACTTCGTGGCAGGTTTCACGCATGACGGTAGCGCGCGGGTCATAGTTTTTATAAACACGGTGACCAAAGCCCATCAGGCGGAAGGAATCATTCTTGTCTTTCGCGCGGCGAACAAATTCCGGAATGTGTTTAACAGAGCTGATTTCTTCCAGCATTTTCAGCGCAGCTTCGTTTGCGCCGCCGTGTGCCGGTCCCCACAGGGAAGCGATACCAGCCGCGATGCAGGCAAACGGGTTAGCGCCAGAAGAGCCCGCGGTACGTACGGTAGAGGTTGAGGCGTTCTGTTCGTGGTCAGCGTGCAGGATTAAGATACGATCCATTGCGCGTTCCAGAATCGGATTCACTTCGTATTTTTCGCACGGCGTAGAGAACATCATGTTCAGGAAGTTACCGGCGTAGGAGAGATCGTTACGCGGGTACACGAACGGCTGCCCGATGGAATACTTATAGCACATCGCTGCCATAGTTGGCATTTTGGACAGCAGGCGGAAGGCGGCGATTTCACGGTGACGCGCGTTGTTTACATCCAGCGAGTCGTGATAAAACGCTGCCAGCGCTCCGGTGACACCGCACATAACGGCCATCGGGTGAGAGTCGCGGCGGAAACCGTGGAACAGACGCGTGATCTGCTCGTGGATCATGGTATGGCGAGTGACTGTGGTTTTGAACTCGTCGTACTCTTCCTGCGTCGGTTTTTCGCCGTACAGCAGGATATAACACACTTCCAGATAGTTGGACTCGGTCGCCAACTGGTCAATCGGGAAGCCGCGATGCAGCAAAACACCTTCGTCACCGTCGATGAAAGTAATTTTGGATTCGCAGGATGCGGTAGAGGTAAAACCTGGGTCAAAAGTAAACATCCCTTTTGAGCCAAGGCTACGAATATCAATAACGTCCTGACCGAGCGTACCTTTCAGCACATCCAGTTCAATAGCAGCATCACCATTTAGAGTGAGTTTTGCTTTAGTATCAGCCATTTACGGTCTCCTTAGCGCCTTATTGCTTAAGACTGCCGGAACTCAAATTTGCCTTCGTGCATCAATAAACCGTTACCAGTTTGTTATTTGGCTCGCCGCTCTGCGAAAGAGGGGATGACCTGGGTACAGAGCTATGGGCGCTTGCAGGTAAAACGGTCTTTTTATGGCGAATAAACTGCAAATCAAGAACTTAGCAATCCGAATTATTTAACCTGTCTATCACTAATAACTGTCCTGAAGGTATTGGTCAATACTTCCACACTGTTACATAACTAAATCTCCGGTGAAAGAGTGACCCCATAACTTTTACGCATTATATGCTTTTTCTGGTGTCGTTTGTAACAACTTTGTTTAATGATTGTCAAATCAGATGATTAAAAATTAAAATAATGTTGTTATCGTGACCTATGTCACTGTTCGGGATAAAACCCGACAAACTATATGTAGGTTAATTGTAATGATTTTGTGAACGTCCTATACTGCCGCCAGGTCTCCGGAATACCCTGCAATCCCGAGCCAACCAGCGTTGTAACGTGTCGTTTTAGCATCTGGAAGCAGTGTTTTATATGACGCGTAGTTATAGTAAGGACGCTGTCTGACCCGCACGCAGACCGGAGGAAGGAAATCCCGTCGTCTTTCAGGCTACAGGTGTCTTCATCTTCTGTACCCGAAGTCTAAAGGGAATAATAAGAACAGCATGTGGGCGTTATTCATGATAAGAAATGTGAAAAAACAAAGACCTGTCAATCTGGATCTGCAAACGATCCGGTTCCCAATCACGGCGATAGCGTCCATTCTCCATCGCGTATCCGGAGTGATCACCTTCGTGGCGGTAGGGATTCTGTTGTGGTTATTGGGTACCAGCCTTTCCTCCCCTGAAGGTTTCCTCACCGCGTCATCCATTATGAATAACTTTTTTGTGGAGTTAATTCTGTGGGGGATCCTGATTGCGCTGGCATATCACGCCGTAATGGGCATTCGCCATCTGTTGATGGATTTTGGCTATATCGAAGAAACCCTCGAAGCAGGGACACGCTCCGCCAAAATTTGTTTCGTTATCATTGTCGTGCTTTCACTTCTCGCAGGAGTCCTCGTATGGTAAGCAACGCCTCCGCATTAGGACGCAACGGCGTACATGACTTCATTCTGGTCCGTGCTACCGCTATCGTTCTGACGTTATACATCATCTTTATGGTCGGTTTCTTCGCCACCAGCGGCGAGCTGACGTATGAAGTCTGGACCGGTTTCTTCTCATCGGCATTCACCAAAGTCTTTACCCTGCTGGCACTTTTCTCCATCTTGATTCATGCCTGGATCGGCATGTGGCAGGTGTTGACCGACTACGTTAAACCTCTGGCTGTGCGCCTGATTCTGCAACTGGCTATCGTTGTTGCGCTGGTGGTTTACGTCATTTATGGATTTGTTGTGGTGTGGGGTGTGTAATGAAACTGCCAGTCAGAGAATTTGATGCTGTTGTGATTGGTGCCGGCGGCGCAGGTATGCGCGCGGCGCTGCAAATTTCCCAGAGCGGGCAGACTTGTGCGCTGCTCTCTAAAGTGTTCCCAACCCGTTCCCATACCGTATCCGCGCAGGGTGGCATCACCGTTGCGCTCGGTAATACCCATGAAGATAACTGGGAATGGCACATGTACGACACCGTTAAAGGGTCGGACTACATTGGTGACCAGGACGCTATTGAATATATGTGTAAAACCGGTCCGGAAGCAATTCTGGAGCTGGACCACATGGGGCTGCCGTTCTCTCGCCTCGACAATGGCACAATTTATCAACGTCCGTTTGGCGGCCAGTCGAAGAACTTCGGCGGTGAGCAAGCGGCACGTACTGCGGCAGCGGCAGACCGTACCGGTCATGCGCTGTTGCACACGCTGTATCAGCAGAACCTGAAAAACCATACCACCATCTTCTCAGAATGGTATGCGCTGGATCTGGTAAAAAATGCCGATGGCGCGATTGTCGGTTGTACCGCGCTGTGTATTGAAACCGGTGAGGTAGTTTACTTCAAAGCCCGTGCGACCGTGCTGGCGACCGGCGGTGCTGGCCGTATTTATCAGTCCACCACCAATGCCCACATCAATACTGGTGACGGTGTTGGTATGGCTATCCGCGCTGGCGTGCCGGTGCAGGATATGGAAATGTGGCAGTTCCACCCAACCGGCATCGCCGGTGCGGGCGTTCTGGTAACAGAAGGCTGCCGTGGTGAAGGTGGTTATCTGTTGAACAAACACGGCGAGCGCTTCATGGAGCGTTATGCCCCGAATGCGAAAGACCTGGCGGGTCGTGACGTGGTGGCGCGTTCCATCATGATCGAAATCCGTGAAGGTCGCGGCTGTGATGGCCCGTGGGGTCCGCACGCTAAGCTGAAACTCGACCACTTGGGTAAAGAAGTGCTGGAATCCCGTCTGCCGGGCATTCTCGAACTGTCCCGTACCTTTGCTCACGTTGACCCGGTTAAAGAGCCGATTCCGGTTATCCCAACCTGCCACTATATGATGGGCGGTATTCCGACCAAAGTTACTGGCCAGGCGCTGACTGTGAATGAGCAGGGCGAAGATGTGGTGATCCCGGGGCTGTTTGCCGTCGGCGAAATCGCCTGCGTGTCGGTTCACGGCGCCAACCGTCTGGGCGGCAACTCGCTGCTGGACCTGGTGGTGTTTGGTCGTGCGGTGGGTCTGCATCTGCAGGAATCTATCGCTGAGCAGGGTGACCTGCTGGATGCGACCGAAGATGAAATCGATGCTTCTCTGGCACGACTGAACCGCTGGAACGGTAACCGTAATGGTGAAGACCCGGTGGCGATTCGCAAAGCGCTGCAAGAATGTATGCAGCATAACTTCTCGGTATTCCGCGAAGGCGATGCGATGGCGAAAGGTTTGGAAGAGCTGAAAGCGATTCGCGAACGCCTGAAAAATGCCCGTCTGGACGATACCTCCAGCGAGTTCAACACCCAGCGCGTTGAGTGTCTGGAGTTGGATAACCTGATGGAGACCGCGTACGCCACTGCAGTATCTGCAAACTTCCGTACCGAAAGCCGTGGCGCGCATAGCCGCTTCGACTTCCCGGAACGTGATGATGAAAACTGGCTGTGCCATTCCCTGTACCTGCCAGAGTCGGAATCCATGACGCGACGTCAAGTCAATATGGAACCGAAGCTGCGCCCGGCATTCCCGCCGAAGATTCGTACTTATTAATGCGGAGACAGGACAATGAAACTCGAGTTTTCAGTTTATCGCTATAACCCGGATGTTGACGACGCTCCGCGTATGCAGGATTACACCCTGGAGGCGGAAGAAGGGCGCGACATGATGCTGCTGGATGCATTGATGCAGTTGAAAGAAAAAGATCCGTCTCTGTCGTTCCGCCGCTCCTGCCGTGAAGGGGTCTGCGGCTCCGACGGTCTGAATATGAACGGCAAAAATGGACTGGCCTGTATCACACCTATTTCTGCGCTGAATCAGCCGGGCAAGAAAATTGTCATTCGCCCGCTGCCGGGTTTACCGGTTGTGCGCGATTTGGTGGTAGACATGGGGCAATTCTACGCACAGTATGAGAAGATTAAGCCTTACTTGTTGAATAATGGGAAAAATCCGCCGGCTCGTGAGCATTTACAAATGCCTGAGCAGCGTGAGAAGCTCGATGGGCTGTATGAATGTATTTTGTGTGCATGCTGCTCAACGTCCTGCCCATCATTCTGGTGGAATCCGGACAAGTTTATTGGCCCGGCAGGCCTGCTGGCCGCGTATCGCTTCTTAATTGATAGCCGCGATACCGAGACCGACAGCCGCCTGGAAGGTTTAAGTGACGCTTTCAGCGTATTCCGCTGCCATAGCATCATGAACTGCGTCAGCGTATGTCCTAAAGGGCTGAACCCGACGCGCGCCATCGGCCATATTAAGTCGATGCTGCTCAAACGTAGTGCGTAAGATTTTGTAGTGGTTGCCGGGGAAATGATTCCCCGGTAGTACAGGTAACCTCTAAAAACTGCCATATGAGTAGTAATAATCGAGATGTTCAGAGCGAGACAAGGCCGCAACGCAGTCGTAGCCTGAACAGCGAAGATTATTAGACAGTTTTTAAAGGTTCCTTAGCGGACGCAGATGACACGACAGTCCGCAACAAGTGAACCCCGGCACGCACATCGGTGTGCGTGGTAGTATCCACGGCGAAATACTCGTCATAGTTCACGTTGCATGTGCGTTGGCTGCACTTGCTCACCCTGGTCACTTACTGGATGTAAGCTCCCAGGGATTCGCAAGCTTGCACCTTCCTGAAACGCGATCTATTTAGAGTATTAAATAAGCAGAAAAGATGCTTAAGGGATCACGATGCAGAACAGCGCTTTGAAAGCCTGGTTGGACTCTTCTTACCTCTCTGGTTCTAACCAGAGCTGGATAGAACAGCTCTATGAAGACTTCTTAACCGACCCTGACTCGGTAGATGCTAACTGGCGTTCGACGTTCCAGCAGTTACCTGGTACCGGAGTCAAACCGGATCAACTCCACTCAAAAACACGTGATTATTTCCGTCGACAGGCGTTGATTACCCCACGTTACTCTTCTTCTATTTCCGACCCTGATGCCAATGTGAAGCAGGTTAAAGTCCTGCAGCTCATTAACGCCTACCGTTTCCGCGGTCATCAGCATGCGAATCTTGATCCGCTGGGACTGTGGCAGCAAGAAAATGTGGCCGATCTGGATCCGTCTTTCCACGATCTGACCGATGCGGATTTCCAGGAAAGCTTTAACGTAGGTTCTTTTGCCGGCGGCAAAGACACCATGAAGCTGAGCGACCTGGTTGTTGCGCTGAAACAAACCTACTGCGGCCCAATTGGCGCCGAGTATATGCACATCACCAGCACCGAAGAAAAACGCTGGCTTCAACAGCGTATCGAGTCTGGCCGTGCCGCATTCAGTAGCGAAGAGAAGAAACGCTTCCTCAGCGAACTGACCGCAGCAGAAGGCCTGGAACGCTACCTGGGCGCGAAGTTCCCAGGCGCGAAACGCTTCTCGCTTGAAGGCGGTGATGCGTTAATCCCAATGCTCAAAGAGATGATCCGCCACGCGGGTAACAGCGGTACCCGTGAAGTGGTACTGGGCATGGCGCACCGTGGTCGTCTGAACGTTCTGGTTAACGTACTGGGCAAACGCCCGCAGGAACTGTTCGACGAATTTGCGGGCAAACATAAAGAACACCTCGGCACGGGTGACGTGAAGTACCACATGGGCTTCTCGTCTGATATCGAAACCGAAGGCGGTCTGGTACACCTGGCGCTGGCGTTTAACCCGTCGCACCTGGAAATCGTTAGCCCGGTGGTTATCGGCTCCGTACGTGCACGCCTGGATCGTCTGGACGAGCCGAGCAGCAATAAAGTACTGCCAATCACCATCCACGGCGATGCGGCGGTAACCGGGCAGGGCGTGGTTCAGGAAACCCTGAACATGTCGAAAGCGCGTGGTTACGAAGTGGGCGGTACCGTGCGTATCGTCATTAACAACCAGGTTGGCTTTACTACCTCTAACCCGTTGGATGCGCGTTCTACGCCGTACTGCACCGACATCGGTAAGATGGTTCAGGCGCCGATTTTCCACGTTAACGCGGATGACCCGGAAGCGGTCGCTTTCGTGACGCGTCTGGCTCTGGATTTCCGTAACACCTTCAAACGCGATGTGTTCATCGATCTGGTGTGCTACCGCCGTCACGGCCACAACGAAGCCGACGAGCCGAGCGCAACCCAGCCGCTGATGTATCAGAAAATCAAAAAGCATCCGACCCCGCGTAAAATCTACGCTGACAAGCTGGAAGCGGACAAAGTCGCCACGCTGGAAGATGCGACCGAAATGGTCAATCTGTACCGTGATGCGCTGGATGCTGGCGAATGCGTGGTGAAAGAGTGGCGTCCAATGAACATGCACTCCTTCACCTGGTCGCCGTACCTCAACCACGAGTGGGACGAAAGCTACCCGAACAAGGTTGAGATGAAGCGTCTGCAGGAGCTGGCAAAACGCATCAGCACCGTGCCTGAAGCCGTTGAAATGCAGTCGCGTGTTGCCAAAATTTACGGCGACCGTCAGGCCATGGCCGCAGGCGAGAAGCTATTCGACTGGGGTGGTGCAGAGAATCTGGCTTACGCCACGCTGGTTGACGAAGGCATTCCGGTTCGTCTGTCGGGTGAAGACTCCGGTCGCGGAACCTTCTTCCACCGTCACGCGGTCATTCATAATCAGGCGAACGGTTCAACCTACACGCCGCTGCAGCATGTGCATAACGGCCAGGGCACGTTCCGCGTATGGGACTCCGTACTGTCTGAAGAAGCGGTGCTGGCGTTTGAATACGGTTATGCCACGGCAGAACCGCGCACGCTGACCATCTGGGAAGCGCAATTCGGCGACTTCGCCAACGGTGCGCAGGTGGTTATCGACCAGTTCATCTCTTCCGGCGAGCAGAAATGGGGCCGTATGTGCGGTCTGGTGATGCTGCTGCCGCACGGCTACGAAGGTCAGGGTCCGGAGCACTCCTCCGCGCGTCTGGAACGTTATCTGCAACTTTGCGCTGAGCAAAACATGCAGGTTTGCGTCCCGTCCACCCCGGCACAGGTTTACCATATGCTGCGTCGTCAGGCGCTGCGCGGTATGCGCCGTCCGCTGGTGGTGATGTCACCGAAGTCGCTGCTGCGTCATCCGCTGGCGGTGTCTACGCTGGACGAACTGGCAAATGGCACCTTCCTGCCAGCCATTGGCGAAGTCGATGAACTTGATCCGAAAGGCGTGAAGCGTGTCGTGATGTGTTCTGGTAAGGTTTATTACGACCTGCTGGAGCAACGCCGCAAGAACGACCAAAAAGATGTTGCCATTGTGCGCATCGAACAGCTCTATCCGTTCCCGCATAAAGCGGTGCAGGAAGCGCTGAAACCGTTTGCTCATGTACATGATTTTGTCTGGTGCCAGGAAGAGCCGCTCAACCAGGGCGCATGGTACTGCAGCCAGCATCATTTCCGTGAAGTAATTCCATTTGGGTCAGCTCTGCGTTATGCAGGTCGCCCGGCCTCTGCCTCTCCGGCAGTAGGGTATATGTCCGTTCACCAGAAGCAGCAACAAGATCTGGTAAATGACGCGCTGAACGTCGATTAAATAAAGGATAAATAATGAGTAGCGTAGATATTCTTGTTCCCGACCTGCCTGAATCCGTAGCGGATGCAACGGTTGCAACCTGGCACAAAAAACCGGGCGATGCAGTACGTCGTGATGAAGTACTGGTAGAAATCGAAACTGACAAAGTGGTACTGGAAGTACCGGCATCAGCGGACGGTATTCTTGATGCGGTTCTGGAAGATGAAGGGACAACCGTCACTTCTCGCCAGATCCTTGGTCGCCTGCGTGAAGGCAACAGCACCGGTAAAGAAACCAGCGCTAAGTCTGAAGAGAAAGATTCTACTCCGGCACAGCGCCAGCAGGCGTCTCTTGCTGAGCAGAACAACGATGCCCTGAGCCCGGCGATCCGTCGCCTGCTGGGTGAGCATAACCTCGAAGCCAGCGCTATCAACGGCACCGGTGTCGGCGGTCGTATCACGCGTGAAGATGTTGAAAAACATCTGGCGAAAGCCCCGGCTGCGAAAGCCGAAGCCAAAGCGCCGGCAGCAGCACCTGCACCACAGGCTCAACTGGGCGCGCGTGGCGAAAAACGTGTTCCGATGACCCGTCTGCGCAAACGCGTAGCCGAGCGTCTGCTGGAAGCGAAAAATTCCACCGCCATGCTGACCACCTTCAACGAAGTCAACATGAAGCCAATCATGGACCTGCGTAAGCAATACGGTGATGCGTTCGAGAAACGCCACGGTATCCGTCTGGGCTTTATGTCTTTCTACGTGAAAGCGGTTGTTGAAGCGCTGAAACGCTATCCGGAAGTGAACGCGTCCATCGACGGCGATGACGTGGTTTATCACAACTACTTTGATGTCAGCATGGCGGTCTCCACGCCGCGTGGTCTGGTCACGCCGGTCCTGCGTGATGTGGATCTGCTGGGTATGGCTGACATCGAGAAGAACATTAAAGAACTGGCAGTTAAAGGTCGCGACGGCAAGTTGACGGTTGAAGATCTGACGGGCGGTAACTTCACCATCACTAACGGTGGTGTGTTCGGTTCCCTGATGTCCACGCCGATCATCAACCCACCGCAGAGCGCCATCCTGGGTATGCATGCCATCAAAGATCGTCCGATGGCGGTAGACGGCAAGGTTGAAATCCTGCCGATGATGTATCTGGCGCTGTCTTATGACCACCGTCTGATCGATGGTCGTGAGTCAGTAGGCTTCCTGGTAACCATTAAAGAGTTGCTGGAAGATCCAACGCGTCTGCTGCTGGACGTGTAGTTAATAAGAGTATCACCTGCCCCGTAGGTCTGGATGCTTATCAGACCTACGGGTAAAAGATAACGATTACCTGAAGGATGGACAGAACACATGAACTTACATGAATATCAGGCAAAACAACTTTTTGCCCGCTATGGCTTACCGGCACCGGTGGGTTATGCCTGTACTACTCCGCGTGAAGCAGAAGAAGCCGCTTCAAAAATCGGCGCTGGCCCGTGGGTAGTGAAATGTCAGGTTCACGCTGGTGGCCGCGGTAAAGCGGGCGGTGTGAAGGTTGTGAACAGCAAAGAAGACATTCGCGCTTTTGCTGAACACTGGCTGGGTAAACGTCTGGTTACTTACCAGACAGACGCTCATGGCCAACCGGTAAATCAGATTCTGGTTGAAGCCGCGACCGACATTGGTAAAGAACTTTACCTCGGCGCAGTTGTTGACCGTAGCTCCCGTCGCGTGGTCTTCATGGCCTCTACCGAAGGCGGCGTGGAAATCGAAAAAGTAGCGGAAGAAACCCCGCACCTGATCCACAAAGTGGCGCTCGATCCGCTGGCAGGCCCGATGCCTTACCAGGGTCGCGAGCTGGCGTTCAAACTGGGTCTGGAAGGTAAACAGGTTCAGCAGTTCACCAAGATCTTCATGGGTCTGGCGACTATCTTCCTGGAGCGCGACCTGGCGCTGATCGAAATCAACCCGCTGGTTGTCACCAAGCAGGGTGACCTGATCTGCCTCGACGGCAAACTGGGCGCTGACGGCAACGCGCTGTTCCGCCAGGCTGACCTGCGCGAAATGCGCGACCAGTCTCAGGAAGATCCGCGTGAAGCGCAGGCTGCGCAGTGGGAACTGAACTACGTTGCGCTCGACGGCAACATCGGTTGCATGGTTAACGGTGCGGGCCTGGCAATGGGCACCATGGACATCGTTAAGCTGCACGGCGGCGAACCGGCTAACTTCCTCGACGTTGGTGGCGGTGCGACCAAAGAGCGTGTAACCGAAGCGTTCAAAATTATCCTCTCAGATGACAATGTTAAAGCCGTACTGGTTAACATCTTCGGAGGTATCGTACGTTGCGACCTGATCGCTGACGGTATCATCGGCGCGGTAGCAGAAGTAGGTGTAAACGTTCCGGTCGTGGTACGTCTGGAAGGTAACAACGCTGAACTCGGCGCGAAAAAACTGGCTGATAGCGGCCTGAATATTATTGCAGCGAAAAGTCTGACGGATGCAGCTCAGCAGGTTGTTGCCGCAGTGGAGGGGAAATAATGTCAGTTTTAATTAATAAAGATACCAAGGTTATCTGCCAGGGCTTCACCGGTAGCCAGGGGACATTCCACTCCGAACAAGCGATTGCTTACGGTACGCAGATGGTTGGCGGCGTAACGCCAGGTAAAGGCGGCACCACGCACCTGGGCCTGCCGGTGTTCAACACCGTACGTGAAGCCGTAGAAGCGACGGGCGCGACCGCCACCGTTATCTACGTTCCGGCACCGTTCTGCAAAGACTCCATACTGGAAGCGATTGATGCTGGTATCAAACTGATTATCACCATCACCGAAGGCATCCCGACGCTGGATATGCTGACCGTGAAAGTGAAGCTGGATGAAGCTGGCGTGCGCATGATCGGCCCGAACTGCCCAGGTGTTATCACCCCGGGCGAGTGCAAAATCGGCATCATGCCGGGCCACATTCACAAGCCGGGTAAAGTGGGTATCGTTTCCCGTTCAGGTACCCTGACCTATGAAGCGGTTAAGCAGACTACCGACTACGGTTTCGGCCAGTCCACCTGTGTGGGCATTGGTGGCGACCCGATCCCAGGTTCTAACTTCATCGACATCCTGAAGCTGTTCCAGGAAGATCCGCAGACTGAAGCGATCGTCATGATCGGTGAGATCGGCGGTAGCGCTGAAGAAGAAGCGGCGGCATACATTAAAGATCATGTAACCAAGCCGGTTGTGGGTTACATCGCGGGTGTGACTGCGCCGAAAGGTAAGCGTATGGGTCACGCGGGTGCGATCATCGCAGGTGGGAAAGGTACGGCGGATGAGAAATTCGCTGCGCTGGAAGCTGCAGGCGTGAAAACTGTTCGTAGCCTGGCCGATATCGGCGAAGCGCTGAAAACCGTTATTAAGTAATAAATAAAAAACAGCCCTGACTCTCTGCGTAGTCAAGGGCTGGTCCCGTTTCGACATGGTTGGCCATCTGATGATGGCCTTTTTTTATTTTTAGTTATCTGAATCTTGCAAATTACTCATAATCATCTGCATAAATAAGATTATTTTTTGCGGTGAACATCATTCTTTCTCTTGATTAAATTCTGCATATTACCGGCTTTAATTTGATTAATGCCGGAGGATACCGTGTCGTTGAAAATTCAGGATGATTACCTACAATGTTTTTTCTCAATAGCAAAGGTATTTTCCAGTGCGACTGGATTAGCCACCGTCGTGGTTAATGTTACCGGAAAAATTCTCTCGGATTGTCATAATTTTAATTCGTTCTGCACATTAATGCGGGCGGATGAACGCTATTGTGTGAGTTGTCAAAAGTGTGACAAGTATTGTGCTTTTGAAGGATTAAAACACCTTAAACCCAGAATACTCAGCTGTCATGCGGGGCTAAGTCTGTTTTCTATGCCATTAATTCGCGAGGGGCATCTGTACGGTTTTATGCTCTGTGGGCAGGTGCGGGAAAAATATCAGGAATATAAAACTATCATTATTGATAATGAATACTCATGGATGGATGAACCAAAAATAAAAACTGAATGGAGTAAGGTGGCGGTAGTCGATAATAATACGCTGGTGGCATCAGCAAATTTATTGAATTTTATTGTTGATAATTTTGAGACAGAACAACAATCTGATGAGATTGTTATCCCAGCGACCAGTTACATGCGTCATTATTTTACAGAACCTTCCCGACACGAGAAAAAGCTACTGGCAGCGTTGCGTTATATCGATGAGAATTTGTATGGTGAATTATCCCTGGAATCCGTAGCAGCTCACGTCTGCTTAAGCGCAAACTATTTCAGCCGTTTTTTTAAGAAACGGCAGGGCGTTAACTTTAAAACCTGGGTGAATCAGAAAAAAATGCAAAAAGCGGGGGAGTTATTGCACGATCCCGTTCATTCCATAGACAGCATTGCCCGGAAACTCCAATACGCACAAACCAGCTACTTTTGCCGCGTTTTCCGGGCGGCGCATCAAACGTCGCCCCAGTCTTTTCGTCATGCCAGACTGTCACAGTAAAGGTTTTCTGGCAGCTTGAAGGCTTCAGGGATAAAAGAGAGCCGATCGCTCAGGGTTACCACATCACCAATCACTATCAGTGCAGGGGGAAGGATGTTAGCTTCCTGCGCCTTGCTCAGTAGTGAACCGAGCGTACAGGTCAGTCGGCGTTGATTATCGCGGGTGGCAGACATAATTAGCGCTGCAGGCGTATCTGCTGATTTTCCACCCATCAATAATTCCTCACAGATAAACGCCAGATTGGCGATACCCATGACGATAACCAGCGTACCATTCAGTTTTGCCAGTTGACGCCAGTCCTGCTGTTGGTTGCCCTCCCGTGTATGGCCGGTCACGACGTGAAATCCCGAGGCGAAATCGCGGTGTGTTACCGGAATCCCGGCATAGGTCAGGCCACCAATGGTTGAGCTGATACCCGGCACCACTTCAAACGGGATGCCCGTCTCGACGAGATCCTCAACTTCTTCAGCCCCGCGTCCAAAAACATACGGATCGCCACCTTTCAGGCGTACAATATTATTGTGAGTTTGGGCATACTGGACAAGCAGCGCATTGATTTCATCCTGGGGTACACAATGGAAGCCTGGGTTTTTGCCGACATTGATAAGCAGGCAATCTGGTAATGCCCATTCCAAAATTTTAGGATTGACCAGCCGATCGTAAATAATGACGTCAGCCTGTTTAATGCACATCATTGCTTTGAGGGTGAGCAATGAAATATCACCGGGACCTGCCCCAACGAGCCAGACCTTTCCGAAAGTTTTCACATTGTGTCCTTTATCACGTCTAACAAAAAAAGGCAGAAACTACATCAAGGAATGATAAAAAGCAGTCGTTTGCCCGTAAGTTATAACGTGAAATTATCCAAAATTATCGCATTGATAATATTGATTAATCTCGCAAAGTTTTTTCTGCAATAAACAAGATGACTTGAAAAATTATTAAGAACTTATTGGCACTATTTGCTTAAGTTTAACCTTATTTAAATTGTGTTTATTGTTTCCCTTAAGTATTATTGGTTAATATTTACCCGTCATCAGTGTGAGTAAATCATGGATTGGATCAATGACATCAATGGATAAAATAAAATATAACTCTCGATGCTTATCTGGGTGTCTTGAATTATTTTTTATAAATTAAACTATTTTTGTACGCTGCAAATGGAAGAGGTTATGAGAGGAAAAATACCCAAGACGGAGTTGCTGGTAACTTTTGAAGTGGTTGCGCGTCACGAAAGTTATACCCGGGCAGCTGAAGAGCTGGCTTTAACACAAAGTGCTGTTTTCCGCCAGGTAAATGCACTGGAGGATTTTCTCAATACCGCGCTATTTAATCACGCCAAAAAACGCATTTTTTTAAATGCGGCGGGCAAACACTATTTAAGCATCGTTAAAGAAACGTTAAATAAGCTTGAACGAGATACGACGACGATAATGACCTGGCAGCCGACGGTACAGGTTATTGAGCTGGCGGTGAATCCGACGTTCAGCACGCACTGGCTGATCCCAAACCTGCGTGAATTTAACAAACTTAATCCTGATATTATCGTGAACATTCATTCCCTGGCGAATATTGGTGATTTTCTCAATCGAGAGTATGACGCGGCAATCATGCGCGAAGACTTTTATTCGCCATGGTCAGGGGTTGAGTACCTGTTTGAAGAGGAGATTCTGCCGGTATGCAGTCGCTGTTTGCTGGCCGAACCGGAACGAAAACTGGCGGTAAACGAATTACTAAACGAATTCCCGCTATTGCACCAAAGCACGCGCATCAAAGGGTGGCAGGAATGGTTTGCGCTGTCAGATGTCAGCAGTCCGTTGGTGAATAAAGGTCCGAGATTTGATTTGTTATCGATGCTGATCGCGGCGGTCCGCTCTAATCTGGGCGTTGCGCTGCTCCCGCGTTTTGCCATTCAGCACGATCTGGACAGTGGCGATATGGTCATTCCTTGCGATGTTCCGATGCGTACCGGGAATCGATTTATTATGACGTGGCGTGAAGAAAAATCGGAATCCGAGCATTTACAGATTTTCCGCAACTGGTTGCTCAGTAAGTCCGTAGTATCGGCTGCCTGAGGGTGGCTTATGCCTTATCAGGCCTACAACGATGGGTAGGCCGGATAAGAAGCGTTAGCATCGTTATCCGGCAAAAGAACGGCTACCAGTCGATCCCAATCTGTGCCTGAATACCGCGGTCAAACGCGTGTTTGACCGGGCGTATTTCACTGACCGTATCGGCCAGTTCCAGTAACCGCGTATGGCATCCGCGTCCTGTGACGATAACGCTCTGACCGGCAGGACGATTTTCGATGGCGCTGATAACCTCTTGCGTATCCAGATAGTGGTAAGCCAGCATGTAGGTGAGTTCATCCAGCACCACTAGATCGTAATGCGCATCAGCCAGCATGCGCTTACTTTCCTGCCAGACAATTGTTGCCGCCTCGATATCTGCTTGCCGATTTTGGGTTTCCCAGGTAAATCCGGTACCCATAATATGGAATTCGACGCCGAGCGGTTGCAGTGTGTTGTACTCACCATTATCCCACTGACCTTTAATAAACTGCGCGATGCCAACGGTTTTTCCGTGACCCACTGCGCGCGTTGCCGTGCCAAAGGCTGCGGTGGATTTTCCTTTTCCGTTGCCGGTGAAGACAATCAGGATCCCTTTCTTCTCCGTTGCCGCCGCTACGCGGGTATCAACCTGCTCTTTCAGCTTCTGCTGACGCTGACGGTGTCTGTCGTTATTGGCGCGCGCTTCCATGGAAACTCCTTAATGCCCTGCCGGACAGGTTGCGCAGCGATGCTGCTGCTCGAACTGGCTGAAGAAGTTATTACCTTTGTCATCCACTAATACGAAGGCGGGCATATTTTTAACTTCCATCATCCACACCGCTTCCATTCCCAGTTCTGGATATTCAAGACACTGCAGACTCTTCACGTACTGTTGCGCCAGTAGGGCTGCGGCACCGCCAATGCTGCCGAGGCTAAATCCACCGTGTTTGTGACAGGCATCAGTGACCTGCTGGCTGCGGTTACCCTTGGTGAGCATAATGAGGCTGCCGCCTTGTGCCTGGAAAGCATCGACATACCCATCCATGCGCCCGCCGGTGGTGGGTCCCATTGAGCCACAGGCCTGATTTTCCGGGGTTTTGGCTGGACCAGCATAGTAAACGATATGCTTTTTCATGTATTCCGGCATCGGTTCACCGTTATCCAGTCGCGCTTTGATGTTCGCGTGAGCGATATCGCGAGCCACAACAATCGGGCCGCTTAACGACAGACGTGTACCAATGGGCAAGGCGGAGAGATCATGCAGGATCTCACGCAGCGGACGGTTCAGATCCAGTTGTACGGTCTGGGCGCCGTTTTCTACCCGGTGAGAATCGGGGATAAATTTGCCCGGATTATGCTCGAGTTTTTCCAGCCAGATACCGTGTTTATTAATTTTGGCTTTAATATTGCGGTCGGCAGAGCAGGAGAGGGCCATCGCGATTGGGCAGGAGCCGCCGTGGCGCGGTAAGCGAATTACGCGAATATCGTGGGCAAAGTATTTGCCGCCAAACTGCGCCCCGATGCCAAACTCACGGCTGGCATTGAGCAACTCGGCTTCCAGCGCCGTATCACGGAACGCCTGGCCCAGCTCGTTCCCGCTGGTGGGCAGATTATCGTAATATTTGGTTGAAGCCAGTTTGGCGACTTTCAGCGTCTGGTCGGCGGATAAGCCCCCAACCACAAAAGCGATGTGATACGGCGGACAAGCGGCTGTACCCAGTGATTTCATTTTTTCGATCAGGAACGCAGTGAGCTTTTCCGGCTGCAGAATGGATTTGGTTTCCTGGAATAACGCCGCCTTATTGGCAGAACCGCCGCCTTTGTTAACGAACAGGAATTTATATTCATTACCCGGCGTGGCGCTGATGTCAATTTGCGCCGGCAGGTTTGTCTGAGTATTGACCTCGGTATACATGTCCAGCGGGGCATTTTGCGAGTAGCGCAGATTGTTTTCGGTGAAGGTGGTATACACGCCTTTGCTTAAGGCTTCGGCGTCATCGCCGCCTGTCCAGACATGTTGTCCTTTGCAGGCCACAATGGTTGCCGTCCCGGTGTCCTGGCAGTTAGGCAGTACACCTTTAGCTGAAACCTCTGCATTGCGCAGCAGCTGCAATGCGACGTACTTATCGTTACCGCTGGCCTGTGGATCGTGCAAAATGCTGGCAATCTGTTTTAAATGTCCGGCGCGCAGGAAAAATGAAGCCTCATAAAACGCCTGCTGTGCTAACAAGGTTAACGCTTCCGGTGCAACCTTGATAACTTCCTCTCCGTCTAACTCCGTTACCGTAACGTGCTGGTTACTCAGTAATTCATATTCGGTACTATCTTTACTCTGAACAAAGAGTTCCTGCCAGACAAATGGTTTAGACATGTTTACTTCTCACCTCTTCGTATTGTTTGCCGGATAAGCAATGTGCCATCCGGCGTAAAGTTATTTGGCTAAAAAGACGTTGGCTTTTGTCGCTTCGGCGACATATTCGATAGTTTTCTGGGCACGAACGCTGTTTCCGGCTTCATCAAGCGGCGGAGAATAGACCGCAATCGCATATTCGCCTGGGACGACGGCAACCATGCCGCCGCCGACGCCGCTTTTCGCCGGAATGCCAACGGTGTATAGCCATTTACCGCTGCCGTCGTACAGTCCGGCAATTGCCATTTCTGCCAGTACCTGTGGAACATATTTCTCATTCAGCAACTGTTTGCCGTTGAACGGAGATTTGCCTTTGTTTGCCAGTACGGCACCCATTTTGGCCAGTTGCTCAACGGTGATATCCACCGAGCACTGGCGGGTATAAATTTCAACGGCTTCGTCAGTGTTGCCATAGAAGCTGTTATAGGATTCCATCAGTTTGGCCAGCGCCTGATTGTGCTGGTTGGTTTCCATTTCAGATTTGAAAACCGGTTCGTTCACGGTGAGAGTGGCATCGGCCCAGACGTTCAGGTTGTCGAGGATTTTGTTCCAACGATCGGTTTTGTCTTTGGCTTCAATCAGGCTAACGGTGCTCATGGCCCCGGCGTTTACCAGTGGGTTTTCAGGCGCGCCTTTGGTCAGTTCAACGGCCAAACCTGAGTTGAACGGCATGCCGGTGGCATTGGCGCCAAGTTTATCCAGCACTACCTGAGGACCGTGCTGCTCCATGGCGAGCGCCATGGTGAACACTTTACTCAGGGATTCCATTGGGAAAGGTTTGTTAACATCGCCAACTTGGTAGATCTTGCCGTCCACCGTCGCAATGGTGATGGCAAAATTTTTCGGGCTATAGGTCGCCAGAGCAGGGATGTAGTCGGCGACTTTTCCATCGTTATTACTTTTGTACTTCTGATGAGCCTGTTCTATCAGCTTGGCGTAGTCGGGCGTGGTTTGCGCGAATGTGGTTGCGCTAAACAAGACACTGAAAGAAAAGAGACTCACGCCGAGAATTGTTTTATTCATTATGCATTCCTGTTGGTGTGCTCATCTTGATGCCGGATGGCGGCGTACCGCCTAATCCGGCCTACGGATAGTTAAACGTTATGTAGGCCGGATAAGCGCAAGCGCCATCCGGCAATAACGTAGTATCAGGACAAAGCGACTTCCGTTTCGGTAACCGGGCGTTCCTGTTCCGGTGACTTCACTGGCGCAGTTCCACGGCAACCCTGGCCGAAGTGTTCGCCTTCCCAACGGCCCACAATGGCAGCGCCCATGGCGTTACTCATGACGTTGGTAGCGGAACGACCCATATCGAGGAACGGATCGACACCCATAAGCAGGATCAAACCCGCTTCCGGAATGTTGAATTGGTTCAGTGTGGCGGCGATAACGACCATCGAGGCGCGCGGTACACCCGCCATCCCTTTAGAGGTCAGCATCAGAATTAACAACATGGTAATTTGCTCGCCCATGCTCAGTTCGATGTTGCACGCCTGAGCAATAAAGACAGTGGCAAAGGAGCAATAAGCCATGGAGCCGACCAGGTTAAAGGAGTAACCGATAGGCAGAACGAAGCTGGCAATTTTTGAGGAAACGCCGAATTTTTCCAGCTTGTCCAGCGTACCCGGGAAGGCGGCTTCAGAGCTTGAAGTGGTAAAGGCCAGCAAAGCGGGTTCGAGGATTGATTTAGTTAACCGTGCGATGCAAGGCCCGACGATCATAGTAGACAGGCCAATCAGGATCGCCCACAGCATACCCAGCGTCAGGTAGAACTCACCCATGAAGATCCCGGCGCTAACCATCACACCCAGACCACGTTCGGCAATCAGACCTGAAATAGCGGCAAAAACGGTCAGTGGCGCAAACAGCATGACGTAACCCGTCAGCTTCAGCATCACGTGCACCAGTGAATCCAGCACTTTCACAATAGGGTCGGCTTTTTCACCAATCGCAGCGAGGCTGCAACCAAGGAAGATGGAGAATACGACGATCTGCAGAATTTCGTTACGCGCCATCGCATCGACAATACTGGTCGGTACCGCGTGTGAGATGAACACTTTCAGCGTGAATGGCTCTGACTTAACGGCGGCAACAGCGCCGACGTCATGTGGCACAAAGTTGATACCTGCGCCTGGCTGGAAGATATTAACGATAACCAGACCCAGCGCGATTGACAGCAATGACGCGCAAATAAACAGGAAGAAGGTTTTCGAAAATATACGTCCGAGCGTTTTGGCATCGCCCATTTTGGCAATACCCACAACCAGAGTTGAAATAACCAATGGTGCGATAATCATTTTCACCATACGTAAGAATATAGTGGTGAAAATGGAAATGTCTGCTGCATAAGATTTTGCTGTTTCAGCCGCGGCCATATTATTTATGACCACCCCGGCAATCATGCCGAGTATCAGGCCTAATATGATCATCTTCGTTAAACTTATTTTCTTCATGTGTACTCCATCGGATAAAGGTTGGTAATTGGAATTGTGTAGGGTGGCGTGCGCCTGAGCCTGGACAGCAGCTCAGACGCACGCCTGTTGTGACCAACCGCATGAATAATTCGAAGCACTGTGATACAGCTGAATTCTGTGCCCCAATGGTTGTTATTGTGTTTTTTGTTACAAGTCGAACTCAATACTTAATAATGGTGCGTGTTGCTGTGCACCATAAACATCATTGTCACCGACGTTGCCGGAAATAATATCGCGCGGCATGACGATTTTTACGGCATTCGCCGGATCGAACCATACAATATTGTGAATAAAGTCAGGTTTAACGTTATATAAACCGGCAATAAGCTGCGGTGTTAATTGCTCTGAGCGTTTTACGCGCTGATAATCTTCCCGGGTTTTAAATAAAATATCTAAAACCAGTTCGTACGGTCCGGCGTTTTTCGAGCGAATAACTTGTGCCAGTGAACAAATTGAGTGTTTCATGCCTGAACTCCTTCTGGCGTCACCTGTTCAATGTGGAAATCAAAACGCAGCGCATCGCTCGCTTCAATCAGGTGATAGATCGAGAACTCATACACCGGTCCACTCTGAATATCAGATGGCGAGAACGGGAAGGCGAGGTTGCCCGCAGTCGCAATGCGATTTTCATAGCCGTAGTGCAGCAGGGTAGAGCGCACCAGCGAGCAAACGCTGTTGGCGATGTCCTGCGTCGGCGCAACGACATCCAGTAAAATTCCCAGTTCATGGCCCGCTGTTTTCATCGGCTCATGGTTGCCCATCACACCGTTCTTACCGTACAAGTGGAACGTCATGCGGATACTGTCGTCATTCAGGGAGAGGTTACGTGCAACGCTTGCCTGTACCTCTTCAAGAATCGTGTCAATCCCGGCAATCATAATCGGGTCGCGTGTTCCGGCGATGGTCAGGCAACGGAAGCCAACCTGGCGTGCACCTTCCAGTTTCAACGCATACGGTGTTTCTTCATGGCGTGAACCGCTGACATACACTTCACCCTCGTTAACCTGGGTGAAAGTGCATGCTTTCAGGTTCAGCACACCGCCTGGCCCTGGCAGGAAGTAAGGATCTGACTTCTCGTACAGGGTGTGCGCCGCAGCAGAAGTTTCAGTGAACTTACGCTTGGGATTGAACGCCTTCAGCGTAAAGCCGTTGTCGTCGATAATCCCCATCGCACAATCGGAGCCGGAGCCAGGGGTGGCGGCAATGGCAGCACACTCAAGGATCTTACCGCAATGAAGCGCCAGACCTTCATCAAAGCCCTGCATAATCGGCAGCGCGGCGAAGCAGGCCGGATCGTAGGCACGTCCGCCCAGGACCACCTGTGCACCGGCTTTCAGCGCACGCTGGAAAGGCTCGACGCCCATCTGCGCGACAATGTAGGTGCTCTCTTCAATGGCCTCGTGAGTCAGTTCAGGCACAAAATCGAGCGCGGTGATTTTGCCGTTATCCAGTGCCTGATGAACGATTTCTTTGTCGACATCAGACGGAATTAGCGCCATTGAGAAAGACAGTTTTTCTTCCTGCGCGATCTCATGGATTATTTGGCGACACCACTCCAGATGCGGAGCTGCGCCAGAACCACCGGCTGTGCCGATCACTACCGGGATGTTGTTCTTAACGCCTGCCACAATCATATAGCGCAGATCGCGTTTCACACCGGCCCTGTCAGTAAAGGGTTTACCTGCCCCCAGGTAGTGGGGGCCAGGATCGGAGGAACCTGCGTCAACAGCAATAAGATCCGGTGACTCTTCCATGGCTTTACGAAAACTTTCTTCCGGGAAGCCATAACCCAGGATAGCCGTAGGCGATAAGATCTTAAATGTGCGTGCCATCTCTTAATCCTTAGTTTGCAACAGCGCGATGGTGCGGTTCATTTCGTTAAACACGATGTTGAGACCTTCATCGAAACCCATACCCGGTTTGATCAGCATGCGCATTGGACGCGCGGCCAGCGCGACGTGTACGCAGGTACGAGCACTGATTTCCGTTTCGTTACAGGTACCGCCCTGATAGGCTTCCATTCCGTGTTTGTTGCAATACAGCACTGCATCAACGATGTTGTGAATACCGCCCAGATCCGGGGTTTTAATCTGCACCATGTGGCAGCTGCCCGCGTCGGTGAAGTCCACGATGTCCTGATAGGTGTTACACCATTCATCCGCAACGATTTTCACGCCGGAACCCAGACGAGTCAGCTCCTGAGTGATCTCGGTTAACATGCGGATCTGATCCGGCTTGTTACCGGCATCAACCGGGCCTTCAATGTACAGCGGTAGACCTTGAGCTTCGGCTTCCAGGCTGGCGATGTATTCGGCGCAACGCACTGGATCCATATCGAAGATCAGACCAATGGTGCCGTAGACATCAATATGCAGCGTCGGGTGATAGCTTTCGTTGGTGCGCAGGCTCAGGATGCGGTTAGACAACCAGCGGACGTACTCACGCAGTTTTTCACCTTTAAAGCCCAGCTTCTCTTCAACGTTATTGATCAGGGCATGCGGCAGGACATCCACACCTTTGAGGATCATCTTGTCGACGGCGATATAACGGTCGTCGCCGCTCTGACCAAATAACGGAATGGCTTCCGGAACGCATGGCAGTTGCCATTCATCACAAACCACTTCGGCTTTCAGACGACCGGTAGCCAGTGCCGCCGCGTCGAGCAGTGCCTGAGACAGACCATAACGTACGGCGGTATGCAGCAGATGGCCGTCAATACGCAATTCATCAAAGAAACGGGCGTTGGTCAGGAACGAATCAACGTCACGACCTTCCAGCAACGGCTTGATGTGGTCGTTGAGGAACGGAATGAAGTTTTCAGCCAGGAACAGCGGGTCACGACCGCCTGCACCTGAATATTGCACCGCTGCGCAATCGCCCACAGCTACCGCACCGTTTTCCAGAATCAGTTGTACGGAAACACATTCACCCGCCTGACGAACAGAGGTAAATCCAGGCGTGACCGGATCGCCGGTGTAGATAAACCCGTCATGACCGGCACCATTTTTGATGGCCTGCTGATCGTCAAAATAAAATGAGGAGTAGCCAGCGGTGAAAAGGGCCTTTTTGATTTTCATTATGGTCTTCCTATTAATTTACTGTGGGATACGGCGTTGATGTCATCAATGACCATCTGGAAAGAAGGCTTGCGGCCTTCAAAATGTGCGCGCTCTGCGACATAGTCGTGGTGCAGGGCGAGAATATCTTTCGGCAGCGGCACGGCACCGGCTTCAAGAATACGGATTGCGCCTGTGTTATCGCGAACAGGCAGGATCTTACCGGCGTTACAGGCGGCAGGAGCGAAAGGTACATCCAGCACGCCAGCTTCAAAGGCCAGCACCGTACCGCGCGCAATGTCGCCATTGCCCAGTTCGAAGACTTTCTTCAACACCGCGCGGACTTCGCTCTTAATCAGGTCAACTTCCTGCTCCACGGCAGCGCACTGCGGGAATTTCTGGTCGCTGACCATGTTGAGCATCTGGCGTGACGCTTTCAGACCCTGGGCGTTAGCTGCCGCGGTTGGGATACCGAACGCTTCGTGCGGGCTTTTGGTGATCACTTTTGTGGCACCCGACATACCAGCAACCGCTGCACCCCAAGCGATAACAGAAAAGGCTTTCGCTTCATCTTCCGGGAATCCGCCCATCCACTGGTGGAAAACGGTGCTCAGTTCGTAATCGTCGAAACCATGGTTATGGAAGTATTCGTGGGACAGTTCACGCAGCGCCTGAATAGCGGCGATATCCTGCGTCAGGCTACCGACCTGGCCGTAGCCGACGGTAATGGATTTCACGCCTTGTTCCAGCGCCAGCAGACCTTCAATAATCGCCACCGAGTGGGACATAAACGGCGGGATCAGGGTACCGGTCAGCGGGCCAAACGGCTCACGGTTGATGCGAATGCCGTTCTCTTCGTACAGACCCATCAGACGGTCGCAGTACTGCCAGTCGCGAATGGATTTTTCCAGAGTGACGCGTTTGGCGTAAGGGATGTTGTAGGAGATACCGCCGCCTTCGTAGCTGGTGAAGCCACTGGCCATGGCGATTTCTGCCAGCAGGCGCGCATCCGGCGTACCGTGGCGAACCTGGATCGGTTTTTCCAGCGATTCAGTCATCCGGCGGCAGGCAGCAACCCCGTGATTGACGACTGGTAAACCATTCAGCTTGGAAGTACCTGCTTCGATGGATTTCTGGATCCCGACAGCGGCTTCTTCATAGCGGTTCAGACGGGTATAGGCATCGATAGTACTCGGCAGGAGGTCGCACTCTTCCTGCAATGTTTTGAGCAGCGCAATATGCTCATCCATTAATGCTACGCCTGCACGTGGCTGGCTCAGGGTTTTACCTTCCTGATCGGCTTTCAGCAGGGCAAGGGAGAAGCGTTTTTTATCTGGAATTGATTGCTGGTACTTCACGCCATCTTCGAAGTTCTCAACGTCTTTGCCGGTTTCCCAGGTTTGTAATACCTGATGCCTTTCGGTCATGAATTCGTCATGGGTCAATTTTTTATTTCGAAGTTCCATTCGTAGCTGCCTTAAGTTTTATAGGGTTAAACACTGAATGCTGGTGCGAGCAGCGGCTTGCGGGTACAGCCTGGCGACGTTTGCCAGAAGCGGGAGCAGGCCATTTGAATCGCGGTAATACTCAAACTGATTCGGTAACAGAATTCTTTTCCCCTGGTCGTCCAGCTCCCGGTATTTGAGCCAGTTATGGATATCGAACTGGCTGGCGCGAGAGAGCCATCCCCCTGAACCGACGACTTTGCGTACGGTGGTGAGATCGCGACCCATCTGTAAATCCACGTTACCCACGCAGGTGCAAACCTGCTTTTTAGTGCCCGCGTGGCGCTCAGCGGCATAGCCCACGCATAAACCTGCCAGCAGGGTGTCGTAATATTTCTCTTCCTCACTGAGTGGCAGGTAATCCGGTTGCCCTACCAGATGGCGCAGGTAGCGATAAAACGCTTCCTCGCGCTGTGGTTGTTGGGCGAAGATGACTTTCACCATATCCTGCGTGCTTTCTCCCACCACGACGGCGGAAACGCGCATGCCCAGGTCGCCTTCTACGGTACGTTTGACGAACGGTTCAGGAACACCATGCAGGACGGTATCGGGGGAGAGGGTATTCGCGCTGGCCGAATAGACATCCGTGGTGGCTCCGCCCATATCAATCAGCATGAATTCCTTCCATGCGCTGTCGTAATCGCTAATGGCTTTCACTAACTCATATACCGTCCATGGCGTCGGCATTGGCTCTTCGCCTGTTTCGCCAACAATGACGTCCAGACCTTTGCCTTTGACAATGCGTGACAAGAACACATCACAAATCGCCTGGCGTGCGGCAAACGGATTCGGGTGATCGAGGTCAGGCAGAATGTTGTCTACCGTGGTCAAATCCTTATGTCCCAGAATCGTTTGTATTTCGTCCTGAATGTCCCGGTTTCCGGCGTAGATAATGGCGCAATCAAGCTTTGAGCCTGCCAGCGCATGCGCATTCGCCAGGCCGTAACTTTCTTCGCCACCATCTGTACCGCCGGTAAACAGCAGAATATCTGGAGGGGATGACTCCAGCTCCTGGATGTCATGACGGTTCAGCTTGTACGAATAATATTGCGCGATTTTCGCTCCTGCCGAATGGGCGGTAACTTTTGCCGATTCCAGCGTAATGGAAGGCACCAGCCCCATTGCTGCAACGGCAAGCCCACCTTTCGCTGAGGAGGAGTATTTCAACTGCACTTCACCACTTTTCAGTAACGGGCGAGCATCGGCAACATTCAGCACCTGATTCAGGCTGGCAAAAAAACCGTCTGCCAGATGATGTGTGGTGGTTGGGGTCAGGACATGGTTTATCAGGGTTAAATCCTCGCCTTCATGGGCGAAGAGGGCTGCCTTGGTCCATGTCGAGCCGATATCGACAGAAACTGTTTGCATCAGATGGCCTCTTCCAGGCAACGCTGTTCGAGGCCATTGTGTTGGTGAATATCATTAGTGATAAGCGCGCAAACATCTTCCAGATCGTGACTGGGGGCGAAGACCCGGTTAAAGCCCATCTCTTTAAACTTCACTTCCACATCGGCGAAGTCATGTTTACCGACGACCAGGTTGCCGCCGACGTACAGCAGAATGTCGCCAAGGCCGCGTTCGATGCAGCGCTCACGTAATCCGAGGCAATCAATGTCGCCATGACCGTAGATAGAGGACACCACGATGGCATCGGCGCCTGTTTCAATCGCAGCATCAATATATTCATCCTGGCTCACCATCACCCCGAGGTTGATTACGTGAAAATCATGAGCGGTAAAAACGCGATCCAGAACTTTATTACCTACTGCATGGCAGTCAGCACCGATGACGCCAATAACAAGTGTAGATTTCTTCATGGGTAATCCTCTGTAGGGCTGATGGTCAATAAGTGAAATTATTTTCTAATATTTAGAACATGGATTGTGACAACCTCTTAATAGGGTTGGAGTTTCTGTGGAAGCGAAAAAGGAAGCAATTGATCTATTTTCAAAATATCCTGAGAAAAATGATTGTTATATTTGGTTATAATAAAAGTCTTTTATAATCAGCAAGATATGTCATGTTTTCTTGACCGGTTTTAATTTATTAGAAAATTGGGTAATAAATTACTTGCCATGTTTGTGATCGAAATCTTATTTTGTTATGCGCGCCATTTATATCGTGTTTTTAATAATTTCAAAAATCACAATTACTAATTAACTTGTGAACGACGTAACGGTTTTTTATTTTTTAATATTATATGTCACAATTCATTTTTGTTAATTTTAGGATAAAAATGATAATGAAATGTTTGTGGCATATTTAATCTTTGCCACATAAGTGCAGAGTGGGCGTTAAAGATAACTTTCAGTGATGATTTAAGCGAAAAGCCAGCGTTCTCTCGCAGAACACCAAACGCAATGCATCGGTCAATGTGGAACGTTTTCTCTTCCAGCTGAGATAGTTACATCTTGGTGTTAATTATAAGTAAAATTTAAATGAATAATTTGTATGAAATAACAAATCCATGACTTGCTAAACAAAAAACTGTGAGCTACCTAGCATTAGTGATTCTTTATCTGCTATCAATTTTGTCAGCCTGGCTGGTTAAAAGATCGTGTACATTTAAATAAATATCCTATCATTTGTAGTAACGGCAATTACTCATTGAAAAACATGTTGTTAACATCGCGTTCACTAGTCATGCGAGTGTTAAACACTATTAACATTAAATTTGAAAATTGATTTAAATCAATGTTTAAAACTTGGAAAACAGCATCAAAAGAGGTTAAATTGCTGCAGATCAAATTGGTCTGAAAGTGGTAAATTAGCTATAAATTGATCACTATCGAAAAATGCAAATTTGTCTCGATAAAAACCTGTTTATTGTAAGGATTTTACGGCGTAATATAATTGCGGGATCAATTTGAGTGTTTTATTAACATGTTTGTAACCTTTCTCCATTGTCCTTTCTTCACAAGAGAAGAAAGAGTAGCGGCGTAAGGAAGCAGATAAATTTGT
Source organism: Citrobacter sp. Cf116 (assembly GCF_030336505.1). Classification (NCBI taxonomy): domain Bacteria; kingdom Pseudomonadati; phylum Pseudomonadota; class Gammaproteobacteria; order Enterobacterales; family Enterobacteriaceae; genus Citrobacter; species Citrobacter sp. Cf116. The sequence goes on along the minus strand of NZ_JAOWEQ010000040.1, from coordinate 370,986 downwards.
ATTGGGGCATGCGTGTGACCCTTTCTAACGGGGTTCACTCTCGGAGTCTTCATGCGATGAGCAAGGAGTCATGATGTTAGATATAGTCGAACTGTCGCGCTTACAGTTTGCCTTGACCGCGATGTACCACTTCCTGTTTGTGCCACTGACGCTCGGTATGGCGTTCTTGCTGGCCATTATGGAAACGGTCTACGTCCTTTCCGGCAAACAGATTTATAAAGATATGACCAAGTTCTGGGGCAAGTTGTTTGGTATCAACTTCGCTCTGGGTGTGGCTACCGGTCTGACCATGGAGTTCCAGTTCGGGACTAACTGGTCTTACTACTCCCACTATGTAGGGGATATTTTCGGTGCGCCACTGGCGATCGAAGGTTTGATGGCCTTCTTCCTCGAATCCACCTTTGTAGGTCTGTTCTTCTTCGGCTGGGACCGTTTGGGTAAAGTCCAGCATATGTGTGTCACCTGGCTGGTGGCCCTGGGTTCTAACCTGTCCGCGCTGTGGATTCTGGTTGCGAACGGCTGGATGCAGAACCCAATCGCAGCGGATTTCAACTTCGAAACCATGCGTATGGAGATGCTGAGCTTCTCTGAACTGGTGCTCAACCCGGTAGCACAGGTGAAATTTGTTCACACTGTGGCATCTGGTTATGTATGCGGCGCGATGTTCGTTCTGGGTATCAGCTCCTACTATATGCTGCGCGGTCGTGACTTCGCGTTTGCTAAACGTTCTTTTGCCATCGCGGCCAGCTTTGGTATGGCTGCCATTCTGTCTGTTATCGTTCTGGGTGATGAGTCTGGTTACGAAATGGGCGACGTGCAGAAAACCAAACTCGCAGCGATTGAAGCAGAATGGGAAACTCAGCCTGCACCGGCTTCCTTTACGCTGTTCGGTATTCCGGACCAGGATGCGCAGGAAAACCATTTTGCGATTCAAATTCCTTATGCGCTGGGCATCATCGCCACCCGCTCTGTTGATACACCGGTCATTGGTCTGAAAGACCTGATGGTGCAGCACGAAGAGCGTATCCGTAACGGGATGAAAGCGTATCAGTTGCTGGAAGAACTGCGTGCTGGTACTACCGACCAGGCCGTTCGCGACCAGTTCAACAGCATGAAGAAAGACCTGGGTTATGGTCTGCTGCTGAAACGCTATACGGATAACGTCACCGACGCGACCGAAGCGCAAATTCAGCAGGCAACGAAAGATTCTATCCCTCGCGTTGCGCCGCTGTACTTCGCTTTCCGTATCATGGTGGCATGCGGCATTCTGATGCTGGCAATTATCGCGGTGTCCTTCTGGACTGTGCTTCGTAACCGTATCGGTGAGAAAAAATGGCTGCTGCGCACTGCGCTGTACGCGATTCCTCTGCCGTGGATTGCTATTGAATCCGGTTGGTTTGTCGCAGAGTACGGTCGTCAACCGTGGGCGATTGGTGAAGTGTTACCAACAGCCGTAGCGAACTCTTCGCTGACTGCTGGCGACCTCATCTTCTCGATGCTGTTGATTTGCGGCCTGTATACCCTGTTCCTGGTGGCTGAACTGTATCTGATGTTCAAGTTCGCACGCCTTGGGCCGAGTAGCCTGAAAACCGGTCGTTATCACTACGAGCAGTCCACTGTGACTTCTCAGCCGGCACGCTAAGACAGGAGTCGTCAAATGATCGATTATGAAGTATTGCGTTTTATCTGGTGGCTGCTGGTTGGCATTCTGCTGATTGGTTTCGCGGTCACTGATGGCTTCGACATGGGGGTGGGCATGCTCACCCGTTTCCTCGGTCGTAATGATACCGAGCGTCGAATTATGATTAACTCTATCGCCCCGCACTGGGACGGTAACCAGGTTTGGCTTATCACCGCGGGTGGCGCACTGTTCGCTGCCTGGCCGATGGTGTATGCCGCTGCGTTCTCCGGTTTCTATGTGGCGATGATCCTGGTACTGGCGTCTTTGTTCTTCCGTCCGGTCGGTTTTGATTACCGCTCCAAGATTGAAGACATGCGCTGGCGCAACATGTGGGACTGGGGCATCTTCATTGGTAGCTTCGTGCCACCGCTGGTGATTGGCGTGGCGTTCGGCAACCTGCTGCAAGGGGTTCCGTTCCACGTAGATGACTACATGCGTTTGTACTACACCGGTAACTTCTTCCAGTTGCTGAATCCGTTTGGTCTGCTGGCTGGTGTCGTGAGCGTTGGGATGATCATCACCCAGGGTGCGACCTATCTGCAGATGCGTACGGTAGGTGAACTGCATCTGCGTGCTCGTGCAACTTCACAGGTTGCGGCGCTGGTGACTCTGGTCTGCTTCGCGCTGGCCGGTGTATGGGTGATTTACGGTATTGACGGTTATGTTGTGACCTCAGCCCTGGATCATCATGCCGCCTCCAACCCGCTGACCAAAGAAGTGGCTCGCGTGGCTGGCGCATGGATGGTGAACTTTAACAATGCACCTATCCTGTGGCTGGTTCCTGCACTGGGCGTGGTTCTGCCGCTGTTGACCATTCTGACTTCTCGTATGGAGAAAGGGGCCTGGGCATTCGTCTTCTCTTCACTGACGTTAGCCTGCATCATCCTGACTGCCGGTATCGCAATGTTCCCGTTTGTGATGCCATCCAGCACCATGATGAACGCAAGTTTGACCATGTGGGATGCAACGTCCAGCCAGCTGACGCTGAATCTGATGACGTATGTAGCTTGTGTGTTCGTACCGATCATTCTGCTGTACACCGGCTGGTGTTACTGGAAGATGTTTGGTCGCATCACTAAAGAAGATATTGAAAGCAACACCCACTCTCTGTACTAAGTAAGGAGCTTAAAATGTGGTATTTCGCATGGATTTTGGGAACGCTTCTTGCCTGTGCATTTGGGATAATCACAGCGCTGGCGCTTGAGCACGTTGAATCAGGCAAAGCCGGACAAGAAGATAGCTAATGACCAACATTATCGCGATGTTATACAACGCGATGGACAAGCGCCCCTTGCGGGCGCTTTCATTTGTGCTGGCAATCGTATTGGCCGGCTGCATATTCTGGGATCCGTCACGTTTCGCGGCCAAAACCAGTGAGCTTGAAATCTGGCATGGTTTTCTGCTGATGTGGGCGGTCTGCGCAGGCATCATTCACGGCGTTGGCTTTCGTCCTCGTGCCGTACACTGGCAGGGTATCTTCTGCCCGCTGATCGCGGATATCGTCCTCGTTGTTGGTCTGTTTTTCTTCTTCTTTTGAATAAGAAACATCCTTAAATATTTATGGGCTTGCATAAGCCCATAATTTTTTACTCTCCGTTTACTTTCCCCCATTCCAAAGCACCATTCCCGCGCGTATAGTAGCGAAGTTTGAAAGCACTAACCTTTTGTTGCATTACCGGGATGTAAAGTGAATACAACGCTGTTTCGATGGCCGGTTCGTGTCTACTATGAAGATACCGATGCCGGTGGGGTGGTTTACCACGCCAGCTACGTCGCTTTTTATGAAAGAGCGCGCACAGAGATGCTGCGTCATCATCACTTCAGTCAGCAGGTCCTGTTGGCTGAACGTGTAGCCTTTGTGGTGCGCAAGATGACCCTCGAGTATTTTGCGCCTGCCCGGCTCGACGATATGCTCGAAGTTCAAACCGAAATTACGTCAATGCGTGGCACCTCTTTGGTTTTCACGCAACGCATTGTCAACGCAGAGAACACCGTGCTGAATGAAGCCGAAGTTCTGATTGTTTGCGTTGATCCACTCAAAATGAAGCCTCGTGCGCTTCCCAAGTCTATTGTCGCGGAGTTTAAGCAGTGACTGACATGAATATCCTTGATTTGTTCCTGAAGGCAAGCCTTCTGGTTAAACTTATCATGTTGATTTTGATTGGTTTCTCAATCGCATCCTGGGCCATTATTATCCAGCGGACCCGTATTCTTAATGCTGCTTCACGTGAAGCCGAAGCATTTGAAGACAAGTTCTGGTCTGGCATTGAATTGTCGCGCCTGTACCAGGAAAGCCAGGGGCGTCGTGATAATTTGGCTGGCTCAGAACAAATTTTCTACAGCGGGTTCAAAGAATTTGCCCGTTTGCATCGGGCAAATAGCCACGCGCCGGAAGCGGTCGTTGAGGGGGCTTCCCGTGCGATGCGTATCTCGATGAACCGTGAGCTGGAAACGCTGGAAACGCATATTCCATTCCTCGGAACCGTTGGCTCCATCAGCCCGTATATCGGTCTGTTCGGTACCGTTTGGGGGATCATGCACGCATTTATCGCGCTGGGCGCGGTAAAACAGGCGACACTGCAAATGGTTGCACCGGGTATCGCGGAAGCGTTGATTGCAACGGCTATCGGTCTGTTTGCGGCAATCCCGGCGGTTATGGCCTACAACCGTCTGAACCAGCGCGTGAACAAACTGGAACTGAATTACGACAACTTTATGGAAGAGTTCACCGCGATTCTGCACCGCCAGGCGTTTACCGTTAGCGAGAGCAACAAGGGGTAAGCCATGGCCAGAACGCGTGGACGAGGTCGTCGCGAACTCAAGTCCGAAATCAATATTGTACCGCTGCTCGACGTACTGCTGGTGCTGTTGCTGATCTTTATGGCAACCGCACCGATCATTACGCAGAGTGTGGAAGTCGACCTGCCGGATGCGACCGAATCGCAAGCCGTCAGCAGTAACGACGAACCCCCGGTCATTATTGAAGTTTCCGGTATTGGGCAATACAGCGTGGTGGTTGAGAAAGATCGTATGGATCAACTGCCGCCGGAGCAGGTTATCGCGGAAGCGAAAAGTCGCCTGCAGACCAATCCGAAAACGGTCTTTTTAATCGGTGGTGCGAAAGACGTGCCTTATGATGAAATAATTAAAGCGCTGAACTTGTTACACAGTGCAGGCGTAAAATCGGTTGGCTTGATGACGCAGCCAATCTGATGACGGCGTTTTGCTGGCTTGAAAGATAGCACGTAACAGGCGAACAGTTTTTTGGGAACCGAGAGTGTCAAAGGCAACCGAACAAAACGACAAGCTCAAAAGGGCGATAATTATTTCAGCGGTGCTGCATGTCATTTTATTTGCAGCGCTGATCTGGAGTTCGTTCGATGAGCACATTGATGCTTCAGCCGGCGGCGGTGGCGGTTCGTCCATCGACGCCGTTATGGTCGATCCTGGAGCCGTTGTGCAACAGTACGACAGGCAGCAGCAACAGCAGGCAAGCGCGAAACGTGCTGAAGAGCAGCGTGAAAAGCAGGCGCAGCAGCAAGCTGAAGAACTTCGCGAGAAACAGGCAGCTGAGCAAGAGCGACTGAAGCAGCTGGAAAAAGAACGCTTAGCCGCGCAGGAAAAAGTGCGCGAACAGGCGGAACAGCAGAAGCAAGCTGAAGCCGCCGCCGCGAAAGCGCAAGAGCAACAGAAACAGGCTGAAGAAGCTGCGGCGAAGGCTGCTGCAGACGCGAAGGCTAAAGCTGATGCACAGGCGAAACAAGCGGCAGATGCCGCGAAGAAAGCCGCTGCGGACGCACAGAAAAAAGCTGAGGCGGAAGCTGCTAAAGCCGCTGCTGATGCGAAGAAAGTTGCCGAAGCACAAGCTGCTAAAGCTGCCGCGGACGCTGCGAAGAAAGCACAGGCTGAAGCCGCTAAGCAAGCAGCAGCCGAGAAAGCTGCCGCTGAGAAAGCAGAAAAAGCCGCCGCCGCGAAAGCGGCCGCTGCTGAAAAAGCGGCGGCTGATAAGAAAGCCGCAGCGGAAAAAGCAGCAGCAGACAAAAAAGCTGCAGGCGAGAAAGCCGCTGCCGATAAGAAAGCTGCGGCAGATAAAGCAGCTGCTGCTAAAAAGGCTGCGGCCGAAAAAGCCGCTGCAGCCTCTGGCGTTGACGACTTGTTGGGTGACCTGAGCTCCGGTAAGAATGCACCGAAATCGGGCGGTGGAGCGAAAGGAAACGGCCAACCGGCGAAAGATAGTGGTACAAGTGGTGCCAATGGCGGTGCATCTGGTGCTGATATCAGTGCTTACGCATCTCAAATTCGTAATGCGATCCAGAGCCGTCTGTATGGTGCAGATTTGTATGCAGGTAAATCTTGCGTATTACATATCAAGTTAGCACCCGATGGTCTGTTACTGGATGTGACCGAAGAGGGTGGGGATCCAGCATTGTGTCAGGCTGCGCTGACGGCTGCGAAAACCGCCCGAATTCCTAAACCGCCTAGCCAGGCAGTTTATGAAAAAGTAAAAGATGCCAAACTGGACTTCAAACTGTAATAACGACCCCTGAGAAATCAGGGGAAACGGTCTAAGGTTGATACTGAGTTGTGGTAGTTTTGTGTATTTGAGTTTGTTAACATTCTGCTAAATTATCGTGGGCTTTCCGTCCAGATAAGGGAGATATGATGAAGCAGGCATTACGAGTAGCATTTGGTTTTCTGATGCTGTGGGCAGCGGTGCTGCACGCAGAAGTACGTATCGAGATCACCCAGGGGGTGGACTCGGCGCGCCCGATTGGCGTCGTTCCGTTCCAGTGGGCAGGACCGGGTGCTGCACCTGAAGATATCGGTGGTATCGTAGGTGCTGACCTGCGTAACAGCGGTAAATTTAACCCGTTAGACCGTTCTCGTCTGCCTCAGCAGCCTGGTACCGCGCAGGAAGTTCAACCTGCCGCTTGGTCTGCGCTGGGCATTGATGCCGTAGTCGTCGGCCAGGTTACGCCGAACCCGGATGGTTCTTACAGCGTTGCCTATCAGCTGGTTGACACCGGTGGCGCACCGGGTACCGTACTGGCACAGAACACTTATAAAGTGAACAAGCAGTGGCTGCGTTACGCGGGGCATACTGCAAGTGACGAAGTGTTTGAAAAACTTACCGGCATTAAAGGTGCATTCCGTACCCGTATCGCTTATGTTGTTCAGACCAACGGTGGTCAGTTCCCATACGAATTACGTGTGTCCGACTACGATGGTTACAACCAGTTCGTGGTACACCGTTCTCCGCAGCCGCTGATGTCTCCGGCGTGGTCTCCGGACGGTTCAAAACTGGCGTACGTAACCTTCGAGAGTGGTCGTTCTGCACTGGTTATTCAGACGTTGTCAAATGGCGCGGTTCGTCAGGTAGCGTCGTTCCCACGTCACAACGGTGCGCCTGCGTTTTCTCCGGATGGCAGCAAACTGGCGTTTGCCCTGTCTAAAACCGGTAGCCTGAACCTGTATGTCATGGACATTGGTTCCGGTCAGATCCGTCAGGTGACGGATGGTCGTAGCAACAATACGGAACCGACCTGGTTCCCGGACAGCCAAAACCTGGCCTTTACATCTGACCAGGCCGGTCGTCCGCAGGTATATAAAGTTAACGTCAACGGCGGTGCTCCGCAGCGCATTACCTGGGAAGGTTCGCAAAACCAGGATGCGGATGTGAGCAGCGACGGTAAATTTATGGTAATGGTAAGTTCGGCCAACGGTCAGCAGCACATTGCCAAACAAGATCTGGTAGCGGGTGGCGTACAAGTTCTGTCGTCAACGTTCCTGGACGAAACGCCAAGTCTGGCACCTAACGGCACTATGGTAATCTACAGCTCTTCTCAGGGGATGGGATCCGTGCTGAATTTGGTTTCTACAGATGGGCGTTTCAAAGCGCGTCTTCCGGCAACTGATGGACAGGTTAAATTCCCTGCCTGGTCGCCGTATCTGTGATAATAAATAATTGATTAATAAAGGAATCATTGAAATGCAACTGAACAAAGTGCTGAAAGGGCTGATGATTGCTCTGCCTGTTATGGCTATTGCAGCGTGTTCTTCTAACAAGAACGCCAGCAATGACGGCAGCGAAGGCATGCTGGGTGCCGGCACTGGTATGGATGCAAACGGCAGCGGCAACATGTCTTCTGAAGAGCAAGCGCGTCTTCAGATGCAACAGCTGCAGCAGAACAACATCGTTTACTTCGATCTGGACAAGTACGATATCCGTTCTGATTTCGCTGCAATGCTGGATGCTCACGCTAACTTCCTGCGTAGCAACCCGTCTTACAAAGTCACCGTAGAAGGTCATGCGGACGAACGTGGTACTCCTGAGTACAACATCTCCCTGGGTGAGCGTCGTGCGAACGCCGTTAAGATGTACCTGCAGGGTAAAGGCGTTTCTGCTGACCAGATCTCCATCGTTTCTTACGGTAAAGAAAAACCTGCAGTACTGGGTCATGACGAAGCGGCTTACGCTAAAAACCGTCGCGCCGTACTGGTTTACTAAGAGAATTGCATGAGCAGTAACTTCAGACATCATCTGTTGAGTCTGTCGTTACTGGTTGGCATAGCGGCCCCTTGGGCCGCTTTTGCTCAGGCGCCAATCAGTAGTGTCGGCTCAGGCTCGGTCGAAGACCGTGTCACTCAACTCGAGCGTATTTCTAACGCTCACAGTCAGCTTTTAACCCAACTCCAGCAACAACTCTCCGATAATCAGTCCGATATTGATTCCCTGCGTGGTCAAATTCAGGAAAATCAGTATCAGTTGAACCAGGTTGTTGAACGCCAGAAGCAAATATTGTTGCAGATTAATAATCTTGGCAGCGGTAGTGCGCCTGCGGCGCAGTCTGCAGGTAGCGATCAGAGTGGGGCAGCAGCAACCCCTACGCCTGATGCGGGCGCAGCGGCAGCGTCAGGAGCCCCGGCGCAGACTGGCGATGCGAACACTGATTACAATGCGGCCATTGCTCTGGTGCAGGATAAATCCCGCCAGGATGATGCGATTGAAGCATTTCAGAACTTCATCAAAAAGTACCCAGACTCGACTTACCTGCCAAATGCGAATTACTGGCTGGGTCAGTTGAATTACAACAAGGGGAAAAAAGATGATGCAGCGTTCTATTTTGCTTCAGTAGTTAAAAACTTCCCGAAATCACCAAAGGCTGCAGACGCGATGTATAAAGTCGGCGTCATCATGCAGGACAAAGGTGACACAGCAAAAGCTAAAGCCGTTTATCAGCAGGTTATCACTAAATACCCTGGCACTGATGGCGCGAAACAAGCGCAAAAACGCCTTGGCGCGATGTAATGAACACCATGCGACCAGAAATCGTGTTAATTCTGGTCGCGTCGTGTGATTCCTAAGCAGTTGAGTTATTTACATCGAAATTTTTGTTGCGCTAAAATCTGAAATCAGTAATATATGCCGCCGTTGCCAAGGGATATCAAACAGCCCGAAAGCGGCAAAAAAAGTGGGTCGTTAGCTCAGTTGGTAGAGCAGTTGACTTTTAATCAATTGGTCGCAGGTTCGAATCCTGCACGACCCACCACTAACTCAGTTAGTAAGTAGTATCCAGCGTAGTATCGGGTGATTAGCTCAGCTGGGAGAGCACCTCCCTTACAAGGAGGGGGTCGGCGGTTCGATCCCGTCATCACCCACCACTCGGGGCGTTAGCTCAGTTGGTAGAGCAGTTGACTTTTAATCAATTGGTCGCAGGTTCGAATCCTGCACGCCCCACCAATTTAATGGTGGTACCGAGTAAAAATTTTCAGGTTATACCCGAGCGGGTCGTTAGCTCAGTTGGTAGAGCAGTTGACTTTTAATCAATTGGTCGCAGGTTCGAATCCTGCACGACCCACCATCCTGAAAGTATAAAGAAGTAAACCCCATAAGGGGGCGTTAGCTCAGTTGGTAGAGCAGTTGACTTTTAATCAATTGGTCGCAGGTTCGAATCCTGCACGCCCCACCAGTGTAAAAAGGCGCCCTAAAGGCGCCTTTTTGCTATGCGCAGAATTTTTTGATTCGAACCTGCTTGCCTGATGTGCTTCGCTTATCAGTCCTACAGACGACACTATTCACGTAGGCCGGATAAGACGTCAGTCGCCATCCGGCATTCATCACACGCAATTATTGTGACTTTCTTACGCCAATCCGCTATCTTGTTTAGCATATAAAACAAATCTAACCGAATACGGCGTGCGTCACGCTTTTAATCGGTTATTTCGTTAAGCTAGTAAAACGAGAAAGCAAGATGAGCGTGATGTTTGATCCAGAAGCAGCAATTTATCCGTTTCCGCCGAAGCCAGCCCCGCTGAGTGTGGATGAAAAGCAATTTTATCGTGAAAAAATCAAGCGCCTGTTGAAAGAGCGTGATGCCGTTATGGTCGCGCACTATTACACCGATCCTGAAATTCAGCAATTGGCCGAAGAGACCGGTGGCTGTATTTCTGATTCTCTGGAGATGGCGCGGTTCGGCTCAAAACATTCTGCCTCTACGCTGTTGGTTGCAGGAGTGAGGTTTATGGGGGAAACCGCCAAAATCCTCAGCCCGGAAAAGACCATCCTGATGCCGACCTTACAGGCGGAATGTTCATTAGATCTGGGTTGCCCGATTGATGCTTTCAGCGCGTTTTGCGATGCGCATCCTGATCGTACTGTGGTGGTTTACGCCAATACCTCCGCTGCCGTTAAAGCACGTGCGGACTGGGTCGTCACGTCCAGTATCGCGGTAGAACTTATTGAGCACCTTGATAGTTTAGGTGAAAAAATCATCTGGGCTCCGGACAGACATTTGGGCAACTACGTGCAAAAACAGACCGGTGCAGACGTTCTTTGTTGGCAGGGGGCCTGTATCGTCCACGACGAATTTAAAACTCAGGCTTTAACACGCATGAAGGGGCTTTACCCTGATGCTGCGGTGTTGGTGCACCCGGAGTCCCCTCAGTCTATCGTTGATATGGCCGATGCGGTTGGCTCAACCAGCCAGTTAATCAACGCAGCTAAATCGTTACCGCATCAACAGCTGATTGTGGCGACTGACCGGGGCATTTTTTACAAAATGCAGCAGGCCGTTCCGGATAAAGAATTGCTTGAAGCGCCGACGGCTGGCGAGGGGGCAACCTGTCGCAGCTGTGCGCATTGTCCGTGGATGGCGATGAACGGCCTCAAGGCGATTGCTGAGGGCCTGGAACAAGGCGGAGCGGCTCATGAGATACATGTTGATGCTGCGCTGCGAGAAGGGGCGTTGTTGCCGTTAAACCGCATGTTGGAATTTGCGGCTACACTTCGAGCTTAATTAATTTTTTTGCTCTGGGGGAAAAGATGGACTTTTTTAGCACGCAGAACATTCTGGTACATATTCCGATTGGCGCTGGCGGTTACGATCTGTCGTGGATCGAAGCTGTGGGGACGATCGCCGGGTTGCTGTGTATTGGTCTGGCGAGCCTTGAGAAAATAAGCAATTACTTCTTCGGCCTGATAAACGTCACGCTGTTTGCGATTATCTTCTTTCAGATCCAGCTCTATGCAAGCCTGTTGCTGCAAGTTTTCTTCTTTGCCGCCAACATCTACGGCTGGTATGCCTGGTCCAGGCAAACTAACCAGCATGAAGCGGAACTGAAAATTCGCTGGCTGCCGTTACCAAAAGCGATCGGCTGGCTGGCGGCTTGCGTGGTAGCGATCGGTCTGATGTCGGTCTATATCGATCCGGTCTTTGCATTCCTGACCCGCATTGCGGTGAACATTATGCAGGCATTAGGATTACAGGTTGTTGTGCCTGAGTTGCAACCCGATGCATTCCCGTTCTGGGACTCCTGCATGATGGTGTTGTCGATTGCGGCGATGATCCTGATGACGCGCAAATACGTCGAAAACTGGCTGCTGTGGGTGATCATTAACGTAATAAGCGTAGTGATTTTCGCCCTACAAGGCGTATATGCCATGTCGCTGGAGTATATGATCCTGACGGTTATCGCCCTGAATGGTAGCAGGATGTGGATTAACAGCGCGCGTGAGCGGGGTTCCCGCGCGCTGTCCCATTAATGGTGATGATGTGAATGGCCGGACACGCCTTGGTACAGGTGGCAGTCCGGCCCATTGCACGGCTGATACTCCATCTGGATCGTCGCGTGTTCAATCTGGTAGTGATGGATAAGGAAATGCTGAATACGTTCCAGCAGGGCATCATGATCGTGCGGCGGGATCACCTGCACATGCAGAGTCATTACCGGTTTTTCACCCACCATCCAGACATGGACATGGTGTACATTGCGGACTTCGGGGATATCCCGGCTGAGATGGCGCTGCAGTGCGGCAATATCCAGCGTCAGCGGGGCACCTTCCAGTAATTCGTTAACGCTATCCTTTAACAGTCGCCAGGCGCTGCGCAGTACCAGCACGGAAACCAGAATCGAGAGAATTGGGTCCGCAGGCGTCCAGCCCGTCCAGATAATAATAAGCGCAGCGATGATCGCCCCGACCGAGCCGAGTAAATCGCCCATCACATGTAGTGCCGCGGCGCGGACGTTCAGGTTTTTCTCCTCACTGCCGCGGTGTAGAACCCAAAAAGCCAGCACGTTAGCGAGTAAACCCGCGACAGCTATAACCATCATCATACCGCCTGCTACGGGGCGGGGCGTATGGAAGCGCTCAATGGCTTCCCAGACGATTAAAATGGTGATCACGACCAATGCGATGGCATTAACAAACGCGGCCAGTGTCGTGAGCCTCAGCCAGCCGAAGGTGTGTCGTATTGTGGGCGGTCGATGGGAAAACCGGACGGCCAGCAGCGCGAAAAGGAGCGCTGCGGCATCAGTGAGCATATGCCCGGCATCAGCCAACAAGGCCAGTGAACCTGAAAGTATTCCACCTACCACTTCAACCAACATAAATCCGGCTGTAATGCAGAATGCAAACATCAAGCGGCGGGCATTATTGTCCTTGGGTTGCTCAGAGGAATTATGAGTATGCGAGTGCGCCATTATGCCATCCCTTTGTTATTCTCATCTTTACTGTATGCCATCATACCGTTTTTGGGATGATAAAATTAAAAAGGAGAGCTATTGCTCTCCCGTTATTAGCTTTATTTTCAGCGTTACTGCGTAGTGCCATCAGTTTTTGTCTCGGCATCATTATTAATGCCGTTTCCGGTCTCAACCTTCTTATTCACATCAGGGCAGCGACCGTCCTTACACATGGTGTTTTTGTGCATCTCGTCTTTGGTCATCCCTTCATGGTTCATTGATGAACCGTTCGGGTGCAGCATTGTGCCACCCGAATTCACGTTACTGTTGTCGACGTTATTTGGTGCCACGTTTTCGCGTGCGTCTGGGGCGACCTGACCGGCATCCGCCGAGGAATTTGCCTGACCGTTATTGGACTGCGTATTGGTTTCAGCAGCCAGCGCCGCGCCGCTGGCGAGGCTGAGTGTAGCGGTAAGAAAGAGTGAAGCCAGCTTTGTCATATGCATAATATGCTCCTGTTATGGTCGATATGTCGGATAACGTCTTCCAACAGTGCATGTGCCAGTTACATCATCAATATGTGGTTAATAGTTTTGCCTGAGAAATTAAACCCAGCATAGAATCTTGAAATTTATGGAAATTAAAGCTGTTACAGTTATAAATTGTAGGTTGGATCTCGTTTTTCGCTACTTTATTGCGTTTTTTTGGCCAATTCCAGGATTAATCCGTCCAAAGTGTAAAACCCCGTTTACACTTTATGACTGAAGATATAGATTGGAGGGATTGCATTCATTTATATAAGTATGGCAACGCTGGAATAATCATGAATTATCAGAACGACGATTTACGCATTAAAGAGATCAACGAGTTATTACCGCCAGTCGCATTGCTGGAAAAATTCCCCGCTACTGAAAATGCCGCAAACACGGTGGCTCATGCCCGTAAGGCGATTCATAAAATTCTGAAAGGGAGCGATGATCGCCTGTTAGTGGTGATTGGGCCGTGCTCTATTCATGATCCGGCAGCCGCTAAAGAGTACGCCGCCCGCCTGCTGGCGCTGCGCGAAGAGTTAAAAGGCGAGCTTGAAATTGTCATGCGCGTCTATTTTGAAAAACCGCGAACCACCGTCGGCTGGAAAGGGCTTATCAACGATCCGCACATGGACAACAGCTTCCAAATCAACGATGGGCTGCGCATTGCACGTAAATTGCTGCTGGATATCAACGATAGCGGATTGCCGGCTGCGGGTGAGTTCCTCGATATGATCACACCGCAATACCTCGCCGACTTGATGAGTTGGGGCGCGATTGGGGCTCGTACCACTGAGTCTCAAGTACACCGCGAGCTGGCATCAGGTCTGTCTTGCCCGGTTGGTTTTAAAAACGGTACCGATGGCACGATCAAAGTTGCGATTGATGCAATCAACGCAGCAGGGGCGCCACACTGCTTCCTGTCTGTGACCAAATGGGGTCATTCAGCGATCGTGAATACCAGCGGTAACGGCGATTGCCATATTATTTTGCGCGGCGGCAAAGAACCTAACTACAGCGCTCAGCACGTTGCCGACGTGAAAGAAGGTCTGATCAAAGCAGGGCTCTCTGCACAAGTGATGATCGACTTTAGCCATGCCAACTCCTGCAAGCAGTTCAAAAAGCAGATGGATGTTGCGAAAGACGTTTGCGGACAAGTCGCTGGTGGAGAAAAAGCGATTATTGGCGTGATGATCGAAAGCCATCTGGTCGAGGGTAATCAGAACCCGGATAGCGGCGAGCCGCTGACCTACGGTAAGAGCATCACTGACGCCTGCATTGGCTGGGAAGACACCGATGCGGTCTTACGCCAGCTGGCAGAAGCAGTAAAAGCACGCCGCGGGTAATAACGCATCCGGGCTACGCTCGGTAGGCCGGATAAGGCAACGCCACTATCTGGCAATAAAAAAGCGTGGAGCATTCCACGCTTTTTTCTTTTGACCCGGGATGAAAATTACTTCGCTTTACCCTGGTTCGCAACGGCTGCCGCTTTTGCTGCGATCTCGTCAGCGTTACCCAGATAGTAGTGTTTGATCGGTTTGAAGTTTTCGTCGAACTCATATACCAGCGGTACGCCGGTCGGAATGTTCAGTTCAAGGATCTCATCTTCGCCCATGTTATCCAGGTATTTAACCAGCGCACGCAGAGAGTTACCGTGAGCGGCGATAATCACACGCTCACCGCTTTTCATGCGCGGCAGAATGGTTTCGTTCCAGTAGGGGATAACGCGATCGATGGTCAGCGCCAGGCTTTCGGTAACCGGTAACTCTTTGTCGGTCAGCTTCGCATAACGCGGATCGTGACCCGGATAACGCTCGTCATCTTTGGTCAGTTCCGGTGGCGTTACCGCAAAGCCGCGACGCCATTGTTTAACCTGCTCGTCACCGTATTTTTCAGCGGTTTCAGCTTTGTTCAGACCCTGCAGCGCGCCGTAATGACGTTCGTTCAGTTTCCAGGATTTCTCAACCGGCAGCCAGGCCTGATCCAGTTCGTCCAGTACGTTCCACAGGGTGTGGATGGCACGTTTCAGCACAGAGGTATAAGCAAAATCGAAGCTGTAGCCTTCCTCTTTCAGCAGTTTACCTGCCGCTTTTGCTTCGCCCACACCTTTCTCGGACAGATCAACGTCATACCAACCGGTAAAACGGTTCTCGTTGTTCCACTGACTTTCACCGTGACGTACCAGAACCAGCTTAGTTACAGCCATACACTCACTCCTATAAATCATATTGAATGATAATAATTCTCATTATATTGCCGTAATGCGTCAGCGGCAATCCTTACGCATAACCATAGCGAAAATAGCGCCACAGTGTAAGGTTCTTGTGAACCCAAGGTTGCGATTTTGTCTTTGAACGGTGGGGATTTGAGCGGTTCTACTGTGATAAACAAGCAACAGGCCCGATACGTTACGTCATCGGGCCTGGGAGGGGGAACGATTAGGCTGGAATAAACCGGTATTCCGTCACGCTGGCGTACTCTTCGCCAGGACTCAGGAAGCAGTCTGGCTGCGGCCATTCCGGATGGTTCGGGCTGTCCGGCAGGAACTCGCTTTCCAGCGCCAGACCTTGCCAGTCGGCGTAGGCATCAGGACCACGGGATGGCGTACCGCCGAGGAAATTCCCGGAATAAAACTGTAATGCCGGGGCGGAGGTGTAGACCTCCATCTGCAGTTTTTCATCCTGGGACCACAGTCGAGCGACCGGCGTATGCGTATTGCCCTGTGCCTGGAGCAGGAAGGCGTGATCGTAACCTTTTACCTTGCGCTGATCGTCATCGGCAAGAAATTCACTGCTGATGATCTTAGGCGTACGGAAATCGAAAGTGCTACCAGCGACGGATTTCAGTCCGTCATGCGGGATGCCCATTTCATCAACCGGCAAGTACTCGTCGGCGAGGATTTGCAGCTTGTGTTGACGCACATCCGTTTTGTCACCGTCGAGGTTGAAATAAACGTGATTCGTCAGATTCACCGGGCAGGGCTTATCGACCGTGGCGCGGTAGGTTATCGAAATACGATTATCGTCAGTCAGGCGATACTGCACGGTAGCGCAAAGATGGCCAGGGAAGCCCTGATCGCCATCGTCAGACGTTAAGGCGAACAGCACCTGGCGGTCATTTTGATTGACTATCTGCCAGCGACGTTTGTCGAAACCGTCCGGCCCGCCGTGCAGCTGGTTGTCGCCCTGACTTGGTATTAATTCAACGGTTTCGCCAGCAAAGGTATAGCGGCTGTTGGCGATACGGTTAGCGTAGCGACCAATCGAGGCCCCCAGAAATGCAGCCTGTCCCGGGTATTGTTCCGGGCTGGCACAACCGAGTAATGCTTCGCGCACGCTACCATCGCTGAGCGGAATACGCGCAGAGAGTAGGGTCGCGCCCCAGTCCATCAGCGTGACCACCATCCCTGTGTCATTGCGCAGGGTGAGCAGGCGAAACGGCTGACCGTCCGGAGCCTGCACGGGGATTTCGTTTAACATTGTCCGGCTCCTTGAGAAGGTTTGCAGACGTAGAATGTTTCTTTAATTCCAGTTTTTGCTTCGTACTGCTCAGCTACAGCTTGCTGTACGGCAGGCACCAAATCTTGCGGGATCAGCGCCACGATACAGCCGCCGAAGCCGCCGCCGGTCATGCGTACACCGCCTTTATCGCCAATGGTCGCTTTGACAATCTCAACCAGCGTATCAATTTGCGGCACGGTAATTTCAAAGTCATCGCGCATTGAGGCGTGAGATTCCGCCATCAGTTGGCCCATACGCAGCAGGTCGCCTTTTTCCAGCGCCTGTGCTGCTTCAACGGTACGCGCATTTTCCGTGATCACGTGGCGAACGCGTTTGGCGACGATCGGATCCAGCTCGTGGGCGACGGCGTTAAACGCTTCAAGGTTAACATCACGCAGCGCTGGCTGCTGGAAGAAACGAGCGCCGGTTTCACACTGTTCGCGACGGGTGTTGTATTCGCTACCGACCAGCGTACGTTTAAAGTTACTGTTGACGATCACCACCGCTACGCCCTCAGGCATAGAAACTGCTTTGGTGCCAAGCGTTCGGCAGTCGATCAGTAGCGCATGATCTTTCTTACCAAGTGCCGAGATCAACTGATCCATAATGCCGCAGTTACAGCCGACAAACTGGTTTTCAGCTTCCTGACCGTTCAGGGCAATCTGCGCGCCGTCGAGCGGCAGATGATAGAGCTGCTGGAATACCGTACCTACAGCGACTTCCAGCGAGGCAGAAGAACTTAACCCCGCGCCCTGTGGGACGTTACCGCTGATCACCAGATCAGCACCGCCAAAGGCGTTATTGCGCTTTTGCAGATGTTTCACTACGCCACGCACGTAGTTTGACCACTGCTGGCTGTCGTGGGCGATAATCGGCGCATCAAGCGAGAACTCATCAACCTGATTGTCGTAATCAGCGGCGATCACGCGGACTTTTCGATCGTCGCGTGCCGCACAACTGATAACGGTTTGATAGTCGATGGCGCAAGGCAGAACGAAGCCGTCGTTATAATCGGTATGTTCGCCGATCAGGTTTACACGACCCGGTGCCTGAATAGTATGGGTGGCAGGGTAGCCAAATGTTTCTGCAAACAGAGATTGTGTTTTTTCTTTCAGACTCATTATTTAAACTCCGGATTCGCGAAAATGGATGTCGCTGACCGCACGCAGTCGTTCAGCCGCTTGTTCTGCCGTCAGGTCGCGCTGGGTTTCTGCCAGCATTTCATATCCGACCATAAATTTACGCACGGTCGCGGAACGCAGCAGCGGCGGATAAAAGTGTGCATGCAACTGCCAGTGTTGGTTTTCTTCACCGTTAAACGGTGCGCCGTGCCAGCCCATGGAGTAGGGGAATGAACACTGGAACAGATTGTCATAACGACTGGTCAGTTTTTTCAACGCCAGCGCCAGGTCAGCCCGCTGTTCGTCGCTCAAATCGGTAATACGCAGCACATGCGCTTTCGGCAGCAGCAACGTTTCGAACGGCCACGCGGCCCAGTAAGGTACAACCACCAGCCAGTGCTCGGTTTCAACAACCGTACGGCTGCCATCCGCCAGTTCTCGCTGGACGTAATCAACGAGCATTGGCGCGCCTTGTTCGGCGAAGTACGCTTTCTGCAGGCGATCTTCACGTTCGGCTTCGTTAGGCAAAAAGCTGTTGGCCCAAATTTGTCCGTGTGGGTGTGGGTTCGAGCACCCCATCGCTGCGCCTTTATTCTCAAATACCTGCACCCAGGGATAGGTTTTCCCTAAGTCTTCGGTCTGCTCCTGCCACGTTTTTACGATTTCTGTTAGTGCAGGGACGCTGAGTTCAGGCAACGTTTTGCTGTGATCGGGTGAGAAGCAAATCACGCGGCTGGTACCGCGCGCGCTCTGGCAGCGCATCAACGGATCGTGACTGTCCGGCGCGTCCGGGGTATCGGACATCAGTGCCGCAAAGTCATTGGTAAAGACATAGGTCCCGGTGTAATCCGGGTTTTTGTCACCGGTAACGCGCGTATTGCCAGCGCACAGGAAGCAGTCCGGATCATGTGCAGGCAGTACCTGCTTAGACGGAGTTTCTTGCGCCCCTTGCCACGGGCGTTTGGCGCGATGCGGTGATACGAGGATCCACTGCCCGGTGAGCGGGTTAAAACGGCGGTGTGGATGATCGACAGGATTGAATTGCGTCATGATTGGTCCTTAATCCGAATATCCCTGTGGGTGGCGTGACTGCCAGTGCCAGGTATCTTGTGCCATTTCATCTAGGGTACGGGTCACACGCCAGTTGAGCTCGCGATCGGCTTTGCTGGCATCAGCCCAGTAGGCCGGAAGATCGCCGTCACGGCGCGGGGCGAAATGGTAATTCACCGGTTTACCGCAGGCTTTGCTAAAGGCGTGGACCACGTCCAGCACGCTGCTGCCGATGCCTGCACCGAGGTTATAAATATGCACACCCTGAATGCCTGCCAGTTTTTCCATGGCGGCAACGTGGCCTTCGGCGAGATCCATCACATGGATGTAGTCGCGTACGCCGGTGCCATCTTCAGTAGGGTAGTCATTGCCAAATATGGCAAGAGACTCGCGGCGGCCAACCGCAACCTGCGCGATGTAAGGCATAAGGTTGTTTGGAATACCTTGCGGATCTTCCCCCATATCTCCTGACGGATGAGCGCCAACTGGGTTAAAGTAGCGCAGCAGGGCAATGCTCCAGTCGGGCTGAGCTTTTTGCAGATCGGTCAGGATCTGTTCCACCATCAGCTTGCTTTTGCCGTACGGACTTTGTGGCGTGCCGGTGGGGAAGCTTTCAACGTAAGGAATTTGCGGCTGATCGCCATAGACGGTCGCGGAGGAGCTGAAAATGAAGTTTTTCACGTTGGCTGCGCGCATTGCATTCACCAGACGCAGAGTGCCGTTGACGTTGTTGTCATAGTACTCCAGCGGCTTGGCAACGGATTCTCCAACGGCTTTTAAACCGGCAAAATGGATGACCGTATCAATGGCATGATCGTGCAGAATTTCGGTTATCAGCGCTTCGTTACGGATGTCTCCTTCCACGAAGGTCGGATGCTTGCCGCCTAAACGCTCAATGACGGGCAGTACGCTGCGCTTGCTGTTACAGAGATTATCCAGGATCACCACCTCGTGACCGTTTTTCAGCAACTGCACGCAAGTGTGGCTTCCAATGTAACCGCTACCACCTGTAACCAATACTCTCATAATTCGCTCCGTTAAGCCTATGGTATGCAATAACCATAGCATAACAAAGATGCGAAAAGTGTGACACGGAATAAATTAGTGGAATCGTTTACACTCCAGGATTTTCACTCGATGCTGCTAGTTACTTTATTATAAATCATTATGTTAGGTTGTTATTACAGCGATTGTCTGAAAAAAAAGCAGAAAAAAGGGCGTGATAAACGCCCTGGCATGAAAATTAACGCAGAGAGGTTTGTCGATAAGCGTAGATATCTCCCTCGGGTACAAACTCTAGCCGATGGGTAATGCAGGCCGGGGCATCTTCGGCGTGATGAGAGACGAACAAAAGCTGAGTTTCGCCTTCACCGATCAGGACATCCACAAACCGACGGATCAGTTGGCGGTTGAGCGGATCTAATCCTTGCAAGGGTTCATCGAGGATCAGCAATGTAGGATGTTTCACCAGAGCACGAACAATCAATGCCAGCCGCTGCTGTCCCCAGGAAAGACTATGAAATGGCGCATCCGCGGTACGTTTATCGATGCCAAGAATATCCAGCCACTGTTGTACCAGCTTGTGCTGCCTGTCGGAGACAGCCTGATAAATGCCGATTGAATCGAAATAACCGGAGAGAATAACGTTGCGAACAGTCGTACTTACCCGGTAATCCAGATGCAGGCTGCTGCTGACATAGCCAATGTGTTTTTTGATATCCCAGATAGTTTCACCGCTGCCCCGACGGCGGCCAAACAGGGTCAGGTCGTTGCTATATCCCTGGGGATGATCGCCGGTGATTAAACTGAGCAGGGTTGATTTCCCCGCACCGTTGGGGCCGACGATTTGCCAGTGTTCCCCCGGATTTACCCGCCAGCTCAGATGATGCAGGATAGGGCGATCGTTATACGAGACGGTGCCATCGTTAAGCACAATGCGCGGCTCGTTATCTGACAATGTGTGGCGCACTGAAGGCTCATCCGGCTCGGGTAACTGGATGCCTTCCAGCCGCTCGCTATGGGCAAGCTGAGCGATTAATGCCTGTTGCAGAAGGTCGGTTTTTGCGCCGGTTTCCGTCAGTGTGCAATCGGCAAGCACGCCGGCAAACTGCACGAATTCGGGAATTTCATCAAAGCGATTAAGCACCAGTACCAGCGTTAAACCGGCCTGGTGTAGTTCAGCGAGCAGTTCTGCTAACTGGCGGCGGGACGCGACGTCCAGCCCGTCAAACGGTTCATCAAGGATCAGCAAATCTGGCGTGGACATTAATGCCTGGCAGAGCAGAGTTTTGCGTGTTTCACCGGTGGAAAGGTATTTGAAACGCCTGTTGAGTAGGGCTGAAATGCCAAACTGCTGCGCCAGCGCAGCGCAGCGGGCGGGATCGTTGACCTCATCCTGAATGATTTCTGCGGTGGTGCGCCCTGTGTCGTCTTCACCGGGACTAAGAAGATCGGTGTTGTTCCGCTGCCACTCGTCGCTGACCAGCTTTTGGAGCTGCTCAAAGGAGAGTCGGGTAATACGTGTGAACTGGCAGCGGCGTTCGCCTTTCAGGAGCGGCAACTCGCCCGCCAGCGCGCGGGCCAGCGCAGATTTCCCGCTACCATTAGAGCCAACAAACGCCCAGCTATCACCCGCGTTTAACGTCAACGCATCTAACTGGAGCGTTTTTGTGTCGCTAAGACGAAACATGCCTTGCGAAATTTGCAACGATGACATTTTGTATCCCATTATTTGCAGCGATGAATAACAGGGATACGTGTTCTTCAGGCTGATGTCAATTAACTCAGCACAGTGTGGCGATAATCACTCTGTCCGCACTAAAATATGCTGTGACGTTAGCGCCTTCAGTTAATGTGTGGGTCTGATCTATCGGCAACGTCGCGCAGAGCGTCTGGCCATCTGGCAACGTCATCAGCACTTCACACTGTTCCGCACCGCGTTCAATATGGCTAATCGTGCCCTGCAACTGGTTATCGGCAGCCTGAGCGATGGCGTCGTCCTGAGTGATTCCCACCCACGGCGCTTTCAGCAAAATCAGTACTTCTTTGCCTTCCTCAAGACCCAGACGCTCGCCGCTTTGCGCAGTGATTGCCACTTTCAGGCGCGTTTCGCCATCGGCCAGCAGGACGTCAACATGCTGCTGGACCTGATCGTGGTCGCGAGCGGTAATAGTGCCAAACCACTGGTTACGGGCGCTGGTTTGCAGTGAAAAACGCGAGATAGCTGCCAGCAGGCTGTTGAGCGGTAGCGCATCGTCATCGCTCAAAACATCAAACGCTTTTTGTTGGATTTGCGCCAGTAAATCATATAACTGGATTAAACGTTGGCCATAGCGCGTTAACACCGCGCCACCGCCGCCTTTACCGCCTGTGGCACGTTCAACCAGCGTCTGCTCGCTGAGCTGGTTCATTTCGTTAATCGCATCCCAGGCGCTTTTGTAGCTGATACCTGCATCCTTCGCGCCCTGACTGATGGAACCGGAAAGCGCAATGTGCTTAAGCAGAGAAATGCGACGGGGATCAGCAAACAGTTTTTGCTGAAGTTTCAGCGTAAGAAGGATTTCGGCCTGCATCACAAGCTCCTGGCAAAAAAGGGTATTGTGACGGAAAACCGTGCCTGAGCAAAGCCGACCGCACAAAAGGGGAGTGCTTTTCTGCGTTATGTGGTTAGAATACAACTAAGGACTATATCTGGAGTTGACCATGTTAGAGTTATTGAAAAGTCTGGTATTCGCCGTAATCATGGTACCTGTGGTAATGGCCATCATTCTGGGTCTGATTTACGGACTGGGTGAAGTGTTCAACATTTTCTCCGGTATCGGTCAGAAAGACCAGTCCAGACAGAATCATTGATTCCCCAAACGCCCGCTCAGTCGGGCGTTTATATTTTTTGCCTTCCTACTCGTTTCCTCTCGCTACAGTTTCTCAAGATCCTACTTTCCCTGCCGATATTTTCTTTGTGTAACCTCTAATTGGTATCAATAACCACTGGGAAAATCCTGGTTTACTCGTTATATTTGCGCCTACATAACGAAACGCAAAGGAGTTACAGATGGCACGTACATGGTTACGCTTGTTTGCAGGGGCAACACTTTCTCTTACTGTTGCCGGACATGCGCTGGCGGATGAAGGAAAGATTACCGTTTTCGCAGCGGCTTCGCTGACCAACGCGATGCAGGACATTGCAACGCAATATAAAAAAGAGAAGAACGTTGATGTTGTCTCCTCTTTTGCTTCTTCTTCCACACTGGCGCGTCAGATTGAAGCAGGCGCACCGGCCGATCTGTTTATTTCTGCCGATCAGAAATGGATGGACTACGCGGTAGACAAGAAGTCGATTGATACCGCAACGCGTGAAACGCTGTTGGGTAACAGCCTGGTGGTGGTTGCGCCGAAAGCCAGCGCACAGAAAGACTTCACCATCGACAGCAAAACCAACTGGACCAGTCTGTTGAACGGTGGACGCCTGGCTGTTGGCGATCCGGAACATGTTCCGGCAGGCATTTATGCCAAAGAAGCGCTGCAAAAACTGGGTGCATGGGATACCCTGGCCCCGAAACTGGCTCCTGCTGAAGACGTGCGCGGTGCGCTGGCGCTGGTAGAGCGTAACGAAGCGCCGCTGGGGATCGTCTATGGTTCTGACGCCGTCGCCAGCAAGGGCGTAAAAGTTGTGGCGACCTTCCCGGAAGATTCGCACAAAAAAGTGGAATACCCTATCGCGATTGTTGATGGGCACAAAAACGCAACGGTTAGCGCGTTCTATGATTACCTGAAAGGACCGCAGGCTGCTGAAATCTTTAAACGTTATGGATTTACGACCAAGTAATGATACTGACCGATCCTGAATGGCAGGCCGTTATACTGAGCCTGAAAGTTTCTTCCCTGGCCGTGTTGTTTAGTCTGCCATTTGGGATCTTCTTTGCCTGGCTACTGGTGCGATGCAAGTTCCCAGGCAAAGCGCTGCTCGACAGCGTACTGCATTTGCCGCTGGTTCTGCCGCCTGTGGTGGTGGGGTATCTGCTGTTGGTCTCTATGGGACGACGCGGATTCATTGGCGAATGGCTGTACGACTGGTTTGGCATCACTTTTGCCTTTAGCTGGCGTGGGGCGGTGCTGGCCGCTGCGGTGATGTCCTTCCCGCTCATGGTGCGGGCTATTCGTCTGGCGCTGGAAGGTGTCGACGTCAAGCTGGAGCAGGCGGCCCGCACGCTGGGAGCCGGACGCTGGCGCGTCTTTATGACCATTACGTTACCGCTGATGCTGCCCGGCATTATTGTTGGTACGGTGCTGGCGTTTGCGCGTTCCCTTGGGGAATTTGGTGCAACCATTACCTTTGTTTCCAATATTCCTGGCGAAACCCGCACCATTCCTTCGGCGATGTATACCCTGATCCAAACCCCCGGTGGCGAAAGCGCGGCGGCGAGATTATGTATCATTTCCATTGTGTTGGCGCTGATTTCGCTGCTGATTTCTGAATGGCTGGCGCGTATTAGCCGTGAGCGGACGGGGCGATAATCATGCTTGAACTTAATTTCTCCCAGACGCTGGGGACGCATTGTCTGACGCTCAACGAAACGCTGCCAGCCAGCGGCATCACCGCTATTTTTGGTGTTTCCGGTGCGGGCAAAACCTCACTGATTAACGCCATCAGTGGTCTGACGCAGCCGCAGTCCGGGCGCATCGTGCTCAACGGTCGGGTCTTAAACGACGTCGAGAACGGTATCTGTTTAACGCCGGAAAAACGCCGGGTGGGCTATGTTTTCCAGGATGCGCGCCTGTTCCCGCACTATAAAGTGCGCGGCAACCTGCGTTACGGAATGGCGAAAAGCATGGCCGGACAGTTTGATAAGCTGGTGGTGTTGTTGGGCATTGAACCGCTGCTTGACCGTCTACCAGGCGGTCTTTCTGGCGGTGAAAAGCAGCGTGTCGCCATCGGTCGGGCGCTGCTGACCGCGCCTGAGTTATTGCTGCTTGATGAGCCGTTAGCCTCGCTGGATATACCGCGTAAACGCGAACTACTGCCTTATCTGCAACGCCTGGCGCGGGAAATTAATATTCCGATGCTGTACGTCAGCCACTCGCTTGATGAGATTTTGCACCTGGCAGATAAAGTGATGGTGCTGGAAAACGGGCAGGTCAAAGCGTTTGGTTCGTTGGAAGATGTCTGGGGCAGCAGCGTGATGCACCCCTGGCTGCCTAAGGAACAGCAAAGCAGTATTCTGAAAGTCAGCGTGCTGGAACATCATCCACACTACGCGATGACCGCGCTGGCGCTTGGCGATCAGCATCTGTGGGTCAACAAGCTGGAGCAACCGCTGCAAACCGTGCTGCGTATTCGTATTCAGGCCTCTGATGTTTCATTGGTACTGCAACCGCCGCAACAGACCAGTATTCGTAATGTTCTCCGGGCAAAAGTCGCGCAATGCTATGACGATAACGGTCAGGTGGAAGTTCAGCTTGAGGTGGGCGGTAAGACGCTGTGGGCGAAGATCAGCCCGTGGGCCAGGGATGAACTGGGTATCAAACCTGGCCTGTGGTTGTACGCGCAAATTAAGAGCGTATCGATTACCGCCTGATTACAGCAGGTGAGAGTAGATAAATTTTGCGATGCTGTCGGTGGTGTTATCACCAATCACGATGTTGGCGCGGGCTTTGACCGCGTCATCCGCGTTGCCCATCGCCACGCCAGTGCCTGCGGCTTCCAGCATGCTGATATCGTTAAAGTTATCGCCAAAGGCAATCACGTTTTCCATTGACCCGCCCTGTGCTTCTATCCACTGGGTCAAGCGTCGTCCTTTACTGTTGCCTTTACGGGCAATGTCGACCTGATCGTGCCAGGACCATTCACACTCCAGCCCCAGCTGTTGCTCGACATACCGGCCAAACTGCTGCAGTTTCGGAATATCTTCGTCGGTCAGAGCAAATTTCCAGACGGCGTTAACGTCATGCGCCGCCTGCGCCAGCGAAGGAACCTGGGTGAAGGTCGGGCGCTGTTCCGGCGGCAGCGTTTGTGCCCAGTTAGCGGTACGCACTACATGCCCGGTAGGGCGCTCATACAGCATGGCCTCATCCACATACATCAGCCCGTGGATCTGATGTTCATCCAGCATTTCGATCAGCTGTAATGCCTGGTCTACCGGAAGGGGATCGGATTCCAGCACCTTTTTTGCTTGATAATCATACAAATAGGTACCGTTACAGCAAATTGCAGGTGTATCCAGCGCCAGTGCCTGATAAAAAGGATGAATAGCAACGTGATGGCGACCTGTGACAATGATAAGTTGGTAGCCTGCTTCTCTGGCGCGCGAGAGCGCTTCGAGAGAGGATGGCAGCAAGGTTTTTTTCGGGGTCAAGAGGGTACCGTCTAAATCCAGGGCAATCACGCGTGCGGTCATAGGTTTATCCAGATTAAGGTTGAGAATTATGTCTGTTGGAATGGTACACCGAGACGGGAGCCGGACAAAATTCTGAGCCTTAATTAAGCATTCACCGTTAAAAGCGTCTACCTTAGGCGTGTGTCAGGCAATTGCAGCCACCTGCCAAAAAGCAAAGGAGTATTCATGAAGCAAACCGTTTATACCGCCAGCCCTGAAAGTCAGCAAATCCACGTCTGGAGCCTGAATCACGATGGTTCTCTGACGCTGACACAGGTGGTTGATGTGCCGGGTCAGGTACAGCCGATGGTCGTCAGCCCGGATAATCGTTACCTCTATGTTGGCGTGCGCCCGGAGTTTCGCGTGTTGGCTTATCGTATTGCGCCTGATGACGGTGCGCTGACCTTCGCGGCAGAGTCTGCGCTGCCGGGTAGCCCGACGCATATTTCTACCGATCATCAGGGACGTTTCGTGTTCGTGGGTTCTTATAACGCTGGCAGCGTGAGCGTCACGCGTCTGGAAGATGGTCTGCCGGTGGAACTGGTTGACGTGATTGAAGGTCTGGATGGTTGCCACTCAGCCAACATCTCTCCGGATAACCGTACCCTGTGGGTTCCGGCGTTGAAACAGGATCGTATCTGCCTGTTTGATGTAAGCGATGATGGCCATCTGGTCGCGCAGGAACCGGCTGAAGTGACTACCGTGGAAGGCGCGGGCCCGCGTCATATGGCGTTCCATCCGAATAAGCAATATGCCTACTGTGTGAACGAGCTGAACAGCTCTGTTGATGTCTGGGAGCTGAAAGATCCGTACGGCAAAATTGAGTGTGTGCAGACGCTGGATATGATGCCTGCAGATTTCGCTGATACCCGTTGGGCAGCAGATATTCATATCACACCTGATGGGCGTCATCTGTATGCCTGTGATCGCACCGCCAGCCTGATTACGGTCTTTAGCGTGTCTGAAGACGGTAGCGTACTGACTAAAGAGGGTTTCCAGCCTACCGAAACTCAGCCACGTGGTTTTAATATCGATCACAGCGGAAAATACCTGATTGCCGCCGGGCAAAAATCGCACCATATCGCGGTGTATAAGATTGCAGGCGAACAAGGACTGTTGACAGAGAACGGTCGTTACGCGGTAGGACAAGGCCCGATGTGGGTGGTGGTTAACGCGTACTAATTCTGCGTCGAATGCCGGATGAGCATCCGGCATACTGCCCGGCAGAGCATGATTCTGCCGGGTTTACATAAGAGAATGACGTTTACTGCTTCGGCTCGGCAACCACTTTGCTACCGATACCGCGGTTGTTGTATTCCCACATGCGGTTGAAGTTGGTGTCGTTCAGGTTGCGCTGGATTTCACCTTTGTCATCTTCCGCACCGGTATTACCGGCAAATGGGCGTTTTGCGATAACGCTGTCAGCCCATGGTTTTGCCATGTTAAAGCCTTCGTTAATCACGCTGTCACGGATAACGACCTGACCGTTAGTGTTGGAATCGACATCCAGCGATCGGCCTAACTGCGCCACGCCATCGCCGCTTGCCGTGAAGCGGCTATTAATCGCCAGGAAACCGTAGTAGATGTTTGACAGAGTAGCCGGTGCGAACACGTAACCTTCCTGCTGCGTACGAGAATTCACAACACGGAAATCGGTGTTCTCGAACACCACTGCGCCACGACCAGAAACGATATCCACATCACCTTCAATGTAGCTGTTGGTTACCAGCGTGCGAGGCTGACGATCGTTTTCCAGACGGTTTTGTACGCCGCTGTTGGTTACAAAGAACGTATTCTGACGACCCAGAATATTGACCTTGTTGATCTGCACTTTATCGCCATCGGTACGCAGTGCAACGGCCGGGTGGTTACCCGCATCAACGCTGTCACCGAGGTTGTTTTCGATGGTCAGGTTCTGCAATTGCAGACCGTTGTTTTGCGACCAGACGACGGCAGAACACATCACACCAATATTTGTGCCACGTTTGTTCTGGCAATTATCAAACATATACCACGCAGGTTTACCCGGCATATATTTACCGCCTGGGTTCACCGTACGACGCCAGTCTGCGGTGCTCATGTCACCGTCAATGGCCTGGCCAATTTTTACATCCAGCGGTTTTTCGCCCATACCGTACAGCGTCAGGCTACCCGTTGCTGCCGGGATGTATACCGTGCCCTGATACTCGCCCGGCATAATCGCGATGTACTGACGTTTGTTCGTACGTTTGATGATTGCCGCATCCACCGCAGCCTGAATGCTGGTATGGGTTACGCCCTGAGTGCCTGCCGGGCCAACGACGAAGTCAGGTTGTGCAGGCAAAGAAATTGAAGAAGGGCTCCATGGCGCGGTGTTTGGCGTCAGCGCGGAAAAATAGTGCGCAGCAACGAAGTTTTTCGCTTCATTGGCCGACAAGATCGGGCGCGAAGAGGTACCTGGCGCGGTCTGATCGGAAGGAATTTGATCGGGCGGCGTAGAGCTACAGGCGGTCAGCGTCACGCCAAAAGCCATTGCCAGCGCCAGACGGGAAACTGATGATATGTTCACAGGTTGCTCCGGGCTTTGAAAGTTATCCATTAAAGCCTGCTTTTTTATACTAAGTTGAGCGAAACGGGAAGGCGAAAAGGTAAAAAGTTGTTTTTTATCGCAGCAATGTCTGGCGCGGAGAGTCTTTATATCACAAATAGATAACAATTATGGCTCTTCAGGTTGACAACATCCCTATAATCAAAAATAAATGTCTATACAACCTATGACAAGTGGTGAGTCGAATGCAGCAATTCTTCCCTGATGATGTTATCTGGCGCAATGTTCGTCTGGCGACTATGGATCCTGAACGTGGTACCCCATATGGGCTGGTGGATGGTCACGCGCTGATCGTCCGCCAGGGCAAGATTCGCGATATCGTCCCGGAATCATCGTTATATCTCACACATGACAATACTTTTGATATGCAGGGCCGGCTGATTACGCCAGGCCTGATTGATTGCCATACGCATCTCGTCTTTGGCGGAAACCGCGCAGGTGAATGGGAGCAGCGGTTAAATGGTGTCTCCTACCAGCAGATAAGCGCTCAGGGTGGGGGGATCAATGCCACCGTATCGGCGACCCGCAGCGCCACGGATGAACAACTCTTACACGTAGCTCATCAGCGGATGGAACAGCTGATCAAAGAAGGTGTTACGCTGTTGGAAATAAAATCCGGCTACGGCCTGGATTTGCCGACAGAAGAGAAAATATTGCGCGTGGTGGCAGCGCTGGCGGCAGAGAATATCGTTGAAATCAGCCCGACGCTGTTGGCTGCGCATGCGACGCCAACGGAATTCAGGGATGATCCTGACGGCTATATTACGCTGGTGTGCGAGACCATTTTGCCGCAGCTGTGGGAACAAGGGCTGTTTGAGACCGTTGATCTGTTCTGTGAAAGCGTCGGATTTAACCTCGCGCAGAGCGAACGGGTATTTCAAGCCGCCCAGGCGCTGGGCATTCCGATTAAAGGCCATGTCGAACAACTGTCATTGCTTGGCGGCGCGCAGTTGGTAAGCCGCTACCACGGACTATCCGCCGATCATATTGAATACCTCGATGAAGCGGGCGTGGCGGCAATGAGCCAAAGCGGTACGGTCGGCGTGCTGCTGCCCGGCGCATTCTATTTCCTCAAAGAGCAGCAGCGCCCACCGGTAGCGTTGCTGCGTCAATATCAGGTACCGATGGCGGTAGCGACAGATTTTAACCCCGGTACCAGCCCGTTTATCAGCCTGCACTGGGCGATGAATATGGCCTGCGTTCAGTTTGGCTTAACGCCGGAAGAAGCATGGGCGGGCGTAACCCGTCATGCGGCCCGGGCGCTGGGGCGTCACGCCACCCACGGTCAATTGAAGGCCGGGTTTGTGGCCGATTTTGTGGTGTGGGATGCAACACTTCCTGTTGAGATCCTGTATGAACCCGGACGCAACCCGCTCTACCAACGCGTATTCAAAGGACAAATAGCATGACTCACTGGCAACCTGCTTCACCTGCGCTATGGCAGGGACGTGATGACCGGGCCGAATCGCCGAATGCGCTGCGCCTGTTTCAGACTATCACCCAGAGCCCGACGTTTAGCCCAGAAATGTATCGCGAGCAGATAGCGTTGCTCGGGTTTGCCTGCGACGAAGGTGTTAAACGTAATCAGGGGCGCACGGGAGCTGCCGGAGCGCCCGATGTGCTGCGCAAGGCGCTGGCGAATTTAGCCAGCCACGATGGGCATCATCGACTGGTGGATCTGGGCAATATTGTGGCGCAGGCCCCCGATCTTGAGGGCGCGCAGCAGACACTACGCAATGCAGTACAGCGTTGCCAGCAGGAAAATATGCGCACCTTTGTTTTGGGTGGCGGACACGAAACCGCATATGCCCATGGTGCAGGTGTGCTGGACGCGTTCCCGCAGGCGAAAGTGGGGATAGTCAACTTCGATGCGCATCTCGATTTGCGCCATGCCGGGCAGGCTACATCCGGTACGCCGTTTCGCCAGTTGGCGCAGCTTTGCGATGAACAACAGCGTGAATTTCACTATGCCTGTATCGGCGTCAGCCGGGCGGCAAACACCCAGGCGCTTTGGGATGAGGCCCAGCGGCTCGGTGTGACCGTAGTGGAGGATCTGCATTGTGATACGGCGCAGGCGCAGTTAGCGCAGTTTATTGCCAATCTGGATGTCATCTATCTGACAATCGACCTCGACGTGCTGCCGGTGTGGGAAATGCCCGGTGTGTCGGCCCCCGCCGCGCTTGGCGTACCGTTGGCGACGCTGTTGAGACTGATTGAGCCTCTGTGTCGTAGCGGTAAACTACAGGCGGTGGATATGGTTGAATTTAATCCACGCTTTGACGATGATGGCAGGGCGGCGCGGGTTGCGGCGCGATTAGGCTGGCAAATCGCCCACTGGTGGCACTGACATACCTGATGGCGTTGCGCTTATCAGGTTCGGGTAATGCCTGTAAACTGTACCCACTCACATTTTCAGCTTAAGGAAGGCTCACGCATGCTCCCATCCCGTTCTGCTCCGGCTCCTTTTTACGAAAAGGTCAAACAGGAGATCAGCGAAAAAATTGCCAGCGGTATCTGGCAGCCTCACGATCGCATTCCGTCTGAGGCAGAGCTGGTGGCGCAGTATGGTTTTAGCCGCATGACCATCAACCGGGCGCTGCGTGAGTTAACGGATGAAGGTTTACTGGTGCGTTTGCAGGGCGTGGGGACGTTTGTCGCCGAGCCAAAAGGTCAGTCCGCGCTGTTTGAAATTCGCAGCATCGCGGATGAAATCAACGCCCGTCAGCATCAGCACCGGTGCGAAGTGCTGACGCTGGAAAGAACCCGGGCAAACGCGCAGCAGGCTTTGGTATTAAACGTCAAAGAAGGCACCTCTATTTTTCACTCTGTCATGGTGCACTACGAGAACGATCTGCCAGTACAGATTGAAGATCGCTGCGTGAATGCCGAAATTGTGCCGGAGTATCTGGCGCAGGATTACAGCCAGACTACGCCGCACGCTTACCTGTCGCTGATAGCCCCCTTGACCGAAGGTGAGCATATCGTTGAGGCCGTTCGCGCCAGCGCCGAAGAGTGCGCGCTGCTGAACATCAAAGAACACGATCCCTGCCTGCTGATCCGCCGCAAGACCTGGTCCGCGTCATCCATTGTCTCTCATGCCCGTTTGCTGTTCCCTGGTTCCCGCTATCGACTGCAAGGGCGGTTTATGTCCTGATACAGGAGATGAAAACCGTGATTGCTGACGCAATATAATAAAAATGTATCTTAATTGTTAAAATCATCCTTGCGGTGACTTGTATAGACAAGTATATGTTACTTATCTACCCGACGTTCGCGAGGAGTTTTCTGTCATGTCCCATAGCAAATATCGTCAGCAGGATATTCGTGCCCCACGCGGCACCACCTTAACGGCCAAAAGCTGGCTAACCGAAGCGCCGCTGCGCATGTTAATGAATAATCTGGATCCCGATGTGGCGGAAAATCCGCATGAGCTGGTGGTTTACGGCGGGATTGGCCGCGCCGCACGGGACTGGGAATGCTATGACGCCATCGTCAACGCGCTGACCAAACTGGAGACCGATGAGACGCTGCTGGTCCAGTCCGGAAAACCGGTAGGCGTATTCAAAACTCACGACAACGCACCGCGCGTGCTGATTGCCAACTCCAACCTGGTGCCACATTGGGCTACCTGGGAACACTTCAACGAACTGGACGCCAAAGGGCTGGCGATGTACGGCCAGATGACCGCCGGGAGCTGGATCTACATCGGCAGCCAGGGCATCGTGCAGGGGACTTATGAAACCTTCGTTGAGGCCGGGCGTCAGCATTATCAGGGTAACCTGAGCGGGCGCTGGGTACTGACCGCCGGACTGGGCGGTATGGGCGGGGCGCAGCCGTTAGCCGCTACGCTTGCGGGGGCGTGTTCGCTGAACATTGAATGCCAGCAAAGCCGAATCGATTTCCGTCTGCGTACCCGTTACGTGGACGAGCAGGCGACATCGCTTGACGATGCGCTGGCGCGTATCGACAAATACACTCGCGAGGGTAAAGCGGTCTCCATTGCGCTGTGTGCGAACGCCGCCGACGTTGTGCCGGAACTGGTGAAGCGCGGTGTGCGCCCGGATATGGTCACCGACCAGACCAGCGCCCACGATCCGCTGCATGGTTATCTGCCGTCTGGCTGGAGCTGGGAAGAGTATCAGGCAAAAGCGGTGTCCGATCCGCAGGGCACGGTGCAGGCGGCGAAACGTTCAATGGCAACGCACGTTGAGGCGATGCTGGCGTTTAGCAAAATGGGCGTGCCAACGTTTGATTACGGCAACAACATTCGCCAGATGGCCAAAGAGATGGGCGTGGAAAATGCCTTTGATTTCCCCGGCTTCGTACCTGCTTATATTCGACCGTTGTTCTGTCGCGGCATTGGCCCGTTCCGTTGGGTGGCGCTGTCCGGCGATCCGCAGGATATTTATAAAACAGATGCCAAAGTGAAAGAGATCGTGGCAGATGATAAGCACCTTCATCACTGGCTGGATATGGCGCGTGAGCGGATTAATTTCCAGGGTTTACCGGCACGTATCTGCTGGGTCGGCCTGGAGTGGCGTCAGAAACTAGGGCTGGCGTTTAATGAAATGGTGCGCAGCGGTGAAGTATCCGCGCCGATTGTTATTGGCCGTGACCATCTGGACTCCGGTTCTGTTGCCAGCCCGAACCGCGAAACTGAAGCTATGCGTGACGGCTCAGACGCCGTATCCGACTGGCCGCTGCTGAACGCGCTGCTTAACACCGCCAGCGGCGCGACCTGGGTGTCGCTGCATCACGGTGGCGGGGTCGGTATGGGCTTCTCTCAGCATGCCGGGATGGTGATTGTTTGCGATGGCACCGATGAAGCCGCGGCGCGTATCGCCCGGGTCTTACATAACGATCCGGCGACCGGGGTGATGCGTCACGCCGACGCCGGATATGACATTGCGGTGGAATGCGCCGTCGAAGAAGGGCTAAATTTGCCGATGGTTACCGCGACGCAGGAGAAACGCTGATATGAACACCATGACACTCACGCCGGGCCATCTGAGTTTTATCCAGCTACGTGAAATCTGGCAGCAGCCGGTCAAACTGAGTCTAGATGCCGGGGCGATCGATGCTATTAACGCCAGCGTCGCCTGCGTCAATAATATTGTCGCTGAAGGCCGTACGGCGTATGGCATTAATACCGGCTTTGGCCTGCTGGCCCAGACCCGTATCGCCACGGAAGATTTGCAGAATTTGCAGCGTTCGCTGGTGCTTTCCCATGCGGCAGGTGTCGGCGAGGCGCTGGACGACGCGATGGTGCGTCTGATTATGGTGCTGAAAATCAACAGCCTGGCGCGCGGTTTTTCCGGTATTCGCCTGAGCGTGATTGAAGCGCTGATTGCGCTGGTGAATGCCGAGGTGTATCCACTGATCCCGGCGAAAGGCTCCGTGGGGGCATCGGGTGACCTGGCGCCGCTGGCGCATATGTCTTTGACGCTGTTGGGAGAAGGGAAGGCGCGCTGGCAGGGTGAATGGCTCCCGGCGACCGAAGCGCTGAAAAAGGCCGGGCTGGAGCCGATAACGCTGGAGGCAAAAGAAGGGCTGGCGTTGCTCAACGGCACCCAGGCTTCGACGGCCTTTGCGCTGCGTGGGCTAATTGAAGCTCAGGAACTGTTTGCGTCTGCAACGGTGTGCGGGGCGCTGACCACCGAAGCCGTGCTGGGTTCCCGTCGTCCGTTTGACGCCCGTATTCACGCCGCGCGAGGGCAGCGTGGGCAGATTGATGCCGCAACGCTGTATCGTCACGTATTGACCGACACCAGCGCGCTTTCGCAGTCGCATCATAACTGTGAGAAAGTGCAGGATCCGTATTCTCTGCGCTGTCAGCCACAGGTGATGGGGGCATGTCTGACGCAAATGCGCCAGGTGATGGATGTTCTGCTGGTGGAAGCCAATGCGGTTTCCGACAACCCGCTGGTATTTGCCGAAGAGGGGGATGTCATATCTGGCGGCAACTTCCATGCTGAACCGGTGGCGATGGCGGCAGATAATCTGGCGCTGGCGATCTCGGAAATCGGCTCGTTATCGGAGCGACGCATTGCGTTAATGATGGATAAACACATGTCGCAACTGCCGCCGTTTTTGGTGAAAAACGGTGGGGTGAACTCCGGCTTTATGATTGCTCAAGTCACGGCTGCCGCGCTGGCGAGTGAGAACAAAGCGCTGGCGCATCCGCATAGCGTAGACAGTTTACCGACGTCCGCCAACCAGGAAGATCACGTATCTATGGCTCCGGCGGCGGGGCGCAGACTGTGGGAGATGGCAGCAAATACGCGCGGCGTGATTGCCGTAGAGTGGCTGGCGGCGTGTCAGGGGATTGACCTGCGTGAAGGGTTAACCTCAAGCCCGCTGCTGGAGCAGGCGCGCCAGGCTTTACGCGAGCAGGTTGCTCATTACACGCAGGATCGCTTTTTCGCACCGGATATCGAGTGCGCGACCGAACTGTTAGCGCAAGGAACGTTGCTGAAATTGCTGCCTGAATTTCTGTAGAAAATTGCCTGATGGCGACGCTGACGCGTCTTATCAGGCTTACGGTCTGCTTTGTACGCCGGATGAGGCTAAGCCGACATCCGGCATAACAGAACTTAGCTAAATATTGCGGTAATAGAAGCGCTGGCGAGCGAGTGGAAATGGACGTTAAATCCAACCATCGCGCCGCTGGCGTCCTCATCGACATCAATACGCTCCACATCCAGTGCGTGAACCGTAAAGATATAGCGGTGGTTTTCCCCCTTCGGCGGCGCAGCGCCACCATAACCGGCTTTACCAAAATCCGTGCGTGTTTGCAGCACGCCTTCCGGCAACGCAACCAGCCCCGAGCCGTAACCTTGTGGTAAAACCCGGGTATCTGCAGGCAGGTTAACCACCACCCAGTGCCACCAGCCGGAGCCGGTTGGCGCATCAGGATCGTAACAGGTCACGACAAAGCTTTTAGTCCCGGCGGGCACATCATCCCATGCCAGGTGCGGGGAAATATTATCCCCGTCATATCCCATGCCGTTAAAGACGTGGCGATGAGGAAGCTTTTCGCCATCGCGCAGATCGTTACTGATTAGTTTCATGCTGACTCCTCTCGTTAGCCAAAAAGTGTAGCCAGAAACCGTAGAGCTTACCGCTGATTAATCGCTAAAAAATGTTGCATTGCGCACAGCCTCGTTGACGGCCTGGGTCAGACGACGCAGTTGTTCGGGCTTGATGATGTACGGCGGCATCAGATAAATGAGCTTACCAAACGGTCTTACCCACACGCCCTGTTCGACAAAGAACTTCTGTAACGCGGCCATATTCACCGGATGCGTGGTTTCTATCACGCCGATGGCACCAAGCACGCGCACGTCGGCGACCCAACGGGAATCTGCCGCCGGGGCGAGTTCTTCACGCAACTGCGCTTCAATGGCCGCGACCTGCGAGCGCCATTCGCCGGTTTCGAGCAGCGACAGGCTGGCAGAGGCGACGGCGCAGGCCAGTGGATTACCCATGAAAGTCGGGCCGTGCATAAAACATCCGGCTTCACCGTTACTGATGGTTTCCGCAACCAGGCGCGTGGTCAGGGTGGCGGAAAGGGTCATCGTTCCGCCGGTTAACGCTTTGCCAAGGCACAAAATGTCCGGAGTGATATCGGCATGCTCACAGGCAAACAGCTTGCCCGTGCGACCAAATCCGGTGGCGATTTCATCGGCAATCAGCAAAATGCCTTCCCGGTCACACATCTTACGGATGCGCTTTAACCATTCGGGGTGATACATGCGCATGCCGCCAGCGCCCTGCACAATCGGCTCAAGGATCACTGCCGCAATTTCGTGGCGATGTGCGGCCATCAGACGGGCAAAAGGCACCATATCCAGTTCGTCCCATTCGCCGCCCATTCGGCTTTGCGGAGCGGGCGCAAACAGGTTATCAGGCAGATAACCCTTCCACAGACTGTGCATCGAGTTGTCGGGATCGCAGACCGACATCGCGCCGAAAGTATCGCCGTGATAACCGTTACGAAATGTCAGGAAACGCTGACGGGATTCACCTTTGGCCTGCCAGTATTGCAGCGCCATTTTCATCGCGACTTCCACGGCGACCGAACCAGAATCCGCGAGAAAAACGCACTCCAGCGCCTCGGGCGTCATCGCCACCAACTGGCGACACAGCGCAATAGCCGGGGCATGGGTAATGCCGCCAAACATCACGTGCGACATGGCATCAATCTGCGTTTTCATCGCGGCATTCAGCTGCGGGTGATTGTAACCGTGGATCGCCGCCCACCAGGATGACATGCCGTCAACCAGCTTCTCACCGCTGGCTAATATCAGTTCACAACCTTCGGCACTGGCCACCGGATAAACCGGTAGCGGGGAGGTCATGGAGGTGTAAGGGTGCCAGATATGGCGTTGGTCAAACGCAAGATCGTCCGTTGTCATAATCGACTTGTAAACCAAATTAAAAAGATTTAGGTTTACGAGTCTACACCAAACTAACAACGAAACGTATACCAATATGGCTCATTCTTCTCGCTGGACAATGTCGCAAGTCACCGAATTATTTGAAAAACCGCTGCTGGATCTGTTGTTTGAAGCGCAGCAGGTTCATCGCCAGCATTTCGATCCGCGGCAGGTACAAGTTAGTACGCTGCTGTCGATTAAGACCGGTGCTTGCCCGGAAGACTGCAAATACTGCCCGCAAAGTTCCCGCTATAAAACCGGACTGGAAACGGAACGTTTGATGGAAGTTGAACAGGTTCTGGACTCTGCCCGTAAGGCGAAACAAGCCGGTTCAACGCGGTTTTGCATGGGCGCGGCGTGGAAGAACCCTCACGAACGCGATATGCCGTACCTGGAACAAATGGTTCAGGGCGTGAAAGAACTGGGGCTGGAAGCCTGTATGACGCTGGGCACGCTGGACGAATCTCAGGCCCAGCGCCTGGCCAATGCGGGTCTGGACTACTACAACCACAACCTCGACACCTCGCCGGAATTTTACGGCAATATCATTACCACCCGTTCGTATCAGGAGCGCCTGGATACGCTGGATAAAGTGCGTGAGGCGGGCATTAAAGTTTGCTCCGGCGGGATTGTGGGGCTGGGTGAAACAGTGACCGACCGCGCGGGTCTGCTGCTGCAATTAGCGAATCTGCCGACGCCGCCGGAAAGCGTGCCGATCAACATGCTGGTGAAAGTGAAGGGCACGCCGCTTGCCGATAACGACGACGTAGATGCTTTTGATTTTATTCGTACTATCGCCGTCGCGCGTATCATGATGCCGACCTCATACGTACGTCTTTCTGCCGGGCGCGAGCAGATGAACGAACAAACCCAGGCAATGTGCTTTATGGCCGGGGCCAACTCGATTTTCTACGGCTGCAAACTGCTGACCACGCCGAACCCGAACGAAGATAAAGATTTATTGTTGTTCCGTAAGCTGGGTCTTAACCCGCAGCAAACGGCGGTACTGGCGGGTGATAACGAACAGCAACAACGTCTGGAGCAGGCGCTGCGTACCCCGGATACCGACGATTACTACAACGCGGCAACCGTATGACCTGGCAGCAAAAAATCGACGATGCGCTAACGGCGCGTCGTCGTGCTGATGCGTGGCGTCGGCGCTATGCAGTGACACAGGGTGCTGGTCGCTGGTTACAGGCTGGCGGTCGTCAGTATCTGAATTTCTCCAGCAACGACTATCTCGGCTTAAGCCACCATCCGCAAATTATCTGCGCGTGGCAGCAGGGTGCAGAGCGTTTTGGCGTCGGCAGTGGCGGCTCGGGCCATGTCAGCGGTTATTCCGTTGCTCATCAGGCGCTGGAAGAAGAGCTGGCGCAGTGGCTCGGCTATTCCCGGGCGCTGTTGTTCATCTCCGGTTTTGCCGCTAATCAGGCAGTGATAGCCGCATTGATGGAAAAAGACGATCGCATTGTCGCCGACAGGCTTAGCCATGCCTCGCTGTTGGAGGCCGCCAGCCTTAGCCCTGCTGTTTTACGTCGCTTTACCCATAACGATCCGCAACATCTGGAGCGTCTGCTGACTTCCCCCTGTCCGGGGCAGCAACTGGTGGTCACTGAAGGCGTATTCAGCATGGATGGCGATAGTGCGCCACTGGCAGAAATCCACGCGGTGGCGAAACGGCAGGGCGCGTGGCTGCTGGTGGATGATGCGCATGGGATTGGCGTAAGCGGTGAGGAAGGGCGCGGCTCGTGCTCTCGACAACAGGTGAAACCTGAGCTGCTCGTGGTGACGTTTGGCAAAGGGTTTGGTGTCAGCGGTGCGGCGATCCTGTGTTCTGATAGCGTGGCCGACTATCTGTTGCAGTTTGCCCGCCATCTGATCTACAGCACCAGTATGCCTCCGGCGCAGGCGCAGGCCTTACGCGCCGCGCTGGCGGTGATCCGCAGCCGTGAAGGCGATGAACGCCGGGAAAAGTTAGCGATGCTGATCCAGCGTTTTCGCGCTGGGGTGAATACTACGGATTTGACGCTGGCGCATTCAGACAGCGCTATTCAACCGCTGATCGTTGGCGACAATCATAAAGCCCTGCAACTGGCACAGACATTACGGCAACAGGGATGCTGGGTGACGGCGATTCGCCCACCAACGGTGCCCACCGGTACGGCCAGATTACGGCTGACGCTGACCCAGGCGCATGAGGTGCAGGATATCGATCGTCTACTGGAGGTGTTGCATGGCACAGGTCAATAAACAGGCGATTGCCGCCGCGTTTGGCCGCGCTGCCACCCACTATGAGCAACACGCAGAGCTACAACGTCAGAGTGCCGATGCGTTACTGGCACAACTCGATGGCCGGGAGTTCTCAAGGGTTTTGGACGCGGGCTGTGGGCCTGGGCGTATGAGTCTCTACTGGCGGGAGCAGGGGAGCGAGGTCTGTGCGTTGGATCTGTCGGCGCAAATGCTGGCTGAAGCGCAGCGTCACGATGTTGCCCATCACTATCTGCTGGCGGATATCGAAGCCATTCCGCAGGCCGCTGCCACTTTCGACCTGGCCTGGAGCAATCTGGCCGTGCAGTGGTGCAGCGACCTACGCGGTGCGTTAAGCGAGCTATACCGGGTGGTGCGTCCTGGCGGAACGGTGGCGTTTAGTACCCTGGCGCAAGGTTCGATGCCGGAACTTCGTCAGGCGTGGCGAACAGTTGATGACCGGGAGCATGCCAACCGTTTTTTGCCCGTGGAGCAACTGGAAAACGCGCTGTGCGGCTGGGACGTTGAATACCAGTCTCATGCCGTCACGCTGTGGTTTGACGATGCGCTGAGCGCCATGCGCTCGTTGAAGGGTATTGGCGCGACGCATTTGCATGATGGACGCGAGCAGCGTGTGCTGACCCGCTCGCAACTGCGTCAGCTACAGCTCGCCTGGCCCTGTCAGCAGGGGAAATATCCGCTGACCTATCATCTTTTTTTGGGAGTGATTCAACGTGACTAACACGTATTTTGTCACCGGGACGGACACTGAAGTAGGTAAAACTATCGCCAGCTGTGCGTTGCTTCAGGCGGCGGGACAATTGGGATTGCGAACCGTCGGCTATAAGCCGGTGGCGTCAGGAAGTGAAATGACTGATGAAGGTCTGCGAAACAGTGATGCGCTGGCGCTACAGCGCAACAGTGTTGTAGCCGTGGATTATGCAGCCA
This sequence comes from Citrobacter sp. Cf116, assembly GCF_030336505.1. Taxonomy (NCBI): domain Bacteria; kingdom Pseudomonadati; phylum Pseudomonadota; class Gammaproteobacteria; order Enterobacterales; family Enterobacteriaceae; genus Citrobacter; species Citrobacter sp. Cf116. Next base: position 330,549 of record NZ_JAOWEQ010000040.1, on the reverse strand, counting down.
TCAATCCGTATACCTTCGCGGAACCTACCTCACCGCATATCATCAGTGCTGACGAAGGGCGCCCCATTCAGGCCTCCGTGATGTCTGCGGGTTTACGCCTGCTTGAAGAACAGGCTGACTGGGTATTGGTGGAAGGTGCAGGCGGATGGTTTACGCCGCTTTCGCCAACGCTGAGTTTTTCTGACTGGGTAAAAGAGGAACAACTGCCAGTGATTCTGGTGGTTGGCGTTAAGCTCGGTTGTATCAATCATGCCATTTTGACCGCCCAGGCGGTGCAGCAGGCCGGGCTGACGCTCGCCGGATGGGTTGCCAATGATGTGACGCCACCCGGCAAGCGTCATGCTGAATATATGGCGACGCTAAAGCGTGCGCTTGCGGCTCCGCTGCTGGGGGAAATTCCCTGGCTGGCAGAAGAGCCGGAGCAAGCATCGACAGGTCGTTATATCGATCTTAGCGTTTTGTCTCTGGCATCCACCAGTCGTTGATTAGCGGGTCGCTGAATTGTGTTATTTGCCCTTGAGCCACGTTGCGGCCACGATGTAACAAGCAATAGCAGTCGGCGACCCGACGAATGAACGGCAGGCTTTGCTCCGCGAGCATAATGGTGATGCCAAGCTCCTGGCTTAGCCTCACAATCAAATTCCCCAGTTTGTGGATATACGCCTGGCCTGTTCCTCGTGTGGGCTCATCGAGGATCAGCAGACGCGGGCGAGTGACCAACGCACTGGCGAGTGCAAGCTGATGCTGATTTTCCTCGGACAATGCCACCCCTTTGGCCTGACGCAGTACAAACAGCTGTGGAAACAGGCGGTAAATATCGCTGCTGTTCATTGCTTCGCTTTCCTCAACCGCCTGGCGCGCAATGTGCAGATTTTCCTCTACCGTCAGTTGCGAAAAAATTCGCCGCTCCTGTGATACACAGTTAATACCTAGTGCAATGCGCTTTGCCGCCGGAATCTGAAGCAGATCGCAAGGTGGTGCGCCAGCCTGATGCCAGAACATAGTTCCGCTCTCAATCGGTAAATTGCCGATGATGCAATTGGCAAGCGTAGTCTTTCCCATCCCTGGAAGACCCAGCACGGCGGTACATTTACCGGGCAACAGGTCGAGATCGACATCCCAAAGCGAGTGTTGATTACCGTAATAGTGATTCACTGCACGAAGACTCAACATAGATTTCTCCCTCATGATGATATCCGCCTCGCGGACTGGTGGTCGGGAGAAAGCTGCAAATCTCTTGCCAGAAGCGGAATTGGGGAAAAATACAGCAGGATGGCGTGCAGCGCTGGCGGTAAATTCTTACTGACCGCATTCCTGACGTTGTTTTGTGCACATTGGCAGTGCCTGGTGGTGTCGTGATGGTGCAGTCAGGAAAATGATGAAAATGCGAGCAAGATCTCGGCCATCCGAGGTCGCTTCGTTAGCTGAAAAATATCAAAAAATAGCGATAATTTTTTTTATCCCACCAGAAAAGACCATCAGGACGTTTTTGCCAGGCTACAGTCCATACGGGCTGGAGGCAGTTATCCACTATTCCTGTGGATAACCTTGTGTATTAGGGTTAGAAAACACAATGTAAGCGAGAGAAGACGCGGCCTGCGACTAAATTGATGCGAAAGACGGCTCGAGATGATAATCATTAAATTACAGGATGTTAGATAAATGCAATGGCTGTCGCAGAAGTGTCATGCGTTGCCACAAAACTTTCATCGAGTAGCTTGACAAATGTTAAAAAAGTCATTGGTTTGGGGATAACACATTTTTGCTGGTGTTTTATCTTGCCTGCGGACAAATTTTAGCCTGTAGTCACGGCCATTTTGCTGGGGTAACAGAAATATTCTGGCGCGTTACTGTTTTTTCATCCAGTATATTTTACTGGCAAAATATACGGCTGCGAGTAAAATTACACACCTGCCCGCCCATTGCTTCAGGTAGCTGCTCATGAGTAAACCGTTCAAACTAAATTCCGCTTTTAAACCCTCTGGCGATCAGCCTGAGGCGATTCGTCGCCTGGAAGAAGGTCTGGAGGATGGTCTGGCGCATCAGACGCTACTGGGGGTGACGGGGTCGGGGAAAACATTCACCATCGCTAACGTGATTGCGGACTTGCAGCGTCCTACCATGGTGCTGGCCCCCAATAAGACACTTGCTGCTCAGCTGTACGGTGAGATGAAAGAGTTCTTCCCGGATAACGCGGTGGAGTATTTCGTCTCTTACTACGACTATTATCAGCCGGAAGCCTACGTACCCAGTTCTGACACCTTCATCGAGAAAGATGCTTCGGTCAACGAACATATTGAGCAGATGCGCCTGTCGGCAACCAAAGCGCTGCTGGAACGTCGCGATGTCGTTGTCGTGGCGTCGGTTTCGGCGATTTATGGTCTGGGTGACCCGGATCTGTACCTGAAAATGATGTTGCACCTGACGGTGGGGATGATTATCGACCAGCGTGCGATCCTGCGTCGTCTGGCGGAGCTGCAATATACCCGCAACGATCAGGCGTTCCAGCGCGGGACCTTCCGCGTACGTGGTGAAGTGATCGACATTTTCCCGGCAGAATCCGACGACATCGCGCTGCGCGTGGAACTGTTTGATGAAGAAGTCGAACGTTTGTCGCTGTTTGACCCACTTACCGGGCAGGTCGAATCGACTATATCGCGCTTCACCATCTATCCTAAAACGCACTACGTGACGCCGCGCGAACGTATTGTACAGGCGATGGAAGAAATTAAAGTTGAGCTGGCAGAGCGGCGTAAGGTCCTGTTGGCAAATAACAAACTGCTGGAAGAACAGCGCTTAAGTCAGCGTACCCAGTTCGATTTGGAAATGATGAATGAGCTGGGTTACTGCTCGGGGATTGAAAACTACTCCCGCTATCTGTCCGGGCGCGGCCCTGGCGAGCCGCCGCCGACGCTGTTTGATTACCTGCCTGCCGATGGCCTGCTGGTGGTGGATGAATCCCACGTGACTATCCCGCAAATTGGCGGCATGTATCGCGGTGATCGGGCGCGTAAAGAAACCCTGGTCGAATACGGATTCCGTCTGCCGTCGGCGCTGGATAACCGTCCGCTCAAATTTGAAGAGTTCGAGGCGCTGGCTCCGCAAACTATCTACGTTTCGGCGACGCCGGGCAACTATGAGCTGGAGAAATCCGGTGATGAAGTGGTCGATCAGGTGGTACGACCGACCGGCCTGCTGGATCCGGTCATTGAGGTGCGTCCGGTGGCGACGCAGGTTGACGATCTGCTGTCGGAGATCCGCACCCGTGCGGCGATTAACGAACGTGTGCTGGTCACCACGCTGACCAAACGGATGGCAGAAGACCTCACAGAATACCTCGAAGAACATGGCGAGCGGGTGCGTTATCTGCACTCTGACATCGATACCGTGGAACGTATGGAAATCATTCGTGACCTGCGTCTGGGCGAGTTTGACGTGCTGGTGGGTATCAACCTGTTACGTGAAGGTCTGGACATGCCTGAGGTCTCCCTGGTGGCGATTCTGGACGCAGACAAAGAAGGGTTCCTGCGTTCTGAACGTTCGCTTATCCAGACCATCGGTCGTGCGGCGCGTAACATCAACGGTAAGGCTATTCTCTACGGCGATAAAATTACCGCCTCAATGGCTAAAGCGATTGGTGAAACCGAACGTCGTCGTGAGAAACAGCAACTCTACAACGAAGAGCACGGTATTACGCCGCAGGGCCTGAATAAGAAAGTGGTCGATATTCTGGCGCTGGGTCAGAATATTGCGAAGACCAAGGCGAAAGGCAAAGGGAAGTCACGTGCAGGCGCGAAGTCTGAAGTTGTGGAACTGGATATGACGCCAAAAGCGCTGCAGCAGAAAATTCACGAGCTGGAAGGGCAGATGATGCAGCATGCGCAGAATCTTGAATTTGAAGAGGCAGCGACGATCCGCGACCAGTTGCATCAACTGCGCGAGTTGTTTATCGCAGCATCGTAAGAGTGTGCCGGATGCGGGGTAAACCCCTTATCCGGCCTACGGCAAAGATCGCGTTCGTAGGTCGGATGCCGGAGCAGAGCGTTTTGTAGGCCTGATAAGCGCAGCGCATCAGGCTAATCCGTTTAGCCTAGCGCCTGCACCGCTTTCTCCAGCGCACTATGCAATAGCTGGCGGTCATGGCGATACGGAATATCGCTGGCTTCCAGCACTTCCTGAATGACAACGCGGTCGGTAATGGCGGAAGCATCCACTTTCGGCCCCACAACCACCGCATCAATCACTTTCTTCCCGACGTACTGTTCAATAATGGCCAGCTTATCGCTAAGCGTCAGACTGGCTGCTGGCAGGCTTAATTCGCGCCCAAGATTGCCTATATAGACCATCGGGGCCGGCGTGCGACGTAACGCCTGTGACATTTCATCGAGTAACAGAATCGGCATCAGGCTGGTGTAAAAACTGCCAGGTCCTATCAGAATCAAATCCGCGTCGGCGATAGCCTCTACTGCTTCCCGCGTGGTGGGGACTTTTGGCGACAGCATTAGCTCCTGAGGTGGGATAGTAAGCTGATCGATATTCACTTCGCCATAGACTTCATGCCCCTGATCGTCGATAGCCATCAAATCCACCGGCAGCTCCGACATCGGAATTAAATGCGCATCGACCTTCAGCAGGTTACGAATTAAATTGATGGCTTCCAGAGGCCGCACGCTGAGGTGATCGAGCGCTTTTAACATCAGATTTCCGAGGTTATGCCCGGAAAGTTCGCCATTACCGCCAAAACGATACTCAAACATGGCTGATGCAACGCTGGGTTGGGTTATTAACTGGTTCAGACAGTTACGCATGTCTCCCCAGGCTATCCCTCCTTCAGAGCGACGAATACGGCCTGTCGACCCGCCGTTATCCGTGGTGGTGACGATACCCGTCAGGCGGGAACCTAATGGGGAAAGAGAGGAGAGAACGCGTCCTAATCCATGCCCTCCGCCGAGAGCGACAACGCGGTCCAGATCTGCCAGCGTGCGAGTGCGCATATATTTTCCTGATATCAATTGATCGGCGCTACAGTAACGTAAATAGCGTGTTTTCAGCAATTATCCAGTCGGCATCTGCCGTAATTATTTTCTGCGATCTACTCCTTTCTGACGAGATCCACCTGATGGCAAGATGATGTATATCAATGCAAAACTGTGGTTTTTGCTTATTCTGTAGCGAAATTGCACGATCATGTCGTTATGTATGTATTTATACAGCGAAAGTGTACATGGCAAAAGCGTCATTTACACGCTAGTATCGGCATAACCACTAAGTACTCTTAATAATTTGAGTTGCCGGAAGCCAACGCATCTGCAACACGAAGTATGACGAGTATAAACACTCTAGCCTCTGCACCTGGGTCAAATGATACGGTGCTTTGGCCGTGACAAGACTTGAAAAAGTTTGTCACCAGGGCGCAGGAAGAAATGACTACGTCTCCCGTATTTGGAAAGGTGTACATGGGCTCTCAACTTACCGATGCTTTCGCACGTAAGTTTTACTACTTACGTTTGTCGATTACCGATGTGTGTAACTTTCGTTGCACCTACTGCCTGCCGGATGGCTATAAGCCCGGTGGGGTCACCAATAACGGCTTTCTGACCGTTGATGAAATTCGCCGCGTCACGCGCGCGTTCGCCAGTCTGGGAACGGAAAAAGTGCGTCTGACAGGGGGCGAACCTTCACTGCGTCGCGACTTTACTGACATTATCGCCGCCGTGCGCGAAAACGACGCCATCCGTCAGATTGCGGTAACCACCAATGGTTATCGTCTGGCGCGCGATGCTGCTGCCTGGCGCGATGCCGGACTGACCGCGCTCAACGTCAGCGTCGACAGCCTGGATGCCCGTCAGTTTCATGCCATTACCGGGCAGGACAAGTTTCAACAGGTGATGGCAGGCATTGACGCCGCCTTTGATGCGGGTTTTGAAAAAGTGAAAGTCAACACCGTGCTGATGCGCGATGTAAACCATCATCAGCTGGACACCTTCCTTGCGTGGATCCAACCTCGGCCAATCCAACTGCGTTTTATTGAACTGATGGAAACGGGCGAGGGCAGCTCTCTCTTCCGTAAACACCATATCTCCGGACAAGTACTTCGCGATGAGCTATTGCGTCGCGGCTGGATCCACCAGATCCGACAGCGCAGCGACGGCCCGGCTCAGGTTTTCTGTCATCCTGATTATGTTGGTGAAATTGGTCTGATCATGCCTTATGAGAAAGACTTCTGCGCCACCTGTAATCGTCTGCGCGTTTCCTCTGTTGGCAAGCTTCATCTGTGTTTATTTGGTGAAGGCGGCGTAAGCCTGCGTGATTTGCTGGAAGATGACGCTCAGCAGCCGGCGCTGGAAGAACGTATTTCAGCCGCGCTGCTGGAGAAAAAGCAGACCCATTTCCTGCATCAGAACAATACCGGTATTACGCAAAACTTATCTTACATTGGCGGCTGATCGCTAAAAGGAGTTTTTCATGAGTCAGGTAAGCGCTGAATTTATCCCGACACGCATTGCTATTCTTACTGTTTCCAACCGTCGCGGCGAAGAAGATGACACCTCCGGCCATTATCTGCGTGACTCGGCGCAAGAAGCGGGTCATCAGATTGTTGATAAGGCGATTGTCAAAGAAAACCGTTACGCCATCCGCGCCCAGGTTTCTGCCTGGATTGCCAGTGATGATGTACAGGTAGTGCTCATTACTGGCGGTACCGGGTTAACCGAAGGGGACCAGGCGCCGGAAGCGCTGCAACCGCTGTTTGACAGAGAAGTTGAAGGGTTTGGCGAAGTCTTCCGTATGCTGTCGTTTGAAGAGATTGGCACCGCGACGCTGCAATCCCGCGCGATTGCCGGAGTGGCCAATAAAACGCTGATTTTCGCCATGCCGGGTTCGACCAAAGCGTGTCGTACCGCCTGGGAAAATATCATTGCGCCGCAGCTTGATGCCCGTACGCGTCCGTGTAATTTCCACCCACATTTGAAGAAATAAGTATGTCGCAACTGACTCATATTAACGCCGCTGGCGAAGCGCATATGGTGGATGTCTCCGCCAAAGCGGAAACCGTACGCGAGGCACGTGCTGAAGCATTCGTGACCATGCGTAGCGAAACGCTGGCGATGATTATCGATGGCAGCCACCATAAGGGTGATGTATTCGCCACGGCGCGTATTGCCGGTATTCAGGCCGCCAAACGTACCTGGGATCTCATCCCGCTGTGCCATCCGCTGATGCTGAGTAAGGTGGAAGTCAATCTTCACGCTGAACCGGAGCACAACCGCGTACGGATTGAAACGCTGTGTCGCCTGACCGGTAAAACCGGCGTTGAAATGGAAGCGTTAACGGCGGCCTCCGTGGCGGCGTTGACCATCTACGATATGTGCAAAGCGGTGCAAAAGGATATGGTGATTGGTCCGGTGCGTCTGCTGGCAAAAAGCGGCGGCAAGTCCGGAGATTTTAAGGTGGATACGCATGATTAAGGTTCTCTTCTTTGCTCAGGTACGCGAACTGGTAAACACCGATGCGTTAGAGGTTGCCGCCGAGTTTGCAACGGTGGAAGCGCTGCGCAAGCATCTTGCCGCAAAAAGCGATCGCTGGGCGTTGGCGCTGGAAGACGGCAAGCTGCTGGCGGCGGTAAACCAGACGCTGGTCGATTTTGACCATCCCCTTAACTCAGGTGACGAAGTGGCTTTCTTCCCACCGGTAACCGGAGGCTAAGATGGCGGAAACGCGAATTGTTGTTGGCCCTGCGCCGTTTCGCGTCGGGGATGAGTATCCCTGGCTGGCAGAGCGCGATGAAGACGGCGCGGTAGTCACTTTCACCGGTAAAGTGCGCAATCACAATCTCGGTGACAGCGTTAAGGCGTTAACGCTGGAACACTATCCGGGAATGACCGAAAAAGCGCTGGCGGAGATTGTCGACGAAGCGCGTTTGCGCTGGCCGCTGGGTCGGGTGACGGTGATTCATCGCATTGGCGAACTGTGGCCGGGTGACGAAATCGTGTTTGTTGGCGTGACCAGTGCGCATCGCAGCAGCGCGTTTGATGCCGGGCAGTTCATTATGGATTACCTGAAAACCCGCGCGCCGTTCTGGAAACGCGAGGCCACGCCGGAAGGTGAGCGCTGGGTTGATGCCCGCGACAGCGATAAGCTAGCAGCAAAACGCTGGTAGAGTACAATTGTTGTAGGCTCATACTGATTCAGGAGATTGTCATGGACCGATTCCCACGATCCGATTCTATTGTACAGGCCCGTTCCGGCCTGCAAACGTATATGGCGCAGGTATACGGCTGGATGACCTGCGGACTGTTGCTGACGGCGTTTATCGCCTGGTATGCGGCAAATACACCCGCGGTGATGATGTTTGTCTTCTCCAGCAAAATCACCTTCTTTGGCCTGATCATCGCTCAACTGGCGCTGGTGTTCGTCCTGTCCGGTATGGTGCAAAGGCTGAGCGCGGGTATGGCGACCACGCTGTTTATGCTCTATTCGGCATTAACCGGGCTGACGCTATCAAGCATTTTTATCGTCTATACCTACTCGTCTATCGCCAGCACCTTCGTGGTTACCGGAGGGATGTTCGGGATCATGAGTTTGTATGGCTACACCACCAAACGTGATCTGAGCGGCTTCGGCAATATGCTGTTTATGGCGTTGATCGGTATTGTGCTGGCCTCACTGGTTAACTTTTGGCTGAAGAGTGAAGCGCTAATGTGGGCGGTGACCTATATCGGGGTGATTGTGTTTGTTGGTCTGACCGCCTATGACACGCAGAAGTTGAAAAATATCGGTGAGCAGATTGACCTGCGCGACAGCTCCAATCTGCGTAAATACGCAATTCTTGGGGCCTTAACGCTGTATCTGGACTTCATCAACCTGTTCCTGATGCTGCTACGTATTTTCGGCAATCGTCGTTAATTCTCTGTTGCCGGATGGTGCTGCGCTTATCCGGCCTACCGCTTGGTATCAAAAGTAGGCCGGATAAAGCGTTAAGCCGCATCCGGCACTATATATACTATCATTTCGCCATCGCCTTCTCGTTTTTTACCCGCAACTTTTTTGCCCGACTCTCCAGCAGCAAATAACACACCAGTGCCAGAAGCAGCGGAATAAAATAGTACAACACGCGATACGCGAGCAGGGCAGCAATGATCGTTCCCTGAGACGTGTCCTCTCCTGCCAGCAGCGCCATAAACACCGCTTCCAGCACGCCGATCCCCGCTGGAATATGCACGATTACGCCGGCAATACTGCTCACCAGCAGCACGCCCAGCACGAAGAAATAATCGATATTCTGGCCGAGCAACAACCAGATAATCGCCCCCATTACCATCCAGTTCGCACTGGATATCGTCATTTGCGCGAGGGCAAATTTCCAGGAGGGCAGCACCAGTTTTTGGCCCTTGATGGTGATGTGACGATGTTTAGAGAAGGCGCAAAACCACAGATAAACAACAATAATCAGCAGCAGCGAAATGCCTAAGATGCGCAATGTGCCTTCATCGATATACCAGTGTGCGGGCAGTTCGACGACGCCGAAGGTAAATATAAAACCGCCCAGCAGAATATAGCCCAGCCAGTTAGTGGTAATACTCAGCGAAAAAATCCGCGTTATTGTGCCCCCCGGCAATCCGAGGCGCGAGTAAAGGCGATAACGCATCCCTATACCACCCACCCAGGTGCTCAACGTCAGGTTGAAGGCGTAACAGATGAACGACACCAGCATGACCTGGCGTTTTGCCAGTTTGTGGCCGCAGTAGTAGCGCCCGAGCAGATCATAACAGCCGTAAAGTAAATAACTGACGATCACCAACCCCACGGCGCTGAGCAGGGCGATCCGATTGTAATCGCGGATGACCGTCCACACCTCCTGCCAGTTGACCTTGCTGGCATAAACAACCAGCAGCACGATCACCGCAATAAAAAACAGCCATGTGAGGATCTTTTTCGCTAACCGCCAGCGTCGGTGGCTTTTTGCCATCAGGTTTTCCCTCCTGCATCCTCAGTTTGTATACGGTCCTGAGTTTCCAGAGCGGGCTGCGCGGGCGGCTCTACCTCGGCCAGATGCGGGGTATGCGCCGGCAGCCAGCCAACCAGTGCCGGGAAGTGGCGTAAAAAGTGGAAGGCCAGTACGCTCTTGGTCAGGTTCCACCAGGTGCGTTTTGGCAACATGGATTCATCAACCCGCTTGCAGTCCTGCGCAATAATAGGGTTCAGGTTGTCACGCAGGGTCTGATTAAACGTACGGTCATGAATAATCAGATTTGCCTCCAGATTCAGTGACAGGCTCAGTGGATCAAGATTGCTGGAGCCCACCGTCGCCCAGTGATCGTCCATCAGCGCCACTTTGCCATGCAGAGGTTTACGGCGGTATTCATAGACATGGACGCCGCCTTTTACCAGATAGTTGTACAGCAGGCGGGCGCCCACTTTCACAATCGGCATATCCGGTTCACCCTGCACGATGAGTTTTACCCGAACGCCCCGTCGGGCCGCTTTACGCAGGGCATGCAGAAAGCGATAGCCGGGAAAGAAGTAGGCATTGGCGATGATCACTTCCCGCCGTGCCTGGGTCAGCATTTTCAGATAGTGGCGTTCAATATCATCACGATGTTCTTCGTTATCGCGCCAGACGAACAGCGCCTGCGCTTCGCCGGGGCGATGATTGTCGATTGCCCGGTGATGACGTCGCCACCAGCGTCGTACCGCACTCTGTCCGGGCAAGTTTTCCAGCACGAATTTCAGAATGTCAGCAACGACTGGACCTTCAACGCGCACGGCGTAATCCTGCTTGGCCTCCGGACCGTAATCAGACATGTGTTCAGCGGAGTAATTGATGCCGCCAACAAAGGCAACACGATCATCAATGACCACAATTTTGCGATGCATACGGCGAAAGAGATTAGTGCGCATCCCGAACAGACGCGGACGCGGATCGTAGTAGCGGAAAACAACGCCGGCTACGGTGAGCTCTTCGACAAAACTGTCGCTAAGATCCGGCGAGCCGTAGCCATCCAGCAGCACCTCTGCTTTGATTCCTCGCCGGGCGGCTTCGAGCAACGCGGCATGCAGCTGTTTTCCTACCGCATCTTCAAACCAGATAAAGGTCTCGAGGATTATTTTTTGCTGCGCCTGTTCAATGGCGTCAAAGACGGCGGGGTAGAATTGATCGCCGTTTTCCAGTAGTTGAATTTGATTGCCTTCACGCCAGCCATATTTCATAAATTAATCTCCGCACTCAGAGGGGCATGATCGGACAAATGTCGCCAGTGACGCAGCGCCAGCGTCGTTGGGGTACTGGCATTCGCGTTTTTCACATAGATCCTGTCCAGACGCAGCAGGGGAAACTGCACCGGAAATGTTCGCGCCGGGCGGCCGTGGGCGCGGGTAAAAATCTCGTCAAGGCCAGCTTTGGCTTTCAACGGGCGATTGGCCGTTTGCCGCCAGTCGTTAAAATCCCCGGCAATCACCACCGGCTCCGCATCGGGCAGGGCGTTAACCCAGTCTGCCAGCATCGCGAGCTGGGCCTGGCGGTGAGCTTCACGCAGGCCGAGGTGCACACAGATCACATGGATGGGGTGGGAGAGCATTGGCGGTACGATTCGGCAGTAAAGGACTCCGCGCTTTTCACTCGCGCCGACCGACACATCACGATTTTCATAATGCTCAATGGGATACCGCGACAGCACCGCATTACCGTGATGTCCCTGCGGGTACACGGCGTTACGCCCGTAGGCGAAGTCGCTCCACATCGTGTCCGCCAGAAATTCGTAGTGGCTGGTATCCGGCCAGTTCTCAATGTGCAGCGAATGAGCTTCGTGCGCACCCATCACTTCCTGCAGGCATACAATGTCTGCACCGACCGTTCTGACGGCCTCCCTTAGCTCAGGTAAAATAAAACGCCGGTTGAAGGCGGTGAACCCTTTGTGAGTATTAATGGTGAGCACATTGAATGAAAATTGAACTCCCGATCCGCTCATGAGCCTCCCGTTGGCGTCACTTCCTAAATAAAATAGTGTAGTCATCGTCACAAAAAGATGCAGTGTTGCGGAATTTTCCGTAAAGTCCGGTACTCTGAACAATTAGTTGAAAATCCTTCAGGAGAAAAGCCATGAGGTGGCAACAACGTGTTCGTGTCGCAACGGGTCTAAGTTGCTGGCAGATTGTGTTGCATTTACTGGTAGTGGCGTTGCTGGTAATGGGCTGGATGAGCGGCACGCTGGTGCGCGTCGGCCTGGGATTATGCGTCGTTTACGGCGTAACGGTTTTATTAATGCTGGCCTTGCAACGTCACCATGAACAACGCTGGCGTGACGTCGCTGATGTGCTGGAAGAGCTGACTACCACGTGGTATTTCGGTGCCGCAATGATCGTGCTGTGGTTGCTGTCGCGCGTGCTGCAAAACAACGTCTTGCTGGCACTGGCGGGTCTGGTGATCCTGGCCGGACCCGCCGTGGTCTCGCTGCTGGCGAAAGACAAAAAGCTACATCACCTTACGTCGAAACATCGCATACGCCGCTGAGCCGGTTGTGGCCGCTATCACCAACAGCGGCCACAAACTTCCCCAGACAATCTGCAGACTCGCATCCTTCAGGTAAATCTGTTTCGTGATGTCCGTAAAATGGCGGATCGGGTTTATCCACGTCAGATTCTGCAACCAGACCGGCATGTTTTCGACCGGTGAGACGTAGCCCGAGAGTAAAATCGCCGGCATCATAAACACAAACACGCCGATAAACGCTTGCTGCTGGGTGGCGCACAGCGATGAAATCAGCAGACCAAAGCCGACCAGCGACAGCCCGTAAATTACCATTGTGAAATAGAACAACCCCAGTGAACCGGCAAATGGAATGTCATAAGCCCAGATACCAATTGCTAGCACAATGGTGGCCTGAAAAGTAGCCACAATCAGCGCGGGCACAGCTTTACCGATGAAAATCTGCCAGGTGGTAAGCGGGGAGACCAGCAGCTGATCCAGCGTACCTTGCTCGCGCTCGCGAGCAACCGAAAGCGAGGTGACGATCATTACGCCGATAGTGGTGATCATGGCGATCAGCGACGGCACCACGAACCATTTATAATCCAGATTCGGGTTGTACCAGTTACGCACGACCAGCTCGCTGTTGTTTGGTTTCGGCTTGCCGTCCATCAGCTCCTGCTGATACGTCTTAACGATTTGCTGCAGGTAATTGGCGGCAATTTGCGCGCTGTTGGAGTTACGCCCGTCGAGGATAATCTGCATAGGAGCTTGCTGGAAGGTGTCCAGGTTGCGCGAAAAATTGGCCGGGAAGCGCACCAGCAGCAGGGCTTTTTGCGTATCGATGGTAGGCTTAATCTCCTGCGGGCTTTTCAGCAGCAGAACATGCGTAAAAGCGCTGGCGCGGGCGAAGCGCTGGGTAAGCTCAACCGAATGTTTACCGTTGTCTTCGTTATAGATAGCGATCGTGGCGTTGGTGACTTCCAGCGTTGCCGCGAACGGGAACAGGATCACCTGAATCAGCACCGGTAAAATCAGAATGGCTCGCGTCTGCGGTTCGCGTAATAGCGATTGCAGCTCTTTGCGAATTAATGTCCATAAGCGATGAAACATGCCCGTCCCCTTAATCCAGCCGACGTTTGGTTTTAAGCCACGTCAGGCCAATAAACATCACCGCCGAAGCGATTAAAAACAGCACGTTAATAATCAGCACCACTGGAATATTTCCCGCCAGAAACAGGCTTTGCAGGGTACTGACGAAATAACGAGCCGGAATAATGTAGGTTACCGCCCGGATAATCGCGGGCATGCTGTCTATCTGGAAGATAAAACCTGACAACATAATCGAGGGCAGGAAAGCGGCGTTCAGCGCGACCTGCGCGGCGTTAAACTGGTTGCGGGTGATGGTGGAAATAAGCAACCCCATGCCAAGCGTACTGAGCAGAAACAGGCTGGTAATGAAAAACAGGATCAGCAACGAGCCGCGATAGGGCACGCCAAGAATAAATACCGACACCAGCATACACAGCAGCATCGCCAGCATGCCGAGGAAATAATAGGGGATCAGTTTACACAGCAGTAATTCGACGCGGGTAACTTCGGTAGAAAGCAGTGCCTCCATGGTTCCGCGTTCCCATTCGCGCGCCACCACTAATGAGGTGAGGATCGCGCCAATCACCGTCATGATGATGGTTACCGCCCCGGGAATAATAAAATGCTGGCTGATGGCCGCCGGGTTAAACCAGTAGCGTGTTTGCACGTCGATCAAAGGCTCGAACGATTCCCCACGATCTTCCGCCCGCTGTTGCTGCCAAATCTGCCAGATACCTTCGACATAACCCTGCACAAAGTTGGCGGTATTGGGTTCGCTGCCATCGGTGATCACCTGGATCGGTGCCACGTCATTAGGTCGCGCCATCTGCTGGGCAAAATCCACAGGGATCACCACCAGCCCACGAATGCGCCCGGCCTGCATTTTCTCAATCAATTCCTGCCGGTTATCGCTGATGGTGGCGTCAATATACGGCGAACCGGTCATAGTATGGGTAAAATCCAGCGCCTCTTCGCTTTGCTGTTCGAGCAAAATCCCGACCCGCAGCTTGCTGGAGTCGAGGTTTATCCCGTAGCCGAAGATAAACAGCAGCAGCAGCGGGATCACCACCGCAATCAGCCAACTGCTGGGATCGCGAACGATCTGGCGGGTTTCTTTCACGCACAGCGCACGTACGCGACGCCAGGAGAGAGAGGAGTTACTCATGCGTATGCTCCTTATCCCAGTCATTGATTAGCGTAATGAACGCCTGCTCCATGGTCGGGTCCGGAGTGTCGCTGTCGGCAGCCTGAGCTTTCAGGTCGTCCGGTGTTCCGCTGGCAATCAGTTTGCCGCGATACACCAACCCGATGCGATCGCAGTATTCCGCCTCGTCCATAAAGTGGGTGGTCACCATCACCGTGACGCCTTTTTCCACCATGCTGTTGATATGCAACCAGAACTCACGACGGGTGAGGGGATCGACCCCGGAAGTGGGTTCATCAAGGAACAGAATGTCGGGTTCATGCATCAGCGAGCAGGCCAGCGCCAGACGCTGCTTAAACCCTAGCGGCAGTTCGTCGGTGGCGTGGGAAGCGATACTCTTCAGGCCAAATGCCTCGCTCATTCGATCGATTTTCTCCTTCTGCGCCCGACCACGCAGGCCGTAGACGCCGGAGAAAAAACGCAGATTTTGTTCAACCGTCAGGTTACCGTACAGGGAGAATTTCTGCGCCATATAGCCCAGATGCTGACGCGCTTTGCCGGAGCTGACTTTCAGGTCCATATCCAGCACCAGCGCTTTACCGGAGGTGGGGACCAGCAGGCCGCACATCATTTTAAAGGTGGTGGATTTGCCGGCACCGTTGGGTCCTAACAGACCAAAAATCTCGCCGCGCTGTACGGAAAAGTCTACGTGGTCGGTCGCGGCAAAATCGCCAAACTTCTTGGTCAGCGCTTTGGCTTCGATCACCGTTTCGCCAGGCGTACCTTCTACGGTATGCAGGATAGCGCCCAGCGGGGATTCCGATGTTCCGGCTCCGCCGAGTAAATCGATAAAGGCATCTTCGAAGCGGGGTGCAGTTTCATTGATGGTTATCTGCGGCATGCCGTCAGCGTTTTGGATCTGCTGAGCTGTCGCCTCTTTTTTCAGGATTAAACGGACGGATTTCCCCTGAATCATTCCGTCGCTGACCAGCGGTAGTTTTAACGCGCGTTGCAGCAGTCGGCGGTTATTTTCCTGCGGACTGCTCATCAGGAAGCTGCGACCAGCCATGGTTTGCGTAAGCTGAGTAGGATCGCCCTGGTATAACAATTCGCCTTCGTTCATCAGCAGCACATCACGGCATTGCTCTGCTTCATCCAGATACGACGTACTCCAGAGGATCAGCATGCCGTCTCCGGCCAGTTCGTGGACCATTTGCCACAGTTCGCGACGGGAAATTGGGTCGACACCCACACCTGGCTCATCCAGCAGCAACACTTTGGGTTCGCCGACCAGCGTACAGGCTAGCCCGAGCTTCTGCTTCATGCCGCCGGAAAGTTTGCCGGCCAGTCGTCCGGTAAATGGCCCCAGTGAGGTAAACTCCAGTAGTCGGGCAAAGGTTTTTTCTCGCGCCTCACCGGTGACGCTGCGCAAATCGGCATAGAGATTGAGGTTCTCCATGACGGTCAAATCTTCATACAGACCAAATTTCTGCGGCATATAGCCCAGCACCGCGTGCAGCGCGCTGTCGTCTTTGATGGGGTCAAAACCAATTACCGCAGCACTTCCGGCATCAGGTTTTAATAATCCCGCCAGCATGCGCATCAACGTGGTTTTGCCCGCGCCGTCCGGCCCGACAAGCCCGGTCACGTAGCCCGCATGCACGATACAGTCGAGCGGGGCGACGGCCGGTTTTTCCATTCCAGCAAAGTTTTTCGTCAGCCCTTTAAGCGTAATGACGGCGTCATTCATGCCGTGCCTCATCGCCAAATTTTATCGTTACCGGCATTCCCTGACGTAGCGCATCGTCCGCATCGGTTACGACAATTCGCAGGCGATACACCAGATCGGTGCGCAGATCAGGAGTCTCGACCGTTTTCGGCGTAAATTCGGCGGTTGGTGACACAAAGCCGATTTTGCCGTGATACGGTTTGTCCGGGCGACCGTCGGTATAGAGCAGGATCTCACGTCCTGGCTGCGCCTGGCTCAGATTGCGTTCGTCAACGTAGGCGCGGACCCATACCGGACGCGTGAGCGACAGCGTCAGTACCGTGCTCCCTTCGTTCAGCATGCTGCCGGGTTCAACCGCGCGGGTGAGAAGCGTGCCGTCAGACGGCGAGGTCAGCGTGGTGTCATGCAAATTAAGCTCTGCCTGTGCCAGCTCGGCCTGAGCTTGTTCGAGCGTGGCTTTTGCCTGTTCGATGTCCTGCACACGATTACCGCTGCGATACTGCGTGAGTTTATCCTGCGCGGATTTCAGTGAAGCTAACGCCTGATCGCGAGATGAACGCGCGTTTTCCAGATCGTTGGCAGAAATGGTACGGCTTTTCCACAATCCTACCTGCCGATTGTAAAAATTCTGCGCGTAATCATAGGCGGCCTGCGCCTGTTTGACTGCCGCCGCGGTTTGCGCGATCTCTTCTTCGCGATACCCTGCCAGCATCAGATCGTATTGCGCCTGCGCGGCGGCAACGTTGGCTTTTGCCTGCATCAATGCGTTTTCATACGGTGCGCGGTCCAGTTCACCCAGCACCTGACCGGCGGTAATCGCATCGCCTTCATCAACCGTCAGCGAGGCCAGTCTGCCGCCGACGCGAAAACTCAGGTTGACGCTACGTATATCGACATTGCCGTATAGCGTCAGGCTGTTATCTTGCCGACTCTGATACCACCACGTTCCACCGGCAATCACGGCAACGAGGGCCGCGATAACCAGCCCGAGAACGACAGGTTTTTTCATGACTCCAGACTCCTTTGCGTTAAACCTTGCAGAATAAGATCGATGTGACAGGTGATCGTTTGGTCAATCAGCGCGGTTTTATCCTCATCAAATTGTGACCAGCCCGTACGCAACAGAATGGTTTCTTTCCCCAGACGAAAAGCCAGCACCTCGCCGAGTATGGCGTGGGTATGCAGAATCATTTGGGTATCGTTGGCATCGCCGCCGGTATAGGCGGCAATCAGGCGCGTCAGGTGTGTATGCAGCGGATTGATAACCTGGTCGTGCACCAGTTGATAAGCCGCAGTGGGGGAAAGCTGTTCACGCGAGATAAATTTGCTCAGGTTAACGGTGTCGTCCTGGGTTAACAGCATGATCATATTTTTGCAGGCGCGCAGGATCAGTTCACGCATCGCGCCACGATCCGGTTCTGGCTGAGCGAATAAACGCTCGGCCTCTTCAGCGTGCGGACGAAACTGTGAGCCGATAAAATCTGCAATCCACTGAGCGCAGGCGAGATATAAATCCTCTTTTGAGCCAAAATAGTAGGTGATAGCCGCAATGTTTTGCCCGGCCTGTGCAGCGATATCGCGCGTCGTGGCGTGCAGACCATACTCGCCGAATTGCGCCAATGCAGCGGCAATGAGCTGGTTCTTCGCCTGTTCACCTTTGGTTGTCATGGTGGGTGTATTCATGGCACGACTCTGATCTTAATCAATCGATTGATTAAGATTATGACTGATGCGCAGCCTTGTCCAGTCCGGACGGTTATTTTCCAGTAAAGGGATAATTTATGCGGCACATCACAAAAACTGCTACACTCCGCCCCTTCATGACATTGTGGTTTTTGTCATCTCTATTGTATGTATCTCCCTGAAAACGACACCGGTAACGGTCAGGGCGGTTCGGAGTTGTTATGTCTTTTGATTCCCTTGGTTTAAACCCTGAAATTTTACGTGCCGTTGCCGAGCAGGGTTACCGTGAACCTACCCCTATTCAGCAGCAGGCTATTCCTGCCGTGCTGGAAGGCCGCGATCTGATGGCCAGCGCCCAGACCGGTACGGGGAAAACGGCAGGTTTTACCCTGCCGCTGTTGCAGCACCTGATTACCAATCAGCCGCATGGTAAAAGCCGTCGTCCGGTTCGTGCGCTGATCCTCACGCCAACCCGTGAACTGGCGGCCCAGATTGGCGAAAACGTCCGTGACTACAGTAAGTATCTGAATATTCGCTCGCTGGTGGTCTTCGGCGGCGTCAGCATTAACCCGCAGATGATGAAACTGCGTGGCGGTGTGGATGTACTGATTGCCACCCCGGGTCGTTTGCTCGATCTGGAGCATCAGAACGCGGTAAAACTGGATCAGGTGGAGATCCTGGTACTGGATGAAGCTGACCGCATGCTGGATATGGGCTTTATTCACGATATTCGTCGCGTTCTGGCAAAACTGCCGGCAAAACGTCAGAACCTGCTGTTCTCGGCAACGTTCTCTGATGACATTAAGTCGCTGGCCGAAAAACTGCTGCATAACCCGCTGGAAATCGAAGTGGCGCGTCGTAATACCGCGTCCGAGCAGGTAACTCAGCACGTTCATTTCGTCGATAAAAAACGTAAACGTGAACTGTTGTCACAGATGATTGGTCAGGGCAACTGGCAGCAGGTGCTGGTGTTTACCCGTACCAAACATGGCGCGAACCATCTGGCAGAACAGCTGAATAAAGACGGCATCCGCAGTGCGGCAATCCACGGTAATAAATCTCAGGGGGCGCGTACACGTGCGCTGGCTGATTTTAAATCCGGTGATATTCGCGTGCTGGTAGCGACCGATATTGCCGCGCGTGGTCTGGACATTGAAGAGTTACCGCACGTGGTGAACTACGAGCTGCCAAACGTCCCAGAAGATTATGTGCACCGTATTGGTCGTACCGGGCGTGCCGCCGCTACTGGCGAAGCGTTGTCTCTGGTGTGCGTCGATGAACACAAGCTGCTGCGTGACATCGAGAAGCTGCTGAAAAAAGAGATCCCGCGTATAGCGACGCCAGGCTACGAGCCAGATCCGTCCATTAAAGCTGAGCCGATCCAGAACGGTCGTCAGCAGCGTGGCGGCGGCGGTGGTCGCGGGCAGGGCGGAGCAGGGCGTGGCCAGCAGCCGCGTCGTCAGGATGGCGGTGCGCCAAAAGCGAAGCCGCGTAGTGGCGAAGGCAAACCGGCAGGTGATAAACCTCGTCCACCGCGCCGCCCGCGCAAACCGTCCACAGCGCAGTAATTGCGAGCCCGGCCGAAAGGTCGGGCTTTTCTTTTTGCGACACGGGATAGAAAGTGCCACAATAGTGGCTGTTTATACAGTATTTCAGGTTTTCTCATGGCACTTACGGCTGCGTTAAAAGCGCAAATCGCCGCCTGGTATAAGGCGCTTCAGGAACAGATCCCCGACTTTATCCCTCGTGCACCGCAGCGGCAAATGATTGCTGACGTCGCGAAAACGCTTTCCGGGGAAGATGGGCGGCATCTGGCGATTGAAGCGCCGACAGGAGTGGGGAAAACCCTGTCGTATCTGATTCCCGGTATTGCCATCGCGCGTGAAGAGCAAAAAACGCTGGTGGTCAGCACCGCCAACGTCGCTTTGCAGGACCAGATCTACAGCAAAGATTTACCGCTGCTGCGCAAAATTATCCCCGACCTGCGTTTTACCGCCGCGTTTGGTCGCGGACGCTATGTCTGCCCGCGTAACTTAGCGGCGCTGGCCAGTACTGAACCCAATCAGCAGGATCTGCTGGCTTTTCTCGACGATGACCTGACGCCCAACAACCAGGAAGAACAAAAGCGCTGCGCCAGGTTAAAAGGCGATCTCGACAGCTACAAGTGGGACGGGCTGCGCGATCACACCGATATCGCCATTGACGACGGACTCTGGCAGCGTCTGAGCACCGATAAAGCTAGCTGTCTGAATCGCAACTGTCACTACTATCGTGAATGCCCTTTTTTTGTCGCCCGCCGGGAGATTCAGGAAGCTGAAGTGGTGGTGGCTAATCATGCGCTGGTGATGGCGGCGATGGAAAGCGAAGCCGTTTTGCCGGAGCCGAAAAACCTGTTGCTGGTACTTGATGAAGGCCACCATTTGCCGGATGTCGCGCGCGATGCGCTGGAGATGAGCGCGGAAATCAGCGCCCCCTGGTACCGGCTCCAGCTGGATCTGTTTTGCAAATTAGTGGCGACCTGTCTTGAACAGTTTCGCCCGAAAACCACGCCGCCGCTGGCGAATGCCGAGCGTCTGAACGGTCACTGTGAAGAGCTGTATGAACTGATTTCATCGCTCAATAACATTCTTAATCTGTATATGCCTGCTACTCAGGAGGCGGAACACCGCTTTGCGATGGGCGAACTGCCTGCAGAAGTGATGGAGATTTGTCAGCGTCTGGCAAAGCTTACGGAAATGCTACGCGGGCTGGCGGAACTGTTCCTCAACGATCTCAGCGAAAAAACCGGCACTCACGATATTGTGCGTCTGCATCGGGTTATTTTGCAGATGAACCGGGCGCTGGGCATGTTTGAGGCGCAAAGCAAACTGTGGCGGCTGGCATCGCTCGCGCAGTCGTCAGGCGCGCCGGTGAGTAAATGGGCGACGCGCGAGGTGCGTGACGGGCAGATCCACGTCTGGTTCCACTGCGTGGGGATCCGTGTGAGCGATCAGCTCGAACGACTGCTGTGGCGTAGCGTCCCGCATATTATTGTCACTTCCGCAACGCTGCGCTCGCTCAACAGCTTCTCGCGTTTGCAGGAGATGAGTGGTCTGAAGGAAAAAGCAGGAGATCGGTTTGTTGCGCTGGATTCACCGTTTAATCACGTTGAACAGGGCAAAATCGTCATTCCGCAGATGCGCTACGAACCGTTAATTGATAACGAAGAGCAGCATATCGCGGAAATGGCCGCCTATTTTCGCGAACAGCTGGAAAGTAAAAAGCATCAAGGGATGCTGGTACTCTTTGCCAGCGGTCGGGCGATGCAGCGTTTTCTTGAGCATGTTACCGATCTGCGCCTGCTGTTGTTGGTGCAGGGCGATCAGCCGCGCTATCGTCTGGTAGAGTTGCACCGCAAACGGGTGACCAACGGCGAGCGCAGCGTGCTGGTTGGGCTGCAATCTTTTGCTGAAGGTCTGGACTTGAAAGGCGACCTGCTGACCCAGGTGCATATTCACAAAATTGCTTTTCCACCGATCGACAGCCCGGTGGTGATCACCGAGGGCGAGTGGTTGAAAAGCCTGAACCGCTACCCCTTCGAGGTGCAGAGCCTGCCCGCGGCGTCGTTCAATTTGATCCAGCAGGTTGGGCGACTCATCCGTAGCCATGGCTGCTGGGGAGAAGTGGTTATTTATGACAAACGTTTATTGACCAAAAACTATGGCAAGCGTTTACTGAACGCGTTACCCATATTTCCGATAGAGCAACCTGCTGTGCCAGACGTTATAGTAAAACCAAAAGAAAAAGCGAAACCCACGCGCCGCCGTCGGCGTTAACGATGCGAGCAACAGGCAAGGAGTTATCGATGGATTACCGCAAAATCATTAAAGAGATTGGGCGAGGAAAAAATCACGCGCGTGACCTGGACAAGGATACTGCTCGCGGACTGTATACCCATATGATGAACGGCGACGTACCTGACCTTGAGATGGGCGGGGTGCTGATTGCGCTACGTATTAAAGGCGAAGGCGAAGCGGAGATGCTGGGCTTTTACGAAGCGATGCAAAACCACACCATTCGCCTGACTCCGCCGGTTGCCAAACCCATGCCGATTGTCATTCCCAGCTACAATGGTGCACGCAAGCAGGCGAATTTGACGCCGCTGCTGGCGATTTTACTGCATAAGCTCGGTTTCCCGGTAGTCGTGCACGGTGTCAGTGAGGATCCAACCCGCGTGCTGACAGAAACCATTTTTGAACTGATGGGGATTACGCCAACGCTGCATGCTGGGCAGGCGCAGGCAAAGCTGGATGGTCATCAGCCGGTGTTTATTCCGGTGAGCGCGTTGTGCCCTCCGCTGGAGAAACAGCTGGCGATGCGCTGGCGCATGGGCGTGCGTAACAGTGCGCACACACTGGCTAAATTAGCCACGCCGTTTGCTGAAGATGCGGCGCTGCGTCTTTCCAGCGTGTCCCACCCGGAATACGTCTCGCGTGTGGCGAAGTTCTTCGGCGATATCGGTGGGCGCGGCCTGTTGATGCATGGTACCGAGGGCGAAGTGTATGCCAACCCGCAGCGCTGCCCGCAGATAAGCCTGATAGATTCATCCGGCGTGCGAGTGTTACAGGACCGACAGAGCGAGATGCCTGACGAGCCAGTACCGCTGCCGGTGGCAAAAGATCCGGAAACCACCGCGCGCTGGATTGAGCGTTGTCTGGCTGGCAGTGAGCCGGTCCCGGCATCGTTGAAAATTCAGATGGCCTGCTGCCTGGTGGCAACCGGTGAATCCGCCTCGCTTGCCGAAGGACTTGCTCGCGTCGAGCAAAGCTTCTGATTCATTTGTTATCCCGACGGGCCTTTTACCTGGTCTGTCGGTTTTCTCTTTTCGGCAACGTGAAATTTCTGCACGTTTATTGACCTCCTGAGCGCCGTGGCGCAGCATAGTTTGTTGAAAAATAAGAAACACAACAAACACGCGACACAACAGGAGATAACAATGAACAGTGGACATCGCTTCCATGTGCCAACGCTGCACGCCTTTATCCAGGCCGTTTTTCATCAGATGGGAAGCAATGATCAGGAGGCGCGGCTGGTGGCCGATCATCTGATAGCCTCTAACCTCGCCGGTCACGACTCCCACGGCATCGGTATGATCCCAAGCTATATTCGTTCATTCTCGCTGGGGCATCTACAAATCAACCGTCATGCCAAAGTGGTAAAAGATGCAGGGGCGGTGATTACGCTTGATGGCGATTGTGCCTTTGGTCAGGTGGCGGCTCACGAAGCCATCACGCTGGGGATTGAAAAAGCTCGCCAGCACGGTATCGCCGCCGTGGCATTACATAATTCGCATCATATCGGACGTATTGGCTACTGGGCGGAGCAATGTGCGGCGGCAGGTTTTGTCTCAGTGCATTTTGTGAGCGTGGTCGGGATCCCGATGGTTGCACCGTTTCATGGCCGCGATAGTCGTTTTGGCACTAACCCCTTCTGCGTTGTTTTTCCGCGTAAAAATACCTTCCCGCTATTGCTGGACTATGCAACCAGCGCCATCGCGTTTGGTAAAACCCGTGTGGCATGGCATAAGGGCGAGCCGGTAGCTCCTGGATGTCTGATTGATGTGGCGGGGGTGCCTACAACGGATCCTGCGGTAATGCAGGTTTCTCCGCTGGGGTCGTTGCTCACCTTTGCCCAGCACAAAGGTTATGCGCTGGCGGCGATGTGCGAAATTATGGGTGGCGCGCTTTCAGGGGGTAAAACCACACATGAAGAGAGCCTGCAGACCAGCCCGGACGCCATCATCAACTGTATGACCACTATTATTATGAATCCGGAACTGTTCGGCGCGCCGGACTGCGACAACCAGGTCGCAGCATTTGCTGAGTGGGTGAAAGCGTCCCCGCATGCTGAAGATGCCCCGATCCTGTTGCCAGGTGAGTGGGAAGTGAATACTCGCGAGGAACGGCTGGAACACGGTATTCCGCTGGATGCCGGAAGCTGGCAGGCGATTTGCGAGGCGGCGCTGCAAATAGGCATGCCGGACGCCGTGTTGCAGGAATTCCGTCAACGACTTGAACACTAAGCAAAAAAAAGCCCGTCCAGTGGCGGACGGGCAAACAAAGGGTAACAAACAGGGTCAATGAGGGTTGGAGCATTGGGTCGTACAGGTAATCTTTCGGTTATTTATAGATAACCGCGGTGCCGCTCATTTTGTCTTTACCGACAGCGGAAGTGATGCTGTAACCAGTTGCGCCAGCAGCAGCCGCTTTCTCAGCCAGTTTGGCTTCCAGGCCATCCAGTGTGGTGGCACCATCAGCAGAAACTACACCAATTTTATTCATGCTTTGTGCCTGAGTGGAGGAAACCGGCTCGGCAGCGAAAACGCCAAATGACAGGGTAGACAGGGCGATGGCAGCAACAGCAAATTTGATATTTTTCATGATTAATCTCTCGCAGGGTTGTTCTGTTAGTAGTCAGTGTTCTTTAAGAAGACGTTGTTCCGTCGATGTGATAAGTATCACGTTTTTTTTGGTGAGAGAAAATCGAATAGAATTGACGACATCAATCAAAAAAATTGAATGACAAATAACTTATTGAATATTAATAAATTCAGACGAGGGATTTACAGTTCTTGTCATTGCGCTTTACGGAGAAACCAACAACGGCACATTTTGCCACACAGAGTGCGAAAAAGCGTGCTCGTAAAGGAAATCGTATGCGCTGAAACTTTTGGTAAAGATGAGTCAACGTAGCTGGCTGTCTTTCGAACCTCTGCGATTATATCCTGAAAATGCCGCGCTATGTGAATCTTTATCCTGTTGGCAAGTGATGCACAAGCGTACCCCTGGCACGGCCTCACGTCTGGCCTGAGGGATAGGATTGCCACATTCTTCGCATTCATACAGACTTTCCCCGGTCGGTAACTCACCGCGGGCGCGGGCAACAGCATCTTCAATAGTATTGTTGATCTGTTCGTTAACTGCGTCGTCATTTGCCCATCCGGATGCCATGTGTACCTCCTGCTGCTGATGTCTACAGACTAAGTATAGCGAAGGTGATGGCTGAAAAACGACCATGCGCCAGCAGTATCAGATTTCAGACCATTCGCGCAGCAGGTTATGGTAGAGATTGAGTAATGACAGGATTTCGTTGCTCTCCCCATGACGAGCCTTCAGGGATTGAATGTTTTTATCCAGTTCAAAAAGCATGGCGCGATTTTTGTCGTCACGGATCATCGACTGGATCCACATAAAGGATGCCACACGAACGCCATGGGTTACTGGCGTTACGCAGTGTAGGCTGCTGGAAGGGTAAAGCACCAGATCGCCTGCCGGAAGCTTCACCGCATGCTGGCCGTAGGTATCATTGACTAGCAGTTCTCCTCCTTCATAATCATCCGGGTTACTCAGGAATAAGGTTGCGGAAAGGTCTGTGCGCATCCAGCCGTTTTCAGGATGGCTACGCACCGCACCGTCAACGTGAAAACCATAGGTCTCGTTGTCCTGGTAGCGATTAAACAGCGGTGTGGAGAGCGTTTTCGGTAGTGCTGCGGCGAAGAAAAGCGCGCTGTTATTTACCGCAGTCTGTACCGCCTGTTGTAAAACGCCGTAGCGTTCACTTTGCGTATTTACCTGCTGGTTGTTTTTAACCTGCGCCCCCTGAGCGCCGGTGGTTGCGCGGCCATCAACCCAGTCGGCTGCGTCCAGTTGCTCGCGAAACCAGGCTACATCCTGCGCCGACAGAACGCCGGGAATGTGGTACATCATCAGTGTTTCTCCTGAAAGTGGGGCTTTCGCCCCACGCGATGGATCAGAAATGCATATTGGCTGTGAGCAGGAAAGTTCTTGGCTCGCCTGGATGATAACGGTATCCACTCTTGTTTATGGAGGATACATAATCGGTGTCGAACAGGTTATAGACGTTTAGCTGGAAATCGAGATTGCGATTCACGCGATAGCCCAGTTTGGCGTCGGCGACCCAGTAACCTTCAGTGTAGGATGGCGTACCCACGGCGCCGTCCGAACCGCGATGCATACTGCCCACGTAGCGAGCGCCTGCGCCAACGGAAACATCGTCGGTTGCTTGATACTGGCTCCACAGCGTGAACGCATGTTCCGGCGTATAGGGCAGGGAAGAAGAACCATCCTGAGCAACGTTTTTGCCGCTGTGGATGGTGGCGCGTTGCTGGGTGTAACCCCCAATAACCTGCCATGCGGGGGTGATGTTGCCTGCTACCGAGAGCTCGTAGCCTTCAACGCGTTTCTCCCCGTACTGGGAATAGGTACCGTCGTCGTTCTGCTCAACTTCATTCTCAATATCCGTGCGGAAAATTGCGGCGGTTAGCAGCAGGCGCTTATCCAGCACCTCCCATTTGGTGCCAATCTCGCTAGTTTTCGCTTTCTGCGGTTTGAAGTCGGTACGGTTTGCGCTGTTACCGCTTCCGCCCTGAGCAAGGGCAAAGTTGCTGCCGCCCGGCGGTTGCTGAGAAACGGCATAGTTAATGTAGACATTGCCGTTATCGGTCAGGTGATACAGCGCGCCCGCTTTCCAGTTCACCAGATTGCCTGATTTGGCCGTATCCACAGTGGTGACCGGGGAACCTTTGGTGACGCCTGTCGGACATGCCACTGCACCACGGCCAGAAGCGCCGCAAGCGGTGGCGCTGTCATATTCAGTGCGGTAATTGTCGAGGCGAATACCACCGTTCAGCTCAAACTCACGGGTAATTTGTAGCGTATCAAAAGCGTATACGCCAAAGGTATCGGTTTGCCCGTTAGCGTTGGCGCCGTTACGCGATAATCCGCCGATATTCACGTCGCTGTTGGGATGATAAATATTAACCGGCGGCGGGGTAATCGGGGCTACGCCATAGTTGGTTTGTGTTTCGCGCGTCAACTCCACGCCAGTGCTGATGTCGTGACCGATGGATCCCGTGTAAAACTTTGAGGTCAGGTTGGTCTGGTTGGTCAGGATTTTGTTACTGACATCTTTGGTATTTGCCAGGCGTGACCAGGTCCAGGTGTCGACGCTGCTGGTTGGTTGCGTAATATTAGACGCACCGCCCATCACCGCCGTCATCAGATAATCCTGTTTAATGCGCGACCAGCGGGTAGTGTTGCGAATCGTGGTGCTGTCGCTCAGGTCATGTTCAAAACGCATCGTCGCGGTATCGGTCGTCGAATCGTCGTAATCCGAGTTGGTGCCGTAGAAGTTATGCGTATCAACTTTTCCTGAATGATTCAGTGCAGACGTCCCTGCGGAAGGCGCGGAGTAACCCGGCAGGCCGATGGTGGGAATGCCTCCATCCGGTGTGTTGTGTTGAGTAACGTGCAGATAGTTCAGATACAGTCGGTTCTCGGTGCCTAAGCCAAAAGCAAGTGAGGGGGCCACGCCGTAACGTTCATTCTTAACATTGTCGCGACCGGCATCATGTGTTTTTTCACCCATCAGGTTTAAGCGTGCGGCGGTGGTGTCGCCGATAACCTGGTTAATGTCCAGCGTACCACGGCGGAACCAGGCGCTACCGACGCTGGCCGACGCATCGATTCCTGAGTCGGTACGCGGCTGTTTGCTGATCATATTGATAGAGCCAGTCGGCGCGCTACGTCCATAGTCGGTACCGGAAGGACCTTTAATCACTTCGACCTGTTCGGTATTGAAGGTATCGCGCGTGACGCTGCCGATATCACGAACACCGTCGATATAAATACTGTTCGAAGTATCCGCGCCACGCATATAAACCGCATCACCGGTAGTGGAGTTGCCGTTTTCACCAGCGAAAAACGCGCCAACGCCCGGTACGTTTTTCAGCGCATCGGTCAAATTTGTTGCGCCTTGATCCTTAATCACCTGCTCAGAAATCACCGTCATGGTGCGGGTGGTATCCGCCACCGGGCGGGAGAATTTAGGGTCGGCAGACTGTGTTGGGGCGTACAGCGAAGGTTTGGCCGCTTCAACGACCAACGTATCTTCTGGTTTTTTGTCCTGATCGCCTGCTGCGACAGCCTGGGCTACCGGGGACAGGCCAATGCACAGACCGGCAAAAAAAGTCAGTGAATGAAAACTACTGGACGGCAAGTTGCGATTTTTATCCATTTTAATTAATGACTTATTATTTTTTGAGTAGACGGTTTCACTCACGCGAAGGGACATCTCTGTGGATGTTGTACCCTGCAGGTCTCGCGAAAATGAATGTGTAATTGATAATGATTTTAATAATCATTTCTAATCAGTGCGACGTTTTAGCATTCATTAATTCAAAAATAAATACATTTATTTACATTGGATTCAAAATGCCAACATATTGATTACAAATTGAGCCGAAAATGAAGTGAACAGCGTGCAGAAAACTGCATTCGGGGCGAATGCAGTTGGGAGGAGGTGGGGGCTACTTATAGATAGTTGCGGTACCGTACATCTGGTTTTTACCGCCTGCAGAATTAACAACAAAGCCTTTTGCCCCTTGTTCTTTCGCTTTCTCTGCCAGCTTGTCTTCAAGGTCGCTCAGGTTAGAGGCGCCGGTAGCGGATACTGTGCCGGAAGCTTGTAGCTGACCGGTAGCTGGGCTGGTGTATGGCTGTGCAGCAAAGGAGGCAAATGTCATGCCGGTAAGTACGGTAGCGGCAAGTAATGTGAGGCATTTCTTCATGGTGATATCCTCTGAAAAACAACAGGTGTGCCTGATAAGTTTAGGTCGTCAGCGGATGACATTTACCGCAAAAAACTGGTGATGAACTGTCTGTTTTTCGAACAATCAGCAAAGCGTCAAACAGGCGTAAAAAATCAAATTTCCTTGTTGTGTGTGTTTACCGCGTGGCGTTATGCGGGTATCTTACGCCGCTGTTAAAAGGAGAATGCTATGTCCGCCCAGAAACCGGGATTACACCCACGCAACCGCCACAATGGCCGTTATGATCTTGCGACTTTATGCCAGGTTACCCCAGAGCTGACGCAATTTCTCACCCTCACGCCCGGCGGCGAGCAGAGTGTTGATTTCGCCAATCCGCAGGCCGTCAAGGCGCTCAATAAGGCGCTGTTGGCGCATTTTTATGCGGTGAAACACTGGGATATTCCAGACGGTTTTCTGTGCCCGCCAGTTCCTGGTCGCGCTGACTACATTCACCACCTGGCCGACCTGTTGGGGGAAACCAGCGGAACCATTCCGGCAAATGCGAGCATCCTGGACATAGGCGTAGGGGCAAACTGTATTTATCCGCTGATCGGCGTGCATGAATACGGCTGGCGATTCACGGGCAGTGAGA
Organism: Citrobacter sp. Cf116; assembly: GCF_030336505.1. NCBI lineage: Bacteria > Pseudomonadati > Pseudomonadota > Gammaproteobacteria > Enterobacterales > Enterobacteriaceae > Citrobacter > Citrobacter sp. Cf116. The sequence continues at coordinate 301,198 of NZ_JAOWEQ010000040.1, read as the reverse complement.
GCAGTAGCGAAGCGTTTAACAGCGCTCAGGCGATCATAAACGGCAATCCGGGGTTAACCCGTGCTATTCGTCTGCGTCGTCAGAAAGATGCTTCGGCAATCTTCAACGGTATCATTCACAAAAATGAGCAGTATGAAGCCACATTGTGTAACCCGCCATTCCATGATTCTGCGGCCTCAGCCCGCGCAGGAAGCGAGCGTAAACGTCGTAATCTGGGGCAAGATAAAGATGATGCGCTGAACTTTGGCGGACAACAGCAGGAGCTGTGGTGTGAAGGCGGCGAAGTAGCGTTCATCAAAAAAATGATCGTCGAAAGCCAGGCTTTTGGCCGTCAGGTTATGTGGTTTACCACGCTGGTTTCGCGCGGCGAGAATTTGCCTCCGCTGTACCACGCATTAACGGATGCGGGCGCGGTGAAAGTGGTCAAGAAAGAGATGGCCCAGGGGCAAAAGCAGAGTCGCTTTATTGCCTGGACCTTTATGGATAACGATCAGCGTCGTCGTTTTATGGCGCGTAAACGCTAAAGCGTTGGCTCGGTTGGCGGCAGCGGTTCGCTTGCCGCAGACGTTGGGCCATTCCCTGGTGCAGGCAACACTTGATACGTCTGTACCGGGGCGCGTATGTTGGCCAGATCGAAGTATTTCTTCACCTGGCTGTCGAGCGCAAAACGTACCGTCCACTGCTTCAGCGGCAAGGTGGTAAACGAGACCCGTAGTGTGAATGCCGTATTGGTTAATCCTACAATCCCGGCAAACGACGGCTCGCCGATAATCAGTCCGCGAATATCATCTTTTTCCATCACCGCAGCAACCGCATCTTTCAACGCCTGATTCGCTTTATCCGCATCCTCATGGCGGTCTACGTCGTAATTGGCGACGACCGATCCAATTCCCCGCACAAAGTTGGCGAAGGTCGTTATCGATGACCAGGGAATGATATGGTACGCCCCGGTGTCCTGACGCACGCCCACAGAACGGATGGACATCCGTTCAACCGTACCGGTGAGTGGGCCAATGGTCACCAGGTCGCCGGTGTTCATGCCATTTTCAAACTGAATAAAAATCCCGGTAATAATATCTTTTACCAGCGTTTGCGAGCCGAAAGAGATAGCCAGCCCCAGCGCCCCAGCCCCGGCCAGTAAGGGGGCGATATTGACGCCGATTTCCGACAACACAATCATGATGGTGATCGTGCTGATGATCACCGCCAGTGCGTTACGAAACAGTGTCAGTAGGGTGCGGGTACGAGCGCTGGGCAGCGGACGACCGTGGATATCGGAAGCCAGACGATTTTCAATCAGGCTGGCGAGAATCGTCCAGCCGATGGCGGAGAAGAATAAAATCAGCGCGATACGGATCAGGATATCCACTGTTTTTTCTCCTGCACCGTAATGCAGCCAGTTCCAGAAGTCGAACAGTCCCCAGGCATTCAGTAGCAGCATCACCGCAACGCACACTGTCAGGATCCTGGCTACGCTTAACGCCGTCGACAGCCAGCCATTCAGCCGCTTTTGTAGTTCCGGATAGCTGCGCTGAGTGTGTGGCGAAAGGGTAATAGTTTTGGCAATCCAGCGGGAAAACATGCCGGAAACAAAGGCGGCAATTCCAATGATTACCAGACTGCGCAGCGTAGCGCCCATCATGAATTTCAGGCTGTTGCCCGGATCAAACAGCGAAAAGAAAAACAACACAATGAAATAGGCGCTGGCCAGCCAATGCCATACCAACGCAAAAGCACGAATAAACAGACTGAAAAAAGCGAGGGATCTTTCCGCCAGATTCAGCAAATGCTGCGTTATCTCTTTCTTGTTTCTGAAAATCAGGTACAGCGCCCATAGCGTGATACACAACATGATGATGACGTTGGCCATCGCGCCGACCTGCACGTTGACCTGATTCGAAATAATGGGCACGGCAACGATAAGCCCATAGCCAATCAGGCTGCTCAATGAACTCAAACGGCGATTCCAGTAGCGTGCGCCAGCATCCTGAATGTTAAACGGGCGCAGCTCGGCCACCGTTGGGCAAAATATCAGGCGCAAAATGGCCTTGAAGAATTCAATCAGGGCGAAGGCATTGAGAAACAGGCTTTGCTGAAAGGCGATCGTGCGACTGCCAGCGTTCATTTTGTCGCTCAGTATCTGCCCGACAAATAATGTCAGCGCCAGCAGAAGCAAATCAATAATGAATGCGCCAACGATCATCGCCGGAAGCTGAAGCCAGTTGCTGCGTTCGCGGTTTTTGCGTCGTGCCCATTGTCCCATTTTGCGATACAGCGGCAGCGCGCACAGGCGAATCAGCCAGAAAAAACCGAACACTGACACCGCCAGCATTAAAAAATGCGTCAGAGCATTGGTGAACGTTTGCGGATTAAAGGTCTTATGCGGGGCATCGGTAATATTGCGATAAAGCTGGGCAAAGCGGCTGGAGAGCGCCTCACCGTAATGGCGGGTGACGTCCGTGACGTTTTCCAGTACCGTTTTTTCTTCCGTTAACGTGGGCGGGACAATGGTCGGCACCGGCTCGGCAGGAGGGGCAGTGGCCACTTTGCGTAACTGACCGATCAGCTCCTGACGCGAGGCGTCATTTTCCAACACATCGGCCAGTGCGCCGTAAGCCGCTTTTTTCTGTTCAATATCCGGCTCTTTCGCCGGTGTGGTTTGCGCGTTGGTTGACGTTGGCGTGGTGACGCCAGGTATCGTCACCGCCTGAGTCGGGAAACTCAACAGACAAACAAAAATGAACAGGATCCCGCGCATGACTCCTCCCATGAGAAAATAAATTCAAAAGGATAAGTATAGATGTCAGGGCGGGAGAGAATTGAAATGAGAGGATTCTGGTGAAAAACCTCCCTTCGGGCGAAGGGAGGCAGAGCTATCAGGAAACGTGCTGCAAGAATTCCTGTAAGCGTTGGCTGGGCGGATTTTCAATCAGGGCCTGCGGATTACCGTCTTCGGCAATTCTTCCCTTATCAATGAAAATCAGGCGTGAAGCCACTTTTTCGGCAAAACCGATTTCGTGGGTCACAATCACCATGGTCATCCCTTCTTCCGCCAGATCCTGCATAACTTTCAGAACTTCGTGGCGCAGTTCTGGATCCAGCGCTGAGGTTGGCTCATCAAACAGCATCATTTTCGGCTTCACCGCCAGCGCACGGGCGATAGCCACACGCTGTTGTTGACCGCCGGACAGCTCAGAAGGGTAGTGATGGGCGCGCTCGGCCAGACCCACTTTCGCCAGCAGTTCTTTCGCCAGTTTCTCGGCCTGTTCTTTATTCGCCCCGCGTACGCGCTGCGGCCCGAACATGACGTTTTCCAGCGCCGTCAGATGCGGGAACAGATAGAACTGCTGAAACACCATCCCGGCTTCCTGGCGGATTAACCGTTCGTCTACCTTCGGATCGTTCACTTTCAGACCGTCGACGATCAGATCGCCAGAGGTTATCTCTTCCAGTTTGTTAATGCAGCGTAGCAGGGTAGATTTACCGGATCCTGACGGCCCGATAATCACCACTACTTCACCCTGTTGAATGTTCAGGTCAATATTGTGCAGCACCTGGGTTGGACCAAAGTGCTTAGAAACGTTTTTAAATTCAATCACAGGATTTTCATCCTTCTTTCCAGACGACGCAGAATGAAGCTCAGCACCAGCGTAATGATCAGATAGAACACCGCAACGGCGCTCCAGATTTCCAGTGCGCGGAAGTTACCGGCAATGATTTCCTGGCCCTGACGGGTCAGTTCAGCGACGCCAATGACAATAAACAGCGAGGTATCTTTAATGCTGATGATCCACTGGTTGCCCAGCGGCGGCAGCATACGACGCAGCGCGAGAGGCAAAATAACGTGGCGAATAGTCTCTGTGCGTGAAAGTCCAAGGGCCAGTCCGGCTTCGCTGAATCCTTTATGGATTGAGAGCACCGCACCGCGGGTGATTTCCGCAATATAGGCACCGGAGTTGATCATGATGGTGACAACGGCGGCGCTAAAGGGGTCAATGCGTAAATCGTTAAATGCCATTGGTAGAGCGAAGTAAATAAACATTACCTGCACAACGATTGGCGTACCGCGAATGACTTCGATAAACACCAGCGCTACGTGGTTGGCGATCCAACCGCCGAAAGTACGCGCAAACCCTGCTGCAAGTCCGATTATCAGACCGCCAGCCAGACCGAGGACCGAGATCCACAGGGTCATTTTGGCGCCTTCAATCAAAAGCGGGATGGCGGGCCAGATGGCACTCCAGTCAAACTGCATATGTCGTTCCTGTTACCGTGGTGTAAATATTCAAATGCCCGTTTTGCCGGATGTGCTGTGCTTATCCGGCTTACAGGTCTCAAAAATCCAGGCGTAGGCCCGGTAAGCATCACGCCACCGGGCAACGCTACCGGTTATTATTTAGGTTCAGTACCGAACCATTTTTTGTAGATTTCGTTGTAAGTACCGTTCTCTTTCAGCGTTTTCAGCGCGCCGTTCACTTTCTCACGCAGGTCGTCGCTGCCTTTCGGGAAGGCGATGCCGTACTGCTGGGCTTCCAGTGATTCGCCTACAGCTTTGAACTGACCATTGCCAGCTGTTTTGATGAAGTAAAGAATGTTTGGTGTGTCGTGCAGCACGGCGTCTGCGCGGTTGGTGCCCAGTTCCATATACGCGTTATCGATGTTCGGGAACTGACGCAGGTCTTTAGTTTTGATATTCGCTTTTGCGTAATCAACGGAACCGGTGCCGCTCTTCACTGCGACAACTTTACCATCCAGATCTTTCACGCTTTTCACGTCGTTGTTATTCGCTTTCACCATCACTAACAGACCGCTTTTGTAGTAGCCGTCAGAGAAGTCGATCGCTTTTTTACGCTCATCGGTGATGGTGATACCCGCCAGTGCCAAGTCGATATTTTTGGTTTGCAGAGCCGGGATGATGCCGCTGAAATCCATTGGTTTCAGTTCATAATCCAGCTTCAGTTCTTTGGCGACAGCAGCCCAAAGATCCACATCAAATCCAACGTATTTGTCACCCTGTTTGAATTCGAACGGTACAAACGCGGTGTCAGTTGCGACAACCAGTTTCTTATCTGCGGCATGGGAGGACACCGCAAAAGCCAGGGTAAGTGCAGCCAGTGAAACTTTTAATACAGACTTCATAGGATTTCCTTTTATATCCACGGGGCGATCCCCTGCGAGAACATATGGCTTAATGAAAGAATCGTGCCAATTTTGCAACTCATTGTTTTAACAAGAGGGTGTTTCGTTTCTCTGCACAATAAGTAGGGCAAAGCGAGTAATCTGCACTGTTTTGGGGCACTCATTTGGTGCGAACCAGGCACGGTGCAAACGGTATGACTATTTAGCGTAAAAATTGTTGATAAAACAATCTTTCGTTAACGATTGTGTGAGGTGATTATTACAAATAATTTACTTTGGAGTGACGAATGATCAATGTTATGCACCATAGATGTGCAAAACCCCCGCCGGAGCGAGGGTTATATAGGTAATTCTTATGTCTGCGGTTACTCAATGTTGGCTTCGATAAACCACAGGAATTTGTCGAGATCGCGAGAGGCTGCGGTAAAGATATCCGCGGTATCTTCGTCTTTTGCTTCGCTAATAGCCTTACGTACGCTGTTTGCAACTACGGCATAACGTTCGGCCAGCTCTTTTAAGTGGTCCTGTACGTTATGGATATCCAGCGGGTAACTTTTCAGAGGCGTTTTGCTATTAATAACCTGAGTTGTGCCCAGTGCCACACCGCCCAACTGTACGGCGCGTTCAGCCATAGTGTCGAGGTGATCGGTCAGGGCTGTACGGAAGCCATCCAGCATTTCATGTACCGCAATGAAGTTTGCGCCGCGCATGTTCCAGTGAGCCTGTTTGGTGATCAATGACAGGTCAATGAACTGGATTACTTGCTGATTCAGCAGTTCAACGGTCGCTTTCTTTTCGCTATCAGACACATCGTTGCGGGTATAAAGGAGGGCGGATGCTTTTGTTTTTACCAGTTTCGCGGTACTCATATTTTCATATCCTCTTGATATTTATGTCCCAACTCTTCAACGGAATTAAGTATAGCGCTAAATTTGGATTTTTTTTTCCGGTGTTGCCTATTACTTTAATAGCGAAGAAGGGGTAAATATAAAATATCTAATAAAATCAATGAATTGAATGTTGTATTTCTTGCGGGGTGTTATTTTTATGTTAATTTTGAGATTAAATGAAATATGCGGATGAGAAAATTATATTTTTTAGAATTATTATCACGCAGATTTACAATTGGATATTCTGCATGATTATGCAAACCATGCAGAATATTACGTGGTTAATTCACGTCGACTTGTTTTATTTGTGGCTCTTTACAAATAGTGAGCGTAGAGCCCATTGATGCGACGATAATGGCACCCAGAGCGAGTGTCTGGATAAGCGTCAGCGTTTCACCGAGGAAGATCATTCCGGAAACCGCTGCCAGGGCAGGTTCCATACTCATCAATGTACCGAAAGTACGCGTCGGCAGGCGCGTCAATGCAATCATCTCCAGTGAATAGGGAAGTGCAGTAGAGAGGACTGCAATGGCCAGGCCTAACGGCAGAATGGACCAATGCCACAGGGCATCACCAGCCTGGATCGCGCCGATTGGCACAAATACCAGTGCTGCAATTAATGACCCTACTGCGACGGTTGCCGGACCGTGTTCCGCCCCGGCTCGCTGCCCGGTAAGAATATAGATGGCCCAGCAGGCACCAGCCCCCAGCGCTAGCGCAGCACCGGTTAAATCGACGTGAGAAACGTCCTGACCTAATGGCAGCAGGAACCACAGTCCGAGTACAGCCAGTGCAACCCAAATGAAATCCACCGGGCGCCGGGATGAAAACAGCGCTACCGCCAGCGGGCCGGTAAATTCCAGCGCCACGGCAATTCCCAGTGGCACGGTCTGGATTGACAGATAGAAGAGATAGTTCATCCCGCCCAGAGACAGGCCATAAAACAGAAGGGGCAGGCGCTGTTCTTTGGCGAATCGCAAACGCCAGGGTTTAAAGAAGGCGATAAGGATGAGGGTGCCCAACGCAAGGCGCAACGCGGTAACGCCCGGCGCGCCGACGAGCGGGAACAGCGATTTCGCCAGAGATGCTCCGCTTTGAATGGAGGACATAGCAATTAGCAAAACCAAAATAGGCAACCAGACTGGCGCTTTACGTGACGACCCCGGCATCCTTTCTCCTGTCAAATTATGTCAATAGAAGTAAAACAGCGAGTGTAATGGAAATACACACATGCGGTTGAGTATTCGTTGAAAAAAAAATTGCTCAGTTCCGTACAATGGCATGAAACTGATGGATTAATAATCTGCGTGATTAGGAATAATCTGGATGAATGTGCCATATTGTGCGCGCAATAATGGCATTTTACTTTAGAAAAGTGATGTTAATTGAAAGAGATAGCGGATTTCTGAAATGTTCTGTTACATGAAAGACCCCGTTAGACATCGCTAATCGCAAAGAGTTTCCCATCAATTTTTGGTATATTTAAAACTTAAGATTTACTTGAAGCACATTTGAGGTGGTTATGAAAAAAATTGCATGTCTTTCAGCACTGGCCGCTGTTCTGGCTTTCTCCGCAGGTACTGCTGTAGCTGCTACTTCTACCGTTACCGGTGGTTACGCTCAGAGCGATGCTCAGGGCGCAGCGAACAAAATGAACGGTTTCAACCTGAAGTATCGCTACGAGCAGGACAACAACCCGCTGGGTGTTATCGGTTCCTTCACTTACACTGAAAAAGATCGTACCGATGCTTCTGGCGACTACAACAAAACTCAGTACTACGGCATCACTGCTGGTCCGGCTTACCGTCTGAACGACTGGGCAAGCATCTACGGTGTAGTGGGTGTTGGTTACGGTAAATTCCAGAACGCAGCATCCCCGGCTGACAACCACACCACCAGCGACTACGGTTTCTCTTACGGTGCTGGTCTGCAGTTCAACCCGATCGAAAACGTTGCTCTGGACTTCTCCTACGAGCAGAGCCGTATTCGTAGCGTTGACGTTGGCACTTGGATCGCTGGCGTGGGTTACCGCTTCTAATCACTTCGGTGATATGAAAAATCCGCCTCTCGGGGCGGATTTTTTTTGCCTGCAATATGAGCTGTTAACGAGATTTGGTCTCGAAGATGTCGGTACCAAGGTGGTTGTAGTCCACCTTCTGCAGCTTAAAGTTGGTGATGTACACAGGCCCGGCTTTTTTCTCTGAGATAAAGCGGTAGCTGTTGGTTATTTCTTTTGCGCTAATCCCTGTCCACTGCGAGAAAAAGCTGAGGAAATCATTGGCGGATCGACGGGCCTTAATCACCCGATGCGCTTTATCATCGCTCGACAGCACCATGAAAGGTACCTGGAAATTTTGCTGGAACTGATCATCATGCGCCAGGTACTGCACCTCTTTTCCCCGTTCTTTAAACGCGAGGCCATGATCGGAGAAATAGACCATCGAGAAGCTGCTACCGCTATTACGTAACTGATCGTATAGCTGGCGCAGTAGGTCATCCGTTTGCGTCATGGTGTACAGGTAGCAAGACGTCTCTTTTGACTGGACGAAAGTCTCGTACTTACCCTGCGTACGGTCGCAGGCCTGCGGATGTGAGCCCATTAAATGCAGTACAATAAGCTGCGGCTGAGTGCGCTCGGTTGCCAGCACCTGAGCGGTCATCTTCAACAGCGCTTCGTCACGGGTATTTTTATCCGCTTCGAAGTCACCGTTCTTGAGGAACTGAACTTCATCAGCGCGTTTTGCAATGCTGGCGATGGCCGTGTCGTATTCACCAATTTGTCCCTGATTGGAAAACCACCATGTCTGGAAACCTGCTCGGTTGGCCAGGGTGACAAAGTTATCCTGGAACTGGGGCTTATTGTCGACCACCCGATTCAGCGTCAGGCCGAGTGATTTTTGCGTTGAACCGCTGGCAGCAATGTAATCCGCAAAGATGTAGCCGTTAACGGAGCTGGCAAACGGGGTGTTATCCCAGTGACCGCCAAACGCGCCTAACGCATCGCGGCGGGCGCTTTCGCCGATCACCACGACGTAGGTGTGATACTTCGGCTTCACGGCGGTTACGGTCCAACTGTCTTTCACGCTCGACAGCTTCGCCATACGCTCTTGTTCGTCGAGCACTTCGTTGTTATTGACGATCACGTCCTTGGCAAACCGGAAAACCGGATAGCCAGTGTCTTTCAGCTTGAACACGCCGCCCCAGGCCAGGTTTTGTACCGGGGTAACAAAGAATGCGACAACGCTGAACAGCAAACAAACGCTGTCGAACTTGTTCCAGCCACGCTTTTGTTCATCTTTTTTACGACGTACGGCGATAACGCCGAGGGCGAAAATAAATACCCCAACCAGATAACTGTACCAGGGGAAGATGGTCAGGATTTCGGTGGACTCTTCCATATTGGTTGAGTGCAGCGCCAGCAAGGTATTGAAGTTCGGTGAGCCGTAAGCCTGGCCGAACGGAAAGTACATTGCCGCAATCAGCGAGCAAAGGCCAATCAGCACTTTCTGCGCGCGCGGCGCGCTGCGCCACAGCAGCATCAATATACAGGTGAAAGCAACGCTATAGAGCAGGCTAAGCGGATAGCCCAGCGCAAGGTTGATCAGCAGAGACTGTAAGAAATAGAGGCCAGTCCACGGACTAATCGCCCGGCTACGAGCAATGATTGAATCTTTGAGGGTTAAATTCATATGCCACTGTTACAAAAACGCCATGTGCTTACCCTGGCGCTAAGGGTCATTGCCTGCCTGAGAGAGCGAGAAGAGGGATAGGGTCCGCATCCGCGAGCCGCAATATACGCAGGGCTGCGAAAAGATAGAGTGTGCGCAAGAGAAGGTCAACTACTACAAAGAAATTGTTTTGCGAGGGACGTGGCAAAACTGACAAAAAGAAGGGTTATTGGGACGAAAACCACCACCGTACCCGGATGACGGCAGGAAAAAGAAACGGCGTACCGCAACGCCGCATTAATTTTCTGAAGGTTTATCCTTCTCAGGTTTGCTGTTAATCATGTCACACAGCATAGAGATCAGCATCAACCGTACTTTAAAGGGAGAGTGGCTAAACACGCGTATACACCTCTTAAATTCATTCATGTAAACCTCCTGACTTCACGATCCCATCAGTCCTTGAGGGATGTCTTTATTATATACAGATATAGCACAGGCTATATTATATAGCTATTGCTAAAACGTTAATTTTTTGTGCCCGCGCAACTCTGGTTTACAATGAGTGCTCTCTAATCAGATGCCGTTAACGCGTCACAGTAACGAGGAAGCAGAATGAGTCGTCGCGCAGGTACGCCAACAACAAAAAAAGTGACGCAATTGGTGAATGTCGAAGAACACGTTGAAGGGTTTCGTCAGGTTCGGGAGGCGCATCGCCGTGAGCTGATTGATGACTACGTAGAGCTGATTTCCGATCTCATTATTGAGGTAGGTGAAGCGCGCCAGGTGGATATGGCCGCACGGCTTGGGGTTTCCCAGCCGACGGTTGCTAAAATGCTTAAGCGTCTTGCTTCAGTCGGATTGATTGAAATGATCCCCTGGCGAGGCGTGTTTTTAACCGCAGAAGGTGAACGACTGGCTCAGGAAAGTCGGGAGCGTCATCAGATTGTGGAGAATTTCCTGTTGATGTTAGGTATCAGTCCGGAAATTGCCCGTCGCGACGCGGAGGGGATGGAGCATCACGTCAGTAAGGAAACGCTGGAGGCTTTTAGCCGGTTTACGCAACAGCAAGGAACAGGCTCTGAATGAGTTTTCCTTTATTACGCGCCTTAAAGCGCGATCGTTTTTTCCAGCTGTTAATCATCGTTGGGGTTGTACTGAGCCTGTTCACGCCATTTACCCCCCGGTCGTGGCCGGGAGCGATTGACTGGCACACAATTATCACGCTTAGTGGCCTGATGTTACTGACCAAAGGCGTGGAGCTAAGCGGTTACTTCGATGTGTTAGGGCGCAAGATGACCCGCCGTTTCAAAACAGAGCGCCAGCTGGCGATATTTATGGTGCTGGCAGCGGCGTTGTTGTCGACGTTTCTGACCAACGATGTTGCGCTGTTTATTGTTGTTCCGCTGACCATCACTCTGAAAAAATTGTGCGCTATTCCGGTGAATCGCCTGATTATCTTTGAGGCGCTGGCGGTTAACGCCGGATCGTTGCTAACGCCAATAGGCAATCCACAAAACATTCTGATGTGGGGACACTCAGGCTTATCGTTTATCGCGTTTACCTGGCAAATGGCGCCGCTTGCGGGGGCCATGATGCTGACGCTGGTGGTGCTGTGCTGGTTTAGTTTCCCGAATAAAGCATTGCATTATCACACCGGTACGCGCGCACCTGACTGGCAACCGCGTCTGGTGTGGGGCTGTCTGGTGTTGTATATCATCTTCCTTGCAGCACTGGAGTTAAAACAAGAGCTGTGGGGTCTGGCGATTGTGGCGGCAGGGTTCATGGTGCTGGCTCGCCGCGTGATCCTCAGCGTAGACTGGACGCTGCTGTTGGTGTTTATGGCGATGTTCATTGATGTGCACTTGCTGACGCAGCTTCCGGCCCTGCAGGGGACAACCCACCAGATTGGCGCGCTTTCAGCGCCGGGACTTTGGCTGACCGCCATTGGCCTGTCGCAGTTTATCAGTAATGTGCCCAGTACGATTTTGCTGCTGAACTACGTCCCGCCAACGCTGCTTCTGGCCTGGGCAGTCAATGTGGGCGGCTTTGGGCTGTTGCCAGGATCGCTGGCGAATCTCATTGCGTTACGGATGGCAAACGACCGCCGGATCTGGTGGCGTTTTCATTGGTATTCGGTACCGATGCTGATATGGGCGGCGCTGGTGGGTTATGGTTTGTTGCTGATGATGTAATTGATGTGGTGTGCCGGATGGCGGCTGGCGCCTAATCCGGCCTACAGTGTTGGTAGGCCCGATAAGCGTAGCGCCATCGGGCATGTATAGCAGATTAGTTCAGGCGAACCGGCATACCAGAACGGTTCTGTACCGCCTGCTCGACGACGGCCTGATCGACGTCAGACTGACCGGTGATGCTGGTAATACTCTTGGTCAGGGTAATCGGTACAATTTCCCCGCCTTCGAACTGTGCTTCAGTCGTAGACAGCGGGTTATGTACTTCGATGTAACGGCTGCCGTCTGGTTCGGTCGTGGCTTTTACCGGCTCATCAATGAACTGTACACGGGTGCCGACCGGCACATTTTCAAACAAGAATTTGATGTCGTCGTTACGCAGACGTACGCAGCCGTGGCTGACACGTAAGCCGACGCCGAAGTTAGCATTGGTACCGTGGATAGCATACAGGCGACCGATATACAGCGCGTACAGACCCATCGGGTTATCCGGACCTGCCGGAACAACGGCTGGCAGCGGCTCGCCTGCAGCGCGGTATTCCGCATGCATTTTCGCCGTTGGCGTCCAGGTTGGGCCTGCTTTTTTACGTTCTACTTTGGTGGTCCAGTTGATTGGCGTGTCTTTGCCCAACTGGCCGATACCGATCGGCAGAACAATTACGGTGTTGGTGCCTTTTGGGTAGTAGTACAGACGCATTTCAGCGCTGTTGATAACAATACCTTCATGCACGGTATCCGGCAGGATCAACTGCTGAGGAATGTTCAGCACGGTGCCGCCTTTCGGCAGGAAGGTATCCACGCCCGGGTTGGCTTCCAGCATGTTAGACAGACCCATCTGATACTCTGCCGCAAAATACTCCAGCGGTTGGGTGTTGCCTTCAGGAATAGTAATGACCTGGTTTTGGCCAATCAAACGGCTACCATCGGTCGGCAGCGGGTACGTGACGGCTGAAGCGGTATTACAAAAACCAACTATTGCGAGTGCCGCCGCGAAAAGCGTTGTTAATTTCATATTCATATTCATGTATGCGAGATTCAGTGCCAGGCAGGCTAGTGGGTTGAGATTTATGTAGTGTTGGGCACGCATTATATGTGCAATCTGAGCAACAAGGAATTCGGATGTGTACTAAATCACATTTTTTTCCTTTTGGTTTCACTTTATCCCTTCCGCATGAAGACGCGATCTTCTTGCAGACTTATGGCATAATAAGCGGTTTGTCACATATTTCTTTCTCTTTCAGGATACGCCAGTGTTAGTTTCCAGCAACGTCACTATGCAGTTCGGCAGTAAGCCGCTGTTTGAAAATATTTCCGTCAAATTTGGCGGCGGCAACCGTTACGGCCTGATTGGCGCGAACGGTAGCGGTAAATCCACTTTTATGAAAATTCTCGGCGGCGACCTCGAACCGACGCTGGGCAACGTTTCCCTCGATCCGAATGAACGCATCGGTAAGCTGCGTCAGGATCAATTCGCCTTTGAAGAATTCACCGTGCTTGACACCGTGATCATGGGTCACGCTGAACTGTGGGAAGTGAAGCAGGAGCGCGATCGCATTTACGCCCTGGCTGAGATGAGCGAAGAAGACGGCTATAAAGTTGCTGATCTCGAAGTTCAGTATGGCGAAATGGACGGCTACTCTGCGGAAGCGCGTGCGGGTGAACTGCTGCTGGGCGTAGGTATTCCGGTAGAACAGCATTACGGCCCGATGAGCGAAGTCGCGCCCGGCTGGAAGCTGCGTGTGCTTCTGGCGCAGGCGCTGTTCTCTAACCCGGACATTCTGCTGCTCGACGAACCAACGAACAACCTGGATATCGACACCATTCGCTGGCTGGAGCAGACGCTGAACGAGCGTGACAGCACCATGATCATCATTTCGCACGACCGTCACTTCCTGAACATGGTCTGTACGCACATGGCGGATCTGGACTATGGCGAACTGCGTGTTTATCCGGGTAACTACGACGAATACATGACGGCGGCAACCCAGGCGCGTGAACGTCTGCTGGCCGATAACGCCAAGAAGAAAGCACAGATTGCCGATCTGCAATCCTTCGTCAGCCGCTTTAGCGCCAACGCGTCTAAATCTCGACAGGCGACCTCTCGTGCGCGTCAGATTGATAAGATCAAGCTCGACGAAGTGAAAGCGTCCAGCCGTCAGAACCCGTTCATCCGCTTCGAACAGGATAAGAAACTGTTCCGTAACGCGCTGGAAGTGGAAGCGCTGGCGAAAGGTTTTGATGAAGGTCCGCTGTTTAAAAACTTCAACCTGCTGCTGGAAGTAGGGGAGAAGGTTGCCATCATTGGTGCCAACGGCGTGGGTAAATCCACCATGCTGAAAACGTTGGTTGGCGATTTGCAGCCGGACAACGGTACCGTTAAGTGGTCTGAAAACGCCCAGGTGGGTTACTACGCGCAGGATCATGAATACGAGTTTGAAAACGATCTAACCGTCTTCGAATGGATGAGCCAGTGGAAACAAGAGGGCGATGATGAGCAGGTTGTGCGCAGCTTCCTTGGCCGTCTGCTGTTCAGCCAGGACGATATCAAGAAACCTGCAAAAGTGCTCTCCGGTGGTGAAAAAGGACGCATGCTTTTCGGTAAGCTGATGATGCAGAAACCGAATATCCTGGTCATGGATGAACCGACCAACCACCTGGATATGGAATCTATCGAGTCGCTGAACATGGCGCTGGAAATGTATCAGGGCACGTTGATCTTTGTTTCTCACGACCGTGAGTTCGTCAGTTCCCTGGCGACCCGCGTGATTGAGATTACGCCGGAACGCGTGATCGACTTCACCGGCAACTACGAAGATTACCTGCGTAGTAAAGGTATTGACGGTTAATTTACCCGTCGTCTTTCGTGTTACAGGTGTGTTGGCTGCACCTGTTCACCCCGGTCACTTACTTATGTAAGCTCCCGGGGATTTACAGGCTGGTCGCCTTCCTGTAACGCGAAATATTTAGGGAAAATTGCGTAAGCTACATATTAAATAATCCCCAGCGCGCGTTTACCGTGGATATTCAAATCCTCCAGCGTGAAGCGTCCTTCCCAGTTAGTTTCATAATCCTCTCGCGGGAAATCACCCGGCGATGCGCCTTTTTCCAGCGCAGCTTTCACTTTGTGGGCGTAGGCCAGATTTTTTTCGCACATCGGGGCGGCAGGGATATACATAACGTTACCCCAGCCCTGCTGATTTTCTACAGGCGCGACGGAGTGAATCACATCGCAATGCCACCACACGGAGTCTCCGGCGTCCAGTTGTGGAATGCTGGTTAACGCTTCAATCAGCAACGGATGCCATTGCGCAGAAATCGGCAGGACTCTGCCGGGCGCTACGCCACAAAGCTCATCTTCCGGCACATCGCCAAGCAATGGGCGTAACAGCACATACGCCATCGCTTCAGGAATCGGAACCACGTGCAACAATCCCTGTCCTGGCAGCATATCGGACAACGCAGTCCAGCCCTGGAAGGTACGGAACACTGAACATTTGGTGGTGTTATCCACCGTGTACTCTTCTACTTCGGTGCGATGCGCAGCCTGCCACGGATCGTAATCTGCCAACTTGCCATTAAAAACATGAGCAAATACCTGCTGATACGCAGGCAGCAGCCAGCGTTCCAGCGCGCCGGAATCCGTATGCGCGCCCAGCCCTTTGGAGGTGGTTCCCGGCGGACGGCGGCGTATACGGTCAGGGTAGATAACGCTGACATCCGGGTTAAACCATTGTTTACCTTCGCTTGAAAATGTCCAAAGACGATTGAGGAACGACTGGGCATTGGCCATTTCTTCACTTTGGCGGGCCTGCATCTGCGCCTGGGACCAGTAAATGGGGTAGATTTCAGGTCGCGATGCGCTCAGGGTGCCGAAGAAGTTATCGCCTGGCCCTTTGTAGACGTCATCAAAATGGTTGCGATCCAGGTAATCAAGCATCGACTGATCCCATGCCAGCGCCTGTTCGCGGGGGAAATGCCCTTTAATGACTGCGCATCCGCGACGCTTAATTTCTTCACGCTGCTCTGCACTCACGCGACCCGCTTTGATATCCGCATAGGACAACACAGGCCATACCGGGGAGCCTTGCGCTTTGAGAGCGTTGATTTCCGCCACGCGGGTGGCAATGGCATCGCTCAGCTGATTGAAGATCAACTGAACATCCCCAAGCTGTGCCCGCAGTTGCTGTTTCATCTGACGGATTGCCGCTTTGTGATCGGCGGGCAACGTGTCGCTGGTAAAAGTAAAAGCCATAACCACCTCGCATTAACTTTCATTCGAAACTAAATTTAATTACAAGTGACAATATAAGTTAAAAGTTAGTTAATGCAAGTTTAAAAACCTGCTGGTGTGAGCAAAATAGAAAAAGAGTGAAAACCGGGATGAGGGATACCCCGGTTGGCAGGATCAGGCGTTAAAAGGTGAAGTGTTATCCAGCACTGCCTGAATTACGTTCAGCGCGCCTTGATGGTTATTGTCATCGGTCTGATAGCGGGCAATCACTTTGATGCTCTCTGCCGCATTGTCCATGGCGAAAGAGTAGTGCGCCATCTTCAGCATTTCCGCGTCATTGCCACTGTCGCCAATGGCGACCACGTTTTGCGGTGACAGGTTCCAGCGTTTTAGCAGACGGCTGATCCCGTTAGCTTTATGTAATCCTGGAATGATCAGGTCGATAAACCCAAAGCCGCTGGTGACGGGCTTCATAATGCCATCAAGCGCGGTGTGCAGGTGATCGATAACCAGCGGGATCTGTTGGTCCGGTAAATTCAGCGAGAACTTGAACAGCACATCGTCGATATCCTGATAATCCTTGACGGGTTTCAGGCGGTGGTAGTGTTTTGACATCAAACCGACAAAGGACTCTGGGGCATTTTCGCTCACGTAGGCGCTTTGCAGTCCACAGGCCACAAAGTTGAGTTGCTTATCTTTGAGCAGTTCGCCAATGACAATGCGTGATTCGTGGCGCGTAAGCTCGCCGTGAAACAGCTGTTTGCCATGTTCAAACACCAGCGCCCCGTTCTCGGCGACAAAAGAGATCTCATCTTTGAGCTGCGGGAAAAAGGAGATCAACTGGTAATACTGGTTGCCGCTTGCCACGACAAATTCAATATCTCGTTTCTTCAGTTCCTGATACTGCGCCATAAAGCGTGCACGATCGTATTGCTTGGCGTCGTCGAGAAAAGTTCCGTCCATGTCTGTGACGATAACTTTGATGGTCATATATGCTCCTGGCTCATAACTGCGACCAGAAACATTTTAATAACAATGTGAGCTAAAGCACAAATTTAATTTCGAATGAAAGTAAAACGCCAGGTGGCAACTTCGCCTTACCCGGCTAAAGGGGGAGTATGTAAGCCCGGTAAGCGCAGCGCCACCGGGCGGGAGGGTTACAGCATATGTTCAGTGCGCGCGATGATATCGTCCTGTGCATCCGGTGAGAGAGCGGTGAAGAAGGCGGAATAACCTGCTACACGCACCACCAGGTCACGGTACTGATCCGGGTGTTTTTTGGCTTCCAGCAGCGTTTCACGAGAAACGATGTTGTACTGAATATGCCAACCTTTGTGCTCTTCAAAGAAGGTACGCAGCAGAATCATCAGCTTTTGTTTGTCAGACTCATTTTCCAGCGTGGCCGGGTTCAGCTTCTGATTTAATAGCACGCCACCGAGAATCGAACCGGTCGGCAGTTTACCCACCGAGCCAATTACCGCAGTTGGGCCGAGATGGTCCGTACCGGAAGCCGGGCTTGCGCCTTCTGCCAGTGGAGTGTGTGCTTTACGGCCATCCGGCGTTGCCATTGTTGCTGCGCCAAACGGCACGTTTGCAGAAATAGACGAGGTCCCGGCGTAGTAATTGCCGCCAACCGGACCACGCCCGTAACGCGGATTATGATACTGTTTCAGTTCATCGATATAAGTCTGATAAGCGCGGGCCAGCAGCGTATCAACGCTATCGTCATCGTTGCCATATTTCGGTGCGCCGTTGATTAGTCGTTGGCGTAACTGCTCATGGGTCAGACCGTCAAAATCATCGGCCAGCGCGGCGGCCAGTTGTTGTTGACCGATAGCGCCCTGTTCAAAGACCAGTTTCTTCACTGCTGCCAGGCTGTTGCCGAGGTTGGCGATACCCACCTGCAAACCTGATACCCAGTCATACTTCGCGCCGCCTTGCTTAATGCTTTTCGCGCGTTCGATACAGTCGTCTACCAGCGCGGAGCACAGAATATCGTGTACGTTCTCTTCCAGCATGGTGTCAACGACATACTCGATTTCAATGGATTTACGCGTGTAGTAGCGAATCTGTGTATCCCAGGCATCCATCACTTCATCGAAATTGTTGAAGTTGCCAGCTGAGAGCGCTTTTTCCTGCGGCAGGAAGACTTTGCCGCTGGTGGCATCGCGTCCGCCTTCCAGCGCCGCCAGCATCACGCGGGCAAAGTTAATAAAGCTCATGCCGGTGCAGCGGTAGCCCCATTTGCCGCCAACGGCGGTTTCGATGCAACCAATCGCTGCATAGTCATAGGCATCTTGCGGTTCAATGCCCAGCTTAATGAATTCCGGAATGACGATTTCATCGTTGTTAAAGGCTGGCATCCCGAAGCCGCAGCGGATCACCTGCACGCAGGCATCAAGGAAGTCATTACTCATCCCCGCGTGATAACGCACGCTCAGGTTCGGCTGAGTAGAACGCAGGCGGCCACAGGACTCCAGAATGGCGTAGGAGAGCGGGTTGACGGCATCCATCGCCTGACCGCTGACCAGGTTCTGGCCACCTATGGTTACGTTCTGATACAGCGGGCTGCCCGCTGAGGCTTTCGAATGGGAGCCAGAACGGATTTTGTTCACTTCCAGCAGTTTCAGCCAGCAGCTGTGCAACAGCTCAATGGCGTGCTCACGATCGAGGCTCTGATTCAGTTCTACGTCACGACGGTAGAACGGGTAGAGGTACTGATCCATACGGCCAAACGATACTGAGTGACCGTTAGATTCAATTTGCAGAATCAACTGGATGAAATAGCACAACTGCAACGCCTGCCAGAATGTTTTTGGTGGCTCATGGGCAATCACATCATAGTTTTCCGCCATGGTCAGCAGTTCATCACGACGGCTGGTGCGCGTTTCTGTGGATGCCATTTTACGCGCCAGCGCGGCAAAGCGCTCAATGTGTAAAGTGACGGCTTCCAGCACGATATCAATCGCTTTCAGGAACTGATCGCCGTGGAGATCGTCCAGACACGTCAGATTGATGCGGGAGCGACGTTCATCGACTTTGTGGCGCAGGCCGTCGAGACCTTTTTCCAGTAGTAGCGGGAAGTTCACCGCCAGGTGTGCGTCGCCGGAGGTCATATTACCTTCGGCTTTGATAATGCCGGTTTCTAGCAACCCTTTCTGCTCGTCAGTGAACATCCCGTAGCAGCGATCCTGCACGGTCTGACCACGCCACCACGGACACACCTCGTGTAATACGCGTTTATTCTCTTCGCTTACCGCAAAGCCTGCGCCCGGTCTGTCGGCGAGGTCGTCGATCTCTTTTTCAATCCAGGAGACGGTGTATTCCGGGAAGATCGGCGCGGCGCGCACTTCGCTTGCCTGGTTACCGATAATCAGTTCGTCATGCTTGATCCAGATGGTGCGTTCCGCCAGATGATGGGCCAGCGCCAGCGCGCGGCGTACCGGGATCGGCTTATCCAGATGTTGCTGATACATCTCGGTATAGTGCTGGGCGCGCTCGGTACAAACCGGCGGTTTCACGATATGGATCAGGGCTGTTTTATGCGCTTTGATACGATCGCTGAGTGTGTCCAGTTTCAGAGTGGTCATGGCGATTATCCTCGTAGGGTCGCGGTTAAACCTTTAAGGCTGGCATACTGCTGGGCAAATTCGAGCAGTGCAGGCGCATCAAGCGGTTTATCCGGTGCGTTGTAGGGTTGACTGAGTAAGTGGTACTTGTTGATACCTAGGGTGTGGTAGGGCAAAAAATGAATCTCCCCGACGTGAAGCTCGTCGGCAGCAAAATCGGTAATAGCCTGGATGGCGGCTTCGTCAGCGTTGAACCCCTGAATCAGCGGTACGCGGATAATCATTTTTTTACCAGCTGCGGCCAGTTTTTTTAGATTTTCCAGCACACGAGAGGCGCTGCCATCGGTCCACTGTTTAAACGGCGCATCCGCCACGTGTTTTAGATCGGCCAGAAACAGATCGACGTCAGATAATGATGGTTCAATATACTTCCACGGGACATGCAGGCAGGTTTCCACTGCGGTATGAATGCCGGCGTCGTGGCTGGCTTTGAGCAAAGAAGCCGCCAGCTCTGGCTGCATAAACGGTTCGCCACCGGACAGGGTTAGGCCCCCTCCGCTGCGATCGTAAAACGGTTTATCACGCAATACGGTCGCCATGATTTCGTCCACGCTTTTTACCTCTCCACAGACGGTTAGTGCCTGCGTTGGACAGCAGTGGGTCAGCGCCGTCAGATCGTCATCGGTCAGTTTTTCGCGATGAATCAGCAACCCGCTTAGTGCCCGCTCAATTACTGCGGGTGCTGCCTGAGCACAAAGATCGCAACCATCAAGGCACAGGCGTGCGTCATAGAGCAGATCCTGCGTACGGGCGCGACTTTCCGGATTCTGGCACCACCGACAGCCCAGGGAGCATCCCTTAAGGAACACCACAGTACGGATCCCGGGACCATCATGCGTGGAATAGCGCTGGATATTGAAAATCATAAGCGACCTCTTTTCTTTCGTATAAAGATTAAATTACTTTCGAATGAAAGTTATATTGACGTGCGTCAACTAACCGTGAGGTTTCGCCGTGCTACCTTTTATTCATGCTAATTATTCGTTTGAGGAAAGGTTATGGAACTCTATTTAGATACGTCTGACGTTGATGCGGTAAAAGCTCTGGCGCGCATTTTCCCGCTGGCAGGGGTGACCACTAACCCGAGTATTGTGGCGGCGGGGAATCAGACGCTGGAAGTACTACTGCCGCAACTGCAGGAAGCGATGGGAGGACAAGGCCGTCTGTTTGCTCAGGTGATGGCGACCACCGCCGAAGGGATGGTTAGCGATGCGCGTAAGCTGCGGGCAATCATTGCTGATATCGTGGTCAAAGTGCCGGTAACAGCAGAAGGTCTGGCGGCTATAAAATTGCTGAAAGAAGAAGGGATCCCGACGTTGGGTACTGCGGTATACGGTGCAGCTCAAGGGTTATTGGCTGCACTGGCAGGTGCGGAATATGTTGCGCCATACATTAACCGCGTGGATGCGCAAGGAGGGGATGGCATTCAGACGGTGACCGACCTGCAGACGTTACTGAAAATGCATGCCCCGCACGCCAAAGTACTGGCAGCCAGTTTTAAAACGCCGCGTCAGGCGCTGGATTGCCTGCTGGCAGGCTGCGAGTCCATCACGCTACCGCTGGACGTTGCTCAGCAGATGATTAGCTCCCCGGCAGTTGATGCTGCCGTCGCGAAGTTTGAGCACGACTGGCAGAGCGCATTCGGTCGCACGTCTATTTAAACGAGAGTGCCGGGATGTAGTCCCGGCATTATTGCGTACATGTTTCCGTCAAAATGAATGTGTTGCAGTTGTACGCTTTTATCTGCGAATCCCTCTCGTAAAACCGACAAAGTCGGCATGCGACCCGTCATCATGGCAGGTACAGTCGTGTCATCATGTTAATCAGGTGACGGACCGCCATGAAAAAATCACCCACATCCACGCCGCACGATGCGCTATTTAAAACGTTTTTAAAATACCCGGAAACGGCGCGCGATTTCATTGAAATCCATCTTCCCTCCACGCTACGAACGCTGTGCGATTTTTCGACATTAAAGCTGCAACCGACCAGTTTTATCGAGGATAACTTACGTGCATATTATTCCGATGTACTTTGGTCGATGAAAACCAGTGAAGGGCACGGCTATATTTATGTCGTAATCGAACATCAAAGCTGCCAGGATGTTCATATGGCATTTCGCCTGATGCGTTATGCGATAGCGGCAATGCAAAGTCACCTCGACGCCGGGCATAATACGTTACCTTTAGTTGTGCCGATGCTGTTTTATCACGGAATCGATACACCTTATCCCTTCTCTCTATGCTGGCTGGATGAGTTTGATAATCCAACACTTGCACGTCAGCTCTACCTGTCAGCTTTTCCGCTGGTAGATATTACCGTTGTTCCAGATGAAGAGATCATGCAGCACCGACGCATTGCTCTTCTGGAACTGATTCAAAAGCATATTCGTCAGCGCGATTTGATGGGGTTGGTGGACAAGCTGACCGCGCTGTTGGTTACCGGAAGCGCTAATGACAGCCAGCTAAAAGCGCTGTTTAATTACCTGCTAATCCAGCACGGTCACAAACCGCGCTTTGGACGATTTATGCGCAAGCTGGCGCAGCGGGTACCCGAACACAAGGAGAGTACAATGAATATTGTGGAAAAAATACGTAGGGCAGGACAGCGAAAGGGGATGCGGGAAGGCATGCAAAAAGGCTTGGTTGAAGGCCGTCGCGAGGAAGCGTTACGCATTGCTCACTCAATGCTGGACGATGGTCTCCCACGGGCGGTCATCGCGAGGATTACTGGGCTTTCTGAAGATGACGTTAAATCACTGACGTATTGAACGTATATTAATTCAGCCCCGGATAACAAACGCCGCCGGGGCTTTCGTTTATTGCCCGCAGACCTCGCACCCCGGATTACACATCAGCTTCATTTCGCGAAACTGGCAGGTCATGGCATCGTACATGACGATTTTTCCGGATGCCGGTTTACCGTAGTTTGCCAGCAGCTTAATGGCTTCCATCGCCTGTAACGAGCCGATCACGCCGATCAGCGGGGCCATCACTCCGGCTTCTACACAGGTCAGGGCGTTTTCACCGAACAAACGGCTCAGGCAACGGTAGCAGGGCTCGCCTTCCTGATACGTAAAGACGGTAATTTGCCCTTCCATGCGAATTGCTGCACCGGAAACCAGCGGAACTCTGGCGGCAAAGCATCCGGCATTCAGCTGATTGCGGATGCTGACGTTATCCGTACAGTCCAGCACCAAATCGTGTTCGGCAATAAGCGCATGAATCTCGCTGTCATCCAGCAGCGCATTCACCGGCGTAATGGCGATATAAGGGTTAATCCGCGTTAGCGCGTCACGGGCGGATATCACTTTTGGTTGCCCTACGGTTGCATCGCTGTGCAGCGTCTGGCGTTGGAGGTTTGACACGGATACCGTGTCAAAGTCGAGCAGGGTTAAATGCCCGACGCCAGCACCAGCAAGGTACTGGGTTGCAGCACATCCCAGTCCCCCCAGACCAACGACCAGTACCCGCGCATCTTTGAGCGCTTCCTGACCTTCGAAATCGAAGCCGCGCAGAATGATTTGCCGGTTATAGCGCATCATCTCCTGGTCGCTGAGTTCTGCCATTACAGGCCTCCAAACAGTGCGTTAAATGGCTCAACTTCAACCCATTCTCCGGCCTCAACGTTACCGCGATCGCGCTCCAGCACAATAAAGCAGTTGCCCTGGCTAAAGGAGCTAAAAATATGTGAGCCCTGGTGCCCGGTGGTAGTGACTTCCAGTTCGCCTTCCGCGGTACGCTGCAATACACCACGCTGAAAATCCAGACGCCCTGGCGTTTTCTTCAGGCGTGAAGCGGTGCGTACGCGCTGGCGCGGAGGCAACCCACAGGCGGTGTTGCCGCTGAGTTTCGCCAGCAGCGGTTGTACCAGTTGATAAAAGGTGAGGGCAGCAGACACCGGGTTACCCGGCAGGCCGCAAAACCAGCTGTTGCTCAGTTTGCCAAAGGCGAACGGTTTACCGGGTTTGATGGCCAGCTTCCAGAAGGCAATTTCTCCCAGCTCTTCCAGAATGGTTTTGGTGTAATCCGCTTCGCCTACCGAAACGCCACCAGAGCTGATGACGACGTCGGCCTGGCTGTCGGCTTCGATAAATGCGGCCCGCAGCGCGTTGGGATCGTCGCGAATAATTCCTAAGTTGATCACCTCGCAGCCCAACTGCTGCAGCATCAGGTGAACGGTCAGACGGTTTGTGTCATAAATCTGCCCGTCACCCAGCGGCTGACCCGGCAATTGCAGCTCATCACCGGTGGAGAACAACGCCACGCGGACTTTACGCACAACGGGGACCTCGGCAATACCGAGCGAAGCCAGCACGGGAAGCTCGGCGGTTGTCAGACGAGTTCCTGTGGGGAATACCACCGCGCCGTTTGCAATATCTTCACCGCGCAAACGAATATTTTGTCCGCTGCGGACGTCGGCGGTAAAACGCACACCGTCGTCAGTTTGTTCCGTTTGCTCCTGCATTACCACGGCTTCACAACCGGCAGGCACCGGGGCTCCGGTCATAATACGGATGCAGGTTCCCGCAGGCCACTCGCCGTGGAATGGCTGTCCAGCAAAGGCTTTGCCAGCCACCGCAAGAGGCTGGTCTGATTGTAAATCGGCTAATCGCACCGCATAGCCATCCATTGCCGAGTTATCGAATCCCGGCACATCAATCGGGGAGACGACGTCGGTGGCCAGAATGCGGCCAAAGCATTGAACCAGCGGCAGCGTTTCGACGGCGGTGAGTGGGGTGATACGCGAAAGCATCTGAGAAAGAGCCGTTTCAAGCGGCATCAGTCCGGCGGTAAATTCCATGAGAAGACTCCTGCGGGGCAAAATCGAATCCGCTCATTATGTCAGAAAATGGACGCGGACAGTATGCTACCTCAGGCTTAGGATCAGATCTGATACAGGTTTTCTGCCAGAGATTAGTGCTACAGGAAAGATGCAGTATAGACTCATGATTTCTGCTTTTTCTCCAGGAGGCTAAATGTCTGCGACTATCCCGGATTCAATTCGACGACAGGTGAATGCCGCCAGTGCACTGATTGCGCGGATTATCGAGGGCGATCTGGTTGCTGTTCATTTGTATGGCTCTGTTGTTGAAGGTGGCTTAAAGCCCCAAAGCGATATCGATTTACTGGTTACCATTAGGCAGCCACTTAATACCCGGCAAAGAAATGATCTGATGCAGGGTTTTCTGGAAATATCAGCCCCGCCTGGTAGCGTTGATAGATATCGGGCGCTGGAAGTGACCATCGTGGTCTATTCACAACTTGTACCCTGGCAATTCCCACCGTCAAGAGAAATGCAATTTGGCGAATGGTTGCGTGACGATATTCGCGCGGGAATTGTTGAACCGACACAGGTGGATCCTGATCTCTCCATCCTGCTGACCCAGGCCAGGCGCGCCAGCGTAGCGTTGTTCGGTGAAGCCGCTGAGACGTTATTCAACGTCATTCCTTTTAGCGATGTCGTGCAAACATTTCGGCATATTCTTGATATGTGGCAGAAAACGGGCGATTTAGAGGGTGACGAGCGAAATATCATCCTTACTCTGGCGCGTATTTGGTACAGCGTGGTTACGGGCAATATTGTCGCTAAAGATGAAGCCGCCTCCTGGCTTATACCGCAATTACCCTTTGAGTATGCTGACACGCTGCAAGCCGCGCGTGCGGAATACCTGGGGTTAACTAAAAAGAACTGGGCTGCGTCTATGCAGTCTGTTGAACGCTTTGTGTTTTATGCAAAAAAACAGATTGCCGTTCGGCTTGAATAATATATTCAACGATGTTGGAAGATCCCCTTTCTGATTAACTCATCTAAATAACCTGATGGGATGGGGTGTGAGGTACGGGCCTTAACCTTTACATGACGTCTGCATCTTTCTATATTCAAAAATCGAATCAATAAGTCACAGAAATTCTGATATTTATAACCCCGGTACCTGCCACCTAATGGACGAATAAAATGGGTAAAGCAGTCATTGCAATTCACGGCGGCGCAGGGGCTATCACCCGTTCGCAGCTGAGCCAGGAGCAAGAGTTGCGTTATATACAGGCGCTGTCGGATATCGTTGAAACCGGCCAGCGGATGCTTGAAGACGGTCGTAGCGCACTGGATGTCGTTACCGAGGCCGTGCGCCTGCTGGAAGAGTGTCCATTGTTTAATGCCGGAATTGGCGCGGTGTATACGCGTGATGAAACCCATGAACTTGATGCCTGCGTGATGGATGGTAACACGCTTAAGGCGGGAGCCGTCGCCGGGGTCAGCCATTTACGCAATCCGATTATCGCGGCGCGTCTGGTAATGGAACACAGCCCACACGTCATGATGATAGGTGAAGGGGCTGAAAACTTTGCCATTGCGCAGGGTATGGAGCGCGTATCAGCGGATATTTTCTCGACGCCAGAACGCTACGCTCAACTTCTGGCGGCGCGAACAGCGGGTGAAACGGTGCTGGACCATAGCGCGAGCCCGCTGGATGAAAACAACAAAATGGGTACCGTGGGTGCGGTCGCATTAGATATGTTTGGCAATCTGGCGGCAGCAACATCCACCGGTGGGATGACCAATAAATTACCGGGGCGGGTGGGTGACAGTCCGTTGGTTGGCGCAGGCTGTTATGCCAATAATGCAAGTGTGGCAGTCTCCTGCACCGGAACCGGAGAAGTCTTTATTCGTGCTTTGGCGGCCTATGACATTGCGGCGTTGATGGACTACGGCGGTCTGAGTTTATCCGAAGCGTGTGAACGCGTAGTGATGGAAAAATTACCAGCGCTTGGCGGCAGCGGCGGTTTAATTGCTATCGATCATGAGGGCAATGTCGCTTTGCCGTTTAACAGCGAAGGCATGTACCGCGCCTGGGGATACGCAGGTGATACGCCAACAACCGGTATTTATCGGGAAAAAGGAGATAGCGTTGCCACACAGTGATGAGCTTGATGCCAGCGATGTGCTGGCAGTCAGCAATCTGAATATTGCCTTTGAACAGGAGCAGCAGCGTGTCAGCGCAGTGCGCAATCTGTCATTTCGCCTGAAGCGTGGCGAAACGCTGGCGATAGTCGGTGAGTCTGGTTCTGGTAAGTCGGTGACCGCCTTGTCGCTGATGCGTCTGATTGAACAGTCCGGCGGCGAGGTGAGCTGCGATGAAATGCTCCTCCGACGCCGTAATCGACAGGTTATTGAGCTGGGTGAACAGAGCGCATCACAAATGCGTCACGTGCGCGGTGCGGATATCGCGATGATCTTCCAGGAGCCTATGACATCGCTTAATCCGGTGTTTACCGTGGGCGAGCAAATTGCCGAGTCTATCCGCTTGCACCAGGGTGCCAGTCATGAAGAGGCGATGGTAGAAGCGAAGCGAATGCTCGACCAGGTGCGTATCCCCGAGGCGAAGGCGATTTTATCGCGTTATCCACACCAGCTTTCCGGCGGTATGCGCCAGCGGGTGATGATCGCCATGGCACTGTCGTGTCGCCCTGCGGTTTTAATTGCTGATGAGCCGACAACCGCGCTGGATGTCACCATTCAGGCGCAGATCCTGCAACTGATAAAAGTGTTGCAGCAGGATATGTCGATGGGAGTGATCTTTATTACCCACGATATGGGCGTTGTGGCGGATATTGCCGACCGCGTGCTGGTGATGTATCAGGGCGAGGCGGTAGAAACCGGCAGCGTTGAGCAGATTTTTCACACTCCCCAGCATCCTTATACTAAAGCGCTGCTGGCAGCCGTGCCGCAGCTTGGGGCAATGAACGGGCATGAACTTCCGCGCCGTTTCCCGCTTATTTCATTACACGATCCCAGCCATGTAGAGCCACAGACCGAACAGGATACCGTGGTTGAAGGCGAGCCAATTTTGCAGGTACGTAACCTGGTGACGCGTTTTCCTCTGCGTAGCGGCATTCTAAATCGCGTGACTCGCGAGGTGCATGCAGTGGAAAACGTCAGCTTTGACCTGTGGCCGGGAGAAACGCTCTCGCTGGTGGGAGAGTCGGGCTGTGGGAAATCCACCACCGGGCGGGCGCTGTTGCGCCTGGTTGAGTCTCAGCGTGGGGAAATCATTTTCAACGGACAGCGTATTGATACCCTTGCTGCCAGCAAGTTGCAGCCGCTGCGTAGGGATATTCAGTTTATCTTCCAGGATCCGTATGCCTCGCTCGATCCACGTCAGACGGTGGGATATTCCATTCTGGAGCCGCTACGGGTGCATGGGTTATTGCAGGGTGATGCGGGGTCAAAACGGGTTGCATGGCTGCTGGAACGCGTAGGATTGTTGCCTGAGCATGCCTGGCGCTATCCGCACGAGTTTTCCGGCGGTCAGCGTCAGCGTATCTGTATTGCACGGGCATTGGCACTCAATCCCAAAGTGATTATTGCCGATGAATCTGTCTCGGCGCTGGATGTTTCAATTCGCGGGCAAATCATCAACCTGATGCTCGACCTGCAGCGAGAATTGGGTATCGCATATCTGTTTATTTCTCACGATATGGCGGTGGTGGAACGGATCAGTCACCGTGTAGCGGTAATGTATCTCGGGCAAATCGTTGAGATTGGCCCCCGACGCGCGGTGTTTGAAAATCCGCAACATCCGTATACACGCAAACTGATGGCGGCAGTACCGGTTGCCGATCCATCGCATCACCGACCACAGCGTGTGCTGTTGTCGGATGATATCCCCAGCAATATCCGCAAGCGCGGCGAAGAGATTTCCCCCGTGTCGTTACAGTTAGTTGGCCCGGGGCATTATGTTGCGCGTGGGCAACCAGAAAATGCGCTTTCGCGTTTATAACAGGCAGGCAGGGTTTAAGGAGAATAACATGACAAAAATTGTTGCTCGGAAATGGCTGGTTGCTGTGGGAGTGGCCTCTGCGCTGGCCGCATCGCCTGGCTGGGCCGCCAAAGACGTGGTGGTGGCGGTAGGATCCAATTTCACCACGCTTGACCCCTATGACGCGAATGACACGTTGTCGCAGGCGGTAGCGAAGTCGTTTTATCAGGGACTGTTTGGCCTTGATAAAGAGATGAAGCTGAAAAATGTGCTGGCAGAGAGCTATACGGTTTCTGATGACGGCCTGACTTACACTCTTAAGCTGCGTCAGGGTGTGAAATTTCAGGATGGCACCGACTTCAACGCTGATGCGGTTAAAGCCAACCTCGACCGCGCCAGCAATCCGGAAAACCGTCTGAAACGCTACAACCTGTATAAGAATATCGATAAAACCGAGGTTGTAGATCCGTCAACGGTGAAGATTACGCTGAAACAGCCGTTCTCTGCCTTTATCAATATTCTGGCGCATCCGGCAACGGCAATGATTTCTCCCGCCGCGCTGGAGAAATACGGTAAGGAGATCGGTTTCCACCCTGTGGGGACCGGGCCGTACCAGCTTGATACCTGGAATCAGACAGATTTTGTGAAGGTTAAGAAGTTCGCGGGTTACTGGCAGCAAGGGCTGCCAAAGCTGGATACGATTACCTGGCGTCCGGTGACCGACAACAACACGCGTGCGGCCATGCTGCAGACCGGGGAAGCGCAGTTTGCCTTCCCGATCCCTTACGAGCAGGCTGCGTTACTGGCGAAGAATAAAAACCTGGAACTGGTGGCCAGTCCGTCTATTATGCAGCGTTACATCAGCATGAACGTCACACAAAAACCGTTCGATAATCCGAAGGTGCGCGAGGCGTTGAATTATGCGATCAACCGTCAGGCGCTGGTGAAAGTGGCGTTTGCCGGTTATGCCACGCCAGCAACGGGCGTTCTTCCTCCGTCGATAGCCTATGCGCAAAGCTATACGCCATGGCCATACGACCCGGCGAAAGCGCGCGAACTGCTGAAAGAAGCAGGTTATCCGAACGGTTTTACCACCACGCTATGGTCTTCACATAATCACAGTACCGCGCAGAAAGTGCTGCAATTTACCCAGCAGCAGCTGGCGCAGGTGGGAGTTAAGGCTCAGGTAACAGCGATGGATGCCGGCCAGCGCGCGGCGGAAGTCGAGGGTAAAGCGCAGAAAGAGAGCGGGGTGCGGATGTTCTACACCGGCTGGTCTGCCTCTACGGGGGAAGCGGACTGGGCGCTGTCACCGCTGTTTGCATCACAAAACTGGCCGCCAACGCTGTTTAATACGGCGTTCTATAGCAATAAGCAGGTGGACAGTGATTTAGCGGCGGCCTTGCAAACTAACGATCCAGCGCAGAAAGCGAAGCTGTACAAGGATGCGCAGGATATTATCTGGAAAGAGTCGCCGTGGATCCCACTGGTAGTGGAAAAACTGATTTCGGCGCACAGCACCAGATTGACCGGGTTCTGGATTATGCCGGACACCGGATTTAGCTTTGATGATGCGGATTTAAAATAAGCTATTCATTCGGCCCCGCTAACCAGGGGCCGGCGAAGGGAGCGTGATGCTTAACTATGTTTTCAAGCGCCTGCTGGGGTTGATCCCAACGCTATTGATTGTTGCGGTGCTGGTGTTTTTATTTGTTCACCTGCTACCCGGCGATCCGGCCCGGCTGATTGCCGGACCGGAAGCTGACGCCGAGGTGATTGAACTGGTACGCAAGCAGCTGGGTCTGGACCAACCGCTGCATATTCAGTTCTGGCATTACATGACCAACGTGTTGCAAGGCGATTTTGGCACGTCGATGGTTTCTCGTCGCCCGGTTTCCGAAGAGATAGCCAGCCGTTTTATGCCGTCGTTATGGCTGACAATTGCGAGTATGGCATGGGCTGTGTTATTTGGTATGACGGCGGGGATCATTGCAGCCGTATGGCGCAATCGCTGGCCGGACAGGTTGAGTATGACGCTGGCGGTCACCGGGATCTCGTTCCCGGCGTTTGCGCTTGGCATGCTGCTCATGCAGATATTCTCCGTTGAGCTTGGCTGGTTGCCAACCGTTGGCGCTGATACCTGGCTGCACTATATCCTCCCGTCTATTACTCTGGGCGCGGCGGTGGCTGCGGTGCTGGCCAGGTTTACCCGCGCCTCGTTCGTCGATGTGCTCAGCGAAGACTATATGCGTACCGCGCGGGCTAAAGGGGTGAGTGAGACTTGGGTGGTGTTAAAACATGGTCTGCGTAACGCGATGATCCCAGTGGTCACCATGATGGGGCTACAGTTTGGCTTTTTGCTTGGTGGATCAATCGTGGTTGAGAAGGTGTTCAACTGGCCTGGGCTTGGGCGACTGCTGGTGGACTCCGTCGAAATGCGCGACTATCCGGTGATTCAGGCCGAGGTACTGTTGTTTTCTCTGGAGTTTATTCTTATCAACTTAGTGGTGGATGTGCTTTACGCCGCCATTAATCCGGCTATCAGGTACAAGTAAGGATGCGTTTTTTTAACTGGCGCCGACAGGCGATTTTGAATGCAATGCCCCTTGTTAAGCCAGAGCAGATACGCACACCGTGGCATGAGTTCTGGCGTCGTTTCCGTCGACAGCACATGGCGATGTTCGCTGGGCTGTTTGTATTGCTCCTGATCATGGTCGCGATTTTTGCCCGCTGGCTGACGCCATTTGATGCGGAAAATTACTTCGATTATGACCGTTTGAATGATGGGCCGTCGATGCTGCACTGGTTTGGTGTCGATTCTCTGGGACGAGATATCTTTAGCCGCGTGCTGGTTGGCGCGCAAATCTCGCTGGCGGCGGGGGTTTTTGCCGTGTTTATTGGCGCGGCGATTGGCACAGTGCTGGGGCTGCTGGCGGGATACTACGAAGGTTGGTGGGATCGGCTGATTATGCGTATCTGCGATGTGCTGTTCGCCTTTCCCGGCATTCTGCTGGCGATAGCCGTGGTCGCCGTGCTGGGCAGCGGCATTGCGAACGTGATTATCGCCGTGGCCATTTTCTCCATTCCTGCTTTCGCGCGCCTGGTGCGCGGAAATACACTGGTGCTGAAGCAACAGACGTTTATTGAGTCTGCGCGCAGTATTGGTGCCAGCGATACGACCATCATTTTTAACCATATCCTGCCGGGTACGGTTTCATCGATCGTGGTCTTTTTTACCATGCGAATCGGCACGTCGATCATCTCTGCCGCGAGCCTGTCATTTCTGGGATTAGGCGCACAGCCGCCGACGCCGGAGTGGGGGGCAATGCTTAATGAAGCGCGCGCTGACATGGTGATCGCGCCGCACGTGGCGATTTTCCCGGCGGTAGCGATATTTCTGACGGTGCTGGCGTTTAACTTACTGGGAGATGGTCTGCGCGACGCGCTGGACCCGAAGATAAAAGGATAAATCACAGGCCGGATAAGACGTAATGCCTTATCCGGCCTACGGTTGAGTTACGCTTAATTAAACGCGTGAACCCCACAGATCGTATTCATCTGCGTTTTCGACCTTCACGCGGATGATATCACCAGGTTTCACCTTGGTTTCACCATTCAGGTATACCGCGCCGTCGATTTCCGGAGCATCAGCCATGCTACGACCAATTGCGCCTTCTTCGTCAACTTCATCAACGATAACCAGAATCTCGCGGCCCACTTTCTCTTGCAAACGTTCAGCAGAGATCTGCTGTTGCAATTGCATAAAGCGGTTCCAGCGTTCTTCTTTCACCTCTTCCGGGATTTGATCCGGCAGGTCATTAGCGCCAGCGCCTTCTACCGGGCTGTATTTAAAGCAGCCCACGCGATCCAGACGTGCTTCCTTCAGGAAGTCGAGCAACATTTGGAAGTCTTCTTCCGTTTCACCCGGGAAACCAACAATGAAGGTGGAGCGCAGCGTCAGTTCAGGGCAGATTTCACGCCACTGTTTGATGCGCGCCAGCTGTCTGTCTACGGAGCCTGGGCGTTTCATCAGTTTAAGAATACGCGGGCTGGCATGCTGTAACGGGATGTCCAGATACGGCAGGATTTTCCCTTCTGCCATCAGCGGGATCACGTCATCAACGTGCGGGTAGGGGTAGACGTAATGCAGGCGCGTCCAGATCCCCAGTTTTGATAACTGCTCGCACAGATCAACCATGCTGGTTTTTACCGGCTCGCCGTTATGGAAACCGGTACGATGCTTCACATCCACACCGTAAGCGGAGGTATCCTGAGAGATTACCAGAATCTCTTTCACGCCCGCATCGACCAGACGCTTGGCTTCGCTGAGGACGTCGCCAATCGGACGGCTCACCAGATCGCCGCGCATGGATGGAATAATGCAGAACGTACAGCGGTGATTACAGCCTTCAGAAATCTTCAGATAGGCGTAATGGCGCGGAGTCAGCTTGACACCCTGCTCAGGAACCAGGCTCAGGAACGGATTATGCTTTGGTTTGGGTACGTAATGGTGAACGTGCTCCAGAACCTGCTCGTAGCTATGCGGCCCGGTGATTTCCAGCACCTTCGGGTGGACTTCACGGATCTGATCGACTTTCGCGCCCAGACAACCGGTGACGATCACCTTGCCGTTTTCGTTAAGCGCTTCGCCGATTGCTTCCAGGGATTCCTGAACCGCACTGTCGATAAAGCCGCAGGTATTAACGATAACCATATCCGCGTCGTCGTAGCTTGGCACTACATCATAGCCTTCGGTACGAAGTTCGGTCAGGATGCGCTCAGAATCGACGAGGTTTTTCGGGCAGCCGAGGGAAACAAAGCCGATTTTCGGCTGGTGGGTTACATTGCTCATAGCGTAAAAAGTGTTCAGTTATTGGAATATTCAGGGCAGGGATTCTACAGAGTTCTGAACAAAAATTGTATCGCAATCTCAAATCATCAGCGGCCTGCCGGGCGCGGAATTAAAGATTATTTGTAAATTATGTTAATTTTAGGTGATGGATTGATCCTGGACACGACTTTGTTCAAAAAATAACCATACTATTAAGTTGCACCATAGTTGGAAAGAGGAGGAACAAAGTATGGTTGTTGACAGACTGAGAACCGATCTTCTCAACAAATTGATAAACGCCCGTATCGAACTTGCCGCTTATCTGCAGTTGAGAAAAGCGAAAGGCTACATGTCAGTCAGCGAGAGCGATCGTCTGCGTGATAATTTTTTTGCACTGAATCGCGAATTGCACGAACAATCACAGCTTCACGGTATGCATCTTGATCAGGAAGAGTGGAATGCCCTTCATCGTGCTGAAGGGGCGTTAGCCGCCGCCGCTGTTTGTCTTATGAGTGGACACCATGATTGTCCAACGTTTATCGCCGTTAACGCAGAGAAACTGGAAAACTGCCTGACAACGCTGACGCTGAGTATCCAGAGTTTGCAATCTTACCCAACGCTGGAACACGTCTGAATCAGGGGGAGGGCACTCCCCCTTTTTGTTAAGATTATGTAAATATGACGGAGTGATTCCCCTTGCTGGCTACGCTTTATGCAGAGCCATTAAGGAGGTGTTATGCGTCGACTCTTTCTCTGTGCTATCCCACTTGCGCTATTTTCCTCTTATGCCGTCGCGGTAAAAGTGGAAGTGCTGCAAACCAAACTCGATCACCCATGGTCACTGGCTTTTTTACCCGATAACCGCGGTATGCTCATTACGCTCAAAGGTGGACAGCTTCGACTCTGGCAGCCTGATAAAGGGCTTTCCGACCCGCTGACCGGCGTACCAAAAGTCTGGGCGAATGGTCAGGGCGGATTGCTTGATGTGGTGTTAGCTCCGGACTTTGAACGATCCCGCCGGGTGTGGCTAAGCTTCGCTGAAGCCGACCGCGAAGGCAAAGCGGGCACCGCGGTAGGCTACGGGCGATTGAGTGACGATCTCAAACACCTACAAGGATTTCAGACCGTTTTTCGCCAACAGCCAAAGCTATCCACCGGAAACCATTTTGGTGGACGTCTGGTGTTTGATGGCAACG
This sequence comes from Citrobacter sp. Cf116, assembly GCF_030336505.1. Lineage (NCBI taxonomy): Bacteria > Pseudomonadati > Pseudomonadota > Gammaproteobacteria > Enterobacterales > Enterobacteriaceae > Citrobacter > Citrobacter sp. Cf116. The sequence goes on along the minus strand of NZ_JAOWEQ010000040.1, from coordinate 266,664 downwards.
GCTATCTGTTTATCGGCCTTGGTGAGAATAACCAACGTTCAACTGCTCAGGATCTGGATAAGCTGCAGGGCAAGGTCGTACGGCTGACCGATGAGGGCAAAATTCCACCGGATAATCCGTTTGTGAACATGGCGGGAGCGCGGGCAGAGATTTGGTCGTATGGCATCCGCAACCCGCAGGGTATGGCGATGAATCCGTGGAGTGATGTGTTGTGGCTCAATGAGCATGGCCCACGCGGAGGCGATGAAATTAATATCCCCGAGAAAGGGAAAAACTACGGTTGGCCTATCGCGACCTGGGGTGTTAACTACAGTGGTTTGAAAATTCCCGAAGCAAAAGGTCAAATTGTTGCTGGCACGGAACAACCCATCTTTTACTGGGAAAAGTCGCCAGCGGTCAGCGGAATGGCTTTTTATAATAGCGATACCTTTCCACAGTGGCGGCAGAAGTTGTTCATCGGCGCGTTGAAAGATAAAGAAGTGATCGTACTGAGCGTTAAAGGGAATACGGTCACTGAGGATGGTCGTCTGTTGCAGGAAAGGGGGCAACGGATCCGTGATGTGCGCGTCGGACCAGATGGTTATATGTACGTGTTAACCGACGAGTCCGACGGGGAATTACTAAAAGTGAGTCCCTGATTTGTTTAGCTGACCGGGATCATCACGATTTTTTGAAACGCCGGGCGCTCGGTCAGTTGCTGATACCAGCGTTCCAGATGCGGGCGCGGGGTCCAGCTCAGGCCAACGTTGAACAGGTTATAGATAAACGGTGCCACAGCGATATCCGCCGTGCCAAATTCAGCCCCGGAGAACCATGACTGGTCTGCCAGCGCGTTATCCAGAATGGCAAACAGGTTATCGCAAACTTGCTTACTGGCCTCAATGGCCGCTAGATCGCGCTGATCGGCAGGTGTTCTGACCAGGCCAAATAAGATAACCCGATGCGCAGGGCTTAGCGTCTGATTTGCCCAGTCCATCCATTTTTCGCCGACGGCGCGCGCGGCCGGTGCGTCAATCCACAAACGTTTTTGTCCGTACTGAGCGGCCAGATAGCGGACAATGGTATTGGATTCCCACAGCACAACGTCCGTTTCATCATCGCGTAGCAACGGGACCAGTCCGTTCGGGTTTAGTGCCAGATAGTCGGCATCGCGGTTACCGCCATGCTGTCCGCCCGCCAGAATTTGGTTATACGGCAGTTCCAGTTCCTCGAGCGTCCACAATACTTTTTTTACGTTGGTCGAGTTATTGCGACCCCACAGTGTAATCATAGTAACCCCGCAAATTAATTGAGCAGCTTTATGGCTGCAGATGCCATCTGACTAGCTCACATGGTGGGGTAAACCTAATATTTACGCAACAAAGTCTAAAAAAATCGTGCCAGGAGCAGCGCAGCGCGGCGTTATTGCATAAACTTTAAAAACTTTACCAACTTACGGTTTCTTTAAGCTCGTTAGTGCGTTATTACTCACCGCACTTATTTTACACGTCATCCATCAGACTTTTTCTGCATGGGTTGGTCGAGGTCGCTTGGCCGGTTTTGTGTAAACACGGTGTGGTATGACGTGGTTTTTTGGAATGGATACTCGGGTGGCATTTATGACGCAATACTTCTCTTCACTTCGCAGCTTTGCTGCAGGTTCTGCACTCTTAATCCTTTTGGCGCCGACCGTACAGGCGGCGGAGCAACCGACGGCCCCGCCGAGCGTGGACGCGCGCGCGTGGATTCTGATGGATTACGCCAGTGGCAAGGTGCTGGCGGAAGGTAATGCTGATGAGAAACTGGATCCTGCCAGTCTGACCAAAATCATGACCAGCTATGTGGTTGGGCAGGCGCTGAAGGCCGGAAAAATTAACCTCAACGACATGGTCACCGTGGGCAAAGACGCCTGGGCGACCGGTAATCCAGCCCTGCGCGGTTCGTCGGTCATGTTCCTCAAGCCCGGCGATCAGGTTGCGGTATCAGATCTGAATAAAGGCGTTATCATTCAGTCAGGTAACGATGCGTGTATTGCACTCGCTGATTACGTTGCCGGCAGCCAGGAATCCTTTATTGGTCTGATGAACGGCTATGCGAAAAAACTGGGGCTGACCAACACTACTTTCCAGACGGTGCACGGTCTGGATGCGGCAGGACAGTTCAGTACCGCACGTGATATGGCGCTGCTCGGGAAGGCGTTAATTCACGATGTGCCGGAAGAGTATGCTATTCACAAAGAGAAAGAATTTACCTTTAATAAAATTCGTCAACCGAACCGCAACCGTCTGTTGTGGAGCACCAACCTGAACGTGGATGGTATGAAAACCGGGACCACTGCCGGGGCGGGATACAACCTGGTGGCTTCCGCGACCCAGGGCGATATGCGCCTGATCTCCGTGGTGCTGGGGGCGAAAACCGATCGCATTCGTTTTAATGAGTCAGAAAAGCTGCTGACCTGGGGCTTCCGCTTCTTTGAAACCGTTACGCCGATCAAGCCGGATGCGACTTTCGTTACTCAGCGCGTATGGTTTGGCGATAAGAGTGAAGTGAATTTGGGTGCCGGAGAAGGTGGTTCTGTGACCATCCCGCGTGGCCAGCTCAAAAACCTGAAGGCCAGCTTTACCCTGACTGAACCACAGCTAACTGCACCGCTGAAGAAAGGTCAGGTTGTGGGCACTATCGACTTTCAGTTGAACGGAAAATCCATTGAGCAACGTCCGTTGATGGTGATGGAAGATGTGCAAGAGGGTGGTTTCTTTAGCCGCATGTGGGACTTTGTGATGATGAAATTCCACCAGTGGTTTGGTGGTTGGTTCTCTTAATCTTACCTATTGCCGGATGGCGCAATCGCCGTCCGGCAGTATCTCTTAATACTTCAGCGTGATACGTTGCGCTTTAGCGTACTCAACAAACTCATCGTCAGGGCGGTTATCACTGATAATGGTATCAAAGCGCTTTAATTCCCCCATCCTCGCAGGTCGCACCTTGCCAAACTTGCTGTGATCGACCACCAAAACGTGATGCTGCGCCATCGACATTGCCCAGTGCTTCACCGGCAGTTCTTCCAGATTAAAACAGGTCGCGCCTTTCTCGATATGAACGCCTGCCGCGGAATAAAAGGCGATATCCGGACAGAGATTGTTCAGCGTTTCCTGGAAGTCGAGCGGTTTAAAAATCGCGTTACTGGCATGGAATTCGCCACCACACAGAATGACGCGGCACTGCGGTTTTTCCTGCAGCACCAGAAACGTATTCAACGAGTAGCAGATTGCGGTGAAGGGCAGTTCATTGTCGATCGCTTCAATGATCCACGGCGTGGTAGTACCGCAATCGAAAAAGATGGTCTGATGCGCCTGCACGAGACTCGCCGCCAGCTGGGCGGCGCGACGTTTTTCATCAACCAGACGGGATTTTTGATCGCTGATTAAATAATGGTTAGCGCTGCGGGGTTCCAGAACAATATAGCCCCCGAGCAGTACGACGGGAGCATCATGATTATTCAGGTCGCGACGAATGGTCATCTCAGACACGCCCAGCAACGTTGCGGCTTCTTTGAGGTGTAATTTATCGCTGCGTTTCAGCGCCTGCAGTAATTGACCAATACGCTCGTCGCGTCGAGTTTCCATAGTTCCCCTGGAGAATAGAATAAGTGCTCAGTTTCGCGCTTAATACTACTCTTTTTACCGTGGGTTAGTCACGTACCCAACCTTTACGGATGGGGAGGGCGAAGCAGGCGCGATAGCAAGTTTGCAAGCCGAGGTACAGGGTCGCGCCAAAGCGCTGCCAGATCATCTGGGCGCTCAGACAGCCGATCAACCCAGCCAGTAATCCGCCCAGCATATCCAGCGGCCAGTGTACTCCAAGGTAAACCCGCGACCAGGCAATCGCCACGGCAACGACCATCAGCAGAGCGCCCGTCCACAGGCGATGCCAGAACAGGAAGGCCAGTGCAAAGGTAAAGATAACCGTACCGTGGTCACTCGGGAAAGAGTCATCTGCCGCATGATGCAGGAAGTTGTAACCAATGTGGTTTACAAACGGGCGATCGTGAGGGAACAGATGTCCCATCAGCCAGGAAATCGTCAGACCAACTATCAACGCAATGGCCATTTTGATGACCAACTGGCGCTGGAGCGTAACCTGACCGCGAGGTCCCCATAGCCAGAGCACAACGGCTAACAGCGGCACAATGCTGATCAGATCTTTGGCAATGAAAATGGCGAGCGAAATTGCCCATTGCGCAGAGTCGGGTGTTGCATTGATCAGGTAAAAAAGTGAGTTGTTCAGATTTTCCAGCATAACGTCCAGACTCAGTGTAATCGTTGAAAAGGCCCATGGGAGCGAGAGCATAAAATTGCTTTCACGGGATAAAAAGCGGTCTTGTCTTATTTGTCTGCTAAATGACTATTTTTAAGACAATTAATGAGACTTATTGAGCATGATAGCGGTCTCAACTTAAATTAACCTTAAAGCAAAATCTTCTTGAGCAAATGAATGTAAAAATGTGCGCATTTTGCTTTCAAATCACATAATTCACTATCACCAGTACGGCGCATTTATTACACTTTGCGCGATTTTTCTATAGCTAAGAGACTGCATGCAGAACCGTTTATCTTCAGGCGCCCGTTTGGGGCGTCAGGCATTACTTTTCCCTCTCTGTCTGGTGCTTTACGAATTCTCTACTTATATCGGCAACGATATGATCCAGCCTGGAATGTTGGCGGTAGTGGAGCAATACAATGCCGGATTAGATTGGGTACCCACATCCATGACCGCCTATCTGGCTGGCGGCATGTTTTTACAGTGGTTGTTAGGACCGCTATCGGATCGTGTTGGGCGTCGTCCGGTGATGTTAACCGGCGTGCTCTGGTTCATCGTGACCTGCCTTGCGACCCTGCTTGCACAGAATATTGAGCAATTTACTTTCCTGCGTTTTTTGCAGGGGATAAGCCTGTGCTTCATTGGCGCGGTGGGTTACGCCGCCATTCAGGAGTCCTTTGAAGAAGCGGTCTGCATAAAAATTACCGCGCTGATGGCAAACGTGGCGCTGATTGCGCCGCTGCTGGGTCCGTTGGTAGGCGCAGCCTGGGTACATGTTCTGCCGTGGGAAGGGATGTTTATCCTGTTTGCTGCTCTGGCGGCCATCTCCTTTTTTGGTTTGCAACGCGCGATGCCGGAAACGGCAACCCGGCTGGGTGAAAAGCTGTCCATTAAAGAGCTGGGCAAGGATTATAAGTTGGTGCTAAGGAACGTGCGTTTCGTTGCAGGCGCACTGGCGTTGGGTTTTGTCAGCCTGCCGTTACTGGCGTGGATTGCGCAATCTCCGATTATTATCATCAGCGGAGAACATCTTAGTAGTTACGAATATGGCCTGTTGCAGGTGCCGATTTTTGGTGCGCTGATTGCCGGTAACCTGGTGCTGGCGCGTCTGACTTCGCGAAAAACCGTGCGTTCGCTGATTATCATGGGCGGCTGGCCAATTGCCGTTGGCCTGATTATTGCCGCTGCGGCCACGGTGGTGTCATCTCATGCATATCTATGGATGACGGCGGGTTTGAGTATCTATGCGTTTGGTATTGGCGTGGCGAATGCGGGGCTGGTGCGCCTGACGCTGTTTGCCAGTGAAATGAGTAAAGGTACGGTTTCTGCCGCAATGGGTATGTTGCAGATGCTGATTTTTACCGTTGGTATCGAGCTGAGTAAACACGCTTATCTGCTGGGAGGCAACGGCTTGTTCAGCTTGTTCAATCTGGCCAGCGGCGTGCTGTGGCTGATTCTGATGGTGATCTTCCTGAAAGATAAACGGGTAGGGGATTCCCGGGAAGGCTAAAGCCCGGTTGCCCGGGCCTGGCAGAAACTTAGTGGTGATCGTCAATCTGATGTTCGATGATCATGCCTTCACCGACGCTGGCAACATGTCGCGCATAAGGATGTGCGCGATAAACAGGAGCCGGGGCAGGTGCCGGGGCAACATACACCGTTTGTGGCGCAGTAGTCACGTTGACCGCCTGCGGCACGCTGACGGAAGAGGGCACGATCACCACTTTATAACCGCTTGGTACATCAACGGTAACGCTTTGTGCAAATACTGACCCTGCAAAACCCAGCAACAATGTCGCCATCAGTACACTTTTCTTCATAATCCGCTCACCTGAAATATTCACTGGAAGTAATAATCCAGTGGGTTAATTTGAGGCGGATTATGAATAGATCATGCCATCATTTTGTTGCCGTCTGTGCTGAGGCGTTAATGCGTAAACGGTGCTTCATTCTTTAACACGCGGTCGATAATATCCAGGACGCCCTCTTCGTTGTTCGATCCCGCGCGATATTTCGCCGCCTTGATAACCGGCTCATGGGCGTTGGCCATTGCAAAACTAAATCCCGCCTGGCGCAGCATCTCAATATCATTTCCGCCATCGCCAAACACAACAACCTCATCGTCGTTAATATTCCAGCGTTGTTGCAGCAGCCGCAGACCATTTGCCTTATGCACGCCGGGAATAATTAAATCGATGCTGCCGTAGCCGGTATGCACCGGCACCATAATGTCGCCAATCGCCTCGTGGAGATCGGCCTGCACCTGTGGGATTCTGTCGTCGGAAATATTCAGCCCGAACTTGAAGAAAACGTCGTTAAGATTATCAAAATTATCTACAAATTCGAGACGATGATAATACATGGCGGAAACAGCTTTATGTTCATCGCTGTACTGCTTCAGCGTGTAGGCGCTGCTTTTACCACAGGCAATAATATCAATGTCCGTACGGGTGAGCAGATGTTCAACGATGGCCTGGAAATCATCCTTTGCCAGTTCGCCGTTAAAAACATCTTCACCTTCACTGACTACCCAACCGCCGTTTTCGGCAACAAATGAGATCTCACTGGCCAGTTCGGGGAAAAAGGAAATCAACTGATAATATTGATTGCCGCTGGCGACCACAAAGCGGATCCCTTGTTCTTTCATCTGGCGGTATTGCGCCATAAAGCGCTCACGGTTATAGGTTTTTTGGTCACTTAAAAATGTGCCATCCATGTCGACCGCAATTAATTTGATACTCATTAGCTGTTCTCCATCACCGTGGTATTTTTGAGATCCGGTTTCGCCACCGCTTTCGCGACGATGGCGGCAACAAGCACCAGCGCCAGCACCACCAGCATAGCGCTGCGCAGGCCGTAGTGTTCACCCAGGTAGCCCAGCAGCGGCGGTCCAACCAGGAACGCCAGATAGCCGGTTGTTGCGACAACGCTGACGCGGGTTGGTGCATCGGGACCGGTGTCGCTGGCGGCTGAAATGGTCAGCGGGAAGCCGAGTGATGCACCGAGTCCCCACAAAATAACGGAAACTCCTGCCACCCAAGAGCTGTCGACAAAAATAATCAGGCTAATCCCGAGAGCGCCCATCAGCGCACTGGCGCGCACCACCGTGACGCGGCTGTAGCGGTCGATGAACCAGCCGCCAGTAAAGCGGCCAACGGTCATGCCCAGCGTAAATCCGGCATAAATCAGAGAGCCTGATGTTGGGCTAAACCCATGACCGTCCACCATCAGCAGCGGAAGCCAGTCGTTGGCGGAACCTTCAGCAAATGCCATTGCGAGCACCACGACGCCAATCAGCAATAACTGGATATCGCGATAAAAAGGCAGTCCTTTTTCACCGGAGGGAGAACCATCAGCGGCATTTTTACCCGTGCCGTCAGGAATTGCTTTGATGGCGATAAAGATAGGAGTGATAGCTACCAGCGCCGCCAGCAGAATATGCGCGTTTGCCGGGACGCTGAAGGCGGTAAGCATCATCCCAACTCCTGCGCCCGCCAGCGTTCCCAGGCTGTAAAAACCATGCATCATCGGCAGCACGGTTTTATTCATTTCGCGTTCAACCGCCGCGCCTTCGACGTTGATGGCCACTTCTGCTGCGCCAAAGCTGGCGCCAAACACGGCCAGACCAAATGCGAAAAGCCAGGCGGAATGCAGCCAGAGCGCCACGCTGAGGATAGCCATCCCAATGACCGCACATGACATGGTAGTGCGGATCACTTTGCGCGTGCCAAATCGTTTCACCAGCCAGGCCGAACAAAGAATGCCACTCATCGAACCAATAGAGAGTCCAAACAGTACCGCGCCCATTTCGGCGGTAGAGATTGAGAGGATATCTCTGATGGCAGGGGTACGCGTTGCCCAGGAGGCCATTAATAATCCTGGTAAAAAGAAGAACGTGAACAGCGCCCAGGTGCGACGTCTTAAGGCTTTGCGTGATGAGATGCCAGTCATGAATTCGAGCCAAAGAAAAGAGGAAAGAAGACAACATTAGCAAGGTTGTGTACATTTGTACACAAATGCAAGAAGAGGAAATGCAGTGCGACGTGCAAACGATCCGCAGCGGCGGGAAAAAATAGTTCAGGCCACCCTTAAGGCGATAGTAATCCATGGTATTCATGGGGTTACACACCGTAAAATCGCTATGATTGCCGAGGTGCCACTGGGCTCAATGACCTATTATTTTGCAGGAATAGATGATCTGCTGTTGGAGGCATTCAGCTGTTTTACGCATACTATGTCTCAGCAGTACCAGGATTTTTTTGCCGACGTTGCTGATGCGCAGACGGCCTGCCATGCGATTACCGATATGATTTACGGCTCCCAGGTCACAACGCCTGATAATATGGAGCTCATGTATCAGCTGTATGCTTTCGCCAGCCGTAAACCAGCGTTGAAAACGGTGATGCAGAACTGGATGCTACGCAGCCAACAAACGTTAGAGCAGTGGTTTGATCCGGTTACGGCGCGGGCGCTGGATGCGTTTATTGAAGGAATGACGCTGCATTTTGTCACGGATAAAAAACCGCTGCAGCGAGAAGATATTCTGATGATGGTGGAGCGTATTGCCGAATTGCCGCAGAGATAAAATCCTCAAAATGGTTTGTCGAGGCGGGTAACGGCCTGACGTAAAAAATCAATGACTTTTACCGCCTCTGGCGTCAACGGTCGGGCGGCTTTTTTTACCGTCCCGACATCCATGTAAGTAATAAAATCATCAATCGTTCTGTGCATGACGCGCAGACCATCCAGTGACCACGGGCGATACACCAGGTCGGATAAAATGGTTATCCCTCTGCCTTTTGCAACCAGACTTCTTATTGCTTCAAAAGAGTTGCTGCGAAAACTGATATTGGGCGTATAGCCACGCTGCTGCCAGTAATCGATGATTACGTCAGGGTATTTATCGGTTTCCAGCAGTAAAAATGGTAGTTTCTCGACGTCTATTAAACGGATCGATGCCTGGCTCTGTAGCGGATGCCCAATAGACGTCCACAGGCGGCGCTGTGAACGAATAAATGTTTCGATCTCCAGGTCGTTATCATGGTTGATATTTGAGGTCAGAAGCAGGCAAAAATCGACCTTTTGTTCCCGTAGCGCCTGTACCAGTTCCGGTGCAGTGGCTTCATAAAACACGATCTCCAGCAAAGGGAAACGTCGTTCAATATCGTTGAGTATATCCGGAATAAGATAGGCAGAGAGCGTTTCGGCAATGCCTATGCGCACTGTGCCGGTGAGAATTTCGCTCCTGTCATGCAGGGCGTCAATAGCCGAGTGGCTACTATTGATGATGTTGCAGGCATGTGCCAGAAAGCGCTCGCCCTCAGCGGTGAGCTTCACACCTTTGGGATAACGTACAAATAGCTGCACGTCTAATGCTTCTTCCAGGTTCCGCATGGCAATGGTCATTGATGACTGAGAAATATGACAGCGTGCAGCAGCTTTGGAAATTTGTAATGTTTCTGCAAGCGCGATGTAAAACTCAAGTTGCCTTAGCGTAAATTTCATAGTTTTAATCTATGCAGATGGATAAAAACGTTATATTAGCATTCATTCTCACGCCGCCGTAGCCTTGTGGTCATACCGTACAACTGACAATAAGGCGCAAATATGCCCTATCTTTTACTCAGTCTGGCTGCCTGTTTTTGGGGTGGAAATTATGTGATTGGTCATCTCTTGGTTGCTGAAGTTAATCCCATCGTTTTATCAGCGGCACGCTGGGTATTTACCGCGTTATTATTGATGACGCTCTATTTTCGTCAGGTCACAGAGCAATGGCCGGTGATGAAAAAATCCTTTGGTACTATCGTCTTCCTTGCGCTTTGTGGTCAGGTTCTTTTCCCCTTAACGTTGTATATCGGCTTGCAATATACAACCTCGCTTAATGCCGCGATTTATATGTCCACCACCCCGGCGCTCGTACTGTTAATCAATAAGTTCTTTTTTAAAGAGCGGATTTCTGCGCGAAATATAGCTGGTGTGATCCTGAGTACTGTTGGTGTTATATGGCTGGTGTCGCAGGGTGATGTGATAAATGCGCGGGTATTTGCACATCTGAATCAGGGCGATTTCTGGACCATGGGGTCAGCGTTAAGTTGGGCCGTCTATTGTGCCTTTTTACGCATTAAACCGCGTGAGGTAAAGGGAAACGCCTTTGTCGCAGTGAGCGCGCTGTTAGGTGCGATTGTACTTATTCCGGTACTGGCTCTGGAGTTGATACGCAATGGTATGCCGGGATGGAATAGCTATGCCAATACAGGCGTTGTTACTGGGCTGGCATACCTTATTATTTTTCCTTCGTGGCTGTCATATCTATTATGGAACAAAGGGATTAGCGCCATCGGCGCAACGCGTGGAGAGATTTATTCACACTTGATCCCATTGAGTGGCGGATTATTTAGCGTGATGTTTTTGCACGTCATTCTGCATTCATATCATCTGGTGAGCGCGTTGGTTATTATGTGCGGTATAGCATTGTGTTCCCGTCCGAGTGCAAAAAAAGCTCGTAGCAGCGCATGGCGTGAAAAGCGGGTAAATTAACTTACGGTGGCGCCCCCGGTAATATTTACCACTGTGGCGGTCATGGCGCTGGCATGGTCTGAAGCGAGAAAGGTTGTAACCTCAGCGATTTGTGCAAGCGTAGGCAGGCGCGCGAGCATGGTACTTTGCGCCGCCCCCCCTAACCATTGATCGACGGTTAAACCCATTGACTGTGCTTTAGCGGTGAAAATTTCTCCGGTATAGGAGCCAGCCGCTACAGCATCCACAATCGCATGCGACCGCACGCCGACGACACGAATGTTTATTGGTCCCGTCTCGCTGGCGAGCGCCTTAATAAAAGCCTCTGTTCCTGCACAGCCGACGATATGGCCGAGATGCCCGGGCATCGCCATCGGGGCTGCGGGCGCAACGATGGTGAGAATAACGCCCGGTCGATTGCCGCCCATGTGCGGCGTTACGGCTTTTGCGATATTGAACTGCGCCGCAAGAAAAGGGGTGATACCGCTCATAAACTCAGAGAGGGATAATGCATCGATGCGTTTGCCCTGTTCGTGCATAAATCCCGTTGCGTTTACCACCACATCTATTCCACCGGTTTGCTGTACAAGGCGGGTAACTTCCTTCGATGCGTTGTGCTCGTCGAGTACATCGGTGATAAAGGTTTCGACTGTACCACCCGCCATTCGGATGCCACTTGCGGTCCAATCCAGCTTTTCCTGACGGCGCGCGCCCAGATACACATGGACTCCTTCGCGCGCCATAGTATGCGCAACTGCACTACCAATAGCGCCGCTGCCACCGAAGATCATTGCGACTTTGCCTGAGAGTAACATAGCAACCCCATCACCATTTAGCACCGAGTAAAGTATGTGCCATAACGGGCATGCTGCAAATTTGAGAAAGCGTTTCCGGGGAACCTCACTCAGCGATGAAAATCAGGTTATGTCGGGGACATTGCTGCTATAGGTCTTATAGCAGCAATGTCTATCAGCTCATTTTAACGCCGATCAGTTACTGTAAGTGTTTGATATTTCTTTAACATGTATATCATTATCAAAATTATCAAAAGCAAGTACATCATCCAGATGCTGGTATTTAGCTCAATTAAAAAACTACCGACACCTCCGATAACTGACGGAATAACCAGCGAGGCGGCTCCCATCAACGCAGAGGTCGCTCCCAGGTTGGTGCGCTGGCTGGACATGGTCAGGTAGGTATAGAGTGATTCGAACATCCCTCCAGCAAACATCAGGATAATAAAGAAGAATATAAAAATATTGACGTGATAACTAAGTATTATTAATGGAATACACAGTACAATAAATGAGGCGATGATTTTCAGCCACGAATTCAAAATTTGCGGCGCAGACCGTTTCTTAAGAAGTTTACCTGATAATGCAGCCCCCAGCAGTAGGAAGCCTCCAATAATTGATGAAAGCACACCAAATTGCGTTGATGAGTATCCAAACGTAACCATAAAAATAAATGGGGAGGCTGTGACATAGCAATAAATCAGCGAAAATGACAGACCAAGAGACAGACAAGGTAGATAAAATCGAGGTTGTTTGCTGATCTCTTTATACGTATTAAATGATGATTTTAATGAATAGGCAACCCTTCTCTCATGACTGAGTGTTTCAGGGAAGTTAAAATAAACGTATATTAACGTTATAATAGCATAGCCACATATCATTAAAAAAATTGCGCGCCATCCCCATAAGTCATTAATTATCCCTCCCAGCAGGGGCGAAGCAATGGGAACGACACCTTCGATAGTGATGATGATGGCATACAGCGTCGCGGCCACTGAACCACGAGTTACATCTCGAACTGCGCTGATTGCTGTAACCAGCGTTATTGATATAGAAAGACCTTGTATGACACGGATCGCCAGAAACATAACCAGATCGGTTGAGAGCGTGAGACAATATGTTGTCACGCCATAAATAACCGCACCTGTAAGCATAATTTTTCGCCGGCCAATAGCATCAGATAATGGACCAAAAATTAGCTGTCCAAAACCAATGCATAGGGTATAAACCATAATCGACAACTGCGTGGTTGAGACATTTTTTTCAAATTCTTTTGCGATGTCGGGAATTGAAGGTAAATAAGTGTCCACTCCCAGAATCCCCATTATCGTCAACATGGCCAGGCCGACAGTAAAGTAAACTATGTTCTTTCTATGAATAACAGTTTGCAGCTTCATTACTTATCACCATGAGTAAATTAAAAGCATGAAAAAGTTCACTATTTAAATAGAGATGTTGTGGATAATTATCGTGTAGGCAATAAAACAGAGTTGAAATGAACTGTCAAACTTTTGACTCAAAAAAATTGAGATATGAGTCACAGGTATATAGCCATAATTTTCGATGGTAGGGTTCCAGTTAAATCTAATTGTGTTTGATTGCCAGGCAGCACGAGGAACCATAAGTACACTGACTTCGAATACGGGCATACTGTTGGTGTTGGTGTTGGTGTTGGTGTTGGTGTTGGTGTTGGTGTTGGTGTTGGTGTTGGTGTTGGTGTTGGTGTGGGCGTACGTGATTGATTTTTTCAGTAGTAAATTTCAGGCAACAAAAAACCCATCAACCTTGAACCAAAACGGCGGGGTTGATGGGCTCCACAAATTGGGGACATCAAAGAAAAGCAGTGGCAATAGTTATGACTGACGCCTTGAAGAAAAGTTCTGCTTACCTGCAAAAAATTTTCGTTTAAGGGTAAATTTCAGCGCTAACCAAGGCCAGGCCAGACAATGACGATGAGTGTCCCCGCTAATGTCAGCAGAACGTTGGCTATCGCGTAGGTCCCGGCATAGCCTAACGCAGGGATGTTGCTGCGTGCGGTGTCGCTGATGATTTCCATTGCCGGAGCACAGGTACGTGCGCCCATCATGGCGCCAAACAGCAGGGCGCGGTTCATGCGCAATACGTAAGCACCAAACAAGAAACAGATAACAACCGGAACCAGGCTGACTACCAGACCGGCAATCAACATTTGACCACCGACGGCCCCCAGGCCATTACCAATGCCACTGCCTGCGCTTAAACCGACGCCAGCCATGAATACCATCAGACCAAACTCTTTCACCATGTTCAGTGCACCCTGTGGGATGTAGCCAAACGTTGGATGGTTGGCTCGCAGGAAGCCCAGCATGATACCGGCGAACAGCAGTCCAGCCGCATTCCCGATGCCGAAGCTGAAATTACTGAACTGGAAGGTGATCATCCCGATCATCAGACCGATGATAAAGAAGGCGCAGAAGGCCAGCAGATCGGTCACCTGACTGTGAATCGAAATGAAGCCGATACGATCGGCAATAGTTTTCACGCGACGAGCATCACCGCTGACCTGCAAAACGTCACCTTTATTGAGCACGACGTTGTCATCAATAGGCATTTCAATCTGGCTGCGGATCACGCGGTTCAGGAAACAACCGTGGTCGGTCAGTTTCAACTGGGCCAGGCGACGACCAACGGCATTGTGGTTTTTCACTACAATTTCTTCAGTGACGATGCGCATATCGAGCAGATCGCGATCGAACACCTCTTTACCGTTACGGAAGCTGGGATCGAGGCGGGCATGGGCGTCCGGATAACCCACCAGAGCTATCTCATCGCCCATTTGCAGCACCGCGTCACCATCCGGGTTGGCAAGAATGCCGTTGCGACGGATACGTTCAATGTAACAACCGGTCTGACGATAAATACCCAGTTCGCGCAGATTTTTACCATCGGCCCATGCCACTAGCTCCGGGCCAACGCGATAGGCGCGAATCACCGGGAGGTAAACTTTACGATTGGCATCAGTATCCAGGCCCCGTTCACGCGCGATTTGTTGGGCGCTGGTTTGCAGGTCCTGATGCTGAAGTTTCGGCAAATAGCGCGCACCAACAATCAGACTGACCAGACCAATCAAATAGGTGAGGGCGTAACCCAAGCTCAGGTTATCGAGAGCGCTTGAAAGTTGTGTTCCTGACATTCCTGAATGGCGCAAGGTGTCACCTGCGCCGACCAGCACCGGCGTTGAGGTCATCGAGCCAGCCAGCATACCCGCCGTCAGGCCGATGTCCCAGCCAAATAGCTTACCCAGCCCCAGGGCGATCAGCATTGCGCTACCGACCATCACCAGGGCAAGCATTAGATAATTTTTCCCATCGCGAAAAAAAATCGAAAAAAAGTTGGGGCCGGCTTCGACGCCGACGCAAAAAATAAACAGCATAAAGCCGAGATTTAATGCATCGGTGTTAATACTAAAGTGCTGCTGACCTAATAATAGGGAGACCACTAAAACGCCAATGGAATTACCGAGTTGGACTGAACCCAGACGCAATTTGCCCAGACACAGGCCCAGAGCCAGGACCACAAATAATAACAGGATGTAATTCCCATTTAACAAATCTGCGACGTTTATATTCACGGAGACTAACTTCTTGTTTACTAGTAAGCTATTGAAAGAAATGGCAATTTACGCTAATGTTTTTGCCAGAAATTAAGGGGCGATAGCATCGTACACAGCCCCGAATAATGCAGCATAACAATATATGCGGCTAGTTTAATCTCATTACGTATCAACGGCTATAAGAATCGTGTGGGTGTGTTTTTGGCATGGAATGCCGAGTTACTTTATCTGACTGGACGCCTGCGGGCGAAAAGAGTGTTCGATAGAGAATGTGTCAGGAGGAACGATTGAAACATAAGCAAAGTTGGGCGAGTGCGGTCTGCTGCTTTGTGCTCTTTATTGTGGTGTGTCTTTCATTAACGCTGAACGTGAAAGGGGCATTCAGAGCGGCAGGGCATCCTGAGGTCGGATTGTTGTTTTTTATCTTACCAGGTGCTGCAGCAAGCTTTTTTTCCCATCGTCGGGAAGTACTCAAACCCCTTCTTGGTGCAATGTTGGCGGCGCCGTGCTGCCTGTTACTGATGCGGTTCGTTTTTATGCCGACGCGTTCATTGTGGCAAGAGCTGGCGTGGTTGTTTAGTGCGGTGTTTTGGTGCGCGCTTGGCGCATTATGTTTTTTATTTATCAGTAGCTTATTCAATCAGCATCAACGGCGGAAAAAGAACTGATGACGCCCTCAAGCTGAGGGCGTAGAAACAGCTATCAGGCGAACAGATTCATATTCTCTTTTGCCCAGGCTTCAAAATCCGTGCAGCCGCCGATGTGTTTTTGATCGACGAAAATCTGCGGAACGGTTTCAACTGGCTTACCTACTGTTTTTTCCAGATCTGCTTTGGTAATTCCTTCAGCATGGATATCAATGTAGCGGAAGTTAAAATCGTCATGCTCACTGCTTAATTTTTCTGCTAATTCTTTTGCGCGCACGCAATACGGGCACCCTGGGCGACCAAAAATAACGGCAAACATCTCTTTCTCCTCGAACTTATCAGGCCGGATGGCAATACTTGTTATGATGCCGCGATTTGTGATGGATGGAAAGCAGGTTCGGCCTGTTGCTTTGATATCCTCAAGCTATATCTGTTAAACACGGCAAGCCGGAACGTTTTATAATGAAAGCCATTTCGCCGGGAGGCCGCGTATGCGCACAATTGGTGTATTACCCAAAAGCGTATTGATGCTGGAAATAGTTGGGATGGTTTTGTTATCGCTGGCGCTGCTATCGCTTAACGATTACCTCACCTTGCCCGCACCGCTTAACAGCCCGTTAGCCTGCGTGGTGATGATATTTCTGGGCGTACTGCTGATGCTCCCTGCTGCGGTGGCGTTGATGTGGCGTATTGCTCAACTGCTGGCACCGCAACTTATGTCACGCGCACCCGGTGATTCAACTGATTTAGACAGAGACAAAAGAGATGACACCAACCATTGATTTACTCCGCAGCCACCGTTCCATTCGCCATTTTACCGATGATGCTATTTCGGATGCACAGCGTGAGGCGATTATTGCCGCAGCTCAGGGAACGTCAAGCTCCAGTTTTCTACAGTGCACGACGATCGTTCGTATAACGGATAAATCTCTGCGTGAATCGCTGGCTACCTTATCTGGCGGCCAAAAGCATGTGGCGCAGGCAGCTGAGTTCTGGGTGTTTTGCGCTGATTTTAATCGTCATTTGCAGATTTGCCCTGATGCGCAACTTGGGCTGGCGGAGCAGCTGCTGCTGGGCGTGGTTGATACTGCAATGATGGCGCAAAATGCGTTGACGGCGGCAGAGTCGCTGGGACTTGGCGGCGTATTCATTGGCGGTCTGCGTAACAATATTGAGCCGGTCACCGAACTGCTGAAGCTGCCGCAGCACGTTCTGCCGCTGTTTGGTTTGTGCCTTGGCTGGCCTGCGGATAACCCGGATATCAAGCCGCGCCTGCCTGCGTCACTTGTTGTGCACGAAAACCAGTATCAGCCGCTCGATACAGACGTTTTGTCGCAGTATGACGAACAGCTTGCGCAGTACTATCTGACCCGCGGCAGCAATACGCGTCGTGACACCTGGAGCGATCACATTCGCCGCACCATCATTAAAGAAAGTCGCCCCTTTATCCTGGAATATTTGCATAAACAGGGATGGGCCACGCGCTAAAGATTTTAACCCAGTGTATGATACGCCAGCTTTTACCAGGTCATTCAGAGAGGTGCAGGGTGAAAATTGCCATTTTGTCCCGGGACGGAACGCTCTATTCTTGTAAACGCCTGCGTGAAGCGGCGATGCAGCGCGGTCACCTGGTTGAAGTTATCGATCCCCTTTCTTGCTATATGAACATCAGTCCGGCGGCATCTTCTATTCATTACAAGGGCCGTCAGCTTCCCCATTTCGACGCGGTGATCCCGCGGATTGGTTCCGCGATTACCTTTTATGGGACGGCGGCGCTGCGCCAGTTTGAGATGCTGGGTAGCTATCCGTTGAATGAATCGGTAGCGATTACACGGGCGCGCGATAAGCTGCGTTCGCTACAGCTGCTGGCGCGTCAGGGAATTGATTTACCCATCACCGGGATAGCCCACTCTCCCGACGATACCAGCGACATGATTGACATGGTTGGCGGTGCGCCGTTGGTGGTGAAACTGGTTGAAGGCACCCAGGGTATTGGCGTGGTGTTGGCGGAAACGCGGCAGGCTGCAGAAAGCGTGGTAGATGCCTTTCGTGGGCTGAATGCCCATATCCTGGTTCAGGAATATATCAAAGAAGCGAAGGGGCGCGATATCCGCTGTTTCGTGGTGGGCGACGAAGTAGTGGCCGCCATTGAACGACGGGCTAAAGAGGGCGATTTTCGTTCTAATCTCCATCGCGGTGGTGTGGCGACTATTGCGAGTATCACGCCGCGCGAAAGAGAAATTGCGCTCAAAGCCGCCCGGACTATGGGCCTGGACGTTGCAGGCGTTGATATTCTGCGCGCTGATCGAGGGCCACTGGTCATGGAGGTCAACGCGTCTCCGGGGCTAGAAGGCGTGGAGAAAACTACCGGGATAGACATAGCTGGCAAGATGATCCAGTGGATCGAACGTCACGCTACACCTGAATTTTGCCTTAAAATCGGCGGCTAAGCGCAATATCGATTGCGATCGTGGTATGACACGCTCTTTTTGCGTAAGCTGTGCCGGTATTTTTTTCATCAATAGAGGTCGCACATTATTATGACATCACTGGTCGTTCCCACTCTGGATACGTTGCGTCAATGGCTCGACGACCTGGGCATGAGTTTTTTTGAATGCGATACCTGTCAGGCGCTGCATTTGCCGCACATGCAGAATTTTGACGGCATCTTTGATGCAAAAGTTGATTTGGTCGATAACGTCATTCTGTTTTCCGCGATGGCAGAAGTCAGACCTTCTGCACTGCTGCCGCTGGCCGCCGATCTGTCCGCGATCAATGCCAGCTCACTGACGGTGAAAGCTTTTCTGGATATGCAGGATGATAATCTGCCAAAACTGGTGGTTTGCCAGTCTTTATCCGTTATGCCGGGCGTGACGTTTGAGCAGTTTGAATGTTTTGTTCGCCAGAGCGAAGAGCAGATATCGATGGTGATCCTTGAAGCCGGTGCGCATCAGCTGTTATTTAATGCTGAAGAAGATGCGCAGAATAGCACCGCTGAAATTCATTTCCTCCATTAATTCTTCCTGAATCTGGACATATATTGCGCAGCCGCTGCCAGAGCGGTTGCGTATTGCCCGTTTTTATTCTGTATTTAACCTTTCATTAAAGAATTATTCACCTCTATTCAGCGCCTTCCGCTTTACGTCATAGACAATTCCTGCATAAAAAATTGATAAAAGACGTTTTTTAATCTGGGCTATATCCACAATTCCTGGCTAAAGTTATTCTTGCGAAGCTTACCAACGTCATCATTTAAACAGCCCCTTGTGACCTGTTCTACGGCCACAATGTATGTTGAATGCCTGGACGGATGCCAGCGAGCAATAGCGGCGTGAGGAGAGGTCTCTCTTTACATCGGTGCCGCATGAAAGAATATGCACGTTTCTTGCATATCATTAGAGTGTGACATTTTTGTTCGTTTGTTAACGAACTTTCAGAAGGAAAGAGATTATGACCGCCTTAAATAAAAAATGGTTATCAGGCCTGGTTGCGGGTGCTCTGATGGCCGTCTCTGCCGGCACGCTCGCTGCTGAACAAAAAACGCTGCATATATATAACTGGTCTGATTATATTGCCCCGGACACGGTGGCTAATTTTGAAAAAGAGACCGGAATTAAAGTCATCTATGACGTATTTGATTCCAATGAAGTGCTGGAAGGTAAGCTCATGGCTGGCAGTACCGGCTTTGACCTTGTCGTTCCATCCGCCAGCTTCCTTGAGCGTCAACTGACCGCGGGCGTATTCCAACCGCTGGATAAGAGCAAATTGCCGGGCTGGAAAAACCTTGATCCTGAACTGCTGAAGCTGGTGGGCAAACACGATCCGGACAACAAGTTTGCGATGCCGTATATGTGGGCTACGACCGGTATTGGTTACAACGTGGATAAAGTTAAAGCTGTGCTGGGGCCGGATGCGCCGGTTGACAGCTGGGATTTGATCCTCAAGCCAGAAAATCTGGAAAAACTCAAAAGCTGCGGCGTCTCTTTCCTTGATGCCCCCGAAGAGGTGTTCGCGACGGTGCTGAACTATTTGGGTAAAGATCCAAACAGTACCAAAGCGGATGATTACACCGGGCCGGCAACGGATCTGTTGTTGAAACTGCGACCGAATATTCGCTATTTCCACTCTTCGCAGTACATCAACGACCTGGCAAACGGTGATACCTGCGTCGCAATCGGCTGGGCTGGGGACGTATGGCAGGCCGCAAACCGTGCGAAAGAAGCGAAAAATGGCGTCAATATCTCCTTCTCAATTCCTAAAGAAGGTGCAATGGCGTTCTTTGACGTATTCGCGATGCCTGCCGATGCGAAAAACAAAGACGAAGCCTATCAGTTCCTCAACTACCTGCTGCGCCCTGATGTGATTGCGCATATCTCCGACCACGTGTTTTATGCCAATGCCAACAAAGAAGCGACGGCTCTGGTCAGCCCTGAAGTTCGTGACAACCCGGGTATTTACCCGCCTGCGGATGTGCGAGCTAAGTTGTTCACACTGAAAGTACAGGATCCGAAGATCGATCGTGTACGTACCCGCGCATGGACGAAGGTAAAAAGCGGGAAATAAACCGATGTTTGGGACATGACCCGGCAGGGTTTGTGCCTGCCGGGCAGCGTTGAGCCCGGACACATATAACCCGGCAATACGCACCGTTATGGTGCGTTATTTGCACAGTTTCTTTGTTTTATGCCGGAGAGCACCTGAGTGAATGATGCAACCCCACGCCCACAAGCGAAAATCCGCAAGGCGCTGACCCCGCTGCTTGAAATTCGCAATCTGACCAAGTCATTTGACGGTCAGCACGCCGTTGATGACGTCAATCTTACTATCTACAAAGGTGAAATATTTGCTCTGCTCGGCGCGTCCGGCTGTGGCAAATCGACACTGCTGCGGATGCTGGCGGGATTTGAACTGCCGACTACCGGGCAAATCATGCTTGATGGCGTCGATTTAGCGCATGTCCCGCCTTATCTGCGTCCAATTAATATGATGTTTCAGTCCTACGCCTTGTTTCCGCATATGACTGTCGAGCAGAACATTGCCTTTGGTCTCAAGCAGGACAAACTGCCGAAGGCTGAAATCGCCAGTCGGGTGAATGAGATGCTGGGACTCGTGCATATGCAGGAGTTCGCTAAACGCAAACCACATCAGCTTTCTGGCGGCCAGCGTCAGCGCGTGGCATTGGCGCGCAGCCTGGCAAAACGTCCAAAACTGCTGCTGCTGGATGAACCAATGGGGGCGCTGGATAAAAAACTCCGAGACCGCATGCAACTGGAGGTAGTGGATATCCTGGAACGCGTCGGTGTGACCTGCGTGATGGTGACGCACGATCAGGAAGAAGCCATGACGATGGCGGGTCGTATTGCGATCATGAATCGTGGAAAATTTGTCCAGATTGGTGAGCCAGAAGAGATCTACGAGCATCCGACCACGCGTTACAGCGCAGAGTTTATCGGTTCGGTAAACGTTTTTGAGGGACTGCTGAAAGAACGTCGGGAAGATGGTCTGGTGATTGAGTCTCCAGGACTGGTGCATCCGCTGAAAGTGGACGCCGATGCTTCTGTTGTCGATAACGTCCCGGTGTATGTTGCGCTGCGTCCGGAAAAAATCATGCTCTGCGAAGCGCCTCCGCCAGAGGGTTATAACTTCGCGGTAGGCGAAGTGGTGCACATTGCCTATCTGGGTGATTTGTCGGTGTATCACGTACGTTTGAAAAGCGGTCAGATGTTGAGCGCCCAGCTACAAAATGAGCATCGTTATCGTAAAGGGTTACCAACCTGGGGTGACGAAGTCCGTTTATGTTGGGATGCGGACAGCTGTGTGGTGTTGACGGTTTAAGGAGCGAAGATGAGTACACTTGAACCTGCGGCACGCGTGGATAACGCGGGGCGATTCAGGCTGTTTATGTCGCGGCTACAAATGAAGCACGGGCGCAAGCTGGTGATCGCACTGCCGTATGTGTGGCTGCTGCTCCTGTTTCTGCTGCCTTTTCTGATCGTCTTCAAAATCAGTTTGGCTGAAATGGCGCGCGCTATTCCACCCTATACCGACCTCGTTTCATGGGCTGACGATCAGTTATCCATCACGCTCAACTTAGGCAACTTCCTGCAACTGACGGACGATCCGCTCTATTTCGATGCCTACCTGCAATCGTTACAGGTGGCGGGAATTTCGACAATCTGTTGTCTGCTGCTGGGATACCCGCTGGCATGGGCTGTCGCGCACAGTAAACCCTCAACGCGTAATATTCTGCTGTTGCTGGTGATCCTACCGTCCTGGACCTCGTTTTTAATTCGCGTGTATGCCTGGATGGGGATCCTGAAAAACAACGGCGTCCTGAACAACTTTCTAATGTGGCTGGGCGTCATCGACCAACCGTTGACTATTTTGCACACCAATCTGGCGGTCTATATCGGCATTGTTTACGCCTATTTGCCCTTTATGGTGCTGCCGATTTATACCGCGCTGACCCGTATTGATTACTCGCTGGTGGAAGCGGCGCTGGATTTAGGTGCCCGACCGCTGAAGACTTTCTTTAGCGTGATTGTGCCGTTGACCAAGGGCGGGATTATTGCCGGGTCAATGCTGGTGTTTATTCCGGCTGTTGGCGAGTTTGTGATCCCTGAGCTGCTGGGTGGCCCGGACAGCATCATGATTGGCCGTGTGCTTTGGCAGGAGTTTTTCAATAACCGCGACTGGCCGGTGGCTTCTGCGGTCGCCATTATTATGCTGCTGTTACTGATTGTGCCGATCATGTGGTTCCACAAATATCAGCAAAAAAGCGTGGGGGAACACGGATGAATAACTTACCGGTCGTTCGCTCGCCGTGGCGTATTTTTATCCTGGTAGTTGGCTTTACCTTCCTGTACGCGCCGATGCTGATGTTGGTTATCTATTCGTTTAACAGCTCGAAGCTGGTGACGGTTTGGGCAGGGTGGTCAACGCGTTGGTATGGCGAGCTTTTTCACGATACCGCGATGATAAGTGCCGTAGGCATGAGCCTAACGATTGCCGCGGGCGCTGCGACGATGGCGGCAATCCTTGGCACCATCGCTGCCGTGGTAATGGTGCGCTTTGGTCGTTTTCGTGGTTCGAATGGTTTCGCCTTTATGATCACCGCGCCGCTGGTTATGCCAGATGTCATTACCGGTTTGTCGCTGCTGCTGCTGTTTGTAGCGTTGGCTCACGCCATCGGCTGGCCGGCTGATCGCGGAATGCTGACCATCTGGCTGGCGCACGTCACCTTCTGTACAGCGTACGTAGCGGTGGTGATTTCTTCACGTTTGCGCGAACTGGATCATTCCATTGAGGAAGCAGCGATGGATCTTGGCGCCACGCCGCTGAAGGTCTTTTTCGTCATCACGCTGCCGATGATTATGCCGGCGGTGATTTCCGGTTGGCTATTAGCCTTCACGCTGTCACTCGATGATCTGGTTATTGCCAGCTTTGTCTCTGGTCCTGGTGCCACAACGTTACCGATGCTGGTGTTCTCCAGCGTACGTATGGGGGTGAACCCGGAGATCAACGCGCTGGCGACGCTGATTCTTGGTGTGGTAGGAATTATCGGATTTATCGCGTGGTATCTGATGGCGCGAACAGAAAAACAACGGATCCGCGATATCCAACGTGCAAGACGCGGCTGAAAAAACTAAAATCTGCCAACCTGTCTATACGGCGCAGCTGTGGTGGTTGCGCCGTTTTCATGGAAGACGACGCGTTGGGATTTTTTAAGAAATCATCCACATCACATGCTCGCTTAAACGTCCCTGCTTTGGTGCAGGTGGCGGCGCTGGCTATTATTATGATCCGCTGTCTCGATCTGTTGATGATTTTTAATACGCTTGGGTTTCGTGGAACCAGTGAGTTTATTCATCGCAGTGTGCAGACCTGGAATTTGACGCTGGTGTTTCTGGGCAGTCTGGTGCTGCTATTTATCGAAATTTACTGTGCATTTTCGCTGGTAAAAGGACGGAACTGGGCACGCTGGATCTATCTGTTGACCCAGATTATCGCCAGCGTCTATCTGTGGGCAGCTTCGCTGGGCTACGGATATCCCGAACTGTTCAGTATTGCGGGGGAGTCCAGACGCGAAATCCTGCATACGCTGGTGATGCAAAAACTGCCGGATATGCTGGTATTGCTGCTACTGTTTGTTCCTGCGTCCAGCAGGCGGTTCTTCCGTTTGCAATAACGTGTATAATCTTGGCCCCCGGTTAATTTGTAGGTCTTTGTATGCAGTGCGCACTTTATGACGCCGAACGCTGTCGCTCCTGTCAGTGGATAACACAGCCTGTCGCCGATCAACTCTTCGCTAAAACAGCCGATCTACAGAATCTGCTGGCCGATTATCCGGTCGGAGAATGGTGCGCGCCGGTCAGTGGTCCGGAAAGCGCGTTTCGCAATAAAGCCAAAATGGTGGTCAGCGGCAGCGTGGAAAAACCGTTACTGGGGATGTTGCATCGTGACGGTACGCCGGAAGATTTGTGCGACTGTCCGCTCTACCCTGAGTCTTTTGCGTCCGTATTTTCCGCGCTTAAGCCGTTTATCGCCCGAGCAGGGTTAACGCCCTATAACGTTGCGCGTAAACGCGGGGAACTGAAATATTTGCTGTTAACGGAAAGCCGGTTCGATGGTGGCATGATGCTGCGTTTTGTCCTGCGTTCTGAAGCAAAACTGGCACAGTTGCGCGCGGCGCTGCCCTGGCTGCAGGCACAGTTCCCACAGTTAAAAGTGATCACTGCCAATATTCAGCCGGTGCATATGGCGATTATGGAAGGGGAGACAGAGATCTTCCTGACGGAACAACAGGCGCTGGCGGAACGCTTTAACGATGTACCGTTGTGGATCCGTCCACAGAGCTTTTTCCAGACTAACCCGGTGGTGGCGGGGCAGTTGTATGCCACGGCGCGCGACTGGGTGCGACAGCTTCCGGTTAATCACATGTGGGATCTGTTTTGCGGCGTTGGGGGTTTTGGTCTGCACTGCGCTACACCGCAAATGAAACTGACGGGGATTGAAATCGCGCCAGAGGCGATTACCTGCGCGAAGCAGTCGGCGCAGGAACTTGGGTTGCAGAATCTGCATTTTCAGGCGTTGGATTCAACTCAGTTTGCTACCGCTCAGGACGAAGTTCCGGATCTGGTGCTGGTGAATCCGCCGCGTCGCGGGATTGGGAAACCGCTGTGCGATTTTCTTTCCCGCATGGCACCGCGTTTTATTGTTTATTCCAGCTGTAATGCGCAAACCATGGCGAAGGATATTCGTGAGTTGCCTGGGTATCGCATTGAACGCGTTCAGCTTTTCGATATGTTCCCGCACACCTCGCATTATGAAGTGTTAACGCTGCTCAGCCGACAATAACTGCTATGCCTGATGGCGCTTCGCTAATCAGGCCTACAGGTTGTTCGTCATTCGTAGGCCGGATAAGGTGCTTGCACCGCATCCGGCAAATGCAATATGCGAAAAAAAAGCCCGTACTTGCGTACGAGCTCTTCTTAAGATATGGCGGTGAGGCGGGGATTCGAACCCCGGATACGTTGCCGTATACACACTTTCCAGGCGTGCTCCTTCAGCCACTCGGACACCTCACCATATTGTATTGCTGCCTGACCGCTTGGGGGGCAACGGGGCGCTACTATAGGGAGTTGCGCTAAAACGGTCAAGCAGAATTTACGTGTTAACTCTCGTTTGGTTACGCAATATACATATTCCTCCGCCCAGGCAGGCGCGGAGGATAGGATTAGCGCTGAGAGTCCAGTTTTTCGCCGTTGGTCACGACTTCCTGGGCTTTACTGTAGCTCTCGATCAGCAACTGATAAGCCGGGAAGACTTTGGTATACACTTCCGCCCATTCGGCGGCGTCTTCACGGTTCCATGTGCCCTGAATTTCAGACGCGACGGCGGCGGTATCCATCGGGACGACGCCAGCCTGAACAACGCGAGCCAGGGTGATTTCCTGCGCCATTTTGCTGTAAGTACCGGAAGCGTCGATCACTACGAAGACCTTATAGCCTTCCGCAACCGCGCTGATAGCCGGGAAAGCCATGCACACGCTGGTAATCGTACCGGCGATAATCAGCGTCTTGCGACCTGTTGCTTTTACCGCTTTCACGAAGTCTTCGTTATCCCAGGCGTTGATTTCGCCTTTACGCGCCACGTATTGGGCATGTGGCGCATTAGCGTGGATCTCCGGGATCAGCGGGCCGTTAGGTCCCTGCGGTACGGATGCCGTGGTAATCACAGGTATCTTCGCCAGGGTCGCCATTTTAGCCAGCGCGGCTGCACGCGCACGTAGTTCTGGCATTGGCATGTCGCCGACGGTCTGGAACAACCCGCTCTGATGATCGATAAGCAGCATGACGGAATCATTTACATCGATGACCGGACGTGAACCATTAAAGTTTGCAGGACTGGACATATTCTTCTCCTTCGATTCAGATTTGGCCAAAGCGGCCGGAGTTAAAATCGCGTACGGCTTCAGCGATTTCTTGTTTCGTGTTCATTACAAACGGACCGTAACCTACAATCGGCTCGTTCAACGGTTCTCCAGAAAGCAGTAGCACGCTGGCGTCGCTGGAGGCTTCAATATGCAGCGTTTTCCCTTGCTGGCTCAGCACCACCAGTTGCGCTTCGCTGGCAGACGTAGTGCCGTTTACAGTGATATTCCCTTTCAATACCACCAGCGCAGTGCTCCATCCTTCCGGCTGGGACAACGTGAGCTGATGATTACGTTGTAAACGCATATCCCAAACGTTCAGCGGCGAGAAGGTATGTGCCGGGCCTTTTGTATCCTGATAGCTGCCCGCAATCACCCGAACGCTTCCTGCTTCATCAGGCAGGGCGACAGAGGGGATCGCATCGCTGCTGATGCCCTGATAGCCGGGCACGGTCATTTTGTCTTTTGCCGGCAGATTGACCCACAGCTGTACCATTTCCAGTTCGCCGCCCTGACGGGTAAATTCTGGTGAATGGAACTCTTCGTGTAATATTCCTGCACCCGCGGTCATCCACTGCACGTCGCCGGGGCCGATAATGCCGCCGCGACCGGTTGAATCACGGTGTTCAACTTCGCCGCTGTAAACGATGGTCACCGTCTCAAAACCACGGTGAGGGTGCTCGCCTACGCCGCGTTTTTCGTTACCCGGCGTAAACGTATGTGGACCGGCGTAATCCAGCAGCAGGAACGGACTTAGTTGCTCAGCATGAGACTGGTAAGAAAACATCGAGCGAACCGGAAATCCATCGCCAACCCAGTGCGGGCGAGGTGCGGTGTAGACGCCTGTTACGTGTTTCATTTGTGTCTCCTCAGTGGCGTTATCTTGATGTGAATAAGCTTATATTCATGACAGCGAGCTGAGTAGTAGCTAAAATAGCTCTCACTGTCTCATAAATAGGACAATTAGATGACGAAGCCAGATCTCAATGATTTTGCATGGTTTGTGCATGTTGTAGAGGAAGGAGGATTCGCGGCGGCGGGTCGGGCGCTTGATGAACCGAAATCAAAACTAAGCCGACGGATAGCGCAACTGGAAGAGAGGCTGGGAGTTCGACTGATTCAGCGAACCACCCGCCAGTTTAACGTGACGGAAGTGGGGCAAACCTTTTACGAACACTGTAAGGCGATGCTGGTTGAAGCGCAGGCGGCGCAGGATGCCATTGCCGCGTTACAGGTTGAACCGCGTGGCGTGGTGAAGTTGACGTGCCCGGTCACGTTGCTGCATGTGCATATCGGGCCAATGCTTGCTCGTTTTATGGCGCGTTATCCTGACGTATCAGTGCAACTGGAGGCGACAAATCGCCGTGTTGACGTCGTTGGAGAAGGTCTGGACGTGGCGATTCGTGTCAGGCCCAGACCATTTGAGGATAGCGACCTGGTGATGCGTGTGCTGGCGGACAGGGGGCATCGTTTGTATGCCAGCCCGCAGTTAATCGAGCAAATGGGGGCGTTACACTCTCCGGCAGAGCTGACACGCTGGCCTGGTTTGAGTCTCGCCTCGGGCAAACATGTACATCGTTGGGAGTTATTTGGCCCGCAGGGCGCGCGGGCAGAGGTGCATTTCACGCCGCGAATGATTACCACCGATATGCTGGCGCTACGTGAAGCCGCAGTTGCCGGTGTGGGGGTAGTGCAACTTCCGCAACTGATGGTAAAAGATCAATTAGCCGCGGGTGAACTGGTGGCGTTGCTCGACGGTTGGGAACCGAAGCGAGAAATTATTCACGCAGTCTTTCCATCACGCAGGGGATTATTGCCGTCAGTGCGCGCTTTAGTAGATTTCTTAACGGAAGAATATGCGCGGATGATTGAGGATTAAATACATATCCTCAGCCCACAAAAAAGGCCGGTTAAACCGACCTTTTATTATCTGGACGCCATTCGGGCGTTAAAAACAATCAGCGACTACGGAAGACAATGCGGCCTTTGCTCAGGTCGTACGGGGTCAGCTCAACAGTCACTTTGTCGCCCGTCAGGATGCGGATATAGTTTTTGCGCATTTTACCGGAGATGTGTGCAGTAACCACGTGACCGTTTTCTAACTCTACGCGGAACATGGTATTAGGTAACGTATCGAGAACGGTACCCTGCATTTCAATATTGTCTTCTTTGGCCATCTAATCCTCTGGGGTATCACTACCGTAATTTGAACCGGCAAGATAATGCCGAAGTTCTTTTAATAAGTAAAGATTTGTGCGTTTAAAACACAGCAAATCGGGTTTGGCGCATTACTCTAACCACACACGGCAAAGCCGCACTTAAAGCGCAACGTGTAAGGGAACGAGGAGATAAACGATAGGCGTTGCCTGACGCGAACTGTTCCTTAACGGCGGCGGGGTAATGGGCTAAACCAACTCTGCGCGACAATTATAACACCCCGACAAAAAATGTGCCGAAAACATTCACCCCTGAGGCGAAAATAACGTCCTGGGAACCCAGAAATGGCTCGGTAGCCGCTGCTGGCGCAGTCTGCTCAGGTGTTCAAGGTACTCCCGACGAGGGGTTTCGACGGCGCCCAGCGAAGCTGTGTGGCTATTTAATACCTGGCAGTCGATTAATTTTCCGCCCTGACGGATAAATTCAGCGCAAAAAACAAGCAGTGCGGTTTTGGACGCATTTTCCTGACGGCTGAACATTGATTCGCCACAAAATAGTGTACCTTGCGCCACGCCATACATACCGCCCACTAATTCATTTTGTCGCCACACTTCAATGGAGTGCGCATGGCCCAGTTCGTGCAGGCGATGGTAGGCGTCCACTACATCATGCGTTATCCAGGTGCCTTCTTCCCGGTCGTTCGCGCAGCCTTCAATCACCTGACCGAACGCGTAATTGAGCGTCACGCGATAAGGCGAGTTTTTATGAAAGCGTTTCATGCTGCGGCTGAGATGAAATTTCTCGGGCCAAAGAATGGCGCGTGGATCGGGCGACCACCAAAGGATGGGGTCGCCAGGCGAAAACCACGGGAAAATTCCGCGCTGATAGGCCATTAACAGTCGGGCTGGGCTGAGATCGCCGCCAAGCGCCAACAAACCGTTAGGCTCGCGTAAAGCGCCTTCCGGTGAAGGAAAGGCTATAGAATGGCGGGACAATTGCACCAGGCGCATGACTGCGAAACTCCACTACGCGAGTTTGATCGTTCAATAATAGCTTACAGACGTTGCTTAAACTGGTAATAACGCCCCTGCCGGGCTAACAAATCTGCGTGATTACCTTGCTCAATAATGTGTCCGTTGTCCATCACTATTATTTGATCAAAACGTGACAAGCCGCGCAGACGATGTGTCACCATCAGTACGGTTTTATCACGCATGGCATCGCCAATTAATTCAAGCATTTGGCTTTCTGTTGTTGCATCAAGCCCTTCGGTCGGTTCGTCCAGCAGCATCAGTGGGGCATCGTGCAATAAGGCACGAGCGATAGCCAGACGACGAAGTTCGCCACCAGAAAGCTGTCGACCCCCTTCGCCTAACCAGGCGTTGAGTCCATCACCCTCAAGCAGTTTGTCCAGACCGACGCGGCACAGCATCGCAGATAATGTGTCATCACTGGCGTGCGGTGCCGCCAGCAGAAGATTGTCGCGAAGCGTCGCGCTGAACAGGTGCACGCGCTGTGGCACGACGCTGATGCTCTGGCGCAGCGTGGTTTCACTGAGGGCTGAAATCGGCTGCCCATTAATCAGAATTTCGCCGTGCTGCAGATCCCATGCGCGGGTGAGTAATTGCAGTAACGTTGACTTACCGCATCCGGTGCGACCGAGAATCGCAATATGCTCACCGGGCTGAGCCTGCAGGGAAAGGGTGTCGAGCGCTTTTTGTGCTTGTCCCGGATAACTGAATGATACATCGCGTAGCGTGAGAGTGACCCGCTCAGAAACAGGGGAACCGGCATCCGGGAAGGTGACTTCTGGCTGCTGTTCAGTCAGTTCGGTGATGCGCAGCGCAGAGGCAATAACCTGTCCGAGATGCTGAAACGCGCCGGTGACGGGGGCTAATGCTTCAAATGCGGCCAACGCACAGAAGACAAACAGCGCGATCAGCGCACCCGGCTGGGTATTGCCACCTACGCCACCTGAGGCCATCCATAACATCACAACCACTGCCAGTGCGCCGACTAACAGCATGACCGCCTGTGATAGCGCCGTTAATTCAGACTGACGTCGTTGGGCTTCATGCCACTGCAACTCAGTGGCTTCCATTTGCGCGCGGTAACGTTCACTGGCACCAAAGATGGTCAGTTCAGCCTGGCCCTGCAGCCAGGATGTTAACTGCTGACGATACTGCCCACGTAAATGCGTCAAGCTTTGCCCGGTGCTTTTACCTGCCTGATAAAAGAGTGGGGGCAAGATAAATAAGGTCAGCAGCATAATACCGCCGAGAGTAATAGCTAGCGTGAAATCGAGAACGCTTAGCCCCAGCGTGACCACCATGATAACGACAAAAGCGCCTACAAGCGGGGAGAGCACGCGTAAATAGAGATGATCGAGCGTGTCGACATCCGCCACCACGCGATTAAGCAATTCACCTTGTCCATAACGGGACAGGCCAGCAGGAGAGAGCGGCAGCAGTTTGCTGAAGGTATATATACGCAAATGTTGCAGCACGCGGAACGTCGCGTCGTGGCTGACCAATCGCTCGAAATAGCGGCCCGCGGTGCGGGTGATTGCCGCACCGCGTACCCCGGCGGCAGGGAGCATATAGTTAAAACTGTAAATCCCGGTGACACCCACCACAGCAGAAGCCGACAGGAACCAACCGGAAAGCGTCAGCAAACCAATACTTGCCAACAGTGTGACGATCGCCAGAACGATCCCCAGGGTTAACATCCATTTGTGACGTTTATACAGTGTCAGATAAGGTAGCAAAGCGCGCATTTAGATGTCCTCCTGACGATGAGCCAGTAATGTCGCAAACGCCCCGTTGGCTGCGCTAAGTTCTGCATAAGTGCCTTGTTCAACGATCTGTCCGTCCTGCATCACCCAGATAGCGTCCCAGTCGGCAAGGTCTTCAAGTTGGTGTGTCACCATCAGCGTAGTCTGGCGGCGTGACGCTGCGTTCAACGCTTGCATCACGCGTTGTTCGCTGTGTGCATCCAGGCTGGCGGCGGGTTCATCCAGCAGCAGCAACTGACACGGATTGAGTAAGGCGCGAGCCACGGCAACGCGCTGCGCTTGTCCGACAGAAAGTCGAGCCGCCTGATCGCCTACTGGTGTATCTACACCCTGCGGTAGTAGCGGTAAAAACTCACTGACCCAGGCGCTGTCGAGTGCGGCCTGCAGCTGTTCTTCGCTGGCATCGGGGCGAGCGAGCAGCACGTTATCGCGTAACGTGGCGGCAGGGAGTTGCGGATTTTGTCCAACCCAGGACAGCTGTTTGCGCCAGCAATCAGGCGACAGGTCACGTAGTTCAAAGCCGTTAATTCGCAGCGATCCCTGATAAGAGAGAAATCCGGACAGGACATTGAGCAACGAACTTTTTCCGGAGCCGCTGCGGCCAACCAGCACCGCGCGTTGGCCCGCTGGCAGGGTAAAGTTGAGCGGGCCTGCAAGCACTTTACCTTCCGGCGAGGTGATGACCAGATCTTGTGCTTCAATTGAAACAGCGTCTTTTGTTGTCAGCTCAATGTCGCCACGCTCAGGATGTGCAAGCGGGGTTTCCATGAAGGTTTTCAGACTGTCTGCTGCACCAACGGCTTGTGCTTTGGCGTGATAAAACGTGCCCAGATCGCGCAGGGGCTGGAAAAATTCCGGCGCCAGAATGAGCGCGAGGAAGCCGGCAGCCAATGTGACACCTGTGCCGTAGTGTCCAAAATCGAGTTCGCCAAGGTAGGAAAAACCGAAGTAAACCGCGACCAGTGCGATGGACAGGGAGGTAAAGAACTCAAGGACACCGGATGACAGGAAAGCCAGGCGCAGGACTTCCATAGTGCGCTGGCGGAAATCCTGTGACGCAGCGCGGATGCTTTCCGTTTCGGCTTCACCGCGACCAAAGATTCTTAGCGTCTCCATGCCCCGCAGGCGGTCGAGGAAATGGCCGCTGAGGCGAGCAAGAGCCTGAAAATTGCGGCGGTTAGCGTCGGCAGCACCCATACCAACCATCGCCATAAACAACGGGATCAGCGGGGCAGTTCCAAGCAGAATAAGGGCGGCCACCCAGTTTGACGGGAATACCGCCGCCACGATCAATAAGGGGACGCATACGGCCAACGCCATTTGCGGCAGATAACGTGCATAGTAATCATGCATATCGTCAATCTGCTCCAGGATCAACGTGGCCCAACTCCCAGCCGGTTTGCCTTGTATCCAGGCCGGACCTGCCTGTTGCAGACGGTCAAGCACCTGGCGGCGAATTTCAAAGCGAATATGCTGTCCTGCGTGAAACCCGACCCGTTCGCGTAACCAGACGACCCATGCCCGCAGGATGAAAATCAATACCAGCACGATGAAAGGAAGCAGAAGCGCCTCTCGGGGAATATTGGCCATGATCATATGGTCCAGAATTCGGGCCATGAGCCAGGCCTGAGCGACAATTAACAGGCCGCTCACGAACCCCAACAGGCGCGAAATGTTCAGCCATCGTTGGGAAATTACACTTTGCTGTTTTAACCAGCGGGTCAGCTCTTTTTGACGGGTTTTATTCATTGCACGCTTAGCAGGTGAGTTATTGGAATTTATGGGCAGGGCAATGTTACAACGAGGCAAAAATAAAGGCGACTTATAGTCGCCTTTTTTACTTTTGTTACTGATTTGTAAAACTTATTTGCAAGCGTCCGCCAGACCGTCGAGATAACGTTCTGCATCAAGCGCGGCCATACAGCCCGTGCCCGCAGACGTAATCGCCTGGCGATAAATATGGTCCATCACGTCACCGGCTGCGAAGACACCCGGAATGCTGGTTTGAGTGGCATTGCCGTGAATACCGGACTGAACTTTGATGTAGCCGTTTTCCAGTTCAAGCTGACCGTCGAAAATAGCGGTATTAGGGCTGTGACCGATAGCGACAAATAACCCGGCAACGTCAAGTGATTCCACGTTGTCAGTGTTTTGCGTATCGCGCAGACGCAGTCCGGTTACGCCCATTTGATCGCCGGTCACTTCTTCCAGCGTGCGGTGGGTGTGAAGCACGATGTTGCCGTTTTCAACTTTATCCATCAAACGTTTGATGAGAATTTTCTCCGCGCGAAAGCTGTCGCGACGGTGAATCAAATGCACTTCAGATGCGATATTCGCCAGATATAGCGCTTCTTCAACAGCGGTGTTGCCGCCGCCGATCACCGCAACTTTTTGGTTACGGTAGAAGAAACCGTCGCAGGTCGCGCAGGCGGAAACGCCACGGCCTTTGAATGCTTCTTCTGAAGGCAGACCCAGGTAACGTGCTGAAGCGCCGGTGGCGATGATCAGTGCGTCACAGGTGTATTCACCGCTGTCGCCGGTCAGACGGAAAGGACGGTTTTGCAGATCAACTTTGCTGATGTGATCAAAAATGATTTCAGTGTCAAATTTGGACGCATGTTCGTGCATACGTTCCATCAGCAGCGGGCCAGTAAGATCGTGCGGATCGCCAGGCCAGTTTTCCACTTCTGTTGTTGTGGTCAACTGACCACCTTTTTCCATACCGGTAATCAGTACCGGTTGCAGGTTCGCGCGTGCAGCGTAGACCGCAGCGGTATACCCCGCAGGGCCAGAGCCCAGAATAAGAAGTTTACTGTGTTTGGTTGCGCCCATGAGATCCCCATAGTTGTTGGCAGGCAATGAGCAGGATTGTAGGGAATTTACAGACGTAAAAAAAGAGTATGGCGATTTTGTTAACAATATGTGTAATAGCAGAAACCGATGAACGGGGTGATCAGCCGTAATACTATAACGATTTCTACTTAAAATCGGTCAGTTATAAGGTGATAAAATGACGATTTTCCATCACTGCGAATGAATAACTGGCATGTTGTACTAAAAATCGATGTTTTGCTTTGACAATCCCCTGCTGTTTTGCGAAAACATTCAAGGAAGAAAAAAACTGTGTCATGTATGTGCTGCATAATCATGCATGTAGATACCATGTTTACCGTGTTAGCGAAATCTACGCATGGTGTGGACAGATGCCATTCGTGATGTCGATAGCCGCCGACAGGCAACGGTCTTCTCACCATAAACCCAGACATTGCGAACCGAAAATCCCTCTGGGTTGCGGTTTATTTTGATGGGTAGCGACTCTGAACAGTGATGTTGGTAGAGTCAGGCAGGAGTAGGGAAGGAATACAGAGAGACAATAATAATGGTAGATAGTAAGAAGCGCCCTGGCAAAGATCTCGACCGTATCGATCGTAACATTCTTAATGAGCTGCAAAAGGATGGGCGTATTTCTAACGTCGAGCTTTCTAAACGTGTGGGACTTTCACCAACGCCCTGCCTTGAGCGTGTGCGTCGGTTGGAAAGACAGGGTTTTATTCAGGGCTATACAGCGCTGTTAAACCCGCATTATCTGGATGCATCACTTCTGGTTTTTGTTGAGATTACTCTGAATCGTGGCGCCCCGGATGTGTTTGAACAATTCAACTCTGCAGTACAAAAACTTGAAGAAATTCAAGAGTGTCATTTGGTTTCCGGTGATTTCGACTATTTGCTGAAAACACGCGTACCGGATATGTCGGCATACCGTAAACTGTTGGGGGAAACCCTGCTGCGTCTGCCTGGCGTGAATGACACACGTACTTATGTAGTCATGGAAGAAGTCAAACAGAGCAATCGTCTGGTAATTAAGACGCGCTAACACGGAACAGGTGCAAAATCGACGCAGTTTGATTACACTCCTGTTAATCCATACAGCAACAGTGCCGGGGTAACCCGGTGCTGTTGTCCGTTTTAGCATCGGGCAGGAAAAGCCTGAAACCTGGAGAGCCGTTTTTGAGCCAGGAATACACTGAAGACAAAGACGTCACATTGACGAAGTTAAGCAGCGGGCGCCGACTTCTGGAAGCGCTACTGATTCTTATTGCCCTTTTTGCCGTCTGGTTGATGGCTGCCTTACTCAGCTTTAACCCTTCGGATCCCAGTTGGTCACAAACCGCATGGCATGAACCTATCCATAATCTGGGGGGAATACCCGGAGCATGGTTGGCGGACACGCTGTTCTTTATTTTTGGCGTCATGGCCTACACCATTCCCGTCATCATTGTTGGCGGCTGTTGGTTTGCCTGGCGACACCAGGCCAGCGACGAATACGTCGATTATTTTGCCGTCTCGCTGCGCATTATTGGCGTTCTGGCGCTGATTCTCACTTCCTGCGGGCTGGCCGCAATTAACGCCGATGACATCTGGTATTTCGCCTCTGGCGGCGTGATCGGCAGTCTGCTCAGCACTACGCTACAACCCTTACTGCACAGCAGCGGCGGCACGCTGACGTTGTTGTGCATTTGGGCGGCGGGATTAACGCTGTTCACCGGTTGGTCATGGGTGAGCATTGCGGAAAAACTGGGCGGCTGGTTACTCAATATCCTGACGTTTGCCAGCAACCGTACCCGCCGCGACGATACCTGGGTCGATGACGAAGAATATGAAGATGAAGAAGAGTCTGTCGATGCCGCTGATGGCAAACCCCATGAATCGCGTCGGGCTCGTATTCTGCGCGGTGCGTTAGCGCGCCGTAAGCGTCTGGCAGAGAAATTTACCAACCCGCTTGGTCGTCATACCGATGCGGCGCTGTTCTCCGGCAAACGCATGGATGATGAAGACGAAATTGAATACAGCGCCCGTGGCGTGGTTGCCGATCCTAACGATGTGCTGTTTTCCGGCAATCGCGCGACGCTGCCTGAATATGACGAGCTTGACCCACTGCTTAACGGCCACTCGGTGACCGAGCCTGTGGCTGCAGCAGCCGCAGCTACAACGGCCGCTCAGGCCTGGAGCGCGCCGGTAGATCCGTTGCTGCAAACCTCGCCCGTGACCAACACTGTTATGGAGCAACCGGCTCCAGCCGTAGCCTGGCAATCCGCACCAGGCCCGCAAACCGGTGATGCCGCGATTGCACCAACGCCTGAAGGTTATCCGCATTCAGCCCAGTACGCGCAACCTCCGGTGCAGCAGCCGTATGAGCCATGGCAACAGCCGGTTGTGGAGGAGAGTCCGCAGCCGCAATATTACGCACCGCAGCCGGAACCTGTTTATGCGCAGCCAGTCGCGCCGCAGCCGGAACCTGTTTATCAGCCAGAGCCTGTGCTGCAGCCTGTCTATCAACAGGATCCGACCTCTCAACAGAACGCCACATTCCAGCAGCCTGCTTATCAGCCGGAGCCTGCGCCGCAACCTGTTTATCAGCAGGAATCAATCCCTCAACAGAGCACTACGTTCCAGCAGCCTGTGGTTGAACAACCGCTTGTGGTGGAACCTGAGCCCGTGGTTGAAGAAGTTAAACCGACTCGTCCGCCGCTCTATTACTTTGAAGAAGTCGAAGAGAAACGTGCGCGTGAGCGTGAGCAACTGGCCGCATGGTATCAGCCGATTCCAGAACCTGCTCAGGAGCCTGAGCGTATTAAACCGTCTACGCCATCTATGCCGACGACTGCATCCATACCGCCCGTTGAGTCTGTTGCAGCTGTTGCACCGCTGGCTGCCGGTGTAAAAAGCGCCGCTTTAGGGGCGGGTGCAGCAGCAGCTGCACCTGTCTTTAGCCTTGCGGGCAGCGGTGCGCCGCGTCCGCAGGTGAAAGAGGGGATTGGCCCGCAGTTACCGCGCCCAAATCGTGTGCGCGTGCCTACTCGCCGGGAATTGGCGTCGTATGGCATCAAACTGCCGTCACAGCGTATGGCTGAAGAGAAAGCGCGCGAAGAGCAGCTTGATACAGATGCGTACAATGACGATGAAATGGATGCAATGCAGCAGGACGAGCTGGCACGCCAGTTCGCTCAGTCGCAGCAGCATCGTTATGGCGAAGAGTATCAAGACGATACCCACCAGACTGATGACGAAGATTCAGCCGCAGAAGCGGAACTGGCTCGCCAGTTTGCTTCTTCTCAGCAGCAGCGTTATTCCGGTGAACAGCCTGCCGGAGCGAATCCGTTCTCGCTCGATGACTTTGAATTTTCGCCAATGAAAACGCTGGTAGATGAGGGGCCGCATGAGCCACTGTTTACGCCTGGCGTGATGCCGGAGCCTGCGCCGCAGTACCAGGAACCAGTTGCACCGCAGCAGCATTATCAGCAGCCGGCGCAGCCTGTCGCACCGCAGCAGCATTATCAGCAACCGGCGCAGCCTGTCGCACCGCAGCAGCATTATCAGCAACCGACGCAGCCTGTCGCACCGCAGCAGCATTATCAGCAGCCAGCGCAGCCTGTCGCACCGCAGCAACATTATCAGCAGCCAGCGCAGCCTGTTACGCCGCCGCCGCAGGATAGTCTGATCCATCCGCTGCTGATGCGTAATGGCGACAGCCGTCCGGCGCACCGTCCAAGCACGCCGCTGCCATCGTTAGATCTGCTTACACCGCCGCCGAGCGAGGTTGAGCCGATAGATACGTTCGCGCTGGAGCAAATGGCACGTCTGGTGGAAGCGCGTCTGGCGGATTTCCGCATTAAAGCCGATGTAGTGAACTACTCTCCAGGCCCGGTGATTACCCGCTTTGAGCTTAATCTGGCTCCTGGGGTTAAAGCGGCGCGTATTTCCAACCTGTCGCGAGATCTGGCGCGTTCATTGTCGACCGCAGCGGTACGTGTGGTTGAGGTTATTCCAGGCAAACCGTATGTCGGACTGGAGTTACCGAATAAAAAACGTCAAACCGTTTATCTGCGTGAAGTGCTGGATAACGCTAAATTCCGTGATAATTCATCTCCGCTGACTGTGGTGCTGGGTAAAGATATTGCGGGCGAACCGGTGGTGGCCGATCTGGCAAAAATGCCGCACCTGCTGGTAGCAGGGACAACCGGATCCGGTAAGTCTGTTGGGGTGAACGCCATGATCCTCAGCATGCTGTACAAGGCGCAGCCGGAAGACGTTCGCTTTATCATGATTGACCCGAAAATGCTGGAACTGTCGGTTTATGAAGGCATTCCGCATCTGCTGACCGAAGTCGTGACCGACATGAAAGATGCTGCTAACGCCTTGCGCTGGAGCGTCAATGAAATGGAACGTCGCTACAAGCTGATGTCGGCGCTTGGCGTGCGTAACCTTGCCGGTTATAACGAGAAAATCGCCGAAGCCGCCCGCATGGGACGTCCGATTCCGGACCCTTACTGGAAGCCGGGTGA
Organism: Citrobacter sp. Cf116; assembly: GCF_030336505.1. NCBI lineage: Bacteria > Pseudomonadati > Pseudomonadota > Gammaproteobacteria > Enterobacterales > Enterobacteriaceae > Citrobacter > Citrobacter sp. Cf116. The sequence goes on along the minus strand of NZ_JAOWEQ010000040.1, from coordinate 228,090 downwards.
CAGTATGGATGTTCAGCATCCGGTGCTGGAAAAACTGCCGTATATTGTTGTGCTGGTGGATGAATTCGCCGACCTGATGATGACGGTTGGCAAAAAGGTGGAAGAACTGATTGCTCGTCTGGCGCAAAAAGCGCGTGCGGCGGGGATCCACCTGGTGCTGGCAACCCAGCGACCGTCGGTTGACGTTATCACCGGACTGATTAAAGCGAACATTCCAACGCGTATCGCCTTTACCGTGTCAAGTAAAATTGACTCGCGTACCATCCTTGACCAGGGCGGAGCGGAATCGCTGTTAGGTATGGGTGACATGCTCTATTCCGCACCGAACTCGACGATCCCTGTGCGTGTTCACGGCGCCTTTGTCCGCGACGAAGAAGTTCACGCAGTGGTACAGGACTGGAAAGCGCGCGGTCGTCCACAATACGTCGACGGCATTACTTCTGACAGCGAAAGCGAAGGAGGCGGTGGCGGTTTTGATGGTGGCGAAGAGTTGGATCCGCTGTTCGATCAGGCGGTAAACTTTGTGACCCAGAAACGCAAAGCCTCAATCTCCGGCGTCCAGCGTCAGTTCCGCATCGGCTACAACCGAGCGGCGCGCATCATCGAGCAGATGGAAGCGCAGGGTATTGTCAGCGAACAAGGGCATAATGGTAATCGTGAAGTGCTGGCTCCGCCGCCCTTCGAATGATTGCAAAGTTAAGTAATTCAGTATTTTCTACTTTCCTCATGCTGATTTTTGGCCTGAAATGGATAGCAGAGGGATCTCCCCGTTGGGAGTGACGTATTTTGAGGAATAACGATGAAAAGAATCGCAATCACCTGTGCATTACTGTCGAGCTTTGTGATGAGCAGCGTCTGGGCTGACGCTGCCAGCGACCTGAAAAGCCGTCTGGATAAAGTCAGTAGCTTCCATGCCAGCTTTACTCAGAAGGTCACGGACGGCAGCGGCGCAGCGGTGCAGGAAGGTCAGGGTGATTTATGGGTTAAACGTCCTAATCTGTTTAACTGGCATATGACCCAGCCTGATGAGAGCATCCTGGTTTCCGATGGGAAAACGCTGTGGTTCTTTAACCCGTTTGTTGAACAGGCGACCGCGACCTGGCTGAAAGACGCCACGGGCAATACGCCGTTCATGCTGATCGCGCGTAACCAGGCCAGTGACTGGCAGCAGTACAACATTAAGCAAAACGGCGATGATTTCGTGCTGACGCCAAAAACCAGCAGCGGTAACCTGAAGCAGTTTACGATCAATGTTGGGCGTGACGGGACGATCCATCAGTTTAGCGCCGTTGAGCAAGACGATCAGCGCAGCAGCTATCAGCTGAAATCTCAGCAGAATGGTGCGATTGAACCTTCCAAATTCACCTTTACCCCGCCGCAAGGTGTAACGGTTGACGATCAACGTAAGTAGAGGCGTGTGAGTGAGCAATCTGTCGCTCGACTTTTCTGATAATACCTTTCAGCCACTGGCCGCACGTATGCGGCCAGAAAATTTAGCGCAGTATATCGGCCAGCAGCATTTGCTGGCTGCGGGTAAACCCTTGCCGCGCGCTATCGAGGCGGGGCACCTGCACTCCATGATTTTATGGGGGCCGCCGGGGACGGGAAAAACTACGCTTGCCGAAGTCATTGCCCGTTACGCTAACGCCGATGTCGAACGCATTTCGGCGGTTACGTCTGGTGTAAAAGAGATTCGTGAAGCGATTGAGCGTGCGCGTCAGAACCGTAACGCTGGTCGGCGTACGATCCTGTTTGTCGACGAAGTTCACCGTTTTAATAAAAGCCAGCAGGATGCGTTTTTACCGCATATTGAAGACGGTACCATCACGTTTATTGGCGCCACCACCGAAAACCCCTCGTTTGAACTGAACTCGGCGCTGCTGTCACGCGCACGCGTTTACTTACTGAAATCGTTAACCACCGACGATATTGAACAGGTGCTGGACCAGGCGATGTCAGATAAAGCGCGGGGTTACGGCGGCCAGGATATCGTACTGCCGCCAGAGACGCGTCGGGCTATTGCCGAACTGGTTAATGGTGACGCGCGCCGGGCGCTGAATACGCTGGAAATGATGGCCGATATGGCCGAAGTTGATGATTCTGGCAAGCGCGTATTGAAACCAGAATTGCTCACTGAAATTGCCGGTGAGCGCAGCGCACGCTTCGATAATAAAGGCGATCGCTTTTACGATCTCATCTCCGCATTACATAAATCGGTTCGCGGCAGTGCACCGGATGCCGCGCTTTATTGGTATGCGCGCATCATTAGTGCAGGCGGTGACCCGCTGTATGTTGCTCGTCGCTGCCTGGCAATTGCCTCTGAAGATGTGGGCAATGCCGATCCTCGCGCCATGCAGGTGGCAATTTCCGCATGGGACTGCTTTACCCGCGTGGGACCAGCGGAAGGCGAACGTGCGATTGCTCAGGCGATTGTTTATCTGGCCTGCGCGCCGAAAAGTAATGCAGTTTACACCGCCTTCAAAGCCGCGCTGGCTGATGCACGTGAACGTCCGGATTACGACGTGCCGGTTCACCTGCGCAATGCGCCGACGAAGCTGATGAAGGAGATGGGCTACGGTCAGGAGTATCGTTACGCCCATGATGAACCAAATGCCTATGCCGCCGGAGAAGAGTACTTCCCGCAGGAAATGGCACAAACGCGCTATTATCACCCCACAAACAGAGGTCTTGAAGGCAAGATTGGCGAAAAGCTCGCCTGGCTCGCCGGACAGGATCAAAATAGCCCTATAAAACGCTACCGTTAGTGTTATCGTTGCGGTAATGTTGTCTCTGTATCCCTGTGACCGCAGGCTGTGGTCACTTTCTCCTATTTTAATTCGATAAGCACAGGATAAGCATGCTCGATCCCAATCTGCTGCGTAATGAGCCAGACGCAGTCGCAGAAAAACTGGCAAGCCGGGGCTTTAAGCTGGATGTAGATAAGCTGCGCGCTCTTGAAGAGCGTCGTAAAGTTCTGCAGGTACAAACTGAAAACCTGCAGGCAGAGCGTAACTCTCGATCGAAATCCATCGGCCAGGCAAAAGCGCGCGGGGAAGATATCGAGTCTTTACGTCTGGAAGTGAACAAACTGGGCGAAGAGCTGGATGCCGCGAAAGCTGAACTTGATACCTTACAGGCCGAGATCCGCGATATTGCGCTGACCATTCCTAACCTGCCAGCGGACGAAGTTCCGGTGGGTAAAGATGAAAATGACAACGTCGAAGTCAGCCGCTGGGGTACACCACGTGAGTTTGATTTCGAAGTGCGCGATCACGTTACTCTGGGTGAAATGCACACGGGTCTTGATTTCGCCGCAGCGGTTAAGCTGACTGGCTCTCGTTTCGTTGTTATGAAAGGCCAGATCGCGCGCATGCACCGTGCGCTGTCTCAGTTCATGCTGGATCTGCATACCGAACAGCATGGTTACAGCGAAAACTACGTTCCGTATCTGGTTAACCATGACACGCTGTACGGAACAGGCCAACTGCCGAAATTTGCTGGCGATCTGTTCCACACCCGTCCGCTGGATGAAGAAGCTGACAGCAGCAACTATGCGCTGATCCCAACTGCAGAAGTGCCGCTGACCAACCTGGTGCGTGACGAAATCATTGACGAAGATGCGCTGCCGATCAAAATGACTGCGCATACGCCGTGCTTCCGTTCTGAAGCAGGTTCTTACGGTCGTGATACCCGTGGTCTGATCCGTATGCACCAGTTCGATAAAGTTGAGATGGTGCAGATCGTTCGCCCGGAAGACTCTATGGACGCGCTGGAAGAGATGACCGGTCATGCTGAGAAGGTCCTGCAACTGTTGGGTCTGCCGTATCGCAAGATCATCCTGTGCACTGGCGACATGGGCTTCGGCGCATGCAAAACCTACGATCTGGAAGTGTGGATCCCGGCGCAGAACACCTATCGCGAAATCTCATCTTGCTCCAACGTGTGGGATTTCCAGGCTCGTCGTATGCAGGCGCGTTGCCGCAGTAAATCCGATAAAAAGACCCGTTTAGTACATACGCTGAACGGTTCTGGTCTGGCGGTAGGACGTACGCTGGTTGCGGTAATGGAAAACTATCAGCAGGCTGATGGTCGCATTCAGGTTCCGGAAGTGTTGCGTCCGTACATGAATGGCCTGGAATTCATCGGCTAAGCTACCTTTCCCTGCTAAAAAAGCGCCTTCGGGCGCTTTTTTTATGCCCGTTTGACGTCGGACAATAACGACTACCTCCATAGGAGTAATACTGCCTTCAAATGAAAGTCAGTATTTATCTCTGTCTTTTCGCAAATTCAGTATCTACCAGTCTGTATATCGATAGTAACGTTATATAAAAATCTATACAACGAATATTTGCCTTTTGTTTATTGTGAGCAGCAGAGTGAGCCACTATGAAAACTAAGATCCCCGATGCCATGCTGGCAGCTGAGGTTAGTCGCCGAGGTTTGGTGAAAACGACGGCGATAGGCGGACTGGCGGTGGCCAGTAGCGCGTTTACCCTGCCATTTACCCGTATTGCAAATGCTGCAGAAGCCCTTAATCCAACACAGGCCAGTGAGAAAGTCATCTGGAGCGCGTGTACGGTGAACTGTGGTAGCCGCTGTCCTCTGCGTATGCACGTGGTAGATGGTGAAATAAAGTATGTTGAAACCGACAACACCGGTGATGACAACTACGACGGTTTGCACCAGGTACGCGCCTGTCTGCGTGGGCGCTCTATGCGCCGTCGCGTCTATAATCCCGATCGTCTGAAATACCCGATGAAACGCGTCGGCAAACGTGGCGAAGGTAAATTTGAGCGTATCAGCTGGGATGAAGCCTACGACATCATTGCCAGCAATATGCAGCGTCTTATCAAAGACTACGGCAACGAGTCTATCTACCTGAACTACGGCACAGGTACGCTGGGCGGCACCCTGACACGCTCCTGGCCACCGGGCAAAACGCTGGTAGCACGTCTGATGAACTGCTGTGGTGGCTACCTGAATCACTACGGTGACTACTCTTCAGCGCAAATCGCTGCCGGGTTGAACTACACCTACGGCGGCTGGGCAGACGGTAACAGCCCGTCAGACATTGAAAACAGCAAGCTGGTGGTTCTGTTCGGGAATAACCCAGGTGAAACCCGTATGAGCGGGGGTGGGGTAACCTATTACCTTGAACTGGCGCGACAGAAATCCAATGCCCGCATGATCATTATCGATCCTCGCTACACGGATACTGGCGCGGGTCGTGAAGATGAGTGGATCCCCATCCGTCCGGGTACGGATGCCGCGCTGGTAAATGGGCTGGCCTATGTTCTGATCACCGAAAACATGGTTGATCAACCGTTCCTTGACAAATATTGCGTAGGTTACGACGAGAAAACCTTACCGGCCGATGCACCGAAAAACGGTCACTATAAGGCGTATATTCTTGGGCAGGGCAACGACGGTATTGCCAAGACCCCGGAATGGGCTGCGCAAATTACCGGTATTCCTGCTGAACGAATCGTCAAACTGGCACGTGAAATCGGTAGCGCTAAACCGGCATACATCAGCCAGGGGTGGGGACCGCAGCGTCATGCTAATGGTGAAATAGCGACCCGCGCCATTTCTATGCTGGCTATTCTGACCGGTAACGTTGGGATTAACGGCGGCAACAGCGGGGCGCGTGAGGGCTCATACAGTTTGCCGTTTGAACGTATGCCTACGCTGGAAAACCCTGTAGAAACCAGTATCTCGATGTTTATGTGGACGGACGCCATTGAGCGAGGTCCGGAGATGACGGCGCTGCGTGACGGTGTTCGTGGTAAAGATAAACTCGATGTTCCGATTAAGATGATCTGGAACTATGCGGGTAACTGCCTGATTAACCAGCACTCCGACATCAACCGCACACACGAAATCCTACAGGATGATAAGAAGTGCGAGATGATCGTTGTCATCGACTGCCATATGACCTCCTCGGCGAAATACGCGGATATTTTGCTGCCGGACTGTACTGCTTCGGAGCAGATGGACTTCGCACTGGATGCCTCCTGCGGGAATATGTCGTATGTGATTTTCACCGATCAGGCGATCAAACCACGCTTCGAATGCAAGACTATCTACCAGATGACCAGCGAGCTTGCGAAACGCCTAGGCGTTGAGCAGCAGTTTACAGAAGGTCGCACTCAGGAAGAGTGGATGCGTCATCTGTACGAGCAGTCGCGCAAAGCGATTCCTGAACTGCCAACGTTTGAAGAATTCCGCAAGCAGGGGATCTTTAAACAGCGTGACCCACAGGGGCATCACGTGGCGTACAAGGCGTTCCGTGAGGATCCTGACGCCAATCCGCTGACTACTCCGTCAGGTAAGATCGAAATTTATTCGCAGCAACTTGCCGAGATCGCGGCGACCTGGGAACTGCCGGAAGGTGATGTGATTGATCCACTGCCGATTTATACCCCAGGATTTGAAAGCATAAACGATCCTCTGGCGGAGAAATTCCCTCTGCAATTGACCGGTTTCCACTACAAATCTCGCGTCCACTCTACCTATGGCAACGTGGATGTTCTGAAAGCATCCTGCCGTCAGGAAATGTGGATCAACCCGATGGATGCGCAGAGACGCGGCATTAACAACGGCGACAAGGTGCGCATCTTTAACGATCGTGGTGAAGTGCACATCGAGGCTAAAGTAACGCCGCGTATGATGCCTGGCGTGGTGGCACTAGGCGAAGGGGCGTGGTATGACCCGGACGCAAAACGCGTGGACCAGGGCGGTTGTATTAACGTCCTGACGACCCAGCGTCCGTCTCCTCTCGCGAAGGGGAACCCATCACACACGAACCTTGTTCAGGTTGAAAAGGTGTAAGGAGTAACCGATGACAACCCAGTATGGATTTTTTATTGATTCCAGCCGTTGCACCGGTTGCAAAACCTGCGAACTGGCCTGCAAAGATTTTAAAAATTTAACCCCGGAGGTCAGCTTCCGCCGCATTTATGAGTATGCAGGCGGTGACTGGCAGGAGGATAACGGCGTCTGGCATCAGAACGTCTTTGCCTATTACCTCTCCATTGCGTGTAACCACTGCGAAGACCCAGCCTGTACCAAGGTGTGTCCGAGCGGCGCGATGCACAAACGTGAAGATGGCTTTGTCGTTGTCGATGAGGACGTGTGCATTGGCTGTCGGTATTGCCACATGGCCTGTCCTTACGGCGCGCCGCAGTACAATGCTGAAAAAGGGCATATGACTAAATGCGATGGCTGCCATGAGCGCGTCGCTGAAGGTAAAAAACCTATCTGCGTCGAATCCTGCCCACTGCGTGCGCTGGATTTTGGTCCGATTGAAGAGCTGCGCAAAAAGCATGGCACCCTGGCTGCGGTTGCGCCACTGCCGGGCGCGCACTTTACCAAACCGAGTATTGTCATCAAACCTAACGCCAATAGCCGCCCGACCGGGGATACCACAGGTTATCTGGCCAATCCGAAGGAGGTGTAAGATGGGAAGTGGATGGCATGAATGGCCGCTGATGATCTTCACGGTCTTCGGACAGTGTGTGGTTGGTGGCTTTATCGTTCTTGCGCTGGCGTTGATGAAAGGTGACTTGCGTCCAGAATCGCAGCAGCGCGTGATTGCCAGCATGTTTGGATTGTGGGTATTAATGGGCATTGGCTTCATTGCTTCTATGCTCCACCTGGGCTCGCCGATGCGCGCCTTTAACTCGCTCAATCGCGTTGGGTCTTCGGCGTTGAGTAACGAAATTGCCAGCGGTTCAATCTTCTTTGCCGTTGGTGGTATCGGCTGGCTGCTGGCCACGTTGAAAAAAATGTCGCCCGCATTACGCAATCTGTGGTTAGTTGTCACCATGGTGCTGGGTGTGGTTTTTGTCTGGATGATGGTACGCGTTTATAACACCATTGATACTGTGCCGACCTGGTACAGCGTCTGGACTCCGCTGGGCTTCTTCCTGACGATGTTTATGGGCGGTCCGCTGCTGGGGTATCTGTTACTGAGAATTGCTGGCGTGGATGGTTGGGCTATGCGCCTGCTGCCGGCAATTTCAGTGCTTGCTCTGGTCGTAAGCGCCATCATGTCTGTCATGCAGGGGGCTGAACTGGCGACGATCCACAGTTCGATTCAACAGGCTTCTGCGCTGGTTCCGGATTACGGCTCGCTGATGGCGTGGCGGATTGTGGCGCTGGCATTAGCGTTGTGCTGCTGGATTGTACCGCAAGTGAAGGGTTACCAGCCTGCCGTTCCGCTGCTTTCCGTGGCGTTTATTTTGCTGTTAGTCGGCGAGCTGATTGGTCGTGGCGTGTTCTACGGGCTGCATATGACAGTCGGTATGGCGGTGGCGAGTTAATCCAAACTATGCCGGATGGTAGCTTGCGTCTTATCAGGCCTACAGATCCGTAGGCCTTAAAGCTGCGCGTCATCAGGCAATATGTCAGGCCAGGGTTTTCGCCCTGGTTTTACTTCTGCTTAGTTAACGTGTCGTAGCTGGTCATCAGATTGCGGTAGTCCGGAATGTGATTCGAGAACAGCGTTGCCAGACCTTCGATATCGTTGCGCCAGTCGCGGTGCAGCTCGCACGCTACTCCGAACCATGTCATCAACTGAGCGCCTGCTTGAGACATCCGATCCCAAGCTGAATGACGGGTAATTTCATTAAATGTGCCTGAAGCATCGGTTACCACAAAGACGTCAAAGCCTTCTTCAATAGCTGAGAGCGCAGGGAAGGCGACGCAAACTTCCGTCACGACACCGGCGATAATCAGCTGCTTTTTGCCGGTCGCTTTCACTGCCTTCACGAAATCTTCGTTATCCCATGCGTTAATGTTTCCTGGGCGAGCAATATAGGGCGCATCGGGAAATTGCGCTTTCAGTTCCGGTACCAGCGGCCCGTTTGGTCCTGTTTCAAAACTGGTTGTCAGAATGGTTGGGAGGTTGAAGTATTTTGCTAAGTCACCCAAGGCTAGCACGTTGTTTTTAAATTTATCGGGATCGATATCCCGAACCAGAGAGAGCAGGCCAGCCTGATGGTCGACCAGCAGTACTGCCGCATTATCTTTATCAAGTCTTACGTAAGGTTTAGTCATGATATTTCTCCTGTTCAGCATCAGTGGGGGAAATTTGATGAGTTTAAGTCTACGAAAAGAACGATATCTGGAGTAGATGCCTAAATAAGAACTCACTGTTCTATTTTGAAGACAATGCAGCTCAGCATCCCGCATTGAGTTTAGTAAGAAATAAAAGTAAGGGTAATCCATGAAATTTTTCGACTGAACGTAACGCGAGATTTTTGTTTTAGATCAATAAAAACAAGCAGATGTGATTTTGTGTTTTTTATCTATTCACATTAAGAATCAGTAATGCAAATCGATCGACCAGAAAGCGCCTCAGCCCTTTGATTACGCCGATTGACAATGTTTTTAGCAGTGGCATGATGCGCATGAAATTTGAACTTCCTCACGGTTTTTATTCATGTCCACCTATACCCGTCCCGTCATGCTATTGCTGTGCGGGCTACTTCTGTTGACCCTGGCGATCGCCGTGTTAAACACGCTCGTCCCGCTTTGGCTCGCCCATGAAAATCTGCCCACCTGGCAGGTAGGTGTGGTGAGCTCGTCTTACTTTACCGGTAATCTGGTAGGGACGTTGTTGACAGGGTATTTAATAAAACATCTGGGTTTTAACCGCAGCTATTACATCGCCTCGCTTATTTTTGCCGCGGGCTGTGTCGGGCTGGGGATTATGGTGGGATTCTGGAGCTGGATGACCTGGCGTTTTATCGCCGGTGTTGGCTGCGCCATGATTTGGGTGGTGGTGGAAAGCGCGCTGATGTGCAGCGGGACTTCGCGTAATCGCGGACGTTTGCTTGCCGCCTATATGATGATCTATTACGTGGGGACGTTTTTAGGCCAACTGCTGGTGAGTAAAGTATCCACGGAATTGATGAATGTCCTGCCGTGGGTGACGGGTACTATCCTGGCGGGTGTTTTGCCACTGCTGTTTACGCGCATTGCCAATCAGCAGGGTGATGGGCAGCAGTCTACGCCTATTGTCTCCATGCTGAAACTCCGCCAGGCGCGTCTGGGCGTGAATGGCTGTATTATTTCCGGGATTGTGCTGGGGTCTTTGTATGGCCTGATGCCGCTGTATCTCAATCATCAGGGGGTGAGTAACGCCAGCATTGGTTTCTGGATGGCGGTCCTGGTAAGTGCAGGTATTCTGGGGCAATGGCCGATTGGCCGTCTGGCGGACAAGCTGGGACGTCTGTTGGTTTTACGCGTCCAGGTCTTCGTGGTGATCGTCGGAAGTATCGCCATGCTGAATCAGGCGGCGATGGCGCCCGCGTTGTTTATGTTGGGTGCGGCAGGCTTTACCCTCTACCCGGTCGCGATGGCCTGGGCCTGTGAAAAGGTGGAGCATCATCAGCTGGTCGCCATGAATCAGGCATTGTTATTGAGCTATACCGTGGGCAGTCTGCTGGGTCCTTCATTTACTGCGATGCTGATGCAGAATTATTCAGATAGCTTGCTGTTTATCATGATCGCCAGCGTATCGTTTATTTATTTACTGATGCTGTTGCGTAAAACGGGCCATACACCCAATTCTATTGCGCACATTTGACCTGATTTAACAGAATATGAACAGGTTCCCATACATACTGTTTATGTATGCTTTATGGGAACCTGCATTATTTTATCACACACTTCTTTCCTGAAAATAAAGTGTGCAGAAGGTTATAGTTTTACATCCTGCCGTTTCCGCTCGCTCATTTTACCGCGCATAATCCCACGCCTCATTTATTGATAATCATAAAGCTTCCACGAAGGATTGCGTATGGCTGGTGTGCAGGAAAAACAATTGCGATGGTACAACATTGCATTGATGTCTTTTATTACCGTTTGGGGTTTTGGCAACGTCGTTAACAACTATGCCAATCAGGGATTGGTTGTTGTCTCCTCTTGGATATTTATTTTCGCGCTCTATTTTATTCCTTATGCGTTGATCGTCGGGCAGCTTGGTTCAACTTTTAAAGAGGGTAAAGGCGGCGTCAGTACCTGGATTAAACATACCATGGGGCCAGGGCTGGCCTATCTTGCTGCATGGACCTATTGGGTTGTGCATATTCCTTATCTGGCGCAAAAACCGCAGGCTATTCTGATTGCGCTGGGATGGGCGCTGAAGGGCGATGGTTCGTTGATTAAAGAGTACACCGTTGTGGCGTTGCAGGGGCTGACGCTGGCGCTGTTTGTCTTTTTCATGTGGGTTGCGTCCCGTGGCATGAAATCGCTGAAAATTGTTGGGTCAGTTGCAGGCATTGCGATGTTTGTGATGTCCATTTTGTATGTCGTGATGGCGGTAACTGCGCCTGCAATTACGGATGTGCAGATAGCGACAACCAATATCACCTGGGAATCGTTTATCCCGCACATTGATTTTACCTACATTACCACGATCTCCATGCTGGTCTTTGCCGTGGGCGGCGCGGAGAAAATTTCGCCATACGTTAATCAGACACGTAATCCGGGCAAAGAATTTCCGAAAGGGATGCTCGTTCTGGCTGTTATGGTGGCGGTATGTGCGATTCTCGGGTCGCTGGCTATGGGAATGATGTTTGACTCCCGGCATATTCCAGATGACCTGATGACGAATGGTCAATATTACGCCTTCCAGAAACTGGGCGAGTATTATGGTATGGGTAATTCGCTGATGGTTATTTACGCGATTGCCAATACGCTGGGACAGATTGCGGCATTGGTATTTTCTATTGATGCACCGCTTAAAGTTCTGCTGGGTGATGCTGATCGTAAATATATTCCCGAGAGCCTGTGTAAAACCAACGCTTCCGGTACGCCGGTAAATGGTTATATTCTGACGCTGGTGCTGGTGGCGATTCTGATTATGTTGCCAACACTGGGAATTGGCGACATGAATAATCTGTATAAATGGCTATTGAATCTTAACTCTGTCGTGATGCCATTGCGTTATTTATGGGTGTTTGTGGCGTTCATTGCCGTTATTCGTCTGGCGCAAAAATATAAATCGGAATATGTCTTTATTCGCAACCGATCGCTTGCAATGACCGTGGGGATCTGGTGCTTTGCCTTTACCGCATTTGCCTGTCTGACTGGGATTTTCCCGAAAATGGAAGCCTTCACCCCAGAGTGGACATTCCAGCTCACGCTGAATATTGTGACGCCATTTGTGCTGGTTGGACTGGGATTGATTTTCCCGTTACTGGCGAGAAGAGGGCGTTAAGGCAGAGTCAGGTGGGTAACGTATCTGTTACCCACCATAAAAATCAATACATCACTTTATGTCCATATTGCTCGAGAATACCCTTCACGCGCTCCATGGTCTCTTTCTTCGGCGGTTTGACGCCATCCAGTTTGTACTCTTCGCCCATTGCCACCCATTTGTGTTTACCCAGCTCGTGGTAAGGCAGCAGCTCGATTTTTTCAACGTTGCCCATATCGCGGGTAAATTCGCCAAGGCGGTGTGCGGAGTCGTCATCGTCAGACCAGCCAGGTACGACAACATAGCGGATCCACACTTTGATGTCTTTGTTGGACAGGTAACGCGCGAACTCGAGTGTACGATGGTTAGACACACCCACCAGATTCTGATGGATTTCATCGTTCATCTGTTTGAGATCGAGCATGACCAGGTCGGTGACTTCCAGCAGCTCATCGATCACCGGATCGTAGCGGCGAACAAAACCGTTAGTATCCAGACAAGTATGAATACCTTCTTTTTTACAGGCCCGGAACCAGTCACGTACGAATTCAGCTTGCAAGATAGCTTCGCCGCCAGACGCTGTCACGCCGCCTCCGGAGGCGTTCATAAAGTGGCGGTAGGTCACCACCTCTTTCATTAATTCGTCAACGGTAACTTCTTTACCGCCGTGCGTATCCCACGTGTCGCGGTTATGGCAATACAGGCAGCGCATCAGGCAGCCCTGAAAGAAGGTAATAAAACGGATGCCCGGGCCATCAACAGTGCCACAGGATTCAAAGGAGTGAATGCGACCAATAACTGACATTGCGGTGTTTCTCCAGGTGTGGCCCATCCGGGGCCAGTGTTAGTGCACAGTTATTAACTGTGTCGAGTCTGTTTTGGCTGCTATCCATAAGTATAGATGGCTGACAAAGCAGGCTATTAAAAAGGCCCCACTTACGTGGAGCCTTTATTGTACGCTTTTTAAAGTACGATTTCAGTCAAAACCAATTACATGGTCTGAGTGAAGGTACGAGTGATAACGTCCTGCTGCTGTTCTTTAGTCAGGGAGTTAAAACGTACTGCGTAGCCAGAAACGCGGATGGTCAGCTGCGGATATTTTTCCGGATGTTCCATCGCATCCAGCAGCATTTCACGGTTCATGACGTTCACGTTCAGGTGCTGACCACCTTCAATGGACGCTTCGTGGTGGAAGTAACCATCCATCAGACCTGCCAGGTTGGTCTTACGAACTTCGTCGTCTTTACCCAGAGCGTTCGGAACGATAGAGAAGGTGTAAGAGATACCATCTTTAGCGTAAGCAAACGGCAGTTTAGCAACGGAGGTCAGAGAGGCAACAGCACCTTTCTGGTCACGGCCGTGCATTGGGTTAGCACCCGGTCCGAACGGCGCACCAGCACGACGACCATCTGGGGTGTTACCAGTTTTCTTACCATAAACCACGTTAGAGGTGATGGTCAGAACAGACTGAGTCGGGATAGCGTTACGATAAGTAGTCAGTTTCTGAATTTTCTTCATGAAACGTTCTACCAGGTCAACCGCCATGTCATCAACGCGAGAATCGTTGTTACCAAACTGCGGGTATTCGCCTTCGATTTCGAAGTCGATAGCCAGACCGTCTTCGTCACGAATCGGTTTAACTTTCGCATATTTGATTGCAGACAGGGAGTCAGCAGCAACGGACAGACCAGCGATACCACACGCCATGGTGCGGATAACGTCACGGTCGTGCAGCGCCATCAGAGAGGCTTCGTAGCTGTACTTGTCGTGCATGTAGTGGATAACGTTCAGTGCAGTGACGTACTGTTTAGCCAGCCAATCCATGAAGTGATCCATGCGGTCCATAACTTCGTCGAAGTTCAGAACGTCGCCTTTGATCGGTTCAGATTTAGGACCAACCTGCATTTTCAGTTTTTCATCAACGCCACCGTTGATTGCGTACAGCATGGTTTTCGCCAGGTTTGCACGCGCACCGAAGAACTGCATTTGTTTACCAACAACCATCGGGCTTACGCAACAAGCGATAGCGTAGTCGTCGTTGTTGAAGTCCGGACGCATCAGGTCATCGTTCTCGTACTGCAGAGAAGAGGTGTCGATGGACACTTTAGCGGCGAATTTCTTGAAGTTCAGAGGCAGTTTTTCAGACCACAGAACGGTGATGTTCGGCTCCGGAGAAGGACCCATGGTGTACAGGGTGTTCAGGAAGCGGAAGCTGTTTTTGGTAACCAGAGTACGGCCATCAACGCCCATACCACCGATTGATTCAGTTGCCCAAATCGGGTCACCGGAGAACAGTTCATCATATTCAGGAGTACGCAGGAAGCGAACCATACGCAGTTTCATGACCAGGTGGTCGATCATTTCCTGTGCGTCTTGCTCGGTGATTTTGCCTGCTTTCAGGTCACGTTCGATGTAAGCATCCAGGAAGGTGGATACGCGACCGAAGGACATTGCTGCACCGTTCTGAGATTTAACTGCGGCCAGGTAGCCGAAGTAAGTCCACTGGATAGCTTCCTGAGCGTTGGTAGCCGGACCAGAGATATCGCAGCCATATTTAGCAGCCATTTCTTTGATCTGACCCAGAGCGCGGTGCTGTTCAGCGATTTCTTCACGCAGACGGATAGTTGCTTCCAGGTTTACGCCGTTTTCCAGATCGGACTGCAGAGAGACGAACTGAGCGTATTTGTCTTTCATCAGGTAGTCGATACCGTACAGCGCAACGCGACGGTAGTCACCGATGATACGGCCACGGCCATAGGCATCTGGCAGACCAGTCAGAACACCGGATTTACGGCAGTTCAGAATGTCTTTGGTGTAAACATCGAATACGCCCTGGTTGTGGGTTTTGCGGTATTCGGTGAAGATTTTTTTCAGCATCGGATCCAGTTCGCGATTGTACGCTTTGCAGGAACCTTCAACCATTTTGATGCCGCCAAACGGAATGATCGCACGTTTCAGCGGAGCTTCAGTCTGCAGACCAACAATCTTCTCGAGCGCTTTGTTGATGTAGCCAGCGTCGTGAGAAGTGATGGTAGAAGCAACGGAGGTGTCAAAGTCAACAGGCGCGTGAGTGCGGTTTTCCTGTTTAACGCCTTCCATCACGCTGTCCCACAGTGCAGTGGTCGCATCAGTTGCGCCAGCCAGGAAGGACTCGTCACCCTCATATGGAGTGTAGTTTTTCTGAATGAAGTCACGTACGTTTACTTCATTCTGCCAGTCACCTTTGGTAAAACCTTCCCAGGCTGTGGCTAACTTTTCATTAAGCTCGGACATGTAACACCTACCTTCTTAAGTGGATTTTTTATTTACTGCGTGTAATGGGCATCATCAGATTAATGATGATCGTTACCACGCAGATAAATGACCCAGTATGTCAACCCGACCAACAAACCGCCGCCGATAATGTTACCGATCGTAACCGGAATCAGGTTATCGGTGATGAAATTCATCACGGTCAGGTGAGAAAAATTCTCCGGAGAAGACCCAACAGCGGTCCAGAATTCCGGGGTGGCGAAATCGCGTATTACAATACCCATAGGGATCATAAACATGTTTGCGATACTGTGCTCAAAACCGCTGGCAACAAACATTGCGACCGGTAATACCATGATAAACGCTTTGTCCATCAGGCTGCGGCCCGAGTAGCTCATCCATACCGCCAGGCACACCATCAGGTTAGCCAGGATGCCAAGACTTACCGCTTCAACAAAAGTATGGTGCACTTTGTGGTCGGCTGTTTGTAGGACGTTGAGCCCCCACGCGCCGTTGGCGGTCATGTATTCGCCGGAAAGCCACATCAATAGCACGAAGAGCAAGCAACCCACCAGGTTACCGACATAAACGTTAAGCCAGTTTTTCGCTAACTGACCCCAGGTAATACGACCACTGGCTTTAGCAACGACGATCAGTACGGTTGAAGTGAAGAGGTCTGCACCGCAGACAACACAAAGAATCAGCCCCAGGGAAAAGCAGATACCACCTACTAATTTCGCCATGCCGAAAGGCATAGTACCAGTGCCGGTTGTGGCGGTAATATAGAAAACAAAGGCAATTGAAATGAATACACCGGCAGTAATTGCCAGATAGAACGTCTTAAGCGGATGTTTCGTTGCTTTATAGACGCCTGCTTCTTCGGCAACTTTGGCCATTGCAGCAGGTAGAATAAGATCAAAAGGGTTGTCAGCTTTCACACTAACTCTCTCTTTATTAAGTCGGCGACGAGATACTAACAAAGCATTATAGATGAGAATTTGATATAGATCATATCTCGCCTGGCTTATAGGCCCGTAAGACGCATGGTTTTTATGCGATTACGGTGTAACATGTTGATTATCCATATAAAAATAAATTTTAAAAATTATAAAGTGAGTTGAATTTTTTCTTTCAGCCTCCTATGGGACGGTTAATTAAAATGGAGTAATTGAGATAAAAAACCACATTAATAAGCTAATTTTTTTAATATCAACTACTAATATTTAACCTTGTTTTTACATTTATTTTTTGGTTTGACCAAAATAAAAAACGGGGCGCTTTAAGCGCCCCGTAATATAGCTCAGACAATACATTTAGCCTACTCGAGGCAAGTTGTTTGTCACTATTTTGACCAGTGTGCCGCTTTCGCGCGTTGCAATTTCTCATAGGCTTTCAGCAGAGACTGATGTGCCGGGAATGCCTGCAGATCGCTGTCTACTGGCTGAAGTCCATAAAATGGAGCTTCACCACTCAGTGCGGCACTTGCCGCTTCAACCGCCTCAGCGCCGTACATGCGGACAAATGCGTTCAGATATTGCAGCGGCTGACGGTCCTCTTCCTGAGACAGCAGCAACAATGTTTGCAGGCAGCGATAGTAGTTTGCACGTTCCGCGCTAAAGACGGAGGCGTTAAATTCCATCGTCCATTCTGTCCACACCAGCGCCTGCTTCAGATCGCCACCGGCAAGCGCCAGCATCACTTTAAGCTCGCCAATACGCAGGGTGTACCAACCGTTATCCGCACCGGTCGCCAGACCGAGTAGCTCGCGCACGCGGGTGAAGTCGTCAAAACCTTCTTCATCCAGTTGTTCGATCAGATTGAGGTAGTCTTCTTTATCCCATTCGCTGCCCGGCAGAGAGAGGATTGTGTCACGCAGATGGGCGCCCATAGCGTTGTTGGCTAACCACAGATCTTCTGCCGGATAGATGTCAGACATTCCCGGCACAATAATGCGGCACGCGTAAACGCTCAGGTGCTCATAGTCAGCGATATACACTTCTTTATCTTCAGCATTGAAGATGGCCATCAGAGTGGCGAACTCTTCTTCCGTGGTGCCAGAGAAATTCCAGTCAACGAACGGATAGTCGGCATCCTGCTTGAACAGATCCCATGAGATCAAACCGCTGGAATCGATGAAGTGAGTTTCAAGGTTGGTATGTTCTGCCACTTCTTCATCGTCGAAGGTCGGTGGGGTGAAGACATCAAGATCCTTCAGACCACGACCCTGCAGCAGTTCAGTGACGGTACGCTCCAGCGCCACGCCGAAATCCGGGTGTGCGCCGAAGGAAGCGAAGCAGGTACCGTTGGTCGGGTTGAACAGGACAACACAAATCACCGGATACTTGCCGCCCAGCGAGCCATCATAGGCAAAAATTGGGAAACCTTCCGCTTCCAGTGTGGCGATGGACTCCACCACTGCCGGATAGCGCGCCATGACTTCGGCCGGGATTTCCGGCAGGCTGATGCTTTCCGCAATAATGCGGTTCTTCACATGACGCTCAAAGACTTCAGACAGGCCCTGAACGCGCGCTTCGTTAGGCGTGTTACCCGCGGACATGCCGTTAGAAACATACAGGTTGCCGATAATATTCATCGGAATATAGACAGTCTGGTTATCCGACTGACGGGTAAACGGCAGGCCGCAGACGCCACGTTCTTCATTACCAGACTGCAGATCGATAAGCATGCTGCCAGTCAGTTCGTTATCTGGATCGTAAAACGCACGCAGACGTGCATCCAGTAAACCTTCTGGTACATCGTCTTCTTCTGTCAGCGGGAACCATTTTTCGTTCGGATAATGCACGAACGGGCCATTGGCGATAGTTTCGCCCAACCAGAAATCCGCAAAGAAATAGTTAGTCGACAGACGCTCAAAGTATTCGCCCAGCGCGGAAGCCAACGCCGCTTTTTTCGTCGCGCCTTTACCGTTGGTGAAGCACAGCGCGCATTCTTTGTCGCGAATATGTACAGACCAGACGTTAGGGACGGGATTCAACCACGAGGCTTCTTCAATTTGAAAACCGAGGTCGAGCAATTTTTGCTGGAAGCGAGCGATGGAGTCTTCCAGAGCGGCATCTTTGCCGGGGATAAATGTTTGCGTCATGAAAATCACTTTTGTCGTACGGAAAGCGCGCAATGATACGGGTTTTCAATGAACGGCGCTATCGCCGCCGGAGCTCAGGCGTAAATAAAAGCATTGGCTATGCTTTCTTACAGCCAACTACGTTTAGAGCATATTAATGAAAGCTTTCGATTTGCACCGTATGGCGCTTGATAAGGTGCCCATGGATTTTCTGGGGGAAGTTGCGTTACGCAGCCTCTACACCTTTATATTGGTTTTTCTGTTTTTAAAAATCACCGGACGTCGCGGCGTACGCCAGATGTCGCTTTTTGAAGTGCTGATCATCCTTACGCTGGGTTCTGCAGCGGGAGACGTGGCATTCTATGACGATGTCCCGATGCTGCCGGTGCTGGTGGTTTTTATTACTCTTGCTGTGCTGTATCGGTTGGTAATGTGGCTGATGGCGCATAGTGAAAAAATGGAGGACCTGCTGGAGGGCAAACCCGTCGTGATCATTGAAGATGGCGAGCTGGCATGGTCAAAGCTCAATAGTGCCAATATGACGGAATTTGAATTCTTTATGGAACTGCGTTTGAACGGCGTGGAGCAATTGGGACAGGTAAAACTGGCTATTCTGGAGACGAATGGACAAATCAGCGTCTACTTCTTTGCCGATGAAGACGTAAAGCCGGGGCTCAGTATTTTACCTAAGCACTGTACGCAACGATTTAAAGTAATGCCTGAAGCAGGGGACTATGCCTGTATACGTTGTAGCGAAGTGGTGCAAATGAACGCCGGAGATCATCAATTATGTCCACGCTGTGCAAATCCAGAATGGTCGAAGGCCAGTCGGGCAAAACGGGTTACCTGACAGCAAAAATCTCGGTTTTTACCCGTCAATCCGATAGATTCTGTTGTGTGACCAATGACACATTTTTACCCTGGTCAGTTTTACCCATTGCGGCGCGTGTCACTGAATGATAAAACCGATATCCACAGGAATAACTTATACCAATGTCTGTCACCGGATTATCGTCAATGACAGGATGTTGATTGGACAACAACACAACGTGGTGAGGGGAAATGGCTCAGGTCTTTAATTTTAGTTCAGGTCCGGCAATGCTACCGGCAGAAGTACTTAAACTGGCTCAACAGGATCTTCGCGACTGGAACGGTCTTGGCACGTCGGTGATGGAAATTAGCCACCGTGGCAAAGAATTCATCCAGGTCGCCGAGGAAGCGGAGCAGGATTTTCGCGATCTTCTTAGCATCCCCTCCAACTATAAAGTGTTGTTCTGCCATGGCGGTGGTCGTGGGCAGTTCGCGGGTATCCCGTTAAATATTCTGGGTGATAAAACCACCGCGGATTACGTCGATGCCGGTTATTGGGCCGCCAGTGCAATTAAAGAAGCGAAAAAATACTGCACGCCAAACGTTATTGATGCCAAAGTCACCGTGGACGGCCTGCGTGCTGTTAAGCCGATGAGTGAATGGCAGCTTTCTGATAACGCGGCGTACCTGCACTATTGTCCGAACGAAACTATCGATGGCATTGCGATCGATGAAACACCGAATTTTGCCAGCAACGTTGTGGTCACGGCTGATCTGTCCTCTACCATTCTTTCCGCACCGCTTGACGTTAGCCGTTACGGCGTAATTTATGCCGGGGCACAGAAAAACATCGGTCCGGCCGGCCTGACGATTGTCATCGTCCGTGAAGATTTGCTGGGTAAAGCTCATGTATCATGCCCGTCAATCCTCGACTATACCGTGCTGAATGACAACGACTCCATGTTCAATACACCGCCAACCTTTGCCTGGTATCTGTCTGGCCTGGTCTTTAAATGGCTGAAAAAGCAGGGCGGTGTTAATGCAATGGATAAAATTAACCAGCAAAAAGCGGAACTGCTGTACGGCGTAATTGATAACAGCGATTTCTACCGTAACGATGTGGCGAAATCCAACCGTTCACGCATGAACGTACCGTTCCAGCTGGCTGACAGCGCACTGGATAAACTGTTCCTGGAAGAGTCTTTTGCTGCGGGCCTGCATGCGCTGAAAGGGCATCGTGTGGTCGGCGGTATGCGTGCGTCCATCTACAATGCAATGCCGCTTGAAGGTGTAAAAGCACTGACCGATTTCATGGTCGATTTTGAACGCCGTCGTGGCTAATCTGCTGTACTTTTCATCCCCACAGCCTGTCTGTGGGGTTTTTATGTCTGTTTTTGAGAGTCGAGTTTCATGGAATCCCTGACGTTACAACCCATTGCGCGGGTGGATGGCACAATCAATCTGCCTGGATCCAAAAGTGTTTCTAACCGCGCTTTGCTGCTGGCCGCATTAGCCAATGGCACCACTGTCCTGACCAACCTGCTGGACAGCGATGATGTTCGCCATATGCTCAATGCTCTGAATGTGTTAGGGATTAGCTATACCCTTTCTGCTGATCGTACCCGCTGCGAGATTATTGGCAATGGTGGTGCATTACATGCGCAAGGCTCAGTGGAACTGTTCCTTGGTAATGCCGGTACCGCAATGCGCCCGCTGGCCGCAGCGCTATGTCTGGGCAGCAATGACATCGTGCTGACGGGCGAACCGCGCATGAAAGAGCGCCCGATAGGCCATCTGGTTGATGCGCTGCGCCAGGGCGGAGCCAAAATTGACTATCTGGAGCAGGAAAACTATCCACCTTTACGTCTGCGCGGTGGCTTTACCGGAGGCCAGGTTGAGGTAGACGGTAGCGTTTCCAGCCAGTTCCTCACTGCGCTGCTGATGACTGCGCCGCTTGCGCCGCAGGATACGACGATTGCAATTAAAGGTGACCTGGTATCCAAACCTTACATTGATATTACACTGAACCTGATGAAAACGTTTGGTGTTGAAATTGAAAATCAAAACTACCAGCGCTTTGTCGTGAAGGGGCAGCAGCAGTATCAGTCACCGGGTGCATACCTGGTTGAAGGCGATGCTTCTTCCGCCTCCTATTTCCTCGCGGCGGGTGCCATTAAAGGCGGTACGGTAAAAGTTACCGGGATTGGCCGTAACAGCATGCAGGGTGATATTCGTTTTGCCGATGTACTGGAAAAAATGGGTGCTACCATTACATGGGGCAACGATTTTATTGCCTGTACTCGCGGCGAGTTGAACGCAGTGGATATGGATATGAACCATATTCCTGATGCGGCGATGACCATTGCAACGGCGGCGCTGTTTGCGAAAGGCACCACGACATTACGTAATATCTACAACTGGCGCGTCAAAGAGACCGATCGTCTGTTCGCGATGGCGACGGAGTTACGCAAAGTGGGCGCGGAAGTGGAAGAGGGGCATGACTTTATCCGCATCACCCCGCCTGCAACATTGCAATTTGCGGACATCGCGACCTACAACGATCACCGCATGGCGATGTGTTTCTCGCTGGTGGCGCTATCTGACACGCCTGTGACCATTCTTGATCCAAAATGTACCGCCAAAACTTTCCCGGATTATTTCGAACAGCTGGCGCGTATTAGTACATCTGCCTGATTTCATTGCCGCACTTTCGGGTGCGGCACATTCTGACATCTCCGATTGCCTATTTATTCTACACTCAGCTTCAATGATTCTGCATTTTTCACACAAAGATAACGATCGTTGGCGTTGGCGCGTATAATGCGCGGCGTTCACGTTAATGTACGCCCGTTTAAGGAGAAAAAGATGACGGCAATTGCCCCGGTTATTACCATTGATGGCCCAAGCGGTGCAGGAAAAGGCACCTTGTGCAAGGCAATGGCGGAAGCATTGCAGTGGCATCTGTTAGATTCAGGCGCGATCTACCGCGTACTGGCGCTCGCAGCGTTACATCACCATGTTGATGTAACATCTGAAGATGCTCTGGTACCGCTTGCCTCACACCTTGATGTGCGTTTTATCTCAACAGACGGCAACCTTGAAGTCATTCTTGAAGGTGAGGATGTCAGCGGTGAAATACGCACTCAGGAAGTGGCGAATGCCGCCTCTCAGGTCGCGGCGTTTCCTCGCGTGCGTGAAGCGCTTTTACGTCGTCAACGCGCATTTCGCGAAACCCCAGGTCTGATTGCTGATGGACGTGATATGGGGACCGTGGTGTTCCCGGATGCGCCGGTGAAAATTTTTCTGGACGCCTCCTCGCAAGAACGTGCGCATAGACGTATGCTACAGTTGCAGGAGAAAGGCTTTAGTGTTAACTTTGAACGCCTTTTGGCCGAGATCGAAGAACGCGATTATCGCGATCGTAACCGTGCTGTAGCGCCGCTGGTTCCTGCTGCTGATGCTTTAGTTTTGGATTCAACCCGATTAAGCATTGAGCAAGTGATTGAAAAAGCGTTACAATACGCGCGCCAAAAACTGGCTCTCGCTTAAGTGCGACCGAATTTGCAGTACCCCCGTTGCAATGGATTGACAGCGGGTATGTTAAACAACCCCATCCGGCATGGAGCCAGGTGGACGTTAAATATGAAACCTGAAGATTAAACATGACTGAATCTTTTGCTCAACTGTTTGAAGAATCCTTAAAAGAAATCGAAACCCGTCCGGGTTCCATCGTTCGTGGTGTTGTTGTTGCTATCGACAAAGACGTAGTACTGGTTGACGCTGGTCTGAAATCTGAGTCCGCCATTCCGGCAGAGCAGTTCAAAAACGCCCAGGGCGAGCTGGAAATCCAGGTTGGTGACGAAGTTGACGTTGCTCTGGATGCAGTAGAAGACGGCTTCGGTGAAACCCTGCTGTCCCGTGAAAAAGCTAAACGTCACGAAGCTTGGATCACGCTGGAAAAAGCTTACGAAGAAGCTGCAACCGTTACTGGTGTTATCAATGGCAAAGTCAAGGGTGGCTTCACTGTTGAGCTGAATGGTATTCGCGCGTTCCTGCCGGGTTCCCTGGTAGACGTTCGTCCGGTCCGCGACACGCTGCACCTGGAAGGCAAAGAGCTTGAATTCAAAGTAATCAAGCTGGATCAGAAGCGTAACAACGTTGTTGTTTCCCGTCGTGCCGTTATCGAATCCGAAAACAGCGCAGAACGCGATCAGCTGCTGGAAAACCTGCAGGAAGGCATGGAAGTTAAAGGTATCGTTAAGAACCTCACTGACTACGGTGCATTCGTTGATCTGGGTGGCGTTGACGGCCTGCTGCACATCACCGACATGGCATGGAAACGCGTTAAGCATCCGAGCGAAATCGTAAACGTTGGCGACGAAATCACTGTTAAAGTGCTGAAGTTCGACCGCGAGCGTACTCGTGTATCTCTGGGCCTGAAACAGCTGGGCGAAGATCCATGGGTAGCTATCGCTAAGCGTTATCCAGAAGGTACCAAACTGACTGGTCGCGTGACCAACCTGACCGACTACGGCTGCTTCGTTGAAATCGAAGAAGGCGTTGAAGGCCTGGTTCACGTTTCCGAAATGGATTGGACCAACAAAAACATCCACCCGTCCAAAGTTGTTAACGTTGGCGACGTAGTGGAAGTTATGGTTCTGGATATCGACGAAGAACGTCGTCGTATCTCCCTGGGTCTGAAGCAGTGCAAAAACAACCCATGGCAGCAGTTCGCGGAAACCCACAACAAGGGAGACCGTGTTGAAGGTAAAATCAAGTCTATCACTGACTTCGGTATCTTCATCGGCCTGGACGGCGGCATCGACGGCCTGGTTCACCTGTCTGACATCTCCTGGAACGTTGCAGG
Organism: Citrobacter sp. Cf116; assembly: GCF_030336505.1. Classification (NCBI taxonomy): domain Bacteria; kingdom Pseudomonadati; phylum Pseudomonadota; class Gammaproteobacteria; order Enterobacterales; family Enterobacteriaceae; genus Citrobacter; species Citrobacter sp. Cf116. Next base: position 203,871 of record NZ_JAOWEQ010000040.1, on the reverse strand, counting down.
CGAAGAAGCAGTTCGTGAATACAAAAAAGGCGACGAAATCGCAGCAGTTGTTCTGCAGGTTGACGCAGAGCGTGAGCGTATCTCTCTGGGCGTTAAACAGCTCGCAGAAGATCCGTTCAACAACTGGGTTGCACTGAACAAGAAAGGCGCAATCGTAAACGGTAAAGTCACTGCAGTTGACGCTAAAGGCGCAACCGTAGAACTGGCTGACGGCGTTGAAGGTTACCTGCGCGCTTCTGAAGCTTCACGTGACCGCGTTGAAGATGCAACTCTGGTTCTGAGCGTAGGCGACGACGTTGAAGCTAAATTCACCGGCGTTGATCGTAAGAACCGTGCAATCAGCCTGTCTGTTCGTGCTAAAGACGAAGCTGATGAGAAAGATGCAATCGCAACTGTTAACAAACAGGAAGATGCTAACTTCTCTAACAACGCAATGGCTGAAGCTTTCAAAGCAGCTAAAGGCGAGTAATATCGAGTGCTCTAAATCCTTTGTGCTGTTAACGGCACAAAGGATGACGAGTAGCTTGACAGATTACAGGATTCGTCCTGTAATCAATGACAAAGGGCGGCTACGGCCGCCCTTAATCAATGCAGCAGCTAATTATGCCTTTAAGGAACCGGAGGAATCATGACCAAGTCAGAATTGATTGAAAGACTTGCAACCCAGCAACCTCATATTCCCGCGAAAGCGGTTGAAGATGCAGTTAAAGAGATGCTGGAACATATGGCCTCGACTCTTGCGCAGGGCGAGCGTATTGAAATCCGCGGTTTCGGCAGCTTCTCTTTGCATTACCGCGCACCACGCACCGGACGTAATCCGAAGACCGGCGATAAAGTGGATCTGGAAGGGAAATACGTTCCGCACTTTAAACCAGGTAAAGAACTGCGCGATCGCGCCAATATTTACGGTTAAGTTTTTAGCGAGACTTAACGCCGAGAAAGCACCCACATGGGTGCTTTTTTCATTTCTGTGCGCCTATCCTGGAATCCTCATCCCAGTTAATTTGTACGTTACAACCCCCACTAAATGTCTGTGGAACTCAGGTCGTATAACGATAAATTGATGCCAGACAACCGTCGAAGAGTACTGCACACTCCCTGTAACAGGGAGGTTATTGATGAAAATAACAACGGTGAGTACGTGTGCATTATTTGGCATTCTCCCACTCATGCTATTACCTACGCTGCCAGGCATGTTGTGTATCGGCATTGTATTTTGTCTGGCATGTCTGCTCTGTTTTCTCCCCCACAAATACATACGTTCCGCTGGACTAACCCTGCTGTTTTTTCTTTGGGGAATCCTGGCTGCGAAAGAGGCTCTGTGGGCCGGTAATGCGCTGCCTGCGAAAACCCAGCAAGCCATTGTGCAGATAACCGGAACTGACAATATGACAACGCACTACGGCCAAATTACTCACCTTCAGGGGAAACGAATCTTTCCTGCACAAGGAATCGTCTTATACGGACAGTATTTACCCGGTGATGTTTGTGCGGGTCAGACATGGGCGATGACGTTGAAAGTCCGCGCCGTACACGGTCAGTTAAACGAAGGCGGATTTGATAGCCAGCGTTACGCATTGGCGCAGCATCAACCGCTGACGGGGCGATTCTTACAGGCTTCGGTTATCACACCACAATGCAGTTTGCGTTCGCGATTTCTCGACTCGTTGAAAACGGTACTCGCCGACTATCCCTGGCAGCAGGTTATACTGGGTCTGGGAATGGGTGAGCGCTTGTCCGTGTCACAAGAGGTGAAAACGATTATGCGTGATACCGGCACGGCTCATTTGATGGCTATCTCCGGGCTGCATATTGCGTTTGCTGCACTTCTGGCTGCCGGAATAATTCGCGCGGGACAATTTTTTATGCCCGCCAGATGGATTTGCTGGCAGGTTCCATTAGTGGGTGGGATTGTCTGCGCCACATTATATGCCTGGCTGACAGGGCTGCAACCCCCGGCATTACGAACGGTTGTTGCGCTGCTAGTCTGGGGGGCGCTAAGACTTAGCAGCAGGCAGTGGAGCGGATGGTCGGTATGGATCTGCTGTCTGGCAGCCATTCTGGTGGTGGATCCTGTTGCCGTTCTTTCGCAAAGCCTATGGTTGTCTGCATCCGCCGTTGCGGCACTGCTGTTCTGGTACCAATGGGTACCGCTCCCGGACTGGCCGCTGTCGCGTGCTGGTCGTCAATTTCTGGCGCTGGCTCATCTGCAATTGGGTATTACGCTTCTGCTTCTTCCCGTACAAATCGCAATGTTTCACGGTTTTAGTCTGACCTCGTTTCCGGCTAATTTGTTTGCCGTCCCTTTGGTCACGTTTGTTTCCGTACCCTTGATATTAGCAGGCATGATCGTGCATTTAGCCGGACTTGTGATGATTGAATCGAATCTGTGGTATTTAGCGGATCGCTCTCTGGCGCTACTATTTTGGGGGCTCAGGAGCCTGCCTGAAGGGTGGATCAATATTGATGCACGCTGGCAATGGCTCGCATTTTTACCCGGAATGATGATTATCGCATGGCGACTAAATATCTTGCGTACGCTACCGGTGGTCTGTTTCTCTGCGCTACTTTTGCTGAGTGGGCCGCTTTGGCGTGCACCGCGTACAGATGTGTGGCAAGTGCATATGCTGGATGTCGGGCAGGGGCTGGCGATGGTGATTGTGCGTAATGGAAAAGCGCTGCTTTACGATACCGGTCTGGCATGGCCTGAAGGTGATAGCGCGCAACAGCTGATTATTCCCTGGTTGCGTTGGCATAATCTGGAGCCGGAAGGGGTCATTTTAAGCCATGAACATATGGATCACCGGGGAGGGTTGCACTCCTTACAACAAGTCTGGCCATCACTATGGATAAGAAGTCCGCTAGGCTGGAAAGGACACCTCCCGTGTTTTCGCGGAGAACGTTGGCAATGGCAAGGGTTAACCTTCAGTGCGCACTGGCCTGTGCGTGGAAATACAGGGCAGGGGAATAACCACTCCTGCGTGGTTAAAGTTGATGATGGGTATCAGAGTGTTCTGCTGACCGGTGATATTGAGTCTCCCGCTGAACAAAAAATGCTAAGTCACTACTGGCAGCATCTGCAGTCTACGGTGATGCAGGTTCCGCATCATGGCAGCAATACTTCATCATCACTGGCACTCATTCAGCGAGTTGACGGGCAGGCCGCACTAGCCTCTGCATCTCGTTACAACGCCTGGCGTCTGCCATCCTGGAAAGTGAAGCAACGTTATCGGAAACAAAATTATCAATGGCTGGATACACCACATCAGGGGCAGATTACGCTGGATTTTTACCAAAAAAACTGGCGAATACACAGCTTGCGGGATCAGATTTTACCTCGTTGGTATCATCAGTGGTTTGGCGTGTCGGAGGATAACGGGTAGAATATGCGGCTATTCTAACAAATGCTGGTTTTTTGAATGCATAACGATAAAGATCTCTCTACGTGGCAGACGTTTCGCCGACTATGGCCAACCATAGCGCCTTTTAAATCGGGTCTGATCGTGGCGGGTATAGCGTTAGTCCTTAACGCGGCCAGCGATACCTTCATGTTATCGCTCCTTAAACCATTACTGGATGATGGTTTTGGTAAAACGGATCGTTCGGTGCTGCTGTGGATGCCGCTGGTGGTCATTGGGCTGATGATAGTTCGTGGCTTAACCAGTTATGTCTCCAGCTACTGTATCTCATGGGTGTCAGGCAAAGTGGTCATGACCATGCGTCGCCGCCTGTTTGGTCATATGATGGGCATGCCAGTCTCCTTTTTTGATAAACAGTCTACAGGTACGCTGTTGTCACGTATTACCTATGATTCAGAGCAGGTCGCGTCATCGTCTTCCGGCGCGCTGATCACCGTGGTACGTGAAGGGGCCTCAATCATTGGCCTGTTTATCATGATGTTCTATTACAGCTGGCAGCTGTCACTGATCCTGATTGTACTGGCGCCAATTGTGTCAGTGGCGATCCGTGTGGTTTCCAAGCGCTTTCGTAGCATCAGTAAAAACATGCAAAACACTATGGGGCAGGTTACGACCAGTGCGGAGCAGATGCTGAAAGGCCACAAAGAAGTTCTGATTTTTGGTGGTCAGGAAGTCGAAACCAAGCGCTTTGATAAGGTCAGCAACAAGATGCGTTTGCAGGGTATGAAGATGGTTTCCGCTTCTTCTATCTCCGACCCTATCATCCAGTTGATTGCGTCTCTGGCTCTGGCCTTCGTGTTATATGCGGCCAGCTTCCCAAGCGTAATGGAAAACCTGACGGCAGGGACAATTACGGTTGTCTTCTCCTCAATGATCGCATTAATGCGTCCGTTGAAATCGCTGACCAACGTCAACGCGCAGTTCCAGCGCGGTATGGCGGCATGCCAGACCTTATTTACGATTCTGGATAGCGAACAGGAGAAAGATGAAGGTAAACGTGTTATCGAGCGTGCTACCGGCGATCTCGAGTTCCGCAACGTGACTTTCACCTATCCGGGACGTGAAGTACCGGCTCTGCGCAACATCAACCTGAATATTCCCGCGGGTAAAACCGTTGCTCTGGTTGGCCGTTCGGGCTCAGGAAAATCCACCATCGCCAGCCTGATTACGCGCTTCTACGATATTGATGAAGGGCAGATTCTGATGGACGGACACGATCTGCGCGAATATACCCTGGCATCCCTGCGCGATCAGGTTGCGTTGGTTTCGCAGAATGTGCACCTGTTTAACGATACGGTTGCCAACAACATCGCCTACGCGCGTACCGATATGTACAGTCGTGAGCAGATCGAAAAAGCGGCACAGATGGCCTACGCCATGGATTTCATCAACAAGATGGATAATGGTCTGGATACGGTGATTGGTGAAAACGGCGTCCTGCTTTCCGGCGGACAACGTCAGCGTATCGCTATCGCCCGTGCCTTGTTGCGTGACAGTCCAATTCTGATCCTTGATGAAGCAACATCAGCTCTTGATACCGAATCTGAACGTGCGATTCAGTCTGCGCTGGATGAGCTACAGAAAAACCGTACTTCTCTGGTCATTGCTCACCGTCTTTCAACCATTGAACAAGCCGACGAAATCATCGTGGTGGAGGATGGTCTGATTGTCGAACGCGGAACCCATAGCGACCTGATTGAGCAGCGTGGGGTCTATGCGCAATTACACAAAATGCAATTCGGTCAATGATCGCACGTATCTGGTCTGGTGAATCGCCGCTGTGGCGATTGTTACTTCCACTCTCCTGGCTTTATGGCCTGGTGAGTGGCGGGATCCATCTATGCTACAAGCTTGGGCTGAAACGCGCTTGGCGCGCGCCAGTACCGGTTGTGGTGGTCGGAAACCTTACAGCCGGCGGCAATGGCAAAACACCGGTGGTGATTTGGCTGGTTGAACAACTGCAGCAACGCGGGATTCGCGTGGGCGTGGTGTCGCGTGGTTACGGCGGGAAAGCGGCTGCTTACCCGTTGTTATTGACCGCAGAGACCACTACCGCAGAAGCGGGTGATGAACCTGTGCTGATCGCCCAACGTACCGGCGTGCCGGTAGCGGTATCCCCGGTAAGATCGGATGCGGTAAAAGCCATTTTGGCCCAACATGACGTGCAGATTATTGTGACCGACGATGGGCTACAGCACTATCGTCTGGCGCGAGATGTTGAAATCGTGGTTATTGACGGCGAACGTCGGTTTGGCAACGGCTGGTGGCTTCCCGCTGGTCCAATGCGGGAACGCGCAGGTCGTCTAAAATCGGTGGATGCGACTATTGTTAACGGTGGCGTTGCGCAACCAGGGGAAATCCCTATGCGACTTGAACCGGGGCTGGCCGTTAATTTACGTACAGGTGAACGCCGTGATGTATCGCAATTGCCCAATATTGTCGCCATGGCGGGCATTGGCCACCCACCGCGTTTTTTTGCCACGTTGAAAGCATGCGGTGCCAGCGTGCAAAAAAGCATTGCGCTGGCAGACCATCAGTCTCTGACCTACAGTGACGTCAGTGCGTTTGTAAACGCCGGGCAAACGCTGGTGATGACGGAAAAAGATGCGGTTAAGTGCCGGGCATTTGCCGATGAAAACTGGTGGTATTTACCTGTTGACGCTCATTTGTCAGGCGATCGGCCTGACGTGTTGCTGGATAGTTTAATCTCGCTGACTCGCTAACTGATTCACGCTGCGGCAGCGAATCATTTATGAGGCCATAGATGTCGTTGCCGCACCTTTCTCTGACGGATGCCCGTCATCTTCACCTTGCCGCTCAAGGTCTGCTGAAAAAAACACGCCGTCGGGCAACCCCGGCAGATATTCTCGCGACTATTTCGCGCATGTCGTTACTGCAAATCGATACTATCAATATTGTGGCGCGAAGTCCTTACCTGGTGCTGTTTAGTCGTTTAGGAGATTATTCACCCCAATGGCTGGACGACTCATTACAGCAGGGCGAACTGATGGAATACTGGGCGCACGAGGCCTGCTTTTTGCCGCGCAGCGATTTTATGCTGATACGTCACCGCATGCTGGCCCCGGAGAATATGGGCTGGAAGTATAAAGCGGCGTGGATGAAAGAACATGCTTATGAAATTGAGCAACTGCTCCAGCACATCCAGCATAACGGACCGGTACGATCTGCTGATTTTGAGCATCCACGCAAGGGGACCAGCGGCTGGTGGGAATGGAAACCGCAGAAGCGTCATCTTGAAGGGCTGTTCACTGCCGGGAAAGTGATGGTGGTGGAACGGCGTAATTTCCAGCGCGTGTATGATTTAACCCATCGCGTCATGCCACACTGGGACGATGAACGCGACCCACTTTCGCAGGAAGATGCTGAAAGCGTTATGCTGGATAACAGCGCCCGCAGTCTGGGGATTTTCCGCGAACAATGGCTGGCAGACTACTACCGCCTGAAGCGCCCGGCGCTAAAAAACTGGTGCAACGAACGGGCGGAACAGCAACAGATTATTCCTGTCGACGTTGAAGGGCTGGGAACACTGTGGCTGCATAGCCACCTTCAGCCGCTACTCGAACAGGCGCTGGCGGGCAAATTAACGGCGACCCACAGCGCAGTGTTATCGCCTTTTGATCCGGTGGTTTGGGATCGTAAACGGGCAGAGCAGCTATTCGATTTTAGCTATCGGCTGGAGTGTTACACGCCAGCACCAAAACGTCAGTACGGTTATTTCGTCTTGCCGTTGCTGCACCGCGGGCAGTTGGTTGGGCGAATGGATGCCAAAATGCACCGTAAAACGGGCGTGCTGGACGTGATTTCACTGTGGTTACAGGATGGGGTTAAGCCTGGGGTGACTTTGCAAAAAGGATTGTTTCAGGCGATTGACGATTTTGCCCGCTGGCAACTGGCAACACGCGTGACGCTGGGACGTTATCCTGAAGGTTTATTTGCTGATGCACGCCATGGTTGGGAAATAGACCCAGCCCTTTAAGCGATTATGTTAATATTTACGGATTCACAATCCGGTCCATCTGGAGGAACTATGGATCATCGTCTGCTTGAAATCATTGCCTGCCCGGTATGCAATGGCAAACTCTGGTTTAACCAGGAAAAACAGGAACTGATTTGTAAACTGGATAACCTTGCTTTCCCACTGCGTGATGGCATTCCTGTGTTACTGGAAACCGAAGCCCGCGTTCTGACTGCTGATGAGAGTAAATCATGAGTTTTGTGGTCATTATTCCTGCGCGTTATGCGTCCACTCGTCTGCCGGGCAAGCCGCTACTGGATATCAACGGCAAGCCAATGATCGTGCATGTCCTGGAGCGTGCGCGTGAATCTGGTGCTGAACGTATCATCGTGGCCACCGATCACGAGGATGTCGCTCGCGCGGTAGAAGCGGTGGGGGGGGAAGTGTGCATGACCCGCGCCGATCACCAGTCTGGTACGGAACGCCTGGCGGAAGTCGTCGAGAAATGTGGTTTTAGCGATGATACCGTTATTGTGAACGTACAGGGTGATGAGCCGATGATTCCGGCGGTCATTATTCGCCAGGTGGCTGAGAATCTGGCGCAACGTCAGGTCGGCATGGCGACTCTTGCGGCTCCGATTCACAGTGCGGAAGAGGCATTTAATCCGAATGCGGTAAAAGTCGTTTTGGACGCTGAAGGATATGCGCTCTATTTTTCACGCGCGACCATCCCATGGGATCGCGATCGTTTCGCCAAAAGTCTGGAAACGGTGGGGGACACCTTCCTGCGCCATCTGGGCATTTACGGCTATCGTGCCGGTTTTATTCGCCGCTATGTTAACTGGCAGCCTAGCCCGCTTGAGCATATCGAAATGCTGGAGCAGCTGCGAGTGCTGTGGTACGGTGAAAAAATTCACGTTGCCGTCGCAAAAGAAGTCCCGGGTACCGGCGTAGACACTACCGAAGATCTCGAGCGCGTTCGCGCCGAAATGCCTTAGTTTTTCTCACGGCACTCCCCCATATTGATGCGTATTTTTGGGAGGAGTGTCGTATCGTTGCGCTTTCCCTCCACTTTTCTTTTCATCAATTGATCTCATCCGGGTGACATCTGTCTGCCCGACGCTCATTATGAAAGCAGTAGCATTTATGAGGGCAATCTGAAATGGAACAGTTGCGTGCCGAACTCAGCCACCTGCTGGGCGAAAAACTCAGTCGTATAGAATGCGTGAATGAAAAAGTGGATACGGCCCTGTGGTCACTGTACGACAGCCAGGGAAATCCGATGCCGCTGATGGCGAGAAGTTTCACCACGCCAGGTATGGCGCAGCAACTGGCATGGAAAACCTCCATGTTAGCGCGCAGCGGTACGGTGCGTATGCCCGTCATTTACGGGGTCTTGACCCACGAAGAGCATCCCGGCCCCGATGTGTTACTGCTTGAGCGTTTACGGGGTGTGCCGGTGGAAGCGCCAGCCCGAACGCCCGAACGCTGGGAACATTTAAAAGATCAGATCGTAGAAGGTCTGCTGTCATGGCATCGGCAGGATAGCCGTGGCTGCGTGGGAATGGTGGATAACACGCAAGAGAATATCTGGCCATCCTGGTATCGCCAGCGTGTTGAGGTGCTGTGGACCACGTTAAATCAGTTCAACAATACTGGCTTGACGATGCAGGATAAGCGGATCCTGTTTCGTACCCGTGAGTGTTTACCCGCTTTATTTGAAGGATTCAATGATAACTGCGTACTGATCCACGGTAATTTCAGTTTACGTAGCATGCTCAAAGACGCCCGTAGCGATCAGCTACTGGCCATGGTGGGACCGGGGTTGATGCTGTGGGCGCCCAGAGAGTATGAATTGTTCCGTTTAATGGATAACGCGCTGGCGGAAAGCCTGCTTTGGCAATACCTGCAACGCGCGCCCGTGGCGGAGTCCTTCATCTGGCGGCGCTGGCTGTATGTGTTATGGGATGAGGTGGCGCAACTAGTCAACACCGGACGTTTTAATCGCACCAACTTTGATCTGGCAACGAAATCACTGCTGCCGTGGCTCGCCTGAACCTTTTAACCACTGCCAGATGCGACCCAATGTTTCGTAACCAACACGATCGCTATGCATCAACCAGACGGGAGAGGGGATCGCGCGCTCCCACGGATTTAGCGGTGAATCAATTGCTAACTGATTAGCCGGCGCGGGCAACGGGTGTAGTCCAGCTTGTTGGAAGAAAATCATTGCTCGTGGTAAGTGCGATGCGGAGGTCACCAGCAGGAACGGCGCGCTGCCGATGGCCTGCTTAACCGCTGCGGCTTCTTCTTCAGTATCTTTAGGTTTATCCAGCGTGATGATATCACCGTGTGGCACACCCAGTGACTGCGCTACGCGGGCTCCCGCTTCTGCAGTACTGACGTTATTGCTCTTTGCCGCAGCACCGGTAAAGATAAGCTTCGATCCCGGATTAGCACGCCAGAGGCGAATACCTTCATTCAGACGCGGAAGACTGTTGCTGATTAGGTTTGAACTTGGTGCCCACTGAGGATTCCAGGTATACCCTCCGCCCAACACCACAATGTATTCCACTTTTTGTGTATCCTGCCAGGTTGGATAGCTGTCCTCAATCGGTTTCAGTAGTCTATCAGCGACGGGTTGCAAGCTAAGAAGTAACAGCGCCAGCCAACTCAGGCTAATGCACACTTTCCCTGTTTTTTGAAAGCGGCTAAACCAGAGCAGCGCCAGGCCTATACCCATGATAATGAGCATTAGCGGAAGTGGCAGCATCATACCGCCAATCACTTTCTTCAGCGTAAAAAGCATCCTTTTTGGTTCCTTTTTTAACCATACAGCAGGGGATCTGCAGCGATATTACACCAGGAAGGTTCATTCTCGGCGTGGGTGTGACAAAATAGCGGTTTTACTTAGTCACCCTAAAGCCAGCATGTGGAGAGCCCGATGCGGGATCGCAATTTTGATGACATTGCAGAGAAGTTTTCCCGTAACATTTACGGCACCACTAAAGGTCAGCTTCGCCAGACGATCCTCTGGCAGGATCTGGACAAACTTCTTGCCGACTACGCGGGCCAGACATTGCGTGTGCTTGATGCGGGTGGCGGAGAAGGGCAGACAGCCATTCTGATGGCGCAGCGGGGCCATCACGTTACCTTGTGCGATCTTTCTGCTGAGATGGTGGCGCGAGCGCAACGGGCGGCAGAAGAGCAAGGTGTGAGCGACAACATGCATTTTATACATTGTGCCGCTCAGGACATCCCACAGCATTTGGATTCTCAGGTTGATCTGATATTGTTTCATGCTGTGCTGGAATGGGTGGCCGATCCACAAGCCGTCTTAAAAACATTGTGGTCGATGTTACGCCCGGGCGGTGCTTTATCGCTGATGTTCTACAATGCAAATGGCCTGTTGATGCGTAATGTGTTGGTCGGTAATTTCGGCTATGTACAGCAGGGAATGTATAAAAAGAAACGGCGCACGTTGTCTCCCGATTTCCCGCGCGACCCTCAGCAGGTCTATGGCTGGCTGGAGGAGATTGGCTGGGAGATAACCGGTAAAACGGGCGTGAGGGTGTTTCATGATTATCTGCGTGATAAACAAAAACAGCATGACTGTTTTGATGCTTTAACAGAAATAGAAAAGCGCTATTGCCGCCAGGAACCGTATATCAGCCTTGGGCGCTATATTCATGTCACCGCGATTAAACGTCCGGCCCGAGCCGCAGATGCAAGGATAACCTATGAGTGAATTTTCCCAGACAGTCCCCGAACTGGTTGCCTGGGCCAGAAAAAATGACTTCTCCATCTCTCTGCCGGTAGACAGACTTTCGTTCCTGCTGGCGGTCGCCACATTGAACGGTGAGCGACTTGACGGTGAGATGAGTGAAGGTGAACTGGTGGATGCGTTCCGCCATGTGAGTGATGCGTTTGAGCAAACCAGCGAAACCATCGGCGTCCGCGCCAACAACGCGATCAACGACATGGTGCGTCAACGTCTGCTGAACCGCTTTACCAGCGAGCAGGCTGAAGGCAACGCCATTTACCGTTTAACGCCGCTCGGGATTGGCATCACAGATTACTATATTCGTCAGCGCGAGTTCTCTACGCTGCGTCTTTCCATGCAACTGTCGATTGTTGCAGGCGAACTGAAGCGCGCGGCGGATGCGGCAGCGGAAGGTGGCGATGAATTCCACTGGCACCGCAACGTCTATGCGCCATTGAAATACTCGGTGGCGGAGATTTTCGACAGTATCGATCTGACCCAGCGCATCATGGATGAACAGCAGCAGCAGGTAAAAGACGACATCGCACAGTTGCTAAACAAAGACTGGCGGGCGGCGATTTCCAGCTGTGAACTGCTGCTTTCTGAAACGTCTGGTACGCTGCGTGAACTGCAGGATACGCTGGAAGCAGCGGGGGATAAGCTGCAGGCTAACCTGTTACGCATCCAGGACGCCACAATGACGCATGATGATTTGCATTTTGTTGATCGGCTGGTGTTTGATTTACAAAGCAAGCTCGACCGCATTATTAGCTGGGGTCAGCAGTCCATTGACTTGTGGATCGGCTACGATCGTCATGTGCATAAATTTATCCGTACCGCGATCGATATGGATAAAAACCGCGTCTTCGCCCAGCGTCTGCGTCAGTCTGTCCAGACCTACTTTGACGACCCATGGGCGCTGACCTATGCCAACGCCGATCGTCTGCTGGATATGCGTGACGAGGAGATGGTGCTGCGTGACGAAGAGGTCACCGGTGAACTTCCGGAAGATCTGGAATATGAAGAATTTAACGAGATCCGTGAACAACTGGCGGCGATCATCGAAGAACAGCTGGCTATCTACAAATCCAGACAAACACCACTGGATCTCGGTTTGGTAGTGCGCGAGTATCTGGCGCAATACCCACGTGCGCGTCATTTCGACGTCGCGCGTATTGTTATCGATCAGGCGGTACGCCTTGGCGTAGCGCAAGCAGACTTCACCGGACTGCCAGCCAAATGGCAGCCGATTAATGATTACGGAGCCAAGGTACAGGCGCATGTCATTGACAAATATTGAACAAGTGATGCCGGTAAAGCTGGCGCAGGCGCTGGCGAATCCGTTATTTCCGGCGCTGGATAGTGCCTTACGTTCGGGCCGCCATATCGGTCTGGATGAACTGGATAATCATGCCTTCCTGATGGATTTTCAGGAATATTTTGAAGAGTTTTACAGCCGCTATAACGTGGAATTGATCCGTGCGCCGGAAGGGTTCTTTTACCTTCGTCCGCGTTCAACGACGCTCATTCCGCGTTCGGTCCTGTCTGAACTGGACATGATGGTGGGTAAAATTCTTTGCTATCTCTATCTCAGCCCGGAACGCCTGGCGAACGAAGGGATTTTTACCCAGCAAGAGCTGTATGACGAGCTGTTAACGCTGGCGGATGAAGCCAAACTGCTGAAGCTGGTGAACAACCGTTCAACCGGTTCTGACGTTGACCGCCAGAAGCTACAGGAAAAAGTGCGTTCTTCGCTCAACCGCTTGCGCCGCTTAGGCATGGTGTGGTTTCTGGGCCACGACAGCAGCAAATTCCGTATTACGGAATCTGTCTTCCGCTTTGGTGCGGATGTGCGTAGCGGTGACGATCCGCGTGAAGCACAGCGTCGCTTAATTCGTGATGGTGAAGCGATGGCGGTCGAGAATCGTCTGCAGCTCAACGATGAGCCCGAAGAGAATCAGCCGGACAGTGGAGAAGAAGAATAATGATTGAACGCGGTAAATTTCGCTCACTTACGCTGATTAACTGGAATGGTTTTTTTGCCCGTACGTTTGATCTCGATGAGCTGGTCACCACGCTGTCCGGTGGTAACGGTGCGGGTAAATCCACCACCATGGCGGCATTTGTTACGGCGCTCATTCCGGACTTAACCCTGCTGCATTTCCGTAACACCACCGAAGCTGGTGCAACCAGCGGTTCACGTGATAAAGGTCTGCACGGTAAGCTGAAAGCAGGGGTCTGTTACTCAATGCTCGACGTCCTCAACTCGCGTCATCAGCGCGTGGTCGTGGGTGTGCGTCTGCAACAGGTTGCGGGTCGTGATCGCAAAGTGGATATCAAACCGTTTGCCATTCAGGGGCTGCCGATGTCGGTACAGCCAACCCAACTGGTGACGGAAACGCTGAACGAACGCCAGGCGCGCGTACTGTCTCTACCTGAGCTGAAAGAGAAGCTTGATGAGATGGAAGGTGTGCAGTTTAAGCAGTTCAACTCAATAACCGATTATCATTCGCTGATGTTCGATCTGGGCATCATTGCCCGTCGCCTGCGCTCCGCGTCTGATCGTAGTAAATTCTACCGTCTGATTGAAGCCTCGCTGTACGGCGGGATCTCCAGCGCCATTACCCGTTCACTGCGTGACTACCTGCTGCCGGAAAACGGCGGCGTCCGTAAAGCGTTCCAGGATATGGAAGCCGCGCTGCGTGAAAACCGCATGACGCTGGAAGCGATTCGCGTAACCCAGTCTGACCGCGACCTGTTTAAACATTTGATCAGCGAAGCGACCAACTATGTGGCTGCGGATTATATGCGCCACGCCAACGAACGTCGTATCCATCTGGATAAAGCACTGGAATATCGTCGTGAACTGTATACCTCACGTAAGCAGCTGGCGGCAGAGCAGTACAAGCACGTGGATATGGCGCGTGAACTGGGCGAGCATAACGGCGCCGAAGGCGATCTGGAAGCCGATTATCAGGCCGCGAGCGATCACCTGAATCTGGTGCAAACCGCGCTGCGTCAGCAGGAAAAAATTGAACGCTACGAAGCGGATCTCGAAGAACTGCAGATCCGTCTTGAAGAACAAAATGAGGTGGTTGCGGAAGCCGTTGACCGCCAGGATGAAAACGAAGCCCGCGCGGAAGCCGCCGAACTGGAAGTGGATGAGCTGAAAAGCCAGCTTGCCGATTACCAGCAGGCGCTGGACGTCCAGCAGACGCGAGCCATCCAGTATACCCAGGCGATCCAGGCCCTAAATCGGGCGAAAGAGCTCTGCCACCTACCGGATCTGACAGCCGACAGCGCCGCCGAATGGCTGGAGACTTTCCAGGCCAAAGAGCAGGAAGCCACTGAAAAGCTGCTAACGCTTGAACAAAAAATGAGCGTGGCGCAAACCGCGCATAGCCAGTTCGAACAGGCTTATCAGCTGGTGGCGGCTATCAACGGCCCGCTGGCACGTAGTGAAGCCTGGAGCGTGGCGCGTGAACTGCTGCGCGAAGGCGTTGAACAGCGCCACCTGGCGGAACAGGTTCAGCCATTGCGTATGCGACTGAGCGAACTGGAGCAGCGTCTGCGCGAACAGCAGGATGCCGAGCGTCTGCTGGCCGAATTCTGCAAGCGTCAGGGTAAACAGTTTGATATCGATGAGCTGGAAGCGCTGCACCAGGAACTGGAAGCGCGCATCGCCGCCTTGTCGGACAGCGTCTCGTCTGCCAGCGAACAGCGTATGACGCTGCGTCAGGAACAGGAACAGCTACAATCCCGTATTCAGCATTTGATGAAGCGGGCACCTGTCTGGCTGGCTGCGCAAAATAGCCTGAATCAGCTTAGCGAGCAGTGTGGCGAAGAGTTTACCTCCAGCCAGGATGTGACCGAGTATCTGCAACAATTGCTGGAGCGCGAGCGTGAGGCCATTGTTGAGCGTGATGAAGTCGGTGCACGTAAAAATGCGGTTGATGAAGAGATTGAACGTTTAAGTCAGCCGGGCGGGGCGGAAGATCAGCGTCTGAACGCGCTGGCGGAACGCTTTGGCGGCGTGCTGCTGTCAGAAATTTATGATGACGTTAGCCTTGAAGATGCCCCGTACTTCTCTGCGCTGTACGGTCCTTCGCGCCATGCCATCGTGGTACCAGATCTATCACTAATTACCGAACAGCTTGAAGGGCTGACGGATTGCCCGGAAGATCTCTATTTCATCGAAGGGGATCCGCAGTCGTTTGATGATAGCGTCTTCAGCGTTGATGAACTGGAAAATGCGGTGGTGGTGAAAACCGCCGAGCGTCAATGGCGTTATTCCCGCTTCCCGAAGGTGCCTATTTTTGGTCGTGCAGCGCGTGAAAGCCGTATCGAAACCCTGCATGCCGAGCGTGAAGGGCTGTCTGAACGTTTCGCCACGCTCTCCTTTGATGTACAGAAAACCCAGCGTCTGCATCAGGCGTTCAGCCGCTTTATCGGCAGCCATCTGTCGGTGGCGTTTGAAGCCGATCCAGAAGCGGAAATTCGCCAACTGAATAGCCGTCGCGTTGAACTGGAACGTGCGCTGACTAATCATGAAAATGATAACCAGCAAAGCCGTATGCAGTTTGAACAGGCGAAAGAGGGTGTCTCCGCGCTGAACCGCCTGCTGCCGCGCTTGAATCTGCTGGCCGATGACACGCTGGCCGATCGCGTGGACGAAATTCGCGAGCGTCTGGATGAAGCTCAGGAAGCCGCGCGTTTTGTACAGCAACATGGCAATCAGTTGGCGAAACTGGAACCAATCGTTTCAGTTCTGCAAAATGACCCTGAGCAGTTTGAACAGCTGAAGGAAGACTATACGTATTCCCAGCAGATGCAGCGCGACGCACGTCAGCAGGCTTTTGCGCTGACTGAAGTCGTACAGCGTCGGGCTCACTTTAGTTATTCCGACTCAGCCGAAATGCTGAGCGGTAATAGCGATCTGAACGAAAAATTGCGTGAACGCCTGGAACAGGCGGAAGCCGAACGTACCCGCGCTCGTGAGGCGCTGCGCAGTCATGCTGCACAGTTAAGCCAGTATAACCAGGTCATGGCATCGCTAAAAAGCTCTTATGACACCAAAAAAGAGCTGCTTAACGATTTACAACGTGAACTGCAGGATATTGGTGTTCGTGCGGACAGCGGTGCCGAAGAGCGCGCGCGTATCCGTCGTGACGAACTGCATGCGCAGCTCAGCAACAACCGTGCACGCCGCAACCAACTTGAGAAAGCACTGACCTTCTGCGAAGCGGAGATGGAAAACCTGACCCGCAGACTGCGCAAGCTGGAACGTGATTATCATGAAATGCGTGAGCAGGTAGTCACCGCCAAAGCCGGCTGGTGTGCAGTCATGCGGATGGTGAAAGATAACGGTGTGGAACGTCGTCTGCACCGTCGCGAGTTGGCCTATCTTTCCGGTGACGAACTGCGTTCGATGTCGGATAAGGCGCTCGGTGCGCTACGTCTGGCGGTTGCGGATAACGAACACCTGCGCGATGTGTTGCGTATGTCTGAAGATCCAAAACGCCCAGAGCGCAAAATCCAGTTCTTCGTCGCGGTTTACCAGCATCTGCGTGAACGTATTCGGCAGGATATTATCCGTACCGACGATCCGGTTGAAGCCATCGAACAGATGGAGATTGAGCTGAGCCGTCTGACGGAAGAGTTAACCTCTCGTGAACAGAAACTGGCGATCAGCTCACGCAGCGTGGCGAACATTATTCGTAAGACCATTCAGCGTGAACAGAACCGTATTCGCATGCTGAACCAGGGGCTGCAAAGTGTGTCGTTTGGCCAGGTTAACAGCGTTCGCCTGAACGTCAATGTGCGTGAAACGCATGCTACCTTGCTGGACGTACTTTCAGAGCAACATGAACAGCATCAGGATCTGTTTAACAGCAATCGCCTGACCTTCTCAGAAGCGCTGGCGAAGCTGTATCAGCGCCTGAATCCGCAGATCGACATGGGGCAACGCACGCCGCAAACCATTGGTGAAGAGCTGCTGGACTATCGTAACTATCTGGAAATGGAAGTTGAGGTTAACCGTGGTTCTGACGGCTGGCTGCGTGCTGAATCTGGCGCGCTGTCAACGGGTGAAGCGATCGGGACCGGGATGTCTATTCTGGTGATGGTGGTGCAAAGCTGGGAAGATGAAGGTCGCAGATTGCGCGGGAAAGACATCTCTCCTTGCCGCCTGCTGTTCCTTGATGAAGCAGCACGACTCGATGCGCGCTCTATTGCGACTCTGTTTGAGCTGTGTGAGCGTTTGCAGATGCAGCTGATTATCGCTGCGCCGGAAAACATCAGCCCAGAGAAAGGCACCACCTACAAACTGGTGCGTAAAGTCTTCCAAAACACCGAGCACGTTCATGTGGTGGGGCTGCGCGGATTTGCGCCTCAGCTACCGGAACCACTGCCGGGGACTGAAGATGCCTCCTCGCAGGCAAGCTAAGCAAAAAGGCGGCTACAAGGCCGCCTTATTTTTTTCCGCAAAGACGTCATGCCTGGTGTAATTTCTTTAGACTTCTTTACATTAGGTTAGGCAAAAACTTTTTGATGTTTATATACTAAAGGTAAGCCCAACGCGTCACGGGCTTGCTCGTCATACTTCAGTTTGTATTGGCGTTTTACAGGTCCGCCCCCGTCAAAATAAAGGGGAATACAGGCGGCCTGGCTATTCAGAGTATGATAAAGAAAACAGGGGGCAAGGGATGTTGCTTAATAAAATGTGTGGTCGTCGGCTGTCGGCAATCAGTTTATGCCTGGCCGTAACATTCGCTCCACTGTTCAATGCGCAGGCCGATGAGCCTGAAATGATCCCTGGCGATAGCTCTGCGACCGTCAGTGAACAGCCAACAGCGTTATCGCAGCCGCAGGCTCAATCTTCTGCGACGGCTATCATGGCGGGTATTCAACCGCTGCCAGAAGGCGTGTCTGTCGATAAAGCCCGCGCCGAAATACACTCTCAACTGCAAGCAGGCTATACGCCGGTCTACATGAGCCAGCTGGAACTGCTGTATGCCGCACGTGAAATGAAGCCGATGTGGGAAAATCGTGATGCGGTAAAGGCCTTTCAACAACAGTTGGCCGAGGTCGCGATTGCTGGCTTTCAGCCGCAGTTTACTACCTGGGTTGCACTTCTGACTGATCCGGCAGTAACCGGTCAGGCGAGAGACATTGTGCTCTCGGATGCGATGATGGGGTATCTGCACTTTATCGCTAATATACCTGTCAAAGGTAATCGCTGGCTTTACAGCGATAAGCCCTATGCGCTAACGACGCCGCCGATTTCTGTCATCAACCAGTGGCAGGTCGCACTGGATAACGGTCAACTAACTTCGTTTGTTGCCAGCCTGGCGCCTCAGCATCCGCAGTATGCAGCCATGCATGAATCGCTGCTCAAGCTGGTAGGTGATACACGTCCCTGGCCGCAGCTCACCAGTACAGCAACGCTACGTCCGGGGGAGTGGAGTAATGACATCCCTGCGCTGCGTGAAATTTTGCGACGAACCGGGATGCTGGAGCCTGCCGTCAGTACGTCTGGCAAAGAAGGTCGTGGCACCTACGATCGTGAACTGGTTGATGCGGTAAAGCGTTTTCAGACGTGGCAGGGACTTGGCGCCGATGGCGCGATTGGCCCTGCCACGCGTGACTGGCTGAACGTGACGCCCGCTCAGCGTGCGGGCGTGCTGGCGTTAAATATTCAGCGCTTGCGACTGCTACCGAGTGGGCTGTCTACCGGTATCATGGTGAATATTCCTGCCTATTCGCTGGTTTATTATCAGAATGGCAATCAGGTGCTGGCCTCGCGCGTTATTGTCGGGCGTCCAGATCGCAAAACGCCGATGATGAGTAGTGCGCTGAATAACGTGGTCGTTAACCCACCGTGGAACGTTCCACCGACGCTGGCCCGAAAAGATATTCTGCCTAAGTTATGGAATGATCCGGGATATCTTGAACGTCACGGCTATACCGTAATGCGCGGCTGGAACAGTAAAGAGACGATAGATCCGTGGCAGGTTGACTGGGCCACCATCACTGCGTCCAATCTGCCGTTCCGCTTTCAGCAGGCTCCGGGCGCACGTAACTCGCTCGGACGCTATAAATTCAATATGCCGAGTTCGGACGCTATTTATCTGCACGATACGCCGAACCACAATCTGTTCCAGAAAGATACGCGGGCGTTAAGTTCCGGCTGTGTGCGTGTGAATAAGGCATCTGAGCTGGCGAATATGCTGCTACAGGACGCGGGTTGGAATGATACCCGCATCTCGGATGCCCTGAAGCAAGGGGATACGCGGTACGTGAATATTCGCCAGAATATTCCGGTCAACCTCTACTATCTGACCGCATTTGTTGGCCCGGATGGTCGCACGCAGTATCGTACAGATATTTACAATTACGATCTGACAGCGCGATCCAGCGCACAAATTGTGTCAAAAGCCGAGCAATTAATCAGATAAATGAAGCAGTTCGAGGAAAATGATTGTCGTAAGTTATGCTGGAAACGGGGCAAAATGGCTGTGAGCCCCGTATTTCCTGGGGTTGGGAGCCTTGACGTGGACTACTTAGCCAGATAAGGTTTCCCGCGTGCGCTAGAGCATACATACGATAACATTGACCTTGTAGACCTTAATACCATGGACAAATTTGACGCTAATCGCCGCAAACTGCTGGCGCTTGGTGGTATTGCCCTCGGCGCTGCCATCCTGCCTACGCCTGCGTTTGCAACACTCTCTACCCCACGTCCGCGTATATTGACTCTGAATAACCTGCATACCGGTGAGTCAATAAAAGCAGAGTTTTTTGATGGCAGGGGCTATATTCAGGACGAATTAGCAAAACTTAACCACTTTTTCCGTGATTTTCGGGCCAATAAAGTGAAATCCATTGACCCCGGACTGTTTGATCAACTCTTCCGTCTGCAGGGCCTGCTGGGTACGCGTAAACCCGTACAGCTGATCTCCGGTTATCGTTCCGTCGATACCAATAATGAACTACGTGCGCGCAGTCGCGGTGTGGCCAAGAAAAGCTACCACACCAAAGGCCAGGCCATGGATTTCCATATTGAAGGCATCGCATTAAGTAATATTCGCAAAGCTGCGTTATCTATGCGCGCAGGTGGTGTAGGATACTACCCCAGCAGTAACTTTGTGCATATCGACACCGGCCCTGCACGGCACTGGTGATCCATAAGCTTAATGAAACAGGAGCTGTATGAACTATCGTATTATTCCGGTCACTGCATTCGCCCAGAACTGCTCGCTAATCTGGTGTGAGCAGACTCGTCTGGCCGCGTTGGTCGATCCCGGCGGCGATGCCGAGAAAATCAAACAGGAAGTGGATGCCAGCGGTCTGACGCTAATGCAGATCCTGCTTACTCACGGTCATCTTGATCATGTTGGGGCGGCAGCTGAACTGGCACAGCATTATGGTGTACCGGTTATTGGTCCGGAAAAAGAAGATGAGTTCTGGCTACAGGGGCTCCCTGCGCAGAGCCGCATGTTTGGCCTGGGCGATTGTGAGCCGCTGACGCCCGATCGCTGGCTGAACGAAGGTGATCGGGTCAGCGTTGGCAACGTGACGTTGCAGGTGTTGCATTGTCCGGGTCATACACCGGGACATGTGGTCTTCTTTGATGAGCAATCAAAGTTACTGATTTCGGGTGACGTGATTTTCAAAGGTGGCGTAGGGCGCAGCGATTTTCCGCGCGGAGATCACAGCCAACTGATCGATTCGATTAAACGTAAACTGTTGCCGCTGGGCGATGACGTGACGTTTATTCCGGGTCACGGCCCACTTTCTACGCTGGGTAACGAACGGCTTCATAACCCGTTCCTGCAGGACGAAATGCCTGTCTGGTAATACCGCAGATAAATAAAAAGGCCGCTATTGCGGCCTTTTTTGTACGCGATAGATTACAGTACTGCGACAATCGCTTCGCACAGCGGCGCCATGTTATCTGGCGTCATTCCTGCAACGTTTACACGTCCGGAAGCGACAGCGTAGACACCAAACTCTTCACGCAGACGCAGAACCTGCTCTTTTGTCAGACCGCTGAATGAGAACATGCCGTTCTGTTTGATGATAAAGCTGAAGTCGCGGTTCGCACCTTTCTCCTGCAGCGTATTCACGAACAGTAAACGCATGCGCTGAATGCGTTGGCGCATATCGGTCAGTTCCTGTTCCCAGATGGCACGCAGCGCGTCATTGCTCAGAATCGTGGCAACTACGGATGCGCCGTGCGCTGGCGGGTTGGAATAGTTAGCGCGAATGGCTGATTTCATCTGACTAAACGCACGGTCGACGGTTTCAGCATCAGCCGCAACCAGCGTACAGGCACCTACGCGCTCATTGTACAGACCAAAGTTCTTGGAGTAGGAACTGGCAACGATCAGCTCTTTGTGCAGCGCGGCGAATGCGCGCAGACCTTCTGCATCTTCTTCCAGACCGCGGGCAAAGCCCTGGTATGCGAAGTCAAACAGCGGCAACCACCCTTTCTCGACAGAAAGCTGAGCCAGCGTTTGCCACTGCTCAAGCGTAGGATCGATACCGGTTGGGTTATGGCAGCAGCCGTGGAACAGTACCACATCGCCAGCCTGAGCTTCGCTGAGGCTGGCCAGCAGCGCATCAAAGTCTAATGAGTGGTTCGCTGCATCGTAATAGTTGTATTCACGAACTTCCAGACCGGCAGAGTTAAAGACGCTCTTATGGTTCGGCCAGCTTGGGTTGCTCACCCATACGCGTTTAGCCGACGTATTTCTTGCGAGAAAATCAGCTGCCACGCGCAGTGCGCCAGTGCCGCCAGGGGTCTGTGCTGTACGTGCGCGTTTATCGTTGATAAGCGAACTCGTTTTACCAAACAGTAATTCCTGAGTGCAACGACCAAACTCTGGAATACCGTCAATGCCAAGGTAGTTTTTGGTGGTTTCATTTTCCAGTATATATTGCTCGGCTTTTTTTACGCTGGTCAGTACCGGCGTTTTGCCTGTCTCATCTTTATATACACCGATCCCGAGGTTTATTTTTCCAGGGCGGTCATCGGCACGAAACAAATCAGCCAGACCCAAAATGGGGTCGGCAGGAGCGGCGGTAATGTTCTCAAACATGACGAGGTTCCATAGTGATTACAGAAGGGAAGTCCGCTATCAGGTTAACGGTAGATTTACAAAATGCCAACCGTTACTGACGAAAAGCTGAGGTGTTTTTTTAAGACGCAAGAATTTGCTAGCAGATATAAAAAAACAGGACCGAAGTCCTGTTTTTAAGGCATTTAACAAAGAGGTCTGCTATTAGAACTGGTAAACGATACCGAGTGCTACGGTGTCGTCAGAGTTCACACCCAGTTTGTTGTCAGAATCGATCTGGTTGATCTGGTAGTCAACATAGGTGGACATGTTTTTGTTGAAGTAGTAGGTTGCGCCTACTTCAATGTAGTTCACCAGATCTTCGTTACCTACACCTTCTACGTCTTTCGCTTTAGATTTGTTGTAGGAGATGGACGGGCGCAGACCGAAATCGAATTGGTACTGAGCGACAACAAAGAAATCTTGCGTTTTGTTGGCGAAGCCGCTGGTGGTCACGCCATTCTGGGTAGTGGAGAGGCGGGTTGCGTTACGGGTTTCACCGTAGTTCGCTGCCAGGTAGATGTTGTTAGCATCGTACTTCAGGCCGGTTGCCCACTGTTCAGCTTTTTTGCCACCGTTAGCGTAGAAAGAGTTTTCCTGCGCGTTGGTACGGTCAGCTGCACCGTATGCACCAACGATACCGAAGCCATCCATTTCGTAGCTTACAGAACCGCCAACGCCGTCGCCGTTAGAACGACCGGTATTGCCATCACGCTCGTTTTTACCCAGATACTGGATACCGAAGTTCAGGCCGTCAACCAGACCGAAGAAGTTAGAGTTACGGTAGGTCGCAACACCACCTACACGGCCAACGAAGAAGTTGTCGCTGTACGCGGTATCACCACCAAATTCTGGCAGCATATCGGTGTAACCCAGGGCATCGTAAACGATACCGTAGTTACGACCGTAGTCGAAAGAGCCCAGATCGGCATATTTCAGACCAGCAAATGCCAGACGGGTTTTGTTACCATTCTGAGCGTCGCTGCCGCCTTCGGAGTTGTTACCGGCAAAGTTGTATTCCCACTGACCGTAACCGGACAGATCGGAATTAATCTGAGTTTCCCCTTTGAAACCAAGACGGGCATAAGTCTGATCGCCATCGTTGCCAGCGTTATCAGAAAAATAGTGCAGACCTACGGTTTTACCGTATACATCCAGCTTGTTGCCATCTTTGTTATAAACTTCTGCAGCGTTAGCTGCCCCGGCTACCAGCAGAGCAGGGATAACCACTGCCAGAATATTGCGCTTCATCATTATTTATTACCCTCATCGGTTTTTATATGACACCTGCCACTGCCGCCAATAAATTCCGTCAATGAAAATTTACGGAACTATTGATGAGAGTTTGGTGTCTTTATGTGTCTGACAGGCATCTTTCCATTCAAACTACCGTTTCGCTACCGTCAAAGTGCTACAAATATAAAGATTTGGTTTCAAAAAGAAAAAATGTGTAACAAAATGTTATTTTTGTGCAACTTTGTGAACAGCGTCAAACTTCGGATACCCTTGCCCCAAAATTCTCGTTTTTATTTCTATTTATATGATTTTCTTATATTTAATTTTGCTAAGGTTATTTTTTCTCCGTAATACCGGAAAGTTTGGATTTTACAGGTAACGATTTTTGGACGTCTGGAGTGCCGTGCGAAAGGCTAAAAAATGTACTATTTAATCAGAAAATGCTAATCCACAATAAAATTACTGGTTATTTTTTGTGCAAATGTATTGCGATGAAATATTACGTAACAGGTGGAGGGGATTGAAAGGTTGTGTTTAACGTGAGATGGGTATCCAGATAACATGAAAAGGGTATAAAAAAGGCCAGCAATGCTGGCCTTTGAAACAATAACGCACGTTTAGAAGGTGGCGTTACGCGGAGTACGCGGGAACGGAATAACATCACGGACGTTTTGCACGCCGGTGACGTAAGCGATCAGACGCTCGAAGCCCAATCCGAAGCCGGAATGCGGAACGGTACCGTAGCGACGCAGGTCGCGATACCACCAGTAATCCTCTTTGTTCAGACCCATTTCCAGCATACGGGCATCCAGCACGTCCAGACGCTCTTCACGCTGAGAACCACCGATGATTTCGCCGATTCCAGGAGCCAGAACGTCCATTGCAGCAACGGTTTTACCGTCTTCGTTAAGGCGCATATAAAACGCTTTGATATCTTTCGGGTAGTTTTTCACCACCACCGGCGCTTTAAAGTGCTCTTCAGCAAGATAACGTTCATGCTCGGAAGACAGATCCACACCCCAGTAAACCGGGTTTTCAAACTGTTTGCCGCATTTTTCCAGAATGCTTACCGCGTCGGTGTAATCCACCTGCGCGAAGTCAGCGTCAATGAAACGTTCCAGGCGTGAAATCGCGTCCTTGTCGACACGTTCAGCGAAGAATTTCATATCATCTGCACGCTCTGCCAGTACGGCTTTGAACGCGTATTTCAGCATCGCTTCAGCCAGGCCTGCAACATCGTTCAGGTCAGCGAACGCCACTTCTGGTTCCAGCATCCAGAATTCTGCCAGGTGACGACTGGTGTTAGAGTTTTCTGCACGGAACGTCGGACCAAAAGTATAAATTTTGGACAGAGCGCAGGCGTAGGTTTCACCGTTCAACTGACCGGAAACGGTCAGGAAGGCTTCCTTACCAAAGAAGTCTTTATCGAAATCGACTTTACCCTGATCGTTACGCGGCAGGTTTTCCAGATCCAGCGTAGAAACACGGAACATTTCACCGGCACCTTCCGTATCGGAAGCGGTGATCAGCGGAGTCGATACCCAAAAGAAACCCTGCTCGTGGAAGAAGCGATGCAGCGCTTGCGCCAGCGTATGACGTACGCGCGCTACCGCACCAATCATATTGGTGCGCGGACGCATATGCGCCACTTCACGCAGATACTCGATGCTGTGACGCTTAGCCGCCATTGGGTAGGTATCAGGATCTTCAACCCAGCCCGCGACTTCAACTTCAGTGGCCTGAATTTCAAAGCTCTGTCCTTGTCCAGGTGATGCAACGACTTTACCCGTTACGATAACTGAACAACCCGTCGTCAGGCGCAGTACGTCCTGATTGTAATTGGGCAGAGAATTATTGATGACGGCCTGTACAGGATCAAAGCAGGAACCGTCATAAACGGCGAGGAAGGAGATGCCAGCTTTTGAATCTCGGCGGGTACGCACCCATCCGCGCACGGTGACTTCGCTGTCAACGGCTACGCGGCCCTGGAGTACGTCGGCTACAGGCACAACGCTCATAATATTCTCTCTGTTAATAGTCGGATATATAAACACATGTCCACCCATAATGGGGGGATACCTATGTTACCTGGCATCTGCAATCAGACAAGCAGAATTCGTAGCTGGAGTGAAAGATTTCGGAAATAAACGCGAATAAGGGAGCCAAAATGGCTCCCTGGAAGGATTAACTGGCTTTTTTAATATGCGGGAGATCGAAGGCTTTGCGCAGTGCACGAACAAATGCTTTATCGTGGCAGATGGTTTTACCCGGGCTGTCAGATAACTTCGCCACTGGTTTGCCGTTACATTCCACCAGCTTAATTACGATATTGAGCGGCTTAACCTGTGGAATGTCGCATGTTAGCCGTGTCCCAATACCAAAACTCAACTGTACGCGGGAAGAGAAGTGGCGGTAGAGTTCAATCGCTTTTTTCAGATCGAGGTTATCTGAAAAGACCAGCGTTTTGCTCAGCGGATCAATACCCAGTTTTTCATAATGGGCGATGGCTTTTTCACCCCATTCCACCGGATCGCCTGAGTCATGGCGTAATCCCTGGTAGCGGGTCGCAAACTCAACGCCAAAGTCGCGTAAAAATGCGTCCATGGTGATGCAATCGGTCAATGCAATGCCGAGTTGATCAGGATACTCATTTAACCAGGCGGCCAAGGCTACACGTTGGCTGGTGGCAAGTTCAGGACTGATTTGCTGATGAGCCTGGAACCACTCATGCGCCTGCGTACCCATTGGGGTTAATGACAGGCGGCGGGCCAGATCGTAGTTACTGGTGCCGACAAACCAGGGCTCTTGCTGCAGGCGTTTAACGATAGCCTGCTGTACTTCGCGCGAAAAACGACGACGCGTACCGAAATCCATCAAATGGAAGCGGGACATATCGACATCTTTCGTTAAAGCAGAGAATTCTACTAGTTTGCTATCCAGTTCATCGAGTGCCTGCGGGACACCTGATTCAGGTGAGCGGTAACGGTGCACCAGTTCGCTAATCACCGCTAACAGCGGGACTTCCCACATGATCACTTCACGCCACGGACCGGTTAAGCGGATGTTTAGCTTACCGTTATCATTGGTGACGCAAACCTGTTCCGGGTTATAGCGGAAATCACGTAACCAGGTGAGGTAATCAGCTTTAAAGAAAGGCAGGCCGGAGAGCCACTGGTACTCATCCTCCTGCAGTCGCAGGTGCTGCATAGCATTCACCTGCTCACGAATAGAATCGGCATAAATACCGAGCAGGTCATCGCCACGGCAACGAAATTCAGCCGCTACTTGTACGTCATAGTAGTGGTGAAAAACGGCTTGCTGCATATGCAACTTATAAGCGTCTGTATCCAGCAGCGAGTGCAGAACAGGAGAAGCGAATTGTGTCATAGGTGCGCAGTAGCATCCTCTCACGGGAGCGTTTAGTACAATAAACAACTAAGAAAACCGCTGGAGTATACCCTGTTTAGCGATTTATTGAACCCCGATCACACCATAAGCTCTCTTTCTGGTCGAGGGCAATTCGTGCCACGTGTTATAAAAATGTAGCAAAAAGGGTGTTTGTGCCTGAAAAGGTGAACATTCTGCGTAGCGCGATTTACGCAACAGGAATAGACTGAAGCCGAGACTCTATTAAAGATGCTAAAGGTTTTTTTATGACACAACAGCCACAAGCCAAATACCGTCACGACTATCGTGCGCCGGATTACCAGATTACTGATATTGATTTGACCTTTGACCTGGATGCTGAAAAAACCGTGGTCACCGCAGTGAGCCAGGTTGTCCGTCATGGCGCGTCCGACGCGCCCCTGCGCCTGAATGGCGAAGATCTGACCTTGGTGTCGATCCACGTAAACGACGAGCTGTGGACAGAGTATAGAGAAGAAGAGGGCGCTCTGGTCATCAATCAACTGCCGGAACGTTTTACGCTGCGTATCGTGAATGAAATTAGCCCAGCGGCGAATACCGCGCTGGAAGGGCTGTACAAGTCAGGCGATGCGCTGTGTACCCAGTGCGAAGCAGAAGGTTTCCGCCATATTACCTGGTATCTTGATCGCCCGGACGTGCTGGCGCGTTTTACTACCAAAATAATCGCCGATAAAACGCAATATCCGTTCCTGCTCTCCAACGGTAACCGCGTGGCGCAGGGTGAACTGGAAAATGGTCGCCACTGGGTTCAGTGGCAGGATCCATTCCCGAAACCGTGCTATTTATTTGCGCTGGTGGCCGGTGATTTTGACGTCCTGCGCGATACTTTTACTACCCGCTCAGGGCGTGAAGTAGCACTGGAACTGTACGTCGATCGCGGTAACCTGGACCGCGCGCCATGGGCGATGACCTCGCTGAAAAACTCCATGAAATGGGATGAAGAGCGCTTTGGCCTCGAGTATGACCTCGACATCTATATGATTGTCGCTGTGGATTTCTTCAACATGGGCGCGATGGAGAATAAAGGTCTGAACATCTTTAACTCCAAATACGTGCTGGCGCGTACCGATACCGCCACCGACAAAGATTACCTCGATATTGAGCGCGTCATCGGTCACGAATATTTCCATAACTGGACCGGCAACCGCGTGACCTGTCGCGACTGGTTCCAGTTGAGCCTGAAAGAGGGTTTAACTGTGTTCCGCGATCAGGAGTTCAGTTCCGATCTCGGCTCACGTGCGGTAAACCGCATCAGCAATGTGCGTACCATGCGCGGTCTGCAGTTTGCTGAGGACGCCAGCCCGATGGCGCATCCTATCCGCCCGGATATGGTCATCGAAATGAACAACTTCTATACCCTGACCGTGTACGAGAAGGGTGCGGAAGTGATTCGTATGATCCATACCCTGCTGGGTGAGGCTAACTTCCAGAAAGGGATGCAGCTGTACTTTGAGCGTCACGACGGTAGCGCTGCAACCTGTGATGATTTTGTGCAGGCGATGGAAGATGCGTCTAACGTTGATCTCTCCCATTTCCGCCGCTGGTACAGTCAGTCCGGTACGCCGATTCTGACCGTGCGTGATGACTATAACCCATCAACTGAACAGTACACGCTGACCATTAGCCAGCGCACGCCGACCACGCCGGATCAGGCCGAAAAACAGCCGTTGCATATTCCTTTCGCTCTCGAGTTGTATGACAACGAAGGGAAAGTGATCCCGCTACAAAAAGGCGGGCACCCGGTGAATTCCGTACTCAACGTCACCCAGGCAGAGCAGACGTTTGTCTTTGATAACGTCTACTTCCAGCCGGTTCCGGCGCTGCTGTGCGAATTCTCCGCGCCGGTAAAACTGGAATATAAATGGAGCGATCAGCAACTGACCTTCCTGATGCGTCACGCGCGTAATGATTTCTCTCGTTGGGACGCGGCGCAAAGCCTGCTGGCGACCTACATTAAGCTCAACGTTGCCCGCCATCAGCAGGGACAACCGCTGTCGCTGCCGGTACACGTGGCCGATGCATTCCGCGCAGTTTTGCTGGATGAGAAAATCGATCCGGCGCTGGCGGCAGAGATCCTGACGCTGCCTTCAGTAAATGAAATTGCCGAACTGTTCGACATCATTGATCCGGTGGCGATAACCGAAGTACGCGAAGCGTTAACCCGCACGCTGGCCGCCGAGCTGGCGGATGAATTCCTCGCCATCTATAACGCTAATCATCTTGATGAGTACCGCGTTGAGCATGCCGATATTGGCAAGCGTACGCTGCGTAACGCCTGCCTGCGATTCCTGGCCTTTGGCGAAACCCATCTGGCTGACACGCTGGTAAGCAAGCAGTACCGTGAAGCGAACAATATGACCGATGCGCTGGCGGCGCTATCCGCGGCAGTCGCGGCGCAGCTTCCTTGTCGTGACGCGTTGATGCAGGAGTATGACAATAAGTGGCACCATGACGGTCTGGTGATGGATAAATGGTTTATCCTGCAATCCACCAGCCCGGCTAGAAACGTGCTGGAAACGGTACGCGGCCTGTTGAAGCATCGCTCTTTTAGCATGAGTAACCCAAACCGCATCCGTTCGCTGATCGGTGCCTTCGCGGGCAGCAACCCGGCAGCATTCCATGCGGAAGATGGTAGCGGTTATCAGTTCCTGGTTGACATGCTGACTGAGCTCAACAGCCGTAACCCGCAGGTGGCGTCACGCCTGATTGAGCCGCTGATTCGCTTAAAACGTTATGATGCAAAACGTCAGGCGAAGATGCGTGCGGCGCTGGAACAGCTGAAAGGTCTGGAGAATCTGTCAGGCGATCTGTTCGAAAAGATCTCTAAAGCGTTAGCCTGATAATATTGCCGGATGGGTCCGGCCTACCATTCACGCGTAGGCCGGATAAGCGGTAGCGCCATCCGGCATTTTTAACCTTGCTTGCGTAGCTGAACTTCATTGTCGCCACGCTGCATCACCCGGTTCAACACCTCGGCTTCCAGTTCTGTCAAACGCACGGAACCAATCCGGCGAGGTCGTGCAATATCCACCGTTAAATCCAGCCCGATTTTTCCGTCCTCAATCAGCAAAACGCGATCGGCCATTGCTACCGCTTCGCTGACGTCATGGGTGACCAACAGTACGGTAAAGCCGTGCTCTTGCCATAAAGAGACGATCAGCTCCTGCATTTCAAGGCGGGTTAAGGCATCCAGTGCGCCGAGGGGTTCATCCAGCAGCAGCAGACTAGGACGATGAATTAATGCCCGGGCCAGGGCCACGCGCTGTTTTTGTCCGCCAGAAAGCGCTGCGGGCCACTCCTGAGCACGATTCTCCAGTCCAACAGCGGCCAGCGCATCTCGGGCTGCATTGTGCCAGTGACCTTTCAGACCCAGACCGACGTTATCGATAACCGTCTTCCATGGCAGCAGACGCGCATCCTGAAACATCATACGCGTATCATCCTGAATTTCCGCCAGTGGGGTGGTTCCGGCAAGTAATGCGCCTGAGGTGGGCGACTCCAACCCTGCCAGCAGACGCAGCAACGTACTTTTACCACCACCGCTGCGGCCAACCACGGCAACGAATTGCCCGGCCTTTATATGCAAATCTAACTGATTGAGCACCGTATTGGCGGCGTATTGTTTTGTCACGGCGCTCAGCAACAGCGGCGTACCTTGGTTCAAGCGAGCGGTATTCATACGGTAGCCTCCTTTATATGGTAAGCCGGGTGCCAGCGCAGCCAGACTCGCTCCAGCAATTGGGCGCTGACGTCGGCAAGTTTGCCGAGTAAGGCGTAGAGAATAATGGCCACCACGACCACATCGGTTTGCAGAAATTCGCGGGCGTTCATCGCCAGGTAGCCAATACCGGCATTGGCTGAAATGGTTTCTGCGACGATAAGCGTCAGCCACATCAGCCCGAGAGCGAAACGCACGCCGACCATAATTGAGGGCAGGGCGCCAGGGAGGATGACATGAACAAACAGTGAAAAGCCGGACAACCCATAGCTACGCGCCATTTCTACCAGCCCACGATCGATATTACGGATCCCATGCCAGGTGTTGATGTAAATCGGAAACAGCGTGCCCAACGCAACGAGAAAGATCTTGGCGGATTCATCAATGCCGAACCACAAAATCACCAGTGGGATCAGCGCCAGATGCGGTACGTTACGCAGCATCTGCACCGAGGTATCTAGCAAGCGTTCTCCCCAACGCGAAAGACCGCTGATCAGTCCCAGCGTCAGGCCAATCGATCCACCGATGGAGAATCCGATCAGCGCGCGCCAGGAACTGATGGCCAGATGCTGCCAAAGCTCGCCGCTGGCGGAAAGCGTCCAGAAGGCTTCGATAACACCCTCTGGAGAGGGCAGTATGCGGTTGGACAGCCAGCCCATTGATGATGCGAGCTGCCAGAGCGCCACCAGACCTACCGGTAAAAACCAGGGCGCGAGGCGCAATAACCATCTGTTTTTCGTCGTTGCCATTAGCCGCTCCTTAGCTTTGTGCGACTTTGCGCGGGATGAATTCGTTTGCAACCGCTTCGCCTTGCTGTTGCAGGCGCTGCGGTTGCGGAATTTCTGGTATCGCGACATCCAGATGCGGGAACAGCAGCTCACCAACCTTGTACGCTTCTTCCAGATGCGGATAGCCGGACAGCACAAAGCTGTCGATTCCCAGCGCGGCATACTCGTTAA
Organism: Citrobacter sp. Cf116; assembly: GCF_030336505.1. NCBI lineage: Bacteria > Pseudomonadati > Pseudomonadota > Gammaproteobacteria > Enterobacterales > Enterobacteriaceae > Citrobacter > Citrobacter sp. Cf116. The sequence continues at coordinate 172,254 of NZ_JAOWEQ010000040.1, read as the reverse complement.
TACGTGCTGCGACCGTAGGACCGTCTCCAACCAGTGCGGTCCCTGCGCCACCGCGTACCAGTCCTACCCCTGCCCACAGGTTCGGACTAATTTCCAGTTTGTCGCGTTTACCGTTGTGCAGTGCAGCCATTCGCTGCTGACCAACCGAATCCGTTTTTGAGAAGGCGGCCTGGGCTTTGGCGATGGTGTCGTCATCCAGATGGGCTATCAGACGATCCGCTGCCTGCCATGCCTCGTGCGTTGTCTCTCGTACGATCACATGCAGACGAATACCGAAGCGGATCTTGCGCCCAAGCGCCGCTGCTTTGGCCCGCACCTGTTCAATCTTCGCTTTCACCTGTTCGGGCGGCTCGCCCCAGGTCAGGTAGAGATCAACCTGTTCTGCAGCAAGATCTTGTGCGACATCAGACGAGCCGCCGAAATAAAGCGGTGGTTGGGGTTGTTGTACGGGAGGGAAAAACAGCTTCGCGCCGCGAACGTGAATATGTTTGCCGTTGAAATCCACCGTTTCACCTTGCAGCAAGCGCCGCCAGACCTGAGTAAATTCAGCAGAGGCTTCATAGCGCTCGGTGTGATCGAGGAACACGCCGTCGCCTGCCAGCTCCTGTGGATCGCTGCCGGTCACCAGGTTAAATAACGCCCGGCCATTTGAGAGTCTGTCGAGCGTTGCAGCCTGACGTGCGGCAACCGTTGGCGAGGTAACGCTTGGACGCAGCGCGACCAGAAACTTTAATCGCTGGGTGACCGGGATCATCGAGGCGGCGACCAGCCAGGCATCTTCGCAAGAGCGACCAGTTGGGATCAGAACGCCGGTAAACCCAAGACGATCGGCCGTTTGCGCGATTTGTTGCAGATAACCGTGATCGACAGGGCGCGAACCTTCTTCCGTTCCAAGATAATGACCGTCACCATGGGTGGGTAAAAACCAAAACATGTTCAGACTCATAATTTTTCTCCTGCCTGCTGAGTGGGTTGCCAGATACGCTGGCGAATATCGATTTTTTTCGGCACCAGACGGTTGTCATAAAACAGATCGGCGGTTTGTTGTTGCAGGGCTGCAACAGAGGCGTTGACTGGCACAATGGTGGTTGGCGGACGGTGATCCAGATAAGACGCAATCACCGGTTCTGGCAGTCCCATGGTTTTGGCCAGCAGGGTAATACTTTGCTGGCGCTGGCTGAGGGTTAACGCATCGGCCTGGCTAAAGGTATCCAGTACGCCAAGAACAAATGCGCCATTTTTCTCGGCATAGGGACGGGCGGCGAGATAAAACGAACCGGTTTGCTTGAGGTCTGAGCCGTCTTTTAGCACGCGTACATCACCTTGTAGTAACGCGGCGGAATAATAGGGGTCCCAGATAGCCCATGCATCAACGTTTCCTTGCTGAAAGGCTGCTCGCGCGTCGGCGGGAGTCAGATAGGTCGGTTGAATATCGGTAAATTTCAGTCCGGCCTGCTGCAGCGCCCGGAGCAGTAAATTGTGGGCGCTGGACCCTTTCTGGAAGGCGACTTTATGTCCTTTAAGCTGCGCGACGCTCTGGATCGGGCTATTTTTCGGCACCAGAATCACTTCGGCTTTCGGCTTGGGCGGCTCGACGCCCACGTAAACCAGATCGGCTCCGGCAGCCTGGGCGAAAATTGGCGGAATATCACCGGTGCTGCCGAGATCGATACTGCCGATGTTGAGCGCTTCCAGCATTTGCGGCCCAGCCGGGAATTCGACCCACGAGATTTTAGTCTGCGGATAGCGTTTCTCCAGTAGCTGATGGCTTTTGGCCAGCACCATACTGACGCTTCCTTTCTGGTAACCAATACGCAGGGCATCGGGGGCCGATTCTGCGGCATGCCCCAGAGTTGACAACGACAACAACCCACTCAGTGCCAGCCATGACGTGTGACGCTTGAGAAGATCAAGCATGGGCGGCACCTCGCAGGGTGTTCAGTTGAGGAAGTTGGACATCGCGACGATGCAACGCCAGCCAGAAGGTATCAAGCGCACTGTCCAGACGCTGCTGAAGGTTGGGCGTAAACTGAGGTTTATGTTGATAATCAATTACCTGCGAATCATCGGCAAACACACCGTGCAGGATCTCCTGGGCCTTTAATGCGCTCAGTACCGGTTTCAGCGCGTAATCGACGGCAAGCAAATGCGCCACGCTGCCGCCGGTAGCCAACGGCAAAACTACTTTCCCTTCCAGCGCTCGCTCGGGGAGCAGATCGAGCAGGGTTTTCAGGGCGCCAGAGTAAGCGGCTTTATAGACCGGCGTGGCGACAATCAGCCCGTCTGCATCCTGCAATTGTTCGCTAAATGTCTTCAACGCCGGACTGTCAAAACGGGCATAGATTAGGTCTTCCGGGGCAAAGTTATGCAGGTTCCAGTGAAAGACTTCGACATCATGACCGTTTAGTTTTTCTCGGGCATATTCCAGTAACGCGCTGGAGCGAGAGGGAAAGCGTGGGCTTCCCGCCAGAGTAATGACGCGCATAATTTTAATCTCCCCTTATAACTAATTGTTTGCTTTTGCTTAACATTGATAACAATTTATGCAGTCTGGCAGAGAGATTTTGTTTATCGAAATGATTTATACGGGATAGAAAAGTCGAAAAATAAATATACCCGTCATACTTCAAGTTGCATGTGCGTTGGCTTTCCTCGCTCACCCCAGTCACGTACTGGTGTACGTTCCTGGGGATTTGCTGCGTCGCCGCCTTCCTGCAATTCGAATTATTTAGGGTGTAAAAAGCAGGGGCGAGGAAAACGATTGCTATTTATTGCCGCAGGTCAATTCCCTTTTTGCTCGCGATCGCACATAATACGCCCCCGGTTTGCACACCGGGAATCCAGGAGAGTTCATGTACTACCCCTTCGTTCGTAAAGCCCTTTTTCAGCTCGATCCAGAGCGCGCTCATGAATTGACATTCCAGCAATTACGTCGCATTACCGGCACACCGCTTGAAGCGCTTGTGCGCCAGAAAGTACCGGCAAAACCGGTTACCTGTATGGGGTTGACGTTTAAGAATCCGCTCGGGCTTGCTGCCGGACTGGATAAAGACGGGGAGTGCATTGATGCGCTCGGCGCGATGGGATTTGGTTCCATTGAGATTGGTACCGTGACGCCACGCCCTCAGCCGGGTAACGATAAACCGCGTCTGTTCCGTCTGGTCGATGCAGAAGGTTTGATCAACCGTATGGGGTTTAATAACCACGGGGTTGATAACCTGGTTGAGAACGTTAAAAAATCGCATTTTGACGGTATTCTGGGGATTAATATTGGTAAGAATAAAGATACCCCAGTAGAGAACGGCAAAGATGACTATCTGATTTGTATGGAAAAAGTCTATGCTTATGCGGGTTATATCGCGATTAATATCTCTTCACCGAATACGCCGGGATTACGTACGCTGCAATACGGCGAGGCGCTAGACGATCTCCTGACGGCAATTAAAAATAAGCAAAATGATCTGCAAACGATCCACCATAAATATGTTCCAGTGGCGGTTAAGATCGCGCCGGATCTTTCTGTGGAAGAACTGATCCAGGTTGCTGACAGTTTAGTTCGTCATAATATTGATGGCGTAATTGCGACTAACACCACGCTCGATCGTTCTCTCGTTCAAGGAATGAAAAATTGCGATCAAATGGGTGGCCTGAGCGGTCGACCATTACAATTAAAAAGTACAGAAATTATTCGCCAGTTGTCTCAGGAATTAAAAGGCCAGCTGCCGATTATTGGTGTTGGTGGTATCGACTCGGTGATTGCTGCACGTGAGAAAATAGCTGCTGGTGCAACCCTCGTACAGATTTATTCGGGCTTTATTTTTAAAGGTCCGCCGTTGATAAAAGAAATCGTCAGCAATATCTGAATGCTACCTTAATCACAAACCAGGGCTTTATTTCTAGCCCTGGTTGTTTTATATTCCTTTACTGTTGCTTATTTAAACATTCTGAGCTTTTATTATTAGGGCAATAAACGAAGCGGCAAAAGGATACTGTCGTAACGGTGATGATTAAGGAAAGGAGAGAAACTGATGCGAATTAAACCCGACGATAACTGGCGCTGGTATTATGATGAAGAGCATGATCGTATGATGCTCGATTTAGCCAATGGCATGTTATTCCGCTCGCGTTTTGCTCGTAAAATGCTCACTCCTGATGCATTTTCTCCGTCAGGTTTTTGTGTTGATGACGCCGCGCTTTATTTTTCCTTTGAAGAAAAATGTCGCTACCTGGATTTAGCCAAAGAACAAAAAGCGGAACTGGTGCTCAATGCGCTGGTGGCGATTCGTTATCTCAAACCGCAAATGCCGAAAAGCTGGCACTTTGTTGCACACGGTATTAACTGGTCACCGGTCGTGGGTGACGCTGCCTGTGTTGATTTAAGCGATACCGATGAACAGGTAAACCTGTTAGTGGTTGAGCCGGGTGAAAACGCCGCGCTTTGTCTGCTTGCGCAACCTGGTGTGGTTATCGCCGGGCGTACGATGCAGCTTGGCGATGCGATTAAAATAATGAATGACAGACTGAAACCGCAGGCCGTTGTTGACAGTTTCAGCCTTGAGCAGGCGGTTTAGCTCTCCAGCCTGATTGCCGTTTTGGGAACACAACTGCAGCACAGAATCGTTCCGTCGTCCCCTATCGCTGATTTCTTCAACGGGCTAACTTCGCCATCTACCAGTCGAATTCGACAGCATCCACAAATGCCTGCCCGGCATGAATAGGGAACCCGGATACCCTGGTTTTCCAACTGCTCAAGCAATACCTGCTGATTATTTCCGCGAAAGGTTTGTCCCTGCCAGTCAATAAGCACCGTGGCATCAGGTTGTTGTTCGTGGGCAGTGTCGTCTGATTCCGCCGCGCCGTACGCTCTGGCGAGGCCGGTTGCCAAAATTTCTACCTCATCGCCGACGCGAATAACGCCACTGTTGCGTGCGATAAGATTCTGGCCGAAATCGACATCGCCGTTATCTACCGCAGTACGGAAGGTTTGCAGTGTTGCGAGCGGTTCGCCGGATGGATGTTTCTGGCCTTTTTCCGGGCTAACCGTAGTGAAAATACAGCGGCTACAGGGTTTTGCAACATCAAAAATGACGTCGCCAATACGAATCACTTTCCAGGTATCTTCTTCCCAGGCGCCAGCTCCTGAAACCACCAGATTGGGGCGAAACTGTTCCATTTTGACGCTTGCCGGACAGCGCTGTTGCACATCGCGCAGGGATGCTTCGTTGGCCAGCAGATAGGGATAACCATCAGCGAAGGATAAAGGAACATCAACATGTCGTTTTACACGGCGCGTCAGCTGCGGACCGACCCAGCGTAGCTGCACGTCACGGGAGAAAAAACTGCTAAGCCACTGGTTAATAGCCACTGGCGCAATGCGCGCGGTAAAATGATTTCCCCATACTTCAGTTGGCGCATCCTGGGTGGCGAAGTCGGCAAACCGTACGAGCGCACTGCTGCCGTCTGGAGCCGTAAGATGCAGCCCATCGTGGAATGGGGAAGGCGTAAAACGGACCATTTGTGGGAACTGGCGGGCGGTTATGAACGTTCCATCAGGTTCAGTGATCATAAATATGCGATCAAAGGCGAGACCGCTAATATCTGCCAGGGCATGCGTAAGCCCAATGCCGCGCATTGATTTAACCGGATGAATAAAAAGTCGGGTTAACGTGACCACTGTACAGCCCCTCGAATGAAAATAAGCCTTCAACTTTATGACATACAGCCCATATTAGCTATAATGCGCAGCAATTTTCTCGGAGTAAAAGTGACATTATGAATTCTCTGTTTGCCAGTACGGCCCGCGGGCTGGAAGAGCTGTTAAAAACTGAACTGGAAAACCTCGGCGCGCTGGAGTGTCAGGTCGTTCAGGGTGGGGTCCATTTTAAGGGCGACACGCGGCTTGTTTACCAGAGCCTGATGTGGAGTCGCCTGGCCTCGCGCATTATCCTGCCGATGGGAGAGTGCAAGGTCTACAGCGATCTTGATCTGTACCTCGGCGTTCAGGCAATCGACTGGACAGAGATATTTAACCCTGGTGCTACGTTTGCCGTTCATTTTAGCGGCCTGAACGAAACCATTCGTAACAGCCAGTACGGCGCGCTAAAGGTCAAGGATGCGATTGTCGATGCATTTACCCGTAAAAATATGCCGCGTCCGAATGTGGATCGTGAATCTCCGGATCTGCGCATCAACGTCTGGTTGAACAAAGATACCGCCAGCATTGCGCTCGATCTGAGCGGTGATGGTTTGCACCAGCGTGGCTATCGCGATCGCGCGGGTCAGGCACCGATTAAAGAAACGCTGGCCGCCGCTATTGTTATGCGTTCTGGCTGGCAACCGGGAACCCCGTTACTCGATCCGATGTGTGGTTCCGGCACACTGCTGATTGAAGCGGCGATGTGGGCAACCGATCGTGCGCCGGGCCTGCACCGCGGGTACTGGGGCTTCAGCGGTTGGGCGCAGCACGACGAAGCCGTCTGGCAAGAAGTTAAAGCCGAAGCGCAGGTGCGTGCGCGTAAGGGACTGGCTGACTATACCTCGCATTTTTATGGATCCGACAGCGATGCGCGAGTGATTGAAAAAGCGCGCAGTAACGCTCGCCGCGCCGGTATCGCCGATCTGATGACGTTTGACGTTAAAGATGTCGCCAAACTGAGCAATCCGTTGCCGAAAGGACCGTATGGGACGGTTATCAGTAACCCGCCTTACGGCGAACGTTTGGATAGCGAACCGGCGCTGATTGCCCTGCACAGCCTGCTGGGCCGTACGATGAAAAACCAGTTTGGCGGCTGGAATTTGTCGCTGTTCAGCGCCTCTCCGGATCTGCTCAGCAGCCTGCAATTACGTGCCGACAAGCAGTTCAAGGCGAAAAACGGCCCGCTGGATTGTGTGCAGAAAAACTATCACGTTGCAGAGACCACCGCGGACAGCAAGCCTGCCACGGTCGCGGAAGATTATGCTAACCGCCTGCGCAAGAACATCAAGAAACTGGAAAAATGGGCGCGTCAGGAAGGCATTGAATGCTATCGTCTGTATGACGCTGACCTGCCGGAATACAACGTTGCTGTGGATCGTTACGGTGAGTGGGTCGTGGTTCAGGAATATGCCCCGCCGAAGACAGTTGATGCGCAAAAAGCGCGCCAACGCCTGTTTGACATTATTGCCGCAACGCTGTCAGTACTGGAAATCGCGCCCAATAAACTGGTGCTGAAAACCCGTGAACGCCAGAAAGGCAAGAATCAGTATCAGAAGATGAATGAGAAGGGTGAATTCATTGAGGTAAGCGAGTACAACGCGCGCCTGTGGGTGAACCTGACTGACTACCTTGATACGGGTTTATTCCTCGATCACCGTATTGCGCGCCGTATGCTGGGGCAGATGAGTAAAGGTAAGGACTTCCTTAACCTGTTCTCCTACACCGGCAGCGCCAGCGTACATGCAGGATTGGGCGGTGCGCGTAGCACCACGACAGTTGATATGTCGCGTACCTATCTGGAATGGGCGGAACGCAACCTGCGTCTGAACGGCCTGAGCGGTCGCGCTCACCGTTTAATTCAGGCCGATTGCCTGGGCTGGTTGCGTGATGCCAATGAACAGTTTGATCTGATTTTCATCGATCCACCGACGTTCTCTAACTCAAAACGTATGGAAGACTCGTTTGATGTGCAGCGCGATCATCTGGCGCTGATGAAAGATCTGAAACGTCTGCTGCGTAAAGACGGCACGATCATGTTCTCCAACAACAAACGTGGGTTCCGTATGGATCTCGACGGTTTGGCTGAACTGGGATTGAAAGCACAAGAAATCACCCAAAAAACGCTTTCCCAGGACTTTGCCCGTAACCGTCAGATCCACAATTGCTGGCTGATTACCGCAGCCTGAAAGGAAAATTAAATGTCATTAATCAGTATGCATGGTGCATGGCTGTCGTTCAGCGATGCGCCGCTTCTTGATAATGCTGAACTGCATATCGAAGATAACGAGCGGGTCTGTCTGGTTGGCCGTAATGGCGCGGGCAAATCGACGCTGATGAAGATCCTGAACCGTGAACAGGGTCTTGACGATGGGCGTATTATTTATGAGCAGGATCTGGTTGTGGCGCGTCTGCAGCAGGATCCGCCGCGCAACGTGCAGGGTAGCGTCTACGATTTTGTTGCCGAAGGGATTGCAGAACAGGCGGTTTACCTCAAGCGTTATCACGATATCTCGCATCTGGTGATCGCCGATCCGAGTGATAAAAACCTCCAGGAACTGGCGAAGGTTCAGGAACAGCTGGATCACCACAATCTGTGGCAGCTGGAAAACCGTATTAATGAAGTACTGGAACAGCTTGGCCTGGAAGCAGACATGGAGCTGGCATCGCTTTCCGGCGGCTGGCTACGTAAGGCGGCGCTGGGCCGCGCGTTAGTGAGCAACCCGCGCGTGCTGCTGTTAGATGAACCGACGAACCACCTGGATATTGAAACCATCGACTGGCTGGAAGGGTTCCTGAAAACCTTCAATGGGACAATTATTTTCATTTCCCATGACCGTTCATTTATCCGCAATATGGCGACGCGTATTGTCGATCTTGATCGCGGCAAGCTGGTGACCTATCCGGGGAGCTACGATCAGTATCTGCTGGATAAAGAAGAAGCGTTGCGCGTAGAAGAGTTACAAAACGCGGAATTTGACCGCAAGTTGGCGCAGGAAGAAGTCTGGATCCGTCAGGGTATCAAAGCGCGTCGTACGCGTAACGAAGGTCGCGTGCGCGCACTGAAAGCCATGCGTCGCGAGCGTGGCGAACGTCGCGAAGTGATGGGCACAGCGAAGATGCAAGTCGAAGAGGCTAGCCGTTCAGGCAAGATTGTTTTCGAAATGGAGAATGTGGATTACCAGGTTGACGGAAAGCAGCTGGTGAAAGATTTCTCCGCGCAGGTGCAGCGTAGCGACAAGATCGCGCTAATCGGACCTAACGGCTGCGGCAAAACAACGCTGCTGAAGTTGATGTTAGGTCAGCTTCAGGCTGACAGCGGACGCATTCACGTCGGTACCAAGCTGGAAGTGGCCTATTTCGATCAGCACCGCGCCGAACTGGATCCCGATAAAACCGTGATGGACAACCTGGCTGAAGGTAAGCAAGAGGTGATGGTTAACGGTAAACCTCGCCATGTGCTGGGTTACCTGCAGGACTTCCTGTTCCATCCGAAACGTGCGATGACGCCAGTACGTGCGCTCTCTGGCGGGGAACGTAATCGCCTGTTATTGGCGCGTTTGTTCCTGAAACCCAGCAATCTGTTGATTCTCGATGAACCAACGAACGATCTTGACGTCGAAACGCTGGAACTGCTCGAAGAGTTGATTGATAGCTACCAGGGCACCGTGCTGCTGGTGAGCCACGACCGTCAGTTTGTCGATAATACCGTGACCGAATGCTGGATCTTCGAAGGCGGCGGTAAAATTGGTCGTTATGTCGGCGGTTATCATGATGCGCGCAGTCAACAATCGCAGTATGTGGCGTTTAAGCAGCCAGTTGCGAAAAAAACAGAGGAGCCAGCCGCTCCTAAAGCAGAAATTGTCAAACGCGGCACCAGCAAACTAAGCTATAAACTGCAGCGCGAACTGGAGCAGCTCCCCGCGTTGCTTGAAGAACTGGAAGCTAAGCTGGAAGCCTTACAGGCTCAGGTTGCTGACGCCGCGTTTTTCAGTCAGCCTCACGAGCAAACGCAACAGGTGTTAGCTAATTTGAACGAAGCGGAACAAGAACTTGAGCAAGCCTTTGAGCGCTGGGAGTATCTTGAGTCTTTGAAGAATGGCGCATAATTAAAGGAGCACCTATGTGCGAACATCACCATGCCGCGAAGCATATTTTGTGCTCGCAGTGTGACATGCTGGTGGCGTTACCTCGCCTTGAGCATGGTCAGAAAGCGGCATGTCCACGATGTGGCACTACGTTAACCGTTGAGTGGGACGCGCCCCGGCAGCGTCCCACTGCCTATGTTTTAGCCGCACTATTTATGCTGCTGCTGTCAAACCTCTTTCCCTTTGTGAATATGAACGTCGCAGGGGTGAGTAGTGAAGTGACGTTGCTGCAAATTCCCAGCGTGCTCTTTTCTGAAGATTACGCCAGTCTCGGCACCTTCTTTATCTTATTCGTTCAGCTGGTTCCGGCCTTTTGCCTGCTGACGATCCTGCTACTGGTAAACCGGGTTCAGATGCCCGAGCGGCTTAAAGCATGGCTGGCGCGCATTTTGTTTCAGTTAAAAAGCTGGGGAATGGCAGAAATCTTCCTCGCCGGCGTGCTGGTGAGCTTTGTTAAGCTGATGGCCTACGGCGATATCGGCGTGGGCAGCAGCTTTATTCCGTGGTGCTTCTTTTGCGTTTTACAGTTGCGTGCATTTCAGTGCGTTGACCGTCGCTGGCTATGGGATGATATTGCGCCAATGCCTGTCATAAAGCAGGCCTTAAAACCTGGCGTGCCTGGTATTCGACAGGGACTGCGTTCCTGCTCTTGCTGCACTGCAATACTTCCCGCTGATGAACGGGTGTGCCCACGCTGTCAGACGAAAGGCTATGTGCGGCGTAAAAACAGTCTGCAATGGACGTTGGCATTACTGTTTACGTCAATCATGCTTTATCTTCCTGCCAATATTCTGCCGATTATGATTACCGATTTGCTCGGGTCAAAGCTGCCGTCAACCATACTTGAGGGGGTGGTTTTAATCTGGAGCGAAGGCTCGTATCCGGTGGCTGCGGTTATCTTTATCGCCAGTATTATGGTGCCGACGTTGAAAATGATCGCCATTGCCTGGCTATGCTGGGACGCCAAAGGGCACGGCAAACGCGACAGTGAACGTATGCACCTGATTTATGAAGTTGTGGAATTTGTCGGTCGCTGGTCAATGATCGACGTATTTGTGATTGCGGTACTCTCTGCGCTGGTGCGCATGGGAGGGTTAATGAACATTTATCCTGCAATGGGTGCTTTGATGTTTGCTTTAGTCGTCATTATGACAATGTTTTCTGCGATGACATTTGATCCGCGTCTGTCGTGGGATCGTGAACCAGAACCAGGCCATGAGGAGTCCTGACAGCATGGAATCTAAAAGTGGGGAAGCCAAAGTGCAAAAGGTAAAAAACTGGTCGCCCGTGTGGATATTTCCTATCGTCACTGCACTCATTGGCGCGTGGGTTCTGTTTTATCACTACAGTCATCAGGGGCCACAGGTCACGCTTATTACCACCAATGCCGAAGGTATTGAAGGGGGCAAAACGACGATTAAGAGCCGCAGTGTAGACGTCGGCATCGTTGAGAGCGCAACCCTGACGGATGATCTGACCCATGTGGAGATTAAAGCGCGTCTTAACTCCGGAATGGAAAAGCTGCTGCATAAAGATTCTGTCTTTTGGGTGGTGAAGCCGCAGGTTGGACGTGAAGGTATCAGTGGGCTCGGCACGCTATTGTCCGGGGCTTATATTGAACTGCAGCCTGGCAATAAAGGCAGTAAGCTGGAAAATTACCAACTGCTGGATTCACCGCCGCTGGCCCCGCCAGATGCAAAAGGGATCCGTGTGATTCTGGACAGCAAAAAAGCCGGTCAGTTGAGTCCGGGCGATCCGGTGCTTTTTCGCGGCTATCGTGTAGGTTCGGTTGAAACCAGCACATTTGATGCGCAAAAGCGTACGATCAGCTATCAGCTTTTCATTAATGCGCCTAACGATCGTCTGGTGACCAGTAATGTGCGTTTCTGGAAAGACAGCGGGATCGCCGTAGATCTTACCTCAGCAGGTATGCGCGTAGAAATGGGGTCGCTCTCCACGCTGTTTGGCGGTGGTGTAAGTTTTGATGTGCCAGAAGGTTTAGAGCAGGGCGAGCCGGTCGCACAACAGTCAGCGTTTAATCTTTATGACGATCAAAAAAGCATTCAGGATTCACTGTATACCGATCATATCGATTATCTGATGTTCTTTAAAGATTCGATTCGTGGCCTGCAGCCTGGTGCGCCGCTGGAATTCCGTGGCATCCGCTTGGGTACGGTGAGTAAAGTACCTTTCTTCTCACCGAATATGCGCCAGGTGTTCAACAATGATTACCGCATTCCGGTGCTGGTACGCATCGAACCAGAACGTCTGAAGGCGCAGCTGGGCGAAGATACTGATGTTGGTGCTCATCTGGCGGAATTGCTTAAACGCGGATTACGGGCATCGCTCAAAACCGGGAACCTGGTGACCGGCGCGCTGTATGTCGATCTCGACTTCTACCCGAAAGAGCCGCCGATTACTGGTGTGCGTGAATTTAATGGTTATCAAATTATTCCGACCGTGAGCGGTGGTCTGGCGCAGATCCAACAGCGTCTGATGGAAGCGTTGGATAAGATTAATAATCTGCCGCTGAACCCGATGATTGAGCAGGCAACCAATACGCTGTCGGAAAGCCAGCGCACGATGAAGCATCTGCAAACCACGCTGGATAACATGAACAAGATCACGTCCAGCCAGTCGATGCAGGATCTTCCGGCGGATATGCAGAACACGCTGCGTGAACTAAATCGTAGCATGCAGGGCTTCCAGCCTGGTTCCGCGGCCTACAACAAGATGGTGGCAGATATGCAGCGTCTTGATCAGGTGCTACGTGAACTGCAACCGGTACTGAAAACGCTGAACGATAAGAGTAATGCGCTGGTATTTGAAGCGAAGGACAAAAAAGATCCAGAGCCGAAGAGGGCGAAACAATGAAAAAGTGGCTAGTGGTGATGATGGCGGTCTGGCTGACGTCATGCAGCTCCAGCGGAGAGAATAAAAGCTATTACCAGCTCCCTATCGCACAAGGCGGTGTGCAGAGCTCCGCCAATCAGGGAAACCGTCTGCTGTGGGTTGAACAGATTGCGGTACCTGATTATCTGGCCGGTAATGGGGTGGTTTACCAGACCAGCGATGTGCAATATGTTATAGCCAATAATAATCTCTGGGCCAGCCCATTAGATCAGCAATTGCGCAATACGCTGGTTGCTAACCTCAGCATGCAGTTGCCTGGCTGGGTTGTTGCTTCGCAGCCGCTGGGAAGCACCCAGGACACGCTGAACGTCACCGTAACCGGCTTCCACGGTCGTTACGATGGTAAGGTTATCGTGAGTGGTGAATGGTTGCTGAATCATCAGGGACAACTGATCAAACGTCCATTCCACATCGAAGCTGTACAGACTAAAGACGGCTACGATGAGATGGTGAAGGTTCTTGCCAACGCCTGGAGTCAGGAAGCGACGGCTATTGCTCAAGAGCTGAAACGCATCCCATAAGCTTAAATAATTGTAAATTATGCCGCCCCTGGCTCACCGCCCGGGGCGGTTTTTTTTATTTTTTTAGCCGTGGAGATAGCTGTTCTGACTGACTATTTTTGTACAAATGATTTAGAGGCTAGCTCACAAATATGACACTGGCGTGAATTTTGCGCATTGACGGGCCTAATGTTTAGGGGTATTCGTTTAGTGTGATTGCACACTTAGTAATCACTGTTTTCTTTTCCACCAGACCAAAAAATGAGGGAAACGAGGCATGAAGAGACAAAAACGAGATCGCCTGGAACGGGCACATCAACGTGGATATCAGGCCGGCATTGCCGGACGCTCAAAAGAAATGTGTCCCTATCAGACGCTGAATCAGAGGTCATACTGGCTGGGAGGCTGGCGAGAAGCCATGGGGGATAGGGTTTTAATGGCCTGATTCTGTCTCTTTAGATAAAAGAAACCTCCGCAGAGCGGAGGTTTCGCCTTTTTGCACACCAGATAAAACGGAGAAACGTTAATGTCTGGCTGCTACGCCGTCCTGGATTAGAACGCGGAAGTGTCCTGGAACAGACCCACTTTCAGATCGTTTGCGGTGTAGATCAGGCGACCATCAACCAGCACTTCACCATCAGCCAGGCCCATGATCAGGCGACGGTTAACGATACGTTTGAAGTGAATGCGGTAAGTGACTTTCTTCGCAGTCGGCAGAACCTGGCCGGTGAATTTAACTTCACCTACGCCCAGCGCACGGCCTTTACCTTCGCCGCCCAGCCAGCCGAGATAGAATCCAACCAGCTGCCACATGGCGTCGAGACCCAGGCAGCCCGGCATCACCGGATCGCCGATAAAGTGACAACCGAAGAACCACAGGTCTGGGTTGATATCCAGTTCAGCTTCAACATAACCTTTGTCAAAGTTGCCACCGGTTTCGGTCATCTTGATGACACGGTCCATCATCAGCATGCTTGGTGCTGGCAGTTGTGGCCCTTTTGCGCCAAACAGTTCACCGCGACCAGAGGCAAGAAGGTCTTCTTTCGTATAGGATTCGCGTTTATCTACCATGTTCTCTGTAAGCCTTATTTTATTGAAGCACGCAGGATAGCTAACACGTGTACGCTGAACAAGTCCGATCAGTTCGGAATAATCCAGTTCAGCCAACGTAGCGGCCATGGAAAACGGTGACGACCTTCCTGTTGCGTAGCCGTGGCAATACGCTCCTGAATGGTTTGCATCAGCGTTGTCTGGCCTTCGCCATCCCACACCAGATTTAACAACAGTGGCAGCGCATCAGTTACGTCGTCCACCGCCCAGATAGTGAATTTTTCTTCTTCTATGGCCTGTAGCAGCGCGGGATGCAGGCTGAGGTGTCTGACGTTAGCCGAAGGAATGATAACGCCCTGCGTGCCCGTCAGCTCACGCTGCTGGCAGATGGCGAAGAAACCTTCAATTTTCTCATTCAGACCACCGACAGGTTGCGCCCGACCAAACTGATCGACAGAACCGGTAATGGCGATACTTTGATTAACAGGCACGTCGGCGAGGGCGCTGATCAATGCGCACAGTTCTGCCATAGACGCGCTGTCACCGTCCACTTCGCTGTAAGATTGCTCAAAGGTCAGCGAGGCAGAGAAAGGGATTTGCTGCTCAAGCTGGAGTTCCGACATCAGGAACGCCTGCATAATCATCATACCCTTGGCATGAATATTTCCGCCGAGCTCGGCTTTGCGCTCAATGTCCGTAAACTCGCCGTCGCCAATATGCACGACGCAACTGATACGAGAAGGTTCGCCAAATGCGCGTGGGTGGCCTGGAAACTCAATCACCGACAAGGCGTTGATCTGGCCAATACGCTCGCCTTCTGTCTCGATAAGGATCTGCTCTTGCAGAATTTCATCCTGCATGCGTTCAGCCAGGAATCCCTCACGCCATTCGCGCTGAGCCAGCATCAGGCTGAACTGCTCAGCGTTGCAGGTTTCGCTCTCGCATAACGGGGCTACCTCTTTGAACTGTCTGGTGATCCACAGCGGGTTAAGCGGCAATGTATCCTGTTCACCGGTATAGCGGACGGCTTCACGGATCAAAACCTGCCAGGCATCAGGAGCGGGGTAAGGCAAATTATTGCGCATGGCAGTATGCGTGACCCACTGACACCACTGCGTCATGGTTTCGGCATCCACTATCTGCAGATTATCTTCAAACTCGCTGTAAATGGCCTGCTCAGCCAACTCTGGTTCCATGTCCTGGAAATCCGCCAGCGATTCACGCTCACCCACCAAAATCACTTTCAGTTTAAGCGGCATAGGCGGAACAGAGACAGGCAGTGGGCGAGACTCATCAAAAGCCACCCAATCAAAACGCTCGTGGCTGACAATGGCTTTCAGACGCATCCACAACAGAGGTTGGGCCAACAGCGTGCGCAATGAGATAACCAGCACCCCCCCATTGGCCTGATGTACCAGACCTGGCTGCAGCGTAATTTCGCCATTGAACTGACGTAGACAGCCAAACAGTTGTTCAGCTTCGGCCCAGTCAGCGCTGACCACCTGCGTCAACGTCGCAAAATTGTCTTCCGCTTTTTCAGCTGTACGATAACGAATAGTGTGACCGGAGATGTCGTAATGACCGCCAGTCAGGCTTCCTGCATCCGTGTGCAAGGGACGTGCTGCTTTTGCAATAAGGTTGAGATACTCAAGCTCCTCCGGTGCTTTCACCAACATGAACGAGGATGTTGTCCAGTGCTGAAGAAGCTGCTCTAGCGCGAATTGTAAACGTGGCTGAGTATCACTAAGTAAGGTGTCGGTGTCGTCAGTGACGTGCGGCTGTGCAAATACTTCCTGATAACTGTCGGTATCAGGAACCAGATCACGCCATGCAAGTTTCGTAATGGTCAAAGTTGATGTTTTTTAGTCTGTTGTAAAAAACGAGATTATACCGTAACCCTCACCACTAAACACCTGGAAAGCGCCGCGAAACGGTTGTGATGACGCGCGACAGTTCACAGGCTGGATATTCTTTTCTTCAGATGCCGAAAAAGCTGATATTCTGATAAGAGTTACACGGTAACATTGAGATCGCAATGAAATATCAACAACTTGAAAATCTTGAAAGCGGATGGAAATGGAAGTACCTGGTGAAGAAGCATCGCGAGGGGGAGTTGATTACCCGCTATGTGGAAGCCAGCGCTGCCAAAGAAGCCGTTGATTTGTTGCTAACCCTCGAAAATGAACCGGTTCGGGTCAACGCCTGGATTGAAGAATACATGAACCCTGCACTGCTCAATCGTATGAAGCAAACGATCCGGGCGAGGCGTAAGCGGCACTTTAATGCAGAACATCAACATACGCGTAAGAAATCTATCGATCTGGAGTTTATGGTCTGGCAGCGTCTGGCAGGTCTTGCGCAGCGGCGCGGAAAAACACTTTCTGAAACTATAGTGCAGCTGATTGAAGACGCAGAGCATAAAGAGAAGTACGCGAACAAAATGTCGACATTGAAGCAGGATTTACAGGCGTTGCTGGGAAAAGACTAGCGGTTGGCTGGTGTAACAAGAGGCTTGTTTTGAGTGGAAACAGATGAAAAAAAACCCCGCATAGCGGGGTTTTTTTATAAGACGATAACTTAAGCCTGAGGCTGAGTTACAACGTCTTTGATGCCTTTAACTTCGATCTCAACACGACGATCCGGAGCCAGGCAGTCGATCAGTGCAGCGCGAGCTTTCACGTTGTCACAGGTGTTGCCAGTAACAGGGTTGGATTCACCCATGCCACGTGCAGAGATTTTGTCAGAAGGAATACCTTTAGAGATCAGGTAATCAACAACGGACTGAGCACGTTTCTCGGACAGACCCTGGTTGTAAGCGTCAGAACCGATGCGGTCAGTGAAGCCCAGAACCACTACGGAACCGTCTTTCGGATCCAGGTTGCTCAGCTGGCTGTACATCTGGTCCAGAGCCTGCTGGCCTTCTGGTTTCAGAGTTGCTTTGTTGAAGTTGAACAGAACGTCAGACTTCAGAGTGAAGTGCTTGGTCTGTACTTCTGGAGCCGGAGCCGGAGCAACAACTACTGGAGCTGCTTCTTCCTGCTGGCCGAAACGGTAAGAAACACCAACGCTCAACAGGCCGTTATCCGGACGACCACCAACGGTGTTCGCGTCACCGATGTTGTTGGTCCACTGGTATTCCAGACGGGTAGCGATTTCAGGAGTAATTGCATACTCTACGCCACCAGCGAATACTGGGGATACACCAGTGTCGTGGTCTTTGAAGCCTTCGTTGTTTTTAGCGTCTGCACGCCAAACCATACCACCCAGACGGGTATAAACGTCCAGATCGTCAGTGATTGGGTAACCCAGTTTAGCGGTCAGCTGAACGCCCTGAGCTTTGAAAGCGCCGTTTTGATGAGTCTGGTCGGTGTAGCCTTTGTACGGCATACGGCCTAACCAGTCGTAACCCATTTCAAAACCAACGTACGGGTTAACCTGATAACCACCGAACGCACCGGCACCCAGTTGGCTTTCGTGGGTCGGACCGGCGTTGTTGATCTGGTTGTTGCCAATATCATGGTACTGAGACCAGCCCATTTTAGCACCAGCGTACCAGGTGTTATCTTTCGGAGCGGCCTGCGCCACGGTAGCGAAACCAGCCAGTGCCACTGCAATTGCGATAGCTGTCTTTTTCATTTTTTGCGCCTCGTTATCATCCAAAATTCGCCATGAATATCTCCGAAGAGAGATAACACGGTTAAATCCTTCACCCGGGGACCAGTTCAATAGTTGCTCTACCGATATCTGCGGCTTACGCCGAGCACCCCTGGCGATGTAAAGTCTACAACGTAGTTGAAAACTTACAAGTGTGAAGTCCGTCAGGCATATGAAAAAAAAAGGCTTGTATACATAATATTTAACATTTATTGATGACTAAATGCACTGAGGATTTCCTGAAAACCGCTTGAGACAGGCGTTCGGACGAAAAACGCGTTAAAGCTCAAAGGCAAATTAAAGCATGAAAAAAAATTCCAGGATAAATCCTAATTTTACTCAATGATACAAATTCGAGTGAATTTTTAGCCCGGAATGCTGTCTCCCCGCAAGTGACTGTGCGCAAACAGGACGCATGATAAAACCCATCGCATTTCCTTCATCAGCCGCTTTTACCAGCTCGGCATGTTCATCTTCCGTTAATTCTTCTGCCAGCCAGCCGATAACGACACTGTAATTACCTGTGCGCAGCGCACGGATCATCGATTCCAGCGTATTGCAGGGGGAGAGTTGGCTAATCTGCATTACTTTTGTCAATGGAAGTCCGGCTGACTGCACCCACTCCCGGCTTAATTTTTGCTGAGGCGTCAGCCACAGCTGCCAGCGTGATTGCTGCCCTAACTGTTGCAGCAGAGGAAGCAGCAGTAGTTGCGTCATCATGGGCTGGTCCTCGCGATAGACTACTTCACTGATAAGCCCAGCGGTTGCGTTCTCTGATGAAACGCGCGCAATGCTGCTTGATGCGGAAGAGAACGACGAAGAACGATTTGCATAGCCTGAAGTGTACATAATCAATCCAGCCCTGTGAGTTACTGTATGAATATACAGTAACCCTACCATCAACAAAGATCAACCTTATTTTCGGAAACAGGTTCGCAATTTTTAGTCATCGTCACGGGAAAAATAAAATTCATCTTGCCCCATACGCATAAGTTGCCTATTTTCGTCATTAACGGATCCGCTACTGAAAATCATTTGCTTACGTTATGATTTAAAAAGGATTTTTATGAAAGAGCTTTCTTATGCAAGGATCTATAAATCGCAGGAATATCTGGCTTCTCTGGGGACAATTCACTATCGCTCACTGTTTGGTGGCTACAGTCTGACGGTTGGCGATACGGTCTTTGCCATGGTCGCCAATGGTGAGTTGTATCTTCGCGCCTGTGAACAGAGCGCCCAGTATTGTGTACAAAATTCTCCTGTCTGGCTGACATTTATTAAGCGGGGACGTCCTCTTGTACTTAATTATTACCAGGTGAACGATGCCCTGTGGCAAAACCAGCAGCAACTGGTGTCGTTATCGCGATATTCGTTGGATGCAGCGGTTAAGGAAAAACAGAGTCGCTTTACCCAGCATCGTCTGCGGGAATTGCCGAATATGACGTTTCATCTGGAGACTCTGCTGAATGAAGTTGGAATTAAAGATGAGGGGACAATGCGGTCGTTGGGAGCACAAATGTGCTGGCTGAAACTTCGGCAAAATAACCCGGCTCTGACGGTAAAAGTACTCTATGCCCTTGAAGGCGCGGTAGGGGGGATACATGAAGCCGCGCTCCCGGCGACGCGTCGCCAGGAGCTGGTGGAGTGGGTAAGTTCTCTTACGCCGGAACCGGGGTATTAGAAGGTAGTACGGCAATTTGCTGCTGTAATCGCCGGATTTCCGGGAGCAGAGCGATCAATAACCCAACTTGCTGAACGACCAGAGGCTCTTTACTGTCCGGGCGTGGTTCCAGGTGCTGAATTCGCTGCTTCAGCCCTTCTAACGCCTGGTATACGCGTTGCTCGTCAGCGGGTTGATGGTGAAGGGCATCATCAACATAGCAAACAGCGTCATCCAGCAATGCCAGAACGTCTGGATTGGTCAACTGTTCGCGATGTGCGCCAAGCGCAGAAATATAGCTGGTAAACGTATGGTTGAGACACAGTAAACGGAACGCCGTTTCGCGGGTTTGGGCCGTCACATCCGGCTCGCTCGACATGTTTGACACCACGGAGGCGAGTTCAGCATCACGGTTATGCGCGTCACGGCGAGCGATACGGTAGGCCAGACGATTATCACGACCCTGATGGTATTGTTCGAGAATTGCATCAAGGTAGCGGCAGTTAGCGTCAGTCGCCCGCTCAATTACCCGTGGTAGATTACGAAAACGCCAGTCTGGCCAGATGAAACTGACAGCCGCCCAGGCGATAGCACAGCCAATTAGCGTATCGATGACACGCGGCAGCGCAACCTCAAAGCCTTCGCCGAGCAGGTTAAAGCACAGTAATACCAGCAGCGTGATAAACATGGTGGCATGCGCATACTGGACGTTGCGAAAGGCAAAAAACAGTACACCAGTGATCACTAAAAGTATTAGCTGCCCTTCTAAAGAGGGCACAAACCACAGGATCGGTAAACCGATGGCAATCCCAACCAACGTGCCGATAATCCTGAGCGCCAGGCGATGTCGGGTGGCATTGTAGTTTGGTTGACAGACAAACAGGCTGGTCAGCAAGATCCAGTATCCGTGATTCATGCCGGTTACCTGGATAATGGCATAACCAACACAGAGTACTAACGACATGCGGACGGCATGGCGGAACAGTGCGGACTCTGGGGTGAAATTACGGCTCAGGCGTAACCAGATATCGCTGAATCCATGGGGACTGTCATCAGCAAGCTGATTTTCAGACTCATTGCGCGAGAGTACCTGAGCCTGTTCAGACTCAATGGTGGCCAGTTGCGCATCGATAGCCCGCAGGTTCGATAGTAAGAATCCCAGCGTATTGAGCAGATCTGCAGGCTCACCACTGGCACGCATGCGCTCAAGTGCGGCATCTATATGGGTGAAGACGCGTTCAAAGTGCGGATCGTGCTGGTAAGGCGTGCGTAATAAAATACAACGAGACAATTGTGAACAGGCTTGTCCTTGCATCGACATCAACCGCTGGAAGCGGAACATCACATCGCTATGACGGAAATGATCGCGTAGCGTTTGATACTGAATATGTGAGGAGCTTGCGCGTTCATGAATATCCTGCGCCACAAAATAGTAATGTAGCGTGCGACGTGTTCCCCGTTGTCCACGGTCACCGCGCAGGCGAGTCAGCAGCGACACTTTGGTCTGGTTTAGCGTTGCCATCAGTTGCCCATTAGCGAGGGCTAAATCATACAACGGCGCCTGGCTTTCATCTTCTATGTCGGGATCAAAAAGACGCGACTTCAGTTCCAGGTAGTGCGCTAATTGTTCGTAGCTGCGTGCAAGATTATCCTGTAAGGGGCGGATGGGGAACAGAAGATGTCCGGTGAGCGTCAGCAGGTTATACCAGATAGCGCCAGCGAGCAGCAGGATTGGTTGTTGATACCACTGATCGTAAAGCGAGGTGCCCAGCATCGTGTAAATGGCGATGAGCAACGCGCCAAAAGCGATGGTTGCATAGCGCTGGCCTAATCCCCCCAGCAGAATAAAACCGCTGGTGGAAAGCGTTAACCCAATAGCAAACAGCCAGGGCCATGGGAAGAGCAGTTCAACGGAGGCTGAGGCAATAAAAAAGCACACCAGCGTGATGATTAAATTGCGCAGTCGGCCCGCGAGACGATCGTCGAGATCGGTAAGTGCGGCAGCGACCATACCTAGCGTGAGAGGGATGGTCAGCTTGACGTCACCCAGCCACCAGGGCAGCGCCGTTGTACCGCATAGCGCGATAAAAATCCGCACGTAGTACAACCAGGTGCTGTTCCAGGTATAGCGTTTGAGCAGAGGACTTAACATAAAGGCCATTGGTCCTGATTATTCAAAGCGACGACGTGCATTGGCTTCACGCGCTGCACGGGCAACTTCTACTGAAACTACCCGGCGACCCACCGGCCAGAGCGCAATGGCAGCGATTTTAAAGTTCGCAATGCCAACCGGAATACCAATAATCGTTATGCACTGAGCAATACCAGAGACAATGTGCATCAGACACAACCACCAGCCGAAGAAAATCAGCCAGAAAATATTGAGCACGGTGCCGCCGGTATTCAACAGGACGCTTTTACCGGCCGGATTCAGTTCATCGACATGTATCGCTTCGTTGCCATAGGGAAACAGCGAAAGTCGGGTTATCTCCCAGCATGAACGGGTTAAGGGTAAAGTAAAAATAAGCACGACACTGACCAGCGTTGCCAGTAACCAGGCCAGGGTGGTGGCGAACCCTCCAAGCACAAAATTTAAAATATTCAGAACAGTACGCATAAACCCTCGGTTAACTCTGGTTTTCTGTGAATTCGGCAATTGTAACGTTTTTTTGGGCTGGAGCACGTTTTCTCTGGCGGTTACACTGATAAGCAAACCTCTTCGTGTGGATCCGCTTGAGTCTTATGGAACTGAAAGCTACTTCTCTTGGAAAACGTCTGGCACAACACCCTTACGATCGGGCCGTTATTCTCAATGCCGGGATTAAAGTTTCCGGCGATCGTCACGAGTATCTTATTCCCTTCAATCAGTTACTGGCTATTCATTGCAAACGTGGTCTGGTGTGGGGCGAGCTGGAGTTTGTACTCCCGGATGAGAAGGTGGTCCGTCTTCACGGTACAGAGTGGGCGGAAACCCAGCGCTTCCATCATCATTTGAATGCACTCTGGCAACAGTGGAGCCAGGAAATGAGTGACGTTGCTGCGGGGGTTTTACAGCAGCAGTTGGATGCGATAGCGGCGCGTACTAGTGAAAGTAAATGGCTGACGCGCGAACAAACATCAGGGCTGCAGCAGCAGATTCGCCGTGCCTTTGCTGCTTTACCGCTCCCGGTTAATCGGCTGGAAGAATTTGAAAATTGCCGGGAGGCGTTACGTCAATGCCAGGCGTGGTTGAAGGACATTGAAGCCTGCCGCTTACAGCACAATCAGGCGTACACCGAGGCAATGCTGGAAGAGTATGCTGAGTTTTTCCAGCATATTGAATCTTCGCCGTTGAATCCGGCTCAGGCGCGCGCGGTAGTGAACGGTGAGCAATCCTTATTGGTTCTTGCGGGGGCCGGAAGCGGCAAAACATCCGTATTGGTCGCCCGTGCGGGCTGGCTGCTTGCTCGAGGAGAGGCGGCGGCTGAACAGATCCTGTTGCTGGCGTTTGGACGCAAAGCAGCCCAGGAGATGGATGACCGCATTCGTGAGCGTCTGCATACGGACGAGGTCACTGCGCGGACGTTCCATTCACTGGCGTTGTACATTATTTCGCAAGGTAGCAAAAAAGTTCCAACAGTGAGCAAGCTGGAAAATGATGCCGCCGCTCGCAACAAACTATTTATAACGACCTGGCGTCAGCAGTGCAGTGAGAAAAAGGCTCAGGCTAAAGGCTGGCGACAATGGTTAGAAGAAGAAATGCAGTGGTCTGTACCCGAAGGTAACTTCTGGGATGACGAAAAATTACAGCGCCGTCTGGCCTCCCGGTTGGATCGCTGGGTTAGTTTGATGCGGATGCATGGTGGAGCACAGGCGGAGATGATTGCTAATGCTCCGGAGGAGATCCGCGATCTGTTCAGTAAACGCATAAAGCTAATGGCGCCGCTGCTCAAGGCCTGGAAGAGTGCCCTGAAGGATGAGAATGCCGTCGATTTCTCCGGGTTGATCCATCAGGCTATTGTCATTCTGGAGAAGGGGCGGTTTATCAGTCCGTGGAAACATATTCTGGTCGATGAATTTCAGGATATTTCCCCTCAGCGCGCCGCCCTGTTAGCCGCCTTGCGAAAACAAAACTCGCAGACCACACTGTTTGCCGTGGGAGATGACTGGCAGGCCATTTACCGGTTCAGCGGAGCACAGCTTTCTCTGACGACCGCATTCCAGCAAAATTTTGGTGAGGGCGATAGCTGTAATCTGGATACGACTTACCGTTTTAATAGCCGGATTGGCGAAGTCGCAAACCAGTTTATCCAGCAAAACCCACATCAGCTCACGAAACCGCTGAACAGTCTGACGATCGGTGATAAAAAAGCTGTCACGTTGCTCGATGAAAGTCAGTTAGATCTGTTGCTGGATAAGTTGTCGGGTTTTGTGAAAGCTGAAGAGAGAATTCTGGTGCTGGCGCGGTACCATCATCTGAAGCCAGCCAGCCTGGACAAAGCGACCACCCGCTGGCCCAAGCTGCAGTTGGATTTTATGACTATTCATGCTAGCAAAGGGCAGCAGGCGGATTACGTCATTGTTATGGGGCTTCATGACGGGAATGACGGTTTTCCGGCTCCGGCTCGCGAGTCGATTATGGAAGAGGCGTTACTCCCGGCAGTTGAAGATTTTCCTGATGCTGAAGAGCGGCGGTTGCTGTATGTGGCGCTAACGCGTGCACGACATCGGGTATGGCTACTGTTTAGCAAAGACGCGCCATCATGTTTTGTTGATGAGCTTAAGCAATTAGACGTTCCGGTGACCCGGAAACCTTGAAAAGCAGGCGGCAGTTGCCGCCTGCTTAGCGTTTATTTGAGGCGTTCTGCAAGATAACGGGCGTAATCCGGGATCAAGATATCCGTTGCGTCGTTGAAGTTTGGCGACTGGATAATAAAATCAGCCGTTGACACGTTGGTGGCGACCGGAATGTTCCAGACTGTGGCCAGGCGTAGCAGGGCTTTGACATCAGGATCGTGGGGAACGGCGTTGAGCGGATCCCAGAAGAAAATCAGCACATCAATTTTCCCTTCTGAAATTAGCGCACCCACCTGCTGGTCACCCCCCATCGGGCCGCTCAGCATGGCGTTGACGTCCATTCCTGTCGCGCGTTGAATTAGATTTCCTGTTGTTCCTGTAGCATACAGAACGTGTTTTTCCAGTAATGGCTGGTGGCGTTCAACCCAGCTCATCAACATCTTTTTGCAGTGATCGTGTGCGACCAACGCAATATGTTTCTGCGCTGGTAATGTGCGAGTCGTTAATTCCATAGTACAGCTCCCAAGTTAACCTTGTTACAGAGTACTGGAAGCACTTGACGCTGCAAGAGAAAGACAAAAAAAATGCGTATACGAACATAAATGTCACGATGGGGGCTGTTTCTCAGCCCATTGTAAGAAGTTACTTCGCGTTTGTGCGTCAGCCTGTTGAAACCAATATTTTAAGCGCTGCTCGGTCAGCGTTTGCGACTGAGGCGGCACGCGATCCAGTTCAGATACCCCGGAAAGCAGTGAACTGTCATCGGCCATCATCGTGGCAAATTGCGGTAAAGACGCATGCTTAGCCGCTTTGTTATAGCGCTCTGTTTCCATTTCATAATCTACGATTTTGGCGGTGGATGTGATTGACAGAATATCCAGCTTAACCGGTATAGGCATGGAATCCCCATCCAGCAGTTCTACGCGTGGTGCATCATCAAAATGCGTTGCATCTCGCTCGTTGCTCAGACGTGGCAGGTGAAAATTAACCTGACTGACGAGTTGGGTATCAAAGCTGATGACCAGCGGGGGCGAAATATACAGACGTTCTTCGTGGCTGGACAGGCGAATGGTTTTTTCTACGCGAAACACGAGTTGGTGCCGACCATTTTCCAGCTCAATACTGTCGGCACCACGCAGTAATGAGCTGGAGACTTTTTTTCCGTCCAGCACCAGAAGGTCAATATCATTAGACAGACGTAGAGAGGTAGCAAAAACGGTTACCGGCAAACACAGGGCAATTAAGGCTGTCACAATGCCGGCTTTCATAGGTTTCTCCTGTCCAGAAAAAATCTGTATAAGATGTATCTAAATTTTTCGATAATCATGTTTACTAACATATAGACATATTTTTGAGTTTAGCTCTCATGCGCCAGTATGGGATGAATGGTCGCAAAGTCAGGTTTGTCGTACACTTTGCTAAACAGCCTGGAGGAAAACGATGAAAGAGACCGATATTGCTGGCATTTTGACAACGACCCGCACGATTGCACTGGTGGGAGCAAGCGATAAACCCGATCG
Source organism: Citrobacter sp. Cf116 (assembly GCF_030336505.1). Taxonomy (NCBI): domain Bacteria; kingdom Pseudomonadati; phylum Pseudomonadota; class Gammaproteobacteria; order Enterobacterales; family Enterobacteriaceae; genus Citrobacter; species Citrobacter sp. Cf116. The sequence goes on along the minus strand of NZ_JAOWEQ010000040.1, from coordinate 146,341 downwards.
CCCAAGCTATCGGGTTATGAAATATTTACTCGATCATGGCTATCACGTTATTCCTGTTTCACCGAAAGTTGCCGGAAAAACACTGCTGGGGCAGCAGGGCTATGCGACGCTGGCAGATGTACCAGAGAAAGTGGATATGGTAGATGTCTTCCGTAATTCCGAAGCGGCGTGGGGTGTTGCTCAGGAGGCAATTGCCATCGGCGCGAAGACCCTATGGATGCAGCTCGGCGTGATTAACGAGCAAGCAGCCGTACTGGCTCGTGATGCAGGGTTGACGGTGGTGATGGATCGTTGCCCGGCGATTGAGATCCCGCGGCTGGGACTGGCGAAGTAAGGTTGATCTGTAGCCGAACAAAACGCACAGACCCGATTAGCTAATCGGGTCTGTGTTTGCATCAATTGCGCAGGCGCGGGGCCTGAAGCTGTTTTCGAATTGTTCGCGCCAGTTCATCCATCGACGGTTGCTCCGGATGTTCTTCCTGTAGCTCGCTACTCAGTTGTGCTTCGGCCAGATACGTATGTACTGGCAGACCATTATCGTCTTCCATCACCACGTGATACCAGGGAGCGGCGCGAAGTTCGTCGTTAACCGCCAACTCATCGGCTGACGGTTGATCAAGCGAATATTCCGGGTCGATATCCACGACCACTCCGAGGTAACCTAACAGGGAATGGCGGACCTGCTGGCCGATACCGAATTTGCTGGCAATCATAGTCACCTCCCGGGAAATAGATACCCTCTATGTAAGGGTAATATTCCACTTTTCAAGTTACATGATGCGACAGGCAAACCCTTTCAGATACAGCCCTTCCGGGTAGGTAGCGATCACCGGGTGATCGGCGGCCTGACGGAACTGCTCTATAAATTGTACATCACGACCAGCATCTATTGCGGCATCAGCGATGATTTTCTGAAATAAATCGGTGGTCATAAGCCCAGAGCAGGAGAAAGTCAGCAGTACGCCGCCCGGATTCAGTAACTGAATAGCCAGCATATTGATGTCCTTATAGCCGCGGCAGGCACCCATCAACTGGCTTTTGTTTTCGACAAATTTCGGCGGATCCATCACGATGACGTCGAATTTCTCACCACGATCGCGATAAGCTCGCAGAAGTTTGAACACATCATCACGCACGAACTCAGCTTTGCTCAGATCCAGCTTGTTCAGTTCCACGTTCTGGCGGGCAATATCGAGCGCTTCCTGAGAGGTGTCAACGCTGACGACCTGACGGCATCCACCCATTAATGCTGAAACCGCAAATCCACCGGTATAAGAGAAACAGTTCAGCACACGCTGATTTTCCACATAACGACGCGTGGCCAGGCGGCTATCGCGTTGATCGAGGTAATAGCCGGTTTTGTGACCATGCTGAATATCAACCAGTAGCTTCATGCCGTGCTCTTCAATTGGCAGCAGTGCTGGCGGAAGCTCGCCCGTTACTGGCCCTTGAGTCAGCTCCATACCTTCTTTTTTTCGCACCGCTACGTCGCTACGGTCATAAATGGCGCAGTCCGGGAAAACAATTTGCAGAGCGCTAATCAGCGCGGCGCGTTGGTATTCAGCCCCCGCACTGAGCAACTGCAACACCAGGAAGTTGCCGAAGCGGTCAATGGTGACACCCGGCAGACCATCGGATTCGCCGGCGATCAGACGGTAGCTATCCAGACCGTCTTTTTTCGCCAGCCAGTCACGCCATGTCTGCGCCTGCTGCAGACGACGGGTGAAGAAATCAATATCGATGGACTCAGACTTGTCAAATGTCCAGACGCGTGCACGGATCTGCGACGCGGGTGAGTACGCGCCGCGTGCTAACCATTTACCCTGATGGTCAACAATATCGATGGTTTCACCGAGGCTGGCTTTACCTTCCATACGTGCGACAGCACCGGAAAATACCCACGGATGGCGGCGCAGTAATGATTTTTCGCGCCCTTTGGCTAACACTAAACGTACACTCATAATTTACTATTCTGTCAATTCAAAGAAATGGGCGCCATTGTCCTGAGTTTTATGCATATTTGCAACGCGCGCTGTGATGATAAGGAGAACCGCAATGTCGAAAGTCTGCATAATCGCCTGGGTCTATGGCCGGGTTCAGGGAGTAGGATTTCGCTACACCACCCAGCATGAAGCACAACGGCTGGGATTGACCGGATACGCGAAGAATATGGATGACGGCAGCGTAGAGGTTGTCGCCTGCGGTGAAGGTGACCGGGTGGAACAACTGATGAAGTGGTTGAAAGCCGGGGGGCCGCGAAGCGCCAGGGTAGACAGAGTTCTCAGCGAACCCCATCGTCCTGGCGACGAGCTAAAGGGATTTAGTATCCGTTATTAAATACATTTCACCGGTTTCGGCAGGCCGGCAATTTTAGTCGCCTGCTTGGCGGGTCCTTTCGGGAACAGGCGGTAGAGATAACGGCTGTTGCCTTTTTCTTCGCCAAACTTGTTGGCCATCGCTTTTACCAGCATGCGAATAGCGGGGGAGGTATTAAATTCCAGATAAAAATCGCGGACAAAACGCACCACTTCCCAGTGTTCTGCGGAGAGCGTAATGCCTTCGTTTTCGGCGATTTTCTCCGCCAGCGGCTCGCTCCACAGCGTGGTATCTTTCAGATAGCCTTCGCTATCGGTACTGATTTCTTTACCTTCAAAGATCAACATAATTCGTCACTACGTTAGTCAAACTGGCGGCAGTTTACCAAAAAAGAAAGCCCCGCATAAGCGGGGCTGGATAGTGCGAGTTGACAACTTAGTCGCGGCTGGCGAAGCCCAGAATGCTCAGCAGGCTGACGAAGATGTTGTACAGCGAAACATACAGGCTGACCGTTGCACGGATGTAGTTGGTTTCACCACCACGGATGATATTGCTGGTTTCAAACAGGATAGCGCCTGAAGAAATCAGAATAAACACCGCACTGATGGCCAGATGCAGAGCTGGCAGTTGCAGGAAGATATTCGCAACCATACCAATCAGCACCACCACGATACCTGCCATCAGCATACCGCCGAGGAAGGACATGTCTTTACGGGTGGTCAGCACATAGGCAGAACAGCTGAAGAAGACCAGAGCAGTGCCGCCCAGCGCCATACCGATAACATCACCCATGCCTGCAGACAGGTAGGTGTTCAGAATCGGTCCCAGAATGTAGCCCAGGAAGCCGGTGAATGCGAAAGCAGACAGAATTCCGACCGGCTTATCCGCAGTTTTATATGTCAGGAACATCAGACCATACATACCCACCAGCGTCAGGATTAGACCCGGGGATGGCAGCATCAGCACGGTGCTTGCCGTTGCGGTGATGGCAGAAAACGCCAGCGTCAGGCTGAGCAGAAAATAGGTATTGCGCAGCACTTTATGCGTGCTGAGTAGCGATGTACGGTCGCGCGAAGAACTAATAATACGATCCATGAGTCACTCTCTTATGACAGATGTAATTAATGATGGAGGATAATGAAATCACGGGTAATGACACAGCGATTTTACCCATCTTTACGCATTTTAACCCGCCAGACTTAAGCATATTATTTCAGCAAAAGTGTCTAAATTAGATGTTACCACTTATTGTTTGAAAATGTCAGATCGACATCTTATAGGTTACTGAAAAATATTGCGTTATTCCTGAATCTCTCTGACAGTGACAGCGGTGTCTACATAAAACAGAACAATAAGGTGCAGGGAATGACTCAACACAAATCGAAGGTATTTACGTTTACGCTGTTGGCCGCCTGTATGATATCAATAAACGGCGCGGCATGGGCAGCTCATGTTCCCGCAGGAACAACATTGGCTGAAAAGCAGGAACTGGTGAGAAATAACGGCAGTGAGCCGGCATCGCTGGATCCGCATAAAGTCGAAAGCAACGTTGAGTTTAATTTAATCAGCGATATGTTCGACGGTCTGGTTGCTGTTAATCAGGATGGGTCTATCGAGCCCCGCCTTGCGGCATCCTGGGAGAATAAAGACAATACTATCTGGACCTTTCATTTACGTCCGGGCATTACCTGGTCTGATGGCTCTGCGATTACCGCACAGGATGTTGTCTGGAGCTGGCAGCGTCTGGTCTCGCCGCAAACGGCTTCACCTTATGCTTCGTATCTGGGCAATATGCATGTTGCGAATGCGGTTGATATTGCCCAAGGGAATAAAGATCCCGCTACACTAGGGGTCAAAGCCCTGGATGATACCACGCTGGAAATTACCCTGACGCAACCGACGGCGGCGTTTCTGGCGATGCTGGCGCATCCATCGCTGGTGCCGCTGGATAAAGTTCTGATTGGGCGTTTTGGCGACAAGTGGACCCGACCAGAACATTTTGTCAGCAGTGGGCCGTACAAACTATCGCAATGGGTGGTCAATGAGCGCATCGTTGCCGAGCGTAACCCACATTACTGGGACGATCGGCATACGGTTATTAATAAAGTTACTTATTTGCCCATCAGCTCAGAGTCGGCTGACGTAAATCGCTATAAGGCCGGTGAAATCGACATTGTTTATAGCGTACCGGTCAATCAGTTCGCCCAACTGAAAAAAACGATGGGCGATGAACTGCATGTCTCTCCTCAGCTTTCAACGTATTACTATCAGTTCAATACAACCCGCGCGCCGTTTAATGATCCGCGCGTGCGCCGGGCGCTGAATATGGCGTTGGATAAAGACATCATTGCGCAAAAGGTGATGGGGCAGGGACAGCGAGCAGCGTGGGTTATCAGCCAGCCGGAAATAGGTGGGGTGAAACTGCATGCACCGGAGTATGCGTCATGGCCGCTCGAAAAACGTATTGCTGAAGCCAAAAAACTGCTTGCTGAAGCCGGTTTTGGTCCTGAGCATCCGCTTAGCTTGAATTTGCTCTACAACACCTTCGAAACGCACCAGCGTATTGCGATTGCCGCATCGTCGATGTGGAAGAAAAACCTTGGCGTCGAGGCGAAGCTGCAAAACCAGGAATGGAAAACCATGCTGGACACTATGCACACCGGTAATTTTGACGTCGTGCGCTATGCGTGGATAGCCGATTATGATGATGCTTCAAGTTTCCTCAATATTTTCCGTACCGGTGATAGCGAGAATACTACCAAGTACAGCAACCCCGCCTTTGATGAAGCGATGCGTAATGCGGCGAAAGCAAATTCACTGGAAGAACGAGGCAAATACTATCAGCAGGCTGAAGATCTTTTAGGTGATGATGTCCCTGCGATTCCGGTTTACCACTATGTCCGCACGCATCTGGTGAAGCCGTGGGTGGGGGGATTTGCGCCGGATAACCGGGGAAATTACTACACCAAAGATATGTACATCAAAAAACATTAAGCGTTGTAGCTGGTATTTGTGCTGATTAAATGGTCAATCTGTTGTTATTTCAGTCGATTAACAACATTTTGGCTGTTTTTCAGGCAAACGAACACATTGGTGCTTTACAGGTCCGTTCGGGATGTTTATAGTGCGCCTCATTGGAAGCGTGGCCGAGCGGTTGAAGGCACCGGTCTTGAAAACCGGCGACCCGAAAGGGTTCTAGAGTTCGAATCTCTACGCTTCCGCCAAACATGAACCCCAAGCTATCAAATAGCTTGGGGTTTTTTCATTTTGCTTGATTTATATTTTTCCTTCCTTTACTTGTCTTAGTCGCGCGAGGGCAACAGCGCAGCTGACCGGTTGAATGCTGGTGAACTGAGTAATCCCCCGCCTCGCAAGACCTACATGAGCGAACGTCTCTTCATTCGTCGTAATATCCATAGCAGCCCCAGCATAATAGCCAGATAGCCCATAACGTAATTCCCTTGCTGTTTTCGTTCAGAGAGCGCCGGATCGGCTGCCCATGCCAGAAAGGCGGTAACATCCCTGGCGTATTGCTCCTCAGTTTCAGCTTTCTGTGACGCCGGACTCCATTGGATCTCTCCGCTATTCAGTGGTTTCGGCATGTTAATCACGCCGCCCGGAAAATAGCGGTTAGCCTTCAGTTCGGGATCGTCAGGCAGATAGCCGGTGAGTAGCGCGTAGACGTAATCAGCTCCCTGGTCCGTGTAGGGCAGAAAAGCATCTAACAGGAATTGCGGAAATCCACGATCGTATGAGCGGGCGCGGACGATATAGCTCAGGTCAACAGGTTCTGCGCCATTATTAAGGTATCGAGCTTCCCGCTCGTTTAAATATGGCGATATAAAGCTGTCATTTAGCGTCCCGTCCCGCTCACCCATCTGGCCGTCATCCTGAATCTCAGGAAACTGATAGCCGTTAGCGATACTTCTTGCTTCTTCTTCTGTGAGTTCCGGGCCGCCGGATCTGGTCAAGGTTCGAAAGGTAAGGTGCTTCATGCCGTGACAAGCGCGACACTTCTCTTCATAAACCTGCAGACCACGCCGAAGCTGCTCTTTATCATACTGGCCATTGATGCCGCTGAAACTCCATTCCTGTCGTTCAGGCGTGGCTTCTTGCGCATAGGTGGAGCCCAGTCCCAATAGAGAAAAACACAGAACACTGAATTTCAATAGTCGTTTCATCATCAGTCCTGTTTTTCCAGAAAACGACGGCAAGGTAATACGATTAAAAACCAGGCAAACCAAATCAGCGTCGAAAGCTGGGACGCGGCACGTATCCAACCTTCTTCGTTACGAAAACCGTCAAGAAGGTCGGGGCCAACCAGCGCTTTCGATCCTAACCAGCCTAAAAAGCAGGCATTGATGACCCACAGCCAGAATCCGCATTTGACCAGCTTGCTGTAATGGCGAAAACGAGCCCGGGAGGTATCAAGCCAGGGAAGAAAATAGAAAATCAGTATCGAACCGCACATCGCGGCTAGTCCTACGAATTCATTCGGGAAGCAGCGCAAGATGGAGAAGAAGGGAAGGAAATACCATTCTGGCGCAACAATTGCCGGTGTAATCGTTGGGTCTGCGGGAATAAAGTTATCGGCGCTGCTCAGATAGTGCGGAGCAAAGAATAAAAACCAGGCGAAGAGCATCAAAAAAAGGGTGATTTTGATGGCATCGAGATCGGTAATTTGGTAATCGAACAACAGGCTCCTGGACTCTTTCTCGCTGAACTTCTTTTTCATCGCCTGGGCAAACGCTGACTGTACGGTTCGTATATGAAAAACCGTTGCCACGACAATCACAAAAGGAAGAATAAAGTGGATAACAAAAAAGCGGCCAAGCATCGGTGTTCCCGGCGTATGGCTACCGACTAAATATGCGTATAACGTATCACCCACTAGCGGAATGGCCTGGGCAAAGCGAGTAATGACCGTTGCCGCCCAGTAGCTTTTTTGCCCCCAAATAAGACTATAACCAAGAAATGCGGTTATCATCAGGAGGATATACAGCGTGACGCTAATCAACCACATTGTTGTCCAGGGCTTGCGGTACACGTTGTAGTACATACCGCGAAAAATATGCAGATAACAGGCAAAGAAAAAGAGCGATGCCCCAATAGCATGCATATTGCGTATCAGTTCTCCGTGGCGAACCGCACGCATAATATGAATAATGGAGTCAAATGCCAGCCCGGCTGTCGGCACGTAAAACATCGCCAGTACGATACCTGTCAGGATCTGCACGCCGAGCATAACCAGCAGGATTGCGCCGATAGCGAACAGCCAGAGTCCGGTAATCGAGCGAGGAAAAGGAATTCGCCAGCGAAGCGAATAGACGCGCTCACTCATCATGTCAGGCTTCCTTAGTGCCGATACGCACGATCTGACCATCAGAATGAAAGGCGTAATCCGGGATTGCCAGGTTGGTCGTTGCGGGGCCGCGCGTCACGCGCCCGGAGGTATCAAATTCCGAGCCGTGGCACGGACAAATCCAGCCCAGCCCTCCCGGCTGGGCGTTGGGGACACATCCGGCATGTGGACAGTACCCTTGAACCACTAGCCATTGGGGATGAACGGCAGAGACCCTCTCGCTGTCAGACTGTGGGTCAATAAGCGTATGCCAGTCGGTATTTCTGGCGGCGACAATCTCTTCCTGCGTGCGGTGGTGAATAAGAATCAGCTTTCCCTGCCATATGCGCCTGATGGTTTGTCCAGCAGCAACACCCGCAAGAGAAACATCAATCGGTTCATTTTCCCCTAGCGTTTTCTCATCCGGGCTTAAGGCCGAAACCAGCGGCCACACGGCAGCCGCGACGCCCGCCGCGCCGACGAATTTCGTCAGTTTACACAGGCATTTCCGACGCTGTTCCTGGATTTCGCCATCTGCAAGTTTTTTATCTGCCACCTTGTATTTCTCCCAGAGTAATGCGGATTATTGTTTGTCGATACGCGCGTAAATTTCCTGAAAGCGCTTATCAGCAATACCCGGCGCTTTGAATGCCCGATAGCTGTCCGGTAACGTGGTATCGCCAACCTTAATCATCATCACCATGCCCTGAGCGTAATGCGGTGAACATTTGATGCCGTAAAATCCAGGATTGTCATAAGTCACCTCGATCTCTTCATCTATTTTTCCCATGAAACCGGGATAGTCAGCCGGAGACAATTCAGCAATTGAAGCCGCGTTGTGGCTCTTATGCTTACGGATAAACTTCACCGTATCACCGGGTTGGATCTCCAGATAATCCGGCTCGTAGACCATCGGCCCCGCAGACCCACGATTCTTCATCAACACTTCGTGAGTTTGCGCGAAGGCTGAAGAGGCGAGGGCGAGTAAACACAAAACTTTCAGACTCTGTTTGAGGTATTTCATCGATTCTTCCTTAAAATTCATCAGGTCTTTGATAACGAATAAAACAGTTTTCACTACCCGCTTCATGTTCGACAACGGCGTCGATACCAAACCAGGCATGGAGATTTTCGCGGGTAAAAACGGTGCAAGGTTTACCCTGCATCGCCATATGTCCGGAGGTCATTACGATGATGCGATCGCAGAACATCGCGGCATGATTAAGGTCGTGCAGAGCAGCAATCACCGTGAGCTTTTCACGTTTAACCAGACTCAGCAGGCCAATCTGATGTTGAATGTCGAGATGGTTGGTGGGTTCATCCATCAGCAACAATTGAGGCTGCTGCGCCAGCGCCCGTGCGATATGCAGGCGCTGTTTTTCTCCCCCGGAAAAGGTATGCCAGCAGCGGTGCTGGAATTCACTGAGATCGACCTTCTCCAGCATCGTTTGTACGATATCGTCATCTTTGGCAGACCAGGGGGTGAGCAGGCTAAGCCAGGGGGTCCGTCCCAGAGAAACGGCTTGTAAAGCGGTAAGCCGCTCGCTGGTTTCAGCCTGTTGTTCGACCAGCGCCACCTGTTGCGCAAGATGACGCCGCGAATAGTGCTGGAGCGCTTTTTGCCGCAGAGTGATGTGCCCGGAAGTCGGCTTCAGCAAACCGGCCAGCAGTGAAATCAGTGACGTTTTGCCCGAGCCGTTGGGACCGATGATACCGACAAACTCGCCGGGAGTTACGCGAAGAGAAATATCATCAACAATCGTCTTACCCTTTACCTTCCAACGCAGATTGCAGGCTTCAATAACGGCTTGCGCAGAGGTAACAAGTGGCTGTACGAGGTTTACCGTCATTTGTTCTGGTTTCCTCTTATCAGAATGATTGAAAACGCAGGCGCGCCGACTAAAGCCGTGATCACCCCAATTGGCAGTACCTGACCGGGTAGTAACGTGCGGGAAATAACATCGGCGACAATGAGGAAAATGGCGCCGGTAAGCGCACTAACCGGCAGCAGTCGATGATGCTGGTTGCCGACCAGCAAACGAGCGGCATGAGGGATCACCAGACCGACAAAGCCGATCGCACCAACAATGGAGACCATAATCGCTGTCATACCGGTGACAGCAGCAATCAGTACTGCGCGGGTACGTTTGACCGGAATGCCCAACGATGCCGCGGATTCAGCGCCAAAGGAGAACGCATCAAGGTGGCGGACATAACAGAAGCACAGCGCAATACCGACCAGAGCGGTAGGAATAGCTAAGACAACATCGGGCCAGCGTACACCGCTCAAATTGCCTAACAACCAGAACATAATTCCGCGTGCTTGCTCGGCGTTTGCTGAGCGGGTGATGATAAGCGACGTAATCGCATTGAACAGTTGCGAACTGGCGATCCCGGCAAGAATGATTTGGGTTGTAATCCCGCCGCCTTGTTTACCGCCAGCGGCCATCGCCAATAGCGCAACGAACAGAAATGCCGTCAGCGCACCAATGAACGCCCCTAAAGACATACTGATGATGCCAGCCCCCAGTCCCGTGAGCGCAATCAGCACCGCACCGGTAGATGCTCCGGCAGAAATCCCCAGTAGATAAGGTTCGGCGAGCGCATTGCGTAGCAACGACTGTAACACTACGCCGGAAACAGCCAGGCAGGCGCCGCAGCTGGCTGAGACCAGTGCTCGGGTCAGGCGGTAGTTCCAGACGATCCCCGCATCCAGTGCATCGACAGGATAGTGGGTATCGAAAAGATGATTTGCCAATGTGCTGAGTACGTGCCGCCAGGGGATAAACGTTTCGCCGATGGAAATCCCCGCCAGCAGTACGCAACACATCAGCGCACTGACCCAAACGGCATGACCACCGACTCTCACCGCAAGCTGACCAACAGCGCGACGCATCCTGCGAGAATCACTCATGATTATCTGCGTTCCTGAGTAACGGAGATGCGCTATACCGTGCCGTGATATAGCGCAAAATGTAGATTAATGAGCAGCCTGCGGATGCGCTAAGCCATATTCAACCAGAGCGTCAGCCAGTTTTTCCACCCCATCAATAGTTCTGATCCCGGCATTCATTGTCTGTACGTCAATAACCGGCAGATGGTTTTCTTTGACGGCAGGAATCAGTTTGGTGACAGGATCGGACTGGAGGTATTCCATCTTGATCTTCCAGTCATCTGCCGGGAAGCGTCGGCGGCTCATCTCACCGAGCACAATGACAGAAGGGTTAGCTTTAGCGATGGTTTCCCAGCCCACCGTTGGCCACTCTTCAGCAGAATCAATGACATTTTTCACACCCAGCGTTTGGGCTATCCATGCTGCTGGGCCAAACTTCCCGGCAACGTAAGGATCGAGCTGTAAATCGGCGCTTGAGAACCAGAACACGGCAGAAACATTCTTATCCATGCCGGTAATTTTATTTTTTGCTGCTGATTCACGCGCTTTAAGGCTGGCAATCAGCGCTTCGCCTTTATCCTGAACATCAAAAATTTTTGCCAGATCGGCGACTTCCTGATACACCATGGCAATATCAAACATGCCCTTACGAACACCATCACCCCCATCTTCGTTATCCTTAGCACAGTCAGCTGGCGCGGTGTAAACGGGCACCTTCAGTTCACTAAACTGTTCGTATGAGGCAACTGTGCCAGCAGGGCCGATTTGCCACTCAAACTGGCTGGCGACCAGATCTGGTTTTTTAGCCACAATTCCTTCAAAGCTGGGAATATTTTGCGCAATGACGGCAACTTTTTCATTTGCTGCTTTGTAAGCATCCAGTACCGGGCCAAACCACAACGAAGTACCCACGACACGATCGGCCAGTCCCAGTGAATAGAGAATCTCGGTACTGTTCTGACCCACGGTTGCCACGCGCGTTGGTGCCTGATTAAAGGTAATATCGCGTCCACAGTTTTTAATCGTCAGAGGATATTCGGTTTTTGCCGCGTTAGAAAAACCGGAGGTGAGCAGCAGGGCAGTGGTACCAAAAATAGCCAGAAGCGTTTTTTTAGAAGAGAAAAATGTAGAATTAGCGTGCATTATCATCGTCCCGTTGATGCCAGAATCTTAAAGTCTGGTCATGGCTCATTTCATTCCATATATCGGGAGGAGACATGAAGATAGATGACATTGAATCGTGAATTTTAAGAATGAAGATATGCAACAAATGCAAATAAGCCTTACTTAGCCAAAATCTTATTCATAAATACACTACTGCTTGCGTCAAATAATTCATCCCATGGACCATCCCGTCCACTTAATGGTATACATCGTTGACAGCAGGTCTCCTGACTCACGGTAATCAGAATATCGGCCTTCCCATAAAGACGAGCTTTACAGTGACCTGTGGCTTATTAACCACACAAGGATATTCTGCATCCGCCTACAGTTGCGGGGGCAGTTATGGAATTGAATTGAATAATTCTCACCATATTCCTATTCATATACAAAAATGTAATGAAATGCTGTCAAAAGCGACTCTAACGGTAATTGTTAACGAGGTCAACAGTATGAATAAATAGAGAAAACCTCACACCTCTGGTAAAATTGCTATGTTTTACAGTTGGTTATGCTTAAATCCTTTATCTCGGATGTATACATGAAAATAACAATAAAAAGCTAAATGAGAATTGATTGATATTGATCAAGCTATAAACACGGTTTTATTTATTCAATTTAATCATATTGATCGTTATCAATAACGCAGTTAATTAGCGTTGGGTTAATTTAATAATGTGATCTCTGCATATGTACCAATTGCCATTCATCCTGCATATCCATAACGACGCTAAAATCTTTACGCAACCAAAAATGATACCCTCCAGGCAAGAAATGATGAGTATGAAGATATAAGGTTTTATATTTTTGCTGCTGGCAGAACATTTGAGCTAAAGCAAACAACCGGCTTCCGATTCCCTGTCTGCGGTAGCGCGCATCCACGTAGCAACGACAAATTTCTGCCGTTTCAGGCAAATTATAGTGCCCACGTAGCTCAGTGATACGATCATCATATTGACATACCGCAAGTGTAGCGATGAGCTCTTGTTTTTCACTCCATGCGCAAAGTAATAGATTTCTTTCTTGCAAAATATACTGCTGCCTGAGATCGAAGATATCTTCTTCAGCAGCAGGCATGACTCTCCCGGCATTGAAGAACAAATTAAGATGCTTAATAAGGAACGACTGAACAGCAGGTATATCGGCGTGAGTTCATCTCACTAAACCTTAATCGGGTCATGGCAGGCATCCAAGCTTAGAGTGGAATACGATAATAACAATAAGACCACTTTCAAAACAATATTGACGCTGCTATGGCTACTCGCGCCAACGCGGTAGTCACCAGCGATTTGGGGGCTAATCTGTTCTTTTATTGTTCTGGGTCTTGCTTTTCCTAACTGTTGCCGGGGCATAGTTTTCCTCTGCATCCTAAGCCTGCAACTCTAACTCTCAGAAATGAGAGGCCGATCCTTTGAGCAGGACTTTTGTCCTCAATCCTCTGCAAACGTCTGGTTACAATCCCTGCATATCTCCAATACCCATAATTCAGGAATTGTTATGACTGCACATATTAATGCTAAAGCGGGTGATTTTGCGCCAACTGTGATTATGCCGGGCGATCCGCTGCGCGCAAAATTTATTGCCGAAAATTATCTCATGGATTACCGCGAAGTTACCAACGTGCGTAATATGTTGGGCTATACCGGTCTTTATTTTGGTCAACCTGTTTCGGTGATGGGACACGGTATGGGTATTCCGTCTATGACGCTATACGCTCATGAGCTGGTACATGATTTTAATGTGAAGAGAATTATTCGCGTCGGTAGCCTGGGGGCAACACAACCGCATGTCAAAATGCGCGACATTATTCTAGCTCTCGCTGCCGGAACGGACTCTGTCACAAATTTAAAACGTAGCGCGGGCTACACGATGGCGACATCCGCTCACTTCCCATTACTAAAACAGGCGTGGATGCTGGCGCAGAAGGCCGGAATCGACATTAAGGTCGGTAATGTTTTCAGTGGCGATCTTTATTACGATCCTGACGAAAACCTCATTCCTGCACTGGAAAAGTTTGGTGTACTGGGTGTGGATATGGAGGTGGCCGGCTTATACGCCTTAGCACACCAATTTAATATTGAAGCACTGGCTATTTTAACGGTGTCCGATCATTGCCTGACAGGCGAAGAAACCACGGCAGAGGAACGACAATTAACTTTTAAGAATATGATTGAGCTGGCGCTAAATACAGCCATTACGGCTTAGCATTAGCTTTTAATTGAACCAATCAGGGATGTCATTATATGAAGAATAAAATAGCACTTACACTGATTAGTTTTCTGGCAAATTTTATTATGGCGGGGTTTGCCAGTCAGTTTGGAATGTTGATTGAACCGATTGCGGTACGTTACAGTGCTGATGTGAATACCGTTGCCTCGATATTTTCGCTGCTTAACGGTGGGGCATTAGCCGGGACCATCGCCGCCTTTTTCCTGATAGAAAAAATTGGCGTCAAGCGAATGACGTTTATTATCTATTCGATAGTGTTCCTTTGTTCGCTGGCAATGCACTTAAGCCCCGGCTTATGGCCGGTGATGGTTGCCATGACTTTGGTGGGCTTTTGCGGTGGGATTGGCCTGTGTGTGGCAGGAACGATTGTCGTTTCGGTATGGCAGGATCGCATTCAAAGTACAATGTTGGTGGTACAAGACGCCACCTTTAACGTCGCAGGCGTGGTTTTCCCGCTGATCACCACCTACGCCCTGACGCACAATATGTCATGGAGTTACAGCTATCTAAGTGTTGGCATGGTAGCCTTACTTACGTTAGGTGTGGTGGCGCTCACTCGTTTTACTGCCTGTGAAACCGCGTCTGCGGAAGATCGGACAGACGCGGTGAAGTCTGAGTGGAACCCAGGGATTATTAGCGGAGGTATTGGTCTGTTCTTAGGTATGCTGGCGCTGTATACCTTCCTGACCTGGGCACCATTATTTGTGAAGAACAAATTTGGCATTCCATTTGAAGAAGCCGGTAATATTATTACGCAATACTGGGGAGCGGCGTTGGTTGGGGCGCTAGTATCAACTGTCATTGTTTCTCGAGTGAGGATACATTATTTCCTGTTGAGTATTATTTTTCTCGCTTGCGTTATTACGACCATTATTGTAACGAAAGACAACATCTCGGGGCTTGATTATCTGGCTTATAGTTACGGATTCGTCTGTGCGGCGCTGTATAACTCCTTTATTGCCTACGGAGTTTCATTTGTGAAGCGCGCAAGTAGTCAGAATGTTTCATATATTTTAATTAGCGGTAGCGCCGGGGCTATGTTTAGTCCAGCGATCAGTGCGCTAATGGAAAAAACAATGGGCTTGCAGAAAATTATGTACGCAATACCAGTATTATATTTAATAATCTTTATCATGTTGATGGGTACATTAAAACTTAAACGTAACAAAGCACAGTAATAACACTTACCTCTCTAATTAGATAGTCAGTCGCCACACCATTTATTTGGTGGGGCGACACTCAACCTTGCTCAAAGGAATTGAAAATGATGAAGAATAAATCAATGATTAAAAAAACAGTTCTGGGCGCAATCGTTGCAATGAGCTGTACGCAAGCGCTTGCTGCTGATTATACCGATGGCAACGTCCGTAAAAATGATTTTAACTGGATGCAGATGAACTTAATGCAAAGTGTGGATGCGAAAGTGCCTTATGGTATTCGTAATGACACTTATCTGGAACTGGAGTTTGGGGCGCGTTCCGGAATTATCGATCTGTATGGTTATGTCGATTTCTTTGATATTTTTGACCGCAAGCAGGATGACCGCCATGGTGGCGATAACTTTTTCGCCAAGATATCCCCACGGTTTTCCCTGGATGCTATTTTTAATAAAGATTTATCCGTTGGGCCATTTAACGAATTCTATATCGCAACGGTAAATAACATTGGCGACCGGGAATTATTTGAACATTATGTCGGTCTGGGCACAGATGTTAAGGTTCCGTGGTTTGGTCTGGTGGGAATGAACATCTATGCGCATTATGTGCGTGAAAACTACGGTGCGGATAACGAAGGCAAGTGGGATGGCTACATGTTCTCGACCAACTGGTCGACGCCGTTCTATACCTTTGCCAACGGCAGCTACCTGAACTATCAGGGTTACTTTGACTATCAGTTCGCCGCTAACAAGATTGCTAATCAACCGTTATACAGCAATAACGCGATTGAATGGTATAACGGTATCTACTGGCATTCAGAGCATTATGCGGTGGGTTATGGCCTGAAGTATTTCCGCAATATGGCATTGATGGAAAATCACGGCGGAGCAGGGCGCACCACCGGACTCGGTCACTACTTCAACCTTACCTATAAATTCTGATTGCGCTGAACTGACACACCAACCTTCTCTACGGAGAAGGTTGGTGTGTCAGTCAATGATGTCATTGCCGAGGAATTTACGCAGCCCATCCAGATCCTTAATTTCCAGTCCTTGCTTCGTGCGCGTTACCAGTCCGGCATCCGTCAGGGCTTTAACCGCCCGCCGATAGACCCGATCGGTGGTGCCGAACCGTTCTGCTTCCTGGTATTTTTTATGGAAACCATCCATCGGCTGTTTGTTCTGATGCTGGCGATACAGATCATACGCCACGTTATGAACGATAGGGTAGAGCATCCGGTGCAGGAAGATTTCCAGCATATCCTGATAATCAATCGCCATCGCACTGGCAAAAAATATCGCCAGTCTCGGGTGCTGGTTTAGCGCTTCTTCCAGACGCTCACAGCTGCACACCGCCACGGTCAACGGCTCTTCGGCCACGATATCAAGCTGGCAGCGATACCCGGTAAAAAACTCCATTTCACCAAATAGTTGCTCATCACATTCCATTGCGCCCAACTGAAAACGGCGACCATTTTCCGCGCTGTAACGCAGGGAAATTCTGCCTGATTGCACCATGATAAGTCGATCGATTACCTGTCCCTGGCGATAGAGATACTCATCTTCGTGGATCATCTGCGTTTCAGAGAGCAGTTCCTGGAATATCTTCTCAATTAAGGCATCATCATGCTGCCAGATATTGTGAAAACGACCTTTTGTGAGGGGCTTAAGCTGCATGGCTCAACGTCTTATTGTTTGAGATAATTCTTATCGCTGACTGTATGCCATCTACTGCTTAATGTCATTAAGAGCAGGTTTTGGGACAATAAAAGGGCCAGCACCATGCTGGCCCTGACGCACTAAGGATGGCTGATAAAACGGGACAGCCGCTGGCGCAGCAGGCGATTTTCCTGACGTAACTGAGCGTTCTCTTCCAGCAACGTCAATGCAACGGCAATCCCTGGCCAGTCAAGTTCCAGCTCCTGACGCAGGCGCACCGCGCGACGCATTACGGTCAGCGCATGATCGTCAAACGTCTCGTCTTCGTAGGGTTCTATCACCCCTAAGCCGACAACCTCATGCAGTTCTTCTTCTGACACACCAGTGTACAGACAAAATTCGGTAATGGTAAAAGTGACGGTAACGTTAGCCATTATGCTTTCCCCCACTCTTTGCGCGGATCAAAGGTCTTTTGTGCATCTGCCAGTTGTTGCCACAGGGCGGCACTGGTGTCGTCAGGTTTCGGTGGCATGACGATCTTGATCACCGCATACAAATCGCCGGTATGTTTTTTACTTACCAGACCCTTACCTTTAATGCGTAGCCGCTGACCGGCCTGGCTGCCTGCAGGAATGGTCAGCAGGATGCTCTCTTTCAGCGTCGGAACGGTTACTTTCGCACCCAGCGCAGCTTCCCACGGCGCCAGAGGAACGACAACTTCCAGATCCTGATTAACGATATCGAACAGCGGATGCGGCGCAATATGAATCACCAGCCACAAATCACCGTTCGGCCCACCGTTTTCGCCGGGCGTGCCCTGACCTTTCAGACGGATACGCTGACCGTTACCGACGCCAGCCGGAATTTTCACGTTCAGTGTTTTAGGAATTTCTCGTTCTACCATGCCAAACGCATTGTAGACTGGCAGGTTGTAACTGATAGTGCGGCTATGCTCAGTAAGCGTTTCTTCGAGGAAGACGGCAACTTCTATTTCGATGTCGTGCCCGCGGCTGGCAGGGCGCTGGCGCGACTGGTGCGCACGCTGACCAAAAATGGAGGAGAAGATATCGTCGAAATCTTCGGCGCTGTAGCTTTGCCCCTCTCCTTGCTGGAATTGACGGCTGAACTGAGGGTCGTTGCGATGCTGCCACAGTTGGTCGTACTCGGCTCGTCGCTGTTCATCACTCAGGACTTCCCAGGCTTCAGCAACCTCTTTAAAACGGGCCTCAGCGTCAGTCTCTTTGCTGACATCAGGATGGTATTTACGGGCGAGTCGACGATAGGCGGTCTTGATTGTCTTGAGATCGTCTGTCGGTTTCACGCCCATAATGGCGTAATAATCCTTTAATTCCATAGCGTTCTCTCGTGTAAATCAACACTTGAAGAAGGTGTACCCCGACAACAGGTAACACCGCTAAGTTTAGGGTAATCCTGATAACGGCGAATGCCAACCGGGAAGAAAGGATATTGGACTAAATGATGTGATTGCGCACCACCAACAGCGCTTTTGACTGTTGTGTGGTGCGAAAAGTGAGATTAGCGAAACGTCAGGATTTGGTGATCAGATAGCGAACCGTATCCGCGTAGCTCTTCACAAAAGAGTTTAGGTCGTCAGATTTCAGTCCTTTTGGATTGATCATATATTTACCGTTGATAAAAATGGCGGGCACACCGGTTAAATCTACCGCTTTAGCCATTTCTTGTTGTTTAGCGGTCAGGGATTTCACGGCAAAACTGTTCCAGGCGGCATCATAATCACTGGCGCTGACGCCCGCGCTGATAAATACGTTACGAATATCATCCGCTGTTTTAACGGTTTGTTTTTTCTGAACGGCATCAAAAAGCAACGGTTTAACTTTATCTTGTACGTTTAACAGCATGGCGACGGACCAGGCGTGCGTCATGTCTTGCCCCAGCGGACCTAAAAAGTCGACGTGGTATTCGGTGAGTTTGACATCAGCAGGCAGTACTTTTTTCACGTTATCCGTGATTTCAAAAACTTCATCGTACTGATAACAGGAAGGACAGTAAAATGAGAAAAACTTCAGCGCAGCTGGGGCGGAAGCGACGGGTTTTTCCAGGGTGATATACTCTTTACCGTCGGTAAATGATGCTGCCTGAGCGCTAACTGTAAAAAGTAACCCAATCAGGGGTAATAAATATTTTTTCATTTCCATATACTCTAAATAACATTTGATAAACAAATTATCTGCTAATGAATACGTTATTCATTGCGTCTGGATATAATAAGGAAATCCCCTGAAAATGCGCTGACCCTTACTTTCATTTACGCATCAGTACGTAGCGGGCATTATTTGTGTGCTGACATTGAAATATTCTCTGGCATTCTTCGTAAATAGTGAATGATAACTTTCGTGATATTTTCAGGGGTGTTTTTAGCAATGTTATAGTGTAATAAACAAAGACGAAAATATGATTAATTATCATTTCGCTTTTAAAGCGTGAATGGCAAGGTATTGCGCTAAGTATTTGCAAATACCCCTGTAGATTGTCTTTTTCTTGTCGCGCGTGAATGAATAGGGTAAGTGTCAGAGATGAGCAACCCAAATGGATATCACTATGATCGACCACCTGGATCACCTGGTACTAACCACCAATCATGAAGAGGCTTGCGTTCGTTTTTATGTCGAGCTTTTAGGCATGAGGTTGGAAACTTTCGCACAAGGTCGGAAAGCCTTCGTCTTCGGCAATCAGAAAATCAATCTCCATATTCGGGGAAAAGAGTTTGAACCTAAAGCCTACGCGCCAACGCCGGGGGCGCTGGATTTGTGTTTTATCACCACGCGTACCCTGGAAGAGGTGACAGAGACGTTTCAAACCCACGGAGTCGAGATTATTGAAGGGCCCGTTGCACGAACCGGTGCGACAGGACCGATTCGCTCGGTTTATGTCAGGGATCCCGATCTCAATCTGATTGAAATCGCGGTATATCCAGCAGATGCCAGGACATAACTTTACAGCGCAAAGGTTGCCAAAAACCGGCGAGTGGTTAAGATAACTCGCATCAATGAGTGAGGGTATAATGGCGAAACGTCAACGGATGGGATGGTGGTTCCTCTGTCTGGCATGTGTTGTGGTGATGGTTTGCACCGCACAACGCATGGCGGGTCTGCACGCGTTGCAGATGGATACCGCCGTTACAAGCGTTGTCGCCAGCGCACAAGTGCAGGCCGATGAGGCCTCACCCGTTACCCCTTGTGAACTGAGCGCGAAGTCATTACTGGCTGCGCCACCCGTACTGTTTGAAGGTGCTATTCTGGTGCTGTGCCTGCTGCTGTCGTTGCTGGCGCCAGTGCGGGCGTTTCGTCTACCTTTTTTCCCACCGCGAGCCATCTCGCCGCCCACTCTCCGGGTGCATCTCCGATTTTGCGTCTTCCGTGAATGACAGAACAGCCGTTGCTGACTGTTAGATAATTATTCACGGAGAAAAACTATGATGACTGTTTTCAGGCAGACACTGCTCTGTCTGTTATTGCTATGGCTGCCCGTATCCTGGGCGGCTGAACCCGGCTGGCTGCGTTCACTCGATAACGATCACGCCAGCGTGCGGTTACGCGCTGATACGTCCGCTGGCGGTGAAACCCGTCTGTTGTTGGATGTCAAACTGGAGGACGGCTGGAAAACCTACTGGCGTTCTCCGGGCGAGGGGGGCGTTGCGCCTGCTATCGCCTGGAAAGAGGAAATGCCTGCGGTCGACTGGTTCTGGCCAACCCCAGCTCGTTTTGAGGTCGCCAATATCACTACCCAGGGGTATCACGATAAGGTGACGTTCCCGATGGTGGTGCGAGGTAGAGCGCCCGCCACGCTCAGCGGCGTTTTGACGCTATCCACCTGTAGCAACGTTTGCCTGTTGACGGATTTTCCTTTTTCCGTAACGCCCACAGCCCAGGACCCGACTTTTGCACATGACTATGCTCAGGCGATGGGACAGATCCCACTTGCCAGCGGCCTGACCGATGCTCTGAGCGCCGGCGCACGGGCGGGAGAGTTAGTCGTCGAGGCTCACCGTGCGGGAGGCTGGACTGCACCAGGGCTGTATCTGGATGCTGTTGATGATGCGGATTTTGGCATGCCGCAAATCCATGTTGAGGGGGAGACATTACGCGCCACGGTACCTGTACATGACGGTTGGGGAGAAGGCGCGCCGGCTCTGCGTGGTAAGTCAGTCACCCTGGTGCTGGCAGATAACGGTGTTGCCCAGGAAAGTCGTCTTGCGATTGGCGAAGCCCCGGTTGTTGAGAACGCCTCACTCCCACTGTGGCAAGTGGTGCTAATGGCGCTGCTGGGCGGTTTGATCCTCAATCTGATGCCCTGTGTGTTACCGGTTCTGGGCATGAAGCTGGGCTCGATTTTGCTGGTCGAGGAAAAAAGTCGTCGCCAGGTCCGTCGTCAGTTCCTCGCATCGGTAGCCGGAATACTTGTCTCATTTATGGCTCTGGCTCTATTGATGACGGTGCTGCGTTTAACCAATCAGGCGCTTGGCTGGGGGATCCAGTTTCAGAATCCATGGTTCATTGGCGTGATGGTATTGGTGATGCTGACGTTCAGCGCCAGCCTGTTCGGGTGGATTGAATTCCGACTCCCTTCTGCGATGACTACCACGCTGGCGACTCACGGCGGCAACGGTCTGTCGGGACATTTCTGGCAAGGTGCATTTGCGACGCTGCTTGCTACGCCGTGCAGTGCCCCGTTCCTTGGAACGGCGGTGGCGGTGGCATTGACCGCTTCGCTGCCGACATTGTGGGGATTGTTTATCGCACTTGGGCTGGGAATGAGCTTACCGTGGCTGCTGGTGGCTCTGCGTCCCGGTCTGGCGCTGCGTTTGCCGCGGCCAGGACGCTGGATGAATATTTTGCGGCGTCTGCTCGGCGTGATGATGCTGGGTTCCGCTATCTGGCTTGCGACGTTGCTGCTCCCGCATTTCGGGTTCGTAGGGCAAAGCACCGGCAAAGAGAGCGTGAACTGGCAACCGCTAAGCGAGCAAGCTATTGAGGATGCGCTGGCGCAACATAAGCGCGTGTTCATTGACGTCACAGCAGACTGGTGCATCACCTGTAAGGTAAACAAGTTCAACGTCTTGCATAAAGATGACGTACAGGCCGCATTGCAACAGCCGGATGTGGTGGCGCTGCGCGGCGACTGGACACTCCCTTCTGAAGCCATTACCGAATTTCTAAAAAAACGCGGCCAGGTTGCTGTGCCGTATAACCAAATTTATGGCCCTGGTCTGCCGGAAGGCCAGGTGTTACCCACGTTGTTAACCCGCGATGCGGTACTGCAAACGTTGAACGATGCCAAAGGAGTTACCCCATGAAGATGATGATTGTTCTGCTGTTAACCCTGTTTTCTGCCGTCAGTATCGCGAAAGAACCTGCGCCGTTTACCCCGGAACAGGAAAAGCAAATTGAAGCATTAATTCAGGAAGCCCTGTTTAACGATCCCAACAGCCCGCGGATTGGCGCAAAGCAGGCAAAACTGACCCTGATAAACTTCACCGATTACAACTGCCCATACTGCAAGCAGTTGGATCCAATGCTGGAAAAAATTGTGCAGAAATATCCTGACGTGGCGGTAGTGATCAAACCGTTGCCGTTTAAAGGTGAAAGCTCGGAACTGGCGGCGCGGACCGTGCTGACGACATGGCATCAGCATCCGCAGCAGTTTCTGGCGCTACATGAAAAACTGATGCAGAAGAAGGGCTACCATACCGATGTCAGTATCAAACAGGCGCAGGAAAAAGCGGGGGCCAGTCCGGTGACGCTGGACGCCCAAAGTGCTGAAACGCTGAGCACTAACCTGCAACTGGCGCGACTGGTGGGTGTACAGGGAACCCCCGCAACGATCATTGGTGATGAACTTATTCCCGGTGCGGTGCCGTGGGAAACCCTTGAGGAAGTGGTAAAAGAAAAACTGGCGGCGGCGAATGCTCAGTAAACTGCGCCGCTGGTTGCGCGAAGGGCTGATCTTATTGGCACTGTTGGCGGGGGCGATGCTGCTGATGGATGCCTGGCGCGCGCCGCAGCTCCCTGCCTCTTTTGACAGCACGCCTTTACAAACGCTGGATGGTGAAACCGTCACGCTGGCGGCGCTCAGCAAAGACGAGCCAGTGTTGCTTTATTTCTGGGCGAGCTGGTGCGGCGTATGCCGCTTCACAACGCCGGAAGTCGCCAGGCTGCGCTCGGAAGGGGAAAATGTGATGACCATTGCGTTACGCTCCGGAAATGAAGCTGAGGTATCTCGCTGGCTGTTGCGTAAAGGCGTGGAATTTCCGGTCATCAATGATGCGAATGGGGCTATTTCCCACAGTTGGGCGATTAGCGTCACGCCCACGTTGGTGGTGATGTCAGAAGGTCGGGTGGTATCAACCACCAGCGGCTGGACCAGCTACTGGGGCATGAAACTTCGGCTGTGGTGGGCGAAAATATTCTGATATTTGTGCCGGGGGAACCCGGCATTTTTTTACGATAAAAAGGTAAGAAAAACATGTTGTTCTGATATTTGATCCTAAAGCTACACACTAATAGTTATATATTTTTGATTTTTTTCTGTAGTTGCAAATTCACAAGGATAATGGCATATCTGATGATGTTTTAAATATCTTATTTCTCGCAGGGATTATAGAATAATGCGCAAGGGTAAAGTTATTGTTATATCAATGATGTTTTTTTGTATCCTTATTTTTATTGCTGCTATTGTCTGGTTTATGATGTATCAGGGGGAACTCACTGAACCTACCAGTGAAGAGAAATATGCCGCCATTCTGCATGCTTCAGGCCTGTTGAAATCAGATGAGCACGATAAAAAAACAATTAAAAATTTGTATCAACGTTATATTTTAGCGCGTAAGGTTAATCTGGATTCCGGTGAATGGGTAGCTGATGACGTCCAGACGCAGGGATGTAAAAAACTCGCTCCGGAACATGATCCCGCGAAGATCCATCAGCGCTGTACTATTGCAGATGTATATCTTGTAAAAGATAAAAGTAATAAAATTCAACAAATTATACTCCCTGTTTTCGGTGAGGGTGCGAAGTCAATGATGTATGCCTTTCTGGCTCTTGACCCAGACGGACGTACGGTTAAAAACCTGTATTACTATCAGCAGCGGGAAACTCCTTTTTTGGGAGCCAGAGTGGAAGATGAAAGTTGGCGCAAGCAATGGCCGGGTAAAAAAGTGGTTGATAATAACTGGATGCCAGCGCTAAGAATAACTCAGGAGAAACCAGAGAATATCGATGAATATACAGTGGATGGTATTTCTGGCGCGACCCTGACATCGAATGGGGTTGAGAGAAGCATCAACTACTGGACAGGCGAACAGGGTTACGGCCGTTTTTTGCAACGGATTACTCGTGGTCCTGATATAATAGTTCCCTGATCACTTTTGTCTTAAATAACGTTTATCTTCATACTCACTGTTGGCCTCATTTGCGTCAGTGAGTATGGGGCAACTCTATTCCATATCACCGATAAATTCTCCTGTATTGACGGCATCACTAATCAATCCCAAATGTCTCAGTTTCGTATTCATCACATTTTCATGAGATAAATTTACATAACTTGTTACCCGTTGACATTTTTATGATCCAGGTCATGTACAACGCAAGCTAAAATCTATAATGATAATAATTATCATTTGTATTTTACGGGATGCGTACCGTGCGTAAGTTCTGTGTTTTCCTGCTGACCACTTTGTGTAGCTTGCTTGTAAGCCTTCATGTATGGGCCGCAACAAACTATGCTCCATTCATTGAGGATATTGAGCAACGTCTTGATATAACAGCAGAACTTTACTCTCAGCAACAAACTGATGAAGCGCGGCGAACGGTGCAAATGGCCTACTTTGAGGTATTTGAAAACCTTGAAGGTCCTATTCGAATCAACATTTCCGCCAGCAAAAGTTATGAGATGGAAAGCGCTTTTGGTGAGATCCGTCGCATGATTGGCGCAAAAAAATCGCTCTCTGACGTGCAGTCTAAAATCGACTGGCTCAAAGCCTCGCTGCGCGAAGTTGAACCTGTGTTAGATGGCGGACATCGCCTGGTTGCCGAAGAGCAGCACAATGCGTTTTCCAGGACAGATATCGCCGTACACTGGCAAGAGAGTTTTCGTGTTATCGACGATTTGTTGGCCCAGGCAGTAAATAACTATCAGGCCGGGAATTTAAGCGTAGCCAGCCAAAACGTTCAACAAGCGCACTATCAGGGTTTTAAAAACTCAGAGATGGAAATGTCGGTCAGACAGAATCGATCGGCAAAAGACGCTGCTGCGATTAACCAGCAATTTTCTGCGTTGATTGCGCTCACCGCAGAGCCAGATCGCCTTAATGATGTCTCTTATCAGGTCACTACGTTGTTACAGGATATTGAGGATCTTCTGCCTGGTTTGCCTACTACCCGTGACGAACAGCAGGTCACGGCGGTGCAAAATACGGGGAATACGCCCAAGGCACAGGATGATATAGCCCGCGCAGACTGGGCTGCCGTCTCGTTGGGTATCCATCAAAGTATTCAGAAAGCGATTGCCCGTTACCAGGAGGGCGATGCGAAGAATGCCATTCTGGATGTGCAAGACAGTTATTTTGACCGCTTTGAAGCTAGCGGTATGGAAAACAAAATCGGTTCTCGCGATTCGGCGTTTAAAACCTCGCTGGAGGCTTACTTCACGCGTCTGGTTAGTCTGATGAAAGCGGGTCAGCCAGTGGAAAGACTCAACGCCGAAGCCAGCGCACTGGAGCAGGATTTACAAAAAGCGGTGGTGATGTTGGGAGAAGGAGTAGAAACCCAGTGGAGCCTGCTGCTCTACAGCCTGATGATCATTGTCCGCGAAGGACTGGAGGCCCTGCTTATTGTGGCGGCCATCGTGGCTTATATGGTGAAAAACAATCACCAGGATAAGCTTCCGTTAATTCGCCAGTCGGTGATTGTTGCATTATTCGCCAGCGTCATTACCGCTGTGATATTCCAACTCCTGTTCACGAATTCCGGCGCCAGCCGAGAACTGCTGGAAGGCGTAACGATGCTGATTGCCGTCGTCATGCTGTTCTTCATGAGCTACTGGTTACTGTCTAAAGTCGAGGCTCGCCACTGGAAAGCATGGCTGGAAGGGAAACTGTCCCACTCACTTTCCCGTGGTTCACTGGTTGGACTGTGGCTTACCAGTTTCCTGGCGGTTTACCGCGAAGGGGCGGAGACCGTGCTGTTTTACTACGCCCTGATCGGGGATGCAAATGATATTTCTGGGCATATGGCGATTGCGGCAGGTTTTGTTATCGGCTGTGTTGTTCTGCTGGTCGCCTGGCTCATTATGCGCTACTCGGTTGTACGCCTGCCTTTGAAGCCGTTCTTTATGTTTACCGGCAGTTTTATGTACCTGATGGCCTTTGTATTTGCGGGCAAAGGGGTTCTGGAACTGGTGGAAGGTAAGCTGTTCCAGCCAACGTTGATTAACGGCTTCCCCGAAATCAGTTGGTTGGGAATTTATCCCTACGTGGAAACGTTATTACCGCAGGCCATATTGCTACTTGCGGCGCTGGCGGCGCTGTGGGTGATGCGGAGGAAAAGCACTGTTCCTGGGGAAACGATAAAAACTAATCTATAGCTGTTATTTGAGACGAGAGGATATGTCTGATGACCATGAAGAAAACCCTGATTGCCAGTGCAGTGATGGCCGGTATTTTCACTGCTCCGGCAGCGTTTGCCTTTAAGGAGTATCCGGCAGGTGAGCCTGTCACCATGAATGAGATGGAACTGGCCGCTGTTTACCTGCAGCCAATCGATATGGAACCGCGTGGCATGGGATTACCGGCAGCAAAAGCCGATATTCACCTTGAGGCGGATATTCATGCCGTGGAAGGCAGTAAAAATGGTTTTGGCGCAGGCGAGTGGATCCCTTATCTGACTATCAGTTACACCTTGATTAACAGTGATACGGGTGAAAAACAAGAAGGTACGTTCATGCCGATGGTTGCCAGCGATGGCCCTCATTACGGTGCGAACATCAAAATGATGGGGGTGGGTAACTATAAAGTGACCTATCACATCGAACCGCCGTCAAAAGCAGGTATGCACCGTCATACAGACAGTGAGACCGGCGTTGGTCGTTGGTGGAAACCATTTGACGTGAGTTATGAATTTAAATACGTCGGCCTGAACTAAGCGCTTTTCCATCAGGCTGCTTGATTTGCCATTTTGGACCGGGCAGTGCTCACAATCTTACGTACGAAGTGTACCCACGATTTGTTTTGCGCTGCTCATGTCTTAACTGACCGCGAACTTATCCCCCTGATGGGCTGGCTCTAAATTATCGATGTACCTGGATAGTTACATCATTCAATCCGCCGTACAGAGTCGATGTTATGAGTTATTTTTTTGTCACGACGCTACAGGTTTTTTTCTGCATTGCGCTGCTCTCCGGGGTTCTCTGGAGTCGCATCGATCCCCCTTCTTTGCGCCCACTCGTCTGGACCTTACTCACAGGTTTAATCGTTGGCGTGCTGGTGGGACTTACCCTCCGTGGCTCGCAGCCAGTGCAATTGTTGCTGGTTGGCACAGAAGTGATGATTACGCTGCTGTTTGTGTTGAGCTTCTGGTGGGTATCAAAGCGCATTCGCTACCTGTGGCAGGGGATTTTGGTGTTTGGCGCAGCCCGACATTGGGCTTTGGATCCCAATCTCGGCGGATTAACCAGCACCCATGTGCTAAATACCGATCTGCTGTTGAATCTGACGGCAATGCTATTGGCATTTGCGATCCTCTGCCTGGTTGGGGTACTGAGCGCCATGCTGTTGCGTCGTATTCGTGGACTCTACTGGCCGTTGACGCTGATTCTGATGGCCATGATTTGGCTGCCATTAAGCGGTAATTTGTTGCTACTGCTAATGAAACTGCAGGTGCTACCGCTGGCGAAATCGCTATTGAGTTTCGTGGCCAAAGTGACAAACAACGCGGCGATGTATAACTGGTTGGGGGCCGCCCTATTACTTGCTCTGGCACTGTGCTGGGTACCGGCGTTGTTATGCGCGTTCCGCCAGACGCGTAAAGCCGATGAGCCGATTGCTTATCGACTGGCGCTGGCGCATCGTCGAAATGCGTTTCGTCTTTGGCTGGTCACGCTAGGTTGTGCGGTGGTGGTGATCGCCGGACAACTGTGGTGGGAAAAAGTCGCCTCTCAACCGCCGCAGTTGTCAGAAGCCATTCCGGTACAACTTGCCAGTGATGGCATGGTTCATCTGCCAATAGAACGACTCCGTGATGGCAAGCTGCACCGCTTTGTTTGGGTGGCTGATGATGGTAAAGCGGTACGTTTTTTCGTGATTAACCGTTATCCCGACAAGTTGCGTTTGGGGGTAGTTTTTGATGCCTGTCTACTGTGCGGCGATCAGGGTTACGTGATGGAAGGTAATCAGGTTATCTGCGTGGCATGCGGGGTACACATTTTCATTCCTTCGATTGGTAAACCTGGTGGTTGCAATCCTGTGCCAATTGAAAACTGGCGTAATGATGAGAAAGAGCTGGTGATCCCAGGTAAAGAGCTGGCTGCTGGCGTGAATTACTTCTCGACGGTCATGACCATCAAGGTGACCGACCCGGTTGATGGTTCCACATTGACCAATACTTCTGCTGACTACAAATACAGCTATGGTGGCAAAACCTGGTTTTTCTCGTCCGAGGCCAATTACGATCGCTTCCGTAAAACCCCGGAACAGTTCGTCCCTGCTGAATTGAGGGAGGAGTAACAATGCTGTGGAGAATGTTACGACAATCCTGGGGGCGTAATCTCCGACGCAAGGGGCTGGCTATTATGACCGTCTTTCTTGCGTCCAGCCTTATCTCCGCCCTGCTGGCGGTGTCGATTGATATTGGCGATAAAATGTCCAGAGAATTGAAGTCCTATGGTGCCAATATTTTGATTGAACCTGCCGGACAGGCGGCGCTTCCTGCACTTTTCAGTGAAAACAGTAATCCACTATCAGGACAGGATTTCCTTGATGAAGCGGAACTCCCCAACATTAAGGATATCTTCTGGCGCAACAACATTGTCGGCTTTGCCCCTATGCTTGGCGGTGATGTCGACGTTAACGGCAAAGAAGTACGTATTCTCGGCACCTTCTTCAGCCAACCGGTAGATATTCCAGATGAAGAAGGGTTTGAGACGGGGCAAAAAACGGTAAGCCCGTTCTGGCAAGTGACAGGCCACTGGCCGCAAGAGCCTGCTGGTGATGCTCCTCAAACACTGGTAGGGCATGCGTTGGCACGACAAACGGGCTGGAAGCCAGGCGATAAACTGGTGATCCGTACCAGCAATACAACGTTGAATGTGGCCGTCAGCGGCATTCTCTCCAGCGGCGGGGACGAGGATAACCAACTGGTTATGCCGTTGAGCACGGCGCAAACGTTGCTGGATTTACCCGGCAAAGTACAGGCCATTCGTGTCTCAGCGCTGACGGTGCCGGAAAATGAATTGTCGCGTCGGGCGCGTGAAAATCTCGATGCACTGAATGCTGAAGAGTACGACCTTTGGTACTGCACTGCCTATGTCTCGTCCATTGCTCATCAACTGGAGGAGGCTATTTCCGGTGCAGAAGTTCGCCCTGTGTGGCAGGTTGCTGCATCTGAGGGGGTTGTAATCGATAAAATTCAGTTGCTGATGGCCGTAGTGACCGTCGCAGCACTGGCAGCTTCGGCTATGGGAATTGCGTCACTTATGACCAGCACCATTATGGAACGCGCTAAAGAGATCGGCCTGATGAAGGCGCTTGGCGCGCATCAGTGGCAAATCATGCTGTTGTTCTATCTTGAAGCCGCGTCCAGTGGACTGGCCGGAGGGGCATTGGGATGTGTTGCTGGATGGGGAATGGCGAAAGCGATTGGCCTGATGCTATTTGATGCGCCATTGAATTTTGCCTGGATTGTGGTGCCATGTGTATTGGTTATTGCGGTCCTGATTGCCCTGATTGGCACCTGGTTCCCGGCCCGCCGTATTGCCCGCCTGTATCCTGTGGAGGTGCTGTATGGCCGCTAAACGTACGATGCTCTGGTTGCTGGTATGGCGGGCACTGCGTCTGCGTTTTCAGCGAGTTAGCGTAGTATTTGCCGCATTGATGGTCGGGGCGACCATTGTGACCGCGCTATCTGCGGTGTGGTTCGACATCAATACCAAAATGAGTGAAGAATTGCGGACCTTTGGCGCAAATTTCTACATCGGGCCAGGCCATGGCTCCGGCATGCCGCAGCAAGCGTTGCAGACTATTTTAGATCAGGCACCGCAAGGCCTGGTTCACGGAGCCAGTCCTTGGCTTTACGGTATGGCGCGTACCGAGCTGGAGAAGGTGGTGATTGTCGGCGTGTGGTTTGAATCCTTGCAAAAGCTGGTGCCGTACTGGCAGGTTCAGGGGAATTGGATTGGTGTCAGCTTTGACGATCGCAATGCGATGATTGGCATCAAATTGGCTGAGCGTCTTAACGTCCAACCGGGCGATAACATCATCCTGATGGATCACAATCAGCGCAAAAACTTACAGATAAAAGGCATTGTTGAAGCCGGTGATGCGACAGATAACATGCTAATTGTGAGTCTTGAAGTGGCGCAGGCGTGGTTGCATCAGCCCGATAAAATCAGCCATGGGCTGCTGAGTGTCAGTAACGATGTCGGTCAGGTGGAAAACTATGCCAGCCGATTGCAGGCTCAATACCCGGATCTGGAGATCCGTCCAATACGGAAAGTCTCCGCATCAGAAGGACAGGTACTGGATAAAATAAAAGGGTTAATGGGGCTGGTATCGGTTGTGATCCTTGCGCTGTCATCTTTGTGTGTGAATACCACGTTGATGGCCATTGTGGGTGAGCGGGCAAGGGAATTTGCGCTGCAAAAAGCGTTGGGGGCCAGCAACGGTGATATTGTCCGGCAAATTCTCCTTGAAACCTGCATTATCGCGCTGGCTGCAGTGGTTTGTGGGTGGATCTTAGGGTATATGTTGGCCCAACTACTGGGACTGACTGTATTCAATGCCGCAATATCGCTACGCTGGCCAGTGCTGCCCATCACCCTGACATTATCTTTACTGGTCGCCATTCTGGCGGCGATTGTTCCGGTCCGTCGCGCGGTTAGCATCGAACCCGCAAAAGTGTTGAAAGGAGAGTAACGCCATGTCCGTTGTGCAGACCCCATCAATGGCGATTGAAACCCGCCATTTATATAAACGGTTCGGCGATGTTACCGCCTTAGATGACATCAACCTGCAAATAGTGCAGGGGGAGTTTGTCGCGATTATGGGCGCTTCTGGTTCGGGTAAAACGACACTGATGAATATTCTGACCTGCCTGGACACCGCGACAGAAGGTCAGGTGTTTTTAGATGGGATTGATGCTGCCGCACTGGATGAAGAGGGGCGTCGCCGTTTTCGCGCTGAGAAAATAGGGTTGGTATTCCAGCAGTTTCATCTGATCCCGTTTTTAACCGCGCTGGAGAATATCATGCTGGCGCAACACTACCATAGCGTGGTAGATGAAGCGGCGGCCAGGAAGGTTCTGGAACAAGTCGGTCTTGGGCATCGAGTAACGCACCTGCCGAGTCAACTTTCTGGGGGAGAGCAGCAACGGGTGTGCATTGCCCGGGCGCTGGTCAATGAGCCGCCGGTGATTTTTGCCGATGAACCTACGGGTAACCTCGATGAAGAGAATGAACAGCGGGTGTTGGATCTACTCACTGACCTGCATCGGCAGGGGCGCACGATTGTGATGGTGACGCATAATCCGGCGCTGGGGTTATTTGCCGATCGTATTATCCGTTTGCAGCATGGCAAATATCACGGTGAGGAGGCTAATCAACATGCGCTGGATTAACGTATTAACTTTCGCCATTTTGGTTCTGATTAGTGGATGTAAAGAAGAGAAGTTGGTGGTTGGGCAGCAAGCCCCGGCGCTGGCAACATTCGACCTGCAGGGGGGGAAGGCTGGGCTTGAGCGCTGGCGTGGAAAGGCTATTTATCTAAACTTTTGGTCGGCGGGATGCGGTGGCTGTCTTGCCGAAATGGACGCGCTGGAGGCGCTAAGTAAAAAGTGGGGCGATAACGTTGTGGTCGTGGCTGTGAATACCGATCCGGCAACGGTTAACATAGATGACTTACTGGCGAAACATCAGGTTTCTTACCCGGTACTCCGCGATCAGCTTAAGATTTCCCAGGAACGCTATCAGGTCATCGGCACGCCAACCTCTGTGTTAATTGACAGGGATGGTCGTGTACTGGAATTACACCAGGGGATGCGGAAACCGCCTGAGTTAGATGCAACGTTTGCGCGACTGGCCGCCCGATGAACGCGATACAAAGAGAAACACTATATGGCATTCAGGTGGAATAAAGAGAGTCTGGCCGTCCTGCGTGAAAACGCAGGCGTTCTCACGACGGAGCAGATTGCGGGGATGCTTCACACTAATATTACGGTTGTGCGCAATATGGCGTATCGACTGAAACTCAGCCTGCGGGTATCCGCCTACAATCAAAAACGTATTGAACAGGTACAAACACTCTATACGTCTTCTGAACCACTAAATCTGAAAGAGATTGCTGCAAAAACTGGACTGACATTCAGTACGGTGCAATACATTGTGTATGTGAAATTAAAAAGTAAACCATATACCAAACGGGAATACGTTTCCTTTGAAACTGATGATGCGGTTCATTATCGGATACAACGAGAGTTCATTGATACTGAGCGTTCCCTTTTACACAACATCCCAGATAACACGCGCTTTCATCAATTGTATTTGACAGATGGAACCTTATATTGTGCACGCAATATCCGCAGCGAAGTGATTATCTGCGAATAATTGAATGGCATATTTCGTCAACCGACGAAGCAAGTATTCATAGTTGCGTTTAATCTGGCTTATCTTTTTTTGTGGGAAAATAAAGAATGGCCAATGTATACGCATTTGAATCCTCCCTGGTGATGATGATTGTCGCCACATTTGTCCTCGCCGGGATGGTGAAAGGCGTTACGGGTATGGGGTTACCTACCGTGGCGATGGGGATCCTCGGATCGCTTATTTCACCGGTTGCGGCGGCGGCTATGCTGCTATTGCCTTCGCTGATAAGCAATTTGTTCCAGTTTGGCGGTGGTGGAAATACACGCCAATTACTCAAACGACTGTGGCCAATGCTGCTGACAGTGGTAGTGGCGACTCTGCTTGCCAGCGCCTGGATTACCGGGGGCGACACCACCCGAACTCAGTTTGCGCTCGGCGTGGCGCTGGTGGCCTACGCTATCTGGACGCTGGCGGGAAAGAAAATCACGGTGGCCCCGCAGCGTGAAAAACCGTACTCCCTCGTTATTGGATTTGTGACCGGCTTATTGACCGGCGGAACCGGGGTGTTTGTGATACCCGCCGTACCCTGGATCCAGTCCCTGGGCTTTGAGAAAGATGAACTGGTACAGGCGCTCGGGATCTCTTTTACCTTTTCGACCCTGGCATTGGCGCTGGGTCTGTGGTGGCACAACGCGCTGCCCGTACAATCTTTAAGCTTGTCGGCTTTGGCCATTGTTCCTGCACTTATTGGCCAGTGGATAGGAACCCGTGTGCGAAGGGTTATTTCTCCGCTCGTGTTTAAACGCTGTTTTCTGTTTTGTCTGGTCGGGTTGGGTACAGAGATGATGCTGCGTGCTATGTGACCGGTTCGGTGACTTTGCGCGACTTTCATGGCATCGTTAATTCAGAGATTCAGGGGCAATGAGGTCGTTATGGCATCCGTGATGTTACATGAAGAAGAGGGCGATCTGGAGTCGAGAATGGCGCTTACTGCGGCGGCAATGGCCGATAAGTCGCGCTCGCGTATGCTGTGCGCCCTGATGGATGGCCGTGCCTGGACCGCGACCGAGCTCAGCGCTGTGGCGGATGTGTCCGCGTCGACCGCCAGCGCGCATCTCGCGCGTCTGTG
This sequence comes from Citrobacter sp. Cf116, assembly GCF_030336505.1. Lineage (NCBI taxonomy): Bacteria > Pseudomonadati > Pseudomonadota > Gammaproteobacteria > Enterobacterales > Enterobacteriaceae > Citrobacter > Citrobacter sp. Cf116. Next base: position 112,629 of record NZ_JAOWEQ010000040.1, on the reverse strand, counting down.
CGAACAACGCTTTGTTGTGGCGTTGGCGCAGGGCAGGCATCGTTATTTTCGCCTTGCGAGTCCCGATATCGCCGAACTGCTGGAGCGCCTGATGGGCGTGGCGTGGTGCACATCCGTACCACGAAAAATTACTACGCCGCTAAGCTTGCGGCATGCCCGCACCTGCTACGACCATCTCGCCGGAGAGGTGGCGGTAAGGCTGTTCGATACGCTGGTTTCCCGCCAGTGGTTAACGCCGGATGGCGAAACGCTGACGTCACTTGGACGGGAAAAGCTGGCGCTGATGGGGATTGTCCTCACTGCTGGCTCATCCCGGCGGAAGTTAACCTGCGGTTGTCTGGACTGGAGCGAGCGACGTTATCATCCTGGTGGTGTGCTTGGCGCAACGTTGCTGCGCTGGTTCAGTGAACAGCGATGGATAAAAACAGTACAGGGCAGCCGCCACGTCATCTTCACACCTCTTGGCATTCGTAAACTCGAAACCGAGTTTGGTGTTAAAACGACACGCTAGATGGTCTGTTTTGCGAAAGCGTTCCCGGAAATATGTCATATTTCTGTCACACTCTGTTGTGATTGATAACAACAAGAGGTCGTAGGGATGAATAAATCGTTAATCGCCGCAGCCGTGGCAGGGGCTGTATTATGGTCAACCGCCGCGCAGGCGCAGACCGCGCCGGAAGGGTATCAGCTTCAACAAGTATTGATGATGAGTCGGCATAACTTACGTGCACCTTTAGCCAATAATGGCAGCGTTCTTGAACAGTCCACCCCCAAGCAATGGCCAGAGTGGGATGTCCCCGGCGGACAACTCACCACCAAAGGCGGTGTGCTGGAAATCTATATGGGTCACTACATGCGAGAGTGGCTGGCAGAGCAGGGGATGGTGAAATCGGGCGAATGTCCGGCACCGGATACGGTTTATACCTATGCTAACAGCCTGCAGCGCACTGTTGCTACGGCGCAGTTCTTTGTCACCGGCGCTTTCCCTGGTTGCGATGTTCCGGTCCATCATCAGGAAAAAATGGGCACCATGGATCCCACCTTTAATCCGGTGATCACCGATGATTCCGCCACCTTCAGCCAGCAGGCCGTTCAGGCCATGGAGAAAGAGCGTAGTAAAATGCAACTCAACGATAGCTATCAGTTGCTTGAGCAAATGACCGACTACAAAGACTCTCCATCCTGTAAAGAAAAACAGCAGTGTTCCCTGACCGATGCCAAAGATACGTTCAGCGCGAAATACCAGCAGGAGCCAGGCGTATCGGGGCCGCTGAAGGTGGGGAATTCGCTGGTCGATGCCTTCACGCTGCAGTATTACGAAGGCTTCCCTATGGACAAGGTTGCCTGGGGCGAGATTAAATCGGATCAGCAGTGGAAGGTTCTGTCGAAGCTGAAAAATGGCTATCAGGACAGCCTGTTCACCTCCCCGGAAGTGGCGCAGAACGTCGCCAAACCTCTGGTGAAATATATTGATAATGCGCTGGTTACGGAACGCGCGAAAGCACCGAAAATAACCGTGCTGGTGGGACATGACTCAAACATCGCTTCGCTGCTCACCGCGCTGGATTTCAAACCATACCAGCTTCACGATCAGAACGAGCGTACGCCGATTGGCGGGAAGATTGTCTTCCAGCGCTGGCATGACAGCAACGCAAATCGTGATCTGATGAAAATCGAGTATGTGTATCAGAGCTCGCAGCAGTTGCGTAATGCAGATGTTCTGACGCTGAAATCCCCGGCGCAGCGCGTAACGCTTGAGCTGAAAGGATGTCCGATAGATGCGGATGGTTTTTGCCCGATAGATAAGTTCGACAGCGTGCTGAATGAGGCGGCTAAATAAAAGAAAAACTCCCCCGTGTTCGCGGGGGAGTCTGAGCGCTAGACGTTTTTACGTTCGATAGTCTGTTCACCCCAAAAGAGCGAATCTTTGTCTGTTTTTTCAAAGGCTTTGATGAGTACCTCATCGCTACCTTCTTCCCAAATTTTTTCCGCCAGTTTCTCGTCATAATGTGCGACTTCAAAAATGGCTTCGGCTATTTCCGGCGATGTATTGCGCAGACTTGCCCATTCGCCGACGCGATGGGCTTTCGCTTCTTGAGTTGGCATTCGAATCCTCCTGTTGAAGATTAGCCGTTGAGTTTTACTGCCAGACCTGCGACATATTCACCCTGATAGCGGGCGATAGATAATTCTTCCTGACTTGGCTGGCGGGAGCCGTCGCCTCCGGCAATGGTGGTTGCACCGTAAGGGGTACCGCCGCGAACTTGAGAGACATCAAACAGCTCTTGCGCCGCGTAACCGATAGGCACAATCACCATCCCATGGTGGGCAAGCGTAGTCCAGGTTGAGGTAATGGTTTGTTCCTGACCGCCGCCGGTTCCCGTTGAGCTGAATACGCTGGCGAGTTTGCCGTACAGACCACCAGAGGCCCACAGTCCGCCAGTCTGGTCGAGGAAGGTACGCATCTGACCGGACATATTGCCAAAGCGCGTGGGGGTACCAAAAATGATGGCGTCGTAATCAGCTAGTTCTTGCGGGGTTGCGACTGGTGCGTTTTGTGTTTTGCCGCCAGCCTTAAGGAAAATCTCAGGCTGCATGGTCTCTGGTACGCGCTTAATAATCACTTCCGCGCCATCTACCTTATTTGCGCCTTCTGCGACTGCATGGGCCATAGTTTCAATGTGTCCGTACATGGAATAATAAAGCACCAGAACTTTTGCCATTTTACACTACTCCTCGAGTTAACCGTGTTCGTAGCGACTCGCTACCTACCTTTAAAGATATGACGTACTGTCAGGAGTGCAAATTTCACAATCACTTCTTTGATTTATAACAATTTTTACAACAACCTGCTTTGTAGCAAAATGATACATATTTAACTGGGGTGAATTCGGTAGTCATAAGAAAGACTTATTGATTTCTTAGGGTGATTATTTCTTTGGTACTCCTGATCCTGTTGCAGGATATTACAGTTAGCGTCTGCCCAGTCCACGCTTCACTATGCTTAATCCCACGCAGTTATTTTCAGGGCCTCGCCCGTAACGCTGCGTGAGGTATCACTCCTCAGTACCTATGCAATATGATGTCTAATCAATGACGGAGGTCAGTAATGGCAAACCATCGGGGCGGTTCCGGCAACTTTGCGGAAGACCGCGAAAGAGCATCAGAAGCAGGTCGAAAAGGTGGCCAGCACAGCGGGGGCAACTTTAAGAATGACCCGCAACGCGCTTCAGAGGCAGGCAAAAAAGGGGGCAAAAATAGCCACGGCAACAACAAATCGTAATTGTCGGGCTATCTGTCAGATATATCGTGACGGCTGAGCGTCAGAGACAGACGTTACGTAGCCACCGCCGCCGGATCCTTCCGGCGGTTTTTTTTGTCTGCAAGGTTGAACTGTAACAAAACGCAACGCAGACTAATGACATTCAGTTAATCGGGTGTCTCATGTCATTACTCTCTCGTTATTCCTTTTCTGTTAAACCTCAGGAAGCGATCCTCATTGTGATCACCATGTTCTGGGGTGGCACGTTTCTGGCGGTGCAATATGCCGTTACCCTGAGCGGGCCTTTTTTCTTTGTCGGTGTGCGTTTTGCCACTGCCGCGCTGGCGGTCGCGATTTTGTCGTTACACACACTGCATAAGCTGACATGGCTGGAAGTCAAAGCAGGGGTGGCAATCGGTATCGCCATTGCGCTGGGCTATAGCCTGCAAACCTGGGGGCTACAGTTTATTCCCAGCAGTAAATCGGCGTTTATTACCGCGATGTACGTTCCGTTGGTACCGCTTTTACAATGGCTGTGTCTGGGGCGCGTACCTGGACTGATGCCGTGCGTCGGTATTGTACTGGCCTTTATCGGATTGATTTTTCTTGCCGGACCGGGAGGCAATTTACTGGCTTTAGGCGAAGGTGAGTGGATCACGCTCGCCGGTGCGGTGGCGATTGCGGCAGAAATTATCCTGATTAGCGCGTGGGCGGGAAAAGTGGATGTACGGCGGGTAACGGTAGTGCAACTGGCAACTGCTTCAATAGTGGCGTTTATTGCGATGGGACCAGCCGGAGAGACCGTACCGCCAATGTCTACCGGATTGCTGGTGGTGGCGCTGGGGCTGGGGATTTTCAGCGCGATTATTCAGGTCACCATGAACTGGGCGCAGCGTAGCGTTTCGCCGACGCGCGCGACGGTTATTTATACCGGTGAGCCAGTGTGGGCGGGAATCTTTGGCCGTCTGGCGGGTGAACGCTTACCGCTACTTGCATTGCTTGGTGCGGCATTCATTATTGTTGGCGTGCTGGTCAGCGAGCTGAAGTTCAAAAAGAAAAAAGCGCAGCCGCAAGAGGCGCCTCCGGAATCGCTTTAATTTAACCATTCACCGCGTGATTTGGTATGCTGACGCCCTCACAAGAAGGAGAGGGCGCATGGTCCAACGCGCAGAGAAAAAAACAGGTAAGCGTTCGCAGGCCGTCAGTGCAAAACGCCAGGCCATATTAACCGCGGCATTAAATATCTTCTCCCAATATGGGATCCACGGCACGCGCCTGGAGCAGGTGGCAGAGCAGGCGGGCGTGTCAAAAACCAATTTACTTTATTACTACCCGTCAAAAGAGGTGCTTTATATCGCCGTTTTACGGCAGATCCTCGACATCTGGCTGGCTCCATTGAAAGCTTTTCGCGAAGACTTTGCGCCGCTGGTGGCCATTAAAGAATACATTCGCCTTAAGCTGGAAGTGTCGCGCGATTACCCTCAGGCATCACGGCTGTTTTGTATGGAGATGCTGGCCGGAGCGCCTTTATTGATGGCAGAATTGGAGGGGGATCTCAAAACGCTAATTGATGAGAAATCCGCGCTGATTGCCGGTTGGATCAAAAGCGGAAAACTGGCTCCGGTCGATCCGCATCATCTGATTTTTATGATTTGGGCTTCAACTCAGCACTACGCCGACTTTGCCCCACAGGTAGAGGCGGTGACAGGCGCAACGCTGCGTGATGAAGCCTTTTTTAACCAAACGGTCGAGAGCGTACAGCGGATGATTATTGAAGGGATCCGCGTGCGTTAACTGGCCGGTGGTAGTGGGCAGCTTAAATCGCCTTCTTCACACTGCAAGAGCGAGGCGAGAAACGCCTCGCGCTCGTTGGTCTTATCCGTCAGGCACTGGCTGGAAATCATCGCCTGAACGCTGCCGCCTTCGGTGCCGGAACTGATTAACGCACAGTCTGCATCGCGCAAAGTTATCCAGGATATTTGCGCTTTTTTCAGTAAATCGCGCTGGGTTGGAGCGGCGCGCTTCAGCGCATTCTGATAAGTTTCATTAAGTTTGGCGTCGGCCGCCTTATACTGCTCTGCCGCACAGGTGTTCATCTCAATCTGTGTGTTCGCGTTGGCGCAGTCATCCGCCAGCGCCTGGCCGCTCAGCAGCAGCGCTGCACATGTCAGTACGATTCGTTTCATGCTTCCCTCTGGCTTCATAAAAAAAGGCCCCGTTACCGGAGCCTTAATTAACCACAACCTTAGCCGATTGTCATCAGGCTGGCATTCCCCCCGGCTGCGGCGGTATTGACGCTCAGGGAGCGTTCAATGTACAGCCTCTCCAGCAGAATATTGCTCTCGCCACGGGCAAAGCCCTGGACCGACACAATCGCCCCTTCGCGGGCCGCCACTGCTTCACACAGTGCGCGAAGCTGATCGGAATCGCCGTGGAAAATAACGGCATCAAACGGCTGCGTGGCGATGTTGTCCGCTTTGGCAAACTGAATGCGCCCGGAGACCGTGGCTGGCAGGCGTTTTGCCAGGTTGCGATGGAACGTATCATCTGGCCACAGGATTAAGCTACCAACGGAAGTTACAGCGGCAACCTGTACCAGTGCGTCCTGTTCATCATCGGCGATACATAGAACGCGTTCGCGCGGCAACAGCGTCCAGGTATTGCGCTCGCCGGTGGGTCCTGGCAGCAGGCGTTGCGTTCCGGCCTGCGCCAGTTCGCCAAACTGCTGGCAGAGCGCACGCAGTGCTGGACGGTCGGTTGCCCATTCGCTGAGCGCTTCCAGCGGTTGAACCAGTGCGGCTTTAAGCTGCGCATCGACCGGGTAGTCTGCATCCTGGCGGGCAAGGGTAATGCCTAACGCATTTTCCGGACGGTTTGCCAGCAGGCGGTACAGATACAGCGGCCCACCCGCTTTTGGCCCGGTTCCTGACAAGCCTTCGCCACCGAATGGCTGCACTCCGACGACGGCGCCGACCATATTGCGGTTAACATACAGGTTCCCCACATGTGCTGAGCCCGTGACCTGGGCGATGGTTTCATCGATACGGGTGTGTACGCCCAGCGTCAGACCGTAGCCGGAGGCATTAATTTGCTCAATCAGGCTGCCCAGATTATTACGGGTGTAACGCACGACGTGCAGTACCGGACCAAACACCTCTTTTTGTAATTCATCGAAGCTTTCCAGCTCAATAAGCGTCGGGGCGATAAAGGTACCGGTTTGCCATTCCCGCGCATCGTCGCTATTTTCGCGCACGGCCTGGAACACCGGACGCCCTTTGGCGCGCATGGCCTGAATATGGCGCTCAATATTGGCTTTGGCTTCTTCATCGATAACCGGTCCAATATCGGTGGTCAGGCGGCCCGGGTTACCCATGCGGCATTCCGCCATCGCGCCGCGCAGCATTTTCAGCGTATGGTCGGCTACATCGTCCTGCAGACACAAGACGCGAAGCGCGGAGCAGCGCTGCCCGGCGCTGTCAAAGGCAGAAGCCAGAACGTCGACCACCACCTGTTCCGTCAGCGCGGAGGAGTCGACGATCATGGCGTTCATCCCACCGGTTTCGGCGATAAGCGGGATTGGACGTCCCTGAGCATCCAGGCGGGTCGCGATATTGCGTTGCAACAGCGTGGCAACTTCCGTTGAGCCAGTAAACATGACGCCGCGTACGCGCTCATCGGAAGTGAGCTGCGCCCCGACCGTTTCGCCCTGACCAGGCAACAGTTGCACCACGCCTGGCGGTACACCTGCTTCGAGTAAAATGGCAATACCCTGGGCGGCAATCAGCGGGGTTTGTTCCGCGGGTTTTGCCAGTACGCTGTTGCCCGCCGCCAGCGCGGCGGCAATCTGCCCGGAGAAAATAGCCAGCGGGAAGTTCCAGGGGCTGATACAGACTACAGGCCCTAACGGACGATGGGTTTCATTATCGAAGTCATCGCGGACCTGACCGGCATAATAGTGCAGGAAGTCTACCGCTTCGCGCACTTCCGCAATGGCGTTGCTGAAGGTTTTACCTGCTTCGCGCACCAGAATGCCAATCAATTGCTGCATCTGGCCTTCCATTAGAACGGCGGCGCGATGCAAAATAGCGGCGCGCTCTTGTGGCGGTGTGGCGAACCAGATCGGCGCGTTATTTACTGCGTTCTGCAATGCCTGTTCCACTTCGCTGTGAGTCGCTTCACGCACGTAACCGACAATATCTTTCGGTTCGGCCGGGTTGACGACTGGCGTCATTTCACCGTCAGCAACCGGATGTTCGAGTATTGGCTTAGCGTGCCATTTTTGCAGCGCGCTGTTGAGCAGGGCGGAGGACAGCGAGGCCAGACGATGTTCGTTAGCTAAATCCAGTCCGCCTGAGTTTTCGCGGCCTTTACCGTACAGGTCACGCGGCAGGGCAATCTTCGGATGTGGCAGACCAGCCTGGCCTTCCTGCTGCGCCAGTTTTTCAACGGCTTCGACCGGGCAGGCTACCAGTTCATCCAGCGGCAGGGTAGTGTCTGCAATGCGGTTGACGAATGAAGTGTTGGCGCCGTTTTCCAGCAGACGACGCACCAGATACGCAAGCAGCGTTTCATGCGTGCCTACCGGTGCATAAATGCGGCATGGACGGTTCAGTTTGCCATCGGCAACTTTACCGGTGACCTGCTCATATAGCGGTTCGCCCATACCGTGCAGGCACTGGAACTCGTACTGACCCGGATAGTAGTTTTGACCGGCTAACTGATAAATCGCCGCCAACGTATGGGCGTTGTGGGTGGCGAACTGCGGGTAGATCAGATTCGGTACCGCAAGCAGTTTTTTCGCACAGGCCAGATAGGAAACGTCGGTGTACACCTTACGGGTATAGACCGGATAACCTTCCAGACCGTCCATTTGCGCACGTTTGATTTCGCTATCCCAGTAGGCGCCCTTAACCAGGCGGATCATCAGGCGACGGCGGCTGCGCGTGGCGAGGTCAATCAGGTAGTCGATAACATACGGGCAGCGCTTCTGGTAGGCTTGAATAACAAAGCCGATACCGTTCCAGCCCGCCAGTTCAGGTTCAAAGCACAGTTTTTCCAGCAGATCGAGGGAGATCTCCAGTCGGTCTGCCTCTTCAGCATCAATATTGATACCGATGTCGTACTGGCGGGCCAGCAGAGTAAGCGACTTCAGACGCGGATAGAGTTCATCCATCACGCGGTCATACTGCGCGCGGCTATAACGCGGATGCAACGCCGACAGCTTGATAGAAATGCCCGGCCCTTCATAGATGCCGCGACCATTTGAGGCTTTACCAATGGCGTGGATTGCCTGTTGGTACGAAACCATATAAGCCTGGGCATCAGCGGCGGTTAGAGCCGCTTCTCCCAGCATGTCATAAGAGTAGCGGAAACCTTTTTCTTCCAGTTTACGCGCGTTAGCCAGCGCTTCGGCGATAGTCTCTCCGGTGACGAACTGCTCGCCCATCAAGCGCATTGCCATGTCGACGCCTTTACGCACCAGTGGTTCACCGCTCTTGCCGATAATACGGTTGAGTGAGCGTGAAAGGCTGGCTTCATTATGCGTAGAAACCAGACGACCGGTAAACAACAGTCCCCAGGTCGCCGCGTTGACGAAAAGTGACGGACTGCGTCCAATGTGCGACTGCCAGTTGCCGTTGCTGATTTTGTCGCGGATTAACGCATCGCGGGTTGCCTTATCAGGAATACGCAGCAAGGCTTCCGCCAGACACATCAGCGCGACGCCTTCCTGTGAAGAAAGGGAGAATTCCTGCAATAAACCTTGTACCATCCCGGCGCGGCCGCTGGCGGTCTTCTGGTTACGCAGTTTGTCGGCCAGATCGTACGCCAGCTTGTGCGCTTGCTCAGCGATGGGTTGCGGCAGACGAGCCTGCTCCATCAGCATCGGCACTGCGTCGGTTTCGGCGCGGCGGTACGCGGCGGTGATTGCTGCGCGGGAAACTGACTGCGGCAGGATCTGTTCGGCAAATTCCAGGAAAGGCTGATGCGCTTCATTCTGCGGCGTGGTTGACTCCTCACCCTCATTCGCGGCACCCGCCAGCAGGGCCGGTAGTTCAGGAAGCGCGTCGTCATTTTCCAGTCTTTCGAGATAATTAAAGATGGCTTGTTTGATCAGCCAATGTGGCGTGCGATCGATTCGTGATGCTGCTGTTTTAATACGCTCGCGAGTGGCGTCATCCAGCTTAACCCCCATCGTGGTGGTTCCCATGCCGTTTACTCCTGTTGTACTGAAATACGGGTCTGATAGTTACCGAGAAATATCTACTATGTTGCAACTTTGTGCAACCGTGTTAAATGTGACTTGGTTTGCAAGCTTGGAAATGAACGAGATGTTAATAAATATGAGTCTTATGATGTGGGCTGTAAAAATTACAGAATCTTTTTCTCTGCGGTAGTTAACACTTTTAAAAGGTGCAACCGAAAAAAATGTGAGAGAGTGCAACCTACAGAAAAATGCTATCTACTCTGGATCAAATTTGATGTAAATGGTGTGTTAAATCGATTGTGAATAACCATCGCTTCCGGCAGGATACGGTCGCCCTGGTCAACATAGATATCTTTGCCACGTTCCGGCAGGGTAATAAAACGGCAAGCCACGGCATTGCTGATACATAATTTTGGAGAGTTTTGATGGCTATTAGCACACCGATGTTAGTGACATTCTGTGTCTATATTTTCGGCATGATATTGATAGGGTTTATTGCATGGCGTTCAACCAAAAACTTTGACGATTACATTCTGGGGGGACGCAGTCTGGGTCCGTTCGTGACCGCGTTATCCGCTGGGGCATCTGACATGAGCGGCTGGTTGCTGATGGGTCTGCCTGGCGCAATTTTCCTGTCGGGCATTTCAGAAAGCTGGATCGCCATCGGCCTTATTTTGGGCGCCTGGATCAACTGGAAGCTGGTGGCCGGACGTTTACGCGTACACACCGAATATAATAACAATGCGCTGACGTTACCGGATTACTTTACCGGTCGCTTTGAAGATAAAAGTCGAATTCTGCGTATTATCTCCGCGCTGGTTATTCTGCTGTTTTTCACCATCTATTGTGCTTCAGGGATTGTGGCAGGGGCGCGTCTGTTTGAAAGTACCTTTGGCATGAGCTACGAAACAGCACTTTGGGCGGGCGCGGCCGCGACGATCATCTATACCTTTATCGGTGGTTTCCTGGCAGTAAGCTGGACCGATACCGTCCAGGCCAGCCTGATGATCTTCGCCCTGATCCTGACGCCGGTGATGGTTATTATTGGTGTGGGTGGGTTCGAGGATTCGCTGGAAGTGATTAAACAAAAGAGCATTGAGAACGTGGACATGTTCAAAGGGCTGAATTTTGTTGCCATCATTTCCCTGATGGGCTGGGGTCTGGGCTACTTTGGTCAGCCGCATATTCTGGCGCGCTTTATGGCTGCAGATTCCCACCATAGCATCGTTCATGCTCGCCGCATTAGCATGGCCTGGATGATCCTGTGTCTGGCAGGTGCCGTGGCTGTGGGCTTCTTTGGTATTGCTTACTTTAACAACAACCCACAGCTTGCTGGTGCCGTTAACCAGAACGCCGAGCGTGTGTTTATTGAACTGGCGCAAATCCTGTTTAACCCGTGGATTGCCGGTATTCTGCTGTCTGCGATCCTCGCTGCGGTTATGTCGACCCTGAGCTGCCAACTGCTGGTGTGCTCCAGCGCAATCACCGAAGACTTGTACAAAGCATTTCTGCGTAAAAATGCCAGCCAGAAAGAGCTGGTATGGATTGGCCGCATCATGGTGCTGGTCGTGGCGCTGGTGTCTATCGCGCTGGCGGCGAACCCGGAGAACCGCGTGCTGGGCCTGGTAAGCTACGCCTGGGCGGGCTTCGGCGCGGCGTTTGGCCCGGTGGTTCTGTTCTCGGTAATGTGGTCGCGTATGACCCGCAACGGCGCGCTGGCAGGGATGATCATCGGTGCGGTGACGGTAATCGTCTGGAAGCAGTTCGCCTGGCTGGGTCTGTATGAAATTATCCCGGGCTTTGTTTTCGGCAGCATCGGTATTGTGGTCTTCAGCCTGTTGGGTAAAGCACCTTCAACTGCTATGCAGCAACGTTTTGCCGAGGCTGACGCGCATTATCACTCAGCTCCGCCATCGCGTTTACAGGCAGAATAATTTATCTCCTGTCCCTGAAGCCCGCCGTGCGCGGGCTTTTTATTGCGCCCCCGCAAACCTGCATAACCATTACCCGCCTAACTGTTTACATTAAGTCATCATTCTCAAAACATTCTGCTTGAGTTTTTCTTTGCTGTAATGATAATCACTATCACTGTAATTTACTTTTCTTTTCATCAATTGACCGAGAATAACGTTTAAGGGTTCTTCGCATGTTTGTTCCATTTCTAATTATGTTGCGCGAAGGGTTAGAGGCCGCGCTGATTGTCAGCCTGATTGCCAGCTACCTGAAACGGACTCAGCGTGGTCGATGGATTGGTGTGATGTGGATTGGTGTTCTGCTGGCGGCGGCGTTATGCCTGGCGTTAGGGATTTTCATCAACGAAACCACCGGTGAATTTCCGCAAAAAGAACAGGAGCTGTTTGAAGGCATCGTGGCGGTCATTGCCGTGGTGATCCTCACCTGGATGGTGTTCTGGATGCGTAAAGTTTCCCGCAACGTCAAAGTCCAGCTTGAACAGGCTGTCGATAACGCGTTGCAACGCGGTAATCATCACGGCTGGGCGCTGGTGATGATGGTCTTTTTTGCTGTTGCGCGAGAAGGGCTGGAATCGGTGTTCTTCCTGCTGGCGGCATTCCAGCAGGATGTAGGCATCTGGCCGCCGTTAGGCGCGATGCTGGGACTGGCTACCGCAGTGGTTCTGGGATACCTGATTTACCTCGGCGGCATTCGCCTCAACCTCGGGGCATTCTTTAAATGGACCAGCCTGTTCATTTTGCTGGTAGCTGCCGGTCTTGCCGCAGGGGCGATCCGCGCTTTCCACGAAGCCGGGTTGTGGAATCATTTTCAGGATGTGGCGTTTGACCTGAGCAGTGTGCTGTCGACGCATTCGCTGTTTGGCACATTGATGGAAGGCATTTTCGGCTATCAGGAAGCGCCAAGCGTTAGTGAAGTCGCTGTCTGGTTTATCTACCTGATTCCGGCGTTGATTATGTTTGCACTACCGCCGCGTTCAGGCACTACGGCATCGCGTACCGCACCTTGATAAAAACGCGATGCAGAATATTTTTTAGTTACAACATACTTATTTATAGGGATAGGTTATGACGTTTAATTTTCGCCGTAGTGCGCTGCAGTTGGGTATTGCCGCGCTGTTTGCATCCGCTTTTTCTGCACAAGCCGCCGATATTCCGCAGGTGAAAGTCACGGTTAACGACAAACAGTGTGAACCGATGACGATCACGGTTAACGCCGGGAAAACGCAGTTCATCATCCAGAACCACAGCCAGAAAGCGCTGGAGTGGGAAATTCTTAAAGGCGTTATGGTGGTTGAAGAGCGCGAAAACATTGCACCAGGCTTTAGCCAGAAAATGACCGCTAACCTGCAGCCTGGCGAATATGATATGACCTGCGGTCTGTTGACTAACCCAAAAGGCAAACTGATCGTAAAAGGCAGCGCAACGGCGGATGCCGCACAGAGCGATGCTCTGCTAAGTCTGAGCGGCGCGATTACCGAATATAAAGCTTATGTGACAGCTGAAACCGCGCAGTTGGTTGCGGGCACTAAAGCCTTCACTGATGCGATTAAAGCAGGCGATCTGGAAAAAGCGAAATCGCTGTATGCGCCAACCCGTCAGCATTATGAGCGTATTGAACCGATTGCTGAACTGTTCTCCGATCTCGACGGCAGCATCGATGCGCGTGAAGATGATTATGAGCAAAAAGCCGCCGATCCTAAATTCACCGGCTTCCACCGCCTGGAGAAAGCGCTGTTTGGCGACAATACCACCAAAGGTATGGAAAAGTACGCCGACCAATTAAATAGCGATGTTCTTGACCTGCAAACGCGTATTAGCGAGCTGGCTTTCCCACCGTCAAAAGTTGTTGGCGGGGCAGCAGGACTGATTGAAGAAGTTGCTGCCAGCAAAATCAGTGGGGAAGAAGATCGCTACAGCCATACCGATCTGTGGGATTTCCAGGCCAACGTCGATGGCGCGCAGAAAATTGTCGATCTCCTGCGTCCTCAGTTGCAAAAATCCAATGCTGAGCTGCTGGCGAAGGTGGATGCGAACTTCAAAAAGGTTGATACCATTCTGAGCAAGTACCGTACCAAAGACGGTTTTGAAACCTATGACAAACTGACTGATGCCGATCGTAATGCGCTGAAAGGGCCAATCACGACGCTGGCGGAAGACTTGTCGCAATTACGCGGTGTTCTGGGTCTGGATTAAGCACTATGCAGCAAGATAATGAAAACGGCGTGAGCGAACCGTCACGCCGACGTTTACTGAAAGGGATGGGCGCCCTGGGTGGGGCGCTGGCGCTGGCGGGTGGGTGTCCGGTTGCCCACGCGCAAAAACCACAAAGCGCGCCGGGAACGCTGTCTCCGGATGCGCGTAGTGAAACGCAGCCGTTTTATGGTCAGCATCAGGCGGGGATCCTGACGCCGCAGCAGGCATCAATGATGCTGGTGGCATTCGATGTTCTCGCCAGCGATAAGGCCGATCTTGAGCGTTTATTCCGGTTGTTGACTAGCCGATTTGCGTTTCTGACCACCGGTGGACCGGCACCGGATACGCCCAATCCGCGTCTCCCTCCTATGGATTCAGGTATCCTCGGCGCATACATTGCGCCAGACAACCTGACGATGACGTTGTCGGTTGGTTCATCGTTGTTCGATGAACGTTATGGCCTGAAATCGCAGATGCCGAAAAAGCTGCAAAAAATGACCCGCTTCCCGAATGATTCGCTGGATGCGGCGCTGTGCCATGGCGATTTGCTGCTGCAGATTTGTGCCAACACTCAGGACACTGTCATCCACGCGTTGCGCGATATCATTAAACATACGCCCGATCTCCTCAGCGTGCGCTGGAAACGTGAAGGGTTTATTTCTGACCACGCCGCGCGCAGCAAAGGCAAAGAGACCCCGGTCAACCTGCTTGGCTTTAAAGACGGCACCGCGAATCCGGACGCTACGGATGCGAAGTTGATGCAAGACGTGGTGTGGGTGACGGATGGGCAGGGCGAACCTGCCTGGGCGCAAGGTGGCAGTTATCAGGCCGTCAGGCTCATTCAGTTCCGCGTTGAGTTCTGGGATCGTACGCCGCTGAAAGAGCAGCAAACGATTTTTGGTCGTGATAAACACACCGGCGCGCCGCTGGGTATGCAGCATGAGCATGATGTGCCTGACTATGCCAGTGATCCTGAAGGTGAGGTGATTGCGCTCGACAGTCATATCCGCCTGGCAAACCCGCGCACGAAAGAGACCGACTCGAGCCTGATGATGCGTCGTGGCTACAGTTATTCGCTCGGTGTGACTAATTCCGGTCAACTGGATATGGGGCTGTTGTTTGTTTGCTATCAACACGATCTGGAAAAAGGATTTTTGGCGGTGCAGAAACGTCTGAATGGTGAAGCGCTCGAAGAGTATGTCAAACCGATTGGCGGGGGATATTTCTTTGCTTTGCCGGGCGTTAAAACAGCAGACAATTATCTGGGACAGTCTCTGCTCGAAGCCTGATGATGATGCCCCGCAGTACAGCGGGGTTTTTCCTGACATCTTGATGAAGGAACAAACTATTTTTTATGATCGGTATGCGACTGAAATAATTCTGTCATCTCTCTGCAAGAGACTGTCTCTGGTGATAAGATAGAATTTAAGTTAACAATAAGTAAAAATATTGTTGCATTAGCGAAAGGTTATGATGTAATTATAAGTAATAGCGGTAGTTCCCGGCGGTGATAGTCATTCACTATGGAGATCGCGAATGGAAAAGTCCTGTACTGGACACGTTTTTCACAGTAACAGCAGTACCTTACGCGGACGTTTCTCTTCCGGTAGCCACCTCGTCACCGCTAAATCTCTCTCTCATTCACTTCTTATCCTTGTTACTGACGCCCTGTACGGTGCGCGTAGCCGAGTGTGGCGTCTTATCCGAAAGCAAGCAATGGCTTACAAGGAAGCCAACCCTCAGATGTTCGTGCGCATAATCGTGCCGCCAACGGCGCGTGTGATGTATACCTACAACTCAAGGTGCTATCCATGGGAAGACAAAAAGCAGTGATCAAAGCTCGTCGTGAAGCAAAACGTGTGCTGAGGCGGGATTCGCGTAGTCATAAGCAACGTGAAGATGAATCGGTCACCTCGCTTGTGCAGATGGGCGGCGTAGAAACGATCGGTATGGCGCGTGACAGTCGCGACGCCACGCCAATCACGGCGCGGAATGAAGCTCAGGCGCACTACCTGAATGCTATCGAGAGTAAACAGCTGATCTTCGCCACCGGTGAAGCCGGGTGTGGTAAAACCTGGATCAGCGCGGCAAAAGCTGCAGAGGCTCTGATCCACAAAGACGTGGACCGGATCATTGTAACCCGTCCAGTTCTGCAAGCTGATGAAGACCTCGGCTTCTTACCTGGAGATGTTTCCGAGAAGTTCGCTCCTTATTTTCGCCCCGTGTATGACGTGCTGGTGAAACGGCTGGGAGCCTCCTTCATGCAATATTGCCTGCGACCTGAGATTGGTAAGGTGGAAATCGCGCCGTTCGCCTATATGCGTGGACGTACATTTGAAAATGCAGTGGTCATTCTTGACGAGGCTCAGAACGTCACTGCTGCGCAAATGAAGATGTTTTTGACCCGCCTCGGGGAGAATGTGACGGTGATTGTGAATGGGGATGTGACCCAGTGCGATCTTCCAGCTCACGTTCGCTCAGGGCTTAGCGATGCGCTGGCCCGTTTCGAAGAAGATGATATGGTTGGGATTGTTCGTTTCAATAAAGACGATTGCGTCCGCTCTGCGCTCTGTCAGCGGACGCTCAACGCTTACAACTGATAAGTACTCCGTCTTCAAGGCCCGGGAAACCGGGCTTTGTTATTTGTGTGTTATTAAGTAAATTTTAGAAATTGAAATAGTATGCTCTGATGAAATAGAACATCGAAAACGAGTACAAGCCAGGATATCTGAAGTCGAGGGGGAACCTTGCCTGACTTGAGATATGTCAAAAGTTTGATTTATGAACTGTGGAATAGAGAACACCTTATTTTAGACTCATGCGTTTATCCAGTGATGAATGCGTCTCGCGGATCAGCGACCCGTTGAGCTCACAGCACTCAGCGGACGTTCGTGTAATGGTTCGCCAACGCGGAACGATAGCTACGCTTTTATCGAGATGTCGCATTCATCAGCCAGTTTCTGAGCTGAGTTACGACATTATGTTACATCTGATTTTGCAGAAGAATCATGATTTCCTCATTAATATGATCCAACAGGTCATACCGTCTCCGGTATTCCGCGCGTTTTTTACTGGCAAGCTCATTAAATGACTTACGCTCTACATAAATTGGCAACTTATACCAATTACCGTATGGACGACCAGCAACTGATTCCCAAAAATCACTGTACAGGGCAACAAAGTATTTACGTTTCTTGTACCGGTATCGCCATTGCCTGAAAACATGGCTCTGTTCACTAACTGCTAAAATATTAGTGATATCACAGCAACGCATCAATGAACAAAGAACCTCAAAAACGATCCGCTTAGGGAATAGTCCATAGCAGGCTTTAGTAGCGTCACGAATAATGTCTGGGCCAATATTTTTTGGTGCCCCCTGCAGACCGCCAATAAATGCACAATGTCCTTTTTTTGACGGGATAACCGAGAAGGACAATCGGGCCACCGGGGTGTTGTTAAAACTTAGAGATAACATCAGTTCTCCTTCACGATCAAAACCGCCTGAAGAACAGTGAATATCAAAATCCTCACCATTTTTTCCGGTGAAATGGACCAATAGCACATCTCTGTCGGGTAATAATAACGCCTGGTGTTTCACTGGTAAACTCTGGACAAAACGGTAGTGACCAATAATGTTTTTCCTTCGATTCCATGCCAGCCCTCCTTTATGTAAATAGGGACGATGAATTTTGGCTGGTAACGTAGGTTGCATCTCCAGAATCTTATCAATTGATTTAAGGGAATGTAATTCTTGATAATACCGAATACTGGAGACAGGGCTTATCATAGATCGTAAAAGATACATGAGTCGAAATTTTTTGTTCTTCCATTTGCTATGCAAAGGGCCACGTGCCAATAGAATTTGGTTAAAGAAACTTAGATATGATGTATTTTTCATAAGTATCATTATTAATTCAGGGTGTTTAAAATTATTTACGTGCAAGGTGTAAATACTGGAATCTCTGACGCTGTTTTGTTAATGCGAAACATTTTGAAAATAAATTCATGTCTGACATGCCAGTTTTGTTGATAATCATTAGGCGCTCTCTCGTTCGCATATCCTGATGAAAACAATTTTTTTTCATTCTACAGAGAAGAACATATATATTTGTTAAACAAAGTATACTTTACAAACATACCGATGTTCATTGAGTAACCTGGTAGGTTGACTTGTCAACCACATAACGAAGTAAATCATGTGATTCAGCGAGCCATGGGTGTTTGGAAAACGCACGACTTTGAACGTCAGGACAAATTTTGAACGATGACAGCTATCACAATTGGCTGTATTCCCGCGCAATACGCCGGTTTTCGTGGATTATTGTCAAATTGAATAACTTAAATTGGGATATACACATTCCTGACTTTCTTTCCAGATATAATGCCCAGTATATTTTTGGTAACCTTTTGTACTGAAAAGGAGTTTGCATTGTATGGTTATGAAACAGGCCCGCAAAACAATACCAAGGGGAACCTGATTCGCTGGCTGACGCACGAATAGGGTACTGCCGTTAAGAATATTTCCGGATACAGAGACTTTACCGATCGGCCGCAACATTCTCTGGTCACTCACGTTCTCAGAGAAATGCACTAGCTCGATGCCTGGTTGCAGTGCGGCAGTGTTCCGGGGGATTCACCGGTGATGAACAGTGCCAATCTGTATAAAGGTATCGGAAAAATTTTTTTGTCCGGCTTTAACCATGAACATGCAGTCAACTGTCCTATGTACCTAAATGACGTGGTAATCTTGAATAAACAAACTCGAGTTGTTTACTCATTCATACCTGAGCGCGTGTTCCAGGGAAACGAATAAGCGTACTGAGTTTTATATTCTGCATGTACATCACCGTAAAGTGCCTGCAGGATGATTACTTTCAGACCGTGGAGGATTACGTCGGTAATGATAGTAAAGACTCTCAAATATACATAGCAACAATCCAAACCATACCGCTGAAAAACAAAATAGCTCGGAGTAATTAATAACTTCTCCAAATATAAGTATGGCAATGAGAAATTGCAAAGATGGTTCTATATACTGAGCAAGACCTGTCACAATAAGAGATGTACGATTTAGCGCTACTGCAAATAACACTAACGGAATTACTGTAACGGGAGCGGTTAATATATAAAGGAACAGAGAGATGTCAGATGATGTAGTTATACTCGAGCCAGTATAGATAAAGATGAAAAGAGCAACAGGTAGAGCCCAGAATGTTTCAAGCGTGATTGAGGTTATTGCATCGTAATGGATAAATTTTCGCGCCAGTCCGTACAATGCAAATGAAAACCCCATGATTAACGCTAGTGAAGGAAAACTGTTTGCGGAAATAATCTGATAGCCAAGACCACATACGCCGGATATTACTGCTATAAGTTGAAATAATGATGGTTTTTCTTTAAGAAAAATACAGCCAAGGCAAATGACAATAAGTGGGTTGATAAAATATCCCAGACTGGCGTCGAGTACCTTATGATTTGTTAAAGCATAAATAAAAGCTGACCACGAAATTACCATTAGCAAGCCTGCTATCATGCAGGATATGAAGGAGGTTTTATCTTTCAGTAAATCGCGAAAAAACGTTCTCTTACGAAATAATAATCTTATTGGCAGTAATAGAGGTATAGACCAGAAAACTCTGTACATCAAAATTTCAGCGAGGGCTCCGCCAGATAGATATTGATAAAACAATGGGATCAGGCCCCATAATATAAATGCCAGAACAACAACTGCGGGTCCATTTCGCAGAAACTTTACCATTTATGTGTATCCTTGCTTGCCATACCGACATGTTCTTCTGAAGAGCATTGTCAACCCTTCACTCTGGCATGTACCTGCTCTTAAGAGAAACGTGTGCTGTTACAGTACTCAATCTCATTTACAGTCAGGGTGATATAAAAAACAAGGTGAAATTTATCATAATCGTATCTATAAAATGATGATAAAAATCAAGGGGAAGACTTCCGATTTGTATTGCGGGCTGGATCATCTTTCAGACGTCTGACGGGGAGTATTTGCCTTTCCCTGATTTCCTCGTCAATATCAAATAAGCACTCGTCGCAGAATTCTTTATCGAGTGAGAGCCACTATTCAAAGACGCTCCTTTTCTTATTACACCGTGCGCATCTCTTCATCACATCATCCTTTATGCTATTTCCCTGCCGAGCTTCCAGGACAAAAGGTGTTCGCTCCTAAATAAGACAGGAATTAGATTTATAAACAATCAGTTAAATTCGTTTTAGAGATTGTGGCACAGGGACAATCATGCGGGATAATTCATTTTGCAGATCAATTTTTACGTAATCGATCGACGAAATCGATCGATGCTTACACCCCTGTATTACACACCATTCGTGATGCTGCCGGACTCACAACACCTGGCCAGCATTCCTTGCTTAAGCGCATCATTACCGGGTGCAATGCCGCGCTGGAATAAATTAAAGCGATGCTCCACCAGCTTGCTGATATCTCAGCACAACCGGGAGTATTGGCGGGCAAACTGCGCAGGACTAGGCAATGGGTGATGGCTTCCGCTGCTGGTTGCTTGAGAAAGAGTAAACCGCTATGAAGGTCATTACCTGCAATCTGGACCGGAGGATCTGGCGTGATTTGATGAAGAAATCCGGCATGATAAGTCTCATGCATGCCGCTACCAGCGATAAGTAGAGCAGAAACCTTGAGCGGGGCGATATCCCCGCCATGCTGTGCAACATACGAAAAAAAAGCCCGTACTTGCGTACGAGCTCTTCTTAAAATATGGCGGTGAGGCGGGGATTGACTCGCTTCGCTCGCCCTGCGGGCAGCCTGTTCGCTGTGCTCTCAGTCTGTCCAACTGGCTGCGCCAGTAGTCGAACCCCGGTCCGGGCTTCTCATACCCGCCATGCTGTGCAACATGCGAAAAAAAAGCCCGTACTTGCGTACGAGCTCTTCTTAAAATATGGCGGTGAGGCGGGGATTCGAACCCCGGATACGTTGCCGTATACACACTTTCCAGGCGTGCTCCTTCAGCCACTCGGACACCTCACCATATTGTTGTTCCTGTGCTACCGGAACGGGCGCTAATGTAGGGGAAACACCGCCCCGTCGTCAATCAACTTTTTGAAAAAAATGTGCATTTACACAAACTTCAAGCAACATGGAGCATAAATGAGCGGGAATTGTTTTTTTTGCCAGCATCCTAAAATTTGCTACTCTGATGTTCCCTCGGAAAATGATGATAATAAGTGCGAGAAAGTTCCGCACAACAATGTTCAGGAGATAATGTGGATATAATTTTCTATCACCCAACATTCGATACGACCTGGTGGATTAATGCGTTGGCAAAGGCAATACCTGGTGCAAACGTACGTGAGTGGAAAGCGGGTGATAATGCACATGCTGACTATGCGCTGGTCTGGCATCCGCCGGTTGAAATGCTCGCAGGACGAAAATTAAAAGCCGTATTTGCGCTAGGCGCGGGCGTCGATTCTATTCTCAGTAAACTCAATGCTCATCCGGAAATGTTGGATGCGTCGATCCCGCTTTTCCGTCTGGAAGATACGGGTATGGGCCTGCAAATGCAGGAATATACGGTTAGTCAGGTGCTGCACTGGTTTCGTCGCTTTGATGATTATCAGGCATTGAAAAATCAGGCGAAATGGCAACCGTTGCCAGAATATACTCGTGAGGAGTTTACCGTCGGGATCATGGGGGCAGGTGTATTGGGCGCAAAAGTTGCCGAAAGCCTGCAAGCATGGGGATTCCCACTGCGCTGCTGGAGCCGTTCGCGTAAATCCTGGTCTGGCGTGGAAAGCTTCGCCGGTACTGAGGAACTGGGCGCGTTTTTGAGCCAAACTCGTGTGCTTATCAACCTCCTGCCTAATACGGCAGAAACCATAGGTATTATTAACGCTGATCTACTTAGCCAATTGCTGGATGGCGCCTACGTACTGAACCTGGCGCGTGGCGTTCATCTCAATGAAGACGATCTTCTGGCATCGCTGGACAGCGGCAAGGTGAAAGGTGCCATGCTGGATGTCTATAGCCGTGAACCGCTGCCGGAAACCAGTCCTCTGTGGAAACATCCGCGTGTGGCAATGACGCCGCATATTGCCGCGGTAACGCGCCCGGCGGAGGCGGTGGACTATATCTCCCGCACGATTTTGGATCTTGAGAGCGGGAAATCCGTTACGGGTCAGGTCGATCGCGTTCGGGGATACTAATGCTAACCCGGCGGATGCCGGGTTTCAGCTAATAAATAGCGGCGATACCTGCTATCCTTGACGAAAAATGACTACAGGAGAGAGTTATGTATCCCGTTGACCTGCATATGCATACCGTCGCCAGCACCCACGCCTACAGCACCTTAAGTGATTACATCGCTGAAGCCCGTCGCAAAGGCATCAAGCTGTTTGCTATTACCGATCATGGACCGGACATGGCGGACGCGCCTCACCACTGGCACTTTATCAATATGCGTATTTGGCCACGTGTTGTAGATGGCGTAGGGATCCTGCGCGGCATTGAGGCGAATATTAAGAATATTGAAGGCGAAATTGACTGTTCAGGTCCGATGTTTACCTCTCTGGACCTCATTATTGCGGGCTTCCATGAGCCAGTTTTTGCACCTCACGATAAAGAAACCAATACCCAGGCAATGATAGCCACGATGGCCAGCGGTAATGTGCACATCATTAGCCATCCGGGAAATCCCAAGTATCCGGTTGATATTACTGCAATTGCCCAAGCGGCGGCAAAGTACCAGGTTGCACTGGAAATCAATAACTCTTCGTTTTTGCATTCGCGTAAGGGCAGTGAGGATAATTGTCGTGCGGTTGCTGCGGCTGTGCGCGATGCTGGCGGCTGGGTGGCGTTAGGGTCGGATTCACATACTGCTTTCACGCTGGGAGAATTTGGCGAATGCCGTAAAATCCTGGATGATGTTAATTTCCCTGAAGACAGAATTTTAAACGTCACACCTAAACGCCTGTTGGCGTTTCTGGAATCGCGAGGCATGGAGCCGATCGCGGAATTTGCTGAACTGTAATTGTTACTAACTGGAATATATCAATGAACGAGTTTTCTATCCTGTGTCGTGTACTGGGCTCGCTGTTTTATCGCCAACCGCAGGACCCTTTACTGGTTCCCCTGTTTACCTTAATTAGTGAAGGTAAACTGTCCGCCAACTGGCCGTTGGAACAGGACGAACTGCTCACTCGTCTGCAGAAGAGCTGCGATATGCCCCAACTGGCTGCAGATTACAACGCGCTGTTTGTCGGTGAAGAGTGTGCTGTGCCGCCTTATCGTAGCGCCTGGGTAGAAGGGGCGAAAGAATCGGATGTTCGTGCATTTCTTTCTGCCCGCGGCATGCCGCTGGCAGATACGCCGGCAGATCACATTGGTACGCTGTTGCTGGCGGCTTCATGGCTTGAAGACCAGTCTGCGGAAGATGAAAGTGAGGCGCTTGATACCTTGTTTGTAGACTACCTGCTGCCCTGGTGTGGTACGTTCCTTGGCAAAGTTGAGGCGCACGCAAACACGCCGTTCTGGCGTACCATGGCGCCGCTAACACGTGATGCTATTAGTGCAATGTGGGACGAATTGCAGGAAGATACTGACGAATAAATGTGATTTAAATCACTTTAAACTGCAACGCAAATTATATGCTTGCATAAATTGTGTGCACGATCTCATTCCTATGCCGTTTTTCTGCTAAGATACGCGGCATGAACATACTTCTCTCAATTGCAATCACAACGGGCATTCTCTCTGGGATCTGGGGATGGGTGGCCGTTTCTCTTGGCTTACTCAGTTGGGCTGGCTTTCTGGGGTGCACGGCCTATTTCGCCTGCCCGCAAGGTGGGCTAAAAGGACTATGGATCTCGGCGTGTACGCTGCTAAGCGGTGTGGTGTGGGCGTTGGTGATTATTAACGGTAGCGCGCTTGCCCCGCATATGGACATTATTGGTTATGTCATGACGGGAATTGTCGCGTTTCTGATGTGTATCCAGGCAAAGCAATGGTTGCTTTCATTTGTACCGGGCACGTTTATTGGCGCATGTGCAACATTTGCAGGGCAGGGCGACTGGCGACTGGTTGTACCGTCACTGGTACTGGGCCTGGTATTCGGCTATGCGATGAAAAACAGTGGTCTGTGGCTGGCGTCTCGCCGTGAAAATCGAATATCGCCGACGCTGACCAGTAAATAAAAAAGCGTGAGGGTTTTCCTCACGCTTTTTATGCAGTAAAGATCCATCAGGATTCTGGCGGTACCGACATATGGCGGTATTTAACCAGAATGTCATTATCAACTTGTTTCTTATCCTGCAAATCCCACAATCCGCGATCGATGCCGTCATTAATTAAGAAGATAACGCCTGTTTCAATCGCTGACATCAGACAAAGCATAACCGGTTCGTTAGAGGTGTAGCCAATTTCACCTTCCAACAGACGCTGGTAGTCAATAAAGCGGAACACTCCAGCCTGTACTTCATAAGACAAAATGGTTTTACTGGTGTTCACTGACGACAGGATCTCACCGGTGCTGACGTTAACTACGCGCAGGTTTACCGCTATCTGGTCGAGCTGGTATTGCGTATCGGCGCCAATACCGAAATAACGCGCACCGACACCACCCGATTTAACGTTGCTTTCATAACCGATAATTGACCCTTCCACCATGACGTTTGCCGCGGTCAGGGACTGTAGCGGGATCCGGTTATTAATCGCAACCGTACCGTTTTCCTGAGCCGCACGAATGATTTTACGTTCGTTCAGCAAGTTCTGTAGCCCCTGACGTTCCAGAGGCACGAACCAACGAGAATCTTTCAATGCGGTGACAAGCATAGCCGTGGCGCTTTGCGGGACGGCGGTAGAGAAGTTACTTGCCGGGTAAGGTTTAAATTGGCCAGTCTCATCCTGAATGTTGTATACCGACACAAAGATCTTACCTGTAGGCATAGGCAGATGCGTCAAATCTTTATAGCTTTGGGCCCGGGGCATTAATGTCGGCTTAGCGGCTTCTTGAGGCGGAGCTGTTAAACATCCGCTGAGTAAAATTACTGCCACCATGATAAGTAAGCGCTGCATGATTTTTTCCTTTCGTGGCTATAATTTAGAAATCGGTCGACTGATTTTGTAAACCCGACACTTCAATAGTCGACGTTCTCCCCGTTTTCCTGTCCGTGACATTCAGTTGCAGTTGCCCATCCCGGTTGGCGATATCAACGATAAAATCGCTGGTTACCATCCTCCCCGGTTTACCGGTATTGATATTGGTGAGCAAGCCACCGAGTATTTGCGACTGTATTGCCTGGGTAAAGTTATCCAGTGCTGATGGGGTTTCAATCCCGTAATCGCCAGCACTCGGATCCTTATACGAGTTTTGCGCCTGAGCGCTGTTCAGTAAAAAAGAGCCGTTGTTTGGGTTGCCACCAAAGTTAGGGTTGCGGAACTGGAACGTCATATTTCCGGCCCAACTTAATGGTGAAATCAGCATGAGCAAAACCACTGCATGTTTGACACGCATGAAAGCCTCCGGACAAAATCATGTTTTAGAATTCATCGCGCGCTAAATCGCTCGTACTTAATAGCGTTTGATCTATTTGCCGACGATTTAATGCTTCCTCAGTTTCTGCCAATGCGAAGACCACAATTTTGTCGAAGTCTCTTTTCGTCGGGAATAAAAAAGTCTGGAAGATAACGTCCTGATTGACAGTTATGGTGATCCAACTTCCCCAACGTGCACTGGGCCTTTCATTAATGGTTAAGTTTCCTGTGTACTTACTTTCCCACTTGTCACTAAAGGCACGATAAAAATCATGGCCAATAGAAGAGACAGTGTGGTCAGTCAACAGTCCGGGAACCTCCACCTCTACAGCAGCGTGTAGATTCCCGGCAGCAAGGAACAAATTTGCTGCCACAATCCAGGACAAATAGCTTTTCATGGCTTTATCGCCTGAGGTTATCATTGGCCCACGAGACCGCCTGCGTACGATTTTTGACAGCTATCTTTTTGAAAAGATTATAAAGATGTGTTTTAACCGTATTTTCACTAATAAATAGTGAACGCGCGATTTCAATATTTGAGGCGCCAATACGCAGTTTATTAAGGATCTCTTTTTCACGGTGCGTAAGTAATGCCGACTCCGTGCTGTTATAGCGGTAGTTCCCGGAATGCGTGATCAGGTAGCTGGCGAGCTTTTGTGAAAAGTAGCATTCGCCACGCAACACACCTTGCAATCCGCTGACGACACGCTGCTCATCTTCTGTTGCGTAGAATACGCCATTGATATGCGGCCAGTTTTCAATATCCCGATAAGGATAATCATCTGGGGTATTCAACAATAACGTCTTTATATTGTTGTTTTTTCTGCTCAAATTATCTTGCCAGTAATGGATCAGTTTTTTGTCTGCCTCCATCATGTCCAGTAGAACAATGCAGCTGGAGGAAATATCATCCAGAGAACGTTGAATATTATGTAGTTTTCCGGTTAACGCCAGCGATTGTTTTAAATGCTGTAATAACGCAGTTGCCTGCAGGGATGGTTTAGTGATCAACAATAATGTATGACCATGAATACTATGGACTTCATTAAACATGATGAAACTCCACTTTTTTAGTCGCACACCTGACAGCTGTCTCTACTAAAATAGAGGCACCAGAAGTACTGACAGATGTTGCACTGCTGTGTAGAAATAAAATATCGACCCAACGGGGTGAAAATATTAAAACAAATGGACTTCAACTGATTTCAATCTAGCTATTACAAATCTTAAAGCAAGTGTTAAACATGTTACAGAATGTAAATTTATATATTAAAATGTGATTTTTGGGTTTTTTAGAAGTTTAGATTTGATAGTAAAGTTGTACATTTTGGCGATACTGCATAGATTTAAAAAATCATACAAATTATAATATGGTATTGATTATTAAGAGTTAAATTTATGCTTAGATGGTTTTTGATTTCTAATGAATTCCGATATTTTTGTCTTACTTTAAGTTGAACAATTTTAGATAGAAAAAAATGACGCTTGTCACGACTTGCAATGCTAACTATCGAAGTACCTCGCTACGAGGCCCAGAAAACGCGGAAAACGCGTTTTTTTTGTTACTGCATAGAAATTCATTCACTGGGTTAAAAAAGAAATGAAATCCAGAGCTGTAACGGTATTGTTCGCTGTTAATTAGTACTTTGGGGTGAATCTGAATATAAAAATACAACTGGCGGGTGAGTTATTTAAAATGTTTCCGCAGACATACTCTTCATCGTAACGTGGCGTTAACAAATGTAAGTCATGTTAACAACAATTTGAGTGGTAATTAATTTAACTTCATGTACGACCAGGTCCAGGGTGACAACATGAAAAACAAGTTGTTATTTATGATGTTTACAATGCTGGGTGTGCCTGGGATTGCAGCCGCGACTACAAGTTATGATTTAGCTAATTCAGAATATAACTTTGCGGTAAATGAATTAAGTAAGTCTTCATTTAATCAGGCAGCCATTATTGGTCAGGTTGGCACTGCGAACAGTGCAAATACCCGCCAGGGGGGCTCGAAGTTATTGTCAGTCATTTCGCAAGAAGGTTCTGGTAATCGAGCGAAAACAGACCAGACGGGATCATATAACTTTGCATATATTGATCAAACGGGTAGTTCCAATGATGCGAGTATTAAACAAAGTTCATACGGTAATACGGCGGTAATTATCCAGAAAGGCTCTGGTAATAAAGCCAATATTACCCAGTACGGTACACAAAAAACAGCAGTTGTGGTGCAGAGACAGTCGCAAATGGCAATTCGCGTGACTCAACGCTAATCCATTAACGACGTTTAAATCAATCCGATGGGGGTTTACCATGAAACTTTTAAAAGTGGCAGCATTCGCAGCAATCGTAGTTTCTGGCAGTGCTCTGGCTGGTGTTGTTCCGCAATGGGGCGGCAATCATCATGGTGGTGGCAGTAATTATGGCCCAGACTCTTCACTGAGTATCTACCAATATGGGTCAAACAACTCTGCAAGTGCTCTGCAAAGTGATGCGCGTAAATCAGATGTCACCATCACACAACACGGGCGTGGCAACGGAGCTGTTGTTGGTCAGGGTGCTGATGACAGTACCATTAGCCTGAAACAGACCGGCTTCCAGAACAGTGCCACTATCGATCAGTGGAATGCAAAAAATGCTGATATTAGCGTGACCCAGTTCGGTGGCCGTAACGGTGCGT
Source organism: Citrobacter sp. Cf116 (assembly GCF_030336505.1). Classification (NCBI taxonomy): domain Bacteria; kingdom Pseudomonadati; phylum Pseudomonadota; class Gammaproteobacteria; order Enterobacterales; family Enterobacteriaceae; genus Citrobacter; species Citrobacter sp. Cf116. The sequence goes on along the minus strand of NZ_JAOWEQ010000040.1, from coordinate 84,792 downwards.
TGGTTAATCAGACAGCCTCTGACTCCAATGTGCTGATTCAGCAGGTTGGCTTTGGTAACAACGCTACAGCTAACCAACACTAATTCAGTTTTCTGACTGATAATAAACAGGGCGTGAGCCCTGTTTTTTTTTCGGGAGAATATGATGCATACGCTATTACTCATTGCCGCGCTGGCAAATCAAATAACATTCAATACAACTCAGCAAGGTGATATGTACACCATTATTCCTCAGGTGACGTTAACTCAACCGTGCGTATGTGAGGTACAAGTCCTTGCCATACGTAAAGGGGCCGGGGGACAAAGCCAATCGCAGCAGAAAACAAGCCTTTCGGTCCCCGCTAATCGGCCGATTGAATTAACTAAACTGAGTTTTAATATTTCACCTGAGGATTCGGTCAAAATTATCGTTACCGTTTCGGATGGGCAGTCTCTGCATCTGTCTCAGCAATGGCCAGATTCAAACGGTCACCCGTGATTTTTTTGATGTATTTGCATTAAGGGTGTGGCTGGGAATGCACTGCTGTTCTATGAATATAGAGACGTTTGAACGTTTTAATTTGATCGTTAATCACAGCGGCGAAGGATCATTTCGATCCCTCAAGGATGGCTAATCATTGAGGAACCCTTATGTGTACATTATTAAAGCGTTTTTTAAGTATCAGCTTGTGCAGCATTTCTCTTTTTACCCTCCCCGCAATGGCGCAACAAATCTCAACCGGCGGGGTTATTCATTTTCGCGGTGCAATAGTTGAATCACCTTGCGATGTTAACGCTCGGCAGCAGCAAATTGAATTGTCATGTATGCGCGACGGCACCACCCGTAATAGTCTCTACAATCAGCAACAGGTCGCGACTGCCCCTCAAAATGTGCAGCAAATTGCCACAGTCAAAATGCACTATCTCAATGAACAGAAAAACATGGCAATTCTTAACATTGAATATAAATGAATCATTCCGGCGTACATATGCACACGTTTGGTTAAAAAGTGAGATTTCCGGGAAAACCCTGCTGTACACTTAACAAATAGTGTTTGGTCAGGGGGAACTTATGCAATCACGTGTTCATGTGTTACATGGCGATATTACGACGATCGCTGTTGATGTGATTGTCAACGCGGCGAATCCATCGCTATTGGGCGGAGGTGGCGTCGATGGAGCGATTCATCGCGCTGCAGGGCCTGCGTTGCTGGCGGCCTGCAAACAGGTTATCCAGCAACAGGGCGAATGCCCAACCGGTCATGCGGTTATCACCCTGGCAGGAAACTTGCCCGCCAGGGCGGTGATCCACACCGTGGGGCCCGTATGGCAGGGTGGCGATCATCATGAAGCTGAACGCCTCGAAGAGGCTTACTTTAATAGCTTGCAACTGGCCTTAGCCAATGGCTATCAGTCCATTGCTTTTCCGGCGATTAGCACCGGGGCTTATGGTTATCCCCGCGCTGCAGCGGCAGAGATCGCGGTTAAAACGGTGTTGAAATTTATCACCCGACGTGCGCTTCCCGATCAAATATACTTCGTGTGCTTTGATGAAGAAAACGCTCGGCTATACAAGAGATTACTTACCCAGCAAGGCGATGAACGCACGGACTGATATGACGCGACTTGAGCGTGCCATCACGCCACTTTGTGAAAACCACCCGGGAGAATGCGGCATTCTGACGTTGGATGACAGCCTGGATGCATTTGCTGCTCGCTATCGGTTGACGGAAATGGCGGAACGTACCCTGGATGTTCAGTATTACATCTGGGAAAGCGACATGTCCGGGCTATTACTATTTTCCGTTTTGCTGGCCGCGGCGAAGCGGGGCGTCCGGGTGCGTTTGTTGCTGGATGATAACAACACGCCAGGTCTGGATGACACGCTGCGTTTGCTGGACAATCACCCTAATATAGAAATCCGTCTGTTTAATCCCTTTTCCTTTCGTATCCTGCGTGCACTAGGCTATTTAACCGATTTTGCCCGGTTGAATCGACGTATGCACAATAAAAGTTATACCGCTGACGGCGTCGTAACTCTCGTGGGCGGGCGAAATATCGGCGATGCCTATTTTGGCACAGGCGAACAACCGCTGTTTTCCGATCTGGATGTTATGGCTATCGGGCCGGTGGTCCAGGATGTTGCTGACGACTTTGAGCGTTACTGGCACTGCCGCTCGGTTTCAACATTGCAAAATGTACTTGAGGTGGCTGAGCCAGCTTCAACGCAAAAAATCGAACTTCCAGAATCCTGGTATAACGATGACATCACGCGTCGCTATCTACATAAGCTGGAAACCAGCCAGTTTATGACCCACCTCGATCAGAGGTCGCTACCGCTGATTTGGGCGAGAACGCGCTTGCTGAGTGATGATCCCGCAAAAGGAGAGGGGAAAGCGCCGCGCCACTCACTATTACCGCAGCGTTTGTTTGACGTGATGGGATCTCCCACCGAGCGTATTGATATTATTTCCGCCTACTTTGTACCAACTCGCGCCGGTGTGGCGCAGCTCCTGAGACTGGTGAGAAAAGGCGTTAAGATCGCGATTTTAACTAATTCTCTGGCGGCGAATGATGTCGCAGTCGTTCACGCAGGCTATGCACGCTGGCGAAAAAAGCTCTTGCGCTACGGTGTGGAGTTATACGAGCTCAAACCAACTCGCGATCGCGTTTCAGCAGTACATGACCGGGGATTAACCGGTAATTCAGGCTCCAGCCTGCATGCGAAAACCTTCAGCATTGACGGTTGTAAAGTGTTTATCGGCTCGCTTAATTTTGATCCCCGTTCAACGCTGCTCAATACGGAAATGGGGTTTGTGATTGAGAGTGAAGTACTGGCCGAGTTGATTCATAAACGTTTTATGCAAAGCCAGCGTGAAATGGCCTGGCAACTATGTCTTGATCGGTGGGGAAGAATCAATTGGGTCGACAGACTTTCTGGCAGTGAACAGGTACTGAAAAAAGAACCCGCCACAGGATTCTGGAAGCGGGTTCTGGTAAAGCTGGCGTCCGTGTTACCCATTGAGTGGTTGCTCTGAACCACACAATGATTGACGGAAAACTAACCGGCCACGGCCTTGTTTTTATCCTGCCTGACGGGTGGTTTACCCGAAAAGAGAAACTTCAGCACCGGGATCCGTAAATGGATTTCGTACAGTATTACCGCAATCCCGACTACAAACAGTAGACCGCAGAGAAAGCCCAGCAAATTCGACTTGATATGCGGTGTGATGTAAGCGCCAAAAAACAGCGTTAACGGATGATGCACCAGATAGATAAACAGAGATGCGTTGACAAAATAGGTTACGCGGGCTGACTGGAAATTCAGCAAACGGTGACCAAGTGAAAAGACGACGTTCACCATCCACAGGCCCATGACCATGGTAATAACATATTCGGTTTCATACATCCAGGCATCGCCGTTGCCGTAACGTTGATTGAGCAGGTATGCGACAAATGTGCATGCGGCGCCCAGCGTGCAGCCGCGCGATGGCGTGGTAAACAGCGCTTTCAGATTAGGATTGATAAACGCCAGCGCACCGAGCATAAAGAAAGGCACATAAAACAACGTTTGCATAACGATAAAATTAAACATGCCATCGCTGAGAATCGAAGGGTAGAGGATGAAAATCGTCCTTCTGACGGCGGCATAACCGAAACCCAGCACTGCAAAAATCAGCGTTAACTTCGTCATTGACACCGCAGGCGCGCTGCCGACGTCGCTTTGCGTCAATCTGTGTTTCATCTGGGTAAACACCCACATGCTCAGGGTCGTTAACACCACGAGAACCAGTAAAAACCACAGATGGGAAATCAGCTCCCAGGCCAGCGCGTTGTATTTATCGTAGCCGCTGAGGGTATGCCAGCTGTCTGCTTTGCCTTTCACGTATTGCAGCATGATAAATTGCGGCAGCGTAAGCAGCGGAATCGCGGTCAGCATAGGGATCCCCACGCGTTCTACACGCACTTTCCACCAGCGCTTTAACGGATAGCGTAGAAATAGCATGTAGGAAAAATAACCCGAAATGACAAAGAAGACTTGCATGCGAAAAGCATGGATAAAGTCATTGAACAAGGTCAACCACCACGATGGTTCTGCGCTGTTCACGTGCCATGTGTGGGTGGAGTAGATCAATGAAATATGAAACGGGATCCCTAACAACATTAGCCAGGCACGGATGGAGTCAAGAAAATATTCGCGTGGTGGTGATACAGAGCTCATAGACAGTTATGTATTCTCAGACTTTTCGTCTTATCCCTAAGACGAATAATGGTTACATTCGAGGGCAACCCTACACGAAGTCTAACAACCTGTCTCCAGGATAAGCACGCAAAGTGAAAACAGGCAGACGAACCTGCTTAAACCATGAGCCAGCGCGCGAACAATACAGGGATTCAGTTGTCGGAATACCCGATTATCCATTAAAATGGATCGGATCAATATAAGCACACAAAGGGGGAAGTGCTTACTAATTATGAAACATAAACTACAAATGATGAAAATGCGTTGGTTGGGTGCAGCAGTCATGTTAACGCTGTACACATCATCAAGCTGGGCATTCAGCATTGATGATGTTGCAAAACAAGCTCAATCCTTAGCCGATAAAGGCTATGAGGCGCCAAAAAGTAACTTGCCCTCCGTTTTCCGCGACATGAAATATGCGGATTATCAGCAGATCCAGTTTAATCGCGATAAAGCCTACTGGAGCAATCTCAAGACCCCATTTAAGCTCGAGTTCTACCACCAGGGTATGTACTTCGACACGCCGGTCAAAATCAACGAAGTGACCGCTACTGCGGTGAAAAGAATCAAATACAGCCCGGATTACTTTAATTTCGGCGATGTTCAGCATGATAAAGACACGGTAAAAGATCTCGGTTTTGCCGGGTTCAAAGTGCTGTATCCGATCAACAGCAAAGATAAAAACGACGAAATCGTCAGCATGCTCGGTGCCAGCTATTTCCGTGTTCTGGGTGCAGGCCAGGTCTACGGCCTTTCTGCGCGCGGTCTCGCGATTGATACCGCTCTGCCTTCTGGTGAAGAATTTCCCCGCTTTCGTGAGTTTTGGATCGAGCGTCCGAAACCAACTGATAAACGTTTAACCATTTATGCCTTACTGGATTCTCCGCGTGCAACCGGAGCGTATCGCTTTGTCATCATTCCTGGTCGTGACACGGTAGTCGATGTTCAGTCCAAAGTTTATCTGCGCGACAAAGTGGGCAAACTTGGCGTGGCACCGTTAACCAGTATGTTCCTGTATGGACCTAACCAGCCTTCTCCGACGACTAACTATCGTCCAGAACTGCATGACTCTAACGGTTTGTCCATCCACGCTGGCAACGGCGAATGGATTTGGCGTCCGCTGAATAACCCGAAACATCTCGCGGTGAGCAGCTTTGCTATGGAAAATCCGCAAGGTTTCGGTCTGTTGCAGCGTGGCCGTCAGTTCTCGCGTTTTGAAGACATCGACGATCGTTACGATCTGCGCCCGAGCGCCTGGATCACGCCAAAAGGCGATTGGGGCAAAGGTAAGATTGAGTTAGTTGAAATTCCAACTAACGATGAAACGAACGATAACATCGTTGCGTACTGGACCCCGGAGCAACTGCCTGAAGCCGGTAAAGAAATGAACTTTAAATATACCCTGACGTTCACGCGTGATGAAGACAAGCTTCATGCGCCTGATAACGCCTGGGTACAGCAGACACGTCGTTCTACCGGTGATGTTAAACAGTCCAATCTCATTCGTCAGCCTGACGGTACCATCGCGTTTGTGGTGGACTTTTCCGGCACCGATATGAAAAAGCTGCCGCAGGATACGCCGGTTACCGCACAAACCAGTATTGGTGACAACGGTGAAATCGTTGAAAACACCGTGCGCTACAACCCGGTCACTAAAGGTTGGCGTTTGGTATTGCGCGTGAAAGTGAAAGACGTGAAGAAAACCACTGAAATGCGTGCTGCCCTGGTCAATGCCGATCAGACGCTGAGTGAAACCTGGAGCTACCAGTTACCTGCCAATGAATAAGACAACTGAGTATATTGACGCAATGCCGCTTTCGGATATCGAAAAAGCGGCACTGCCGAAAACTGACATCCGCGCCGTTCATCAGGCGCTGGATGCTGAGCATCGTACGTACTCGCGCGAAGATGATTCACCGCAGGGTTCTGTAAAAGCTCGTCTTGAGCAAGCATGGCCGGATTCTCTGGCTAAAGAGCAGTTGGTTAAGGACGATGAGGGGCGCGATCAGCTACAGGCGATGCCAAAAGCAACGCGTACCTCTATGTTCCCCGATCCCTGGCGTACCAACCCGGTTGGCCGTTTTTGGGATCGTCTGCGTGGGCGCGATGTGACTCCGCGTTATCTTTCGCGTTTGACCAAAGAAGAACAAGAGAGCGAGCAAAAATGGCGTACCGTAGGCACCATCCGCCGCTATACGCTGTTGATCTTAACGCTGGCGCAAACGGTCGTTGCAACCTGGTATATGAAGACGATCCTTCCTTATCAGGGGTGGGCATTCATTAATCCTGCAGACATGATGGGGCAGGATTTGTGGGTCTCCTTTATGCAACTGCTGCCCTACATGCTCCAGACCGGCATTCTTATTTTGTTTGCCGTACTTTTCTGTTGGGTATCAGCGGGATTCTGGACCGCGCTGATGGGCTTCCTGCAATTGCTGATTGGACGGGATAAGTACAGTATCTCGGCCTCAACGGTCGGGGATGAACCGTTGAATCCTGAACACCGTACGGCGTTGATTATGCCTATCTGTAACGAGGACGTTGATCGCGTATTCGCGGGACTTCGCGCCACGTGGGAGTCGGTCAAAGCAACGGGCAACGCTGAGCATTTCGATGTTTACATTCTGAGCGACAGCTACAATCCAGATATCTGCGTGGCAGAACAAAAAGCGTGGATGGAGCTGATTGCCGAAGTGCAGGGCGAAGGACAGATTTTCTACCGCCGTCGCCGTCGTCGCGTGAAGCGTAAAAGCGGCAACATTGATGACTTCTGCCGTCGCTGGGGAAATCAGTACAGCTACATGGTTGTGCTGGATGCGGACTCAGTGATGAGCGGTGACTGTCTGAGCGGCCTGGTGCGCCTGATGGAAGCGAATCCGAATGCCGGGATTATCCAGTCTTCACCGAAGGCTTCCGGTATGGATACGCTGTATGCGCGCTGTCAACAGTTTGCGACCCGTGTTTATGGGCCGCTGTTTACCGCCGGGCTTCACTTCTGGCAGTTAGGCGAATCACACTACTGGGGCCACAACGCAATTATCCGCGTGAAGCCGTTTATCGAGCACTGTGCGCTCGCGCCGTTACCGGGCGAAGGCTCGTTTGCGGGCTCGATCCTCTCCCATGACTTTGTCGAAGCGGCGTTGATGCGTCGTGCTGGCTGGGGCGTGTGGATTGCTTACGATCTGCCGGGCTCTTATGAAGAGCTACCGCCGAACCTGCTGGATGAACTCAAGCGTGACCGTCGCTGGTGCCACGGCAACTTGATGAACTTCCGTCTGTTCCTGGTTAAGGGGATGCACCCGGTTCACCGTGCGGTGTTCCTGACTGGTGTGATGTCCTATCTGTCCGCGCCGCTGTGGTTTATGTTCCTCGCGCTCTCTACCGCATTGCAGGTGGTGCATGCGTTGACGGAACCGCAGTACTTCCTGCAACCGCGTCAGCTATTCCCGGTATGGCCGCAATGGCGACCTGAACTGGCGATCGCGCTGTTTGCTTCAACGATGGTGCTGTTGTTCCTGCCGAAGTTGCTGAGTATTTTGCTCATCTGGTGTAAAGGGACGAAAGAGTACGGCGGGTTTATCCGCGTTACGCTGTCGCTGCTGCTGGAGGTTCTGTTCTCCGTGCTGCTGGCACCAGTGCGCATGTTGTTCCATACCGTCTTCGTCGTGAGCGCTTTCCTCGGTTGGGAAGTGGTGTGGAATTCGCCGCAGCGCGATGACGATTCCACCCCGTGGGGTGAAGCATTTATGCGTCACGGTTCTCAGTTACTGTTGGGGCTGGTGTGGGCTGTGGGTATGGCCTGGCTGGATCTGCGTTTCCTGTTCTGGCTGGCACCGATTGTCTTCTCGCTGATCCTGTCGCCGTTTGTTTCAGTGATTTCCAGCCGTTCCACGGTGGGGTTACGTACCAAGCGCTGTAAGCTGTTCCTGATCCCGGAAGAGTATTCCCCGCCGCAGGTGCTGGTGGATACCGATACTTATCTGGTGATGAACCGTAAACGTACGCTGGACGATGGCTTTATGCATGCGGTGTTTAACCCGTCGTTTAACGCACTGGCCACGGCCATGGCGACTGCACGCCACCGCGTCAGCAACGTGCTGGAGATTGCACGCGATCGTCATGTGGAACAGGCGCTGAACGAAACGCCGGAGAAACTGAATCGCGATCGCCGCCTTGTATTGTTGAGCGATCCGGTGACCATGGCACGTTTACATTATCGCGTCTGGAATTCACCTGATAAGTATTCTTCGTGGGTGAACTACTATCAGGGATTGACTCTGAACCCGTTGGCGCTCAGGAAAAAATAAGCGTTCTGTAACGTGAAAATACCGGCCTGGTGCCGGTATTTTTTTATATTGAATAGAATGAGTCGTGAGGTAGCAGGTGCGAATATTGGCTGTAGGAATAATGATCTTCTTCCTGAGCGGATGCGGCAGCATTATTAGTCGTACCATCCCAGGGCAAGGACACGGAAATCAATACTATCCTGGCGTGCAATGGGATGTTCGGGACTCCGCATGGCGCTACGTCACTATCCTCGATCTGCCTTTTTCGCTGGTGTTTGATACGTTGCTGCTGCCGCTCGACATACATCATGGACCTTACGAGTAATTATCGCTCATCCCATTCATCGGCTGCGGTCTGCCCCTCTTCGGTATCAAGGGGAGGTTCCAGCTGGAATTCACCTTCATCCCATTCGTGAAGCGTATTTTCTTCCTGCCACTCCTGGCGGATTTCAATTTCATCATAGTCGCCATCAAAAACGCTCTGAGCCGCTTCTCCGCTCAGCATTGGTAGACATTCACCATCTACATCATCCTCGTCAGCAAAGAATTCCGCCTGCCACATAATGTCGCCATCCTGTAGCACGTATTTTTGGATGCTTAGCTGTTGAACGCTGGCGTCGTCTGACTCGAGGTCAGGGTTATCAGCCAGAAACACTTCACGAGCCGCATCAATAGCCTCTTCCAACGTGGCATAAAAATTCATGTCATTCTTTGCCATATTTCTTCTCCTAAGGCGAACAATAAAGGGGGATGATTCAATCTATAGACGGCGATCCGCAGAGCGTCAAACCCGTTAGCTTCGTGGTTAACTCAATCAGATGATTACTGCCTGCAATGCCAATGAGAGCAGGTGAAAGTAACCTCGGTAGTTTATGAAAAAATTTACATTGGCAGATACTGAAGCCGACGTAATATCAGGAAAAAAATTCAAGAAAAAAGAGTAATGTATGTGGTTTGCAATGCAGTAATGAAAATCAAATGAATAAAAGTTGGCGTTATATTAGAAAATCTTCAGTTTTAAACACCAATTTTTGTGTGTTTTAGAGGGGGAGTGCGAACGCTTATGAATTAATATTGCATAACTCAATCAAAATAAAGGAGAAAATTAATGCCCAATACGGAAGTGTTGCAGAGGTAATCAATGAAAGTGGCTAAACTTAGTGGTGTCTCTGGAAGTGACAAAGTGTCTTTTGCGTATAGGGGTTGTGAATGGTGCGAGTGATACTAAAATAGTATACATAATAAAAGATTATTAATGACAAAGGTTATAAATCTATAAGAAACCATTAAATAAGAAATGAATTAATGTTATTGAAATTGTGCGGGTATAATAGTTTGCAAAATCTTATGCTTTATTATATAAAATGCAAAATTAAGAATTACCTTAAGGTTGTTATGGATAACTATAATTCAAATAATGGAAGGTTAATGGCTTTCTATATAATCTGTTTGGCTAGCTATGTCCTTGGCGGTTTGTGTCTTACACAATTTAAATTAACGATGCAAAGTGTCCCGCAAACAGTATATCTGATTATAATTGTAGGGTTGTTCTTTTTATATGGAATAATTTTCCTGTTTATGTTATTTCAGTATCTTTGTAGAAAAGATCTCACCTGCCTCATGATATTAGGCATGGCGTTTCTTGGCAATAACATATTTTTCGTCGAGACTATCTACATTGTTCAGGACTTGATTAATGATCATGCATCAATCGAAAAAAGAACTAACGATATAGCTATATTTTATTACTTTCGGCAGATTAGTTTCATCGCTCTGCTATTTGTTTCATTGAAATCTTATAAAATATCCTCGACAGTTATTGAAACCAAAGAAAGAGAACCTTGCTATATCGTTCTGTCTTTTTTAATCATGCTGGTTATCGCGGTGATGGCGCACACTCTGGCCAGTTACAACCCTAATTTTACACTCGAGATAACAAGCCTGAAGCCTGATAATGTCACGGTGCACTGGCATATTGGGTACATTTATTCGCTTATTATATCCTGGGGGCTGGTCCTGTTGTATTTAATCATTAAAACCAGAACGCACAACATCTTGTGGAAAAGTATAGGGCTACTGTGTTGCTCAGCAATATTGACCAATGTACTACTTCTGAGCTTGGATGAATATAGCATGTATATTTGGTATGTTAGCCGGGGAATTGAGGTGATAAGTGCCCTGTGTATAATCTCAATACTGATGTACAACACCTTCATCATCTTAAAAAAAGAAACGGATTCAGCTATTAAAGATGCAATGACTAAAATATATAATCGTAAACTATTCTATAAGTCATTAAAAGCATCATTAGCAAAAGGTGCAGTGTGTGTAATGGTTCTGGATATTGATAAATTCAAACGGATTAACGATACCTACGGTCATCAGGAAGGTGACAGAGTAATAATCAGCATTGTCGATATTATCAATAAATCAATCAGAGATACGGATGTTTTTGCCAGAGTCGGTGGCGAAGAATTTGCGATCCTTCTTAAGTGTAACGATAAAGATGAGGCAATTGTTGTTGCAGAACGAATTAGGCGAAATGTGGAAAATGGTACGACAATACCAAATTCATATGATTTAAAAGAAAAAATGACGATAAGTATCGGTGTATATTGCAGTAAAATTGATGATGAATCAGCGGATAAAGTTGTTTCATATGCTGATGCCGCTTTGTATGAAGCCAAAAATTCTGGCAGAAATAAAGTGTGTTACTATTATCATTAAGACTGAAATATATGTCATGTGAGATAAATTTTTATTCTGAACCTGCGAATATAAATATATAAATCATCCCACGACCTCTGTACTCCGACGACGGCGCAGGCTATTCCACGAGTACAGGGCGTTGAACAGTACGACTCCTGCGGTCACACAGAATACAGCACGAAAACCGTAGTTGGCGGATATCGCTGCCCCCATTAGAGGTCCTGTTACGTTACCAATGTCGCGAAATGACTGGTTATAACTGAAAATACGTCCAGCGATTTGATTAGTCGAGTTATAGACCAGCAGCGTTTGTACCGCCGGGAGCAGAGCGCCGTCGGCCGCCCCCAATATAAAGCGCAGAATACCAAGCTGCCAGGGCGTCTGGACAAATGACATTGGAATTAGCAGTAACACGGAAACGATCAGCGCGACGATCAGGATCTTCTCCGGGCCAATCCGATCGCCTAATTTGCCAAGTTTAGGGGCGCTGATTAATGCCGCAACGCCGGGGACAGAGGCTATCATCCCACTGATAAACGCAATATTGCTGACGTTGCCAGCCAACTCTCGAACGTACAGTGTCAGTATTGGCGCGATAGAACCGGTGGCTACCTGAATGATCAAAGTGGTGACAAACAGGCTCAGCACCAGTTTGGGGTTCCTTAAAGAGGCCACGACTTCACGAATGTGCAGCATTTCCTTCTTGCTCACCGGCTGGAAACGCTCGCGGATAAAAAATAGCGTCAGGATGAAGCAGACCAACAGCACGCTGGCGGTGATGAAAAATACGGGACGCAGTCCGTACTGATCCGCGAGGAGGCCGCCCGCTAGCGGCCCGAGCAGTGCGCCACTAACGCCACCGGTGGAAAGCGTTCCCAGTGCCCAGCCGCTTTTATTGCGTGGAACCTGGGTGGCGATCAGTGCATTCGCATTGGGGATGAATCCACCAAGCAGCCCCAACAAGGCGCGCAGGGTCAAGAACTGCCAGATATTTTGCGCCAGTCCCATCAGCAGCATCACAACAGCCATACCCAACGCAGATCGTAGCAGCATGATTTTTCGCCCCTTGCGATCGGCAAGGCCGCCCCAGAAAGGAGAGGCGATAGCGGAAAAAAGAAAGGTGATGCTGAAGACCAGGCCTGACCACATATTCAGTGCGCTATGTCCCGTGACGCCGAGACTCTCGACGTAAAGTGGCAAAAAGGGCATGACCAGGCTAAATGCTGCGCCGGTTAAAAAACAGCCTAACCAGGCAACAGTGAGGTTGCGTTTCCAGTTTATGGGAGCATCTGAGGGTGACATAGCGTTCCGCAGTGTGGCGCGCTGTTTGCGCTATCGATTGAATATAAGTAAGCAGGCTAATTATGCGCCTGGTTGATAGTTGCTGCAATGCGGATAGCAGTTAAACCTAAAGCAGACAGGGAAGGTGTTGCAGTCCACAGGACTGCAACAGTGTTTTAGTACAGGGAAGGAGAACCTTCAGGGCGCGTCTTGAAGCGACGATGCAGCCACATATACTGCTCTGGCGCCATCATGATGCATTGCTCAACAATTTTGTTCATCCACGCGGCAGTGGTCTCTGCGTCGTCCAACGGCGGTGAGCACTCTGGAGGCAGCATAATCAATTGATATCCTTTACCGTCAGGTTTGCGGCGAGGAACAAACGGTACCAGGCAGGCATTGGACATGCGCGAAAGCATCCAGGTCCCAGAGGTTGTTGCGGCTTGTTCAACGGCAAAAAGTGGTACAAACACACTGGCACGAGGGCCGTAATCGTGATCCGGCGCGTACCAGACCACTTCGCCCTTTTTCAACGCTTTAATCATCCCTTTTAGGTCTTTACGATCGAGCATTGATTTATTCGAGCGCATACGGCCCCAGGTTTGTAGCCAGTCGAGAAGCGGGTTGTCGTTAGGGCGATACACACCAATACCCGGTTCCTGCAAACCAAACTGACGCGCACCCAGTTCCAGAGTCAGAAAGTGCAGACCCACTAACAGGATCCCGCGTTTTTGCGCCTGAACGTCACGGATATGTTCCATCCCGACCACTTCAGTCCAGCGTGAAATACGCTTATCGGACCAAAACCAGGCCATCCCGGTTTCCATTACGCCCATGCCCACGGATTCGAAGTTCTTGACGACCATCTGCTGGCGTTCCTGCTCACTCATCTGCGGGAAGCACAGTTCCAGATTTCGGGAAACAATTTTTGCCCGACGTTTCATCAAACGTAGCGCCAGTCGACCTAATGCACAGCCCAACTTAAAGAGGATGGGGTAGGGTAACTGCACGATTAACCAAAGGATGCCAATACCCAGCCAGGTTAACCAATAACGTGGATGCAGTAACGCAGCCGAAAACTTGGGTAAATTCGTCATGTCTATCCTGTTTTTAAACGACCAATTCCCTGTATTGTCGCATTTTTTCGCGCGTATCAAAAATTTGTGACGGGAGAACGGTGATTAATTCCGCAATTGTTGTTGCAACTTTATAGTGAAGTATGAAATGTAGCGTAAAATGTGTGGATGTAAATTGGCGATGTTTGCTTTATTATGCCGCCGATTTTCATTTATTCCCTATTTGCAGGATACGTACACCATGCCAGTGTTACACAACCGCATTTCGAACGACGCCCTCAAAGCCAAAATGCTGGCCGAGACCGAGCCGCGTACGACGATCTCATTCTATAAATATTTCACCATTGCCAATCCTCAGCACACGCGTGATGCACTGTACCAGATGTTCACCGCATTGAACGTCTTCGGGCGAGTATATCTTGCCCATGAAGGAATTAATGCGCAAATCAGCGTACCGCAAAGCAACGTCGAGGCATTTCGCCAGCAACTCTATGTGTTTGATCCTGCATTGAACGATTTACGTCTGAATATTGCGCTGGATGATGACGGTAAATCGTTCTGGGTACTGCGTATGAAAGTCCGTGAACGTATCGTGGCGGATGGTATCGACGATCCAGACTTTGACGCCAGCAATGTGGGGGATTATCTCAAGGCAGCAGAGGTGAATGCCATGCTTGACGATCCTGAAGCGGTATTCATTGATATGCGCAACCATTATGAATATGAGGTGGGTCACTTCGAGAATGCGCTGGAGATCCCGGCAGACACATTCCGCGATCAGCTGCCGAAAGCGGTTGAAATGATGCAGGCGCATAAAGATAAAAAAATCGTGATGTACTGCACGGGTGGGATCCGCTGTGAGAAAGCTAGCGCCTGGATGAAACACAATGGATTTAGCAAAGTCTGGCACATTGAGGGCGGTATTATTGAGTATGCCCGCAAGGCGCGTGAGCAGGGACTTCCGGTGCGTTTTGTCGGTAAAAACTTTGTCTTTGATGAGCGCATGGGCGAAAGGATCTCTGAAGATGTTATCGCACATTGTCATCAGTGCGGCACGGCGTGCGATAGCCATACTAATTGCAAAAATGATGGCTGCCATCTGTTGTTTATTCAGTGCCCGGCTTGTGCGCAGAAATATAAAGGCTGCTGTAGCGAGCTGTGTAGCGAAGAGAGTGAGTTGCCGGAAGAGGAACAACGGCGTCGTCGCGCTGGGCGTGAAAATGGCAATAAAATCTTTAATAAATCACGTGGTCAACTGAATACCAAACTGGGTATTCCAGACCCTGCGCAATAACATGATTCCGGATGAGGGGCAGAACCTCATCCGGCAATTCATGCGTTACTTCTGTTGCACACCTTCCACTGAGATGATTAAATCGACTTCCTGCGACGCCGGACCGAGATCGGTGGTGATGTTGAAATCCTTCAGCTTAATCTTACCTTGCGCTTCAAAACCAGCGCGCGTACCGCCCCAAGGATCGCCGCCCTGACCGATGAGCTTCGCATCCAGCGTAACCGGTTTGGTAACGCCGTTCAGGGTCAAATTACCGGTGATATCCAGGTCATTACCTTCTTTCTTCACGCTGGTGGAGCTGAAGGTCGCCTGCGGGAATTTCGCTACGTTAAGGAAATCTGCGCTGCGCAGATGCTTGTCACGTTCGGCGTGATTAGTGTCAACGCTGTTGGTGTTGATGGTTACGTTAACCTTATCGGCTGCGGGATTTTTCTCATCAAAGGTAAACGTACCGTCGAAATCTTTAAATGTGCCATACAGCCAGCTGTAACCCAGATGCTGAATACGGAAATTAACAAAGGCATGCTGTCCTTCCTTGTCAATTTTGTAATCTGCCGCCACGGCCGACCCGGTGGTGAATAACAGAGAGGCGAGTGTAAGTCCCAGCAGGTTTTTTTTCATTTTAAGCTCCATAGTCAGATGACGATTTTCCCAACATGCGATTGAGGGTATCGTCGTTATCAATAAAGTGATGTTTCAGGGCCATCAGTCCGTGCAGTAGGGATAAAATCACCACGGTCCACGCAAGCCACAGGTGCAAGCTACCGGCGAGGTCGGCCTGAGCACCTGCGTTGGCAACGGTGGCTGGAATGTCGAACCAACCAAAGACGCTTATCGCTTTGCCATCTGCGGTGGAAATTAGATATCCGCTAATGGCAATCGAAAAGAGCAGCAAATAAAGAGCGAGGTGACCCATTGCCGCTGCGATGCGGGTTAAACGGGAGTAGCTTGCCAACGCAACAGGCGGAGGGGAGAACAACCGCCAGACAACGCGGATAACCAGTCCCATCATGAGTAGGATGCCGATGCTTTTATGCAGTTCAGGGGCCTGGTGATACCAGCCGTCATAGTAGCTAAGCGTGACCATCCATAAGCCCAACGCGAACATGCCATATACAGCAATTGCAACCAGCCAATGTAATATGGCTGACACTACGCCATAGCGCTGTGGACTATTTTTGAATTGCATAAGTACACCGATTTATATTTCAGAAGTGAATGAAAATGGCGTGTAAAAGACATTAATGCAACTAATAAATAACAATGGTGATGATATTTATTTTTTGTTCAGTAAAGTTGACTGATTATTGAATTAATCATCAAGGGATTAGTGTGAGAGTAGGTGATAGTGCTTGGTTTATGGGTGGTTATGATTTGTATTATTGTTCAGTTTATTGCAATGAAAATTAAGCTAATTTCAATTTTTGTCAATTATTGTCAGCGCGCAGGAATCAGAAAAACATAATATATATTACATCCATAATGGCCAGCAGCGACCATAAAATAATGTAGAGCATGAGATGCTCGCGAATATTATTAACCAGATAGTGAAAGATACGGCGCATTGACGTTATTCCTGTCATTAAAAATGGCCTCACCATCGAGGCCATTCATTTATTATGACTTAAAACGGCTTAGCCTGAAGGAGGTCAGGTCAAAGTCAGACGGTTTGTCCTGAGCGAAGTTTGCCGCAATCTCTCCCAGAACAGAGGCAAACTTAAAGCCATGTCCGCTCAGCCCGGTAATGATTAGCGTGTTGTCGTGCGCTGGTAGAGTATCGATAATAAAGTCTTCATCCGGTGAATTATCGTAAGTGCAGGACGCGCCGTGCAGGCAGCAGCCAACGCCCGGCAGGATTGTGCGCAGGAATGGGAAGGCTTCAGAACCGTCGCTGGCTACAGCGGCAAATGGCTTACGCTCATCAGCAGAGTGAATGACCTGTCCGCCGTTGTGCTTACCAATTTTCAGCTCGTCGTTTTCTGCCGGGAAACCGTAGTATTGATCACCATTTGGCAGCTCGCCGGTAAAGGCTGGGAAGTTATTCTTAACGCTGTAGCGCCCATCGGCCTGATACCAGGCGAACACTTTGCGCACCGGTTGTATCGGTAGTTCAGGGACTAAAGCCTGCACCCAGGTACCGGCGCTGATCACTGCTTTTTTCGCGTGGTAGTCACCGTCAGCCGTTTCTACCGTGATGCCATCATCACCGTGATGAATTGCGCTGACCGGGCATTTAAACAGTTGCGCACAGCCTGCTTCTTCCGCCAGACGGATCCAGGTTTTAATTGCTAACTCACTGCGTAAAAAACCGGACTCCGCTTCAAACAGACCGATATAGTTGTCAGGTACACGAATCTCTGGCCAGCGCGCCATGATGGCTGCCGCATCCAGTTGTTCAACGTTAAGTTGCCACTGTTTGGCGCTTTGCGCTGCAGTCGCTAAGAAGGTGGACTCTGCCGGACCGAGGTTGATAACACCGGAGCGAACAAAAATCGGTTCTTCATTATGGGTGGATAGTTCATCCCACAATGTTTGCGCACGTAGCACTAGCGGAACGTATTTTTCACCTTCGCCATAAGCATGACGAATTAATCGAGTGTCGCCGTGGTGGCTGCCCTGCTGATGCGGAGGCATATGTGCATCGATCATCAGAACCTTCAGACCGGCACGTGTGGCATAGTATCCAGCTGCGGCGCCTACTGAACCGCTGCCAATAATGATTAAGTCGTATTTCATCCGCTTCTCTCTGCAATCGCGATAGTAGCAGGTTAAATAACTGACCCGGAATATTCAACCTGGAAATAAGAAAGGCACCGTTAAGGTGCCTTTTGATGGTTGGATGTATCAGGTTTAATGTCGCTGATACTCATTTACCTGGTAATCGCCAGATTCAATTTTGGCGATTCCTGCTTCTAATATCGAAATAAATTGCCTGGCAACATCAGTGGTTAACCAGAGCGTTTGACCAACTTCAGTCCCATCCGGGTCAGGGCGATTCGGGGTCTGGTAGTGCAAACGCAGCATCAGCGCATCGTAGCTATCAACAGTGCTGATGTCCCACCCTACAAGCGGATGAGTCTGAATGACTTCATTATTCTTTTCCATCATGCCCCCTAATTCGTGTTACTAGACAACGGTTTTCGAGGTTCAATGCGTTTTTTTCTGAAGCAACTTCAGTATATCAATAAATAAGGGTATTCATTGAAAATTTAAAGAGGGAAGGGCATAAATTTTTTGTTTTCAGCGTTATCTGACTAAGAAACCAACATGTTATTCATTTTTTTTTAGTATGTTGCACAATTATTTTGTTGTTTTGGTTAAAAGATAATCGGTGGGTTAATATTAAATTAAATACTCGTCAGAAGAAATGCGCGATTGATTACAGGATAGTGTGTATAAAAAAGCCGGGGCGACCCGGCAAACAAACATCACTGCATATCATTATTTATTCGTTGATGAACCAGTCATCCGCGCTTTCCCAGGTTTCCTGTAGGATCTCGCTGATGCGTTCTTTGTCCTCTTTAGTCGCGCCAATAACCGACAAATTGTTTGCGCCGGCATAACGGACGGTAACGTTACCTTCGTTATCCGGAAAATGGTGCTGAATACGGCGGGAGAGTTCACCTGCCAGTGCGTCAATTGCACCGGCAGGTAAAGGTGAAGTTTTGGCAATAGTGACTTCAATACGCATAGTAGCCCCCTGTGGAATATACTGTTTATTTATACAGTTATTCGCATCGATTGGCTACACTTTTTTTAGCTTTTTACTGACCAGCGTACCGTTTCGCCACCCAGGAAAGGCACCAGCGTATCGTCTTCCAGTGCAATGCTCTCAGGAACCTGGTGATCCACGCGTTCCAGCTCAATAAAGGTCTCATTTACCGGCAAGCCATAGAACTGTGGGCCGTTGAGTGAGCAGAAGGCTTCGAAATGGTCCAGCGCATTCATCTCTTCAAACACGGTGGCATAGCTGCCCAGCGCGGTCGGTGCATTAAAACAGCCCGCGCAGCCACAGCTTGACTCTTTGCGATGACGCGCGTGCGGCGCTGAGTCGGTACCGAGGAATGCGCGCTTAAACCCGCTGGCAACCAGTTCACGCAGCGCCTGTTGGTGGACGTTACGTTTGAGGATCGGCAGGCAGTACAGGTGAGGGCGAATCCCGCCAACCAGCATGTGGTTGCGGTTAAACATCAGGTGCTGTGGCGTAATGGTCGCAGCCAAAAGTTCGTTACCATCGCGCACGTATTCGGCAGCATCTTTGGTGGTGATATGCTCGAACACCACTTTCAGCGAGGTCAAACGCTGACGCAGCGGCTCCATCACCGTTTCAATAAAGCGCGCTTCGCGATCGAAAATATCGATATCTGCATGCGTGACTTCGCCGTGCACCAGCAGTGGCATACCCAATTTTTCCATCCGCTCCAGCACCGGCATAATGGCGTCAATTGAGGTTACGCCATGCGTCGAGTTGGTGGTGGCATTGGCTGGATAGAGTTTTGCCGCGGTGAATACGCCTTCGTTGAATCCACGTTCCAGCTCGTTGGGATCCAGCGTATCCGTTAAGTAGCAGGTCATTAATGGCGTGAAGTCGTGTCCGGCAGGTACCGCGTCAAGAATGCGCTGGCGATAAGCGATAGCCGCGTCAACCGTGGTGACGGGCGGTACCAGGTTCGGCATGACAATGGCGCGGCCATAAACTTCACTGGTATAGGGCACGACAGTTTTTAACATGTCGCCATCGCGAAAGTGAAGATGCCAGTCGTCTGGGCGGCGGATCTTTAAAACCTGGGATGGTGCAGTCATCAATATGCTCCGGCTGAGGATAGTCTTTTTTGCCGGAAACAAAGGATAAGCGGAAACGTTTTCGTTTGCACGAAAAAAAAGGGCGCATCAGCGCCCTCAGTTTTATTAGTCGGTGAACGGGATGATGATTTCACCCGGTTTCACCTCAATACCTTTCGCCAGTTTTTTCGCCAGCGCTTCACCCTGGCTGCTGTCATCCTTCAGAATGTACGCTGGTTGCTGGTTGAAATAGTTACGCAGTGATTGATTTAAATACGGCATCAGCGTTTGCAGTACTGACTGCATTTTTTCTGGCGTGACGGTGGCGTCGACGACTTCCATCTCTTGCAGATAAATCGCGCCTTTTTCTTTATTGAAAACCGGTAAGGCTTTCAGCTTCAGCTTCATGGTCGCTTTCTGACTGCCAAACAGGGAGTTCATGTCCAGGTTGGCATCGCCGGTCAGGGTTACTTTGTTTGGCTCTTCACGACCAATCTGGCTGGCGAGATTATTCAGTACGATATGTGCTTCAGCAACGCCGGGCAAACCGATGTCTTTTGAAAAGTTATTATGCTTTGCCAGGGCTTGATTAATTTCTTGCTCGCTAACCGTGTATTGCGTGAGTTGATTACAACCAACCAACAGGCCGCTGACAATCAGTGCAGCGGCAAAAAAAAACTTTTTCATGGGGTTCCTCAACATGATGCATGTGGTGTAATCGTGACACAAAGCATCATCGAGTACCAGCGCCCCGGACGCCAGCAGAAAAAACTGAAAAGTGCCCGGACGCAGGTTCGGCTATCAGGCGTCTGGCTCCAGCATACCTCGCGTTGGGCGTTTGAGACTGAATTGCCAGCCCAGCGCCAGGAAGGTGATGAAGCCAATAATACCGAGCATCATCCAGGGCAGCTCAGGCTGTGCCAGGGCCTTGCCCATGTCAAACAGCCAGCCGCCGCCGACATAGCCAATTGCGCCGCCGATGGCGAGTCCCAGTCGGCTGAAGCCCATATAGCTTCCTCTGGCCCGCGCATTCGCCAGCGAGGCGCTCAGAGTTTCACGCGCCGGTTCGGCGATGATCGAGCCAATATAGAACGTGCAGATCAGGGTGAACAACTGCTGTAAATTCCCGACCAGGCCAATGGGCATCATACTTAGAGACATCACCAGCAGGCCCGCCATCAGGCGATGTTCAAGGCGAAAGCGTTTTTCACTCCAGCGGGCAATCGGGTACAGCAGCGTTAAAGAGAGACATGCCTCAATGGCATACATCCATTTCACGGCGGCTGGTGAGCCAGCGATGTCGTTCACCATGATGGGCAGCATCAGCATCACCTGTACCGCCAGCATGTAATAGCCCGCCAGCGTCAGCACATAGGTGACAAAGCGCTTGTCATGCATCACGTGGCTCATCCCTTCGCGCACCGGAATTTTCACCGTCGACAGCTTCCATGCCGGGAGCAGCCAGGCGTTAAACGCCGCGCACAGAACGAACAAAATTGCGCCGGTGGCACATACCAGACGGAAATCGTATTGCAATAACCAACTGCCGAGTAACGCGCCGACCACGGCCCCGGCGCTATCCTGCATCATCAGAATAGAGAAAAAACGCCCGCGCTTTTCCGGGCGGATCAGCTTGACTACCAGCGCCGAACGGGGAGGGTCGAACAGCGTGCCACCTAGCCCGGAAAGAAAACAGGAAAACCACAGCAGCCACGGTTCATGCGCAATGCCCATGGTGGCGAACCCGGCTGCGCGCATCAGCATGCCGGTGACGATCATCGGTTTGGCGCCGAAACGGTCAGCAATAGCACCGCCGAAAATACCCAACCCCTGCTGGATAAATTGACGTAATCCAAGCGCGATACCGACCATCACGGCGGCCCAGCCCATTTGGTCGACGAAACGAATTGAGATCAGCGGGAAAACGACGAAGAAACCCAGCACGACCAGCATATTATCGATGAGAAGGAAGTATTTACCCAGGTTCCTTGCCTGCGAGACTTGCGACATTTCCCCTCCAGGGAAAAACTCGTCACTCTGGATAGAGTTTAAAAGATAAGCACCTCCTATTCTGCGGTGTCGTCATCGCTTTTCCCACCCTTCGCGGGACAATATTTTTTTATCAAAAGTCCGTCTTGATAGAGAGTTTTCATCAAAATGTGTGAATAATTCAAAAAATGGCATTTTGCTCTTTTCACAGGGTGTATTCGCACAGGTATAGTAATGCGAATAGCGTATTGAAGACGTTACGGGAAGGAGTAGGTATAGAATGTTTGGCTATCGCAGTAACGTGCCAAAAGTGCGCTTAACCACGGACCGCCTGGTCGTGCGTTTAGTGCATGAGCGTGATGCCTGGCGTCTGGCAGATTATTACGCAGAAAATCGTCATTTCTTAAAACCCTGGGAACCTATTCGCGATGAAAGCCACTGCTATCCGTCCGGCTGGCAGGCGCGTCTCGGCATGATCTCTGAGTTTCATAAACAGGGCACTGCCTATTATTTTGCGCTGCTCGATCCGGACGAAAAAGAGATTATCGGCGTTGCGAACTTCTCAAACGTGGTGCGGGGATCCTTCCATGCCTGTTATCTCGGCTACTCCATTGCGCAGAAATGGCAGGGGCAGGGGCTAATGTATGAAGCCTTAACTTCGGCCATCCGTTATATGCAGCGCACTCAGCATATTCACCGCATTATGGCTAACTACATGCCACATAATAAGCGCAGCGGTGACCTGTTGGCGCGACTGGGTTTTGAAAAAGAAGGGTATGCCAAAGACTACCTGCTGATTGACGGGCAGTGGCGCGATCACGTGCTGACGGCGTTGACCACATCAGAATGGACCCCCGGCCGCTAAGTTTCAGATGCAGCCATGATTAATGGAGAAGACGATGAAATACGAATTAACCGCCACCGAAGCACGAGTGATTGGCTGTTTATTAGAAAAACAAGTGACAACGCCGGAACAGTACCCACTCTCCGTTAATGGAGTCGTAACAGCCTGCAATCAAAAAACGAATCGTGAACCGGTGATGAACCTGTCGGAATCGGACGTGCAGGAGCAGTTGGATAACCTGGTTAAGCGACATTTTCTGCGCACGGTGAGCGGCTTTGGCAATCGCGTCACGAAATATGAGCAGCGTTTCTGCAACTCTGAATTTGGCAATCTGAAGCTTAGTGCCGCAGAGGTGGCCGTAATCACTACACTGCTGCTGAGGGGCGCTCAGACGCCTGGTGAATTGCGTAGTCGCGCATCCCGTATGTACGAATTCAGCGATATGGCCGAAGTGGAATCGACACTGGAAAATCTGGCAACCCGGGAAGATGGGCCTTATGTGATCCGCCTGGCGCGCGAGCCGGGCAAACGTGAAAGTCGCTATATGCACCTGTTTTGCGGTGAGGTTGATGAAGCCGTTGCCGCAGCAGATCAACTCCCTGCAGCCTCCGGTGATCTGCAGGCACGCGTGGAAGTGCTGGAAACGGAAGTCGCAGAACTTAAGCAGCGACTTGATTCATTGCTGGCGCACCTGGGAGACTAACGTGAATAAATTACGTATCGGCGTAGTCGGCCTTGGCGGTATTGCACAAAAGGCCTGGCTACCCGTGCTGGGCACCTCCGCGGACTGGACGCTGCAAGGCGCCTTTTCACCTTCGCGCGATAAAGCACTGCGTATCTGTGATACCTGGCGGATACCCTACGTGGATTCACTGGTGAATCTGGCGCAAACCTGCGACGCGGTTTTCGTCCATTCCAGCACCGCGACTCACTATGCGGTCGTCAGTGAATTGCTGAATGCCGGCGTTCACGTGTGTGTGGATAAGCCGCTGGCGGAAAACCTGCGTGAGGCTGAGCAACTGGTGGAGCTGGCCGCGCGGAAAAAACTCACGCTGATGGTCGGGTTTAACCGCCGGTTTGCACCGCTGTACCAGGATCTCAAAACCCAGTTGAGCACCGCAGCGTCTGTACGTATGGATAAGCACCGTACGGATAGCGTTGGGCCGCACGATCTGCGTTTCACTTTGCTGGACGACTATCTGCACGTAGTCGATACCGCATTGTGGCTGGCGGGAGGGCAGGCGCAGTTAAATAACGGCACGCTGCTGACCAATGAATCTGGTGCGATGCTTTACGCCGAGCACCATTTTTCTACCGGTCAAATGCAGATAACGACCAGTATGCATCGCCGTGCCGGTAGCCAGCGTGAGAGCGTGCAGGCGGTGACGGACGGTGGCCTGATTGACGTAACTGATATGCGGGAATGGCGGGAAGAGCGTGGGCAAGGTGTTGTTCATAAGCCGATAGCGGGCTGGCAAACGACCTTAGAACAGCGTGGTTTTGCCGGATGTGCGCGTCATTTCATTGAGTGCGTGCAAAATCAGACGGTTCCCCAGACGGCAGGCGAGCAGGCGCTACTGGCCCAGCGTGTTGTTGAAAAGCTGTGGCGGGAGGCGATGGCTGAATAACCCCCTGTAACATCTGGCGGTAGTAATTCATTGTAATCCAGGTACTATATGCCCACTCAAAATAACACCTCTTTTCAACCATAGGCTGATTTGTCGGCCTGATAAGGCGCTACGGTGTCGCCATCAGGCGCAGCAAAAGTGTCGGATGGCGGCGAGAATGCCTTATCCGACCTACGGGCAGGTTTGTCGGGGTTTTGCCTCAGAGTCTGGAATACAACATAGATGAATTTATTAAAGTCGCTGGCAGCCGTCAGCTCGATGACGATGTTTTCACGAGTGCTGGGTTTTGCGCGTGATGCGATTGTCGCCAGAATCTTTGGTGCAGGGATGGCGACAGATGCCTTTTTTGTGGCATTCAAACTTCCTAACCTGCTACGCCGAATTTTTGCCGAAGGCGCATTTTCGCAGGCGTTTGTGCCGATTCTTGCTGAGTACAAAAGCAAGCAGGGGGAAGATGCTACCCGCGTGTTTGTTGCCTACGTTTCCGGACTGTTGACGCTGGCGCTGGCTGTGGTGACGGTAGCCGGGATGTTGGCTGCGCCATGGGTGATTTTAGTTACCGCGCCGGGGTTTGCCGACACAGCGGATAAATTTGCGCTGACCACTCAACTGCTGCGGATCACTTTTCCCTATATTCTACTGATTTCACTGGCCTCACTGGTTGGTGCGATCCTTAACACCTGGAACCGCTTTTCTATTCCTGCGTTTGCCCCGACTTTTCTGAATATCAGCATGATCGGTTTCGCGCTGTTTGCGGCCCCTTATTTTCATCCGCCAGTGCTGGCGCTGGCGTGGGCCGTTACCGTGGGTGGCGTGCTACAGCTGATTTATCAGCTTCCGCATCTGAAGAAAATTGGCATGCTGGTACTGCCGCGTGTGAACTTCCGCGATGCGGGGGCGATGCGCGTCGTCAAGCAGATGGGCCCGGCGATCCTTGGGGTATCAGTCAGCCAGATTTCACTGATCATCAATACGATTTTCGCCTCGTTTCTGGCCTCTGGCTCAGTTTCGTGGATGTACTATGCCGACCGTCTGATGGAGTTTCCGTCCGGTGTGCTTGGCGTAGCGCTGGGGACTATCCTGCTGCCATCGCTGTCAAAAAGCTTTTCCAGCGGTAATCATGATGAGTATTGTCGCCTGATGGACTGGGGCCTGCGCTTGTGTTTCCTGTTGGCATTACCGAGTGCCGTAGCGTTGGGTATTCTGGCCAAACCGCTGACGGTGTCTCTGTTCCAGTACGGTAAATTTACTGCCTTTGATGCCGCGATGACCCAGCGTGCGCTGGTGGCGTATTCGGTAGGTTTGATTGGCTTGATCGTAGTGAAAGTGTTGGCTCCGGGCTTTTACTCGCGCCAGGATATAAAAACGCCAGTGAAGATTGCCATTGTCACGCTGATTATGACCCAGGTAATGAACCTGGCGTTTATCGGGCCGTTAAAGCATGCCGGGCTGTCGCTGTCGATTGGTCTTGCCGCGTGTCTGAACGCTTCACTGCTGTACTGGCAGTTGCGTAAGCAGAAAATCTTCACCCCGCAACCGGGCTGGACCTGGTTCCTGGCGCGACTAGTGATTTCCGTGTTGGTGATGTCGGCGGTGCTGGTTGGGATGCTCTACATCATGCCAGATTGGTCACAGGGAACGATGTTGTGGCGCCTACTGCGTCTGATGGCGGTCGTGGTGGCAGGTATTGCTGCTTACTTCGCAGCACTCGCTGTACTGGGCTTTAAAGTAAAAGAGTTTGTGCGCCGGACGGCATAAAGAATCAATGCCGGATGGCGGCATAACGCCGTATCCGGCCTACAAAAAGTGTAGGCCTGATAAGCAAAACGTTATCAGGCTTGCATCAGATAGAGAATTTTTTCCCGCCGCGGTGCGCAGCTGAAGTTTGACCGTTTGCGCCATACAACGCCGGTTCCTGGTGCGGTTTCAGCACTTGTATTGCTTGTTGATTACGCTCGATCTGCCCTTCCAGCAGCCAACCATTGTGCTGGTTGAGGTCGCGTAAGTGCTGCGTTTTCTTGGTGATAGTCTGCCAGCGTTCAGCAATCTCATCATTGGCGCTGCGCGTGGCGTCATGCTCCAGGCGGCGCTGTTGCTCAAGATAATCAAGGGTTGCCAGCAGCGAGCTTTTTTCTTCTGTAATACGCTGTAGCTGGCTGCCATTGATATGCCCTGCGGAAAGCTGCTGCTGTTCAGCATCCATTACCGTTTTCAGGTCATTGAGGACAGTCGTCATCTGGTCAAGTATTTCTGACAAACGAGTCATACTTTATTTACTCTGTAGGTAGCTCTGCGCCTCGCGAATCAGCGAGTCGGCAATTTTTCCGGTATCCATTTTCAATTCACCGTTACGGATTGCGGTTTTCAGTGCTTCCACGCGTTCCATATTAATGTCATTGGTGCCGGGCTGCATCAGTTTGGCCTGGGCGTCGCTCAGCATGACGCTGGTGCTGGTGGTCGCGGTGGTTTTTTCCTTCTGCGCTTTTTGTACCGGCGCATCGCTGGTTTCACGCGGCTGAACGGTGCTTACTGGCTTCAATGGTGAGGTACGATCAATGCTCATTTTATTTTTCCTCATCGAGGGGTTACGCTATAGCGGCCCGCTGTAATCATTGGTTGTTTATCTATCGGCACACGCTAAAAAATCTTTAACCTATTATAGGTTAATAAGAATATTCCCATCAGAATCGACGACGCCGCTCACCACCTGGCCTGAAATCATCCGCACTCGCGCATTCTGTGCGACAGCGGCGTTGTTCAGCGCTTTACCTTCGGCATTAACCCGAAAGCCATCTCCGTTGGCAATAACCAGCACGCGCTGACCGGCCTTGATCCGCCATGCCTGGCGCAACATCGAAAGCTGTATCGGTTGGCCCGGGACCAGATCGCGCAGGCTCACAGCATCCTGCACCTGACTCATATCCAGCACCGCGCGCGGCGGTAGTTGGTCCAGCCGACCACGTTTCAGCGTTACGCTGGCTGGGGTCAGGGTGCTACCTCGCGCTACAGGCGCGGCGGCTACTACGTAGTTTCCCGTCGCCTGCACGTTCACCTGCAGATAACGTTTTTCGTTGGCGCAGCGAGCCAGCACATTCACATTACCCCACAGTTTCGCGCTACCTGACACGCTTAATGCCGGTTGCTCACAGCTCGGCAATAAGTTTGGTGACGTTCGGATAGTGACCACCACCTCATCGCTAAATCCGGCCAGGCGCTGGGAAAACCATGCCG
The DNA here is from genome assembly GCF_030336505.1 of Citrobacter sp. Cf116. Lineage (NCBI taxonomy): Bacteria > Pseudomonadati > Pseudomonadota > Gammaproteobacteria > Enterobacterales > Enterobacteriaceae > Citrobacter > Citrobacter sp. Cf116. Next base: position 57,451 of record NZ_JAOWEQ010000040.1, on the reverse strand, counting down.
TTAGCTGCGAATTTAGGTCTTGCGCCAGCGTCATAGGGCTGAACAGCAGTGCTGCCACGACTATTCCACGTTTAAACGTTTGCATCAAAACCTCGCGCTTTTTCAGGTAGTGGCAGGATTTTACCTGTGTGACGCAGTCATCAACGCAACAAATAGCGACGCATTTTGCGTTTATTCCGGCGATAACGCGCGCGTAATGGGATTTAAGCTGTCGGCTGAATTTTGTCATTTGCGGAGGAGATATGCTCGATAAGCTCGACGCCGCCTTACGTTTTCAACAGGAAGCGCTGAATTTGCGCGCCCAACGCCAGGAAATTTTGGCGGCCAACATTGCCAATGCCGACACGCCGGGGTACCAGGCGCGCGACCTGGATTTCGCCAGTGAATTAAAAAAAGTCATGGTGCGAGGACGGGAAGAAACCGGTGGCGTTTCGTTGACGCTGACCTCTGCACAACACATTCCGGCCCAGACCGTTTCTTCGCCGTCTACGGAGCTGCTCTACCGTATTCCTGACCAGCCATCTCTTGATGGCAACACGGTGGATATGGACCGGGAGCGCACGCAATTTGCAGACAACAGCCTCAAGTATCAAATGGGGCTGACCGCGCTGGGTGGGCAAATCAAAGGCATGATGAACGTGCTGCAAGGAGGGAACTAATTCGTGGCGCTGTTAAATATTTTTGATATCGCAGGTTCTGCGCTGACGGCTCAGTCTAAACGCCTGAACGTCGCGGCCAGCAACATGGCGAATGCGGATAGCGTCAGCGGGCCCGACGGTCAGCCGTATCGCGCGAAACAGGTTGTTTTTCAGGTAGATGCTGCGCCAGGTGCGGCAACTGGTGGCGTAAAAGTTGCTGACGTCATTGAAAGTCAGGCACCGGATAAGCTGGTTTATGAACCCGGTAATCCGCTGGCCGATGCGAATGGCTACGTAAAAATGCCGAATGTGGACGTTGTTGGCGAGATGGTCAACACCATGTCTGCCTCACGTAGCTACCAGGCAAACGTCGAAGTGCTCAACACCGTAAAAAGCTTGATGCTCAAAACGCTTACGTTAGGCCAGTAAAGGAGGCGCATATGTCTATTGCTGTAACCATGAATGACCCGAGCAATGCAGGCGTTAAAGCTGCCACCGGGAATAGCTCCCTGACGGGCAGCAATGCCGCTGACCTGCAAAGCAGTTTTCTGACGTTGCTGGTCGCACAACTGAAAAACCAGGACCCAACCAATCCGCTGCAAAACAATGAACTGACCACCCAACTGGCGCAAATTAGTACCGTGAGCGGGATTGAGAAACTGAACACCACGTTAGGGTCGATCTCCGGGCAGATCGACAACAGTCAGTCGCTGCAGGCCAGTACGCTGATTGGCCACGGGGTCATGATCCCGGGTACCACCATCCTGACCGGTAAAGGGACGGAAGAGGGTGCCAAAACCACGACAACACCATTTGGCGTTGAGCTGCAGCAACCGGCAGATAAGGTTACCGCAACCATTACCGATAAAGACGGCAAAGTGGTACGCACCATTGACATTGGTGGATTGAAAGCGGGCGTTCATACTTTTACCTGGGACGGCACCATGACCGATGGCACGGATGCACCAAGCGGTTCTTACAACGTGTCAATTGCTGCCAGCAATGGCGGAACGCAACTGGTGGCACAGCCGCTTCAGTTTGCGCTGGTGCAGGGCGTTATTCGCAGTAACGGCGGTAATACGCTGGATCTTGGCACCTATGGAACCACCACCCTCGACGAAGTACGGCAGATAATTTAAGCCTTCACACTTATCAGGAGTAAGTCATGGCCTTTTCTCAAGCGGTCAGCGGTCTTAACGCTGCAGCGACCAACCTCGATGTCATTGGTAACAACATCGCCAACTCCGCCACCTACGGTTTTAAATCCGGTACGGCATCTTTTGCCGATATGTTTGCCGGTTCGAAAGTCGGTTTGGGCGTTAAAGTTGCGGGTATTACTCAGGACTTTACCGACGGTACTACCACCAACACCGGACGTGGTCTGGATGTTGCTATCAGCCAGAACGGTTTTTTCCGTATGGTAGACAGCAACGGTTCCGTTTTCTACAGCCGTAACGGTCAGTTCAAGCTCGATGAAAATCGCAATATCGTTAACATGCAGGGGCTGCAGTTGACGGGCTATCCGGCTACCGGTACCCCACCGACAGTTCAGCAGGGTGCAAACCCGGCACCGATCACTATCCCGAATACGCTGATGGCGGCTAAATCCACCACTACTGCGTCAATGCAGGTCAACCTGAACTCCACTGACAAGGTCCCTACCAAAACCCCGTTTAACCCAAGCGATGCCGATTCCTACAACAAAAAAGGCAGTGTTACCGTTTTCGATAGCCAGGGTAACGCTCATGACATGAACATTTTTTATGTCAAAAATGCGCAGAGCAACACTTGGGAAGTTTTCACTCAAGATGCTTCTACTGGGGATGCTGAGAAATCGGCAGGGTTTATGCGTTTTGATAATAATGGTTTGTTTTTAGGTATTAGTGCCACGGCAGCCGAGTTACCACCGACGGCTCCAGCCGTCTGGCCAAAGGATATCAAAATTACAACCGGTACGATCAATGGCGCAGTTCCGGCGAACTTCTCTCTGAGCTTCCTGAACTCCATGCAGCAAAACACCGGCGCCAACAACATCGTCGCCACGAATCAGAACGGCTACAAGCCGGGCGATCTGGTGAGTTACCAGATTAACAATGACGGAACGGTGGTCGGTAACTACTCCAACGAACAGCAACAGGTTCTCGGGCAGATCGTGCTGGCAAACTTTGCCAATAACGAAGGTCTGGCATCTCAGGGCGATAACGTCTGGGCGGCGACTCAGGCTTCCGGCGTGGCGCTGCTGGGTACCGCAGGCGAAGGTAACTTTGGCAAACTGACCAACGGTGCGCTGGAAGCGTCAAACGTGGATTTGAGTAAAGAACTGGTGAATATGATTGTCGCCCAGCGTAACTATCAGTCGAACGCGCAGACTATCAAAACCCAGGATCAGATCCTCAACACGCTGGTCAACCTGCGCTAAGCGCCTGACGGGATGGCTTAATGGATCACGCAATTTATACCGCCATGGGCGCGGCCAGTCAGACGCTGAATCAACAGGCGGTGACGGCCAGCAACCTGGCAAACGCCTCCACGCCAGGGTTTCGTGCACAGCTCAATGCACTGCGCGCGGTTCCTGTAGAAGGATTGTCTTTACCGACACGTACGCTGGTCGTGGCCTCCACGCCGGGGGCCGATATGACGCCGGGTCAGATGGACTATACCTCCCGCCCGCTGGATGTGGCGCTGCAACAGGATGGCTGGTTGGCTGTGCAGACCGCGGATGGTAGCGAAGGATATACCCGTAACGGCGCTATTCAGGTAAGCCCAACGGGTGAACTGACTATTCAGGGACACCCGGTAATTGGCGAAGCCGGACCGATAGCCGTACCAGAAGGTTCAGAAGTCACCATTGCGGCGGACGGGACAATTTCTGCACTTAACCCTGGCGATCCGGCTAATACGGTCGCGCCAGTGGGGCGGTTGAAGCTGGTGAAGGCAACAGGGATCGAAGTGCAACGTGGCGATGACGGTATGTTCCGTCTGACCCAGGCCGCACAGGCTACCCGTGGTGCGACGTTACAGGCCGACCCCAGCATCCGTGTGATGTCGGGCGTGCTGGAAGGCAGTAACGTTAAACCGGTTGCTGCGATGAGCGACATGATCGCCAACGCCCGCCGCTTTGAAATGCAGATGAAAATTATCAGTAGCGTGGATGATAACGCGGGCCGCGCCAACCAACTGCTGTCGATGAGTTAATACAGGACATTTTATGATCAGTTCATTATGGATCGCCAAAACCGGCCTGGATGCGCAGCAAACCAACATGGATGTGATTGCCAACAACCTGGCAAACGTCAGCACCAACGGATTTAAGCGCCAACGTGCCGTGTTTGAAGATCTGTTGTACCAGACGATTCGTCAGCCTGGCGCACAGTCTTCTGAGCAGACCACATTGCCGTCTGGTTTGCAGATTGGTACCGGCGTACGTCCGGTTGCGACCGAGCGTTTACACAGCCAGGGTAACCTGTCGCAGACCAACAACAGTAAAGATGTGGCGATTAAAGGCCAGGGCTTTTTCCAGGTCATGTTGCCCGATGGTACGTCCGCTTATACCCGCGACGGTTCTTTCCAGGTGGATCAGAACGGTCAGTTGGTGACGGCGGGTGGTTTTCAGGTTCAGCCTGCCATCACCATTCCGGCCAACTCGCTCAGTATCACCATTGGACGCGACGGTATTGTCAGCGTGACCCAACAGGGACAGGCGGCGCCTGTTCAGGTCGGGCAGCTTAACCTGACAACTTTCATGAACGATACCGGTCTGGAAAGCATTGGTGAGAATCTGTACACCGAAACGCAGTCATCCGGTGCGCCGAACGAGAGCACGCCGGGGCTGAACGGCGCGGGTCTGCTGTATCAGGGCTATGTTGAAACCTCTAACGTCAACGTGGCGGAAGAGCTGGTAAACATGATCCAGGTTCAGCGTGCTTACGAAATCAACAGTAAAGCGGTATCGACCACCGATCAGATGCTGCAAAAACTGACGCAACTCTAAAGTGGAGTCCGGTGGGGTGAAAACCTCACCGGCACACTGATTTTGAAGATGACCGCAATGCGAAAACACGCGCTTCACCCATACCCTATTTTAGCCCTGCTGGTGGTTTCACTAACAGGATGTGCCTGGATCCCGGCTACTCCCCTCGTGCAGGGCGCGACGACTGCCCAGCCCGTTCCAGGTCCAACGCCGGTGGCGAATGGCTCAATCTTCCAGTCGGCACAACCGATTAACTATGGTTATCAGCCACTCTTTGAAGACCGTCGTCCACGCAATATTGGCGATACGCTGACCATCGTGTTGCAGGAAAACGTCAGCGCGAGCAAAAGCTCTTCGGCGAACGCCAGCCGCGACGGCAAGACAAACTTTGGTTTTGATACCGTACCGCGCTATCTGCAAGGTCTGTTCGGTAACGAACGTGCCGACGTAGAAGCCTCAGGCGGTAACTCCTTTAACGGTAAAGGCGGCGCGAACGCCAGAAATACCTTCAGCGGTACGCTGACCGTAACGGTCGATCAGGTACTGGTGAATGGCAACTTACATGTCGTGGGTGAAAAACAGATCGCCATAAATCAGGGCACTGAATTCATTCGCTTCTCCGGGGTCGTTAACCCGCGCACCATCAGTGGCAGCAACTCCGTACCGTCAACCCAGGTTGCGGACGCGCGTATTGAGTACGTCGGCAACGGCTACATCAATGAAGCACAAAATATGGGCTGGTTGCAGCGTTTCTTCCTTAACTTGTCGCCGATGTAAGCGAGGTACCCCGTGTTTAAATTTTTTGTTGGAATGGCACTGGTGCTGGTAACCGCCTTCGCGCATGCCGACCGTATTCGTGACCTGACCAGCGTGCAGGGCGTGCGGGAAAACTCGCTGATTGGTTATGGGTTGGTGGTAGGTCTGGATGGCACAGGTGACCAGACCACCCAGACGCCGTTTACCACGCAAACGCTCAACAACATGCTTTCGCAGTTGGGGATCACCGTGCCAACTGGCACCAATATGCAGCTGAAAAACGTGGCGGCGGTAATGGTCACCGCGCAGTTCCCGGCCTTTGGCCGTCAAGGGCAAACCATTGATGTGGTGGTCTCCTCTATGGGGAACGCCAAAAGCCTGCGCGGCGGTACGCTGCTGATGACCCCGCTGAAAGGGGTCGATAGCCAGGTATATGCGTTGGCGCAGGGGAATATTCTGGTTGGCGGTGCCGGCGCGGCTGCGGGTGGCAGCAGCGTGCAGGTAAACCAGCTCAATGGCGGACGCATTACCAACGGCGCGACCATCGAACGTGAATTACCCAGCCAGTTCGGCGGCGGTAACACCATTAATCTGCAGCTGAATAATGAAGATTTCGCGATGGCGCAGCAAATTACCGACACTATTAACCGCTCGCGTGGCTTTGGCAGCGCAACGGCGTTGGATGCCCGCACTATTCAGGTGCGGGTGCCAAGCGGCAACAGCTCGCAGGTGCGCTTCCTTGCTGATATCCAGAATATGGAGGTGAACGTCACGCCGCAGGATGCGAAAGTGATTATCAACTCGCGCACCGGATCTGTCGTCATGAACCGCGAAGTAACGCTGGATAGCTGTGCCGTGGCACAAGGCAACTTGTCGATCACGGTGAACCGCCAGGCGAACGTCAGCCAGCCGGACACACCGTTTGGCGGTGGACAAACCGTAGTGACGCCGCAAACCCAGATTGACCTGCGCCAAAGCGGTGGTTCACTGCAAAGCGTGCGTTCCAGCGCCAACCTGAACAATGTTGTGCGTGCGCTGAATGCACTGGGGGCAACGCCGATGGATCTGATGTCCATTCTGCAATCGATGCAGAGCGCGGGTTGCTTACGCGCCAAACTGGAAATCATCTAATGATTGGTGACAGCAAACTGCTGACCAGTGCCGCCTGGGATGCGCAATCTCTGAACGAACTGAAAGCGAAAGCGGGTCAGGACCCGGCGGCGAATATCCGCCCGGTCGCCCGTCAGGTTGAAGGGATGTTCGTGCAAATGATGTTGAAAAGCATGCGTGAAGCGCTGCCGAAAGATGGCATGTTTAGCAGCGATTCAACGCGCTTGTATACCAGCATGTATGACCAACAAATTGCACAGCAGATGACCGCAGGCAAAGGTCTGGGGCTGGCTGAAATGATGGTCAAGCAGATGACTGAAGGGCAAGCGCAACCTGCGGGTGACGCGCCGCAGGTGCCGATGAAGTTTTCACTGGAAACGGTGACTAGCTATCAAAATCAGGCACTGACGCAACTGGTCCGCAAAGCCATCCCCCGGGCGACAGAAAGCAATGATGAGCCGCTGTCAGGTGACAGCAAAGACTTCCTCGCCCAGCTGTCACTGCCGGCTAAGCTGGCCAGTCAGCAGAGCGGGGTCCCGCATCATCTGATTTTGGCGCAGGCGGCGCTGGAGTCCGGATGGGGGCAGCGACAAATTCGTCGCGAGAATGGCGAACCGAGTTTCAACATTTTTGGTGTGAAGGCTTCGGGAAGCTGGAAAGGTCCAACCACTGAAATCACCACCACTGAATATGAGAACGGTGAGGCGAAAAAGGTGAAAGCCAGATTCCGTGTCTATAGCTCTTACCTTGAGGCGTTGTCGGATTATGTCGGTCTGATATCCCGTAACCCGCGCTATGCGGCGGTGACCGCTGCCGCGACCGCCGAACAGGGGGCGCAGGCATTGCAAAATGCGGGTTACGCCACAGACCCTAACTATGCACGTAAATTAACCAGCATGATCCAGCAGTTGAAATCGATGAGCGAAAAGGTGAGTAAAACCTACAGCACGAATCTCGATAATCTCTTTTAAATAGCTCAAGTCTACCGACCTGCTGCCGATAATAACGAGTATTGAAGGATTACAAGGAACCTCCATGTCCAGCTTGATTAATAACGCGATGAGTGGACTCAGCGCAGCGCAGGCCGCGTTGAATACTGCCAGTAATAACATCTCCAGCTATAACGTTGCCGGATATACCCGACAAACAACAATTATGGCGCAAGCGAACAGCACGCTGGGTGCGGGGGGCTGGGTAGGCAATGGCGTCTATGTTTCTGGTGTACAACGTGAATATGACTCCTTTATCACTAACCAGTTGCGAGCAGCGCAGAACCAGAGCAGCGGTCTGACGACGCGTTATGAGCAAATGTCAAAGATAGACAATTTGCTCTCCAGCAAAACCAGTTCTATTTCGACCTCAATGCAGGACTTTTTTACCAGCCTGCAAACGCTGGTCAGCAACGCCGAAGATCCGGCGGCGCGCCAGGCGCTGATCGGTAAAGCTGATGGGTTGGTAAATCAGTTTAAAACGACCGACCAGTATCTGCGCGATCAGGATAAGCAGGTTAATACCGCGATTAAAGCCAGCGTTGATCAGATCAACAACTATTCGAAACAAATTGCCAGCCTCAACGACCAGATTTCTCGTATGACAGGCGTCGGCGCAGGTGCATCTCCTAACGACCTGCTTGACCAACGCGATCAGCTGGTCAGTGAACTGAATCAGATTGTCGGTGTTGAAGTCAGCGTTCAGGATGGTGGCACCTACAACCTGACAATGGCCAACGGCTATTCGCTGGTGCAGGGTAGCAATGCACGCCAACTGGCGGCAGTACCTTCCAGCGACGATCCTAATCGAACAACAGTGGCCTACGTTGATGGGGTTGCCGGAGCTGTTGAAATTCCTGAGAAACTGTTGAATACCGGTTCACTGGGCGGACTGCTCACCTTCCGTTCGCAGGAGCTGGATCAGACGCGTAATACCCTAGGCCAACTGGCACTTGCATTTGCCAGTGCATTTAACGCCCAGCATAAAGAAGGTTTTGATGCCAACGGCGATAAGGGTGGGAATTTCTTTGATATCGGCAGCCCGTCTGTACTGAGTAATGCTAAAAATACTGGCAAAGCGGAATTAACTGCAGAAGTTGGTGACAGTTCGAAAGTACAGGCTACCGACTATAAGGTTGTGTTCAGTGGCGGTAAGTGGCAGGTGACGCGTCTGGCAGATAACACAACGTTTGAAGCTACACCAGGTGCGGACGGAAAACTGGATATTGATGGTCTGAAAGTGACAGTGACTATTAATCCCCCCAACCCCGGGCCTCAAGAGAATGACAGTTTTATTCTGAAACCGGTAGAAAACGTTATCGTTGATATGAAAGTCAAGGTGACCGACGAGTCGAAAATCGCCATGGCGTCAGAGAAAAACACTGATCCTGCTGCGGATACAGGTGCAAGCGATAACCGTAACGGTCAGAAACTGCTGGATCTGCAAACCAAAGCGACTGTCGGCAATAAGACCTTCAACGATGCATATGCCACGCTGGTAAGCGATGTCGGGAACAAAACCGCTACGCTGAAAACCAGCGCCACCACCCAGAACAACGTGGTGACACAGCTTTACCGGCAGCAACAGTCTATTTCCGGCGTTAACCTCGACGAAGAGTACGGTAATTTACAGCGTTTTCAGCAGTATTACCTGGCTAATGCTCAAGTGCTGCAGACCGCGAATGCGTTGTTTGATGCACTGATTAATATCCGCTAAGGGAGAAGGAGACTATGCGTATTAGCACCCAGATGATGTACCAGCAGAACATGCGCGGCATCACTAACTCTCAGGCGGAATGGATGAAGTTCGGCGAGCAAATGTCAACGGGCAAGCGCGTGATCAACCCATCAGACGATCCGATTGCCGCCTCGCAGGCCGTGGTACTTTCTCAGGCTCAGGCGCAGAACAGCCAATATACGCTGGCACGCTCGTTCGCGACGCAAAAGGTGTCGCTGGAAGAGAACGTTCTGAGCCAGGTGACGACGGCGATCCAGACCGCGCAGGAAAAAATCGTTAGCGCGGGCAACGGTACGTTAAGTGATGATGACCGTGCATCGTTAGCCACCGACCTGCAGGGGATCCGCGATCAGCTGATGAACCTGGCGAACAGCACTGACGGTAATGGGCGCTATATTTTCGGTGGATATAAAACAGAATCCGCACCGTTTGCGCAGGCTGATGGTTCCTACAGTGGCGGTGCCACAAATGTGACCCAGCAGGTTGATGCTTCCCGTACCATGGTCATTGGCCATACGGGCGATAAAATCTTCGCCAGCCTGACCAGCAACGCCGTACCGGAACCACCGGGTAGCACTCAGGAAAAGAACCTGTTCAAAATGCTGGATAGCGCGATTGATGCGCTTAACACACCGATTGCGGGCAATGATGCGGCAAAAGATATCGCCGCAGCAGCTATCGATAAAACCAATCGTGGTCTGAAAAACTCACTGAATAACGTGCTTTCCGTTCGTGCAGAATTAGGTACGCAACTGAGTGAATTAAGCTCGCTGGATTCACTGGGTGCCGATCGTGCATTAGGGCAAACCCAACAGATGAGTAACCTGGTGGATGTCGACTGGAATGCGGCGATTTCGTCTTACGTCATGCAGCAGGCCGCGCTTCAGGCTTCTTATAAAGCGTTTACCGATATGCAGGGCATGTCGCTGTTCCAGCTTAACCGGTAACGACTGATTTTGAACATATCATGAAACTGGATATGTTTGTCTGCCCGCTCCCTTAACACCCGGAGCGGGCATTTTTTTAGGCAACCGACGTCTTACTAAGCGACGGGTTCCCCGTCAGTCTTATGACCAACGCGATCGCACTGCTGAAGGTTGCCAGCGTCACCACACCTTCCCAGTTGGCAAGCGCATAGACCTGACTCCCGAGAACGGAACCCAGCGCCATACCGATAAACACCATCGTAAACAGCAGAGCGTTCAATCGTCCTCGTGCCTGAGGCTCCAGGCTATAGACCTGGTTTTGGTGGGCAACCAGGCTGGATTGCAATCCGAGATCAAAACCTACCGCAGAAAGGGCGAAAAGCAGCCACTGCCCCTGAACGGGCAGGGCGGGTAACAAAAACATCAGTGCGAAAGATACCGTTACCAGCAAAGCACCCAATTGCGTCACTTTTGCTGCACCCACTTTATCGGCAAGATGGCCCGCCATGGGTGCAGCAAGGGCTCCGGCTGCTCCCGCGATACCAAAAGCACCCGCTATAGCGCTACCCAAGTGGTAATGCTCAGATAACATCACCGCCAGCGTAGACCAGAAGGCGCTAAAAGCAATGGACAGAAAGCCTTGTGCCAGTGCTGCGCGGCGCAAGGTGGAATATTGTTGCCAAAGTTGCACCATCGAGAGCATTAATGATGGATAGCTCAACGTGGAATGGACCGTAAAACGAGGCAGTGCTTTCCACAAAATCGCGGTAATTACGGCAATACTGACGGCAGCAAGTTGGTACATCTCACGCCAGCCAAACGCCTCACCGACCAGTCCACTGACGGTACGTGAGAGCAAAATTCCCAGCAGAAGGCCCGTCATTACGGTGCCCACCGTTTTTCCCTGTTTGCCTTCGGGCGCCAGTATTGCCGCCGCAGGCACAATATCTTGTGCCATGGTTGCCGCCATGCCCATCAACAGGCTCACTATTAACAGTGAATGCAACTGCCCGGTAAAGCTGCATGCCAGAAGCAGCACAGCAAGAGAGATACTTTTCAGCAGGATTAATGTCCTGCGGTCATAACGATCGCCCAATGGCAATAAAAACAAAATACCCAGCGCGTATCCCGCCTGGGTCAGCGTCGGGACCAACCCCATGCCGGTAATACTTAAGTTCAGATCCTGACCCATTAAAGGCAGAAGGGGTTGAGCATAGTAGATAGCAGCGACACTGAATCCGGCACCTACTGCCAGAACGAAAGTGACCCAACGGGAAAGTGCGGTATATGTGTTCACAAATGATTCCTCAATCACTGGATGTGCGGCTATTTTTATCCTTCAGCGAGTGGCGTGGTAGAGAGCGCAGTGGTAAAACAGTTATACGTCAGACGTATGATGAAACTGAAAATGATAAAAAATGAGCGTATAGACAGGGTGGAGCTGATGCGTACGTTTGTGCGTATTGTCGAAGCAGGATCGCTTTCGGCAGCGGCAAAACAGATGGGGACAACGCAAGCGACCGTAAGCCGACGGTTGCAATCCCTGGAAACTCTGCTGGGTGTGAAACTGATCATGCGTACCACGCATGCGATGAAATTGACCGAAGACGGCGAAAGAGGCTACCAGCATGCCAAGAAGATTATTGATGCCTGGCTGGCGCTGGAAGATGGACTTAATGTCACGGAAGATGAACCGGTGGGGACGTTGCGAGTCCGTGCACCGCATGCGTTCGGGCAACAACAACTGCTTGAGCCGCTTTTGCAGTTTCTTTCGCGCTATCCCCAGGTAGCAGTAGAGTGGATGCTCAACGATAAAACCGTTGATTTTCTGAGCGATAATATTGACTGCGCTATCAGGGTTGGTGCCGAGGTGGATCCGGCCACGGTTGCCGTTTTACTGGCTGAAGTTCCCCGTAGTATGGTGGCGAGCCCTGGGCTGCTGGAACAATACTGCGAGCTTTCTCATCCTGAGCAGTTATCAGCGCTGCCCTGGATTGCCGTGAATACGTTTTATCAACATAGCGTTTCGTTGTTGCACCAATTGCGTAATGAGCCAGTCACGTTGAATATTTCACCCAGATTAAGTACCGACAGTATTTATGTCGCAAGGAATGCCGCGCTGGCAGGGTTGGGAGTGACTATTGTTTCAAGTTGGATGGTGGCGGAGGATATTGCCAACGGACGTCTGGTTGCGTTGCTACCTGAGTGGCATGCGGCGCCGTTGCCTGTACATTTGGTTTATCCGTGGGCGCGTTACTATCCGATTCGCTTACGCAAGTTTCTGGCCTTAATGAAGGATGTTATGCCGCAGCTGACGGGGATGAAAGGCGTAGATCAGATATAAAAAAGCCGACCCGAAGGCCGGCTTTGATATTGATTATGGCTTACTCGACAGGCTGAGGACGTGTTGCTGGCGCAGTCGCTTGATGCGTTGCACTGTGTCCACCTGCGGCACCTTTGCCTTCAAAGGCGAATGCCGGACGCTGCCAGTCGCTATGACGCGGCGCTTCTGGTACATATTCCGGTGCCGGGGCGCGGGTCATCGGTGCGGTCGCATGGCTGTGAAGGTGTTCAGCATCAACACTGGCTGCGACAACTACAGGCTTAACGACAGTCGCTTCTACAATTGGCGCTGCAACAACTTCCTGCGGTGCAGCAACTTCTTCAACAACTGGCGCTGTTTCCACAACTTCGGCAATCTCTTCAACCACTTCTGGCTGGGAAATAACAACCTCTGCAGGCTCTTCGACAACCGGCGCAGTCACAACGTCAGCCACAGGTTCGGCTTCAGCGGCGATTTCTTCTGCAACGGGCGCATCAGATGCAGCGATAATTTGTGGTTGTTCCTCGACCGGGGTCGCAATGACTTCCGGATGCGTGGTTTCAACCTGTGTGGTTTCAACAACGGGGGCCTGAGGCTCAGCTACGACAATCTCTGGCTGCACGGCTTCAACTGGCGCAGGGGCATCCACAATGTGTTCCACGGCAGCTGCAGCAACCTGAGGCTCTACAGCGACAGGTGCGGCTTGCTGCTGGACCATTTCTTGTTCGCGCTGTTCTTCAACCTGCTGATCCTGAGGACGTGCGACAGGGTAGCGGATCCAAACTTTACCGGACGCTAATTCAGGAGATGCACAGGCGACCGTTAATGGCATCGGTGACTGAACCGGATAACGCTCGTCACGGTAACGACGACGACGCTGTCCACTGACGCGCAGATGGCGAGGGGAGCGACGGGAGCGACGCGGCATACCATTGGAGTCACGCGCGTCGCTGTTGTCTTCCTGCTCAGTCGCAACGACGGCTGGCAGATCAACTTTCGCCAGTTCGGTGCGTTGTGCTGGTGCAGGCTGTTCTGTTGGCTGAGCGGCAGCGGTTTCAGCGACTACTGCGGCAGTTGCCACTTCGGTTTCAACCGCCGGGCTGTCAGTGAAACGAACTTTCTGAGTCAATTGACGCTGCTTACGGCGAGTCTGAGGCTGACGTACGCGCTCTTCCTGCTCGGCATCCTGCACAGGTTGTTCAGCCTGGTTCAGCTCTTTAACTTCCTGCTGAGCCTGACGCTTGTCATCGTTACGACGGCGGTTGCGTTCGCGACGCGGAGCCTGCTGCTCATCGCCAGATTTCGCTTTGTCTGCAACGTCAGTAGTTTGCTGGCGGTTATCGCGAGCTTCCGCATTTTGCTGCTGTGACTGACGACGGTTACGGCGGTTATCTTCACGGTTTTCGCCGTTTTCTGAACGTTCGTTACGGTTGTCACGGTCACCGCGATTATCACGGTTATCACGACGATCGTTACGGTCGCGACGATTGTTCTGACGCGGTTTACGACGATCCTGCTGGCGTTCGGTTTTCTCTTCAGCTTTCGGCGCAGGTTGTTCAACCGGTTTCACTTCTTCGCTACCACCGAAGATGGACTTCAGTGCGCCAAAGAAACGGCTAATCAAACCGGGCTGTGCGGCAACGGCTGCGGTCGCTGCCGCTGCTTTAGGCGCGGCGGCTTTCGCGGCAGGTTCCTGCAGAGCAGGGGCTGGCGGAACGTCTGGCATGGCGAAGGTAGCCAGCGCCGGTTGCTCAGGCTGTTTACGCTCGACGTACTCTTCTTCCGTCGGCAATGCCATTGCCTCTTCATGCAGTTTCGGCAGTAGATAGCTCAGGGTCGGCGTTTCTTCCCCTTTACGTACGCGCAGCACAGAATAGTGCGGGGTTTCCATCTGATCGTTTGGCACGATCACACAGCGCACGCCATTCTGACGCGTCTCGATTGCATTTACCGCGGTACGCTTTTCGTTGAGCAGATAGGAAGCGATAGGCACAGGAACAATAGCGTGTACTTCCTGCGTATTTTCTTTCAGTGCTTCTTCTTCGATCAGACGCAGAATAGACAGCGACAGTGATTCGTTATCACGTACAGTACCGGTACCGGAGCAGCGCGGGCACACGTGATGGCTGGATTCACCCAGTGACGGGCTCAGACGCTGACGGGACATTTCCAGCAGACCGAAGCGAGAAATATGGCTGATCTGAATACGCGCTCTGTCCTGGCGTACGGCCTCGCGCAGACGGTTTTCAACCGCGCGCTGGTGACGAACCGGCGTCATATCAATGAAGTCGATTACAATCAGACCGCCGAGGTCGCGCAGACGCAGCTGACGCGCAATTTCATCGGCTGCTTCAAGGTTGGTGTTGAACGCTGTTTCTTCGATGTCGCCGCCGCGGGTTGCGCGTGCGGAGTTGATATCGATAGCGGTCAGTGCTTCAGTGCTGTCGATAACGATTGAGCCGCCGGACGGCAGACGCACTTCGCGTTGGAACGCGGACTCAATCTGAGACTCGATCTGATAGTGGCTGAACAGCGGGATTTCGCCGGTGTACAGTTTGATTTTGCTGCTGAAATCCGGACGACCCAGCGCCGCGATGTGCTGACGCGCCATCTCCATGACTTTTGGGTTGTCGATGAGGATTTCGCCGATGTCCTGGCGCAGATAGTCGCGGAAGGCACGCACGATAACGTTGCTTTCCTGATGGATCAGGAACGGAGCAGGGCGGCTGTCAGCGGCTTTTTGAATCGCTTCCCAGTGCTTCAGGCGGAAGCTCAGGTCCCACTGCAGCGCTTCGGCGGATTTGCCTACCCCTGCGGTACGCACGATAAGCCCCATGCCATCAGGCAGTTCCAGGCTTGCCAGCGCTTCTTTTAATTCGGTACGGTCGTCGCCTTCAATGCGACGGGAGATGCCGCCCGCGCGCGGGTTGTTCGGCATCAGAACCAGATAACTACCTGCCAGGCTGATAAAGGTAGTCAGCGCAGCGCCTTTGTTGCCGCGTTCTTCTTTATCGATCTGAACGATGACTTCCTGACCTTCACGCAACACGTCTTTAATGTTGGGGCGACCATGGGAGTTGTAGTTAGCGGGAAAGTATTCGCGGGCAATTTCTTTTAACGGGAGGAAACCGTGACGTTCAGCGCCGTAATCAACAAAAGCAGCTTCCAGACTCGGTTCAATACGGGTAATTTTGCCTTTATAGATGTTGGCTTTTTTCTGTTCGTGTCCAGGACTTTCGATATCCAGATCGTACAGACGTTGCCCATCTACAAGGGCGACACGCAACTCTTCCTGCTGAGTCGCGTTAATTAACATTCTTTTCATCGTAACTTACTCATTATTCTTACATTGACGACTAAGCTGCGGGCAGAGTAATGCCTTTCCGGGTGTGAACCGATGGCCTCGTGTCTATTCGCGTCGCCAACCTCACGGTTATCGTCAGCTCAAAGAGGCGCAGAGTGTCGGTTGCCTGTATTTCATACGGAAACACAGCGCAATTATCAGGGGAACAGTCTGGGTGTTACTCTCCAGAGAAGCTTCCATTGTGCTTGTCGTCTTTCACGCTGTCGGTGCGTTGGCTTTATCTTCTCACCCTGGTCACTTACAGGAGTAAGAACCTGGGGGTATCCAGACTTGCCGCCTTCCTACAATGTGAAATCCATAGAGCACTTACCGGTAAGGACTGCAACCCGCAGCCCGCTAACTGCCTGAAAGATCAATACGTCTTACGCCATTGCTGCGTTGATGATCGGTCGGGCAAAATTGGGTCATTCCGGAAAAGTTCTTGTTTTAACAAGATTCAACACGGAAACAACCGCATTATTCCACTGCTAACCTTGTTATAGCAAGATGACTTTTGCCATTTATCACCCGGTTACTCACAGTTTTTTCACTTCCGCGTAGTGATTGCTTTAATAACCACCAAATCGGCTATGTCAAACTTAAGTAATAAGGTATAGCAGTTAATATAAGCATAGAAAAATGTGTGGCGCGAATCTTGATGGCTATTTAAAATCGGCCCCCATGAAAACAGAGACTCCAGCCGTAAAAACAGTTGCCATTACTGCCGACGAAGCAGGGCAACGCATCGACAACTTTTTGCGCACCCAGCTTAAGGGCGTGCCGAAAAGTATGATTTATCGCATTTTGCGTAAAGGCGAAGTGCGGGTGAATAAAAAACGCATTAAACCCGAGTACAAACTCGAAGATGGGGATATTGTGCGTATTCCACCTGTGCGTGTCGCTGAACGTGAAGAAGAGGCCATTTCGCCAAACCTGCAGAAGGTTGCGGCGCTGACCGATGTCATTTTATATGAAGATGACCACATTCTGGTGCTTAACAAACCTTCAGGTACGGCCGTGCATGGCGGAAGCGGGTTAAGCTTTGGCGTCATTGAAGGATTACGTGCGTTGCGTCCGGAAGCGCGTTTCCTTGAGCTGGTGCATCGCCTCGACCGGGATACCTCTGGTGTGCTGCTGGTTGCCAAAAAACGCTCAGCCTTGCGTTCATTGCATGAACAACTGCGTGAAAAAGGCATGCAGAAAGATTACCTCGCGCTGGTTCGAGGCCAATGGCAGTCGCATGTCAAAACCGTGCAGGCACCGCTGTTAAAGAACATTCTGCAAAGCGGTGAGCGTATCGTGCGGGTGAATCAGGAAGGCAAACCGTCAGAAACACGTTTTAAAGTGGAAGAGCGCTATGCGTTTGCCACGCTTGTGCGCTGTAGCCCGGTGACCGGACGTACGCACCAGATCCGTGTGCATACCCAGTATGCCGGTCATCCAATTGCTTTTGACGATCGCTACGGTGACCGTGAATTCGATAAGCAACTGGCGGATACGGGGTTGAACCGACTTTTCCTGCATGCCGCAGCGTTGAAGTTTACTCATCCGGGTACGGGAGAATTGATGCGTATTGAAGCGCCAATGGATAAGCAGTTGAAGCGCTGCCTCGAGGTATTACGCAGCAAAGCCTGATGCGCGTTGCTTATCAGGCCTACAATCGTGTGATGGACCGTAGGCCTGATAAGACGCATCGCGTCGACATCAGGCAGATTAATCAGGCGTTCAACGGGTTCATTTCCTCCCGCCGCAGCATTTGACACAACGCGATCAGCGGCAAACCTACCAAGGTATTTGGGTCACGGCCCTCCAGGCGTTCAAAGAGTGCAATACCTAACCCTTCACTTTTGAAACTACCTGCACAATGGAGCGGACGCTCTTTGCGCAGATAATCATCAATTTCCGCCTCGCTTAAATGACGGAAATGGACGTCAAAAGGTTCTACTTCAGTTTGTAAATGTCCGGTCGCAGAATTATACAGCGCCAGTCCGGTGTAAAACGTCACAATATTGCCACGGGCTTTGAGTAACTGTTGGCGCGCATTTTCTTCTGTTAATGGTTTGCCGGTTATTTCACCATCAAGAACACAAATTTGATCGGAGCCAATAATCAGATGCGAGGGATAACGGTGGGCGAGTGATTGTGCTTTTTGCTGAGCCAGTCGCAACACCAGATGACGCGGCGCCTCGCCTGGTAATGGTGTTTCATCAACCTCTGGTGCTGCGCATTCGAACGGAATTGCCAGTTTTTCGAGTAAAGCGCGACGCCAGGGAGAGGTGGAAGCAAGAATAAGTTGAGGCATATTTTTTCCCTCGCATATAGCGTATTGATGAGAGCCATTTTAAACTATGGACTTCGACCTACAAGCTGGCTGTAGTGGCTTGTCTTGAGCGATTTTAAGTCGATGACCCGCAATGTGTGCGAATTATTGGCAAAAGGCAACCACAGGCTGCCTTTTTCTTTGACTATATGACGTTACAAAGTTAATATGCGCGCCCTATGCAAAAGGTAAAATTACCCCTGACTCTTGATCCGGTTCGTACGGCTCAGAAACGCCTCGATTATGAAGGTATCTATACTTCTGATCTGGTTGAGCGCGTCGCCGATTCTGTAGTCAGTGTGGACAGTGATGTGGAATGCTCCATGTCGTTCGCTATCGATAACCAGCGTCTCGCCGTTATAACCGGTGATGCGAAGGTATCGGTTACGCTCGAATGTCAGCGTTGCGGGAAACCGTTCCCACTTCATGTTCACACAACATATTGTTTTAGTCCTGTCCGTTCTGACGAGCAGGCTGAAGCACTCCCGGAAGCGTATGAGCCGATTGAGGTTAACGAATTCGGTGAAATCGATCTGCTTGCAATGGTTGAAGATGAGATTATCCTCTCCTTGCCGGTAGTTCCGGTGCATGATTCTGAACACTGTGAAGTGTCCGAGGCGGACATGGTCTTTGGCGAATTGCCTGATGAAGCGCAAAAACCAAACCCATTTGCCGTATTAGCCAGCTTAAAGCGTAAGTAATTGAGGAGTAAGGTCCATGGCCGTACAACAGAATAAACCAACCCGTTCCAAACGTGGCATGCGTCGTTCTCATGACGCTCTGACCGCAGTCACCAGCCTGTCTGTAGACAAAACTTCTGGTGAACAACACCTGCGTCACCACATCACTGCCGACGGTTTCTACCGTGGCCGTAAGGTAATCGCTAAGTAATCACGCATGACTCAATGGCTTTCCCACCCCTGGTGAGAAAGACAAAGAGTGAACGCGTGATGAAGCTTAGTGAGGCTTTCCCCGGGTAACTGGGGAAACACCTAACCGGGCAGCGACGATACCTTGACACGTCTAACCCTGGCGTTAGATGTCATGGGGGGAGATTTTGGCCCTACCGTGACAGTGCCTGCAGCATTGCAGGCACTGAATTCTAATTCGCAACTCACACTTCTTTTAGTCGGGGATCCCGATACAATCACGCCATTACTTGCCAAAGCTGACTTCGAACAACGTTCGCGTCTGCAGATTATCCCTGCTCAGTCAGTTATTGCCAGTGATGCCCGGCCCTCGCAAGCTATTCGCGCCAGTCGTGGAAGCTCAATGCGTGTTGCCCTGGAGCTCGTGAAAGAAGGTCAGGCACAAGCTTGTGTCAGCGCCGGTAATACGGGCGCACTTATGGGACTTGCGAAGTTATTGCTCAAACCCCTTGAGGGGATTGAGCGTCCGGCGTTGGTGACGGTGTTACCGCATCAGCAAAAGGGCAAAACGGTGGTGCTGGATTTGGGCGCCAACGTAGATTGTGATAGCACGATGTTGGTGCAATTTGCCGTCATGGGTTCCGTGCTGGCAGAAGAGGTTGTTGGCATTGCCAATCCTCGCGTAGCGTTACTCAACATCGGCGAAGAAGAAACGAAAGGTCTCGACAGTATTCGAGATGCTTCAGCTGT
This sequence comes from Citrobacter sp. Cf116, assembly GCF_030336505.1. Taxonomy (NCBI): domain Bacteria; kingdom Pseudomonadati; phylum Pseudomonadota; class Gammaproteobacteria; order Enterobacterales; family Enterobacteriaceae; genus Citrobacter; species Citrobacter sp. Cf116. The sequence goes on along the minus strand of NZ_JAOWEQ010000040.1, from coordinate 37,719 downwards.
GCTAAAAACAATCCCTTCCATTAATTATATCGGCTATCTTGAAGCCAATGAGTTACTGACTGGCAAAACCGATGTGTTGGTCTGTGACGGCTTTACAGGTAATGTCACATTAAAGACGATGGAAGGTGTTGTCAGAATGTTCCTTTCACTGCTGAAATCTCAGGGTGAGGGCAAAAAACGGTCGTGGTGGCTTCTGTTATTAAAACGTTGGTTACAAAAAAGCCTGACAAGGCGATTTAGTCACCTCAACCCCGACCAGTATAATGGCGCCTGTCTGTTAGGATTGCGCGGCACGGTGATTAAGAGTCATGGTGCGGCCAATCAGCGAGCATTTGAAGTCGCGATTGAACAGGCAGTGCAGGCGGTGCAGCGACAAGTTCCTCAGCGAATTGCCGCTCGCCTGGAATCTGTATACCCAGCTGGATTCGAACTGCTGGACGGTGGCGAAAGCGCAACCTCACGAGCACACAGATAACGGTGCGTTTGTGAATGTGGCCAACGTATCAGCGATTTGCTCGTGGCGGTATATAACCAAAAAGTGACTGAGCGTACATGTATACGAAGATTATTGGTACTGGCAGCTATCTGCCTGAACAAGTGCGTACTAACGCCGATTTGGAAAAAATGGTTGAGACATCTGATGAGTGGATCGTCACTCGTACAGGTATCCGTGAACGCCATATTGCAGCGCCAAATGAAACAGTTGCGACGATGGGCTTTGCCGCCGCAAACCGTGCGATTGAAATGGCGGGCATCGACAAAGAGCAAATTGGTCTGATTGTGGTTGCTACCACATCATCCACTCACGCATTTCCAAGCGCGGCGTGCCAGATCCAAAGTATGCTAGGGATCAAAGGCTGTCCGGCGTTTGACGTTGCAGCCGCTTGCGCTGGTTTCACTTACGCCCTGAGTGTTGCCGACCAGTATGTTAAATCTGGCGCAGTTAAGCATGCTCTGGTCGTTGGCTCTGATGTTCTGGCGCGCACCTGTGATCCAACCGATCGCGGAACGATCATCATTTTCGGTGATGGGGCGGGCGCGGTTGTACTGAGCGCATCAGAAGAGCCAGGCATTCTCTCCACGCATCTGCACGCTGACGGTCGCTATGGCGAACTGTTGACGCTGCCTAACGCCGATCGCGTGAACCCAGAAAACCCGATTCATCTGACGATGGCGGGTAACGAAGTATTTAAAGTCGCGGTGACCGAGCTTGCGCACATCGTTGATGAAACGCTGGAAGCCAATAATCTCGACCGTTCTGCGCTGGACTGGCTGGTACCGCATCAGGCTAACCTGCGCATTATCAGCGCGACAGCTAAAAAGCTGGGTATGTCGATGGATAATGTTGTCGTGACGCTCGACAGACATGGTAATACCTCTGCTGCCTCCGTACCGTGCGCGCTGGACGAAGCCGTCCGCGACGGGCGTATTAAAGCTGGGCAGTTGATATTGCTTGAAGCCTTCGGGGGTGGATTCACCTGGGGCTCCGCGCTGGTTCGTTTCTAGTATAAGGATTTAAACATGACGCAATTTGCATTTGTGTTTCCGGGGCAGGGTTCCCAGACCGTTGGGATGTTGTCTGAAATGGCAGCAAACTACCCAATTGTTGAAGAAACATTTGCTGAAGCATCAGCTGCGCTGGGCTATGATCTGTGGGCGTTGACTCAGCAGGGTCCGGCCGAAGAACTGAATAAAACCTGGCAGACGCAGCCAGCGCTGTTGACCGCATCTGTCGCGCTTTATCGCGTATGGCAGCAGCAGGGTGGTAAAACACCTGCGCTGATGGCGGGTCACAGCCTGGGCGAATATTCTGCGCTGGTCTGCGCAGGCGTGATCGCATTTGCTGATGCCGTACGTCTGGTAGAACTGCGCGGTAAGTTCATGCAGGAAGCTGTACCAGAAGGCACAGGCGGTATGTCTGCGATTATCGGTCTTGATGATGCGTCTATCGCTAAAGCATGTGAAGAGTCAGCAGAAGGTCAGGTTGTTTCTCCGGTTAACTTCAACTCGCCAGGCCAGGTGGTTATCGCGGGTCATAAAGAAGCGGTTGAACGTGCGGGCGCTGCCTGTAAAGCTGCGGGTGCGAAACGTGCTCTGCCACTGCCAGTTAGCGTGCCGTCTCACTGTGCGCTGATGAAGCCTGCTGCTGAAAAACTGGCCGTTGAGCTGCAGAAAATCACCTTTAACGCGCCGACTGTTCCGGTCGTGAACAACGTCGATGTGAAGTGTGAAACCACGGCAGATGCAATTCGCGATGCGTTGGTTCGTCAGCTGTATAGCCCGGTTCAGTGGACTAAAACCGTTGAATTTATGGCATCCCAGGGCGTAGAGCACCTGTATGAAGTCGGTCCGGGTAAAGTTCTGACCGGTTTGACGAAACGTATTGTTGACACCCTGACTGCTTCGGCACTGAATGAGCCGGCGGCACTGTCTGCGGCGCTAGAGCAATAAAAGAGGAAGACCATGAGTTTTGAAGGAAAAATCGCGCTGGTTACCGGTGCAAGCCGTGGCATTGGCCGCGCAATTGCTGAGACACTCGTTGCCCGTGGCGCGAAAGTTATCGGTACTGCTACCAGCGAAAGCGGCGCGCAGGCCATTAGCGATTATTTAGGTGCAAATGGTAAAGGTCTGATGTTGAATGTGACCGATCCTGCATCTATCGAATCTGTTCTGGAAAATATTCGCGCAGAATTTGGTGAAGTCGATATCCTGGTCAATAATGCCGGGATTACTCGTGATAACCTGTTAATGCGCATGAAAGATGACGAGTGGAACGATATCATCGAAACCAACCTGTCATCTGTTTTCCGTCTGTCAAAAGCGGTAATGCGAGCTATGATGAAAAAGCGTCATGGGCGTATTATCACTATCGGTTCTGTGGTTGGTACCATGGGAAATGCGGGTCAGGCTAACTACGCTGCGGCGAAAGCGGGTCTGATCGGCTTCAGTAAATCACTGGCGCGCGAAGTTGCGTCTCGTGGCATTACTGTAAACGTTGTTGCTCCGGGCTTTATTGAAACGGACATGACGCGTGCGCTGTCTGATGATCAGCGTGCGGGTATTCTGGCGCAGGTTCCTGCGGGTCGCCTTGGCGGCGCTCAGGAAATCGCCAGTGCGGTTGCATTTTTAGCTTCTGACGAAGCAAGTTACATCACAGGTGAGACTTTGCACGTCAACGGCGGGATGTACATGGTTTAACCACGATTGAAAAATATTTGCGTTATTAGGGTGAATGGCCTCAAAATAGCGCAAAATCGTGGTAAGACCTGCCGGGATTTAGTTGCAAATTTTTCAACATTTTATACACTACGAAAACCATCGCGAAAGCGAGTTTTGATAGGAAATTTAAGAGTATGAGCACTATCGAAGAACGCGTTAAGAAAATTATCGGCGAACAGCTGGGCGTTAAGCAGGAAGAAGTAACCAACAATGCTTCCTTCGTTGAAGACCTGGGCGCAGATTCTCTTGACACCGTTGAGCTGGTAATGGCTCTGGAAGAAGAGTTTGATACTGAGATTCCGGACGAAGAAGCTGAGAAAATCACTACCGTTCAGGCTGCCATTGATTACATCAACGGCCACCAGGCGTAAGTGAACATCTCCAGGCGGTCATTCGACCGCCTGAGTTTTATCTTTTTATCCCACTTGAATTATTTTCCCTCCCTGGAGGACAACCGTGTCTAAGCGTCGTGTAGTTGTGACCGGACTGGGCATGTTGTCTCCTGTCGGCAATACCGTAGAGTCTACCTGGAAAGCTCTCCTTGCCGGTCAGAGTGGCATCAGCCTGATCGACCATTTCGATACTAGCGCCTATGCAACGAAATTTGCTGGCTTAGTAAAGGATTTTAACTGTGAAGACATTATCTCGCGCAAAGAACAGCGCAAGATGGATGCTTTCATTCAATATGGAATTGTCGCTGGCGTTCAGGCCATGCAGGATTCTGGCCTCGAAATAACGGAAGAGAACGCCCACCGTATTGGCGCCGCTATCGGCTCTGGTATTGGCGGTCTCGGTCTTATCGAAGAAAACCATACCTCTCTGGTAAATGGTGGACCGCGTAAGATCAGCCCGTTCTTCGTTCCGTCGACGATTGTTAACATGGTGGCAGGTCACCTGACCATCATGTACGGCCTGCAAGGGCCAAGCATCTCCATCGCGACCGCCTGTACTTCAGGCGTGCATAACATCGGTCATGCTGCACGTATCATTGCATACGGCGATGCGGACGCGATGGTTGCGGGTGGTGCAGAAAAAGCCAGTACGCCGCTGGGCGTGGGTGGTTTTGGCGCGGCACGTGCGCTGTCTACACGTAATGATAACCCGCAAGCGGCAAGCCGTCCGTGGGACAAAGAACGTGATGGCTTTGTGCTGGGCGACGGCGCAGGCATGGTTGTACTGGAAGAGTACGAACATGCGAAAGCGCGCGGTGCAAAAATCTATGCTGAAGTCGTTGGCTTCGGTATGAGCAGTGATGCTTACCACATGACGTCACCACCGGAAAACGGTGCAGGCGCTGCGCTGGCAATGGTCAACGCGCTGCGTGATGCGGCTATTGAAGCGGGTCAGATTGGCTATGTCAACGCGCATGGTACGTCTACGCCTGCAGGCGATAAAGCAGAAACCCAGGCAGTGAAATCTGTCTTTGGTGATGCGGCAAGCCGTGTAATGGTAAGCTCCACCAAATCTATGACCGGACACCTGTTGGGTGCGGCGGGCGCGGTAGAGTCTATTTTCTCTATTCTGGCGCTGCGCGATCAGGCTATTCCGCCAACCATCAACCTGGATAACCCGGATGAAGGTTGTGATCTGGACTTCGTACCTCACGAAGCGCGTCAGGTTAGTGGTCTGGAGTATGCGCTGTGTAACTCCTTTGGCTTCGGTGGTACCAACGGCTCTTTGATCTTTAAAAAGATTTAAGCCCGTTAGGTGATGCGCTAGCATCGATAGCAAATTGAAAAGGTCCGCTTGTCGGGCCTTTTTTTATTCGGTTTTCCGCCCTTGTCCTGTGTTACTCATCCTGCCAAACTAGCGGACCAGAAATAAGGAGCCACCATGTTCTTAATTAATGGCTGCGAGCAAAATATGCTGGCAGCAAGCGATCGAGCGACACAATTTGGTGATGGCTGTTTTACCACTGCCTGTATTATCGACGGCGAAATCCCTCTCTTTGCAGCGCATCTTGAGCGTTTACAAGACGCTTGCCAAAAACTGCTGATCTCTTTTGAAAATTGGTCCGAGCTGCAAAATGAAATGAAAATGCTGGCGAAAAGGCACGTACGCGGGGTGTTGAAAGTGATTATCAGCCGTGGCAGTGGAGGCCGGGGTTACAGTGGCAAAAGTTGTCACAGCGCCACACGCATCCTCTCCGTTTCAGCCTGGCCCGTTCATTACGATCGTTGGCGGCAAGATGGCATTGTGCTGGCGCTAAGCCCAGTACGTCTGGGACGTAATCCACTGCTTGCCGGACTTAAGCATCTGAATCGACTGGAGCAGGTGTTGATTCGCTCTCATCTTGAACAGACGGACGCAGATGAAGCACTGGTTCTTGACAGCGAGGGATGGGTTACGGAATGCTGTGCGGCTAATTTGTTCTGGCGTAAAGGTGATGTGGTTTACACGCCCCGCCTGGATCAGGCCGGAGTAAACGGCATTATGCGACAATTCTGTATCCGGATGCTGGCACAATCGCCATTCAGTATTGTCGAAGTGTATGCCGGGTTGGAGGAGGTTATGCAGGCTGATGAAATCGTCGTCTGTAACGCGTTAATGCCCATTATTCCCGTGTGTGCCTGTGGCGACACATTGCTGTCTTCACGTTTGTTATTCGATTTTTTAGCCCCACTTTGTGAGCACCCGAATTAGTCATGAAAAAACTGTTACTTGTTGTCCTGTTATTGCTGGTTGTGCTGGGCATTGCCGCGGGAGTGGGAATGTGGAAAGTTCGCCATCTGGCGGACAGTAAATTATTGATTAAAGAAGAGACGATTTTTACGCTGAAAGCGGGGACGGGCCGCCTGGCCCTTGGCGAACAGCTGTATGCGGACAAGGTTATTAACCGTCCGCGCGTGTTCCAATGGCTGCTGCGTGTGGAACCCGAACTGTCGCATTTTAAGGCCGGAACCTACCGTTTTACACCCGACATGACGGTTCGGGATATGCTGCAACTGCTGGAAAGCGGCAAAGAGGCGCAGTTCCCGTTACGTCTGGTTGAAGGGATGCGCCTAAGCGATTACCTGAAACAGCTGCGCGATGCCCCGTATATCAAACATACGTTAAGCGACGATAGCTATGAGACCGTGGCCCAGGCGCTGAAGCTGGAAAACCCGCAATGGGTGGAAGGTTGGTTCTGGCCAGATACCTGGATGTATACCGCCAATACTACTGACGTAGCGTTGCTAAAACGCGCGCATCAGAAAATGGTTAAAGCGGTGGATACTGTCTGGGAAGGGCGCGCTGACGGCCTGCCTTATCAGGACAAAAACCAGCTGGTAACCATGGCTTCTATTATTGAAAAAGAGACTGCGGTTGCCAGCGAGCGTGACCAGGTTGCTTCGGTGTTTGTTAACCGTTTACGTATCGGTATGCGTTTACAAACCGATCCGACGGTGATTTACGGTATGGGGTCACGGTATAATGGCAAATTGTCGCGCGTGGATTTAGACAGCCCGACCGCTTATAACACCTATACCATTACAGGACTGCCACCTGGCCCGATTGCCATGCCGGGAGAGGCATCGTTGCAGGCCGCGGCACATCCGGCAAAAACGCCGTATCTTTATTTTGTGGCTGACGGTAAAGGTGGCCACACGTTTAACACCAATCTTGCCAGCCACAACCGGTCCGTGCAGGATTACCTGAAAGTGCTTAAGGAAAAAAATGGGCAGTAACTATATCGTCATCGAGGGCCTGGAAGGCGCCGGAAAAACCACCGCGCGTAACGTAGTGGTAGAGACACTTGAGCAACTCGGTATTCGTGACATGGTTTTCACCCGCGAACCTGGCGGCACGCAACTGGCTGAGAAACTAAGAAGCCTGGTGCTGGACATTAAGTCGGTGGGTGACGAGGTTATCACTGACAAAGCCGAAGTTCTGATGTTTTACGCTGCGCGCGTACAGCTGGTCGAAACCGTTATTAAACCTGCGCTGGCGAAAGGCGCGTGGGTAATTGGCGATCGTCACGATCTGTCTACTCAGGCGTATCAGGGCGGTGGACGTGGTATCGATCAAAACATGCTGGCAACCCTGCGCGATGCAGTACTCGGCAATTTTCGCCCGGATCTGACTATCTATCTGGATGTGACGCCAGAAGTCGGGTTGAAGCGTGCCCGTGCACGCGGCGAGCTGGATCGTATTGAGCAGGAATCTTTCGATTTCTTTAATCGTACCCGCGCGCGCTATCTTGAGCTGGCTGCCAAAGACGCCAGCATTCGCACTATAGACGCTACGCAGCCGCTGGAGGCTGTGATGGCTGATATTCGCAATACCATCACCCAATGGGTGAAGGAGCAGGGCGCATGAAATGGTACCCATGGTTACGACCGGATTTTGAAAAACTGGTGGCCAGCTACCAGGCGGGTCGTTGTCACCATGCGTTACTGATTCAGGCGTTACCCGGAATGGGCGACGACGCGCTTATTTACGCCCTCAGCCGATATTTAATGTGCCAGCAGCCGGAAGGACATAAAAGCTGCGGACAGTGCCGTGGCTGTCAGCTGATGCAGGCGGGGACACACCCTGACTACTATTCGCTGCTGCCAGAAAAAGGCAAAAGCACGCTGGGGGTTGATGCTGTACGCGAAGTCAGTGAAAAGCTGTACGAGCATTCGCGTCTCGGCGGTGCGAAGGTCGTATGGATCCCTGATGCCGCCCAGTTAACCGATGCTGCCGCCAATGCCCTGTTGAAAACGCTGGAAGAACCCCCGGCACAGACCTGGTTTTTCCTCGCCAGCACAGAGCCAGCTCGTTTGCTGGCGACATTACGCAGCCGTTGTCGGTTACATCATCTTGCGCCACCTCCGGAGTCGTATGCTATCTCCTGGCTTGCTCGTGAAGTGACTGCGTCGTCAGAAGCGCTGCTTAGCGCGTTACGTCTAAGTGCCGGTTCGCCAGGCGCGGCACTCACGCTGTTACAGGCTGAAAGCTGGGCACACCGTACAGATTTTTGTGCGGCACTGGTGAATACATTAAACGCCGGTGATTGGTATATCTTGCTCGCGGCGTTAAACCACGATCAGGCTGCCGCCCGTTTACACTGGCTGGCAACGTTGTTTACGGATGCGTTGAAACGTCCGTATGGGATTGCCCATTTAACCAATCCCGATGCCCTGGACCTGATATCTTCCATCGCAGAACGGTTATCCGTTGCCCAGATACAGGCGATACTCGGTGACGTTTGTCATTGCCGTCAGCAGTTGCTGAACGTAACGGGCGTAAACCGCGAGCTGGTATTAACCGACCTTATTCTTCGTATTGAGCATTACCTGCAACCAGGCACCGTACTGCCTGTTCCCCATCTTTGAGAGAGACATTATGTTTTTAGTCGACTCACACTGCCATCTTGATGGCCTGGATTATCAATCTCTGCATAAGGACGTGGACGACGTGCTGGCGAAAGCGGCCGCACGCGATGTGAAATTCTGTCTTGCCGTTGCAACCACCTTGCCAGGATACCGCAGTATGCGTGAACTGGTTGGTGAGCGTGACAATGTGGTTTTTTCCTGCGGCGTGCATCCGTTAAATCAGGATGAAACCTATGATGTTGAGGAGCTGCGTCGTTTTGCCGCCGAAGAGGGGGTTGTGGCGATGGGAGAAACCGGGCTGGACTATTTTTACACGCCGGAAACAAAGGTGCGTCAGCAGGAATCTTTTATCCACCATATTCAGATTGGCCGTGAGTTACAGAAGCCAGTTATCGTGCATACCCGCGATGCGCGAGCCGACACGCTGTCTATTCTGCGCGAAGAAAAAGTGACGGATTGTGGCGGCGTACTACACTGTTTTACAGAGGACAGAGAAACGGCGGGCAAATTACTGGACCTTGGATTCTATATCTCGTTTTCCGGCATCGTCACGTTCCGAAATGCAGAGCAGCTCCGTGATGCCGCCCGCTATGTTCCTCTGGACCGGTTATTGGTCGAGACGGATTCTCCCTACCTTGCGCCTGTACCGCATCGTGGAAAAGAGAACCAGCCCGCCATGACTCGTGACGTTGCAGAGTACATGGCCGTAGTGAAAGGTGTTGCCGTTGAAGAACTGGCGCAGGCAACCACTGATAACTTTGCCCGCCTGTTTCACATCGACGCTTCTCGCCTGCAATCTGTTCGTTAACTGACTTTTTTTAAAGCTCGTAATTAATCACTAATGCGAGTAAAGTTCACCGCCACAAAATGGGCGGTGAATAACCAGCTTGACACATTCAGAAACGCATTTTATCGGAATGTGCGGATTTTGCGGCCATTCACGACTGAACTGTGATAGCCGTCAAACAAAAACAAACTGAATTATTTTACTCTGTGTAATAAATAAAGGGTACTTAGATGCCCTGTACACGGCGAGGTTCTCCCCCCTCGCTAATGCGTGAGAACGTAGAAAAGCACAAATACTCAGGAGCACTCCTAATTATGTTTAAGAATGCATTTGCTAACCTGCAAAAGGTCGGTAAATCGCTGATGCTGCCGGTATCCGTACTCCCAATTGCAGGTATCCTGCTGGGCGTCGGTTCCGCTAACTTCAGCTGGCTGCCAGCCGTTGTATCGCACGTAATGGCAGAAGCGGGCGGTTCTGTTTTTGCGAACATGCCGCTGATTTTTGCTATCGGTGTTGCGTTAGGCTTCACTAATAATGACGGTGTATCTGCACTGGCATCCGTTGTTGCTTACGGCATCATGGTTAAGACCATGGCTGTAGTTGCGCCGCTGGTTCTGCATTTACCTGCTGAAGAGATCGCAGCTAAACACCTTGCTGATACGGGTGTTCTCGGGGGGATTATCTCCGGTGCGATTGCAGCGTATATGTTCAACCGCTTCTACCGTATTAAATTGCCTGAGTATCTTGGCTTCTTTGCGGGTAAGCGCTTCGTTCCTATCATTTCTGGTCTGGCTGCTATCTTCACAGGTGTGGTTCTGTCCTTCATTTGGCCACCAATCGGTACTGCTATTCAGACGTTCTCCCAGTGGGCTGCATACCAGAACCCGGTCGTGGCGTTCGGTATCTATGGCTTCATTGAACGCTGCCTGGTGCCGTTTGGTCTGCACCATATCTGGAACGTTCCATTCCAGATGCAGATCGGTGAATACACCAACGCTGCAGGTCAGGTGTTCCACGGCGACATCCCTCGCTATATGGCGGGTGACCCGACTGCGGGCAAACTGTCCGGTGGCTTCCTGTTCAAAATGTACGGTCTGCCGGCGGCTGCTATCGCTATCTGGCACTCTGCTAAACCAGAAAACCGCGCGAAAGTGGGCGGTATCATGATCTCCGCGGCGCTGACCTCGTTCCTGACCGGTATTACCGAGCCGATCGAGTTCTCCTTCATGTTCGTGGCGCCGATCCTGTACATCATCCACGCGATTCTGGCTGGTCTGGCATTCCCGATCTGTATCCTGCTGGGTATGCGTGACGGTACGTCGTTCTCCCACGGTCTGATCGACTTTATCGTTCTTTCCGGTAACAGCAGCAAACTGTGGCTGTTCCCGATTGTCGGTATCGGTTATGCGATTGTTTACTACACCATCTTCCGTGTGCTGATCAAAGCGCTGGACCTGAAAACTCCGGGTCGTGAAGATGCCACCGAAGACAGCAAAGCAGGTGCGTCAGGCGAAATGGCTCCGGCTCTGGTTGCGGCGTTCGGCGGTAAAGAAAACATCACTAACCTTGATGCGTGTATCACCCGTCTGCGTGTCAGCGTGGCTGACGTTGCCAAAGTGGATCAGGCTGGCCTGAAGAAACTGGGTGCGGCGGGCGTTGTGGTAGCTGGTTCCGGTGTTCAGGCGATTTTCGGTACCAAGTCCGATAACCTGAAAACTGAAATGGATGAGTACATCCGTAACAGCTAAGCAGTAAGAAATTGGGGAGAACTAAGGCAGCCTACGGGCTGCCTTTTTTATTGCATTAATTAGCCTGAACGCGAATCGGCGCGGTGACGGCGAACAGCCACGGACGAGCCTCTGCATTCACGCGAGGGGATAACGTCTCTCTGACCTGCTGGTGGTAATCATCAATCCATTGCTTTTCAGCTTCACTCAACAGATGCAGTTCAACCAGATTCAAATCAATCGGCACCAGCGTCAGCGTTGAGAAACGACAGAAGCCAGGGCGGCTGTTGATTATTTCCACTTGGTTCTCAATACGGATCCCATATTGCCCGGCCAGATAGTAACCCGGTTCGATAGTGATGATATTGCCCGCGACCAGAGGCCAGGGGTTTACTTTCTTGGCAATGCGATGGGGTTGTTCATGGATAAGCAACTGGTGGCCTACGCCGTGTCCTGTTCCATGATCAAAATCCAGGCCTAAATCCCACAACGCCCGACGGCTAAAGGCATCCAGTTGATGGCCCTGAGTGCCGCTGGGAAACTGCAGTGAAATAAGCGACAAAAAGCCTTTCAGCACGGCGGTGTAATGCAGACGACGTTGCGGATCCTGTGGACCAAACGCGAAGGTACGCGTCGTATCCGTCGTACCATTGTGGTACTGGCCGCCGGAATCATTCAGATACATGGCCTGCGAGGTAATTGGCGTATTGGTTTTTTCACTGGAGTGGTAATGACACATCGCCGCATTGCTGGCAGAGGCCGATATCGTGCTGAAGCTTTGCTCAATAAATCCCGGCTGCTGCTGGCGAAATTCCAGTTGCTTTGCCTGGGCTTCCAGTTCGGTGACCGGATTGCCAGCCGCTTCGCGCAAAGGGACTTCATGGGCCAGCCAGGCAAGGAAATTAACCCAGGCTGCGCCATCTTGTTCATGGCATTCCCGATAGCCCGCCAGTTCAACGTCATTTTTGTGGGCTTTCATCAAGGTGATGGGATCAGGGGCCCATAAGACGTTGCCACCGTGTTCTTCAATGGCAAAACGCAACGCAACCGGGGCGTAGTCTTTATCGACCAGGAAGCGTTTCCCACTGGCCAGTTGCTGGCAACGTACCAGGAAACTCTCTTGCGGGGCCAGCGTGAGCGTGTTCAGCAGTGATACGGGGAGTTGCTGCGTTTTGTTGCTATCCACAAACCATTCCAGCTCACCGCTGCGATGGAGCAGGGCAAACGAAAACGGTACTGGCACCATAGCCAGATCTGAACCGCGTACATTCAACAGCCAGGCAATGTTATCCGGCAGGGTAATTGCCAGTACGTCAGCCTCATGTTGAGCGAGTTGTTCCACGACGCGGGCACGCTTTTGCGTGCTGTTTTCCCCGCTGATTTCAATGGGCATTTCACGAATGATGCCGCAGGGGGCTGCCGGTCGGTCAAGCCACACCTGGTCAAAAGGATCTTGCTCAAGAGGTACCAGCTCGCAATGAGTTGCCGACAAGGCTTCAAACTGGCTGTTGACCATCAGCAGCGGTTCAAAGCCGATACGTGTACCCGCTGCAACGTGAGACTGCAAATAGTCGGCCAGCGGTTCATCGTGTAAATGATGAATTTCAAAATCATCCAGCGAGACTTCATTGCGTACCTGGACCTGATAGCGTCCATCGACAAACATTAACGCGCGATCCCGAAGGACCAACGCGAGGCCGGCAGAGCCGCTAAATCCGGTCAGCCAGGCCAGTTTATTGTCATGCGGCGTACAATCTTCGCTTTGATGAGCGTCGGCGCGCGGAACAATCATGCCATCCAGCCCCTGCGCTATCAGCAGGTTGCGCAGGGCGGAAAGAGGAGTTGAGTTGTGCATAGTTAACCTTCAGGTCTTAACGGAACGGCGGTTCGTTGAATGTACGTAATTTACGGGAGTGCAGTCGGTCGCCTTCAGCACGCAGACGATCGATAGCCCGGATACCTATTTGCAGATGCTCAGAAATAGCACCTTCATAAAAACGGTTGGCCTGACCAGGTAGTTTGATCTCACCGTGCAGCGGCTTGTCGGAAACGCACAGCAGCGTGCCGTACGGAACGCGGAAACGGTATCCCTGAGCGGCGATGGTGGCGCTTTCCATATCGATAGCCACCGCGCGACTGAGGTTGAAACGCAGCGCAGAAGCGGAATAGCGTAGCTCCCAGTTACGATCGTCGGTGGTGACGACAGTACCGGTACGTAAGCGCTGTTTAACTTCTTCACCGGGCATACCGCTGACTTCTTTGGTGGCGTCATACAGGGCGCGTTGTACTTCCGCAATGCTCGGAATCGGAATATCCGGCGGTAGTACGGCATCCAGAACGTGATCGTCACGCAGATAAGCGTGGGCCAGAACATAGTCGCCAATCGCCTGGCTTTCACGCAGACCACCGCAGTGACCAATCATCAGCCAGACGTCAGGACGCAGTACGGCCAGATGATCGCAAATGGTTTTGGCGTTAGACGGGCCAACGCCGATATTGACCAGCGTGATCCCCTGACCGTCAGCCGTGATTAAATGCCAGGCGGGCATCTGGTGTTTCTTCCAGGCGAGATCGGAGATGGCTTCTTCTGGCGCTTCGGTTTCGGCGGTGATCCAGATCCCGCCCGCACAAGAAAGCGCGATATATGGGCTGTCCGGGTCGAGGATCTGGCTGCAACCCCAACGCACAAACTCATCGACGTAGCGGGTGTAGTTGGTGAACAGCACAAAAGGTTGAAAATGTTCAACCGGCGTTCCCGTGTAATGACGTAGTCGCGCCAGCGAAAAATCTACGCGTCGGGCATCGAAGTGAGACAGCGGAGAAAATTCCGCCGGATGAAAAATCCCGTCTGCCGTTTCGTCACCAATCTGCGACAATTCAGTGGTGGGGAAATGGCGCGTTAATCCGGCGCTCATCGAGCGATCCAGCGTCAGTTCTGAACCGTCAATCACATAGGGATAGGGGATTTCATGCTGCGACGGCTCGACGGAGATATGCGCATCATAATCCTGATACAGCAGCGTGAGCTGTTCTTCAAGATACGGACGAAAAAGCGACGGGCGGGTAATCGTAGTGGTGTAGCTGCCCGCATGGGTAAAACGACCATAGGCTCGGGTTTTCGGGGGATTGGTGGCGATGCCATCCCAGGTGACACACAGTGATGGGTAAACAAAAAGACCGTTATGGCGGGCGATTACATCAGGGAGCGTCCCTGTTTCAATATACTTACCAATGGCGCTACGCAGTGCTTTAACCGACTGCTCGTACAGCGCGTCCAGTTTATCCAGTGCCTGAGCCGGGGTCAGGCTGGAGCCCTTATTGTTCATGTCTGTCTCCTTGTTCCACAGATGTACTGCTCTCCCGATAGTATGTCACAGGAATGTGAAACAAAAGTCAGACGTTGAGGAAGATTGTGCGAAGACCGGACGGCCTCCGCACCCTGGCTTAACCGTGCTGCTTATCCCGCATCAGCAATGCTGTAGTCGCGGAAATAAGACAACCCGCCATCAGATAAATGGCTACACTGTGCCAGTCTCCGCCGGAGAATGTTACCAGTGCAGCAGCAATGAAGGGGGTAAAACCGCCGCCAACTACGCTTGCTACCTGATAACCAACGCCTGCGCCGCTGTAGCGATAGCTTGCGCCAAACAAACCGGTAAACATAGGCTGCTGTACGCAGACCACCATATCGTGTGCAATGTTGGCCAACATAATCGCGAAGAACACGATCCAGAAAATGGATTGTGCTTCTAACGCCATAAAGAACGGGAATGCGCTAAGCGTCCCGACCAGTGCGCCAGTAATGTAAACGCGCCGGCGACCAAAGCGGTCGGCGAGCCAGGCAAAGCAGGGGATGGTCAGACAGCTCAGTCCACCCACCAACAAGCCGATATTCAGAAACAGTTCACGAGGTAAACCCAGATTCTGCGTGGAGTAATTAAGGGCAAACGCGGTGACGATATACATCGTCAGCAGTTCACACAGGCGCAGAGCGATAATTTTCAAAAACGCACCTGGATGACGGATTAATGCCTCGACTACCGGTAGTCTCTTTTTCTCTGGTTGCGGTGCCTGCTGCTGCTGTTCGAATTCGGCCGATTCATCCATTCGGTTACGCATCCACAACGCGCCCAATACCAGCACGATGCTGAACAGGAATGGAATACGCCAGCCCCAACTCAGGAACTGCTCATCGGTGGTTTGCGAGCTAATCAGCGAGACCAGACCGGTAGAAAGTAACAGTCCGACGCCGTAACCAACCTGGACGCCGCTGCTGTAGAAGGCTTTTTTATTTTTCGGCGCGCTTTCGACCGAGAGCAACGCTGCGCCGCCCCATTCACCGCCAACGGCGAATCCCTGAATGGCGCGTAGTGTCACCAGCAGCACAGGAGCCCACCAGCCAATGGTGTCAAAAGAGGGAATAATCCCGATCAGCGCAGTGGCAATACCCATCATCCAGACGGTAAGCATCAGCATACGTTTACGGCCCAGACGATCGCCGAAGTGGCCGAAGATCACCCCGCCTAACGGACGGAACAAAAATCCGACGCCAAAGGTAGCAAATGCGGCAAGTGTCCCCATCGCTGGGCTGACCTGCGGGAAGAACTCGCGGTTAAAGACCAGTGCGGCAGTAATGCCATAAAGCAGAAAATCATACCAGTCGACCACTGCACCCGCGAAGCTGCCAAGCGCAGCGCGTCGGGCGCGGTTAAGCGAAGAGGCGTCCTGTTGGGGACCCGTGGAGGTGAGGGTGGAATCCATAGTTATCCTGTCTGTACTGTTTTTTAGTTATTAGTATTTGAGTTGGGCTACACACATTGCAGTCGCAATATTAACGACCGTTATGAGATTACCGCGACAGACGGGAAGTGAAAACGATTATCTCCCTCATCTGATGGCAACATGAAAAATAAGATGAATGAAAAATCTGAATCTGGTGGAATCGTGGCCTGTCAGGAGTGTTCTGATTTCAGGCGGAGCATTAGGAGTACTGTATTTGGGGAAGCTATAAACCCACTTTCATAATGGCATACGGAGATTCAGTGAAACCACATCGCTCATAAGCACGAATCGCACGCCCGTTATCTCCGTGGACATATAAGCGAAGCTCCAGTGCTTTTTGTTCAAAGTGTGCGCGGTAGATGCGGTAGCCCAGCGCATTAAGCAACATCGCGTCGGCCGGTGTGGCGTCACGGATTTGCAATGTCATGAATGATTCCCGTCCTGGTAATAAATTGACGATTACTGAATTATATCAAAACTGTCAGTGATACAGTGGGATGCGAATATTTCAGAGGCTTGTCAGTATGAAGATTGTTTTTATCCCTGCGTTGATCGTAGTCCTGATTGATAAAGAACAGGATATAGGACGGGAATTGACCCGCGATGAGGTTGAGTCCATTCGCGATGGCGCTACAGCCGTCCGCCTGCCGGCCGAAGCAGCCGAGGATATAATCAGAGAGCGTGGCTACCGCGATATTGATCCTGAGAATGTCTGGCGCGAGTGGCAGGCGTATAAAGCTGACTGAATGTCGACGGGAACACACTGCTTTAGTGCCACATGAAAATTGTGCACTTACACGGATGCGTTTGTTCAGCAGCTGGCGTGGAGCTGAGGGGCAACTTTGAGCGAGGAGCTGACGTTTACACCTCACGAACGAACTCAAACATAAAATTTTTCCAGTTATGCAGTGGCTATAAGGTATGTATTGACATGATATCTATGCCAAAATGAATTAAATTTAATCATTTACGGAGTATTGCAAATCATGGCTATTGTGTTTATTCCTGCCCTTGTTGTGCTGCTTGAAGCCAAAGAGAAGGACTTCGGACGAGAATTGACACGAGAGGATGTTGAGTCAATCCGTGATGATGCTACTGCTATTGAGTTACCTGCTGAGATTGCCAAGGACATGATCGAAAGCCGAGGCTATCCCGATATTGATGCGAAAAATGCCTGGGATGAGTGGTTACTATATAAAAAGACCATAAATTCTTAAGAGCATTGATGTGCTTCGAACAGAACTTCTCTAAATCGATCAACTATTCGGTAAAGGAATATTATGATTTTTGGTGATCCCTATCGCTTTGCAATCTGGATTGAATACGTTCCGCAGTGGGGCGATTCTATAAAGAATGGGTTTTTTTATTTCTTTTTGAACGGGAGTATGTATCCTAATGATATCCGCACATCGACCTTATTCGTTGATTATGATGATGTTATTGATTCTGAAAATGCTCTTATAGCTATGCCATGTGATGATGAAATATTTAATGCATCTACGGATAAAGCTTTTGAATATCTGTATAAAATGGCTTACCCACAGCCCACGTCAGAGGATGAATATCCTGATGGAATTTGTAAGTTCAATGCTTCACCCACGATCATTTTAGAATCTGGAGCATGTTTTTTTGCCGTTTCGAACAAAAATTTCGTTAGAATCTTAGGTGGTAAGGTATCTGAATTAGTCTCACATGGTGAGAGACGCGTTTGGCAAGATATAAAGCACCCTGTTATAGAAGATATAACTATAGAAAAAATCGAAATTAATAAAATAATTTCAAGCTTTAAGGAATATACCACTTCTTTATTACAAATAGATCGTTAATGACATTCAAGGGCTAGGGATTTTGCATTTAAACCACTTATATCCTCATCTGAGAAAATCACAGCGAGGGTGTTTGTAACGCCCAGTATTCAGCTTAAATATGCACGAAATTCCTCTACTCAATGGGCACAAACCATGTTGCAAACTTCCGCTCCTGGCACGAATCGGACCGCCTGAAGCGCCGCGAGATCCGCTACTAGCGACGGTCAAAAGTAATAAATGCGATGGCCGAAAAATAAGCACATCAGTATGTATGTATGTATGTATGTATGTATGTATGCTGAATTTAACCAAAAACATGCATAGCTTCCAATTGCTCTTTTTTCATTTCATTACAAGAGGATAAAAACTTATCTTTAAAATCTGGTGGGGGAGTTCTTAGTTGCTGAACTGCCGCTTTATTTACTTCTAACTCCCGTAATTGTGCAATTGTGCTTCTACGAATCGAGGAGAGAAAAAAATCCCCTGCATTTTCTTTATGACTCTCCAAATAATTAGTCAATATTTTAGACGATGCCTGAATTGCTTTTTCCTCAGAAAAACCCAAAGTAAAGCGAGAGTAGATGACATTGTATTGGTATAGGCATGCTGCTTCAGCCATTTGTTTAGCTTGCTCCCCTGGGGAGGGTTGATTTGCCCACGATTGGGAAGTGATGAGCAATATAAGCAGTAACAATTGTTTTTTCATGTGTAGAATCCCTACCATTGTGAATGCAATATTTAAACCTATCAAGCCTGGCTTTGACAACAACCGCTAACCTGCTCCTCGTTGGCCAACTAAGACTGTTGTTCTCCACGTCCGCTCCTGGCACGAAGCTGACGTTTACTATGCTCTGCAGGATGGCTCGACACCTGGATTATTATTTCAGAGATCAGCGCTGACTTTTTTCTCGCTTCCAGGCAGCAGAATGAGGCCAATTTTTAACACCCGACCATGGCTTGCACGGCCGGGTAATGGCTAAGAATGCGCGTAAACAAAAGGTTATGCCACTTATGTGCCTAAATGTTTATTAAAGAATGGAATAATCTCCGACAGCGCTTGTGCCGTCGCTTCCGGACGATCATACAGATCATAGTGAGATACCCCTTTCACAACCTGCAGCGTCTTCTCAACGGAGCGCGCGCGCTGATAAAGTTCATAACCGTCGCGATAAGAACCAAAACCACCAGGAACATCGCCAATAACAATATGTAATGGCTGTATCAGTAGCTTTTCCGTAAAGGCAAAAGCATCCCAGTTTAAGGCCGGTGCGGTGCTGGTAAGTCGCAGTTTGTTAGGCGAGCCTGGCTTTTGCCCGCGCGGGGTCGTGTAGTAATCAACTGCCTCAATGAGGCCGATATCGTTGATGTTCGCATTCGCCAACGCTTCTGCATTGTCAGGAATATAACCGACAACAAGAGCAGCGGCTCCCCGAGCTTCAGCAGTACGCTGTTTACCCAGCGCGTCAATCGTTCTGAGCGCGGCATCCGGACTGGAGTCCCCCTCACGCATAATGCGCCCATAATTGGCGGCAACCACAGTGGCAACGGCTTTGAAACGGTGATCAATGGTAGCGGCGCTAACGGCATATCCACCGCCGCCACAAACGCCTAAAACCCCAATACGATCTTCATCCACGTAGGCTAAAGTCACCAGATAGTCTATCGCGCAGCGAAAGTCTTCCACGCGGGTGGATGGATTTTCGCTAAAGCGTGGTTCACCCCCACTTTCACCCTGGGTAGAGGCATCGAAAGCAAGAGTAATAAATCCAGCTTCAGTCAGCTTCTGGCCGTAGACTGCGCCGGATGTCTGTTCTTTACAACTGCTGATAGGATGGGCGCAAACAATCGCCGGGTATTTCTGGTTGGCATCAAATCCCTCAGGTAAGCGGAGAGTGGCGGCAACTTGCCAGCTGTTGTGCCGGAATGAAACGACTTGTTCATGAGACATAGCAGGAGTTCCTCAAGTTAATGGCGACGTTCTGAGCATTAATGCGGGACGTTAATGTAAGGATAGACGGGTGACTTAAGCATCAACTGGCGGTCGGTATTGACGATGCCCACCGTACTGTCGCTGTCAAACAGTTGCCATGTGTAATCCGCCAGCTTTTCCGCGGTAATGAATGACTCCTCGGCAAACAATCCATCGCCACTGATGCCACCATTGTCTGAAGAATGAACAACGAATTCACTCTGTGTTGGACCTGGCGCGATCACCTTAGCCCGCATTTTTTTGCCCTTGTCACGCAGATTCTGCGCCAGTCCCTCGGTAAATGCGGCAACAAAGAACTTAGTCGCGCAATAGGTAACGGCGATATCAAAGAGTGAATAACCGCCGACGGATGACACGTTAATCAGCGTCGCCTCCCGATCGGCATAATCCCGTGTATACAGAAGGGAGAGCGTGGTCAGGGCCTTAACATTTAAATCCAGCATCCGGGTCGCTTTCGCTAAATCGATATCCCAGGGCATGGAGAAATCGCCAAACCCCGCATTATTGATAAGCATAACGAGATCGAAATCAGCCAACTGGCGATACAGGTGTTCTGCCTGGCCTTCCTGAGCCAGATCGCACGGTTTTGTGATGACCTGCATCGCATACCGGCTTTCAATATCCTGTTTAAGTTTCTGCAACTCGTCCTCGCGCCGGGCGGTGAGAATCAGGTTGTAGCCGCGAGAAGCGAACTTATAGCTAAGGGCTTTGCCGATGCCTGAACTGGCGCCGGTGATAAGGGTATATTTCATGATGTCGTTCTCTGGTCAGTGGTAGCCCGGTGGGCAAGGCGTGGGTCTACAGGTGTTCTGCGAAGAAAGAGACAAATTTGCCTGCCGCTTCCGACACATATTCAGGCTGGTCATACATGGCGATATGGGTAGCACCATTAACGATATGCAGGTTTTTATTCTGGCTTGCGGCTCGCTGATAAATCTCTTCCGTCATCCAGCGCGTTCCCGCCTCGCTGCCCGCAATTACCAGCATGGGCTGAGTCAAAAAAATATTGGCGAGGTTGAAGGCATCATAGGTAACCAGCTGAGCAAGGCTACGAGTGGTGAATCGACTGGGTGCGTTTCGGTGCATCGCTCGTGGCGTACGGTAATACTCATAAGCCTCAGCAAAATCCCTGTTTTGTGACTCCTCTACGGAGCTTGGGGTGGTGGGCAGATAGCCAGTGGCTGCGCCTTTTGCCTCCGCAGTACGTTGTTCCGCAGCCATTTGCAGAAGTTCAAGGGATGATGCAGGCTGTTGATTGCCTTCCCATCCCTGGCGATACATGTCGCCATAGTTAACGGCGCTGACGGTGCCAAGTGCTTTAATTCGGCGATCCAGCATGGTGGCGTGAATGGCATAGCCGCCGCCAGCGCAGATGCCAACGACACCGATTCGCTGCTCATCGACGCAGTGCTGAGCCACCAGATAGTCTATAGCTGCGCTGATATCTTCCACCCGGTGATATGGGTTTTCAAGCTGACGAGGTTCTCCGCTGCTTTCACCCTGATAAGCGGCATCAAACGCCAGGGTAATGTAGCCATGACGCGCCAGTTCTTCAGCATACAGGCCTGACGTTTGTTCTTTGACGCCGCCGCTCGGGTGAACGACCACAATAGCTGGATAGCATGCGGATTCGTTAAAATTCTCGGGCAGGAACAGATTCCCCGCCATGGTGATTTCGGCATTGGTAAAGCGAATGGATTTCATCATTTTGTCCCCCCGGAGTCGACGTGTGTTGTGACGGTGAAATGATGATAGAACTGGACAGTTCATTTGATTAGCGTGGATAATTTGATGTCAGTTATTAGCGTGGCTTATTAATCAATGAAAGAGAATCTTAACGACCTGATCACCTTCCTGACGGTTGTTCAGGAGGGAAGCTTCACGCGGGCGGCAGTGAAATCAGGGACATCACAGTCGGCGGTGAGTCAGACTATCGGGAATCTTGAAGCGCGTCTGCAGCTAAAGTTACTTAATCGCACGACGCGGAGCCTGACTCTGACGGAGGCGGGAGAGCGTCTGGCACAGTTGATTGGCCCGGCTATCGAAGAAATTTCTACCGGTCTTGATCAGCTTGCTGACCTGCGGGATAAACCCGCGGGCAGAGTGCGTATATCTGCCGATGAATACGCTATCCAGCAGGTTCTGTGGCCAAAACTGGCACCGGTTTTGAAGGACTATCCTGATATTCACCTGGAACTGATCACTGATTATGGCCTGGTTGATATCGCCAAAGAGCGTTTTGATGCCGGCGTGCGGCGAGGTGGCTTGATAGCCCAGGATATGGTGGCCATTCCGATTAGCGCGGAACACCGTATGGTGGTCGTAGCCTCGCCTCAGTGTCTGCAGGAACAGGATTTCCCGACAACTCCCGCACAATTGCTGACGCTGCCGTGTATCAATTTACAGTTACCCACTCATGGTCAGAATTTGCCGTGGACGTTTTTAATTAACGGGCAAGAGCAAAAGTTGCGCGTTCAGGGGCAGGTTATCGTTAACGGCATCAATCAGGTTCATCAGGCCTGTCTTGACGGTTACGGGCTGGCTTATGTTCCGCAGGCATTAGTGCAGGATGATATCGCCTCTGGCCGACTGCTCACCGTTCTGGACGACTTCACTATCACTTTCCCGGGGTATTATCTGTATTACACCAGCCGGCTGAAATCCTCGGCTGCGTTTAATATCATTGTTGAAGCGCTGAGAATGCCCGCATTACAGCGACGTGTTATCACTCGTTAAATGCAAAAATTACCGAAGTTACGAGAACTTGCATTAGCCACGGATAATCAGCGTACCGAAACCTGCATTTCACGGGTTGCTATGGTGCTGAGAGTAATCCCTGAACACCGCCTGTCTGCAGTTTATGAACCGATGATTAACATGGTTTTGACTGGTCCTAAACGCATGATGATTGATGACAGAACGCTGCAATATTATTCAGCTCAGAACAGTTGAAATGTTACCTGGGCAGGGTGAAGTCATCACAGCGCAAGTGATATGAAAGGCGACCTGTTGAGACCATGGTACCATTACAGCTTGTGTCATTTACCTCACTACACACATCGGCCTACCAGATACTGGCTCGGGGTGTATTTCCGTATCCACGTTGAATACGGTTCTCAGCAATCCAGGGTTCATCACCGCTTCTGGTGTGCCTTGCGCCATAATATGTCCGTTCGCCATTACCACCAGATGATCGCAGTACCGGCTGGCCTGATTAAGGTCGTGCAGCACTGCGACCACCGTTTTCCCCTGAGCCCGGAGTTCGCCCATCAACCGCATTAGTTCCACCAGGTGATTGATATCGAGATAGGTGGTTGGCTCATCGAGTAGTATGACGGGTGTATTCTGGGCCAGGACCATCGCCAGAAAGGCGCGCTGGCGCTGACCGCCGGAAAGATCGGTTAACCGTCGGTCGGCAAGATGTTGGATCCGAGTCTGGTGCATAGCATCTTGGACCCGCGCATTGTCTTCAACGGAGAGGCGCCCCCAGAGTGACAACCACGGGTTGCGACCGTACGAAACAAGCTCCTGGACGGTGATCCCCTCTGGCGTTAAATGGTGCTGGGGCAGCAGCGCCAGCCTGCGGGCTAGCTGGCGTGATGAGAGCGTGTTGATGGCATTATCGCCGAGAAATACGCCGCCGGATTGCGGCGCTAACAGCCGTGAAAAACAGTTTAGCAACGTCGATTTCCCGCAGCCGTTAGGGCCGAGCAGGGCGGTTGTCTTCCCCGCTGGTAGGGCGAGTGAAACGCCATCAAGGATCTTGTTTGTACCGTAACAGACCGTCAGATTTTCAGTTCGTAATGTCATTTATCGCATTCTCACAAGCAGCCAGACAAACCACGGTGCACCGATAATGGCGGTCAGTACGCCAGCCGGAAGCTCCAGCGGGGGATGAGTAATTCGTGCCAGCAGGTCGGCAACCACCAGCAGCAACGCACCTGTCATGGCCGATATGGGCAGCAGCCAGCGGTGACGCCCACCGGTAATACTGCGCACCATATGCGGCACCACAAGACCAATAAAACTAATTGGGCCGCAGACGGCCACGCCGGTAGATGTCATGGCGACGGCCAGTAGCAAAGCCAGGAACCGGATACGCGGCACCGACATACCGAGCGTGGTGGCGCGCGCATCGCCCAGTGCCAGAAGGTCGAGATCGCGGCAAAAACTCAGGCTCAGCGGCAGAAACAACATCAGCAGCGGGACGGCAATCTTCACAAAGCTCCAGTCACGGCCCCATAAGCTGCCGGTTAGCCACAGCAGAGCGCTGTTCACATCCTGCGGGCGCGAAAGCATCAGCCAGTCCGTCAGACTGGCCCAGCAGGCAGACAGCGCGATACCCGTGAGTGCCAGCTTCATCGGCTGGCTGGTGTTCGCCAGCATTCTCAGCAGGATCAGGCCCACCATGCCACCGGCAAAGGCCAGCAGCGGCAGAGCAATCACCGGCAGTGACGGTACGAGAAGCAGTGCGCCCACAGAGGCAAGGCTGGCGGCATGGTTTACGCCGAGAATATCCGGCGACGCCAGAGGGTTACGAACGACTCCTTGTACCAGAACGCCTGCAACCGCGAGGGCTGCACCGACAAACAACGCCAGCAGCAGTCGCGGCAGGCGGTACGCCGTTAACACGTAATGATACTCACGCCCGGCCTGCCAGTCGGTCAGCAGGGCGCGCCAGGGAACGGCGATCACCCCCATTTGCAGAGACAGCAGCGAAAATCCTGCCAGTGCGAGGGCGATAAAAATGACTAACACAATTTTCAACCACGCCTCCTGACCAGCCAGACAAAGCAGGGCGCACCAATCAGAGCCACCACAGCCCCCGCGGGTAATTCGCCAGGGAAGGCCAGCGCGCGGGCCAGAACATCCGCCACTAGCATCAGCGTGGCGCCCATCAGTATGCTCATCGGCAGGACCTTGCGCTGGTCGAATCCTACCCAGAAGCGAGCCAGATGCGGCATCAACAGACCGATAAACGCCACCGGCCCGGCCACGCTGACGCAGGTACCGACCAGAAGCAGCATCAGAATGTTGATGATTAAACGCAGCTTCGGCAGATTCACCCCCAGCGTACGGGCGGTGCTGTCGCTGACGTTAAGCAGATTCAGTTGATTGGCCAGCAGCAACACCACCGGTATAGCAACTGCCACCACCGGGAAAAGCTGCCAGAACTCCTGCCAGCGTGCGTGGGATACGCCTCCCGCGAGCCAGTATAAAATGCCGTAAGCGTGATCTTCCGTCAGCAGCAGGGTGATGCGGGTCAGGGCCATGCAAAACGCCGAGAACGCGATACCCGCGAGGATCAGTTTGTTTCTGTCCTGGGTATGGCGAAACCCGCCGCCTGCGGTCATCACCAGCAGCCAGCTTACGCCGCCGCCACAGGCGGCGATAAAGGCGATGGAGTAACCCGCGACGGGCACGGGGCTGAGCGCGCTGGTCAGTGCCATCGCCAGCGCCGCGCCGCTGTTAATACCGAGCAGCGGAGGAGATGCCATTGAATTATGCGTCAAAGTCTGCAGCAGCGTTCCCGCGAGAGCCAGGCTTGCGCCGATCAGAATGGCGACCAGGCTTCGCGGCAGACGTAGGTTTTGCACCAGCGCTTGCGCAAGCGTGGGCGTATGGCCCGGCAGCAGAGCGTGAATGGCGTCAACGCCAGAAACAGGAATGGCCGAGTAGCAAAACAGACTCAGCCAGAAGAGAGTGATAAGCGCAGCAAGGGGAAGACCCCACTGCAGCGCTGGATGTCTAAGAACCGTCATTTCACATCGGATAAAGGCTGGTGATGGAAGATTTTTACCGTGTCGCTGGCAATACGTTCGGCCGCAAAAATACCGCGCATCCGCGCCCAGGCGTTACTGTCGACTGACGCCGTCTGCTGTTTTTGCGCAGCCGTTAACATCTGCCACAGCGGGTCCTGCTGCCAGCGTTTCACGATGCTCTCTTCGCGATAATGTGCGACCAGCAGCCATGCAGGATTGAGCGCCAGCAACTGCTCCAGACCGATAGACGGCATAGACGCACCGGATATTGCCGCCGGCACCGTCAGCCCCAGAGCGGTCAATACGCTTCCGGTCCAGGTCTCCTGCGTGTGAAGGTTAAACTGCTGCTCCCGGGACGTACCAAATAACACCAGCGTGCCTTTTGGCAACTGGCTGGCCCACGCTGACATCTTTTGTTGGTGTTTCGCCAGGCGTGACTGCATCTGTGCCTTTTTGCCCACAATCTCGCCGATGATGGCCGCAGACTGAAGATTTTCAGCGTAGGTTTCATTGCGAGATTTCAGCAGCAGCACCGGTGCAATTTGTTGTAAGGCGCTGAAAATACCCGCATGACGGCTGCTGTCGGCAATGATCAGGTCCGGTTTCAGCGCGCTAATGGCTTCTAAACTCGGCTGCGCACGCGTGCCGACAGACTGCCAGGGTTTCAGATGGGCGCGAACTTCGGGAAGAATGCGCGTGGCATCGTTATCGTCGGCAATGCCGACCGGACTGACATCGACGGCAGCCAGCGCGTCCGCGAACGACAGCTCCAGTACCACTATCCGCTGTGGCGTTTTATCAAGCGTAAAGGTGCCATGTTCGTCCTGAACCGTGGCGGCAAAAGCGTGGCTGGTGACCAGCAGCAGAGCGGCGAAAAGTGTGCGGATAAATGTGAACATCGGTGCTCCTGAAAGCCGGGTGGCGCTGCGCTTACCCGGCCAACGAAATCGGTGTGAATTAGAACTTCAACGACCCCTGCATATACAGCGTGCGCGGCTGGCCTGCGTAGATGCCTTTGTTGTTGTCGTCATAAGAGCGGGTGAAGTACGCCTGGTCGAAGATATTCTTCACGCCGAACGCCAGGTTCAGGTCTGCCATTTGCGGACCAAAATCATAAGCTACGCGTGCGCCCCAGAGCATAAAGCCAGGGATGCGACCAGTACTGCCGTCGGCGCTCTCTTTCACGGTGTTGGCGTTATCCGCAAACTGGCTGGACTGGAAATCGCTATTCAGGTTGAACGTCCAGCTACCCGGTTTATAGTCCACGCCCAATGTGCCTTTGTGTTTCGGCGAGAACGGCACCTGGTTGCCGTAGGTGTCGCCTTTCTCGCGGATCTCGGCGTTCACATACGCATAGCTTGCGTAGACCGAAACGTTGTCGAGCGTTGGCGTCAGCGTGCCGAGGTCATAGCGGGCCTGGGTTTCCAGCCCGGTATGGCGCGTTTTACCCCGTGCGGTTACGGTGTCGTTGGTCTGGTTGGAGTCGTACTGATTATTAAAGTTAATCAGGAACAGCCCCATTTCCGCTGTCAGCGCGCCATCGTCGTATCGGGTTCCGAGCTCCCAGGTTCGCGCTTTTTCCGGTTCCACATTGCCGCTTTGCACAGCCTTGCCAATTTGGCTGTACTGTACGGTGCCGAATGAGCCTTCAGTGTTTGCATAAAGATTCCAGCTATCAGTCAGGTGATAAAGCACGTTTAGCGCCGGAAGTGGGGCGTTGTAACTCACTTCTTCATGTGTGCCTTTGATGGCGTTGTTCTGGTATGACTCGATATGTTCAAAGCGCATACCCGGTGTGATAGTCCAGTTGCCAATGTCGATTTTGTCATCCAGATACCAGGCGTGCGCTTCGGTGCCGGAACGGGTGTCGCGATCGTATGGGCTAGCGCTGGACGGGAGTTGTCCGCTGCTGGTGGCGGTGTAGTAACGCATTTCATGCGTCGACTCGCTCACATAGCGGTATCCCACGCCCACTTCGTGCGCGGAAGGACCCACCATAAAGCTCTGACTGTAGCGCGGTTCAATGCCGCGTACCCAGTAGTTACGCGGTGAAAGGGTGAGGCGTTTGCCCTGTTCCAGGTAGCCGCTACGCAGGGTTTCGGTGTAGAAGCCCTGAATATTGAATTTATGCTGGCTGTCCGGCTGAAACTGATAGCCGAGGCTTGCCAGCTTGCGGCGCCCCCAGAAGCGATCGTAAGGGCGCGTGGACTGCCAGCGGTCGGCGTTGTAATCCGCGCGCGACAGGCCGCCGGGCATGTCGGCTTCTCCGTCGTAGTATTGCAGCAGGCTGTTGAAAGTATGCACGTCATTCGGCGCATATTTGCTTTTCAGCATCAGGTCGTCGATGCGCGTCGCGCTGTGCTCGCGCCAGTCGCTGCCGCGGGTGCCGGAGTAAAGCAGGGTGGTACCAAAACCGTTATCCGCCGTGCCGCCCACCATCAGGTTGTGCGTCTCTTTTGGATTATTTTGTGAGGACGTTGGGCTGAGCTGGCCTTCCATGCCGGCTTCGATACCGAAGTCTTGCGGAATGGCGCGGGTGACAAAGTTCACCACGCCGCCCACGCTCTGCGGCCCGTAACGCACAGCACCGCCGCCGCGCACCACATCGATGGCGTCCATATTTCCGAGCGAAACAGGTGCCAGGGAAAGCTGCGGCTGGCCGTAAGGGGCAAACGGCACCGGAATACCGTCCATCAGTACCGTTGAACGGCTGGCCAGGCGCGGGTTCAGGCCGCGAATACCAAAGTTCATCGCCAGATCGTGGCTACCGGTGCCGTTATTTTCCGGGGCGGTAACGCCAGGAATACGGTTCAACACCTCGCGCATGGTCGTCGCGCCGGTTTTGGCGAAATCTTCACGGCGGATAACGTCACGTGCGCCAGCATGTTCGAAAACGTCGTTTTCGCGCGCATCGCCCAGCCAGTCGCCCACAACCGTGAGCGCATCTTCCTGCGGCGCAGGAACGTGTTCGAGCGTCCAGCTGTTATTCCCTAACGGCTTCACCTGCAGGCCACTGCCCAGGAGCAGCTGCTGCAAACCACTCTCAACATCGTAATCGCCGTGCAAACCGTTGCTGTGTTTGCCGCGCGTCAGGCTGGCGTCAACAGACAGGGTAATTCCGCTGCGTGCGGCATATTGGTTTAGCGCTTTATCGAGTGAGCCTGGTGCAATATCAATCTGCGCTGCGAAAGCGGATAACGAGAGCCCAGCCAGCGGCAGCAGGCTCAGGCGAATGGCGTTAACCAAAGGTGTTGTTTTGCTAAAAACGCGTAAAGGCGTCATACCTTCTCCATCATCATTTTTGTTGTGTTCAGCTATGAGTCGAATGAGAAGGGGAAAAAGGACAATGAAAATGAGAATTATTTTTCTTACAGTGCCAAAATATTGACCCAGTATCGCGTAATAGTCTGAATTTTCACTGGAAGTGTCTGGGCAATAATATCCAGAATCACATCGGTATTTTTCAGCGGGAAAGTGCCACTCAGGCGCAGCCCGGCCACCGCCGGATCGCAACGCAGCACGCCGTTGCGATAACGGCTCAGCGTGGCAATCACTTCACCCAGTGGTTTATCGCTAAAGCTCAGAATGCCCTGCGTCCAGGCGGCGCTTTCATCATCCGCTGAGGTAATTGCACCAAATTCAGACGCGCTAAACTGCAGGCTCTCGCCAGCGCTGACGATGCGTTTTTCCTGCGGACGGTTTGCCAGTAAGACTTCAACCGCGTGTTGTTGAACGGTAACGCGTGTGACGTTGTCCTGCTGGTAGACGGTAAATTCTGTGCCTAACGCGGTGAGCCGGCCCTGGCGGGTCACAACGTGGAAAGGTCTCTGCTGCGCGTCTTTTGCGGTAGTAATCGCAATTTCGCCGTACCAGAGATGGACAGCGCGTTGACGTGTATCAAAACGAACGTCCGCGGCGCTTTGTGTGTTGAGCGTCAGCAGCGAGCCATCTTCCAGCCGCTGATGACTGACAGCGCCTTTGGCGGTGCGGTAATCCGCGCGCAGACCTTCACCGGCATCAGATTGCCAGAGCTGCCAGCCGCCGCCCACGCCGAGCAGCAGCAGTAGCCCTTTCATAACATGACGACGGGTAAGGCGCGTATCGTGCAGCGCCCGGCTGGCGATATCACCCGGTACGCGGCTGAGCTGGCTACGCAGGTTTTCAACCTGTTGCCAGGCCCACTGATGATCTTTGTCCTCTTCGTACCATTGTTGCCAGCGCGCCTCCTGCTGTGGGCTGACTCGTTCGCCGCTCAATACGGCATACCAGTGTGATGCCGAGCGCAATGCCTGGCGGCGAGAATCGGTGATAGAGGCGTTCACAGACCGTGCTCCAGACGAAACAGCAGACAATGTTCGATAGCCTTTGCCATATATTTTTTCACTGAACTGACCGAAACACCGAGCTTTAGCGCTATTTTGCTGTAGGTCAGACCATCCAACTGCGAAAGGAGAAACGCTTCGCGTGTTTTTCCGCTCAGCCCGTCAAGCATGCTGTCGATGAGTTGCAGGGTTTCGAGCTGACTCTCGCGTTCCTCGGGCGAAGGCGCGAGCGCCTCCGGCATCAGCGCCAGCATCTCCAGATAGGCTTTTTCCAGCGCGTTTCGGCGAAACAGGTCGACCATCACCCGTTTGGCGAGAGTGCACAGAAAGGAACGCGGATCGCGGATCGTCGAGAGCGACCCGCTGCCCATTACCCGTAGAAAAGTGTCCTGGGCAATGTCATCTGCATCAAAGGCGGACTGGAGTTTGCGCGTCAGCCAGCTTTTCAGCCAGCCGTGATGTGCGCCATAAAGCGACTCGAGCGTAAAGGAAGCAGTGGTAGTGGCGTGGTCAGACATGCGGAATGTATCAAAAGTTAATTATCACGCGATTATAGTAATATGAGAATGGTTATCATTACAATTGGAAATATAATTGTATTACGTTGAACGTATTAACGCATTGTTTTTTATAAAAATCTTATGATGTGGATACTAGACGGGAAAAGGAGTCTGCTTTTGGCATGTGATGGTTGGAATGACATCTGACCATGTCTGTTGTGAGTGAGAATCGGACACCTCACTTCCTGTCACCAGTGGCGGAAACCTTGCTCATGCTGCTGGTGTTAGCGTTTATCTGGATGATGCGGGCACTAAAACGACGGGCGTTATTCGTCGTGGTCAGCCCAGAACTATTGATATGGAACCTCGGAACGGCAAGCGCCTGGAACAAATACCTGCGGTCATTATGAATGAAGTGTTGGCCAGACTGAGCTGGGGCTTTGATATGCGCAATGAGCAATAGCATAAAAGCAAAAAGCCTGCTTAGTTTCCTAAGCAGGCTTCTTAAATATGGCTCCTCTGACTGGACTCGAACCAGTGACATACGGATTAACAGTCCGCCGTTCTACCGACTGAACTACAGAGGAATCGTTTGAACGAGGCGCATATTAGCGAGGGTGGTGAGGCTTGTCAAAGGGGTAAATACATTTGTGTGTTCGTTTGCTGACAAAATCAGCAAAGCGGCGATCTTTCCGTCTTTTTATGCTTTTGCCCCATTCTGGTGCGTGTCTACCTCTTCCAGGGCAGCCTGAATGAGATATTTAGGTGTGCAGAATGATCTTCCTTCGCTTTTACTCCTGACTTTGTGCGGCTTTAACCATAAAACACCGTTTTAGACGAAAGTGGCAAGTATCTTGCAATCCTGAATTCAATGACTGCCAGCACGGGTTCTGGTATTCCGACAGGAGGCAAAATGAACTTTAGACGACTGAAATATTTCGTGAAAATCGTCGATATTGGTAGCCTGACCCAGGCAGCGGAAGTATTGCACATTGCGCAACCCGCGCTGAGCCAGCAGGTCGCTACGCTGGAAGGTGAGCTTGATCAGCAATTGCTGATTCGTACCAAGCGTGGCGTCACGCCGACGGAAGCAGGAAAAGTGTTATATACCCACGCCCGGACGATTTTACGTCAGTGTGAACAGGCGCAACTTGCGGTTAATAACGTGGGACAGACCTTGACAGGCCAGGTCTCTATCGGCCTTGCGCCGGGGACAGCAGCGTCATCCATTACCATGCCGTTATTACAGACGCTACGTGCCGAACTGCCCGATGTGCAGGTTTATCTGCATGAAAATAGTGGGGCAGTTCTGAATGACAAGCTGCTCAGCGGGCAATTAGATATGGCAGTGCTCTATGAGCGTTCACCCGTGGCGGGCATCAGCAGTCAACCGTTGCTTAAAGAGGATCTGTATCTGGTCGGCACGCGTGAGTGCCCGGGGCAAAGCGTCGATTTAGCCGCGGTGGCGCAGATGAATTTGTTCTTGCCACGGGATTACAGCGCGGTTCGCCTGCGCGTGGATGAAGCTTTTTCGCTACGTCGCTTAACGGCTAAAGTGATTGGCGAAATTGAGTCTATCTCCACCCTGACGGCCGCCATTGCCAGTGGTATGGGCGTCACAGTGTTGCCTGAGTCGGCCGCCCGTTCATTATGCAATGCAGCGAACGGCTGGATGGCGCGCATCACAACCCCATCGATGAATCTGCCATTATCGTTGAACGTATCAGCCAGAGGGAGCTTGTCGCCCCAGGCACAGGCAGTGAAGGAGATCCTGTTGTCGTTGGTTAGCCGTCCGGCGCTGGAAAATCGCGAATTGCAGCTGGTCAGCTAAACCTTATTCCCACGAGGAATAAGATGCAGGTTTTTATTATTTGTTATGCCGGGCATCAGACTTTAACAATAGCGTAATGTCTGATGTGCCCGGAGTGAAACGTGAATTTCCAGCAGCTCAAAATAATCCGCGAGGCGGCCCGTCAGGATTACAACCTGACGGAGGTCGCGAATATACTGTACACCTCGCAGTCGGGCGTCAGCCGACACATTCGTGAACTTGAAGATGAACTTGGCATCGAAATTTTTATCCGT
Source organism: Citrobacter sp. Cf116 (assembly GCF_030336505.1). Classification (NCBI taxonomy): domain Bacteria; kingdom Pseudomonadati; phylum Pseudomonadota; class Gammaproteobacteria; order Enterobacterales; family Enterobacteriaceae; genus Citrobacter; species Citrobacter sp. Cf116. The sequence continues at coordinate 5,437 of NZ_JAOWEQ010000040.1, read as the reverse complement.
CGCGGTAAACGCCTGTTGGGCATGACTGAACCGGGTAAAGCCTTGCTGATCATTGCCGAGCGTATTCTGAATGAGGCCAGCAATGTTCGTCGACTGGCGGATCTGTTTACCAATGACACGTCCGGCGTTCTGACGATTGCCACCACGCATACCCAGGCACGCTATAGCTTGCCTGCGGTGATAAAAGCCTTTCGTGAGCTGTTCCCTGAGGTGCGTCTGGAACTTATTCAGGGCACACCACAGGAGATTGATGTCCTGCTACAAAATGGCGGGGCAGATATCGGAATTGCCAGTGAGCGGCTGAGCAGCGATCCATTGTTGGTGGCTTTTCCCTGGTTTCGTTGGCACCACAGCCTGCTTGTTCCTCAGGACCATCCATTAGTGAAGGCTTCTCCGCTAACGCTGGAGTCCATCGCTCACTGGCCGTTAATTACCTATCGTCAGGGGATTACAGGGCGTTCCCGCATCGATGAGGCGTTTGCTCGCAAGGGGCTGATACCTGATATTATTCTCAGTGCCCAGGACTCGGATGTGATTAAAACTTACGTGTCACTGGGATTGGGGATTGGGCTGGTGGCAGAGCAATCCAGCGGCGAGCAGGAAGAGGGGACGTTAACCCGTCTGGATACCCGGCATTTGTTTGATGCAAATACTGTTTGGCTAGGGCTTAAACGCGGACAACTGCAGCGCAACTACGTCTGGCGATTCATCGAGCTATGCAACGCAGGGTTATCCGTTGATGAAATTAAGCGTCAGGCGATGGAGCCAGATGAAGCGGTGATTGATTATCAGATTTAACAATAAAAGCCCGTGAGAAACGGGCTTCTCTCGTTGCCAGTATGGAAAAGCCTGGGGGTGAAGTGAAGCGCTCTACCTGGCTAATGGGATCGCAGAAAAGCAAAAAGCCTGCTTAGTTTCCTGAGCAGGCTTCTTAAATATGGCTCCTCTGACTGGACTCGAACCAGTGACATACGGATTAACAGTCCGCCGTTCTACCGACTGAACTACAGAGGAATCGTGTGAACGAGGCGCATATTACTGACCTCACCATGAGGTGTCAACAGTAAAATTAGCGCGTCATTTCAATTGCTTAATTAATCTTCAAATTCAGCGTTAATGCACATTTGCTGAGCGATAATGACCATCTTAGCGGGTATCGCGTAACCGCTCCATGGGGTTCTGGCGGTAAAACTGAATAAAACGCTGCCATAAGGCCGGAAAACGTGGCGCAAATAATTCAGGAGCACTGAAGAAATACTCCGATAGAACGGCAAAGCATTCGGCCGGGTCGGTTGCTGCGTAAGCATCTATACTGCACGCGGTTTCACCGACCAGATCAATTTCATCCTGAATATTATTCATTGCGGCATACAGGTCGTGCTCCCAACCGGCAATATCTCGCAGAGGGATCGCCGGAATACCGCTGGCGCGGTCGCCATTACGCATATCAAGCTTATGTGCCACTTCATGGATGATTAGATTAAAGCCGGAGGCATCAAAAGAATCCTGAATGTCGAGCCAGTTAAGGATTATCGGACCTTGCTGCCAGCTCTGCCCGGACTGTACAACCCGTTGATTATGCACCAGCCCAATATCGTCTTCCCATTCATCGTCCACGACAAACGGGGCAGGGTAGATGAGAACTTCATGAAACCCGTCGAGCCACTCGACCCCTAATTCCAGGACAGGCAAACAGAAAAGCAGCGCAATGCGCGCACTTTTCAGCGGGTCAAGTTCAAACCCCTGAAGCGCTACCAATCTTTTTTGCTGTAAAAAGCGCTCGGCCAGGGCGATAAGTCTGGCTTGTTCTTGCTCGGTGAGATTCACCAGAAGAGGAATAGCCAGGGCGTCGTCCCACGGCCAGTCGTCACTCCGGGTTGTTTCTTGCTCTTTCCAGGGCCACTTAATCATCGTTTTGCTCGCAAACTCGTCACTTGAACGAAATTGACGGAACGGGGTCTGTTAAAATGCCAAATTACCTGGCATCATGGCAACCGCCAAAACGGAGAGATGCCAGAGCGGCTGAATGGACCGGTCTCGAAAACCGGAGTAGGGGCAACTCTACCGGGGGTTCAAATCCCCCTCTCTCCGCCACTATTCAAACACTTAGCTCAATTCCTTTCAACGACTCATGTCACACTTGGTATAGTGTTGGTATATTCACTTGGTATAAAACTCGCCATCATCATCTTCTGATTTGCCCAATACTGGAAGATCCAGTGTGGGAGAAATTTTCACTTTTCTGTCATAAACCACAACTTGGCTTTCAGTTTTGTGACCTGAGAATAGTTGTTTGTCCTTACTCGAGCCTTCGTAATCTGATATCCCCTTGGCTTTGAGATCATGAAAAGTACACGGCAGTTTTCTATCAAGTTTTCTTCCTGCTGCTTCCCTTGCTGTTTCCCACAGATCGTTAAACCCACTTTTCGAGTATTTAGTTTTTTTGCTGCTACAGATAACCGTTTCCCGCCCACCCAGAGTTTTTGCAAGTTCGATGGCGTTATGAAGCCGTTCAGTCCAGACTTTTATTTGTTTAGTCCCGGTCTTTCCCTGCTGGATAAAAATGCCTTCCTCGCTTACTTGCGACCATTTGAGAGAAAGAACATCGGAAACGCGAGCTGCACATAAGTAAGATATCTCCATGCCAACCCGGAGAGCTGGTGCCGCCTCTTCATAAATTGCCTGATATTCTTCGTCTGTCACGTACACGTCACGGGCTTTTAAAGAGAACTTGCGTACTCCTTTGCACGGATTTCCTTTCACGTACCCTCGTTCATATCCCCATGAGAAAACACGCGACATCCCGCCGAGTTCCTGGTTTGCCTGGTTAATACTGCGTTGGCCACGTTTATCCATATAGATCCTGACCATCTCAATTTTTATGTCATCTGCTCGCATATTCCCGAACACTGGGACCAGTTTTTTTTCATATGACCTGTAATCAGTCTGTGTCCGCGGAGCCAGTTCAGCAAAAGCTGGGCTACTGGTGAATAACTTCCATAATTTAGAAAATGTCATTACGTCTGAACGCTTGGCTTTTTCTTCCTCATAACGCGCCCATACCGTTAGCAGCATTTTCAGCAATAAAGTCAGCCAGAAGTTCAAGGGATTCACGCAGCCCCATAGTTTCATCAACAAGAATGGCAGAGCGGGCTTCAGATGATTGTTTTAACCACCACTGAATTGTCGACGCATCTGGTTTCATGCCAAACGACATCGATGACTCCAGACTGACAACCTGGTAAAATTCGGCGCCAGTGTTACCAGTTGAAGGATCAAAAAATACAGCGCCGATAGAGACTATTGGGGCATCAGGACCGTTACCCATGGTTTCCATATCAACCATCAGGTGAGTATAGAAAGCGTCCAGGGGATCCGTTTCAATATGGTGAACGGGTTCATTATTCAGGGAAGCTGACGCGTCACCAGTTGCATCAGTGCTTTTAACTGGCAAAACTGCTGTTTCGCTCTGAGACACTTCTTTGATTTCGTTGTTGTCAGTTTCTTCCATCTGCACATCGCTGGTGGCTTCCTCTGTATGGGTATGATGTAACTTATCCTCGACGGCGCGCTGGCGTACCTGGTCTACGACAGAAAGCGCTGGCGCTTGCTGGTTCCCCATCAGGCCATCGATGGAGAACACGCCGTTGCCCATGTTGGCGATTTCTGGTTGTTCAACTCCTGCCTTCTGTTCAGCTGTGACTTTCTCGTTAATCTCGTTTTCCCAGCTTTTTTCTGGCACGTGACCGGCTGCCGCCAGGGTTTCTTCAGTTGGGTGCTGGTGGTCGGTTTCCGTCAGGTTCTTATTGATGTAACGACTCAGCAGCTCTGGGAAATGGTGAGCGTTTTCTTCTGCACTGCGAATAAGCGCGAAAATAGCAGCACGGGAATAATCCATGATGCCAGCACGTTTGCGCAGGGCGACGGACCACTCTTTGAACGGGCTTTCGTTTTTAGCAATGATCTCTTTTGCTCGACGGAAAACGCCACCCGGGATATCGTAGATGTTGAAATCCATTGGAAGCGTGGCCAGCGCAATATCAATGTCCAGAGTTTCCAGTGTGTGGACAAGTGCCGGGTTACGATCGGTCTTATTGCCACCACCAGCGTTCGTTCCGGAATCAGAGCGCTGAATCTGCGTGACACGATTGCCCTTACACCACTCTTTAACCAGTAACCCGCGGTCAATGTGTTCAGTACTGAACCAGGCCTTAAAGAACTGAATTACGGTAGACAAATCCACTCGTTTTCCATCAACCGGAAAAACGGTTTTCAGCGCGCTGACAATCTTCCAGATATCGATCTCTGGCGCTTTCCTGAATGGTTCTACATTCTCGGCGGCAAGCAGCAGATTTTGCACGTAGCTGTTATCCACATCCAGCTCAAGTTCCTGAATGGTTTTCTTCTGTTCAGTATCAATATGGTAAGCATATTCATCAGAAACAAACTGAGCCAAAAGGCGCTGGCGTAGCGGGAGAGTCGCAACGGTAATGAGTTCTGGCGTTACAGGTGGAACGGTGGGCTCATCACCCACAATTCGTGCTTTCTTATCGTTAACCCACTCCTGCACGGTTTGAGTCCGCGCTTTCGGTTCCGCAATCCATTCGGTAATAAATTCCTCAAATGAAGCAATGGTATAGACCTGCTCACGGTCGAAGACTTCTTTTATTGCGTTTGCCAGGTTCCACTCGACATGAGCAGAAAGCTCTTTCGCCGCTGGCACATTTGCAACGGCCAGTAACAGGTTTTGTATATAGAGATCATTTTCGTCCAGTTCCATTTGCCCGATCTGGACGTGCCGCGCTTCACTGATTTCCTTCTCTTCACCGTCATTTAACAGGTGCGCAATCAGCCGCTGAGACAGGCGCAGGCGAGATATGGGGCGGAGCAATGCTGGCGCATCGCTGGTGGGTACATTGGCACTGGAGGTTTCAGGTTTTTGCTGGCTGGAAGCCTCCAGATTTTCATTATCCGGCTTCTGTTTCAGTTGCCACGTTTGCTGGTCTTCTGCCAGTTCGTAACGATCGCACCATGTGTCATCAAGTGTGCTTTCCTCAGGAAGATCGTCAACAACAAACCAGTTGGTGCGGACAGGTAATTGATAGTCGGCGCCACGACCGACGGCAATATCGTTGTCTTCGAGAATATTGAGGATTTCGCGTTCTGCACGGGAATCTGATTTCGCAGAGAACCAGCAAAACAGGTTTTTTGCCTCAGTTGCTTTCGCTTTGGCTTTAATAAGATACGCATACGTTAACATTGCGTTCGGGCTCCATAGGATTGTAAGATACCCGGCAGCTGATGATCGCCGCCTAAGGTAGTGGTTATTGGTCAAAACTCGTTCCGGAAAGCTTTGGTCGGCTGACCGGGTACTTAACCCGCCTTGCGCGGGTTTTGTGCTTTATGGGGTAGGGGATTTTCCCTGCGCCAGCTGTGC